>NZ_JACRST010000008.1 GCF_014384885.1 Ligaoa zhengdingensis
AAGGCGAGTGCGCTCACAGTGGCGATGTCGAAGGTGCGCCTGGCGAAGGTGATCGAGACGCGCGAGGCGGAGATCGACGCGACGAAGTACACAGCGGCGAGCATCGAGGAACTGGAAGCCGTGATCGCGGAAGCGAAGGAGCTGCTGGAGTCCGACGAGCTGACGCTGGAACAGGAAGTAGAGATGACCAATAAGCTGAACGCGGTGAAGCTGGTGTCGATTGAGAAGCCGAGCAAACCTTCGAGCTCGAAGGGCGGCAGCACGGGCCAGGTAGCGGACAGCGATTACTGGGATGGCGTGCGCGAGAAGATTCAGAATGCGTCTGAAGGCGACACGATCAACGTGAAGTTGGAGGATGGAGAAATGATGCCCGCAATCGTTCTGGATGAAGCGAAAGCTAAGGGAGTCAAACTGAATGTAGAGATCGGCGGCAAGGATCACCTGATCAGCAGCATCGTGACCGACGCATCCGCCGTATACTACAATGGGTCCGATCTGATTGCGATGGCTGACGGGGAGCCCGCCAAACCGGAGAGCGCTCCGTTAAACAGCCAGGCAGAAGCCTCTAACCCTGAGACGGGCGGCGATGTCGCAGCAGCAATGCCCAACATGGAAACGGCTATGCCGAAGCCGGTGGAGCCCGCTGGTGAAACGGATAGCTTGAACGAGACAATCATCAGCGTGCAGACGGAGACACCGGAGGCAAGTGAGAAGCGTTCGATCCCGTGGCTGCTGGTATTGGCGGCTGCGATCGGCAGCGCGGCATTTGCCATCTTAAAGAGAAAACACAAAAACGGCTAACCCCTAAAAAAGGAGATCGGATGATTTTGGTCATCCGATCTCCTTTTTCATCAGGTACTCTTTGCCGAAAATCTCCACATGCAGGCCGATTTTCTTAGCGGCTACACGGCCCAAGATTGCGGCCGAGGCACTTTCGCCACCAGCTAGAGTCCGATCAACATCCTTCGCCTCGACGCTGTCCCCTTTCCGAATGATAAATGAGAAAAATATTTTATCGTTTTCTAGCTCATTGTGCCCTTTACCTACAAAATAATGGTGCAACGCAATATGCGCTGCACCATTTGTTATACAATAATTGAATATTTATTTTAAGTCTGGCTCACTACGCTCCCATTGGCTTTTGCTTTATATTCTTCTCCCCAATTCTGCATCGCGTCTAAAATCGGCTTGAGGCTGCGGCCCAGGTCAGTAAGGGTGTATTCCACCCGAGGCGGAACTTCAGGATAAACAGTGCGGACAAGTAAACCGCTGTGCTCCATCTCCCGCAGCTGTGCGGTCAAAACTTTTTGACTCACGCTGCCGATGGATTTTTTCAGTTCTCCAAATCGTTTTGTCCCCGGCATCAAGTCCCGGAGGATCAGAACTTTCCATTTGTCACTGATTAGCATCAGCGTTGTTTCCACCGGACAGGCAGGCAACGTCTTTGTTTCCATCGCGCATCCTCCATTTTTAAGTCATCTTTTATTTTACTCAAAACGCAATGATTCGTCAAGGAAGCTACAGACGCTGTAATGCCCATTTGTTACTCTGTGGTAACTACAGCACAATATTGTGCGTACTTCACAACGCCGAAGGGCGCTGCTACAATGAAGATGTCAAAGGGAATTGTCCCAAAACATATTTTATATCAATTCGGAGGTAACTGCTATGAATGAAGTCGTCAAATTTCTAAACGAAAACCCTGTCCAGTATCTGGCCACCATGGGTCGGGATGGGAGAGCCAAATGCCGCCCCTTTATGTTCGCAGGAGAAAAAGATGGCAGGCTGTGGTTTTGTACCAACAACCGGAAGGATGTCTACAAGGATATGCAGTCCAACCCCTACATCGAGGTTTCCGTATCCAGCCCCAGTTACGCTTGGATTCGCCTGAACGGCAGAGCGGTGTTTGAAAACAACAGGGTCGTTAAAGAAATGTGCATCCAAAACCCCATTGTCAGAAGCCAGTATCAAACTGCTGATAATCCCATTTTCGAAGTATTCTACCTTGAGGAGGCCCATGCGGTAATTGCCGACTTTTCCGGCAATCCGCCCCAGGAGTACAGCCTGTAACAACCAATATCAGCGAAAGGAATCCAACATGAACCGAATGGAACAGATTCGCTATCTCAATCGTATTTTGCTGGAAGAGCTGCCGGAATATCGTTCCCAAGCAGAACAAATTCCACAAGAGGAGGCTGCCCAACGGCGGTTACTCCGCAGCCTGATGAACCTGCGCCCCCCTATGCCCTTGCATAAAGATTTCTTGGAAGTACAGGATGCCCTGCTCTCTGCTGAGCGCGAGGAAAAAGGGATCATAGAGGGCGGCGCTCTTCTCGCTTCCCCCGCTCATCCGAAGATCGCCATCTGGCAAGGGGACATAACCCGGCTGCGGGTGGATGCCATCGTAAATGCGGCCAACAGCACCCTATTGGGGTGTTTTTGTCCCTGTCACGGCTGCATCGATAACGCGATCCACTCAGCGGCGGGGCTCCAACTCCGTGACGAATGCAATCGGATCATGACGGCCCAGGGCCGCCCGGAGCCCACTGGCCGTGCCAAGCTGACCCGTGGCTATCATCTGCCGGCAAAATATATCCTTCACACAGTCGGCCCCATTGTTCAAGGCAACGTGACTGAGCGAGACCGCGAGAATCTGCGATCCTGCTATCGTTCTTGTATGGAATTGGCGGCAGAAAAAGGGCTGGAAAGCGTGGCATTTTGCTGTATTTCAACAGGAGAGTTTCATTTTCCCAACCGGGAGGCAGCGGAAATTGCAGTGGATACTGTCACCAAATCCCTGCAAGCACCGACCTCGATCAGAAAGGTTATTTTCAATGTTTTCAAAGATACTGACGCAAACATCTATCGAAACCTGTTCAGGGCAAATTAAAAGGCTGAAATCCGCGCTGAACGCGGCGGAGGCCGTGGTGGTCGGCGCGGGTTCCGGTCTGTCTACATCGGCGGGTTTGACCTACTCCGGGGAACGTTTTGAGAAAAACTTCCGGGATTTTATGGACAAGTATGGCATCCAGGATATGTATTCCGGTGGTTTTTATCCCTTTGAGGATTCAAGGGAATACTGGGCATGGTGGAGCCGCCAAATTATGTTAAACCGGTACGAAAAAGCACCTAAGCCAACTTATGATCAACTGCTGGCCCTGATGGCTGGGAAGGACTACTTTGTTCTCACCACCAATGTGGATCATCAATTCCAACTGGCGGGCTTTGATAAAAAGCGGCTCTTCTATACGCAAGGGGATTACGGCTTGTGGCAGTGCAGCCAACCCTGCTGCCAACAGACTTATGACAACGAAAGTGCGATTCGCCGCATGGCAGCGGAGCAGCAGAATATGCGCATTCCCACAGAACTGATTCCAAAGTGTCCCCGATGCGGACGCCCTATGGCCATGAATTTGCGTATGGATGACACCTTTGTGCAGAATGCAGGGTGGTATGCCGCCCGATCTCGCTATGTGGATTTTCTCAGCAGGCATGAAGGGGCGCGGGTGTTGTTTTTAGAACTGGGCGTGGGCTACCACACGCCGGTGATCATCAAATATCCTTTTTGGCGGATGACCGAGGAAAATCATCATGCGATATATGCTTCCATCAATTCAGGCGGAGCAGCTTGCCCCACGCAGCTAAAACAGCAGTCCATCTGCCTTGAAGCCGATATCGGGGAGATCCTTTCCGCAATGGAAACGGCAAGTTAAGAAAGGCCCCCCTTCTTTTCTCACGCCAATTCTGTTATGAGCCACACTCAGGCGCCAACTTGGAGCAGATAGAACGCTAGTCTTCCATAATATAGTGGCGGTGCCGGCCCTTCGATGCCGTCTTATACTCAATTGTCCCGACTGGGCACCCGGCGATACAAGCCATACAATGGGTGCAGTTGCCCTTCCACACCGGTTTCCCATTTATCATATCGATATTATTCAGAGGACAGCGCTGCGCACACCTGCCGCAGGATACACAGGCATCTGAAACGGCGAAGCCCCTGTCGTGGACAAATAACGGATAATAGAGGACATTGATCGGGCCGCTCAACAGCTTATCCCGGAAGGAGCTCGCCGGAGCGGGCAGAGGCTCCCCTCTTTCAATCTGCGCAGCAATGGCGGCGAGGGCCGGTTTCGCCCGTTCTATGATCGCCCGACACTCTGTTTCATTTGGGGACGGGAACATCGCAATGTAATTTTCAGGCATGGCGACCGAGGCGAGCCCGCAAAATTGCAGGCCCTTCTCACCACAGAGCTTTTGGGCATAGGCGGCGGCGTTCCCACAGCTTTCTCCACAGGTCAGGATAAAATAGACGTTCAGATTTCCCGCAAAGCTGCTGTCCTGAATCCACCGCTCGACGACCTTTGGGATCCGCCAGGCATAGGTGGGGGTGACAAATACAAAGGGCTTTTCCGAGTGAAAAGTACCGTTCTTCCCTTCCTTCAGGAACTTATTAATCGGCACGACCTCATCCTTGACTGTCTCTGCGATCTGTTTTGCTGCGAGTTGACTGTTTCCCGTGCCGCTGAAATAAAAGATCATGCGCTTTTCCTCCTCTTGACAGGATGATGCTTCTTCTATATGATGCATATTGTATCATATAGGTCACATCTGTCAACCGCTGGGCCTGATACAGAAGGGAAACGCCGGAAAATATGGCAAACAAAACTCTGCGTATTGCAAACGCGTAAAAGATGCTTTAGGTCTTCTGAATATCAGGAGGTGAACCGATATGAAGATTCTGGTGGTCGAGGACGAACGCGATATGAACCGCCTGATTGTAAAAACGCTGAAAAAGGCGGGCTATACTGTGGACGGCTGTTACAACGGCGAGGAGGCGCAGCTACATCTGCTGGGCGCGCAGTACGATGCCATCCTGCTGGATGTGATGATGCCCAAAATGAACGGCTACGAGCTGCTTCAAAAACTGCGCGCCAAGGGAATGAATACCCCAGTTTTATTCCTGACCGCGCGGGATGCCGTCGAGGACCGGGTGAAGGGGCTGGACCTTGGCGCGGACGACTATCTGGTGAAGCCCTTTGCCTTTGACGAATTGTTGGCCCGCATCCGCGTGATGACCCGCAAAAACGCAGGGGTTCGCAGCAACCAGCTCACCGTAGGCAGCCTGACGGTGGATATCGACCGCCGCATCGCCATCCGCGACGGCGAGGAGATCCCCTTGCTTCCCAAGGAGTTTGCCATCCTCGAATATATGGCGCGCAATCCCGGCGTTGTTCTGTCCCGGGAACAACTGGAAAACCAGATCTGGAACTACGAATATTCCGGCAGTTCGAACAACATCGATGTATACATAAGCCGGCTGCGCAAAAAGCTCGACGGCCCTGGCCCTGTCAAGCTGCTCCACACGATACGCGGTGCTGGTTGGGTGCTGAAAGAGGATAAAACGGGGGGCCCGCCATGAGGAAGCTGCCGGTTAAAGCAAAGATCACTGCATGGGTCACCCTGCTGCTCATCCTGTTGGGGATTTTTCTGCTCTCTTTTATGCTGCTGATCAGCAATTCCGTCACCCGGCGGACCGCGATGTCACAGTTGACCCAGACGGTGCAGAGCAGCTTAAAGCATATATCCCGGCAGCAGGACCGGCTGGTTTTTGCAGACGATTTCAAGTTCTATCAAAACGGCGTTTCCCTCCTGATCTACAGCCAAAGTGAAGCGCTCCTGGCAGGACAGCTTCCCCTTTCGTTCACCGCTCAGGAACCCTTTCAGAACGGGATTACCCGTTCGGTGCAGGTGGGAGATGGGGAATATCTGGTCATGGATTTGTGGGCGCAGCTGGACTGGGAGAACGGCGTCTGGGTGCGCGGGTTGCTGGAGGCGCCCAAACATCGGCAGGTGACCCACAATATGCTGCGCATCGCCCTGATTTCTCTGCCGACCTTCGCTTTGCTGGCGGCATTGGGCGGATGGCGCATCGTCCAACGGGCATTCCGTCCGCTGGACAGCATCACTGCCACCGCGTCTGCAATCAATGAGGCGAAGGATCTCTCCGGACGGATCGACCTCCCGCCCGGACGGGACGAGTTCTCCCGTCTCGCCCAGACCTTTAACCAGATGTTTGAACGGCTGGAGCGTTCCTTTGAGGCGGAAAAACAGTTTACCGCCGATGCATCCCATGAACTGCGCACGCCGGTTTCGGTCATCAAGAGCGCCTGTGAGTATGCCGAACAGTTCGATGAAACCCCAGAGGAGAGGCAGGAGACCATCGAGATGATCCACCGCCAAGCGGAAAAGATGTCGGCGATGATCTCCCAGCTGCTGAGCATGACGCGGCTGGATCAAGGTATCGAGTCTGTTCGGATGGAGCCCGTGGATGTCAAAAAGTTGGTGCTCTCAACCTTTGAGGAGAAGGCTTACAATCAGGACCGTTTACGTCTAAAGTTATCGGAGCAAATACAGGTTCAAGCCGATCCGGTATTGCTGTCCCGCCTGCTTGTGAACCTCGTGGATAATGCGTTGCAGTACGGTAAAGTGGACGGACCGGTGGAGGTCCTCCTCCGCCGGGAACAAGGGGAAATATTGCTTTCGGTGCGGGATGAGGGAGACGGCATTCCGCTGGAATTGCAGGAGAAGATATGGGAGCGGTTTTATCAGGCCGATCCGTCCCGCAGCGGCGGCGGAGCGGGGTTGGGGCTCTCGATGGTGCGCCAGATCGCCCAGGTTCTTGGCGGGTACATGGAGCTGAAGAGTGCGCCCGGAAAGGGTAGTATTTTCACTTTGCATCTGCCGGATCAGCTATAATTTTTAATAGGCGCGCTGTCGAACCTGCGTCTGGTAAGATGCAGTGGAGCCGGCCAAATATAGATGCCGAGGCGTCATTACGCCTTATTATTACAGGGCGTTTCAAACAGACAGCCGGATTGATGATAGCGCAATCCGGCTGTCTGTTTTTGATTTTCTCCGATTTCGTATAAAAAATTTTGGCAATTTCATATTCATTTCAGGTTTTTCCTTTATGATGGCCTCAGAAACAAAAAGGAGTGACGAAATATGCAATGGAAATACAGACTATCCGCCCTCGCCGTATCCCTGGCTCTGCTGGCTGGCTGTTCTGCCCAACAGACTGCATTAGCCCATATCGACTTGGAGGCGGCGAAGATCAAAGCGCTGGAGCAGGCCGGTCTGACTGCCTCGGAGGTGGAGTTTACTGCCGCTACAGCGGGAACCCGCAACGGGGTGGATTATTACCGGGTAGAATTCACCGCAGATGGGCAACCCTATCAGTTCGATATTGACGCCATGACAGGCCTCATTATTGAGGAATCTGCTTCGGATATCCCACAAGGGGGCGATGACAGCAAGAGCAGCTCTTCCAGTGTAGAGGAAGGCCATCCGGAGACCGACGTGGATCACTTTACCGCCCCGTCGCAATCTTCACAGGCATCCTCCACTGCTTCCGGTGAAATTATCACCGAAAAGAGGGCTAAGGAGATCGCTCTGTCCCATGCCGGGCTGAAAGAAGCGGACGTCACCTTTGTAAAAAGCGCGCTGGACTACGATGATGGATATCAGATGTATGAAGTGGAGTTCTACACCAAAGATTACAAGGAGTACGACTATGAAATTGACGCCCGCACCGGCGAGATTATCTCTTACGACTACGACGCGGAAGATTACACCGCACCTTCATCCGGCAAAACCATTTCGGAACAGAAAGCCAAGGAGCTTGCACTCTCTCAGGTTCCAGGGGCCACTGCAAACGACATCTTGGAATTTGAGGTAGACCATGACGACGGCCGGATGGAATACGAAGGCAAGATCCTCTATGACGGCATGGAATATGAATTTGAAATCGACGCTTATAGCGGCGCAATCCGAAGCTGGGAAGCGGAACCTATCGGCCGTTGAGGCGAAAGTTAGAAAGGCAAAATAAGATTGGAGGAAATTTCTTATGAAAAACATCTGCCATAAAAGTGCTTTGACAAAGCGCATCGTTTTCCTGTTGTTGGCTGTCACACTGTTCTGCTCAATAAGCGCCGGTGCATTTGCCGTCCAGTACGCCAAACCGGTCAACGTTAAAATCTCTCGCGATGCATCCGACAAAGAAAAAAATGTCACCGCGCAACTCCGCCCCAGCTTTACTGAAACCACTCAGCCGACATCTTCCGCTAACTCCAACAACTACATCGGTGAGCGTAAAGCGAAATCCATCGCACTGAACCACGCCGGGATCGAGGAGTCAGCGGTGACCTTCCTCGGCTGCAAACTGGATTACGACGACGGCCGGGCTGAATACGATGTGGAGTTTTTCAAAGGCAACACCGAGTATGATTACGAGATCGACGCCGAAAGCGGCACGATCCTCAGCTATGATTACGATGTCGAATCGTATACTCCGCCCTCCAGCAAGAACTCCTCCAGTACCAGCTATATCGGCGAGCAGAAAGCCAAATCGATTGCTTTAAGCCATGCGGGCATCTCTTCTAAGGACGCGACCCAGATGCAGTGCAAATTGGACCGAGATGACGGGCAGATGGTCTATGAAGTCGAATTCGAGGTCGGCCGAACCGAATATGAGTACGAAATCGACACCATAAGCGGTACGATTTACCAAAGTGAAAAAGAATTTGACGACTAATTGATAGATCTTGTTGTTATTTTTTCTTGTCAAGATGTAGTCTCACTCTACATTTCCAACCCCTATTTTTTAGCGCTTGTGGGATATGCTCCGATCCCTATAGGTTCACGTAAGCATCAAGTAAATTCCCAGAGATACAGATGTAAAAGGCCGCCAGCTGTGCTGGCGACCTTTTTAGTCGGAGTATATCATAGGACTAAAACAAAAGAAAAAGTCATCAGTCAAAGACTGATGACTTTTTGGTCTGAGTAGCGGGATTTGAACCCACGGCCTCTACCACCCCAAGGTAGCGCGCTACCAATCTGCGCTATACCCAGAACTCACACGGAATTCAGCAAATCCCGCTCAATTATCTTACCACATCCTAGATCAAAATGCAAGCCTTTTCGCCTAAAAATTAAATTTATTCCATCCCCAATAGATGAAATATTTATATTTTTTTGCTATCCTGAAAAAGAGGTGATCTGAGTATGCAGCATAAAATATTAATTGTAGATGACGAACCCGATGTTGTCGCACTTTTGCGCGATTATTTTGAGATAAACGGCTACCTTGTATTTACAGCGATCACAGCAGAAGAGGCTATCCAGCAAGTGGAGCACCAACCGGAGATCATCCTGTTGGACATCAATATGCCGGGAATGGATGGAATCGCCGTTTGCTCAAAAATTCGCCCCTTTATTTCCTGTCCTATCCTGTTTCTCACCGCGAGGGTGGAGGATGCAGACAAAATCACCGCGTTTACTGCTGGCGGCGACGATTATGTGACCAAGCCCTTTTCCATCGATGAACTGGGCGCACGTGTAGCAGCCCATTTGCGGCGTGAAGCAAGAGGGATGCAGCCGGCGCAGATCCGGTTTGCGGACGACCTGACAATCGATTACACCGCTCATGAGGCCTTTTTCTGTGGCCGACGGGTGAATCTTACCAAAAAAGAATTCGAGATTTTAGAATTTCTATCCCGACATCGGGGCCAAATCTTTGATAAAGAACGCATCTATGAGCACCTTTGGGGATACGACAGCGAGGGAAGCAGCACAGTGGTCGCTGAACACATCAAGCGTATCCGTGCCAAACTGACGGCGATGGGCGCACAGTCTCCGATCGAAACCGTTTGGGGGGTGGGATATAAGTGGATCAAATAAAAACGCGCCCGCACCTTATCCAGAACATCTCCCTCAAATGGAGTTTTGCCCTTTATGTAACGTCCTGCCTTTTGATCGCGCTGATGCTATCTGCTGGATTGGGTTTCTTCACTTCCCTTCTGCAAGACCAATTGAACGAGAAGTATCAGGCCCTGTATGGGGAGGAAATCTACCGCCGCGGCAGTATCCTGGTGGACGGTCAGGTGATTCAGGAAGGTACTATTCTGATCGGAATCCAGTCGTTGACCGACTATTTTAGTTCACAGGACCTCTTCCTCTATCGCTTCTGCGACTGGGCGACCACCTTTGGGGTGCCTCTTATCTTTATCATTTGCATCGTTTCATCAAGCCTATTGTTTTATCGCCGCAAATTAAAACATCCGCTCCAATTGCTGGACGATGCAGCCCGACGGATCGCCCGAAATGATCTGGATTTTTCGATCTCCACCGAAGGCCGCAACGAATTGGATCGGCTCGCACAGTCCTTTGAACGGATGCGCGCCGCACTCGAACAAAACAACCGCGCGATGTGGCGGACAATGGAAGAGCGACGCCAAATCAACGCCGCCTTCTCCCATGACCTGCGAACTCCGATGACTATTTTGCGCGGTTACAACGACTTTTTGCTGCAATACTATCCCTCAGGCCGCCTGTCGGAAGACAAAATTCTCACCACACTGCACACAATGGATCACCATATCGCCCGATTGGAGCGCTATATTCAAAGCATGAGCTCCATCCAGCGGTTGGAGGAACGCGAACCGGCCCCCCTGCCTGTCGACCTTTCAGTATTGGTAGAACATCTGGAATACTCCGGAAAGATGCTCTGCCGTGATCGCGCCTTTTCCCTATCCTGTCGGGATTCCGGCAACTTCACCGTCGATTCCGCTTTTCTCTCGGAGGTGTTTGAAAATCTCGTTTCCAATGCGGTTCGCTATTGTACCAGCTCGGTTCAGGTTTCTCTATCTCTTCAAAAGGATCGACTTGTGCTCACCGTCTGCGACGATGGACACGGCTTTTCCCAAGACGCACTTTCGCACGCCGCAGACGCCTACTATCGCGCGGAAAAAGAGGCGCGCGACAGCGAGCATTTCGGCCTTGGATTGCACATCGCCCGTGTACTCTGCGAAAAACACGGCGGATATCTTCAGGCCGCCAATCGGCCCGGCGGCGGAGCGCAGGTGACTGCGTTCTTTTCCGCCCTACATTCATGAATAACATAGGCGGCAAGAAATTTTTCTTGCCGCCTATGTTACTATTGTCCGATTTCATCAGCCCATATAAAAGCATATTTGGCTATAATCACTGCGATAACCTCGTTGATAATAGCGGCTGCTACGATCGTCCCCTGTACAATGGAGGAAAGATTCGGGTCGATCCCATTTAATGTAACCGCTGCAATTCCTGTGAATACGAGAGAAACGCCCGAATGAGGCAGAAGGGCAAAACCGAGATATTTTGTAACCGTGGGCAGAGCTTTTGTTATTTTCCCTCCAATATAGGCGCCTCCGATTTTCCCCATCGCGCGGGAAAGGATATAGACAACAGTAAACACGCCAGCTCCAGCAATTAAACGATAGTCAAGCGGCACTCCCAAATTGACAATGACCAAGACGAGGGACAAATTCAGGATTCCGTCATACTTTTTAAATATCTCTTCTGTTTTTTCTTCCGGTATCAGGTTGACCAACGTAGCGCTGAACGCCATACCGATCAGGATATCATTCAGCCTAAATGAATGAAACAAGAATATATCGACTAGAACCCCTATCGCTGTGGAAACACAAAGGAAGAACAGCAGCAAAGCAAAGTTTATCTTTGCATTCTTTACTTTTTTGATGATCATCGATGCAATCAATCCAACACCGATTCCGATGATAAACGGAAAACATACAGAAGCAACGATGACGAACACCGATTCTGATCCAGTACCCATTGCGGAACCGATGATGGAAATGACGGTAAAAAACACAGCAACGCCTATGACATCGTCAATTGCCGCCAAAGGGATGAGCGTTTTGGTAACTGGACCGCTTGTGTGGTATTCGTTCACAATAGAAAGCGCCGGGACAGGTGCGGTCGCCAAGGCGATCCCGCCGAATACAAACGCCAAGTATATGGGAATATCCATCCAGAAGAATACCAGCGCAAATACCAACGAAACAAATAAAAAAGTGCTGATGGATTGCACAAAGGTAATTCCTATGATCTGTTTTCCTGTCTTTGCAAATTTTTTAAAAACAATTTCCTTGCCAATCATAACGCCAGCAAAACACTCAAACGCCTTCATGGCAATTTTATACCAATTTGCGTCCATTATATCGAAAGTTATAATTTCAACAAGATATGGACCGAATACGACGCCTGTGATCAGCCAGCCAAGAATGGCCGGCAATTTGATTTTTGCCACAATTTTGCCGACAACAAATGCAATACATACGATCGCGAATACTCTTAAAATATCAACTATCATTTTATTTGCCTCAACATTCTAACTATTATTGCAGAATCAGCGCTGCAAGCGATCGCTTTGTCAAACGCCCCATCTATAATCAATTGATACATTCCAGCCTCGTCATCGTTCATGCTACCACAAACATAGGGTTTTATTGTATCCCAAACATCCAAATGGCCCTGTACTGCAAAATCCCCAATCTTATTGTTCAAACAATACTTGTTGAAAATCTCTTTGCGAACCATTTTGGCGGAGCTGAAATAGCGCAGTAATAGCTCTTCCGCTATCTTCGGAGTACCCGCCTGAATAATTTTTTCTATCTCCCCCTTTAAATCAGTATAAAACTTTTCATAGATTGCATAGGCAAGCGCTTCTTTGGTCGAAAAGTACTTATAAACTGTTTTCTTTGAAATTTTCATCCTTTCAGCCAGAGTATCTACAGAAAACCGCAGGCCTTCCGCCTGTAAGCTCTTTATGGACTCTTCTATAATTTTACTCTTCATGTTGGAAACATTCCATTTCTTTTTTGTTTCCATTGTATCACCAACTTTTCATACCGTCAAGCTCATGATGATAAAGATAGAGGCGCAGCGATTACACTGTGCCTCTATCCTACAGAAATATTCCGTTGTCATGCCCAGCAAATAACCGGACCTCCCTCTGTCAGTGCCGGCTGCTAAATATCGTAAAGGCGAGATAAATCAAAGTCACCGCCAGGGTTATGTTGGCCTGCCCCCGTAACCCCAGCAGGATGCCCGCCGCCGCCAGCGGAATCAAAAACAGAAGCGAAACGGTACGGCAGATTTTCTCTGCGCGGCGCGGGTCGGAAAAGCAACTCGCCAGATTGCGCACAATCATTCCGCCATCCAATGCACCGATCGGCAGGAGGTTGTAAAGCCCCATCAAGAGATGGATCAGGGAAAGCTGTGTAAACCTCCCACCCGCCAAACAGAGCAGCACGCCCGCTGTCATCAGGTTGACCAGTGGACCGGCCAAATAGATGGCGATTTCCTTACCGTAGGAGACCGCTGTGCTCGGCCGCTTTTGGATGCGGATGCCGAACGACACAAAATCGATACTGCGCGGCGCCTGGCCAAAGCGGTACATCACCACCAGATGGCCCAGCTCATGCAGAAGGGCGGCGCAAAACATCTGGCCGCCGAGCCCGGTCCGGTCCAATGTAAAAAATACGGTGAGCACCGCCAAAAAGGGGTAGCTGACTGTCACCGTCGCACCAAACAGCTTAAAATTCATCGTACACCCAGGCTGGATTCGCCTGCAAGCCGTTTACCCGAAATTCCAAATGCACATGGTTGCCGGTCGACATTCCCGTGCTGCCCACCTTCGCGATCACCTCCCGTTTGCGCACGTTGGCGCCCTCTGGCGCCAGAATTTCACTGCAATGGCAGTAGGCGGTTTCCAGAGTCTTGCTGTGGCGGATGACGATATATTTGCCGTAGATGGCGGAGGAGCCCACCTCGCTGACCGTCCCAGGCAACACGGCTGAGATGGGGGTTCCTCCCGCCGCAGCGATATCCACCCCAGTATGGAAGTCATCCTTTCCGGTGATCGGATGGATACGGTAACCGAACCGGCAGGTCAGTGTACCTCGTGCAACCGGCAGGCAGGGCTTGTCTGTTATAAAAAAAGGCGCGAGCGTCGCCGAGTCCGGCGCGCTCACCTTCTTTTCCGACCGAATCAGCCGGATGGGGTTGATTCCCCCACCCTGGCCTGTCTGAGCCTGTGGAGCCGGATCGATGGAGAGCTCCCCAGGCGGCTGTTGTTCATCAGATGGGCCGCTTCCTTCGTCCTTCAGCTCATCTTCAGCATGGGGCTGCGGCAGATACTGTTCGATGTACCCGGCCAACTCTTCATCGATGATCCCCCCCGCGGAAACTTCCTCTTCCGGCAGCTCAATCTGTTCGGAGGAGGAGGAAGCAGGGAGCGACTCTGGCTGGGCTGGGCTTTCCTCCGGCGACCAAACCGGAAGCTGCAAATTCCACTGTGCCAGCATCGCATCGACAAATCCGAGGTTGAGCTCGCGTCCCAGCACCTCCCCCGCCGCCTGCCTCGCACTTTCGTAAAATGGCAGACCGGACAGCTTGATGCACCAAGCCAGCGCCAACAGGATCAAACACACCGTAATCTGCGCGAGCATGGCGGACAGCACGGCATCCTGCTGCAACCGCTCCCCACGGCCTGTTCCCCGGCTGCGCTCCCGCGCCGCCCGTGCCTTTGTCTGCCTGCGTTCCTCCCAGCCTGTCATCTGTCATCGACCTCCGCCCTTCTTCACTCTGTTACAAGCATATGACGAAGCCAAACAAAAAAGTACCGGCAGGCAACGCCCGCCGGTAACTTCAGAGGTCTACAAATTAGTTCTGCTTGCTGAGGATGTACTGTTCGATTGATTCCGCCGCGGTCTTACCCGCGCCCATCGCGAGGATGACTGTAGCCGCGCCGGTTACCGCATCGCCGCCCGCGAACACCCCTTCGCGGGTTGTCGCCGCATGGTCGTCCGCCACCAAACAGCCATGGCGGTTGGCTTCCAAGCCCGGGGTGGTGGAACGGATCAGCGGATTGGGGGACGTTCCGATCGACATAATCACACTTTCGACCGGGATCTCAAAGTTGCTGCCCTCGACCGGAACAGGACGGCGGCGTCCGGACGCATCGGGCTCGCCCAGCTCCATTTTGACGCATTCGATGGCGCGCACCACGCCGTTCTCGTCGCCCAGAATCTGCACCGGGTTGGTGAGCAGGCGGAACTCGATCCCCTCCTCCATCGCGTGATGGACCTCCTCTGCACGCGCGGGCAGCTCATCCATCGAACGACGGTAGACGATATACACATTTTTGGCGCCCATGCGCTTGGCGCAGCGGGCTGCGTCCATCGCCACATTTCCGCCGCCCACCACAGCGATATCGTCGCAATGGCTGATCGGGGTGTCGTAGCCCTCCTGATATGCCTTCATCAGATTGATGCGCGTGAGGTACTCATTGGCGGAATAGACACCCAACAGATCCTCACCCGGAATTTTCATAAAGTTCGGCAGACCCGCGCCGGTGCCCACAAACACCGCTTCAAAGCCCATCTCGTCAAACAGCTCGTCGATTGAGAGAACCTTGCCCATCACCATATCGGTCATGATGTTGACGCCCAGCTCTTTGAGCTTTTCGATCTCCTTGGCGACAACCTTCTCCTTGGGCAGGCGGAATTCGGGGATGCCGTAGACCAGCACACCGCCTGCGGTGTGAAACGCCTCAAAGATGGTGACTTCAAACCCCTTCTGGGCCAGCGAACCTGCACAGGAAAGGCCCGCCGGACCCGCGCCGATGATGGCGACCTTGTGGCCGTTGCTCTGAGGCCTTTTCGCCTTTTCGGTGCAGTTTGCCATATACCAGTCCGCGACAAAGCGCTCCAGGCGGCCAATTGCCACCGGCTCGCCCTTGATGCCGCGCACGCATTTGCCCTCGCACTGGTTCTCCTGCGGGCAGACGCGACCGCAGATTGCGGGCAACGCATTGGTGCTGGTGACAATTTTGTACGCCTCAGCAAAGTTTCCCTCCGCTACCTTGGCAATAAACTCGGGGATGCGGACATTCACCGGGCATCCGGACACGCACGGCTTATTCTTGCAGTTCAGGCAGCGGGTCGCTTCCTCCACCGCCATTTTCTCGGTGTAGCCCTGAGCGACCTCTTCAAAATTATGATTTCTCACATCTGGTTCCTGTTCCGGCATCGGAACCTTTTTGGGAGCCATGTTTGGCATTGCAATCTACCTCCTTCAATCAAACCGTTTGGTTCAGCAGGCGGCAATGCTCCGCGTCATGGCGCTCCTGCTCCTTATAAAATGTGTTGCGCTTCATCAGCTCGTCGTAGTCCACCAAGTGGCCGTCGAAGTCCGGGCCGTCGACACAGGCGAACTTGATCTCGCCGCCCACTGAAACGCGGCAGCCGCCGCACATGCCGGTGCCGTCGATCATGATCGGGTTAAGCGACACCAGCGTCTTGATGCCGTATGGCTCTGTGACCTTGGAGACAAACTTCATCATCGGGATCGGCCCAATGGCGATGACCAGGTCATACTGATTGCCAGCGTCGATGAGCTCCTGCAATTTGTTGGTGACAAAGCCCTTCTCACCGTATGTACCGTCGTCGGTGGTGATATAAAGGTGGTTGCACACTTT
The DNA here is from genome assembly GCF_014384885.1 of Ligaoa zhengdingensis. Lineage (GTDB taxonomy): Bacteria > Bacillota > Clostridia > Oscillospirales > Ruminococcaceae > Ligaoa > Ligaoa zhengdingensis. Next base: position 16,382 of record NZ_JACRST010000008.1, read on the forward strand.
TTTGAAGTCATCCTCCAGGATGACGATGTCCTTGCTGCGGAAACCTGCGATCACATCGACCTCACAGTCCATATTGTACAGTGCCTTGGCGGAGGGATATGCGATTGCATTGCCCACGCCGCCGCCGATCACACAGGCCCTTTTATAGCCTTCCAGTTCGGTCGCCTTGCCCAGCGGGCCGACAAAATCGGCCAGAAAATCGCCTTCGTTCATCTGGGCGAGCATCTTGGTGGAGCGGCCCACCGCTTGAAAGATGATGGTGACTGTGCCGCGCTGGGCGTCGGTATCTGCGATGGTAAGAGGGACGCGCTCCCCGTGGCTGTCGATGCGGAAGATGATGAACTGGCCCGCCTTGGCTTTCTTGGCAATAAACGGCGCCTCCACTTCCATCCGCGTCACCGCGCTGTTGAGCTGCTCCTTTTTCACTATTTGAAACAAAACAAACACTCCTTTTGCGCTCATTACTGGAACAATTCTAAACTTGATAAAAAAATAACACCAAATATAGAATTCTTTAGAACTTCTACCTATGATTATATCGGATATACCTGCTTTTATCAACAGAAAAAAGCAGGGAACGATAAAAAATTCCCTGCTCTTTTTAATAAATTTTTATTGCTTTTTCTCATATATTTGGGGATATGGTTGTCATTCCTCTTCGACTGTAACCGTGCAGGAGGCCGATTTTCCGTTCTTGGCAGTCGCCTTGATGGTGACCTTGCCGGGAGCTCTGGCCGTGACCTTGCCGCCGGACACCGAAGCGATCTTGTCGTCACTCGACGTCCAGGTGACCGATCCGCCCGTACCATCCGGCAAAAGCTCTGCGGTCAGCACACCGTTTTCCCCCACCACAAGGTCGAGCTCATCGGTGTCGAGCCGCACCTCCTCCGGGCCGGACTCCGGCGCGGAGGAGGACGAACCGCCGCCCGTATCCGCCTTACCAGTCACCACACATTCGGCAGTCTTGTTGCCGTCCGCAGTTTTGATAGTAGCAACCACGATATCGGTGACATCGCTCGTGATCCCCTCATCCACACTGACGATGCCGTCCGAGTCCACGCTGATACCCAGGCCGCCCTTCTTCATGCTCCAAGTCACCTTGGCGGTGGCGCCGGAGGGACGGATCGTCGCAATCAACTGTTCGGAGCTGCCCGCTTTGATTGTCAGGGAGCTGCTGTCCAACCGGACCGAGGTTGCCGACGGGGTCTCCACGACGTTGATGGTGACGGTATCGGTCTTGGTGGTGCTGGTGTCCTTTGCAGTCACCGTCACCTTGACCTTGCCCGCCTTCTTGGCCGTCAGGATGCCGCTGCTCTTGTTGATCGTGGCGACGTTCGTGTCGTCCACCGACCAGGTGAGCGAGACATTGCTCGCATCCCCCGGCGTGACAATCGCCTCGAAGGAATAATTGTCCCCCACCACGAGCTCGTCGTCGTAGTCGTCAACCTTCACCGAGGTGAGCTTTGATCCGGTGGCTTCGGCAGTGACCGTCACCACGCAGCTCGCCGTCTTTTTACCGTCGCGTGTGGTCGCGGTGATGGTCGCTGTTCCCACGGCCTTTGCGGTCACCTTTCCGCTCGCGCTCACTGTGGCGACGCTCTCTTTGCTGCTGGTCCAAGTCACCTTGTCATCGGTCGCGTCGTTCGGCTTCACCGTGGCCTCCAAGGTGGCGCTCTCGCCTACCGCCAGGGACAGGGTGGAACGGTCGAGGGTTACACCGGTCACCGGCACGGTCTCTTCGTCCTCTTCCTCTTCGTCATCCCAATCGACGCCCCCGCCGGAGGAGCTGCCAGCCGCTGCTGCCAGGTAATCGTTGATCGCGTTGGCGATGCCCGCCGCCACAGAGCGCTGATAGCTGCTGCTGAGCATCTTCTCGTATTCGGTGTTGTTGGTGAGGAACCCGGTCTCCGACAGGGTGGTCGCAAACTCGGAGGTGCGCGTCATATGGTAGAGGCCCTTTTTGCCACCGCGGTTGGTGGTATTCAGCGCGTTCGCCATACCGCTGGACACCCGGCTTGCCAGCCCCGATGAGAATCCGTAGAAATAGTAGGCTTCCGAACCGCGCACAGAGCTGTTGCTGCCCGCCGAATTGGCGTGCACGCTCACCAACACATGGGGATTGAAGTCCTTGGCCTGCTGCATACGATCCTCCAACTCGACAAAACTGCTGTTGTTGAGCATTTTTACCGTAGCGCCGTTGTCTTCCAAGATGGATTTCAACTTTTTGGCGATCGCCAGATTGATGTGGTACTCGTGCTGCCCCGGATAAGAACCGCTCGCGCCGACCGAATCGGCCGAATGGCCCGGGTCGATCCAGATGCGGGCGCCGGAAAGGCCACCGGGCGAGTTCTTAAATTTGAACACCAGGTCGTTCCCCTCATAGGCCGCCGTATAACCGATAAAACCGTTGGAGTTCTTGAGGTTGAGTGTGACTGTAGAGCCCGAACCACTCATCGACGCGAACATCGGGTTGCTGCTGATCTTCGCACTGCCCGGCACCGAATCGGTGTAATGGAACTTGATGGTGATTTTTCCATTGGAATGGCCGAAGGTATAGGACACCGGCTTGTTGGTTGCAAAGGTGACGTAGGTATATCCGCCGCTGCTTTTGATAGAGGCGGAGGTGACCTTGTTGTTGTACAGGTCGTCGCCGCCTTGAATGACGCGGATGTCGTCGGCGTACACCCTGCGGCCGGATTCAAGCAGATAGTAGTAGTGGGTGCCGGTGCTGTCGGTATAGGCGAGCTTGTTACTCACCGTATAGTCGCGGGCTCCCTGACAGATCGGATAATAAGCGCTGTTGGAAATGTCGTTGAGCGTATCGTCCGGGAAGGTCTCAGCGCTCGGCACCTTGACCTCGATCAGCTCGCCGTCCCCAATCTCGATGGGCGGGGTGAGGGTGATCGCGCCGCTTTGCAGCGTGCGGCTCGCGCCGCCCGCAGAGGCAGTCACAACGACGCTGCCGATGTTGGTGTTGCCCTTGACCACCGGCGTCTTGTAGGTGCCGATATATTTTACATACGACTCATTTTTCTCGGTCTGATCGTCCTCTTCGCTCGATTCCGCCTTGGTCAGATTGATGGTGGAGCCGTTGATCTTGGCGGTCACCGATGCATCGGGATAAGCCATGGCGGTCACCGTTAGAATCATGCCGCCCTCCAGGGTGGACGCCTCGGCCGGGGTGATCGATTTGAGCACCTCAGTCTTGCGGGTGATCGTGTAGGTGAGGTCCTGCTCCTTGTGTTTAAAATTGAAGGTGTTGGGACCCTCCTCCAGCTCCACCGTGATGTTGATGTAACCACTCTCGTTGCGCTCGATCTCCTCCCCGTTCATCAGCACCGGAAAGTCGGGGTCGGACGCACCCATGATGGTATAGGTGGGATTGGTGGTGGTGATGTTCATCTGAGAAGGCTGGGTGAGTTCCAGCTTCTCCAGGATGTAGCTGAGGTCGATTTCGTCGTTCATCGCGCGGTGCAGGCGGTCGGTACTGCCCTGCACATTCGCAGTGATGGCCGCAAGCGAGTCAAACACACTGCCGCCGAAGCCCGCGATGTCGCGCGCCTCCAAATACTGCTGGGCCAGCTCCTCGCCGTCCCAGTTGTCGCCCACCTTGGTGGCCATATGTACCGGGTAGACGGGGATGTCGTTTGCATCGCACAGCTCCCCCCACCAGGAGACCACGTTGGAAAAACGCAGATTGGGGTCGCTGGTGTATCCTGTCGCCTGTACCGCCACAAAGTCGGCCAGGCCGTCCTCCACCCATGCCTTGGTATCCGCATTGCCGTCGATCAGCGTCTGATAACCGGAGTTGGTATTGGAGCCTGCTTCATCGGACGACTGGTTGGCCCACACCGGCGGGGTATAGATGCCGACCTGTGTCTCTGGCGAGGCGTCGCGGATCGCCTCTGACACCGCGCGGAAAGCCGCTGCGGTCATCGACTTCATATAGTTAGCGTACCCCATGCCGGTCCCGCTCGCCTGGTAGGCCGCGAAACCGCCCGAGGATTGGTCCATGCAGAAGTTCTGGACAAACACCCCTGCGAGCGGATAACTGCCCGCCAGATCGGCCGCCTCATCCGCCAGATCGTCGAGCAGGGCGTTGTCGATATCGTCCTGACCGTGGAGCAGGTCAAGGGTCGCGTAAGCCAACAGATTCTGCTCCTGGGCCTTTTCGCACAGATAGCCGAGGGCGTCAAAGCCGTCCGCCTTGTAAATCGGCTCGCCATCGTACATGGTGTCCACTACCACGGCATTGGCGGTGAAGGAGACCGCGTCCGCGAGGGACTTGTCCACCTCCGCTTTGACCGACGCCTCGTCCGTACCGTTCCGAAGAAAATCGGTGCCAGGCACCAGAAAGACCGCGCGCAGCTCCCGCGGGCGCTGGAACGTCACCGGCGCGACCACTGCACTGTCCTCCTGGGAGGATTCCTCGCCGGAATCCTCCCCCGGCAGGCTTTCGCTCGCGCTGCTGTCCTCCTCCGAAGACCTGCTCATCCGTGCCTCCGTGTTGAGCGCGGCGAGCACGCCGGTGGTCAAGGTGATCACAAGAAAGATCGACGACAAGATGATCGCGATCACTTTCCGATTGTGAAATATATTTTTTGCCACTCTATCCAACCTTTCCCTGGGCCCCCGGCCCACCACATTTTTACATCTCAACCGGAGATCAATCTAAAATTGATTCCAGATTCTTCAGTTCCTTGGCAACCTGCGACCGGCACCCCGCATCCGGATTGAACAGCGAATCGTAGCGATAGAGGGCAAATCCCTGATACCGGCTCTGTTCGCGCGCGGAAACCACCTGCCGCTTCATCATATTGGAATTGTTGATAAAATCACTTTCGGAGTTACCGATTTTATAGGCCGCCAAGCCCACATACAGTTTCACCTTGGACACGCCGATCAGGTCGTTCCATTCCTCCAAAACCGACTGATACGGGGCGCTGGAATTGTTGTAGCCCCAGTAGATCTGGGGGCATATGTAATCGACATAACCGGTGTTGGTCACCCATTTTTCCACATCGATGTACTGATGACTCCAGTTATTGCTGCGGTTGCCTTGGGGGCTGATGCCAAACGTGCAGGAGCTATCGATCGATTTGATCGCCTTGTAAACCCGTTTGACCAGCGTATCCACGTTCGACCGCCGCCAGTCGCCCAGGCTCTTGCCGCCGCCTGCGTTTTTATACTCCTTGTAAGCCGCGCTGTCAAAGCTGTTATCGGGGGACGGATAAAAATAATCGTCGAAGTGAATGCCGTCGACATCGTAGTTGGAGACGATCTCCTCCACACCGTTTACAATCAGATCCTGAACCTCTTCGCGCGCGGGGTTGTAGTAGATACCGCCGTTGAACTCCACCACATTGTCGCTGCCCTCATCCAGCCACTGCTGCGCCTGGTTGTCGTCGCAGAGCGAGACCTTGCTGCCGTTGGCACGCACACGGTAGGGGTTGATCCACGCCTCGATCTTCAGGCCGCGGGAATGCGCCGCCGAGACCATCACCTGCAGCGGGTCGTAGCCGGGGCTTTTCCCCTCTATATTGCCGGAGTTGACCAGGTACGACCAGGGGAAATAAGCCGAATCGTACAGCGCATCGGCAAACGGACGAACCTGCACGATCACGGTGTTCAGTCCGAGGTCGGCGCAGTCGTCAAACGCCGCCCCGATGTTGGATTGGAACTGGCTCTTGCTTTTTCCCTTGATCATCGGCGCAAGATCGAGGTAAGAAATCCAAATCGCGCGCACTTCGCCCGAAATCGTGGGCGAAGCGCTCTCTGGTTCTGGCTCCTCAGAACTCTCAGGCGCGCTCTCCGGCTGGGAAGAGCTGGAGCTGCTTTCGGCCTGACTGGACGGAGCCTGTGAGCTGGAGGCGGATTCGGACGAAGCGGCACTCTGCGAGGACGATGAGGATTCCGACGAACTGCTTGATTCCAACGCCTCGGAATCATCCGTATCGGGGTATTCGCTCTGGGAGACGAGCGGTTCTTCATCTTCACGCGAAAGGATGATGTCCTCTCCGCTGATCATATCCTCGGGCACACTGGGTTTGTTGGATGAGCAGCCAGCGGCGGAAAGCATCAGCACTGCCGACAAAAAAATGGCAAGAAATTTTTTCATGTTGACCCCCATATTGAACCGTTTTTCTCCATATTGTAATGTAAAGTGCAAAAATGTACAAAGTTCCCCATTTTCAGTATCATCTTCATCATATACTTTACGTAAAAAATTATCAATAGTTTAGTAGCAAATTCCCGACTTTTTATTGCACCGATTCGACCGCTTCATTGCAACAAATTTTGCCAGGCATCCGCCATTTTACATATATGTGACCCGGAAAAGAGATATGCCCCTGTCCAAAACCAATCAAAAACGGCAGACGGGTAACCCCGTCTGCCGCTCTTTCAGATGTAAAAACTCCTCAATTACAGAGAAACCTCTTCCGCGATGCGCACCAGATTGGTGTCGATGGTTTTGACCATCTCAAGGCCCTCGAGGATGTCGTAATCGACCACCTCGTTGCACTGTAAACCGACCACGCGGTTGCCAATGCCCTGCTCAAGCAGCTCCACCGCATGGTAGCCCATCTTAGTGGCTGCGACACGGTCCGTCAGGGACGGCGCGCCGCCGCGCTGCACATGGCCCAAAACACAGGCGCGGGTCTCGATGCCGGTGGCAGCCTCAATCTTCTTGGCCAGCTCTTCCACGCCGCCGACGCCCTCAGCCACCATCACGATAAAGTGCTGCTTACCGGTCTTGTGCGCGTTGCGGATCTTGTCGAGCACATCCTTCTCCAGATCGTAGGGAACCTCAGGCATCAGAATGACCGATGCGCCGCAGGCAATACCGGTATTGAGCGCGATATAGCCCGCTTTGCGACCCATGACCTCGACCACCGAGCAGCGGTCGTGCGATTGCGAAGTGTCGCGCAGGCGGTCGACCATGTCGCATACAGTGTTCATGGCAGTGTCATAGCCGATGGTATATTCCGTGGAGGAAATGTCGTTATCAATAGTGCCCGGCAGACCCACACAGGGGATCCCCTTCAGGGATAGATCGCGCGCGCCGCGGTAAGAACCGTCGCCGCCGATGACCACAACGCCGTCGATGCCCATTTTGATGCAGGTTTCTTTCGCTTTCTCCACACCGGCATCCTCGCGGAATTCGGCGCAGCGGGCGGTGTAAAGGATCGTGCCGCCGCGGTGCATAATATCGGAAACTGAGAGATAATTGAGTTCCACCATATCGCCGTTGATGAGCCCGTTATAACCTCTTCTTACACCGAGCACACGCATCCCGCGGTGCAGGGCGGTGCGAACCACCGCACGGATCGCCGCGTTCATGCCGGGGGCGTCGCCGCCGCTCGTGAGCACTGCAATCGTTTTCTGCTTATTTTCCATGACAATCTCTCCTATCTACATTCTGTTTCAAAAACGGAATTGACAAAATTTAAACATCCTCGTTTATTATACCCGATGGCAGAACGGAGCGCTAGTCAAAAATGTTTCTTTTATATTCATTTTTCTACGATTTTGACGTTTTCTTCCCCCAAAACTACGCGGAGCTGGCGCACCAACACGTCGTTGAGGTCGACCCACAGCGCGCGCGGGGCGCGGGTCAGGCGTCCGGTATCCGCAAACATGACAAACACCGGCGTGTTCCCCTCAAAAATTTCGAGCAGGTTTTTCGCGCGGTCAAACGCAGGCGCACCTACCGAAGGCGCTTTGAGATAGAGCTGGGGGCGTTTTTCTCGCGGCGCACCGGACGCTGGCTCCCCTGCTTCGCTGCGCTCCCCGCTTGTACTGACGGCGGATACGCGCTCACAAAGCAGCTTGGCAGCTTCCTCTTCGCGCACGCTGATCCGTCCCGCAAACGCCAACACAGCGCCCTTTTGCAACAGCGAGCCGTAGCTTTCCAGCGTTTTGGGGAACACCATCGCCTCCATCGAGCCGGTGGTGTCCTCGATCGTGAGAAACGCCATCGTCTCATTGCGGCGGGTGGTCTTGACCGACTTCCCGGTGATGATCGCGACAATCTCCACGGGCAGGTTATCGTAGCCCTCGTTGGCCACCTCCAAAATTCGCTTGGCGCCGATCGCCTTGATCGCCGCCTGATACTCCCCCACCGGATGGCCGGAAAGGAACAGGCCGGTGGTCTCTTTCTCCATTGCCAGGCGCTCAGCCGATGAGTAGTCCGTCACGTCCGGCAGGCGGTATTCCTCCTTGGGCGCCCCGGCTGAGACGGTCTCAAACAGACTCACCTGACCTGCCACGTTCTTGTTTTTAATTTCGTCCAGATTGCCCAGTACCGCCTCATAGCCGGTGAGCATCTGCCTGCGGTTGGCTCCGAACGAATCGAGCGCCCCGCATTTAATCAGGCTTTCGATCGTTCGCTTGTTGAGATCCTTGCCGTGCATCCGTTCACAAAAATCGGTGAAGTTTTCAAAGCGTCCATTCTGCCGCTCAGCGAGCAGGTCGCGGATGAACCCGCGGCCGAGATTCTTCACTGCGAGCAGCCCGAAGCGGATGTCGTCCCCCACCACCGTGAAGCCCTCGTCGCTGAAATTGACATCGGGCGGCAGCACCCGGATCTGCAGCCGGCTGCATTCATCGATATATTCGATGATCTTGTCGGTATTATCCAGCACACTGGTCATCAGCGCGGCCATAAACTCACGCGGATAATGGCATTTGAGGTAGGAAGTCTGATAAGCCACCACAGCGTAAGCTGCGGCGTGCGATTTATTGAACGCATAGGCAGCAAACGAACTCATTTCGTTGAAAATATCGTTGGCCACAGCCTCGGGCACGCCGTGCCTCACCGCGCCCTCACACTCCCAGGTCCCGTCCTCATTTTGCAGGCCATAAATAAAGTTGTGGCGCTCCTTTTCCATCACGTCGGCCTTCTTTTTACTCATGGCGCGGCGCACCAGGTCGGCGCGCCCGTAGGAGTACCCGGCCAGCTGCCTGCAAATCTGCATCACCTGCTCCTGATAGACGATACAGCCGTAGGTCACATCCAAAATCGGCTGAAGCAGGGGATGCTTGTAGGTCACCAGTTCAGGGTTGTGGCGGTTTTTGGTGTACCGCGGGATCGACTCCATCGGGCCGGGTCGGTAGAGTGAGATCACCGCGATCATGTCCTCGATCGACTGCGGGCCGAGGCCGGCCAGGGTGCGGCACATGCCCGCCGATTCAAACTGGAACACCCCTTCGGTCTCGCCCTTGGTGAGCATCGCGAACACCGCCGGATCCTCCTGGGAAACCTCGTTGATGTCAAAATCCGGGGTGCGGCGGCGGATCATCCGCTGCGCGTCGTCGATCACCGTGAGGGTGCGCAGGCCCAGAAAATCCATCTTCAGCAGGCCCAATTCCTCCAACGTGGTCATGGGGAACTGCGTCACCACCGACTCGTCGTTTTTAGAAAGCGGCACATAAGTGTCCACCGGGTCCCGGGTAATCACCACCCCCGCCGCATGGGTGGAGGAATGGCGCGGCATCCCTTCGAGGCTGCGCGCGGTGTCGATCAGCTCGTGCAGCTGTGGGTCGGATTCATAGTAATTTTTAAACTCGGCCGAAACCGCCAGGGCCTTGTCCAGGGTCATGTGCAGCTCCATCGGCACCGATTTCGCCACTGCATCCACCGTCTGATAGGGGATCGCAAGGGCTCGTCCCACGTCGCGCAGCGCGCCGCGCGCCGCCATGGTACCGAAGGTGACAATCTGCGCCACGTGATCCGCGCCGTATTTGTCCACCACGTAGTCGATCACCTGCTGCCGTTTCTCGTAACAAAAATCGATGTCGAAGTCGGGCATCGAGACGCGCTCAGGGTTGAGGAAGCGTTCAAACAGCAGGTTGTAGCGGATAGGGTCAATGCCGGTGATTCCGATGCAGTAAGCGGCGATGCTGCCCGCACCCGAACCGCGCCCCGGTCCCACCGGAATGTCGTGGCTGCGCGCATAGTTGACAAAGTCGGATACAATCAGAAAATAGTCGACATAACCCATCTTGCGGATGACGCTGAGCTCGTACTCCAGACGCTCCACAATTGCGGGGTCTGGGGACGAGCCGTATCGCTTTTTCAGGCCGTCCCAGCAAAGGGAGGTAAAGTATTCGTCGTTGTCGCGGCCGTCGGGAGCGGTATAAAACGGCAGTTTGGTCACGCCGAACTCAAAATCGAGGTTGCACTGCTCCGCTACCCTGACGGTGTTATCCATGGCGCGCTCCAGCTGCGGAAACGCCTCCAGCATCTCCGCACGCGACTTGATGTAGAATTCCTCGGTTGCAAATTCCATGTCGGAGGGGTCGTTGACCGTGCGGTTGGTCTGGATGCAGACCAACACGTTCTGCATCTTCGCATCCTCCTTGCGGATGTAGTGCGCGTCGTTGGTGGCCACCAGCTCGACGCCGACCTCCTCCGCCAGACGGATCAGATGGGGAACGATCATCTTCTGTTCGCGGATGCCGTGATCCTGAAGCTCGATGTAGTAGTTCTCCCTGCCGAACAGGTCGCGGTAGCGCAGCGCGGTCTCCTTAGCCGCCTCGTAATCCCCCTGGGTCAGCCGGCGCGGGATTTCGCCCGCGAGGCAGGCGGAGAGTGCGATTAGCCCCTCATGGTGAGCCTGCAACAGCTCCCAGTCGATGCGCGGCTTGGAGTAGAAGCCCTCAGTGAATCCCTGCGACACCATTTTGATCAGGTTGCGGTAGCCCGTCTCATTTTTGCAAAGCAGCACCAAGTGGTAAGGACTGTTGTCGATCTTAAACACCTTATCAAAGCGGGTGCGCGGCGCGACGTAGACCTCGCAGCCGATCACCGGCTTGATCCCCTGCCTTTTGCACTCCTTATAGAAGTCGACCACGCCGTACATCACGCCGTGATCGGTGATTGCGCAGGCGGGCTGCCCCAGTTCTTTTACCCGCTCCACCAGCTTTGGAATGCGGCAGGCGCCGTCGAGCAGGCTGTATTCGGTATGTACGTGAAGATGCACAAACTGTTCCAATGATTCGTCCCCTTTCCAGTTGACTGACCGGCTATTTTGTCCCACGAATCTGATCGGCGATGGCTGACAGCCGCTTGAGCCGGTGGTTGACCCCGGAGCGAGAGAGAGGCTCAGAAAGCGCCTCCCCCAGCTCGCGCAGGCTCATATCCGGGTTTTGCACCCGCAGCTCGGCGATCTCGCGCAGCTCATCGGGGAGGGATTCCAGCCCACGGGCCGCGATGATGGTGCGGATGTCCTCACATTGGGCTGCCGCTGCGGTCACCGTTTTTTCGATATTGGCTGTCTCACAGTTGGTGACGCGGTTTACCTTGTTGCGCATGTCCTTATAAATGGAGATCTCCATCATGGCCAGCGCACATTTGGGCGCCCCCATATAGGTCATCATGTCCTCGATGGCCTCGCTCTCCTTGAGATACGCCACGCAGGAGGATCGCCGTGTGGTCATCCGCGGCGGCTCCAACGGCCCGGAGAGGAGCCCGATCAAATCGCGACAGAGGCCGCGGTGCGGGGTAACAAATTCCAGGTGGTAATCCTTCTGCGGATCGGTGACGTTGCCGCAGGCGAGGTAAGCCCCCGCCACAAAGGCAGCCGCAGCCCGCTCCGAATGCAGGTTCTTCTCGTGGATGCGGAGGCTGAGCTCGTCCGGATCGTGCCCGAAAAAGCGCAGGATATTCTCTCGATCCTCCTCCGCCTCCACCGCCGCGGTAAACACGGTACTGCCGTTCTTCTTTTCAAACTCGCTGTATAAAATACTGGTTTTTATCCCAATCAGGTCGATGATCTCGCTGCAAAACAGCCTTGCGGTCTGTTCGTGCTCGGTCTGGATCGACACCGACGACCGAGAAAATCCCTTGGAAAAAAGCAAAAGACCATAGGCCTGGGCAAGCCTCAGCTCGCGTTCGGTCGGTCTTGCTTCGTAAATCTCCTGTTTTAGTTGGTGGGCAAACGACATCGGATGCAAGCCCCCTATTTTTTCGTTTTGAGGATGTCGCGGTGGTTGCACACCACACGGTATCCCTGTTCTGTCAAAAAAGCGCCCAGATGCTCGGTGAACACCACCGAGCGGTGCTTGCCGCCGGTACAGCCGATGGCGACCATCAACTGGCTCTTTCCCTCCTCCACATAGAGCGGTGCAAGGTAGCCCAACAGGTCCTTCAGCTTGTCGAGCAGGGTTGTGGACTGTTCAAAACTGAGGACATAGTCCTCCACCGGCCGGTCCCGGCCTGTTTTCTCCTTGAGTTCCGGGATATAAAACGGGTTGGGCAGACAACGCACGTCGAACACCAGGTCGGCATCGCTGGGCAGCCCATATTTGAAGCCGAAGGACATACAGTTGATGAGCATACGGGAGCCGCCATCCAGGAAAATTTGATAAATCTTGTCGCGCAGCTGAGCGGCGGTGAGCAACGTGGTATCGATGATGTAATTGGCGCGCTGATGCGCCGGCTGTAACAGCTCGCGTTCCCGCCGGATGGCCTCCTGAAGGGTGACGGCCGCCCCTTCACACAAGGGGTGTTTGCGGCGCGTCTCCTTATATCGGGTGATGAGTACATCGTCATCGCAGTCTAAAAATAAAATTTTATAGCAGTTATCGCGCTCCTTCAGGCGGTCCAGGCTCTCCAAAAGATCGCCAAATAGGTCGCCGCCGCGCGAATCAACCACCATCGCGACCTTGCTGATCTTCCCCTTGCTCTGCATACAAATTTCCGAGAACTTGGCGATCAGGGCGGGCGGGATGTTATCGATGCAATAGTAACCCATATCTTCCAGCACATTGGCAGCGCCCGATTTGCCTGCGCCGCTCATTCCTGTCACAATCAAAAATTCCATGTCTTTTCTCCATTCGTCCTCAGCATTGCATCTCACAGTCTATCCCACAATATGTTTGATCTCACATTCCAGCTCAAAGCCGGTCTGCTTTTTGACCTCCTCCTGCACCACTCGAATCAGCTCCAGCATATCCGCGCAGGTGGCATGATCGTAGTTGATGAGAAAACCCGCGTGTTTTTCGCTGACCATCGCGCCGCCCACTCTGCGCCCCTTGAGGCCGCATTGGTCGATCAGCGCCGAGGCATAACCGCCCACCGGACGCTTGAAGGTGCTGCCCGCGCTGGGATATTCGAGCGGCTGCTTGCTTCTGCGGCGCTCCATCAGGTCGTCCATGCGGGCGCGGATCACCGCCGGATCGCCCCTTTGAAGCTGAAAACGCACCTCGGCGATACAACAGCCGTTGTCGGTATAGGCGCTGTGCCGGTACCCGAAGTCACATGCTTCCCCGCAGATGGTTTCCACCTCTCCCTCCGGGGTCACATGGGTGACGCAGGCCACCACATCTTTGATTTCGCCTCCGTAAGCGCCCGCGTTCATATAGACAGCGCCGCCCACATTGCCGGGGATGCCGTATGCGAACTCCAAGCCGGTCAGTGCGTTTTCCCAGGCAAAGGTGCAAACCTTGGCGAGGGAAGCGCCCGCCTCACACACCAACTGGTCGCCGTCCTCTACCCACATGCGGGCAAATTGCCTGCCCAGTTGGATCACCGGCCGCCGGATTCCTTCGTCGCAGACCAGCAGGTCGGAGCCGTTCCCCATCAGCAGCGGTCTGACTCCTTCCTCCTTGCAGGCGCGCATAGCCCCCGCGAGCTGTTCGATCGAATCGGGCTGTAAAATCAGTTCCGCCGGTCCCCCGATGCGAAAGGTGGTAAATTCGCTCATCGGCTGCCCGGCTAACATGGGAATTCCCGCCGCGGCGCATATCTGTTCGAGCTGGCTGGTTGTCAACATGGAAAGCCTCCTTGATGGCGCAGTCGGCGCAGAATGATGGGGAGCTCACGGGTTACCGATGGCATTTTTCCCCAGAAGGGCCGCGCCGATAATACCGGCATCGTTGCCGAGTGTAGCGCAGGCGAGGCGGGTGTGGTTGACGCCGCCGAACACCTTGCCCTCCATCGCCCGGCGGATACGCTCTAAAAAGGGCTCCCCCTCGTGGCTGATGCCGCCGCCCAATACAATCAGTTCCGGTGCGAAGATGTTAATATAGTTTACGAGCGCATAGGCTAAATATTCCACATATTCGTCCACAACAGCGGTGCCAACGGCATCGCCCAGGCGCAATGCGTCGAACGCCGTCTTGCCGTCCACCTGTTCCAGGGATGGCGCCAGCTCCCACAGGCGGCTCTCGGGGTGCTGCTCCATCGCCTCCCGGGTCAACCGGATCAATCCTGTAGCTGAGGCATACGCCTCGATACATCCATTTCTGCCGCAGGAGCAGGGGCGTCCTCCCACAACGATTCCCATATGCCCCAACTCACCCGCAGCACCGTCCCTGCCGGAAAGGATCTTCCCATCCAGGATAACGCCGCCGCCCACACCGGTGCCCAAGGTGATGGCGAGCACATTGCTCACCCCTTTTGCCGCACCAGCCAATGCCTCGCCGTAGGCAGCCGCATTCGCGTCGTTTTCTGTATAAACCGTGACGCCCAGCCGCTCCTGCATCATGGCCGCCAACGGCACGTCACGAAAACCCAAGTTGCCAGAATAGCCGACTACGCCGGCCTTTGGGTTGACGCTGCCCGGCGAGCCCACGCCCACCCAGGGCAGGTCAGCGATGGAAATGCCGGCCTGTTCAGCCGCCATGCGGGCAGCTTTGGCCATGTCGTCGCAGATTTCAGCCGCTGGACGGATTGCGCGGGTCTTCAGCCGGGCGCGTGCGATTATGCGGTAGGATTCATCCAACACGCCGACGGCGATATTGGTACCGCCCAAATCGATTCCCAGATAATGCTGCATCCGTATATCTCCCCTTTCGATATCCAAATCGTAAGAATATCATCGAGTATTTCTTCAGATTATAATGTTATTATCCCTATGAGAGGGGCAGTCATTCGTATCAACCGCCCACTGGACACTTCCGCTTTAAAACGCGTCCCAGTCGGCGGTGCTGGTTGAATCTTTGTTCTCCAGCATCCCCAGCTTTTGCAGCAGCTCCTGCGCCGCGTTATATCCCATCTTCTTCTGGCGGTTGTTCATCGCTGCCACCTCGATGATGACGGCCAGGTTGCGCCCCGGCTTGACCGGTATGGTCAAGGACGGCACCTTATTGCCCAAAATCTCGGTCTGTTCATTTTCCATCCCCATGCGGTCATACACCTTGTTGGTATCCCACGGTTCAAGCTGGATGACCATATCGATCTTCTCGGTCACCTTGACCGCACCCATACCAAAGATGCGCCGCGCGTTGATGATGCCGATGCCGCGCAGTTCGACAAAGTGGCGGATATTTTCGGGGGAGGTGCCCACCAACGACTTGTTGGAGACACGCCTGATCTCCACCGCATCGTCTGCGATCAAGCGGTGTCCTCGTTTGACCAGCTCGATCGCAGTCTCGCTTTTTCCAACGCCGCTTTCTCCCAACAGGAGGATACCTTCGCCGTAAACCTCCACCAGCACGCCGTGGCGGGTGATGCGCGGCGCCAGCTCAATTCCAAGCATGGAACCCAGCAGCGTCTGAAAGTTTGTGGTGGCCTCCGGCGTGCGCATCAGCGCGACTTCGTACTTTTTTGCGCACTCCACCATTTTGGGCAACACTTCCAGCTCACGGCAGATGATTACCGCGGGCGGTTTGAGCGAAAAGAATTTATCCAGCCGTTTGCCCAGCTTATCCTGTGTAAACAGCTCCAAATAACCAAATTCCGCTTTTCCTAGGATCTGTATGCGATCCTGATCGAAGAAATCGTAAAAACCTGCCAATTGAATGCCCGGCCGGTTGAGATCGGCGCAGGTGATCAGGATGCTGCTCAGCTCATTCGGGGCGTAAATCGTCTCCAACGAGAGCGTCTTTGCAACCTTTTCCAGGGAAACCGAAAAATTGTGATCCATTTTATCAGTCCTTTTCGCATATTCAGTGGCTGTGCGTCGCCAATGATCTATTCATTATTATACCCCACCGACTGTTTTCAGTCAACGCGATCAAAGCCTGCTTTTCCGTTGTAATCCCCAAAAATTGACAACTTCTTGAAGATTTTACTTCTTCCACATCGTCTATAGGTTTGAAAGACACTGAAGTTGTGTTATACTATTTATGAAACACTTGATACATCATCAAACTGTTTTAATTTGGAGGACGTTATGAGAGTTGCATTATTTACAGAGACCTACCTGCCCCACATCAACGGGGTCGTCACCCATGTCAAAATTTTGAAGGAAGGGCTGGAAAAACTGGGCCATCAAGTGCTAGTGGTGACAGCCGATTACAATACGCGCAAGCACTATATCAAGGATGGCGTTTTACATTGTCCCGCCAAACAGATGCGCCGCTTTTACAACTTCGGCGCCGCAGCGCCCATCAGCGAACGGCGGCTGAAATTTATCCGTGACTTCAACCCCGACATCATCCACATTCACAACGAATTCGGCATCGGTATTTCAGGCGTGATGGCTGCCAAAATTCTTAAAAAACCGCTGGTCTACACCCTGCACACCATGTACGACGAGTATATCTACTATGTGGCCCCGCCGCTCTTTGTCGGGCCCATGACCCGGTTCAGCCACCGCTATATCCGCATCCTGGCAAAATCAGCCTCCACCCTCACCGGTCCGTCGCAGAAGTGCGCAGAATATTTTAAACAGGCCGGCGTCGATAAGACTGTCAATGTCATCCCCAACTCAGTGGAATTGGATGCGTTCAAACCGGAGAATATCAGCGAAGAGCGCAAAGCAGCTTTCCGTGCAAAATATCATATCGCTGATGACCAGATGATCGCCTGCTTTGTCGGGCGGCTGGGCCGCGAGAAAAGTGTGGATGTCATCTTGGACAATTGGGCTGCGTGCATCACACGCGAGGACAAAATTCACCTGATCGTCATCGGGGACGGCCCCTGCAAGGAGGAGCTGGAGGAACAGGCGGAACGCCTTGGCATCTCTGATATGGTCACTTTCACCGGCATGGTGCCCCACGAGGAGCTCCCCCCCTATCTCGCTTCTTGCGATGTCTATATCACTGCGTCCCTCTCCGACACCAACTCGATTTCGATGCTGGAGGGAATGGCGACCGGCCTGCCGGTTCTGCAGCGCCTCGATCCGCTCAACGCCGATCAGGTGCGCGACGGAATCAACGGTTTTGTCTTCAATGGAGCCCAAGAGATGGCCGAGAAACTGCGCATGGTCAAGCAAAAAACACCCGAGGAGCTGGCAATTCTCAAGCGGTCGGTCATCGCGTCGGTGAAGCGCAGCGGCGCGGAGGATCTGGCCAACTACATGCTCTCGGTGTACCACGGGTTGAGCGACAAGGAAGGCTCGGCATCTGTGACCGATAAAATCCGTTTTATGAGACCCGCTGAACTGATGAAGCGCATCAAAAGAATGCAGGTTATCGCGCGGACGCGCCGCAAACCTTGACAAAATTGCTTCTCTCCCTTATAATAAATGAGTTTGGGCAGAAATAGTACGACTTTTGTTCAGCCCATGCTTTTGGGTTCAGCGGACCGGTCTGCGTGTTCCAACCGGTTCTTTGGGGCAGTGACCCCATCATAAAAAGGAGAGAACAATTATGCCATTAAAAAAACTCTATGATGTGGCAATTATAGGCGGTGGAATCGGCGGAATCATGGCCGCCTATCGCTTGCTGGAAATCAACCCCTCCCTTTCTGTTTGTATTCTTGAGAAAGGAAATGCCATCACCGAGCGGTCCTGCCCGATTGTCACCAAAAAAGTTAACCACTGCATCAAGTGCAAATCCTGCGCCATCATGGAGGGTATGGCCGGAGCGGGCGCTTTTTCCGACGGCAAATATGTGATCTCCACCGAGTACGGCGGCTGGCTCACCGATTTTCTGCCGCCGGACACAGTCCTTTGCTATATCGAGCAGGCGGATCAGATTTTGGTTCGCTTTGGCGCGACCACAGAGCGGTTTCAACCGAGCAATGAGCTCAAAAAGCTTTGCACCCAGCATGATCTGCACATGAGCCAGGCGCAACTCAAACATCTGGGAACAGACTCCAATTTTGAAACGATGCATAAGCTGATCGAGGATCTCAGTACGCGTTGTGAGATTGCCACCTGCACCGAGGTTCTGGATGTGGACCGAAACACCCGCGTTGTCACCGTTTTGGATCAGGACGGCGAGCATACCCTGACCGCTGATCGCGTCATCTTTGCTGTCGGGCGGGCGGGCAGCCGCTTCTTCGTCAAATGGTGCGAAAAAAACCACATCCCTTTGCAAAATAACCAGGTGGACGTGGGGGTCCGTGTAGAGTTACCCGCCATCGTCTGGGAGGATTTCTCCAAAAAGATTTACGAACCCAAAATCTGGTATCGCAGCAAGGGATACGGCGATACCACGCGCATGTTCTGCTTCAATGAGGGCGGACAGGTGGTCACGGAAAACACCGACGGCGTTTTGACGGTCAATGGCCACAGCTATCGCGATCAGGCGCGCAAGACACAAAATTCCAATTTCGCACTGCTTTCCACCATTCGTTTTACCCAACCCTTCAACAATCCGATTGAATATGCCCGTCACGTGGCGAGCCTCGCCAACTTAATCAGCGGCGGAAGCGTCCTGGTGCAGCGATTGGGCGACCTGAAGCTCGGCCGGCGCACCGATGAGAAGCGCCTTAAACAAAGTACCGTGCGTCCCACCTTGGATGCCGTCCCGGGGGATTTGAGTCTGTGTATGCCGAAACGCCAGCTTGATAACATTTTGGAGACGTTGGAGGCCTTAGACCACATCGCGCCCGGCACCTCCAATTACGATACACTGCTCTACGGGATCGAATGCAAATATTATTCGGCACGCCCCGAATGCGAAAACTTTCAAATTGTCGGTTGTCAGGAGATCTATGCGATCGGCGATGGCGCTGGTTTTACGCGCTCCTTGTCTCAGGCCGCGGCAAACGGCCTGTATGTGGCCGATCTGCTGGCAAAATAATATTTAGTTTCACGATAAAAGCGCATCGAACTACAGTCGATGCGCTTTTATATTTCTTATTTAGAACTGGCATTGTGTCGGAAATCCCGCTGAAAAGGCATGTGCAAGGAAAAAACACGCAGAAGGGCTACTAACCGACAAATTGACAGCCGATGAAGATCTTTAAGCAGATTTTAGGATACCAGGCGGCCGATCACCGCAAAACGGCCATGTTCTACAGCGTAATCACAGGTCACCAGGGTAATGAATCGATCGCCAAAGGAGGTTTCCACCCCGGTGTCAAAGCAGCGATAGGATTCCACACACTCCATCATCAAGCGATAGGTGTCCTCCGTATCCGGCTGCAACATGAAATTGTATCGATTGTCCAATTCCTCATCTTCCTGCAATTCCGCAAAGGGGATTGCAGCAACCACTTCATACTGATATTGCGTCGAGCCCAAAACCAGCCAGATGACAGAGTGCTGCGCCAGATAATCCGGTTCTGCATAGCGGGGCAGATTACTGAACATCGTGCCGTTTTTCATATTGTGCCCGTGAATGATTAGATTGCTGCTCATTGGATCAACCGAACAATCCGCATCAAGAAAAGGGGTTCCGCTGTAAGAGTAATTCCCTTTAAAGTTTCTGCGCAGATAGAATTCGGGGTCCCGCGGAGTATACATCACTGGATAATCGATGTTTACCCCTGGAACCAAAATCCAACCGATATAATCGGGATTTTGGGTGATATCGTAAGGCTCTCCCTCGGGCTCCCCTGTCTGCTCATTGGAATCAGTTTCATCCTCCGGAATCAGTATGGAGGTGATGAGGCTCGGCTTTACTTCTCTAAATTCTTGCTGTGCCTTATTCAGCCGCCAATAATGGACTCCAAGCAATATCCCACAGAGCAATGCCAGAATCAGCAGAATTACCAATATGATTCTACAGAGTTTTTTTCTTTTCATCAGCGCCACTTCACAATTTTAGAATAATTTTAAAACAGTTGCCCCCAAGCGTTGACTACTTGAGGGCAACTTTTTATGTCGATTCTTCCTGTTAACCTGTCAAAACCGCTGGCAAACTGTTATTCAGTTGCGCTGCTCTGAGAAGACGATGTTGCTTCATTCTCCGATGATGAGGACGTAATATCATTGTCTGCATTATTTGCGGATGTTGTGGTATTTGTAATTATTATTTGTGTTGTAACCGTATCTTCCAGATAAGCGCCCGAAGGGAGCACCAATCTGGAAACCAATAACATCGCCAAGCAGAGAACAGCGATGCCCAAAGCGAAAATCGACAACCGGAAACCGGATACTTTTGCCGATAATTTCATAACGGCTCCCCCCTTTTATTCATTTCGGAATTGCAGATTATTGACGTCCTGATTCTTTGCCTGAACAGCTTCCACCACTAGGCTCATGTCGTCGCTGATTTTTTCAGAATCGACCGCATTATAAGTATTGTCTGCGGAGGCATCCAACCAGGCATAAAAGACCAAGGTCTTCATCGATCCTTCCGTTTCAGCAGCAGAGAGATATACCGCATCCGAAAAGATATCGCCATCTAAGAGCTCTTTTGCCAACCCATTGTAAAGATACTCCTCAGCGCCTTCCTCCCGAATGGCGATATGCAGCACATCTGCCAAAGGATGTTTCAAATCGTCTTTGCCAAAAAACATGCGGCAATACACAGGCTGTTCGTCCAGATTTCTTACCACCATGGTACCATCCGCTACAGAATCTGACGCTGGAGAGGATGCAGGGGCCAAATTCTCCAGCCCGATAAGCTGATCCAGCGGAATATCCGTATCTCGATTCGCATAGAGACCGATGTCGATGGAGCCCATCTGATAGGTTACCACCGCTTGATACTGCGATAAAGTCACCGCATAAACGATTACAACCAGGAATGCAAGCACCGCAATACAGGTAATCAAAGATAAAATGAGCTTCTTTTTTGTTGTAGATTTACGCATGCCTGCTTCTCTCCTTTCTGCGGATTACTACGTAAAGAACCGCCGCCATCAATATTGCGACGATGCCGATAATCCAGAGAAAGTGCACCCAGGTGTAATCAGCGCCCGCATCCGGCAGCTCTTTGGAGTAATCAAAGTCTACCTGGGAACCGGAAGACCCACCACTATGGTTGCCACCGCCGCCGCTGCTGTTCCGCATCAACGAAACATTGATAGTAAAGGCAGCCAAAGCATTTTGATAGGTATTATCCAAAGAGGTCGGTACTTTTACCTCAAGATACATATCCACCAAATTTGTGGTGTCACTTCTCAAGCCAAAATTGTGCTTTGTCCCTCTAAACAGATCCTCAAGCAGAAATGTATTGCTCGCCTGATACTCCGCCTGATCTGCATATTTGAGTTTCAGCACAGCCTCACACTGTTTGAGCAAATCGAGCTGATCTTCTTTCACCGATGCAGAAACTTGTAGGTACGCGCGTTTGGACGAAACACACTCCAAGAAAATTTCTTTCGACAGCGTATCCCCCGGCATCGTTTCAGAAAAAGTAAACTCTTCCTTCACCACGCCTGACGAAGCGGAGAGGCGGATTCTGGCATCCTCCGCAAAAGCAATCACTCCTGTGGAAGTCAACAGAAAAAGCAAAGTCAATAAGGAGCATGCTATTCTTTTTAATTTCATGATTTTCCCCCTCTTCTTTCCAGTCTCGCCCAATAAGAACAAAGCAAAACCAAAAAGCCGATATTGGATTGATCCAAGCAACTAGTTGCCGCTAGATGTCACTAAGCGTTCTCTTCGTCTGTGTTATCTTGACCCGCCGCCTCTTTCGTGGAATCGCCTTCCGCTTCCTCTGTCACAGGAGACTTTTCCCGCGTCTGATCGTCCTGAGAATTCTTTTCATCCGAAATTTCCCCGGTTTGAGATTCAGAATCGAGCTTTTTTTGATCCTTTTCATCCACATAACGGCAGATGTTTTTAATTAACTGAATCACTTCAACTACCAAAAGTGCGAAACAAGGCAGGATTAAGATCAAAAAATAGCCCTGCTTCGTCTTCAAAAATGCCAATAAATAACCCAACCAAGGGATATGCAAGACCACTTTTCCCAATACATTGCTGGGCAAAGCTGCTGCTCCATCGCGGTCCTCGTTCGCATCGCCTTTGGTGATAAACATCTTACCGCCGGTTCCTTCGGTCACCTCAACGATCCGGTGTGTGACCACTTTACCATTAAACATGGGGTCGTTAGAGAGAAAGGTGATGATATCGCCTTCCTCCAATGTCTGTGGATCCACCTTTTTCACTACAATCACACTGCCGACATCCAAAGTGCCTGTCATACTGCCGGTTGTGACGGTATAAATGGAATACTGATTAAAAAAAGGCATCGATTGGGTATTGGAAGCAATAATCAAATAAACCATCACCAGAAAAAGGCCGACCAACAAAACCGTTAACACCACACTGATACAACGGTTCAGCACATGAAGGAAGCGCTTCGTCCTACTCATTGGAGGTTACTCCATCCCCCGCATCCGAGGACGTACCTTCCGTGTCAGCCGTCACCGGCGGCTGCGCAGAATCTTTTTCTTCCCCATTTTTATCGGAATCCCCAGACTGCTGATCCGCTACAGAAGGTTGGACCAGATCAGCATCGGCGGAAGAATTTTCCGATTCATCTTTGGATGTCACTATGTCGTCTCTGTCGGTCTGAACGGATTCAGAATCCTTTTTTCCGGAGGCTGTCTGAGGCGCAACATCAAACACCACCACAGCCTTTTGGCTGGTGGCGAGGTTATCAGTCTGCTGTGCCGTTACCTGAAATAAGAAATCAGCCGTATCGCTGGATAGATCCGGCTCTCCCGACAGGGTAATCTTCAATGTCAAATTTAACGCGTCCATCCCAGGCATGAGCTCGACTGTCGTCAGGCTGCCGCCCAGCTCATCAAGCACTTCGTACTCGATCTCGTTGTTTTCTAACAAGGTCTGCGCCGCTTCATTCGATGCGTTCAACTGAAAAATCATCACGGACGGAACCGTGGATTTATTTTCGACTGTAAAATTCTGCTCATAAGGTTCTGTTTTGAGCTCCTCCAGATTTACTTCAATCTGATTGAGGTCAGCCACCTCAATATCGACATGCGCTGCGACAGCTTCGATATTGAGCGCGGCAACATCAGCCTGCCACGCAAATGTCAAGCACAGGTAAGCTGATATTACAAATATCGTCATGCAATTTAAAACAATTTTCTTCAGGAGTTGGGACACATTGACGCCCCCTTTGGTGAGATTAATAAGGTGTGGGGCTGCGGCCCGGTCAATACGACCGCAGCCCCACATCAAAAACATTGCCTAAAAAACTGCGCTAAGGGTTCAATGATTACGCCGCAAAGGTAGCGCCTTCATCGGTCTGGGCAGCCAGAACCTTGAGGGTGGCATGATAGTGTTTTCCCTGATACTCGTTGCCAGCATCAGCATTCAGATAAGCACCCAGCGCATAGGAGGTTGTGGTGCTCTCGCCAGCGGGGAGAACAACTTCGTTGCCCTCGCCATCGAGGACGATGTAACCCTCTTTCAGCGCATCTACGCCCAGGGTGGTAACTTTTTCCCAAGCGCCGTCCACTTTTTTCAGGAGAACGAGCTCCAGAACGCCATCAACGCCCAGGCCGTTGTCGCAAGCGATCTCAGCGGGATCGCCGACTTTAACGCCGCCCACGCCGTTATCAACGATGTTGGGGATTTTGCAATCGGCGGGGACCTCAGCATCCACAAGCGCCAGCTTCAGGTTGACAGGCAGGGTGCCTTCGTTGTTGATGGTGAACTCCTGCACATAGACGGGGGTGGGGTCGTAGCCCTCAGGAGCATGGCTGGAGGAGAGGGCAATATCCGATTCATAGGTGTTGATCCAGTTCATGAAAGCATCTTCGGAAGCCATGGGGCGCAGGTTCTCAAAGGTGAGCTCCA
Organism: Ligaoa zhengdingensis; assembly: GCF_014384885.1. Taxonomy (GTDB): domain Bacteria; phylum Bacillota; class Clostridia; order Oscillospirales; family Ruminococcaceae; genus Ligaoa; species Ligaoa zhengdingensis. Next base: position 40,225 of record NZ_JACRST010000008.1, read on the forward strand.
CATCGTCGCCGACAGTGATATCCAGAACGCCGGCCTCAAATTTGGTGCCAATGGTCTCAACGTCGGTGAACCACGCATAGGTGATACCCAGCATCATCGCCAGAATGACCAGAATGCCGATAACGGACAGTGTAATCTTTTTCTTGCTTGTCATGATAAGTACCTCCATAAATTTTTATATGTTGAGAGAGGGCGCAAATTTATGAACTATCCCCCTCCCGCGGGGACAAAACACGAATGCTAAAAACTAGCGGGGGTTGTTGATGAGGTCGGGGTACTGGCTGCTGGTTCCAAAATTCCATACCGAGGTGGAGAAGCCAGTCAAGGAGGTAGCGCTCTTCAGAGCCGACTCGGTCATAATTGTGCCTGCAGAAGTCGCCGTGCTCCCAACATAATAGAAATTAGTAACGGTAGCCGAGTTTTTGCCAACTCCAAGCGTTATGTATCCATAGTTATTCCAGTCATTATACGTAATTTTACCACTGGCATTTGTATAGCAATTTTTAATTATGCCATTGCTGGTATTCAAGCCCGCGAAAGCACCGATGCCACCGTTGCCTTTGATCGCAGCCTCAGGAACCGCATAACTATTTTCAATAGTGCCAGCGTTACCACCGACAAAGCCACCGATAAACATAAAATACTTATCAGTGTTAGCCAAGGTATAAGCCGTTACTAAATCATTTACATCAGCGGTGGAATACGATTCCTTAATCGCACCATAATTTTGGCCTACCAAACCGCCTACATAACTATAGCCAGTAACCGACCCATTGGTAGCACTGCTATATTCAATTGTACCAGAGTCAGCGTTGACACCCACCAAAAGGCCGACCTTACTCAATTCACCAGACCCACTACCAATACCAGAAGATGCACCGGAAACATGCACGTTCGAGACTAAACCAGAGTTTGTTCCTGCAAGTATGCCAACAGTATTACCACCACATACCCCGTCTGCATCAGTTGCAGTATTTGTTTTCAAGGTAATATTTTTGACCGTACCAGCATTCTCTGCAAAGATGCCAACATTGTTGTATTCGGTGCCATAATCGATCTTTATATCGCTGACAGTATTTCCATCACCATCGAGTGTTCCTGTAAACGGCACATCAGCACTCTCACCCAAACCAATGGTATCAAAATAGCCTCTAGTGTTACCGCCAGCCAAGCTAATACTATTTGCGAGTTTGAAATTCTTATTGACCGCATAGCGAATATTATCAAACTCGATTGCGTTGCTCACCATATACGGGTCATCGACAGAACCGGTACCACTCGCATAAAGGCCAGTTTTAATCTTGAAGATTACCGGCTCAGGGGAAGTAGTACCATCCTCGGGATTCAGGGTAACCACTTTACTCGAGGATTCACCGGAAGCCAGTTCATAATCATAGTCCTTACCGCTACTCGTATAATTATTATTTCGGACAGTTACCCAAGACATATCTGCATTTACAGTATAGGAAGTAACATTCCCTTTCTCAGTCAGATTCAGGGTTTGTTCCTTTCTTACAGTATCGCCTTCCTTATACTGCACGGTCACCGTATAGTTGTAATCCTGATCGGGATCAACTGTGCTATCCTGGGTCACAGTGAAGACAACATCAGAAGCAACGCCCTCAGTCAGAGTCGAAACCTGGCTCTGCTCAGCGGGATCGTAGTGGTAACCAGTAGGCGCAGCGACCATCGCAGTCGTCACAGTGTAGGGGAACTGGTTATCCTTAACTGTGAGAGTTGTTTCGTCAACCTTCGTGCCGGTCTCCTTGTCGTTGAAAATAACCTTGATGGTCACATCCTGCGGATCCGGATCGGCATCCTCCGTCACCGTAAAGGTCACATCAGAAGCAACGCCCTCGGTCAGAGTCGAAACCCGGCTCTGCTCGGCGGGATCGTAGTGGTAACCAGTAGGCGCAGCGACCATCGCAGTCGTCACAGTGTAGGGGAACTGATTATCCTTAACCGTGAGAGTTGTTTCGTCAACCTTCGTGCCGGTCGCCTTGTCATTGAAAATAACCTTGATGGTCATATCCTGCGGGTCCGGATCGGGATCGCCGCTGCCGTCGGGCTTGCCGATAGGCGCGCCTTCGTCGAGCTGGCCAGCGCCAACCCACAGAGCGCCATGGAAATGTTTCGCCTGATAATCGTTACCGACAGTCTCAGGCAGATAGCCGCCGATCACGTAGGTACGATCTTCGCCCGCGCCCAGCATCGCGGCGGGCTCATAAGATGTCGCGTCGTCACCAGCGGTCACAGTGTTCAGGTTGACGCCCTCCACGCGGGTCCACTTGCCGGTTTCATCGTCCAGCTCATACAAGAACACTTTGATCACTTCAGCCAGCTTGTTGGTGCAAGCTACGGTTGCAGGATCAGCAACCTGCTCCACATGGCCGTCGTCCGTGCGCAGGATGTTTTTCACCGTATCATTCGGCGTAACAGCTGTCAGGGAGAGCTGCAGCTTGGCCGGCAGCGTACCCTCGTTGGCGATCTTCACCGCACGGAAGTACACCGGCTCGGGAGCAAACCCTTCGGTGTTAAGGTTTTTGATCTCATCCGTGAGCTCCGCATCGAACTGCTCGAGCGTCAACGGGCGCAGATTGTCAAAGGTCAGTTCGGCCGATTCCGGATTGGTGGGATCGGTCACCGTAATGTTGAGCACGCCTGCCTTAAAGTTAAGGTCTGCGGTTTCAACATCTGTGAACCAAGCAAATGTGGTGCCAAGCACCATCGCCAATACAACCAGAACCGAAAGTACCGAAAGTGCGATTTTTTTCTTTTGATTGCTCACAATTTTCACCCCGTTTTAAAATTTGTATATCTAAACTCCCACTAGCGGCGGGAGAGTGCGAAGAAATTAACCAACCGTCGGATTGGCAATCAACTCAGGCAGTTTGCCATCCTCAATCTTCCATACAGCGGCCTCCCAGCTGGCAAAGGTCGTCGCCGTGCGCATTTCGCTGGTATCTTTTTTGAAACAGAACAGGTAAGACCCCGAAGAATAGTTGTCCCATGAAGTGTTGAGCACATTATTGACATAGAAATTACCTGTCTGGAAATAGACCGAATTCCAATTTGCAGCGGTAGTAGCGCTGCCGACTGCCGGCTGCGCTGTACGGTTGGCGGCTGCAGTGGTATTAAAGGTGTTCAGCGCATTGACCTTCGCCACAGTGAAGCAATTGCTCAATGTGCCGCCGTTCAAATGACCGACCAAACCGCCCACACCGTTGCTTTGGCCCTGTTTGCCCTCAACTGAGCCCGCCGACCAGCAATTGCTCAGCGAAGAGGACATCTGGCCCACAATACCGCCCGCTGTGCCGCTATAAGTGTTGGACACGCTGCCATTAAACCAGCAGCCGCTCACCGGACGATTGCAGTTGCCCACAATGCCGCCGACCTGACCTGCCGACGTGCTGATCTCTGCTGTGGAGGAACAGTTGCTGATCGACCCGCTGTTGGACGAACCCGTAGAACTGCCCCAGGTGGAGCCAACGACGCCGCCGGTTCCTGAGCTCTTGCTGGTGACAGAACCGTTCGTATGGACATTGGTAATCGTGGTGTTGTAACTGCTGCCGACCAAAATTCCTGTATATGCCTGCGTATTATTGAAGTTCGTGTTGATATTTGCATTGATAATGGTGATATTCTTTAACTCCGCGCCGTATGCGCATCCAAACAAACCATTATAAGTCGCATAGTTTGTGCCGGAAGTCGCCGACGCAATGGTGGAGGTCACATTGCTGATTGTACGTCCGTTGCCGTCCAGGCCGCCGGTAAACCAACCGCTCGCCCAAGCGGTATTGCCGATGGGGGTCCAGTTGGCGTATCCGCTCAGATCGATATCTTTGTTCAGGATGTAATATTTGTCCAGCCCGTTGCGGACAGCGTTCAGCTCCTCCGGCGTATTGATCACAATCGCCTGCTCCCAGCTGCTGCCGTCGCCGCTGACCAGCACCTCTTCGCAGGGAACGACAAACTCGTTCGCCTCGGTCGCTGAGATGGTGAACCGGTAGCTCGCGGCCTTCGGCTCATAATTCTTGCCATTGTAGGCAATCACCGAATCGGGCGTATAGGTAAACTCACCCGCAGGGCCGCTCCCCGTGTCGGTCTTGATGACCGTTTCATCCACTTTGTACTCCACCGTATACTCATAAGTGGAGGCTGCATCGGCGGCCACTGTGAAGGTTACGGCCGATGCGCTATCGCCGGTCAAGGTGGAGGGCTGCGTCTGCGACGTGGGATCAAAGTGATAATTTTGAGGCGCGCTCACCATCTCGGTTGTGACGTTGTAAACGTTCTCGACAAAATCAGCCTTAGCGACCGTCACTTTCGTGGAACCGACGTTGACGCCGGCCGCCTCAAAGTTGACTGTGATCTCCACCTCATCCGAAGTCGCCTCATCGGCAACCACCGTGAAAGTCACTTTGGACGCTGTGCTTTCGGTCAAAGTGGAGTCCCCGTTCTGCTCCGCGGGATCGAAACGATACCCCTTCGGAGCTTTCACCATCTCAGTGGTCACATTGTAGACGCCTTCCGCGAAGCTCGATTTGGACACCGCAAGCGTCGTCGCTCCAACTTCATCGCCTGTATCCTTGTCTTCAAAGGAGATCGGGATGCTCACCTGCTGCTGATCGGGATCGAGCTCGCTGCCATCGTCGGGCAGAACCGGCCATCCGGTCCCATCATCGGCCTGCGCAGCGCTCACGAACAGCGCGCCGTGGAAATGCTTAGCCTGATATGTATTGCCGACATCTTCGGGCAGATGCGCCGCGATGACATATGCGCGCTCCTCCTTTGCCCCCAGATGTTCGCTCGGGAGGAACTCACTCGCTTCGCCGTCCTCTTTGTTCTTCGCATTCAGGTTGACGCCCTCGACGAACATCCAATCGCCATTGGCATCTTCTTCGTATACATAAATTTTGAGCACATCTTCCAGCTCATTGTGGCAGGCGACCGTCCCATCCTGCCACACGCTGATTCCATCGGTTTGCATGTTGAGGACTTCGCATCCCTCGGGAACCGCGATGGACTGCGCCGTCAGCTTTAAACGCGCGGGGAGGGTCCCCTCATTGGTGATGACCACCTTGCAAAAATAGTTGGGCGCGGGGTCGAACCCGTCCTGATTGACATTGGTCAAGTCAGGGCCGAGTTCAGCCTGAAACTGCTCCAACGTCAGCGGCCGCAGGTTATCAAATTTGAGCGGCGACATCCCGCCCATTTCGTCGCTCACGCTGATATCCAGCACACCGGCCTCAAAGTTAATATCTGCAAATCCAGCATCTGTGAACCATGCAAACGTGGCGCCCGACACCATTGCCAGTACAACCAAAACCGAAAATACCGACAGCATGACCTTTTTTGCATTTCCATGCATACTGAAAGCCCTCCCTTGTTTCGACTGAATCTTCTGAAACGATTTGCCCTTAAACACTACGGCGATAAAACCAAGTTGTCCCAAAACAGAAAGCCGCCGCACAAATATTTGAGCGACGACTGTTTTTAGCCGCCTCCATTTAAAGATAAAGATTTCTCTCATCCAACTTTTGTACCGGCTTATACGTATGGTTTTATTATAGACGAAACAACAAAAAAAGTCTACATTTTGTTCCAAAAAAATGGCCAGTAAGTGTAAATTTTATTGCTTATATGTGACCGAAAAACTGTAATAATGACCTAATCGTGCCTGGTTTATGAACAAAATGAAAACGATATTCCAGTATTTTCTGGGTTTATGTATATTTTCCCATACGCAGTTGCGGCCTGTCCCCCTCAGTGCACAATAAAAGAGACGTTTCCTTGTGCAAAGTGCAGGGGAAACATCTCTTTTATCCTACTATAATACTCTATTTTTCCCTTCTAAGAGGTTTGTCAACTCCATCTGACGCTTGTGCGCCAGTATCTGCTCGGTGCATACACCCTTACGGCGTACACAGCGGAGTTTCCAAACTGTCTGCCGCAGCGCAACTGGAAGCAGCAGGAATAGACAGAGATTCACAAATCCGGCGAGCGCCAACCCAAGTGGTTCCTGGTAGGGCTGCGCCGCCTGCACCACAGACGGCAAAAACGTGTGAGCGAGAATTGTGAGCGCTGAAATTGCAGGCAGGCAGACGATGACGGCGCCGATCATCACCCGGCTGGCGGATCTCAGAAAGAGGTCGAAGCGCTCTTCATTGTAACCTAGCTGCCGCTGGCTCAGCGGCTGGGGCCCCTCCCCCGCTTCCTGCTTGCGAAAGATACCCGATGGGGAGATCAACTGGCAGATCAGCGCCAGAACCAGCACACAGCTCACCAGCAAAATAAATCGGATTGCGACCGTCAGGGGAAGAACCAGCGGCCACATCCCCCAAAACAACACGGCTGCGACGGACGACGCGAGAAACACGGTAAACCAGTAGAGAGCGCCGGGATCGTAGAGCTTTCGCCCCTTCATCGGCAAGTTCACAAAATGATACACTGCCATTGCAGCCAAAAAGATCAAAGCAATCATCCAATATCCAATCATAATGTGCCTCCTGTCCACAGCGGTTCCAAAACGGTTTCCTCCTGCGCATCGGGCAGATCCTCCCAGCGGGACAGCTGTTCGTTCGCCCAGTATTGAAAGCTGCTGCGCAGCAGGATGATCTCCTCCCGCGGGTCGTCAAACCCGGGAATAAAGGTGCAGAGCGGTTCTCCGTCCGCCGCACGGCAGCGGTCCCGCCGCAATTCGTCGTAGCTTTCCGCAGGGATTATCCTGGCATAATTGAGCTGACAGAGCAGCGCGAGCAGTTGGCCATGGCCTTCCAGCGAGGATTTCGTCGCATACAGGGAATACCCGTTGTCCGCGGTCACCTCAGAAACGCTAAAACGCCGCAGAAAAGCGCCCAGCCGCTCGGTCGCGCCGCCCTCGCCGGGGCAGAACATCAGGCAGCCGTACACCTGCCGCGCGAACAGCGCCTCGTTGTTCACCACCTGCTTGGTTCGGGTCAGCGTATGCACCGGCCTTTCGCGGCGGGTGACCAGGGAAAACAGGATGGTGAGCAGGTCGATGAGCGCCGCCATCAACAGGCAGAAGCGCGCCATACCCGCGGTATCCGCCGCCGTCAGATTCACCAAAGGAAGCAGGTAAAGATCGTGGATGAGATACTCAGCGGCGTCTGCCGAGAGGTCCGCTTCCGGCGAAAGGGTATTGATGATTGATATCGCCCGCAGCACCTGGGTATCCAGCTCGCTTTTAAGCTCCATCGCGGTTTCCTCGGTCGCCTTTCCCCCATCCAGTTCCTCGGCGATCCGCTCAAACGGCTGGAGCAGGGGTTGTCCCACATAGGTGAGTCCCACACGCAGACGCGCCAACGCCTCCCCAAGATCACCTCCGGCATAGCCCAGCTCCCGTCCGATCATGCCGAGCTGGGAGAAAACCGCTTCTGTGCTGTCGGGCAGGCTACCGCTCTCCAGCGCATCGGCGAACCTTTCCTCAAGCGCTGCTCGAAGCGCCCCAGCCGACGCCGCAAAGTCCTCCCCCGCGCCGCCCGCATATTGATCCGCAAGTTTTCCCACGGTGGATTCCAGCGTATTCAGTCGGCTGGTGCAGGACGCAAGCGCCTCGGCAAACTCCGCCTGGCTCTCAAAGCCATACTTGCCCAATATCGCCTGCTGGTTGGCGGAGTATTCTATCCCACTGTTCTGGGCGACGCTCGACAGGTAGGCGTTGTAAGCGGCCACATAATCCTCATAGCGGCTGTAATTGGCCCGGTTGGGGGTGCTGATCTGGCTGGACAGCCCCGCGCCCACCCCCGAAAGCTCCTCCTGGCAGCTCTCCAGTCTCGCCTGTTCCATCGCCAGCTCGGTCTGGCCGCGTGTCAAGGTGTCAAACAGCGCATCCATCCGGTTTCGCACATCCGACGTGATCCCCGCCTGAATCTGGTCATAGCGACCGGTCAGATCGCGGCTGATCTCCTCGTAGCGGGTCTCCAGATAGTGCTGCGGCGGGTTGACCGTGTTATAAACGCCGATGTAGCTGTAATAGGTGGAGCATGCCGTAGCGATCAACAGCACCACCACCCGCATCGGAGCAATTTTATCGCGCAGAGAATTGCTCAAGAAATATACCGTACATTGAATGGCGAGCGCAAACAACAGCGGCGCCAAAAAGAAGACGCCCCCCAAATAGACCCGTGCGCCGTTCCAGGTGGTAATGAAGGAGATCAACTGCAAAAACAGTGTGACCACCGCCACCATCGTGAGCAGCGAATGGGTTCCAAAGACGCCGCTTCCCGTCTCCTGTTCCCCCAAAAAGGCCGCTTTTTCTTCCGCCCGCCCGCCTTTTGGGGGATGAATCCCAGAAAAGGAGGAAAGCCATCCCTTCAGGCTCCATCCTTTCCGTCTCTTTTCCTGTTGTTCCATGGTATCCCGTCCTTTCGCAGTGTGCAAAACATGCAGGGCCGCATTTTTATCATCATACCGGATCTTTCTTACGAGCGGGGCGCGGCCTTTCTTACGATATTCTTACGATTTTTCTTTTTATAAGACGACGAAAACCTTCCAGTATCTTCAAATTAGGGACAAAAAATCACCGTGGATCCAAGCTCCACGGTGATTGCGGCGGTTAGAAATCGTCGTTGATGCCGTATCCGTCCTCGCCGAACACCGGCGGGATAACCTCAAGCTCGAGGTCGGGCAGCGGTCCATACTCCGCTTCGTAGCTGCGCCTCTCTGCGGCCAACTGCCGTTCCAGTGCGAAGCGGTCAGGACGGCCGGGCTGCGGCAGCTGCTTTGGGGCGCGCGCCGGGCCGTCCACCGGACATGGGTGCATGAGATAGTCCGCTTCAACCTCTTCCACCTGCTCTTCGGTGAGACCGCCGTAGCGGATCATCGATTCCCCCCAGCGGTGATCCGCCATCATCGTCTCGTCCGATTTGAGAAAGTAGCGGTAAGTGATGGTACCGCCCCGCATCACGTTCTGCTCCAACTGCGGGTCCAGATGATACCACCGCCCATCGAGGCGCACCATCGTCCAGGCGTGATCCACAAATCCGCCGTACACCGATATGGTCAACCCCGGCAGGTACTCCGCTTCGTATCCCAGCTCGCGCAGCAGCACCGTCAACGCCGCCGCGTAATCCTCGCAGGAACCCACCCCGAACAGCAGCGGGCTGAGGGCGCGGTTGTGCAGGTAGTCGAGCGGTGCATCGGGCACCGGCTCGCGGTAGCGCCAGGCATCCAACCCCACCGGCGGGCCGAACACGGTGTTGACGATCAGATACTCATACGCCGCGCAAATCCGCTCGATTCCGGGCGGATGCTCCCGCTCAATCTGCTCTGCAACCGCCCGGGCAGCCTCCAGGACACAGTTACTTTCCTCTTGAAGCGATTCTTCCGGCGAGGGGGATGCCTCCGAAAAAGAGAAAGCCGGCCCGGCGGCCTCTTCCCGCAGTGCGGAAGGGGCGGCCGATTCCGGCGGTCGGGCGCAACCGGCGCACAGCAGCGCCGACAGTCCCGCAACAAAAACAGTTTGGAGCAGTTTCATGGGCGGACCTCTCCATTTTAGAATTTTTTGCGCAGCATGGTGAAGTCGAAAAAGTCGGTGTAAAACTCCAGCGACCGCATCACCGGACGGCTCAGCTTACAGTACCCCACCTCGTCGAGCAGGATGAGCGCCTGTTTGGGCTGCACGTTCAGCTTGGAACGGATAAATTCATCCGCATTGGTGGCCGACACCTTGGAGATGCTGGTGGTGATGATCAATCCGCAATATTTATCCAGCAGGTCAAAAACCGGCTGCGACCAGTCGAGGTCGGTGTAATCGACCTTGCCGAACAGCTCGTAAGGCAGGTAATCAATCGAGTAGATGCAGGGGGTCTGACCGGCGAGCACCCGCTTTTCGCAGACGATCAGCCGCGAGCCCTCGTCCACACACAGCAGCTCGGCGGTCTTCTCATCGGCATACTCCAGCCGCAGGCGGATACTGTCCGAATGTGGGCGGTATCCGGAGTTCTCGATCAGCTCGTTGTATTCCAGCTTGAGGTCGAACCGGTTGGTGAGGTTGACGATATCCCGGCAGATGACCGTACCGATGCCCCGCACCCGCTCGATAAAGCCCTCCCGCTCGATATCGGAGAGCGCGTCGCGGATGACCGTGCGCGATACGCCGAGGCGCTCCGCAAGCTCCACCTCAGAGGGAAGTTTTTCGCTGTTTGCAAAAATCCCCTGCTTTATCTCCTTCATCAGCAGGGCGCTCACCTGTGCCGACATCAGCTTGCCGCCAAAATGGGGCAGCTCATAATGATCCGCCATCGTCCCGATCCCCCTTTGCGTCCATCGGTTCAAACGGTTCTTATCAGAACCCTGGAAATGCGATAAGATAGAATTACAATTGGTATGACTTTCAGCCAAATTCCGCTGCGATGGAGTCAGCGGCTTCAGCCTTTTTCTCCATTATAGTCTAAAGTCATACAAATTACAACCAATTCCGCGAAAAAGGAGGGAAGCGTGCAGATCCAGCCGGCCTGCCCCACGCAGTGACTGCCGCCGGCCAAAAGGAGGCGACGCGCAGATTAATCAACAAAAAAGCCGCGGAATTGACAAACCGAATCTGTCATTACGTAAAAATTTTCCGGGATGAAAAAATCGCAGGAAAAATCCATCAAAACATGTTATAATCAGAGGCGGTAAAAAGGATTTTGCTGCAAGCTATCGGAGGAGAAAACATGAAGCATCTGATCGATCCCCTGGACCTCTCGGTGGAAGAAATCGCCGAACTGCTCGATGTGGCGAGCGACATCGAAAAAAATCCTCAAAAGTACGCCGAAGTCTGCCGCGGCAAGAAGCTGGCGACCCTGTTTTATGAGCCCAGCACCCGTACCCGCCTGAGCTTTGAAGCGGCCATGCTCAACCTGGGCGGCAGCATCCTGGGCTTTTCCTCGGCTGATTCCAGCTCCGCTTCCAAGGGGGAAAGCGTGGCCGACACCATCCGCGTGGTGTCCTGCTATGCGGACATCTGCGCGATGCGCCACCCCAAGGAGGGCGCGCCCAAGGTCGCGTCCGCGTATGCAGGCATCCCGGTTATCAACGCAGGCGATGGCGGCCATCAACATCCCACCCAGACCCTGACCGACCTGCTCACCATCCGTTCCCTCAAAGGCCGGCTGGATCATCTCACCATCGGCCTGTGCGGCGACCTCAAATTTGGCCGCACGGTGCATTCCCTCATCAAATCTCTCGCCCGCTATTCCGATATCCGCTTCGTCCTCATTTCACCTGAGGAGCTGCGGGTGCCGGACTACATCCGCGAGGAGGTGCTGCGCGCCAAGAACATCCCCTTTGTGGAGGTAGAGAGGATGGAAGAGGTCCTGCCGGAATTGGACATCCTCTACATGACCCGCGTGCAGCGCGAACGCTTCTTCAACGAGGAGGATTACGTCCGGTTGAAGGATAGTTACATCCTCGACCGCCAGAAGCTCAGCCTGGCCAGCAAGGAGATGTTTATCCTGCATCCGCTGCCCCGCGTCAACGAAATTTCCACCGAGGTGGACAACGACCCGCGCGCTGCCTACTTTAAACAGGCGCAGTACGGCGTGTATGTGCGCATGGCGCTGATCCTCAAACTTTTGGGATTGGAGGTGGACTGAGATGCTCAATGTGGATAGTCTAAACAAAGGCGTGGTCATCGACCACATCCACGCGGGAAAGGCGATGGAAATCTACCGTTACCTCAACCTCGACCGCCTCGATTGCAGCGTGGCGATCATCAAAAATGCCCGCAGCCACAAGATGGGTCGGAAGGACATCATCAAAATCGACGAAAATATCGACATCAATCTGGATGTGCTCGGATTCATCGATCCGGACATCACGGTGAACATCATCAACGAGGGAGGGCTCATCGAAAAGCGCAAGCTCAAACTCCCCGAACAGGTAATCAACGTGATCAAATGCAAAAATCCCCGCTGTATCACTTCAGTGGAACAGGAAATACAGCACATTTTTAAGCTGGCCGACGCAGAAAAGGGGGTCTACCGCTGCATTTACTGCGAGCAGGAGCACCAGCGGAAATAACCCATGCTCAAAATTATGCTCAGGAGGAATCAATCATGGCAAATCAGGTCATCACAGCCAAAAACGCGCCCGCTGCAGTGGGGCCCTATTCCCACGCCGTGCTCGCAGACAACACCCTTTACACCTCCGGCCAGTTGGGCCTGGACCCCGCCACCGGGGCGCTGCCTGAAGGTGTTTGCGCCCAAGCGGAAGCGGCGCTGAAAAATCTCGGCGCGGTGCTCGCTGCCGCCGGCATGGACTATTGCGATGTGGTCAAGACCACGGTATTTCTGGCCGACATGGACGATTTTGCAGCGATCAACGCGATCTATGCCGGCTACTTCAAAGCCGACTGCCCCGCTCGTTCCTGTGTACAGGTGGCCGCATTGCCCAAGGGCGCTTTGTTCGAGATCGAAGCGATCGCGGTAAAATAAAACAATATAAGAGACGCCCCCTGCCGCAGCGGGGGCGTCTTTTCATTATCGATAGGATTTTTCCAGGATAGAGACGATCTCAGGGACCGAAAGCTGATAGCGGTCCACCTCGAACAGACCGCCCATTGTATCCAATGCGTGATGCGCCGCCTTCTCCATCTCGTCCGCCTGGATGCCGTAATCGCTCATTTTGAGGTTGTCGACCCCGCAGGCCTTTTGCAGGTCGGCCAGCGCCTCGACAAAATCCTCGGGCTTATCGGCGTCGGCCTTGCCCAGCGCCTTGGCCATCGCCACAAAGCGCTCAGGGCAAACCTTGGCGGAGAACAGGCGGTAATACTCCAGCGAGACCATGATGAGGCCCGCGCCGTGCGGCAGATCGGGATGGAAGCCACTCAGCGCGTGCTCGAGCGAATGCTCGGAAGTGCAGCCCGAGGCGGTCTCCACCATACCCGCAAGGGTGTTGGCCAGCGCCACCATCTCGCGCGCCTCCGCGTCGCTGCCGTCCTTCACCGCGCGGGGCAGGTAGCTGCCGATCAATTCGATCGCTTTGAGCGCATACAGATCGCTCAGTGTGTTGGCAGTTTTGTTGATATAACCCTCGGTGGAATGGAACAGCGCGTCAAACCCCTGGTAAGCGGTGAGGTGCGCAGGTACCGTCATCATCAGGTCGGGATCGATGATCGAAAAATAAGGGAAGGTGCAGTCCCATCCGCCGCCGATCTTCTCGCCGCCGTCCTCCTTGGTGATCACCGTCCAGGGGTCAGCCTCGGTGCCAGTGCCCGCTGTGGTGGTGATTGCGATGACCGGCAGCGCCTTCTCCACCGGCTGTCCCTTGCCGCTGCCGCCCGAGATATAATCCCAGTAGTCACCCGGATTGACCGCCATGACGGCGATCGCCTTGGCCGAGTCGATGCTGCTCCCTCCGCCAAGGCCGATGACAAAGTCGCACCCCTCTGCTTTGCAGAGAGCCGCGCCCTCCATCACATGACTTTTGATGGGGTTGGGCAGAATCTTATCGAACAATACATAGCTCGCGCCATTTTTCTCTAACTGCTCGGTTACGCGGTCGAGATAACCATACTTCCGCATGGAGGTACCCGCGGAGATGACGATCAGCGCCTTCTTGCCGGGCAGACGCTCCGTCCCCAAGCGCTCGATGGCCCCTTTGCCGAAAAACAGCCGGGCCGGCATGTAATAAGCAAAATTCATGGTAAACGCCCCTTTCCACTTCTTTAAATGAAAAATTTTTTATCAGGCAGAGATTTCCATAAAGTCCTGATGGATTTATTATAGCATAAATCGGGCCAAAAGCGGAACTCCGCTTTTGCAATCGTCACAAACGATTGTCCGCCCTGTGGGCGGAGCCCCTTTCCGCTGAAAACAACAGCGCCATTTGAAATCAGATAAATTTTGTATTATGATAAGGAACAATAACAGACGAGGAGGTGAACGGATGGAGCTTGCCATTCCACGGGGTGTACGGGCCCTGATGAACCGGCTGGAACGGCACGGATACGAGGCGTATGTGGTGGGCGGCTGCGTGCGCGACAGCATACTCGGCCGGATGCCGCACGACTGGGATGTGACCACCTCCGCCCTGCCCCACCAGGCGATGGCCGCTCTCGAAGGCCACCGGATGTTTGAAACCGGGCTACAACACGGCACGATCACCGTTCTGACTGACGACGGGCCGGTGGAGGTGACCACCTACCGGGTGGACGGCGCCTATTCGGACAACCGGAGGCCGGACAAGGTCCGCTTCACCCCCAGCCTGCGGGAGGATCTTGCCCGCCGCGATTTTACGATCAACGCCCTGGCCTATCATCCAGGAAGCGGGCTGGTGGACTGTTTCGGCGGCGAAGAGGACTTGCGGCGCCGGTTGATCCGCTGCGTGGGCGACCCCGACCGCCGCTTTCACGAGGACGCGCTGCGCATCCTGCGCGGCCTGCGCTTCGCCTCCGCACTCGGCTTTTCGCTGGAACGGCACACCGCTGACAGCCTCACCCGCAACCGCGCCCTGCTCGGCCGTATCGCCTCCGAGCGCATCCGTGACGAGCTCGTCGGACTGCTGTGCGGGGCCGGGGTGCTCCCCATCCTGCTGGATTATGTCCCCGTCATCACACAGGTGATCCCTGAGCTCACCCCCACTGTGGGATTCGACCAAAACAACCCCTATCACATCTACACAGTCTATGAACACACCGCACATGCGGTTGCTGCGGTTGCGCCCCGGCCGGAGCTTCGCCTGACCATGCTGCTGCACGACGCCGGCAAGCCCGCTACCTGCACCGAGGATGCGGACGGCCGCCGGCATTTTTACGGGCATCCGAAGGTTAGCGCGGCGGTGGCGCGTGAAGTGCTGCACCGCCTGCGGTTTGACAACGCCACCATCGCCCGGGTTGTAAAGCTGGTCGAAATTCACGACTGCAATCTGGAGCCGACCGAGCGGTGCGTGCTGCGCCAGCTCAACCGGCTCGGCGAAGAGGTATTTCGCGAGCTGCTGCTGGTCAAGCTGGCCGACAACGCAGCTCAGAGCGAATACGCGCAGGGCTGGACCCGCACAGTGCGCGAAATCGAGCCGATTCTGGAACGGGTTTTGACCGAACAGCGCTGTTTTTCCCTGAAGGACCTCGCGGTCGATGGGACGGACCTGTTGCGCGCCGGCATACCAGCAGGTCCCGCGGTCGGCCAGGAACTGCAGCGGCTGTTGGACCTGGTGCTGGACGGTGCGTGCGAAAACGACCGCGACGCGCTGCTCGCACAGATACCGCAGTGGAAAGAATACTAAAACTCGGGCTGATACGCCTCCTCCACCTCGCGGTAGGCCACGCGCTTAATCGAAAAGTCGGTGAATTTCAGATAAGAGCAGTACGCCTCGAAGCCCACTCGGCCATACTTGGTGTTGTCGATGGGGTCAGGATCGGTGAGCTCCAATACCAGCACTCCATCGATGATGACGAACACATGGCCGTCGATGCTGCCGGTTTGGACATGGTACACCTGGCCCGGCGTAAACGCAAACAGGGGGTTGGCGGCGTTCAGCTTGTATTCCGGCGATTTTTCGATGCCAACCTTGCCGTGCCACCACCCCTGCAAACCCGCCACGTAGGCGATATCCCGTGTGTTGGTCTGTTCATTCCAACTTCCGTTCCACATCACATTGATATCGTGCGTACAGGGCAGCACGGTGCACGCCTTGAAATCCAGCATCACATTGCCGAAATAATCGGCCTTGGAGATGATCATGGCGGCAAAATTGTCCCGATTCTGGCCGACCAGCCAGCCGTCCTCAACCCACCATCGGCCGGCCCGCACCTCGAAGTCCTCCCGCAGCATCTGTTCGGAGAAGGCGCGATGGTACAGGGTTTCGCAGCCCTCCAAATCGAGTTCCTTCTTCAGCAGTCTCATAAAATATCGCTCCCTTCGATTGTCAAACGAGGCGCCCATCGCCGTGCGCGGCGGCAAGCGCCCCGTTTTTTTGCCCCAGTCTCACGCCCGGTTGGTCACCTCGATTTGCAGCCCCTCCATCACGTCGAGCACCTTTTCGTTCATCGCGTTATCCGGCGCAGCGGTCGCCCGCGCGTCCACTACGATACGCGCTTCGGGCTGCGCCGCCTTGGCGATCACCGCGTTGGAGATCACGCAGATGTTGCTGACCAGGCCCGCCAGCTCGATCTCGTCGTAGGTGGGCGCCTGCAGCAGGTATCCAAACAGCACCTTGCTGCCAAAGGTGTTTTTCTCAAGCAGCGGGTGGGGCTCCGCCAGCTCCGCGACCCTGCCGTAGAGGTTCCAGCCCTGCGTGCCGCGGATACAGTGCGGCACCGGCAGTTTCTTCCCCTCCTGGGTGTAGAGGTAGTCGTCCAGATGGGTATCCATTGTGAAGATGATGTCGTCCCCATTGGCGTGCGCGTCGTCGATTTTGGCGCAGAGAATCCCCTCCAGCGCTTCCGCCCCGGGAAAGCCCAGACTTCCGCTCACAAAGTCGTTTTGATAATCCACGATCACCAGCAGTTTTTTGCGGTTCATTCCGCGGTTCCTCCTTCATATCGTTTGGTTTTATTGATCGGCTTGCGGTGTTCCAAACCGAGGTCGTTCCCGATGGCGCTGCCCGGCTGGATGGCCTCACGGCCGAACTTGTCCCGAATATGGTCCATTGCGTGCTCCAGCCGGTCGAGCCGCTCCCGCCGGCCGTCCTCCCACCCGTCGAACAGGGAAAGCTGTTCCGCCTCACCCTGGGGCGTCACCGACTCCCCCGTCACGGTCAGCATCCGGATGGGCGTTCCCTCCTTCCAGGAGGCGTGGATCAGCTCCATCGCCCCATCGAACAGCTCAGCCGCCAGATGGGTGGGCCGCGCCATCTGCTTTTGGCGGGAAATGGTGCGGAAATCGGGCG
The DNA here is from genome assembly GCF_014384885.1 of Ligaoa zhengdingensis. Taxonomy (GTDB): domain Bacteria; phylum Bacillota; class Clostridia; order Oscillospirales; family Ruminococcaceae; genus Ligaoa; species Ligaoa zhengdingensis. The sequence goes on from NZ_JACRST010000008.1 coordinate 57,058, forward strand.
AGCGCACCTGGATCTGGAGCACCCGGCAGTCGAGCCCCGCGCGGCGCAGGCGGGTGGCCACGCTGTCGCACAGCGCCATCACGCCGGCGCGCACATCCCGCTCGCTGACGAGGTTGCGGCGGAAGGTCATGCCGTTGCCAACGCTCTTAACCTCCCGCTCGTCGTAAGCCGAGCGCACCGGGGAATCGTCTAGCCCGGCGGCATAGTCGTGCAGCGCTTCCCCCATCCGGCCCAGCCGCCGCGCCAGCAGCGCCCGGTCGAACCCCGCCAGCTCGCCGATCGTGCGGATACCCAATGCCCGCAGGGTCTGCGCGGCTGAGCGGCCCACATACAACAGATCGGTCACCGGCAGCGGATAGACGATCTCCCGGTAATTTTCTCGGGAAATGACCGTGGTCGCATCCGGCTTGCGGTAGTCGCTGCCCAGTTTCGCGTATATCTTGTTGAAGCTGACTCCCACCGACAGGGTGAGCCCGGTCTCCTCGCGCACCGTCCGGCGGATGGTGTCGGCCAATGCTTTCGCGTCGCCGCCAAACAGGTGCAGCGTACCGGTGACATCCAGCCAGGATTCATCGATGCCGAACGGTTCGACCCGGTCGGTAAACCGCTCATAAATCCGGTTGACCCACTTGGAGTAGCGGTAGTACTCCTCGTGGTGGGGCGGCACCAGCGTGAGGTCGGGGCACTTGCGGCGCGCCTGCCAGATGGTCTCAGCGGTAGCCACGCCATAGCGCTTGGCCTGCTCATTTTTTGCCAGGATGATGCCGTGACGGCTCTCCGGGTCGCCGCACACCGCCATCGGTCCAGCCCGCAACTCGGGGCGCAGCAGGCATTCCACCGAGGCGTAAAACCCGTTGAGGTCGCAGTGAAAGATCATGCGATCCCGGCCCGGTTCCATCGCACATCCCCCTTTGTCCAACATTTCATCATTTATGATACCACAAGCGCAAAGCGCGCATGGTATCATTGCGCATATCGGCCGGAGCGCCGGGAAGGCGCGAATGGTCTGCGCATAAATATAACAGCGGCTTTGCAGCTATTATACCACGAAGCGAGGCGAAATGGTATCCACAGGCAGCCGTTTCAGTTGTACGATCTTGGTTGCGATGCGATCAGTAAAGCGGCGGTCGTGCTCGACAAACAGCATCGCCGGACCGCTGCGCAGAATCAGCTCCTCAATCTGCACGCGCGAGAGGATGTCCACAAAGTTGAGCGGCTCATCCCATACATAGAGGTGCGCACGCTCGCACAGGCTGGCCGCGAGCAGCACCTTCTTTTTTTGCCCGCCGCTGAATTCGGCGATATCCTTTTCAAACTGCACGCGCGAAAAATCGAGCTTGCGCAAAATTGCCTTGAACAGGCTCTCGTCGATCTCCCGCCGCTGCGCGAACTCCCGCAACCCGCCGCGCAAAGACGACGTGTCCTGCGGCAGAAAGGAAATTTCGAGCCCTGAGCTCAGCAGCACGCCGCCCTCATGCGGAATGTCCTCCCCCAACAGCAGGTGCAAAATACTGGATTTCCCGCAGCCGTTGGACCCGCACAGCGCGACCCGCTCCCCCGGCTCCACCGCGAAGGAGAGCGGCTCGAACAGCGGCCCGCTTCCATAATCGATCGACAGGCCGGACACCTCGAGCAGGCGCCGGTTCCGCCAATCTAAGGGGGAAATCTTCAACTCGTCGGCCGTTTCCAGGTTTTTGAGCAGCGCGGATTTTTCCTCCACGGCCTGCTGCGCCCTCCGCTCGATCACCTTGGCGCGCTTCATCAGCTTCGCCGATTTGTGACCGATGAACCCCCGGTCGGGCGGCACTTGGTCGGGCGGCCGGTGGCCAATTTTGGTGCTCTCCAGCGCATCCGACCAGCCGGCTCGCTGCTTTGCCGCCGCGCCCAGCCGCGCGATGTCCTTTTTGAGCCGCTCATTTTCCGCCAGCTCAAACGCGTCGCGGCGGTCCTTGTTCTCCTGCCAAACGCTGTAATTGCCCTGCTGCACCTCGATATCGCTGCGGTTGATCGCCATAATATGGTCGGTTGCGCGGTCGAGTAGCTCGCGGTCGTGTGAGACCAGGATGAACCCCTTCTTTCCGGCGAGATAATCCGCCACCGCGTCCCGCCCAGGCCCATCCAGGTGATTGGTGGGCTCGTCGATCAGCAGAAAGCAGCCCGGCCTCAAAAACAAGGCGGCCAGCAAAACGCGGGTCCGCTCCCCGTGGCTGAGGGTGTCGAACGGGCGGTGCAGCAGCTCGCCGGGCATCCCCAGACGGCCGAGCTCCTCCTCGATGCGGCTGTCGATGGTGTAGCCATCCGCGGAGAGGTACTGCTCCAAAACCGTCCCGTATTCGGACAGAGCCGCTTCGCTCCCGTCGTCCAGCAGGCGCTCCATTTGCAGTTCCCACTCGCGATACGGCGCGATGCAACTCTTCATCACCGCGAGTGTCTCATGCGATGGCTCCTCCACATCAAACGGAAAATACTCGAAGTCCACCGAGGCGGTGATGGCTCCCTGATAGGGGTAGCGTCCCAGCAGCAATTGAAGCAAGGTGGTCTTTCCCCTGCCGTTGCGGCCGATCAGCCCGAGCCGCCAGTCGGTGTCCAACGTGAAGGAAACATCCTCGAAGATCGGGTCAAAGCTGGTATCATAACGAAATGAAAGATGGCTGACATTGATTTGTGACACAGGCATTCCCCCAAAACGATAAAATAGCCGCAGGAAATCGATCCCCTGCGGCCATCCGTCCGGGCAAAACGCCGGCGCAACAAAAGGGGCCGCAACATGACGGAAAGACGCGCGCGGCCACACGACCGACGGTCTATCCACGCAAATTTCCTGCAGAAATGCGACAACAACCGCAGCCCCGCGGACGTTCCGTTCGCAAGGCATTCCCGATTTTGTTCGCTTGTTTTCTCGCAGATTATTTGCGCATGTTACAACCCCTTACCCTTTTTTATTTGAACGTATCATACCACGGCCGGCAGCAGCTGTCAAGCCGCATCATTTCCATCTGAGATCCTCACGGGTATCGATGTCGCGCAGCACCCCCGGGTCGTAAACCTGCACCCGGGCGAGCTGATCGCTTTCCCGCCGAATGAGCTCGCGCCCGCCCCAGTCCCGGTCGAGCGCTTCCAACTCGGCGCGCAGACGGCTGGGAAAAATAACCGGGTTTCCGCGCTTGCCTCCGAATACTGGCACCGTGATGCGGTCTGGGTCGGCCAAAAAGCGCTCGCATAGGGTGTGGATCGTCCCCTCGCGCAGATCAGGCATATCGGCCAATGCCATCAGGAAGCCGTCGCACTCCCCGGCCTGCTGCACCCCCAGGGCCAGCGAATGACCCATGCCGCGTTCCGGTTCTGGATTGTGCAGGTAAGTGAAGCCGTACCGGTGAGTGAGCTGCTCCAAAAAGGGGAGCCTGCTCACCACCACAATCTGCTCAAACCACTTTTGATTGCGCCGCAGATTGTATAAAATATACTCCGCCATCGGGTACCCGTGGTAATCCATCAACAGCTTGTTGCAGCCCATGCGGGAGGAAAAACCCGCCGCCAACACGATTGCGCAAAGTTTCATGCGTCCGCTTCAACCTTTCGCTTTTTTGACCATTATAGTATAAAAATGGGGCAGCCGCAAGCTGATTTCACCAAAAGCCTTATCCCTTCGCGGCAGCTTACCAAATTTTCACACGCCTTTTACAGACAATTGATGGGTTTTCAGGGGAATTGGGATATACTAAGAAATAGGCAAGGTTGCCAATTTTGCAAGACCCCTTCTTTTTCATGTGCGGCACTCGGCCGCAATTTCTTTCATCCTCCTGTGCGGGCACCGCCCGCCGGCCACACCGGCCCATTCACCATTTCTGACGGGCCTTCCCAATAAAATCCCCCTCCAGCGTTGAGGTGCCGGAGGGGGATTTTTGACTGCATCTTTAAATCAGCGAGGAGAGCACCGACGCCTTGGTGACGATGCCCTGAAGACTCCCGTCGTCCTCCAGCACCGCAATGGGATATTTCGCCTCGGCGGCAACCGGCAGAATGTCGCTGATGAGGGTGTCGCGCTGGGTGGTCAGCACGTCCTGGACATACACATCGGCAAGGGGAAGGCCCTCCCTGTTGGCCCGGATCGCACCGTCGATGGTGACGATGCCGCGCAGCTTCATCCGCTCGCCCACCACATAGGCGGTCGAAGTCCCGTTCGCCCGCATCTCGCGGATGGCGTGCTGGGGCGAATCCTTGAGGCGCACCACACAGGTGGGGATCACCATGATATGCTTGACCGACAATACCTTGGTCTTATCCGCACTGTCGATGAACTGGCGCACATAGTCGTCCGCGGGATTGGCGCTCATCTCCTCTGGGGTGCCCACCTGGATCAGGCGGCCGTCGCGCATGATCGCCACGGTGTCCCCCAATTTGAACGCCTCGTTGATATCGTGGGTGATAAACACCACCGTCTTTTCCAGCTTGCGCTGGATCGACAGCAGTTCAAACTGCATATCCTTGCGCACCAGCGGGTCGAGTGCGGAGAAGGGTTCGTCCATCAGCAGCACTTCGGGGTCGTTAGCCAGGGCGCGGGCGATGCCCACCCGCTGCCGCATGCCGCCCGACAGGCTGCCGATCGTGCTGTGCTCATGTCCGCTGAGGCCGACCATATCGATCATGGCGCTCGCCTTGCGCTCCCGCTCGACCCGCGGCATCCCCTTGATCTCCAGACCGTAGGCGACATTCCCGAGCACATCGCGATGGTTCATCAAACCAAAGCTCTGAAACACCATCGATATTTTGTCGCGGCGGTATTCCAGCAGGTCCTTCCCTGTAAACTGATTGATCTCGCTGTTCTCGAAAAACACCTGGCCGCTGGTCGGCTTGTGCAGCATATTCAAAGTGCGCACCACAGTGGATTTGCCCGAACCGGAGAGGCCGATGATGACAAAAATCTCGCCGCGCCGCACATTGAAGCTGACATCCCACAGCGCCACCGTCACGCCGGTTTGTTTGTAGACCTCGTCCTTGTTGGAGCCGGCGCGCATCATCTTGGCCGCCTCCGCCTTATTGACGCCGTACAATTTGGTGAGGTGATTTACACGCAAAATAGATTCGTTATCCCGTTCCAAGGTGACCGGGGTGTTGTTACTGTCCGACATGATCCTGTTCCTCCCCTTTCTTGAACCAACCTTGCGTCAAGCGGTCCATCAAAATCGCCACAATGACCACCGCCACGCCGGCGAGCAGACCGCGGCCGATCTCGATGCGGTTGACGCTGATGAGCACCTCCATGCCCAGGCCGGATGCGCCGATCATCGAGCAGGTGACCACCATCGCCATCGCCATCATCAGCGTCTGGTTGACGCCGGTGAGAATGGTCGGCATGGCCTGCGGAATCTGCACCTTCACCAAAGTCTGGAAGCGGGTGGAGCCGAACGCCTTGGCCGCCTCGACCACTTCAGGGTCGACCTGGCGGATACCGTGGCTGGTGAGCCGGATGACCGGCACAATCGCATAGATGGTGGTGGCGATCACGGCCGGAGCCTTACCGAGGCCGAAAAACAGCACCGCCGGAATGAGGTAGACAAAGACGGGCATCGTCTGCATGGTGTCCAAAATCGGGCGGACGATATTGTTCGCCCGGTCGCTGCTCGAGATCAGAATACCCACTGGGAAACCGATCACCAGCGAGATGACTACAGCCGCCAATACAATCGACAGGGTCTCGTACATCAGGCTCCACAGGCCGATCAGGCCGATAAAGAACAGCATCACCGCATAGAGAATGCCGGTGGTGACCTTCCCGGTGAGCTTCCAACCCGCAAAAAATACAACGGCGAGCATCAGCCACCAGGGAATCAGGTTGAGGATGGCGTAGATAGCGCCGATCAACCCATTGAGGCCGTTCTTAATCGCGCCAAAGAAACCGCTGAATTGGTTTGCAAATCCCTTGACCGATGCGTCGAACGCGTTCACGTCGATCGGCAGGGTAAACGGAAACGCGAAGAGGTCGAACCCCTTGTCTTCAATCAGTCCGAGCTCCTTTTTGACCGAGGCCGCCTTGTCCTCCGGCAGCCACTCGTCGATCATCTCCGAATGCTCGGTTAAAAACCACTTTGCAGTCTCCACATAGTTGTCGCCCGTTTCCTGCATATGTGCGAGCGCCTTGGATGTGAGCGCGCTCGAGGTCTCATAGCTGGTTAAAAAGGCGCAAAATTCCGGTTCTTCCTCGTAAAACTGGTTGCTCACACCGATGGTCACATCGACCGACGGGCAAGCGGTACGGCCCGCCTTATAGCTTTCATCGTCGATGTAGGGGGAATCGTCGAGCAACACCATGTCGTATTTGCCGAGCATCCAGGTGGGCTCCCAGTAGTACCCGACGATCGGCTGCCCCTTCTCGTAGGCCGAGGTGAAGGCCGCCGCCAGCGCGGAGTCGGAACCCGGCTGGAAATAGATGTACGACTGATCCAACCCGTTGTATTCCACCTTACGCTTCATGATTTCGTTGATCTCCCATCCGGGAATCGCGCCGTAAATCCGCCCCTTGCCCGGGTTTTCGTCGTCCGGGAAGATCTGCGGATACTTCTTGAGGTCCTGCACCGTCTTTAGATCGGGCGCGAGCGGCTCGATACCGCGTTCGGGGTCGCCCTCGATGACGTACCGCGGGACATAAAACCCCTGGATATTGTCGCCGAAGTTGGTGCCCAAATCGTGAAAGGTGCCCGCTGCGAGGTCGTCATCGTAGGTACTGATGTTGTCGGTCCATTCCTCCATGTTGACGTCGATCTCGCCCTTTTTGAGCGCCTCGTGCATGATGGGCGTGGAGCCGGGCAGCTCTCGCCACGAGTAGCCATACGCCGCCTCCGCTACAAAGCCAGCCACCGCGTTGTGGAATCTCACGCTGTCCCAGCCTACGTCGGCAAACACAATCTCGCGTTTTTCCTCGCCGCAGCCGGAAAGCCCGACACAAAATGAGACCGCCATGACCAATGCCAAAACTGCGGATAATATTCGTTTCATAGAATCCCTCCAAACCAGTTGTCTCGCCCTTCTTGACAACCCTATTATATCACTTAGGTTGTCACTTCGCAACCATACAACCGCCGAAATCAGCTCCACCATCCCATCAGAATTTGTAATTCTTCCTAAAAAACGAGCTGGCGCGCTCCGGTTTACCGTTCTATTATACTGCAACCAAACGCAGCAGCCTGTCAGATCGTGAAAGTTTGCGGTTCCCAAAAAGAAAAGCGCGCCCCTGCCGGGGCGCGCCATCAACTTTGCTGTTTATTCCTGTTCATCCAGTGGTTGCAGAAAGACCCGCAACTTGCGGAACGCGTATCCGTCGTGGAACCCGCCGCCGTACATATGCGAACCGGCGACCCCCACCGAAGCGTGAACATGGATAAAGAGCGGACAGGTCTTATCGGGGTAGATTTTTTCCAGCACCGGGTCCATCCGCTCGCGCTTCATCACCTCGCCAGTGAAGGCGACCACCTCGCAGGGTCCGGCGCACTCGGTGGTGCCTACGCGGGGCGGAAATTCGGCACTGACCGGGTTGGTCAGCTTGACATTGCGCACCGAACCGACCGCACCGCTGATGTACACATCCTCCCAGCCCTGCTCCAGGATGTATTGCGTGATCTTTTCCTTGACGTTTTCGTCCTTTTCGACGGTAACTTCATACAATCGGCCCATCTGAGAAACTCCTTTATGCCGCCTTATTTCTTGTCAACCTTTTTCAGCGCCTGACTCGCCGCAATCAAAATAGGGTCGTAAACCGGGGCGACCGGCGGCGCATAGACCAAATCGAGCTCGTTGAGCTGCGACACTGTCATTCCGCTGGTGATCGCCGCGACCAGCACATTAATCCGTCCGGCCACGCTCGCGGTGCCGATGCCCTGCGCGCCCAGCAGACGACCGGTGTGGCGGTCGAACACCAGGTACAGGTGGTTATCACCGCCGCCCGGATAATAGGATGCTCGGTCGCCTTTGGTGATGGCGGTGCAGGCGGGGTCGAAGCCCGCTGAGCGCGCCTGTTCCATCGAGAGGCCAGTGGAAGCGATGTACAGGTCAAACACCTTGGTCACCTGCGAAGCGAGCACCCCGCGGAAGCAGCCATCCTCCCCGGTGAGGTTGCCGCCGGCAATCCGCCCCTGTTTGTTGGCGGTGGTGCCCAGCGGAACATAACAGGGTTCGCCGGTAATCAAGTTGCGCATCTGTACGCAGTCGCCGCAAGCCCAAATACTGGGGTCGCTGGTCTGTAGGTGTTCATCCACGACAATGCCGCCCTTGTAGCCAAGCGCCAGCCCAGCGGCCCGTGCAAGGTCGGCGCAGGGGCGGACGCCCACTGCAACCAATACCAAATCGGCGTCGTAGACGCAGCCATCCGCACCGAGCACCCCGGCCGCACGTCCGCTTTGCAGGATGATCTCCTTGGCCGGGCAGCCGGTGTGCACAGACACGCCGCCCGCGCTGAGCGTGCGCTCCACCTCAGCGGCATATTCTTCGTTGAGAAAGGTCAGCAGACGTTTTTCGCCCTCCAGCAGGGTGACCTGCACGCCCGAAAGCGCCAACTCCTCCGCCACCTCCAGGCCGATAAACCCGCCGCCGATGACGACCGCCTTTTTCGCACCGCACTGCACGCGCGCTTTGAGCGCAATACCGCTTTCGACGGTGCGCAGGCAATGAACGCCTTCAGCATGGATGCCGGGGATCGGCGGCAGCACGGGAACCGCGCCGGTGGCGATCACAAGCGCATCGTAGGGGCGCTCAAAGCGGTCGCCGGTGTCCAGATTGGAGACCGTGACGATCTTGGCGACCCGGTCGATGGCGGTAACCTCATGATGGATATAAGTGGGGATTCCACGCTTTGTCCGCAGCTGATCCGCCGTCAGGGAGACCAGATCCTCCGGCTCGTGGATGAGATTACCCACAAAATAGGGCAGGCCACAAGCGCCGTAGCTGACATAGCCTGATTTCTCGTAGACCTCAATCTCCAGCTCGGGCATATTCCGCTTGGCCTTGGACGCTGCACTGAGTCCCGCGGCGGTGCCGCCGATGACAACCAGACGTTTTGCCATGCCGCAGCCTCCTTTCGCTTATTTTTTCACGCCGTATTTCTTGATGACGCCCATCTCGTCCATCATGCGCTCCAGCGCCTCATATTTGGGGCCGGCAAAGTCGAGGTACGGACGGCGCAGATGCCCGCCGGGCAGGCCCAAAATGTTGAGCGCCGCCTTGATGACGATGGGATTGGAGAGGGTGTAGAGCATCTCCAGCAGCGGGAACCATTTAAAGTATTCCTCGCGGCATTCCTCAATAATCGTCATATCGGTCCAGGGGCGGGAGTATTTGGCCGCCTCCTCGGGGATGATGTTGCCGCCGATATTTGCGGTGCCACATCCACCCACTGCCAGTGTCGGAATGACAATGGAATATTTGGGGAAATCGCAGCAGAGGATATTCACCGCGTCGCCGCACAGGCGCTTGACCTGTACCAACTGTTTGACGTTGGGCATCGCCTCTTTATCGACGATGAAGTTGGGGTGCTTCTCCACCAGCTTGGCGATCGTCTCGGGCTCCACGTTGACGCCCAAGCGGGAGGGGTTGTTGTAGATGCCGCAGGGGATGCTGACCGAACCCATGCAGAGGTCGAGGTGCTCCAGCACAGCGGCCTGCGGGATGAGCACATAGGTGGGCACGGTGAAGATAACGCCGTCCGCCCCCTGCTGCTCGCAGTACTGCGCAAAGGCGATGCTGTCTTCGGTGGTGAGGGCGGCCGCGCTGAAAAACACGGGAATCCTCCCCTTGGTCATCTTGATGACCTCTTTGACGATCTGTTTCTTCTCCTCAAGGGTGAGCAGCGTCACTTCACCCGCCGAGCCCAGCACAAACAGTTCGTTGGTGCCGAACTTGATCTGCCGGTTGATGAGGGTTTCAAACCCCGCGTAATCGATTTTGTTGTCCTCAGTAAAGGGGGTGGGCATTGCAACCCACGAGCCGGTCGGTCTGACCATAACGAATCACCTCGTAAAATCATTCAGGAAGATTTTATCCTTATTTTTATTATAGAGCGGCGCATTTTGCCGCGCAGTATCGCACGCGGCAATGTAGCTGTTGCTACATTGTTGCGCCAGCACTTATGCGTACTCAGCACCGAAGAAATCGAGCGCCATGCCGGCCAAGGTAAGCATCCCGGCGGGGATCGCCTTGGGGTCGCTGTAGAAGGTCGGTGAGTGCATCGAGCCGTAGGGTCCGCCGGGGGTGCGCCCGCCCAAACGGATGAACACGCCCGGGAACTTCTCCTTGACAAAGGCGAAATCTTCTGCGCCCATCGAGGGATGCGGCATCATCACGACGCCGTTTTCGCCCAACAGCTTGCCACCTACGCGCACCGCGCGGTCCACCCATTCGCGTTCACTCACCATTGGCGGAACCCCGCGAATATACTCGACCTCGACTTCGGCGCGCAGCGCTTCGGCAACCCCGTGGCAGACGCGCTTGACGCTCTCCTCCATGCGGTCGCGCGTCGCGTGATCCACCGTGCGCACGGTACCCCACAGCTCAACCGAATCGGGGACAATATTGTGTGCAACACCGCCGTGGATCGAGCAGATGGAAACCACCGCCGAGTCAGCCGCGCTGGTCTCGCGCGACACCAACGTCTGCAGGTTCATCACAATGCTGGAGGCCGCCACGATCGGATCGATGACCGTGTGCGGATGCGCGCCGTGGCCGCTTTTGCCGCGCACTGTGATCTTGATCTCATCCGCGCTGGCCAGAATACCGCCATAGCGCACGCCGATGGTGCCCGCGTCGATCTCGGGCGAGCTGTGTGCGGCCACCGCCGCGTCTACCCGGTCGAAGTCGATATCCGGATCGTTCAAAAACAGACGCGCGCCCTTCAAAATCTCCTCCGCCGGCTGGATGAAGAAAAATACGCTGCCGGAAAACTGGTCTCGGACCTTGCTCAGTACATTTGCCGCGCCGACATTGATGGTGCCGTGTACATCGTGGCCGCAGGCGTGCATCACGCCGGGTACCTTGGAGCGGTGCGGCATCCCCTCCGCCTCCTGAATAGGCAACGCATCGATATCCCCGCGCAGGATGATCGTCTTGGCAGGGCCGGGCTTGATCCCTTTCACCTCAAAAAACAGGCCGGTCTCCCCCACCCGTTTGAGCCTTTCATAAGTCACATGTTCCTTGACATAGTTTTCGAGCAGCGCGCAGGTGTTGTATTCCTTCAGGCTCAGCTCCGGATTTTCGTGGATATGATTGCAAAGTTCCGTAATTTCCGGTGTGATCTCATCCACCAGTTTGTGCAGATCGATCATAAAATGTACCTCCTTTTTCTAAGAGAGGATACCGCCCAACAGGACGATATCCTCTCTGAATCTGTTTATAACTACAATCAGAAGCCGGTCCAACCGATGCTCTGCAACACCGTGATGGCGACAAAAGAGAGCACAATCTGTACCAAAATGAGGGGCATAGACCACTTAAGATATTTGCCATACTGTACCTTGGCGAAGCCCAAGCCACCCATGAGGGAACCGACCGTGGGGATAATGCAGTTGGTGAAGCCGTCGCCAAACTGGAACGCCTGAACCACAACCTGGCGGGTGATGCCGGTGAGATCCGCGATGGGAACCATGATGGGCATAACCGCCGTCGCCTGGCCGGAACCGGAAGAGATAAAGAAGTTGATGATGATATTGGCCAACAGCATGAAGTTGGCGCCCGCAACCGCACCGAACTGGTTGATCGGGATGGACAGATAATAAACGATGGTATCCAAGATTTTGCCGTTGCTCATCAGCACGGTGATGGAATTCGCAAAGCCAATGATAAACGCAGCCATGACGACGCCCGAGCAGCCCTTGATGAAGTGGCTGAATGAACCGTTGACGCCGAAGCCGCACAGCAGACCGATCACCAAAGAGACGAGTAGGAAGGTGGCGGAAATCTGATCCGCGCCCCATTTGAATTTGAGCGCGCCGATGACAACCGCGATGATACCGGCCGCTCCTGCGAGCAGGCTGAGAAGCTGACGGGTGGTGAGCTTGGTTTCGCCGTCCACCGCGGCATTCAGGTCGCCCATATAATCCTTGAGCTCCATGCCGCTCTCATAGTTGAGGCTCTTGGTCGGGTCTTTTTTGATCTTGTTGAAGTAGAGCATCACAAACCCATAGCACAGCAGGAAGTTGACAATGTGGAAGATGATGCGCGCGCCGATACCCGAGAAGATGGGGATCTCCGCGATGGTCTGCGCCAATCCGATGGTGCCGAAGTTAGCCCAACCAACGTTGAAACCGGAGAAGGAGCCGAAGAAGATCATCGCAAAGCCGAGGGTTCGGTCGAAGCCCATGGCCAGCGACAGAAGGATGCCGATGGGCACCAAGACCAGCGTGGCGTTACCGAACACGCCGGTCGCGCCGCCGAGCGACATGATCGCCATAATCAGGAAGATCGCGACACCTTCTTTTCCCTTCACCGCACCCGCCAGCTTGCGGAAGCCGACGTCGATGGCCTTGCTGGCCTCGAGCAGGCTGACCGCCGCGCCGACAAACAGCACCATGGTGATCAGACTGGCCTGCTTTTTAAAGCCGGTGACCACCGCCATGAAGACATCCCACGGGGTCTGCCCCGCCTGTTCCACCAGATGGAACGAACCGGGCACAACTTTGGTGATGGTTCCCTCGGTGACGCGTTCAAACTCTCCGGCCGGGATGATCCAGGTCAGAATCGCCGCCACAATCGCGCATGCAAAAAGGATGACGTAGACATTGGGGAACTGGAGTTTTTTCTTTTTTGCTAGTTCTGGCATTGAGCTACACTCCTTTTGATTTGGTTTTGCGGCGGGTAGCCGCGTGCTTGCCCCTTCCGGCATTAAACACGGAATGAACAATATGTGAATAACTTGTGTCCATTATAATATCTGGGCCCGGTTGTCTCTAGGTGATTTGAAACATTGTAGCAAAGGTTACAAACTCAGCATTTTGCCCTAGAAATTCACTTGATATCCAGTGATAACCCCCAGAAATAGCACATTTTCTGATTGTTTACTTTCACTTTATGAGAAAAATCTAGTTATATTGCTCAATTCCATGGCGGTTTTTTCTCTCTGCCCTTTGCCGAATAAAATTTTAACCCAAAAGAAAAAGCGCGCCGGTGCCCCAACGCGCTGTCACATACTTCAGTTATACGTCCCGTTCCTCCCGCGTGCTGCCGATATAGGCGCGATATTTTTCTGCATTCACCTGCACCCTGCGGTTGATGACACGGATAAACCCCTCATTGCAGAGCTCGTTCATCAGTTTGCTCACGGTGACGCGGGCGCTGCCCACAATCACGCCGAGCTCGTAGTGGGTATACTTCACCTTGAGGTCGTACCAGCCCGGATCGGTGACATTTTTGAGGTCGACCGAGGAGGCCAACAGGCGTTTGATGCGGTTCTTGCAGGAGTTGAAGGTGAGGTTTTCAATCTCATACCGCATCACCAGCAGCTTGTGGCAGTAGCCACGGATCAGGGTGTCGCGGAACATCTCATCCTGGTTGAGCAACCGCCGGCAAGCATCTCCGTCCACCCGGTAGAGCACCGAGGGCAGCTCGGTCTGCGAGTACAGACCTGTGGAGTATCCCAGAAACCACCCGATCTCCCCAAAAAACCAGCCCGGCGTCAGGGTATACAGGATCTTTTCCGTGCCGTCGTCGTTCATCATGTAGTGCTTGGTACGGCCTTCCTTGATGTAATAGATGCAGTTGAGCTCATCGCCGGGCACCGAAAAGGTGTGCTTAGCAGAATAGCTCATCTTGACGGAATAGGACAGCAGCAAGCGGTCCAGCTCGGCGTTGTACTGCTCAGGAAAGGTCAAATTGGAACTCTCAAAAGACACCGCGCCATCACTTCCCCTTTCTGTGCTTTCTTCTATAGTACCATTTTATCGCCCGATGCGCAACTCTTTTGCAGGCGGTCTCCGCACCAAAAAATCCCGCGCTTTTTTCGGCGCGGGATTTTAAATAGCGGCTATCTTTATGCCTTTTTGCCCACTTCGATCATCTTGTCGCAGCTCTCAGTGACAGCGTTCATCACTGTGGCCCGGAAGCCGCCGCGTTCCAGCGCGTGCACGCCGGTGATGGTGCTGCCCGCGGGGGAACAGACGCTGTCCTTGAGCTGCGCGGGATGACGGCCGGTCTGAAGAACCATCTCGGCCGACCCGGCCACCGCCTGCGCGGCCAACTGGATGGCCATATCGCGCGGTAAACCCTTTTCCACACCACCATCGGCCATCGCCTCGATGAACATGTACACAAACGCCGGACTGCATCCGCTCACACTGGTGAGAGGATCGATCAGGTTTTCCGGCAACAGGTAGGACCTGCCGACCAGATTAAACAGCTCGACGCCGAGCGCCCGCTCCGCTTCGCCAGCCTTCCGGCCCGCTGCGACGCCGGCGATCCCCTTGCGCACCAGCATGGGGGTATTGGGCATCACGCGCAGCACCGCATTGTCGGGAAAAAATTCCTCCAGATAGGCGAGTGTCACACCACCCATAATGGAGATAATCAACTGCTCCGGCCGCAGCGCGCATCTCAACGCCTCCAGTACCGGACGGGCAAACTGCGGTTTTAACGCAAAGAGCACGATATCGGCTTGTTCCGCCACCCGGTTGGCGCCGCTGTTGTCCGCTGGATTGACGACCGTATTGACACCGTAGTCCCTCTCCAACTGCGCCAGGCGCTCCGCGTTGATATCGGTAATCCAAATCCGTCCAGGTGCGACGGCGCCGCTTGCGACCACTCCGCTGAAGATGGCCTCGCACATCTGGCCGCCGCCGACGAATGCAATTGTTTTCTGTTCCAGCATACCGGTTCCTCCTCGTTTCATCATACTTCTTTGATGATACCCCACAAACGTCGTTTTGTACAGGCCATTTGCGGGATTTATTTGATCAATTGCCGCAATCTTTCAAGAGCCTCCCCGCCCATCTCGGGCGTATCCTCCAACGGAAACGGGATGCCCAGCGCGCGGTATTTCTCCAGACAGAGCTTCCGGAAGGGCAGCAGCTCGATCTTTTGCAGGTTGCTGTACCGCCGCGCGGCCTGCGCCACCTGCCGGATGTGCTGCTCGCCGTCGGTGAGGCCGGGCACCACCACATGCCTGATCCACAGGGGGACCGACATCCGCTCGGTGAGCGCCAAAAAATCGAGCACGCGCTCAAAGTCGGCGCCGCAATAAGTGTGGTAATTCTCCGCAGTCAAAAACTTGAGATCCGCCAGCACCAGATCGGTGCAGCGCAGCACCTCCTCCGCCCGGCTCAGGTCGCATATGCCGGAGGTGTCTAATGCGGTATGTACTCCCTCCCGGTGCAGCAGCGAGAACAGCTCAGCCACAAACTCCGGCTGCGCGAGCGGCTCGCCGCCGGTGGTTGTAACACCGCCCTTTTTTCCAAAATAAGGCCGGAACCGCAGCGCCTTGGCCGCCGCCTGCTCGGGAGTGTATTCGGCGCCACCAGTAAAATTCCAGGTGTCGGGGTTGTGGCAGTAGGCGCAACGCAGCGGGCAGCCCTGCAAAAACAGGGTGCAGCGCAGGCCAGGACCATCCACCGCGCCAAGCGACTGAATCGAATGAATTCGTCCCACCGCCGCCATGTCACATCGCCTCGTGGAAGGTGCGGGAGATCACCTCGCGCTGCTGCTCCCGGGTGAGCTTGTGGAAATTGACCGCGTAGCCCGAGACGCGGATGGTCAGATTGGGGTATTTGTCCGGGTGCTCATAGGCGTCCATCAGGGTCTCGCGGTTGAGCACGTTGACATTGAGGTGGTGTGCCATCTGGGCGAAGTAGCCGTCCAGCAGGGATACCAGGTTGTCCACTCGCTCCTCCTCTGTCCCGCCCAGGGCCTGCGGCACGATCGAAAAGGTGTTCGAGATGCCGTCGCGGCAGGCGTCGTAGGGCAGCTTGGCCACCGAATTGAGCGCTGCGAGCGCGCCGTTTTTCTCCCGGCCGTGCATCGGATTGGCGCCGGGCGCGAACGGCTCGCCGGCTTTGCGCCCATCCGGCGTGGATCCGGTCTTTTTGCCGTAGACCACGTTGGAAGTGATGGTGAGGATCGAGAGGGTGTGCTCGGCGTCACGGTAGAGCGGATGCTTTTTGAGCTCCGCCAGGAACAGCTCGACCTGTTCGCGGGCGATGCTGTCCACCCGGTCGTCGTCGTTGCCGAAGGCCGGATACTCCCCTTCCACCTCGAAGTCGGTGATGAGGCCGGTCTGTTCGTCGCGGATGCACCGCACCCGCGCGTATTTGATGGCGGAAAGGGAATCCGCCAGGACGCTCAGGCCCGCCGCGCCAAACGACATATAGCGGTGTACGTCGGTGTCGTGCAGCGCCATCTGGGTTTTTTCATAGGCGTATTTATCGTGCATATAGTGGATCACATTCATGGTATTGGCGTACATCCCCGCCAACCACGGGCGGTAGATGTCCAACAGCTCCATGACCTTGTCATAATCCAGATACTCCCCCTGATAGGGCTCATGCTCGGGGCCGACCTGCATGTTCTTGACCTCGTCGCGCCCCCCGTTGAGCGCCATCAACAGCATCTTGGCGAGGTTCGCGCGCGCGCCGAAGAACTGCATCTCCTTGCCCAGCCGCATGGCCGACACACAGCAGGCGATGCCGTAGTCATCCCCAAACCGCGGACGCATCAGGTCGTCGTTTTCGTACTGGATCGCGTCGGTCTCGCAGGAAACCCGCGCACAGTAGCGCTTGAACGGCTCAGGCAGCGCGGAGGACCAGAGCACCGTGAGGTTGGGCTCGGGGGAGCTGCCCAGGTTGTAGAGGGTGTGCAGGATGCGGTAGGAGCTTTTGGTGACCAGGGTGCGGCCGTCCTCCCCCATGCCGCCCACCGATTCGGTGATCCACATCGGGTCGCCGCCGAACAGCTCGTTGTAGTCCGGGGTGCGCAGGTGGCGCGCCATCCGCAGCTTCATCACAAAGTCGTCCAGAATCTCCTGTACCCCTGTTTCATCGAGGATGCCCGCGCGCAGGTCGCGCTCGAAGTAGATATCCAGGAAGGTGGAGACGCGGCCCAGGCTCATCGCCGCGCCGTTTTGCTCCTTGATCGCACCGAGGTAACCGAAGTAGAGCCACTGCACCGCCTCGCGCGCGTTCTGCGCCGGCTCAGAGATATCGAAGCCGTACATCTGAGCCATCTCCTTGAGCTTGCCGAGGAAATTGATCTGCTGGAACAGCTCCTCCTGCAGGCGGATCGCATCGACATCCATGACCCCGCGGCCCTTCTCCCGCTTATCCTTCCGCTTTTCCTCAATGAGACGATCCACACCGTACAGGGCAACCCGCCGGTAATCCCCGATGATGCGTCCGCGCCCGTAGGCATCGGGCAGGCCGGTGATCAGCCCGCAGTGGCGCGCCGCGCGGGTCTCCTCATTGTACACGCGGAACACCCCATCGTTGTGGGTGGTGCGGTAGAGAAACTCATCCTCCACCTTGCGCGAAAGCTCGTAACCGTAAGCGCGGCAGGCGTCCCGCGTCATGCGCAGGCCGCCGAACGGGTTGACTCCGCGCTTGAGCGGTTTGTCGGTCTGTAAGCCGACGATGATCTCGTTTTCCCGGTCGAGATAACCCGGTTTGTAGTT
Source organism: Ligaoa zhengdingensis (assembly GCF_014384885.1). Taxonomy (GTDB): domain Bacteria; phylum Bacillota; class Clostridia; order Oscillospirales; family Ruminococcaceae; genus Ligaoa; species Ligaoa zhengdingensis. The sequence continues at coordinate 74,687 of NZ_JACRST010000008.1, forward strand.
GAGCAGAGATGTCACCGTCTGCGTGTCGATATCCAACACGCCGCCGAACTCCCGCTCCAATGCAAACAGGTTTTCGAGCTTTTTCATCAGATTTTGGGTGCGCTCAGTCGCAGGCGCCAAAAAGCGCTCGTCCCCCTCGTACGGGGTGTAATTGGCCTGGATAAAGCCGCGCACATCGATGGTTTCCTGCCACGCTCCGGGGCGGAACCCCTCCCACTGCTGTTTCGTCATCGCAATTCCTCCTGCTTTCTCGTCACACCGCATCCGTTGCCCTTTTTTGAAAAACAAAAAAGGGCAACACCGGTTTGCGGTGTTGCCCAGACGGTCGGCATTTGTCGGCTTCCCCTTCCCCGTGGTTTATCCCACTCATCCGTCAGTAAAGGGAGCCCTATCGATCAACGGTTTCAATATAACATTCGGGTGGCCGGTTGTCAAGCCTAAAAATCGCGACTGGTCAGGTACCCTCCGAATAAAAAAATTCTTTGAGGCCAGCTTTCACCTCGGGGGACAGGTCCTTTTTGGGGATGCCCTCCACTGCGCCCTCCAATGCGGAGAGCATGTGCAGGTAAGCCCCGCTGTCGATCCTCCGGATGCGCAAAAATGCTTCGCGCGCGCCGAGTTTCCGGAGCTGTTCCGGGGTCTCCACGCCCGCTTCGGTCAGCCTTTGTTCCAGCGCCGCGCCGATATTCGGCAGCTTGGACAGCTCGCCCATCTTCATTTCCCCCCTAATCGCCCATGCAGATGCCGAGGTCGCGCGCGCAGAGCACCGCGCCGCAGTCCACCGGTACCGACTTGAGCTTGCCGGCCACCTCGGAGAGCGGCACCGCCACCACTTCGTTGTTCTGCACCGCCACCATATTCCCGTAATTCTCCTCCGCAATCAGGCGGGCCGCCGCTGTGCCAAAGCGGGTGGAGAGGGTACGGTCGTACGCGCAGGGGCTGCCGCCGCGCTGAAAATGGCCGGGCACCGCGACGCGGATCTCCTGCCCTGTCTTTTCCCCGATCTCCTGCGCCAGGCGGTAAGCGATCGAGGGGTATGCCATCTGTGCGCGGGAGAGCTTGCGCTCCTTCTTGGTCATCTGTGCCTCCGCTTTAGAGAGCGCGCCCTCAGCCACCGCAAGGATCGAGAAGCGCTTGCCCTCGCGGGAACGGCGCTGCAAAGCCTCGGCCACCCGGTCCGCATCGTAGGGAATTTCCGGCAGCAGGATCACATCCGCCCCGCCCGCGATGCCCGCGTGCAGCGTGAGCCAGCCCACCTTGTGCCCCATAATTTCCACAATGAACACCCTGCCGTGGGAAGTCGCGGTGGTGTGGATGTTGTCGAGCACATTTGCAGCGATCTCGACAGCGCTTTGGAACCCGAAGGTGACGTCGGTGCCCCACAGGTCGTTGTCGATCGTCTTGGGTAGGCTCACCACGTTGAGCCCCTCCTGACTGAGCAGGTTGGCTGTTTTGTGGGTGCCGTTGCCGCCCAGCACCACCAGGCAATCCAGCTTCATCTTGCGGTAGTTATCCTTCATGCGCTCTACCTTGTCCACACCGTCCTCACCGATCACGCGCATCTGCTTGAAGGGGCGGCGGGAAGTCCCCAGGATGGTGCCTCCCAACGTCAGGATGCCGGAAAAATCCTCCGGTTTCATCCGTCGGTAATCCCCCTCGATGAGGCCGCGGTATCCATCCTCGATCCCGTAAACCTCCACCTTATCGCCCAGCCTGTTGTACAACGCCTTCGCCACGCCGCGCAGGGCCGCGTTCAGCCCCTGGCAGTCGCCTCCGCTCGTCAGCATCCCGATCCGTTTCATGGCAAGCACCCCTTTCATCGTCTTTTTTCCTTATTATAACAAAATACTCCATCTTTATCAAACCGCGGCGAAACTTTACCCTGATTTTACGAAGAAACGCAATACTTTACAGATTCTTTTCCCGTAGACTTATGGTATAATGATTTTAGATTTTGCCCGCGCTGCGCGGGAAAACAATTATTATCATTTCCAAGGGAGGATCATCGTATGGACAGCAATCCCAATTGCCCGCAGCCGCTTTGGGAGGAAAGCGAGCCCCAGAAGCTTTTTGTCAACCGAGAATTGAGCTGGCTGGAGTTCAACAAACGGGTGCTGCTTGAATCGCTCGATGAATCGGTTCCACTGTTGGAGCGCCTCAAATTCGCCGCGATCTACGCCTCCAACCTGGATGAGTTTTTCATGGTGCGGGTGGGCACCCTCAGCGACCAGAGCCTGGTGGAACCTAAAAAGCTGGACGACAAGACCGGCATGACTGCCGATGAACAGATCGCCGCGATCTTTGAGCGGGTGCGCTCCTATCTGCCGCTGTGCAAACAATCCTACGACACCCTGCGCAGGCAGCTCCGGCTGGCTGATGTGGATATCCTGCATTTTAAAAAGGTGTCCAAGGTGGAGGAGCTGATTGTGCAAAAGATCTTCGATGAGGAGATCAAGCCGCTGCTCTCTCCGCAGATCGTGGATCGCCACCACCCGTTCCCCTTCCTCAAGAACAAGGAGCAATATGTGGCGACCTCTTTCACCACCAAAAATGAGGACGTCAAGCTCGGCATTGTGCCGATCTCCCACCTGCCGCTCTACTACATTTTCAGCATCGACAACCGCCGCAAGGTGGCCTTCACCGCAGACATTGTGCGTCACAACGTCCAGCGCCTCTACTCCAAGTACACCATCGAGGAACGGCTGGTGATGCGGGTGACCCGCAACGCGGACATCACGGTGGACGAGGGCCTGTTCGACTTCGATGTGGACTTCCGCGACATGATGCAGGAGCTGCTGAAGAAGCGCAAGCGCCTCTCGATTGTGCGGCTGGAGCTTTCGCATGAGCCGGGGGAAAAGCTGCGCAATTATCTCTGCCAAAAGATGTACATCAAGCCGGAATGGATTCTGGTCCACGACATCCCGCAGGATTTTTCTTTCGGCTTCACCCTCGGAAAAGATCTGAACCTGCCCGACAAGCGGCTGGTGTATTCCGAACTCAAGCCGTTTGTGCCGGTGGATTTCACCCACAAAAATGCGATTCACACCATCAGTGAACGCAACCTTCTGCTCGCCTATCCCTTTCACAGCATGAAGCCGATGATCGACCTGCTGTACGAAGCTGCAAACGACCCCACCGTCATCTCGATCAAGATGTCGCTTTACCGCCTGGCGAACCACAGCCGGATCGTCTCTGCGCTGGCGCAGGCGGCCGAAAAGGGCAAAGAGGTCATCTGCGTGCTCGAGCTGCGCGCTCGGTTCGACGAGCAGAACAACATCGACTATGCCAAGGTGCTGGAGGATGCGGGCTGCACTGTGCTGTACGGTCTGCCCGACTACAAGGTGCACGCCAAACTGTGCCTGATTACCCGCAAGCAGCACAACAAGATCAGCTACATCACCCAGGTGGGAACCGGCAACTATAACGAAAAAACCTCCGAGCTCTACACCGATCTCGCACTGTTCACCGCCGACGAGCGTGTGGGGCTGGATGCGAACGAGGTATTCAACGCCCTGTGTATGGGCGACGTGGTGGAGACCACCCGCTCCCTTTGGGTCGCACCCAACTGTTTTCTCAGCAACCTGCTGGAGCTGATTCAGCGAGAAACTGAGGTGCAGCGCGCGGGTGGCGCAGGGTATATCTGCATGAAGATCAACTCCCTCAACGACATGGAGGTAATGCAGCGCCTGATCGAGGCCTCCCAGGCAGGGGTACAAATCGAGCTGTTTATCCGCGGCATCTGCTGCCTGCGCCCCGGCGTCGAAGGTTATACCGAAAACATCACGATCAAAAGCATCGTCGGCCGCCACTTGGAGCATTCGCGTATCTTTGTGTTCGGCTCGGGCGACCGCGAGATTATCTACATCGGTTCAGGCGACCTGCTCAACCGCAACACCCGGCGCCGTGTGGAGGTATTCGCGCGCGTCACCTCCCCGCAGGTGCGCCAAGATGTCCTGCACATCCTGGATTCCTTCCGGCGCGACAATGTGAAGAGCTGGACCATGCTCCCCGATGGAAGCTACCACAAGCCAGTGCGCAGCCCGGACGACGAGGTTCTGGATTCGCAGATGGAGCTGCACGAATATTTCTCCAAGCCGTTGATGCCACCGCTCAAACCCGGGGCATTCCGAGGATTGCGCGGCTGGTGGCTCCGCACCTTCCATTGATCAGCACATATAAAGCCCCCAGCAGGCCGCAGCCTGCCGGGGGCTTTTGATCTGTCAAACGCGCGCTTTGACGGCGTCGATAAACGCCTCCATCGCTTTGATGCGGGCAAACTTTTTGTCCTGCGACTCCACGATCGTCCAAGGGGCGAAGTCGGTGGAGGTCTCGCGCAGCATGTCGTTCACCGCCACCTCGTACTGATCCCACTTCTCGCGGTTGCGCCAGTCCTCATCGGTGATCTTCCAGCGCTTCTCCGGGGTATTTTCCCTGTCGTTGAACCGCCGCAGTTGTTCGTCCCGGTCGATGTGCAGCCAGAATTTAAGCACGATCGCTCCCCAATCGCACAACTCCCGTTCAAACTCATTGATCTCTGCAAATGCGCGCTTCCACTCCGCTTCGGTACAGAACCCCTCGATGCGCTCCACCATCACCCGGCCATACCAGCTTCGGTCAAAGATCGCGACATGCCCGTCCTTGGGCAGCGCCTTCCAGAACCGCCAAAGGTAGTGATGCGCCAACTCATCCGGCGTGGGCGACGCGATCGGCACCACCTCATATCCGCGTGGGTCCAAGCCAGTCACCAGGCGGCGAATGTTGCCCCCCTTTCCAGCTGCATCCCATCCCTCGTACACTGCTACAACGGGGATGCGCTGCCGGTACAGCTTGTTATGCAGGTCGGCTAGGCGCTTCTGGTCCTTTTTGAGCAGATCCTTGTATTCTACCGGGTCGATTGCCATATCCAACCGGACATCCTCCAGCCGGGGCACCTTCACCAGCGGATAGCCGGACGGCCGCGTCTGAACGGGCGGGGCAGGCGGGTTCACCTTTGCCTCATCCGCGGCCGCGATCGCTTCCCGGATCGATTCCACCAGGACACGGTAGATCTCCGCCATGGCGCAGTTCTTGTCGTGGCTCGGCACGATGTGCCACGGTGCGTTGGGGGTGTTGGTACGCTCCAGCATTTCGTCAAACGCGCGGCAGTGCTTGTCGTAATGTTTATTGCGCTTCCAATCCTTGTCGGTGACCCGCCAGGCGGTATCCTTGTCTTCCGCCAGGCGTTCCAGCCTTTTTTTCTGATCCTTTTGGGAGATGTGGAGGAAAAATTTTACGATCAAATAGCCGTCGTCGGTCAACTGGCGCTCAAACGCGTTGATATTGTCCATGCGGCGATAGGTCTCCATATCGCTGAGACCCTTCTCCACCCGCTCGACTGAAACCTCGGGATACCAACTGCGGTCGAAAATTGCAATGCGGCCGCGCGCCGGAATACGGCACCAATGCCTCCACAAAAATGGATGGCGCCGCTCCTCATCAGTCGGATCGAGAGTGGACATCACCTTGAAGTTGCGCGGATCCAGATTGAGGATAACATCCGCGATGATGCTCCCCTTACCGGCCGCGCCCCAACCGTCAAACAGGACGATCACGGGAATTTTCCGCTCCTTTAGGCTGTGCTGAAGCACCGATAGATCGGCTTTAAGTGCCCTGGTCATCTGTTTATATTCCGCATCGATCATGGTTTTTTTCAGATTGATCTTTTCCAGCATGGTCAATTCCTCCCTGTCGTCGAGTTCTGTTTTTTCTATTTTATCACAAAATTCAAATGACAGCGAGAATAATTTCAATGAATATCCAAAAAAACTATTAATATTGTTGATAATCTACTAATTTTTCATAAAGGTGTTACCATTCTTGACCGCTTCACATTTACCGTGGCGCGAAACAATGCTATAATAACCGTATCCCAAATATCTGTACCATTCGGCCAGCGCGCTTTTCGTCTGATCCTCCATAATCGCGCAACCGCTTGATGTGGCATTTACGGCTGAGACAGCGCATAATGGTTACACTAGAAACCTACCCCTCGTCAGACGACGGTTTGGATAAGGAGGCCCCTTATGAAATTGTATCGCATGGAAGAAGCAAACCTGCGTTTAAACCAGGATGCCGAGCAATTTGCCGCCTGGGCGGAATCGGTCTACGACAAGCAGATTGAGCAGACGGCGAAACAGATCACCCGCACGGCGAAGGAGCGCCCGGTTATCCTGATCTCCGGCCCCTCCGGTTCGGCTAAAACCTCGACTGCGCTTCGGCTGGAGCAATTGCTGGACAACTGGGGGCTTGAAACACACACCATTTCGATGGACAACTACTTTAAGGGAAACGCCGAAGAGGGAACGCCGGTGGATGAAGACGGCAACCTCGATTTGGAATCACCACAACGGCTGGATATCACACTGCTCAACCAACATCTGTATCAGATCGCCCGTTGCGAGCCGGTTGAAATCCCCTCGTTCGATTTCTCAGCACAACGGCGTATCGAAAGCGCGACACCCTTGCACCGCCGGCCGGGCGAATTGGTGATCTTGGAGGGGATTCACGCGCTCAACCCGGATGTAACCGGCAAATCGGCAGATTTTTCAACTGGAATCTATGTGAGCGTCCGCACCAGGGTGATGGACTCCAGCGGCGCTCTGTTGCATCCGGAAAAGATCCGGTTGCTGCGGAGGCTGCTGCGTGACAGCCTCTACCGCGGGCAAAGTTTCTTGAATACCATAACACGCCTCAAAAGCGTCTCTCGCGGCGAAAATCTATATATCATGCCGCACAAGCATCGTGCGCAGCTCTCTATTGACACATTTCTGCCCTATGAGCTGGCGGTCTACCGTGATGAACTCCTAATCGGATTGGAGGAGCTCGGCCGTTCCCGCTTAGCACAATATGGGGTGACCGACGTGCTGGACTTTTTGCGGCAGTCATCCGCATTCCCCAAAGAGGCGGTACCGCCCCACTCGATCCTGCGGGAATTCATTGGCGAAGCCGGGTTGTGACAGCTACCTGCTGTTTGTAATTCATCAGCTCTGTCAAAATTCTGAGCAACCGTCCCTGAGTATCTGGCCTGCGCCAAAAACATTCCCATAGCATATGATGATTGTAAAAAAGCTAGAGGAGTGAATTCCATGTACTGCGCAAATCAGTTATCATATGTCATTCGCGAAGGGGATAATCTATATCAGCTTGCCAGATACTACCAGACAACAGTTCCTTCTATTCTCTCCCAAAATCCCAATCTTGATCCGTATAACCTCCAAATTGGAGCTTCAATCGTCATTTGCCCAGGTGAAAACTTTGCTATGCATCCAACCAATCCACCGACTTGCCCAAATCCCACCCAACAGATCGCCCTCATCAACCATATGCGGCTTGTCTGGCTTCAGCACGTGTATTGGACACGTATGCTGCTGATCAGTATTGCAGACCGGTTGCGGGATCAAAGCGCTGTCACCAACCGCCTCTTGCAAAATCCAAATGATATTGCCGATATTTTTTCCAACTATTATTCGGCGGATGTTGCCAAATTGATCGCACAGCTCTTAACAGAACACCTGCAAATTGGTGCAGCTTTAATTACGGCCTTGCGCGACGGAAAAACGACGGAAGCAAATAACCTCAATCGCCAATGGTATCTCAATGCTGATAAAATGGCGGACGCATTTGCCAGCATCAATCCCTATTACCTCCGGGAGGATGTGCGCAAAATGCTCTACGATCATCTCAAATTAACCACACAAGAGGTTGCGATGCGTCTTGCGGGGAACTACACAGCGGATATTGAAGCATTCCATAAAGTGGAACAAGAGGTTTTGTCGATGGCAGATTACTTCACCTCCGGCCTGATGCGGCAGTTTCCCCAAAAATTCAACTGATATCAAGGATCTGTTTGCACCTAACCCGTACATTATCTATCACAATATTCGTACATTTTTCTGGACGCGATGATTTCCTGAAACGGATGGAGCACAACCTGATCAACCGTTTCAGTTATCTGCTCCCGAAAACATAAAAGGAGACCTCTCTTATCCCAATAGACAAGAGAGGTCTCCTTTTATGGAACGACTGATAGCAACAACAAACCATCGTGAGCGCGCCCCTGATTTTTAATAAAAAAGCCGAAGCAAACTTTGTATCGCTTGCTTCGACTTGCAAAGGCCGGTTAAAACCAATATTTTCTTGATAGCGGAAAAATGCCGCGTCTAGGGCGACCCTTCCAAAAAGCTGGTGGCAGCAGCAGAGGATTGATTCAGCGGCAGGCCGATAAGGGGGTGACAGGAAGATTTTTGAGCGGTCAGCGAGGAAATCTGACATCAATAGGAGGATAATCCCCCTATGAAAAAAAGCGAAAGCATATGCTTTCGCTTTTTTGGCGTGCCTGGAGGGACTCGAACCCCCGACCTACTGGTTCGTAGCCAGTCACTCTATCCAGCTGAGCTACAGGCACATTCTCTGTCTCAATTGACAGCTTAATTATAATATCACAGTTGATTTAAAAAGTCAATAGATATTCCTCAAGAAATAGCAAACTTTTCTATTCTATCCGTCTAGCAGCAAGAAAAGAGCCATCCCATTTTCCAGCGTTTCATAGGGACAATTTGTGAACCTACCCCAATAAGTTAATATTTGTTCCTGTGGAGGGAGGCTGTGTTTCGACACAGCCTCCCTTTTCTGTTTATGCGACCTCGTCAGGGATTTTTTCCGCCATAGCATCAGCCATGCTATGAGGCAGTTCGTCCACCAGACCGATGTCACGGTAGTAGATGCGTACCTCCTGCGGCGCTGTGCGGGAGTATTTCTCCGCCCGCTCTCCAACCTCCACCCGCTTGATAAAGATGTGCAGGATCTCAGAGGTCAGCTCCGGGATCTCAGTATACCGCTTGGCATTCTCGATAAACCGGGCAATGTTGGAGCTGGAGTCCTTCAGTTCCCGAAGCCGCGCTTCCATGGCAGGTAGTTGCTCCTGAATTTCTTTCTGTTCGGCAGTGTACTCCTGAGACAGGATGCGGTACTGCTCGTCCGGGATGCGGCCAAGAACACTGTCTTCATAGAGCCGCTTGAACAGCTTTGTCAGTTCAGTCTGCCGCTTCTGCATGGTGTCGATCTTCTTCTGGAGCATCACAATCTCCTGCTGTGCTTCTTTGCCCTGCTTCTTTCGGATGTGTTCCGCAAAGCGCATCTCATTCTGACGGGCAAAGTGTGTGACGCGGCGGATGTCATCCAGAATGATGGCGCTGAGTTCCTGCTCCCGAATGTAGTGACCCGAACATGCGTCTTTGCCTTTCTTCTTGTAGGTGGAGCACATGAAGTTGTTCTTCGCCGCATCCATCGTGTGCGCCCGATGCAGTACCATCGTGCCGCCGCAGTCCATGCAGTAGACCAGTCCAGAGAAAATATTCTGTTCGGCCATGTTCGCTCTGCGCCGCTTGTGCTTGCGGATATCCTGCACGATCTCCCAGGTCTGCTGCGTGACGAGTGCTTCGTGGGTGTTCTCGAAGCGAAGCTGCTCAGACTCCGGACGGTCGATACGCTTCTTGTTCTTGAAAGACACTGTGGTGGATTTCAAATTGATGGTGTGGCCCAAATAAGTCTCATCCTCCAGAATGCCGGCGACGGTTTTCGTCGACCAGTTGTACGGCTGGGTGATATCCACTCCGGTCAGTTCCACGCCGTTCTTCTGGTAGTAGTGATAACCAGGCGTAGGGATCTTGTCTTTCTTGAGCTGCTTTGCGATCTGGGCAGGACCCTTTCCGGAAACGCAGAGGTCGAAGATATACCGCACCACCGGAGCAGTCTCGGGGTCAGGCACCATGTGCCGCTTGGGATCTGACGGGTCTTTCATATATCCGTAGCGTGGTCTGGAGGCGACTCTGGCACCGGTTTCGGCCTTGAGACGAACCACAGAGCGGCCTTTCTTGCTGCAGTCCTTGGCATAGAACTCGTTAGACAACCTCGAATAAAGAATGACAGTTTCATTCCTCAATATAGCCTACAAAGTTGTAGTAGATGTGAATATCTCGTTCCTCGTGACCGTCCACCGTATGGCGTTCGCTGATCTCAATTTTCTGGATCAGCCGCACCAGCGTGGGACGGTCCAGTGTTTCAAGCTGGGCGTAGTCCTGCATCATATCGAGCCATGCGTCCACGGACTTCTCACTCTCCCGGCTGGCGGCAAGCTGCTCGGTCAGTTCCCGGCTTCGCTCCTGCTTTTCTTTGCGCTCGGCCTCGTACTGATTGAGCAAATTGATGCAAACGCTCTCCGGGATGCGGCCCATGACCTTATCCTCATAGGCGGCCTGAATCAGTCTATCCAGTTCCGGCAACCGCTTGCCAATGGCGTTCAACTCCGCTTGCAGCGTCCGGGTTCTCTCCATGCTGGCGGCGTGTTCTCTTGCGAGAAGCTGTTCCCGCAGACCCTCCCGGCTGTTCTGCGCCCATAACGCCTTGCAGCGAATATCCGTCAGCACCACCTGCACCAATACCTTTTGGTTGATGTAGTGGGACGAGCAGGCATTCTTGCCGCCAGACATATAACGGTTACAGGCATATGCCCTATATTCAGATTCCCCCGATTTTCTCTTTCGGTAATCCCGAAGATACCGCATAGAGGAACCGCAGTCCATACACCGCAGCAGACCGCCAAACAGAGCGATTGTCCCACTTTTTCCGCTGCGCCCTCTGGCCGGGTGGTTGTCCATCCGCTGCACCGCATCCCATGTTTCCTGCGAAATCAGCGGTTCGTGAGTATGCTCTACCCTGATCCACTCGCTCTCCGGTTTACTGATTTGCTTGTGGTTTTTGTAGGACACTGTACCCGTCTTGTTCTGCACCATATGACCAAGATAGACCTCGTTGCGGAGGATGGTTTTCACCGTCACATCGTTCCAGCAGGGTGTTTCACCCCGCAGGTTCTCCCGTCCCTCAGCCATATAGTAAAAGCTTCTGGGAGACGGGACTTTTTCTGCGTTGAGCTGCAAGGCAATCTTGCGAAAGCCGTAGCCCTGCAAGCGTAGGTCAAAGATACGCCGTACCACCGGAGCAGTCACCGGATCGATCTCAAGGATATGCTTATCCTCCGCGCTCTTGCGGTAACCGAGGGGCGCATAGCAGCCCACATACTTCCCAGATTTGAAGGTGGATTGCTTCACCGCCTTGATTTTGCTGCTGGTGTCCCGGGCATAGAGGTCATTCATGACATTTTTCAGAATCACCAGCATTTCATTGTTTTTGCGGATGGTGTCAACGCCATCGTTGAGTGCGATGAAACGGCAGCCGAGGGACGGGAACACAAAATCCGTATATTTGCCAGCCTCAATGTAATCACGGCCCAGCCTGCTGAGATCCTTGCAGAGTACCAGATTGATTTTTCTGTCCGTTGCGTCCTGCACCAGCCGGTTCAGCCCCGGACGGTCGAAGGTTGTCCCGCTCACGCCATCGTCACAGTAATAGTCGTACAGCGTCCAGCCCTGCTCCCGCACATACCGGGAAAGCATTTCTTTTTGGTTTTCAATGGACACGGATTCCCCGGCCCGCTCATCGTCGCGGCTCAACCTTGCGTAGATGCCGACCATATAATTTTCCTGCATATTCTTTCTTTAACCTCCCGAAATGCAGTGCGTATGGCAATCAGAAATCATGATTTTATTATACCATCGCACCGCCGAAGATTCCACTGGGCAATCTGCCGGGATTCATGCCTCCCGGTTGATTTTTTCCATAGAGAGTGCGTCCAGCACCTCGCCCATCTGCATTTCCTCCGCAAAAAAGCTGCGGACATGGTAGACCGTCCCGTCCTCCATATATAAGTCCAGTTGGTCAGGCAGACACAGCTTCTTCCTGCTTGGACAGGCTGCTGGATGACCACCGTCCAGCCTATTCTTTTCTTGTGCCATCGGAACACCCCCTTCACTTTACAACGGACATTTTCTCGAAGAAAAACAGGGATGAGAACAAAAACTTTTGGGGGCTGCGCAACTCTGCGGAGTTGCGGAAACCACCGATGGGAAGCAATTCCTGCGGAATCACTTCCCATCAGCGGTTGAAATGGGGGAACGGTATTCAGGGGGAGGCGCGGCAAGGCCGGGAGTACGATACGAGAGAATAGCAAGCTAATCCGGTGGGTACCCACACCGGAAAATGAGCAGTTCACCCCTGCGGCCTGTTCGCTCATTTTGTTATTGGGGAAGCCCCACGCCCCTTTCATGTCCGAATTGAAAGTATTTCCTGAACTTTCTTAAAAAGCACTTGCCTATATTCGCTTTACTGATTATTTTTCTCAGTCCTCTTTCATGAGGCATTAAAGCCGAGCGTAGAGCATATCTCATTCAGCCTTTCCTGGGGTTCCTCCATGTTCGTCTGGAGCAAAGATTTTGGCTTCATAAGGCAATAAAAATAGTGCTAACAAAAAACGCTGATACATCCGAACATAGGATGTACCAGCGTTTTTATCAAATTAAAGCGTTGCAATTTTGCTGAAATCCAGATTACCGTTTTCATCCAGCCATGCTTCATCGCAATGCACCGCCTCCACGCTGCCAAGGAAGAAGTTATGGTCGCCGCCGGTTTCAATCAGCTTGATCACCTTGCATTCGGCGGAAATGGGGCAGTCATCCAGCAATGGGGCTTTTACTTTGGAACCCTCTGTCCACTTGAGATTCAAAGCGACAAACTTATCCTCGTCCCGGCCGGACTTGGTGCCAAGATAGTAAAATGCCTGCTCAAATCCTTTGGTGGGAATGTTGATGGCAAATTCGCCGGATTCCTTGATCAGCTCATAGGAATAATGATCCGGGACAATGCCGATCATCACCATCGGCGGATTGGCGGAAACATTGCAGGCAAAGCCTACAGCCAACGCATTGTTTTTGCCGTTCTTTCCCCGGCAGGACACAAGCAGATTGGGAGTGGGGAAAATAGCCATTCCCGAATTGATATTCTTTTTCATTTTGTGACCTCCTTATTTGTTTTCTTCCATATCATCAAGCTCCGCAGCCTTTCCCGCTTCAACGCAGGCTTTGGAACTTGGCAGGCTTCTGAAAATGCGGATAAGCTCGTCCAGACTGTGGCCGAAGTCCTCTAAATCCTGTTCGCTCATTTGCTCCAGCAGAGGCAGGAAACAAGCTGCGTTGTGGGATAGGAAGTGTTCCGTGTATTTGTTCGCTTTTTCTGTCAGCTTTATTTTAACAATGCGCCGGTCAGCCGGATCATCGAAGCGTTCTACTAACTCTTGCTCCACCAGTTTGTTCACCATTTTCGTCATCTGATGCTTGGGAACTTTTGTCCATACAGCGATTTGTGACATAGTAGCGGAACCACCCGCCCATTCAAGCGTTTTCAAACAATAGTACATTTCAAGGCTGACGCCCTCGTCTAATAGCTGCTTGAACGGCTTTGATATCTGATAGTTCCACGCCGGTAGCAGGGACAACAGCTTTTCCTGTATTTCTAAATATTCCATATCGACACCGCCTTATAAGATAGTCCTGATAGTGTTACCCTCTTGATTTTTTGTTGCATTTATGCTACTATTTTAAAAAGCAACTGTATCATTGATGCTATTATGTACCAGATGCAGCGAAAAGTCAAGTCAGGAGGAACATAAATTGCAAAAAACAGAAAATCCAATGGGGTATCAATCCATCTGGCGGCTACTGGCTTCTTTTTCTGGCCCGGCTATTATTTCCACGCTGGTATACTCTGTCTACAACATTGTGGATCAGATCTATATTGGTCAGGGCGTGGGCTATCTCGGAAACGCCGCCACAACGGTGACATTCCCCATTAACACATTAACATCTTCGATTGCCATGCTGGTATCAGCGGGTGGCAGCGCCTACGCGGCCATTCGGTTAGGGGAGAAGCGTGAGGAGGAAGCGGAACGCACTCTGAGCAATATGTTACTGACAGCACTGGGGATTGGACTTGCTTTCATGGCAGTGTGTCTGCTCTTTATCAAACCGCTGTTGCGGCTTTTCGGCGCTACGGACGAAATCATGCCCTACGCAATGGACTATGCGCCCATCATCCTCATTGGCACACCGGCTATGATGGTGGCAAACTCATTGGCATATATGGCCCGGACGGACGGGGCCCCGAAGATTTCCATGTTCGGAACGATTTTAGGTGCGGCGCTCAATACGATTTTAGACCCGATTTATATGTTTGTGTTCCATTGGGGGGTTCGGGGAGCAGCCATTGCCACGATTACTTCTCAGTACATATCGGCGGTTGTACTGTTGATTTATTTCATCCGAAAGAGCAAAAATCCGCTGCATATGCGACTGAAACGGGAGTATTTGAAGCTGGATTTCAGACTGACCGGAAGCTATGCAAAGCTTGGTATTTCCACCTGTGTAACACAAGGTGTGGGAGCCGTCATGCAGACGATCATGAACAACTCCCTGCGCTACTATGGCGCGCTCAGCCCCGTGGGCAGCGAAGTCGCGATCAGCGCGGTGGGTGTGGTCACAAAGGTGGCAATGGTCATGTCTACCTTCGGCATCGGTATTGCCAGCGGTGTCCAGCCAATTTTTGGCTTCAACTGGGGTGCGGGGAAATATGACCGGGTGTACGAGGCGTACAAGAAAGCGGCATGCTCTGCGGTGCTGGCTATTTTTGTTATGTGGGTGGTGTGCCAGAGTTTCCCGGAGGCAATTCTTTCTCTGTTCGGCGATGAGGATGCAGCGTTTACAACATTTGCGGTTCATGCTCTGCGGACGATCCTGCTCTTTACTTTCCTCGGCGGATTCCAAAATGTCTCCGTGAATTACTTCCAGTCCACAGGACAGGTGATGAAGGCCACGACCCTCTCTCTGCTTCGTCAGCTCTTGATCCTGGTTCCCATGCTGTTGATCCTGCCCCTCTTTTTGGGATTGGATGGTGTGCTCTACGCAACGCCGGTTGCTGACGCCTGCTCTACAATCGTGGTGGCATGCTTTATGATACCGGAAATGCGGCGGCTGAAGAAAATGATTCAGAAAAACGGTTCAGCAAATCAAATTCAAATATAAGAATGGAGGTATTTCTATGAACCCTAAAAAACTTGGCTTCGGTTTGATGCGTCTGCCGCTGGTGAATCCGGCTGATATGACGAAAGTGAACTATGCCACGCTCTGTCAAATGGTTGACCGCTATATGGAAGAGGGCTTCAACTACTTCGATACGGCAAATCCCTATCACGGCGGCGGCAACAGCGAGATTGCGTTCCGGGAATGCATCGCAAAGCGGTATCCCCGGAACAGCTACACGATTACCAACAAATTGAGCTTTTTCATTGTCCAGAAGGCAGAACAGTTAGAGGACTTCTTCGCCGGGCAGTTGGAGCGGTGCGGCGTGGATTATTTCGACTATTATCTGCTCCACTCTATGAACAAGGACTATCTGGAACTGGCGGAGAAAATCGGCGCGTTTGACTTTGTGCAGAAGAAAAAAGCGGAAGGAAAAATCAAGCATATCGGCTTTTCCTTCCACGACACCGCTGATGTTCTGGAAGATTTCCTGACCCGGCACCCGGAAATGGAGTATGTTCAGCTCCAACTCAACTACGCCGACTGGGAAAATGTGGAGGTGCAGTCCCGGAAGAATTATGAAACTGCTGTCAAATACGGCAAGCAGATACTGGTAATGGAGCCAGTCAAAGGCGGAATTTTGGCGAGTGTCCCACCCGAAGCGGAAAAATTGTTGAAGGTTGCGGAGCCAGATATGTCCGTTGCCTCATGGGCGATCCGGTATGTGGCGTCGCTGCCCAATGTGGCAATGGTGCTGTCCGGCATGAGTAATGTGGAGCAGATGGAGGACAACCTTTCCTATATGTCCGACTTCAAACCTCTGACAGAGAAAGAGAAGCAGCTTGTGGAGCAGGTTGCCCAGATTATCATTTCCAAGGAGCGCATCGCCTGCACCGGCTGTCGGTACTGCACCGATGGCTGTCCGCAGAAAATCGGTATCCCCGATTATTTCAAGCTGATGAATGACATCAGTAAATTTGGCGACAGACAGGTTCAGGTATCCCAAAACTATTATAATCATTACACCGTCACTCTTGGCATGGGCAAAGCATCCGCTTGTATCCAGTGTGGACAATGCGAGTCCCACTGCCCGCAGCACTTGCCAATTATTCAGTATTTGAAGGAAACGGCGGAGATGCTTGAATAGAAGTCGGGGTAAGATTGTGCTGAGGCAAGCGTGGCGATATATCGTTTGGAGCAAGTGTTGTTGTATGGTGTTCTGAGATGGAGATAATTTTTCCCCAGCATGGTCAGCATGAGCCGGTCTGTAAAAAGGTTCGAAAATTGCCCTTTATTCCGTCTCACAGCGGCGATACGGATGATGCATGAAAATCATACCGGCTGATATGCAGATGAAGTTTACAGGGCAAAAATCTTTGATCTTCGACTTTTATTTTGACAGTTAATCCATCCTATCTATCCATCACTCCGTAACACTGAAAAGCAGCCAGCAGAATGGCTTTTCTCCGCGCCCTCTTGATTGATAGATGGATAATTTATAGAGTCAGTAATTGCTTCTTTAGTAATTACTTGATTAGTATTTATTTGCGTGGGCTTTTCCGATAACGGTTTTCCCGTTGACAGATTCCCCGTTATCGGGTTTCCCGACAACGGATAGGCCAACAACGGCAAACGGTGCCTTGCTGAACGGCTGCTAAGCGGCAGCATAAAAAGGGTGGAAAATCGGCCTTTATTTGCGCTCTGCTCCGTTTTGCTGGCTGAATGGGAAAACATACAGCCAGCACTTTAAACGCCGCTTACAGGCGAAAAAATCTCTGTATTTCAACCCTTATCACGACACTCAATCAACCTATCTGACCATTCCCGGCTTTTGCAAAGAAAATGCTGCTGGAATCAATTCCGACCACCTATGAGAAAGGCTACATTCCGATGAGATGGATCACCCAGTCATCGGAATGTGGCCTTTATGATTTTTGATTGCCTGCACCGCTGTTTTTTCTTGTCATGCTTTATGCAAGGTTGTAATTCATGATATTCCGGAAGGGTGTGAAATCGTTGGTGGACTCGTATAGGCTGTCTACTCCGTCGTTGACGGCGATGAAGCGCACACCGTAGCTGGGAAAGATGAGCTCGGTGTACTGACCCACCTGAAGATACTCACGGCCCAGACGGGACATGTCTTCTTGTGTCAAGTAGGGACTAAAAAAATTTTGAGAATTTACAAGCCGTTCATAGGCGGACAACCATCCGTGAACGACTTGCATGTAAACTAAACTCATAATGAATCCAAGCAAATTCATCATGCCCTGCGAAGTTCTGTCAAATGTAGATAATCTGACAATACGATCATGGCTTACATGTAGCATTCGACTCCGAATATCAACCAGCTCCACATGTGGACGGAAATTGCAGCGGCTTTTGAAAAGGATATTGCTTTTTTCTGCCCGGTGTGTTATAATCGGTATATACCGGAAACAAAGGGGGCGTATCTATGCCAAGACCGCCACGGTGCCGTCGGATTTGTGGCGTACCACAAGTTGATACCTTCTGCCCTAACGGGTGCGAGAATACCGAGCCGATCCTGCTGACGCTGGACGAATACGAGGTCATCCGGCTGGTTGACTTGGAGCAGCAAACCCACGAGCAGTGTGCCGCACAAATGGACATTTCCCGCTCTACCGTGCAGGAGATTTACGAAGTCGCACGGCGCAAGATCGCAGCGTGTCTTGTCCACGGGAAACCGCTGCACATCATCGGGGGAAACTACCGCATCTGCGGAGGACAGGAGGCAGCCCACTGCGGCCGTTGCTGCCGGATGCAGAGAGCCAACACAGAAAAATCCAACAAAAAATGCAAAGGAGATTCCATTATGAAAATTGCAGTTACCTATGAAAACGGTCAAATTTTTCAGCATTTCGGTCACACCGAACAGTTCAAGCTTTATGAAGCTGCGGACGGCAAAATCACTCATGCGGAAGTTGTTGATACCAACGGCAGCGGTCACGGCGCACTGGCAGGCTTCCTGATGCAGCACGGCGTGGACACTTTGATCTGCGGAGGCATCGGCGGCGGTGCGCAGGCAGCACTCGCCGAAGCGGGCATCAAGCTCTACGGCGGTGTCAGCGGGGACGCTGACGCAGCGGTGAGCGCATTGCTCAGCGGAAATCTGGGCTACGATCCCAATGTTCACTGTGACCACCATGACCATGAGCACGGCGAGGATGGGCACACCTGCGGTGAACACGGCTGCGGCAATCATAGCTGCCATTGATATGGAACGCACACTGACACAACTTCCGTTCTGGTCATCCTTGACCGAACAGGAGCAAGAAACGCTGCGCCGAAGTGCCTTCGTCCGTCATTATGAAAAGGGCGCGTTCATACACAGCAGCGACAACGAATGTCTTGGAATGCTGTTCGTCCTTTCCGGTGAAATTCGCACCTATCTTCTCTCCGAGGAAGGGCGAGAAGTCACATTGTTCCGGCTATATCCGGGCGAATTATGCGTGCTTTCTGCCTCCTGTGTGATCAGTCAGATCACCTTTGATACGCAAATGACCGCGGGAATGGATACGGAGGTTCTGATTATCCCTGCAAATGTCATCGCTGCACTCAAGGAGAAAAATCTTCATGTCCGCTGCTTCCTTTATGAGTTGGCAACGAAACGGTTTTCTGATGTGATGTGGGCGATGCAGCAGATCATGTTCAAGGGATTGG
The DNA here is from genome assembly GCF_014384885.1 of Ligaoa zhengdingensis. Taxonomy (GTDB): domain Bacteria; phylum Bacillota; class Clostridia; order Oscillospirales; family Ruminococcaceae; genus Ligaoa; species Ligaoa zhengdingensis. Next base: position 93,367 of record NZ_JACRST010000008.1, read on the forward strand.
ACCGTCGGCTGGCAGAATTCCTCCTTGCCGAAGCGGAGCGTACCGACTCCGACACGATACGCATGACCCATGAGCAGATCGCCCAGCACATCAGCTCGGCGCGGGAGGCGGTGGCACGGATGCTCAAAGGCTTCTCGGAGGACGGGCTTGTGGAGCTAAGACGAGGCGCAATCACGCTGCGGGATAAGAACAGCCTAAACCGCTTGAAATAATGTGACTTTGTTACAGAATGGAATCATAATTCCGATATAATGAAAGCAGAAAAACTGAAAGGAGCATCGACCATGAAAGAATCGAAATACGCAGGTACCCAAACCGAAAAGAACCTGATGACGGCCTTTGCCGGTGAGTCCGAGGCACGCAACAAGTACACCTATTTTGCATCCAAGGCCAAGAAGGAAGGCTACGAGCAGATTGCGGCGTTGTTCCTCAAAACTGCTGACAACGAGAAGGAACATGCCAAGCTGTGGTTCAAGGAGCTGAACGGCATCGGCGACACCGCCGAAAATCTTCTCTCCGCCGCTGAGGGCGAGAACTACGAGTGGACGGATATGTACGACGGCTTTGCCAAAACCGCCGATGAGGAGGGCTTCCACGAGCTGGCACAGCGTTTCCGTCTGGTCGCTGCCATCGAAAAGCACCATGAGGAGCGTTACCGCGCCCTACTGCGCAATGTAGAGACGGCGCAGGTCTTCGCCAAAAGCGAGGTCAAGGTGTGGGAGTGCCGCAACTGCGGTCACATCGTCGTGGGCGAGAAGGCCCCGGAGGTTTGCCCCGCCTGCAACCATCCCCAGAGCTATTTTGAAATTCACGCAGAAAACTATTAAAGAAAGAAAAGGAGAATCATCATGGAGCAGAAGTTTTACATTTGCAAGCATTGCGGCAACATCATTGCCAAGGTCAAGGATACGGGCGTTCCCGTCATCTGCTGCGGTGAGCCGATGAGCGAGATCATCCCCGGCACCACCGACGCTGCCATGGAGAAGCATGTCCCTGTCTGGACAGTTGAAAACGGCATCGTCCATGTCAAGGTCGGCTCCGTGGAGCATCCCATGCTGCCGGAGCACTACATCGAGTGGGTGTCCCTCCACACCAAACAAGGCAATCAGCGTAAGGAACTGCATCCCGGCGAAAAGCCCGAGGTCTGCTTCGCTCTCTGCGAGGGCGACGAGGTCGAAGCGGTCTACGCCTACTGCAACCTCCACAGCCTGTGGAAAGCATAATTCATCCTCTTAAAAATCCGGTGCTGAAAAAAGCACCGGATTTTTTTATCAATGTAACCTCGTCACATAAAAAAGATTTGTCCTGCGGTATGATAAAGCCACAATCAAGAAAGAGGTGGCAAACATGAAAATCAAGCTCAATCCCGATCAGGAGATTGTCAATACCATCCGGGAAGGACTCAAGCGCACCGGTGGATACTGTCCCTGCCGCAGGGAGCGCACAGAGGCGACCAAATGTATGTGCCAGGAGTTTAAGGATCAAATTGCAGATCCGGGCTTCGAGGGATTCTGCCACTGTATGCTCTATTACAAATCCTTGCAGGATTAAGGGAGGAACGCTATGCTGTCAAAGAAACTGGCCGCCATAGATAAGACACGGTGCGTCGCCTGCGGCGTGTGTGAAAATACCTGCCCCATAGGGGCCGTCAAGGTGCGCCGTGGCTGCTATGCCGCCGTGGAGGCGGAACGCTGCGTAGGCTGCGGCAAGTGCGCGAGGCTCTGTCCCGTGGGCTGCATCGAGGTGAAAGCGAGGGACGAGGCATGAAGAAAGCAAAACATTTGTACGACTATTTCTGGGTCTACGCCATCATTTATTTTGCGCTGGGCTTTTTCAATATCCTGTTTGCATGGCTGGGCATGATTGATTTTCTTCTGCCGCTGTTCTTAGCCATCTTTGGCGGGAACAAATTCTTTTGCAACCACCTCTGCGGACGGGGTCAACTGTTCAGCAAGCTGGGAACTGACCTTAAATGCTCCCGCTGTAAGCCAACGCCCCGTTGGATGTCCTCCAAGTGGTTCCGTTACGGCTTTTTGCTCTTTTTCCTGACGATGTTCGGCAACATGGTGTTCCAGACCTATCTGGTCGCTGCCGGTGCTGCTTCCCTGCGGGAGGCCATTAAGCTGTTCTGGACATTCCGTGTGCCGTGGGGCTGGACTTACACAGCCGGTACGGTCGCTGATTGGGTGGCGCAGTTCAGCTTTGGCTTTTATAGCCTCATGCTGACCTCTCTGCTGCTGGGTCTGATCGTTATGGTGCTCTACAAGCCCCGCACATGGTGTGCGTTTTGTCCAATGGGAACCATGACGCAGGGTATTTGCAAGCTGAAAAACAAAGAATAAACAAAGATAACAGAAAGGAGCCTTACTCATGGCTGAACTGAAAATTACTGCTGCGAATTTTGAAAATGAGGTACTGCATTCCGACAAGCCCGTTTTGCTGGATTTCTACGCCGACTGGTGCGGACCGTGCAAAATGCTCTCTCCCATACTGCATGAGCTTGCCGAAGAAAAAAGCGGTGCGCTCAAGGTGGGCAAGGTCAATGTGGACGAGCAGATGGAGCTGGCAATGCGTTTTCAGGTATCCAGCATCCCGATGCTGGTCGTATTCAAGGACGGGAAAGCCGTGGCCAAATCCGTGGGCTACCGGCCTAAGTCGGAGATTGCCGCAATGGTGGAGGGCGCAAGATGAAAGTTGTAATCGTAGGCGGTGTGGCGGGCGGTGCTTCTTCCGCCGCACGCATCCGCCGTTTGGATGAACACGCGCAGATCATCATGATCGAGCGCAGCGGCTATGTATCCTATGCCAACTGCGGTCTGCCGTATTATGTGGGCGGTGTGATCAAAGATCAGGAAGAACTGACACTCCAAACTCCGGAGAGCTTCTGGGATCGTTTTCGCATTGATGTGCGGGTCCGGCAGGAAGTAACTGCGATCAATCCCGCAGAGAAAACCATTACCGTCCATGCACTGGACAGCGGAAAAATCTATACGGAAACCTATGACAAACTGCTCCTTGCCCCCGGCGCAAAGCCGACGGTTCCTGCGCTTTCCGGCGTCAGCAACAAGCGTGTTTTCACGCTGCGCACCGTGGAAGACACCCTCCGCATTCGGCGCTTTGTAGAGGATCAGAAGCCGAAAACCGCTGTTTTGGCTGGCGGCGGCTTTATCGGTCTGGAAATGGCGGAAAACCTTGTGGAGATGGGCGTTTCGGTCACCATCGTTCAGCGTCCCAAGCAGCTATTAGCGCCACTGGATGCGGATATGGCGAGCTTTGTCCATGCGGAAATGCGCAGACACGGCGTGGCTCTGCGGTTGGGTGAAACCGTCACCGGATTCCGACAGGACGGAGATTCCGTGCTGACACTGTTGGAAGAAAGTGAGCCACTGCATTCGGATATGGTGCTGCTGGCCATCGGTGTTACCCCGGATACGCATTTGGCAAAAGAAGCCGGACTCAAACTTGGTATTCGTGGCAGCATCGCTGTCAACGAGCGGATGGAAACCTCCGTGCCGGACATCTATGCTGTGGGCGATGCCGTAGAGGTCACCCATTTCGTGACCGGGCAGAAAGCATTGATCTCTCTGGCGGGGCCTGCCAACAAGCAGGGACGCATTGCCGCCGACAACATCTGCGGCGGAAACAGCCGCTTTCACGGCTCTCAGGGCTCGTCTGTTCTGAAGCTGTTTGGCTTGACAGCGGTCTCCACGGGGATCAACGAAAAGGCGGCGCAGGCAGCAGAAATCGCTTACGACAAAGTCGTATTATTCCCGGCATCCCACGCTACCTATTATCCCGGCGCACAGTCTATGGCAATGAAGGTACTGTATGAAAAGGAAAGCCTGCGGCTGCTCGGTGCGCAGATCGTTGGCGGCGAGGGCGTGGACAAGCGCATTGATGTACTGGCAACGGCCATTCGCGCAAAAATGACAGCTTTGGAACTGACGGAGCTTGACCTTTCCTATGCGCCGCCCTATTCCTCTGCCAAGGATCCGGTCAATATGGCCGGTTTTATGATCGAGGATTTGGAGAGCGGGAAAGTGCGGCAGTTCCATTGGAATGAGGTTGAGGACTTGCCTTACGATGGCAGTGCGACGCTGCTGGACGTCCGCACGGCGTGGGAGTATCAGCGGGGGCATCTGGACGGCTTTCGGAACATTCCCTTGGACGATCTGCGGGAGCATTTGGACGAGTTAGACCGGGACAAGCCTGTCTATGTGAATTGCCAGACAGGGCTTCGCAGTTATCTGGCCTGCCGCCTTTTGACGCAGTACGGCTTCACCTGTTCCCATCTCTCCGGCGGATACAGTTTTTATCAGGTCGTAACAAAAGAGCAGCAGACAGCGCGGAGCGCCTATCCCTGCGGAATGGAGAAGCTATGAGTGAAAATCTATTTGGTTTGACGGTTGCGGCAGATAAAGGCTTGGATGATCTGCAATGCCAGCGCCTTTTAAGCGAAAATCGCAGGTATCAGGAAGTCATGCTGCAATACCGCTGCGCACTGAAAGCACTTGAAAGCAGGTTGGAAATTCTGAACGAAGAGTTTTCATTGCAGCATGACCGCAATCCGATAGAAAGTATGAAAAGCCGCTTGAAGTCGCCGTCCAGCATTATGAACAAGATGCAGAAGCGCGGACTTCCTCTGGATTTTCCGACCATGCAGGCAAATATCATGGATGTTGCCGGTGTGCGTGTGATCTGCTCTTTCGAGGAGGATGTGTTCTTTTTGGCAAAGTGCTTAAAAGACCAGTCTGACATTGAAATCATCACAGAGAAAGATTATATTTTACACCCTAAGCCAAATGGCTATCGCAGTCTGCACCTGACGATCCGGCTGCCGGTATTCTTTGCGGAAAAAGAGATCCATGTGCCGGTGGAGATACAACTTCGTACAATCGCTATGGACTTCTGGGCAAGCCTTGAGCATACCATCCGCTATAAGAAAAATCTGCCGATAAATACTGAAATCGAAACCGAACTGAAAGAGTGCGCCGATTCCAGCAGAGAGTGGGATGGTAAAATGGAGCGTCTTTTGCATCTCTTAACATAATGCAGTAAGTGTAAGTATAAAAGGACAAGCATCATTTTAGGTGCTTGTCCTTTTGTGTTCAGTTACATCATCCGAAGTGTTTCGGCGCCTTTGTGCGCCGTTTCTTATACGCCGTCTCAAACGCCTCCATCATTGGAGTGACCGGAAGCTCGTTGTCAGGCTTGGACAGATACTCGAACCGTATGCCATTCTCTCTGAACTTTCGCTCAAATCTCATGAAAGAGGAAGTGTCGCGGCTGATCCGTGAGGTGTCACGGGTGAGAATCGTGCCGATGCCCTGACGCTTGGCTTCATTCAGCAGGAAGTTCATGATGCCTTCCGTATGGACGCCGGAGATGCCGTCTGCTGCCACCGCAGCAGCTACCTCATAGTCCTTATCCTTCGCATAGTGCTCCAGCTCTTCACGCTGGCTTGCTGCCGCAAGCTGATCCGCACAGGCAACGCGGATATAAAGAAATACTTTCATTTGGCTTCTCCTTCTGATGTAGTGAGGAAGTCCTTGAACTTCCAGACGATTTCTATGTTGTCAAGATCGTAAATGTAGACCGCAGAAATGAATGCGTGGGTCAGCTCATAGGTCAGAGCTTTGCAGTCGGCGTATTGTTCGCAGACCGCATCCAGCTTTTCATCTGAACAGGAGGTCTCGGAGTCAAGCTCCTTCATCCGCTCGTGACTGCGCTGAATTGTTTCATCGTTTTCAGCGATCTTCGCATCCGTTACCGCCTTCTGCTGAATATATGCTTCCTTCGTGATGCTTCCGGCTGCATACTTCTCGTAGAGTCTCAGCTTCGACGCCTTGTGCTGCTCGTTCTGCTTTTGAAGAATCCGGATTTTCTCAGCACATTCCTTGATGGCTGATTTCCGTAGATCACCGACCTCTCGATTTTGGACTGATTCCTTCTGTGCCAAAGCGAGAAACTGAGTAAGGGCATGGAAGACAACCTTCTCAATATCCATTTCCGGAAAGCTCCTGCCAACCGGACAGTCTGTGTTTCCGTTGTTGACCGAGTGAATGCACTGGAAGTATCGAATGCCAGCCTTATTCTTTCGGCGTGTCATAGCACGTTTACAGTTACCGCAGCGGACGAGTCCCTTGAGCGGATAGTCATGCTGCTTGCGCGTGGGATTCCGTCCTCCACCTCGAATGACCATCTGAGCAAGCTCAAAGTCTTCCTTGCTGATAATAGCTTCATGCGTACCTTCTACGATAATCGGCTCATTGACAACACGCTTTTTTGAGCCAACACCGCAGGACTTCATTTTGAGGCTGACCAGCGTTCCGGTGTAAACAAGGTTTTTGAGGATGTTGTAGACCATCACGGTTTCCCAACTGATTTTCTCGCTCATGTTACTGAACTTCTTCTTGTCGGGATGCTTGTTCTTGAAGTATTGCCCCGGCGTCGGGATGCCGTCATCATTCAGGCTGCGGGCAATCTGAGAGGTGTTGTTGCCTTCCAGAGCCTCGCGGAAGATACGACGGATCACATCAGCCGCCTCCGGGTCTACGGCAAGTTTGTTCCGAATGGTGGGATGCAGGACGTAGCCGTATGGAGCGTAGCCACCGACATACTTGCCTTGCTTCATCATCTGGATTTTTGCCGATGTGGTCTTTACGGAGAGGTCTTTGCTGTATGCCGCGTAGATGATGCTGCGCATAACCACTTCCAGACCGCCCGTTGTGCCTTTGTAATCGTCGCTGTCATAGCCGTCGTTGATAGAAATGAATCGGACGCCCATGAACGGAAAGGTGCATTCCAGATAGTTTCCCGTTTCGATGTAGTCACGAGAAAAGCGGGAAATGTCCTTGACGCAGATCAGATTGATTTCGCCGTGCTTGACCTTCTCCATCATCTGCGTGAACTGAGGACGGTGAAAGTTCGTGCCGGTATAACCGTCATCCGCAAACTCAGACCGCTGACAGCCTGACAGTTCCGGATGATTGTCAAGAAAGCGATTGATGAGCATACGTTGGTTGCCGATGCTGTCACTTTCCGCTTTGCTTCCATAGCCGGTATCTTCATCAGCCATTGAGAGGCGGATGTAGATGCCGATGTTGTATTCCTTGCTCATTTACATCGCCTCCTGCACTTCTTTGATGCTCTGAACGGTCAGAGCGTAAATATCGCCGTATTTCATGACCAGCTCGATTGAGCCGTCCTCATGGACTTTCACAAGCTCTACGGACTCGTCAACTAACTCCTGAGAGAGCTTTTCTGCACCGCTGACAGATTTCATCAGTGTGAGCCACTTATTGTCCTCGGACATCGCTTCGGCAAACTTTACCTTCCGCTGAACTGCTTCATCCAGCCGCCGGGAAAGGTCGGCATACTGCTCATCGTAGGCTTTCTTCGCAAAGGCGTATTCCTCTTCATCGAGAATGCCTTCCGTGAAGTCCTCGTAGAGCCGAGTACGCTTCTTGGAGATGCCGCTGAGTTTCAGATTCAGGCTTGTAATGAGCGCATTCTGCTGATCTCGGATGCTGCGTTCGCCTTCGCTGTTTCTCAGTTTGGCAAGCAGCTTGTCGTAATTGAGAGCTGCCTTGACTTGAAGCTGGATCGCCGCAAGCACATCGGCTTCGAGCTTATCCTGCCGCGTATAGTGCGGCGTACAGAGGTTGCCGCGTTTGACGGATGAGCTGCATTCATAGAAGGCATACCACGCGCCGTCCTTGCGTTTATCAACGCGCTTGCGATGGAAGTAGAGCTTTCTGCCGCAGTCTGCACAGACGATTTTGTCTTCAAAGAGATTGATCAGCGTAGCGCGGATTTCTTCCGTGCGCTCCATCTTCTCAACCCTTGTCCTTGCAGCGGCGTTCCGCATTTCTCGCACCTTCTGGAAATCCTCACGGGAAATAATCGCCTCGTGCGTATTGGGAAAGACGATCCATTCCTCGCGGTCGATGTGCTGATTCTTGACGCCCTTGTAAATGGCGTTCAGCGTCCGTCCGAGAACGGTATCTCCGACGTAATGGGGATTATCCAGAATGGTAGTCAGTGAAGACTTGTTCCAAATCTTCTTTGCAGTAGCATTGCCTGTGCGGACGCCGACCTGATACTTCTGAAACTCCGGATTGGGCGCGTTCATTGCATCAAGCCGGTCTGCAATCGCAGGAAGGGACAGCCCTTCAATCTTCCATTGGAA
>NZ_JACRST010000009.1 GCF_014384885.1 Ligaoa zhengdingensis
CTCCTTTCTCCGCCATGATACAAAAATACCGCCCGTAGTCTCGTTTGGGCGGTACTTTGTGTAAGATTGGCAGTCCATTATTAAGTTTTTTATTATGTTCCCTTTGTACACCGTTGCAATAGGTAGCTATGACAAGCGGCGTGATAGAGGTTGGCGGCCTGGACGGAGACCGACTGTCGGATGTCTCTGCGTGTGATAAAAGGGAGGAGCTCATCAAGGCTGCCGTAGAGCGGTTGGGTATCGTGGTAAAACTGGAACAGATCCAGTTTGGGCCAGGCCAGAAGCTCCGCACGACCGGAGACAAAACCGCAGGCTTTTTCGGCATGAGGCATCGACTGAACGATTGCGCGGTATTCCGCGAGATCTTCCATCCCGAGGCTGTCCAGGATGAATACCAAGTCGATATCGCTCTGCTCGGTGGCTTCGCCGCGGCGATAGCTTCCCTGAATCCCTACAAAATGGACCCGTGAGCCGAAGCAATTCATAATTTTCCCCATCATAATTTCTTTGATCCAGAGGTCGTAGTTAATCATATGCTTCTCCTTTGTTGTGGTGTCCTTTTATTATAAATAGAGAGGGCTTCTCCGCGATTTTGTCCGATGATGTGGCAAATCCGAACCTCGTCACCGTTGAACGAAGTTCGGATTTGTTGGGTAACACTGTAAGAACGATCCATGCCGTCCCAAAGAATCGCTTTAAGTCAATTTGTGGTCCACTAACAGAGATAGGATCACTAGAAATTTTTTATGTGTTGCTAAGAAGTGTGTCTATAATCCTTGCAGCACAGCAGGGCCTCCATCTGCTGTACACCTTCCTGCTGAGATATGATAATTGCCTGTAAAATTGGCTTGAGTTCTGGACAGATAGGAAAACTCAGAGCATTTTTCGACATTTGGATAGCGCCCTTATGGTGTGGGATCATTTCCCGCATAAAGTCAGCGTTAATCTGGTTGCTGACTGGGGCGGTTCCCATATCGGTAAACATAGTTTGCGTAATTTGTCGGAAGCGCCGCTCATAAAGTCGCAGTTCTTGCTCAGTATTTTTCAGCTCACTACAGCGGTCCAGCGCTGCCTCCATGTTTTCGATGCTCTTCGTCTGTGACGTGATGATATTAGTTGCAATATTCTGTAATGGTATAAATGTAGTATATTGCAAAAGATTGCGCGACATTTCAATGGCCGCCCGATGATGTGGAATCATCTGTACGATAAAATTGTGAGAAATGCTGTCTGTAAGCTCTGCCGTTGTCATTTCTGCAATCATTTCATCAAGGATTTCATAAAAACGGCAAAGGTAGTTCTTAGCCACGTTGCTTAACATATATGGATCTGCCATAATTTATTTCTCCTTTCTTCTACCAGCTTATGTGAGAGCCACGATGTATGTGTCATTTTTCCGGTGAAGTAAAAAGCCTGATGAAAAGAGAAATAAAAAAACAGACTCGCATCAGCGAGTCTGTTTTTGGTGGAGACGAAGAGGATCGAACTCTCTACCTCTACACTGCCAGTGTAGCGCTCTCCCAGATGAGCTACGCCCCCAAAACAATCTTATCTTTTCGACTTAATTATTATAGCACAATTGAATGAAGGATGCAAGCATTTTTTATAAGTTTGTAAAATTTTTTAGAGGTTTTGAAGAGAATCCGAAGGTAATGTCGTTCTATGTTATGACAACCTCAAGGCCCAACGATGCTACTGTTGGCCCGCCGCGCTCCACGCGACGGCGGCACAGTTATTTCAGCGGAAAAAGGATCACCCATAGGGGGATCAATCGTTCTGTAACGATTTTTGTGCGATTTGTGCTATAATAGATCATATGAGAGAGGGCGCACAGCAGCGAGATGTGCCTGGAAGATGGAGCGTAGTAAAATGAAAGAACAGACAAAGCGGCGGTTCAAATTGGCAGGGGTCATCCTGCTGCTGATTGTATCAGCAGTGCTGATGATCAAGTTGATGCCCTGGTTTTACTCCTTGCGGCTGCCGGAAGTGCGCGAGGAGTTTAAAAACTATGTGGCGTCCCTCGGCTGGAAAGGGGTTCTGCTGGTGCTGGGCATCCAGGTGCTCCAGGTGGTAATCGCAGTGCTGCCCGGCGAGCCGGTGGAGCTGCTGGCGGGCATGACGTTCGGCATTTGGGGCGGCCTTGCCATCTGTATAGTGGGGCTGTTGATCGGCACAATAATGATTTTTTACCTGGTGAGGCTGCTTGGAAAGGGCTTTGTGGAGGGCATCTTCAGCAAAAAGGAAGTGGGCCGTTTCTCTTTTCTACAGAATACCAAAAAATTGGAGGTGCTCACCTTTTTGCTCTTTTTCATCCCTGGCACCCCAAAGGATGTGCTCACCTATGTGGCGCCGCTCACCAAAATCCGTCCGATCAATTTTTTTCTGATCGCTATTTTGGCGCGCATCCCGTCGGTGATCACCTCAACTTATGCGGGCCAGACGTTTATTGACGGCGAGTGGTGGAAAACGGTGGGGATGTTTGTGCTGATGGGGCTGATCGGCATAGCGGGAATCCTGATTAATAACTCGATTCTGGACAAGAACAACGGCAAGGAACGGCCAAAGAAATAGTCAAGAAAACCAAAGGAACCGGGCGAGGCTTGTGAGCCGCCGCCCGGTTCCTTTGTGTGTTAGGGTCTATCTGTAAGAGGTCTGTCAAAAGTTATTTGGTTTCCCCGTAGTAAGCCTTCATATAGAGCTCCTGAATCTCGCTCACCAGAGGATAACGCGGGTTCGCGGTTGTGCACTGATCTTCAAACGCCTTGTAGGAGAGCTCCTCCACCTTGCTCTTGAACACCAGTTCATCCACGCCGCACTCTTTGATGGACATCGGGCGTTCGAGATCCTTCATCAGGTCGCGGATCGCTTTAATCAGGGATTTCACGCCCTCCTCCGTTGTTTTGGCGGGCAGGCCCAGATAGCGGGCGATCTTCGCGTACTTCTCGTCGGCAACGAATTTATCATATTTCGGGAAGGAAGCAAACTTGGTGGGTTTGGTCGCATTGTACTCAATCACGTAGGGCAGCAGCACCGCGTTGGCACGGCCGTGAGGCACATGGTATTCGCCGCCCAGCTTGTGTGCCATCGAATGGTTGAGGCCCAGGAACGCGTTGGTAAACGCCATACCGGCGATCGCAGAGGCGTTATGCATCTTCTCACGCGCGAGTTTGTCCTCCGAGCCGTTGGTGTAGGCCCTTCTCAGGTAATCAAACACCAGCTCGATCGCTTTGATCGCCAGGCCGTCGGTATAGTCGGAGGCCATGACCGAAACATAGGCTTCAATCGCGTGGGTCAGAACGTCCAGACCGGTGTCGGCGGTGATCGATTTGGGCATCGACATGCAGAACTGCGGGTCGATGATCGCCACATCGGGAGTCAGCTCGTAGTCGGCCAGAGGATATTTGATGTTGCCGTTTTTCTTATCGGTGATGACCGAGAAGTTGGTGACCTCAGAGCCGGTACCGGAGGTGGTGGGGATGGCGACCAGCTTGGTTTTGGTGCCCAGCTTGGGGAAGCTGAAGGTTCTCTTGCGGATATCCAGGAAACGCAGGCGCAGGCCGTCGAAATCGGTGTCGGGATGCTCATAGAACAGCCACATGCCCTTGGCCGCGTCGATAGCGGAACCGCCGCCCACAGCGATGATAACGTCGGGCTGGAAGGCTCTCATGGCCTCGACGCCCTTCATGATGCATTCCACCGAGGGATCGGACTCCACATCCGCATAAATTTCACTGTGGCAATACTCGGTGCGTTTGCGCAGGTAATACAAAACCTTATCGATGTTGCCGAGCTTGACCATCATCGGGTCGGTGACGATAAACGCGCGGGAGATGTCGGGCATTTTCTCCAGATACTGGATGGAATCCTCTTCAAAGTAGATCTTCGGGGGAATCTTGAACCACTGCATATTGACTCTCCTCTTGGCGATGCGTTTTTTGTTGATCAGGTTGACGGTGGAGACGTTCTGAGAGACCGAGTTTCCGCCGTAGGAACCGCAGCCGAGGGTGAGGGATGGGGTGTTGGTGTTGTAGATATCACCGATGGCGCCCTGAGAGGACGGGGAGTTGACGATGATGCGGCCGACCTTCATCTCCTGACCGTAGCGCTCCGCCAGATCCATATCGCCGGTGTGGATGACCGCCGAGTGCCCAAGGCCGCCCAGCTCCAGCATCTTATTGGCGAAGGCGAAGCCCTGCTCGGTGCTGTTAGCCACAAAGTAGGCCAGGATCGGGCTGAGCTTCTCGCGGCTCAGCAGATATTTTTCGCTCGGCTCGGGGAGCGGAGCAATCAGGATTTTGGTCTTTTCCGGAACTTTGATCCCGGCCTGCTCGGCGATCCAGTTGGCGGATTTGCCGACGATGGCGGGATTGACCGCCTGTTTCTCGGCGTTCATTGCAAAAGCGGTGAGCTTCTCGGTCTCCTCGGCGTTGAGGAAGTAGCAGTTGTTCGCTTTCATGTACTGTTCAAACTGGGCTTTGATCTCCTTATCGACGATGACAGCCTGCTCGGAGGCGCAGATCATGCCGTTGTCAAAGGTCTTGGACATCATCAGGTCGGTGCAGGCCTGCTCCAGCTTCGCCGTTTTTTCGATGTAGCAGGGGACATTGCCCGGGCCCACGCCCAGCGCCGGTTTGCCGGCGGAGTAAGCCGCTTTGACCATGCCGGGGCCGCCGGTGGCCAGGATGGTGGCGACGCCAGAGTGGCGCATCAGCAGGTTGGTCGCGTCGATCGAGGGGTATTCGATCCACTGGATGCAATCCTTGGGAGCGCCGGCTTTTACAGCGGCCTCGTAGACGATGCGGGCCGCCTCGGCCGAGCACTTCTGCGCGGAGGGGTGGAACGCAAAGATGATGGGATTGCGGGTTTTAATCGCGATGATGCTTTTAAACAGGGTGGTGGAAGTCGGGTTGGTGGTGGGGGTGACGCCGCAGATGACGCCGACCGGCTCAGCCACTTCCACGTAGCCTTCCATCTCGTTTTCGTCGATCACGCCGACCGTCTGCTGGTGCTTGATGCTGTGCCAGATATACTCGGTGGCGAACATGTTTTTGATGACCTTGTCCTCGTACACGCCGCGGCCGGTCTCATCCACCGCCATCTTTGCCAGCTTCTCGTGTGCGTCCAGGCCCGCGAGGGACATCTCATGGACGATGTTGTCCACCTGCTCCTGGTCGAGCTCCATCATTTTCCTAAGAGCTGCCTGGCCCTTGGCCACCAAGGTGTCGATCATTTCCTGAGTCTCAACAGGCTGCGCGGTTTCTTTCTTCTTGTCTGCCATTGCTGTTCCTCCTAACACTATTTTCGCGTTCCGCCGTGTGCGGAACCATCAAACGTTTTTGGATGAAAGAATTACTTGTTAATTCTTTAACAATATAATATCACCTTTTCGATTTTTCGTCAAGCTGATATTGATATTTTTTTAACAATGTTTTTCACGATATATACTAATAGTTTACCTGATTTTTTGTGAAAAATCAACTGGAAAGGTAACGTCAAAAAAAGAGGCCGGTTGAGTCTCTTTTTTCGGACACCCTGGCGGGTGCTGCATCAGTTGTCCATATCCGACCACGCGCTGCCCTGCGTGCGGTCGTAGGTCAACTTCATCAGGGCCTGTGCGTCTTCGCTGTTGTCCCCCAAATCAAAGGTGAAACGGGGAGTTGTCTGCATCATCGACCACATATCGGTGAGGAAGCGATCCTTCGGCAGATCGATCGCGTCCCCCAGGATGTGGGGAAGATAGAATGTGGACACCTGTTCCTTTGGCAGTTCGTAATTCAGCTGGTAGTTGCTCCACAGCAGATAGGGCTGACGGTAGAGGCTGTAGCCGCTCGCAACACGGGTCAGCTTTTTGTAGAGGCCAGCCTGACGGCCGAGATAGGGGTAATGATCCCCGACGAACATCACCACAGTGGGGCGGCTGCGCTGCTTCAAATAGGCGGTCAGCTCACCCAGCGCTTTGTCTGTCTGTGCGATGCCGTACAGATACCGGCCAAGCTCGGCTTCCTCCCCGCTGGTTAGCCGATCATCGCGCAATGCATATTTTTCGGTGCCGGTGTAGGGCCCGTGGTTCTGCATTGAAATTGCGTAAATGAATTGGGGCTTGTCCGTTCCGGACTCCAACTGCGCCTCGATCTGGCGCATGAGGGTGTTGTCGTCGATATAGTCGCCCAAGCGGGTGGTCTTGACGTCGAAATCGTTCTCGAAGCAGAGGTTGTCAAACCCGTAGCTGCGGTACGCCTTATCGCGGTTGTAAAAGCTTTCGGAGAAGGGGTGGATAAAGGTGGTTTCGTAGCCCTGTTCCCGCAGATAGGCTGGGAAGGTGGGCCGCTCCTCCCCATCGGTGAAGAGCTGATGGGGGACGCTCTCGTCGCTGATTCCCTTGACTGGGAGGCCGAACAACAATTCAAATTCGGTTTTGCAGGTGTAGCCGCCGAAGGTGGGCACCATCGCCTCCCCTTTTGCGCCCTCGCGGGCCATGCGGTCGAACACGTCGTAGGTCCCGTTCGGAACTTTAACGCCGTCGAACTGACGAAAATCGGTGTAGGCCTCGGACATAATCAGAATCACGTCCGGCGCTTCAAACGGGCCGCTTTCGGCCGGGACCTGGGTGGGAAGCAGGGCTTCGATGCTCTTCTGGGAGTAGTCCTTCGGCCGGGCGAGGCGCTTACTCACCTCGCCGGAGATATTCTGGCTCAGATATGCGATCTGTAGATTTTTTTGAAAGACCTCGTCGGTGCTGTAGGGGCTGTAACCCGGCTCGTAGTCGATTCCGCAGACCTGATAGATTGCGCTGTAGACCGGAGGAACAGTGACCGTCAGGGTGAGCAGCGCCAATACCCCGGCGCCGAGCGGGAGCGCACCCTTCCACGGCAGGCGGACGCGGATGTGCAGAAATGCCGTCCAAAGGACGTAAAGGATCAGCGCCGCCAAGCTGCATACCATCACCGGGCTGATTTGAATCTGGGCAAAGCGGGCAACATCCGAAATTTTTCCGGCCATCACCAGATCTGCGATGCTAAAGTGGGTACCGTTGGCGTCGTATTTGAAGTATTCCACCAGCGCCAACAGGTACAGCGCGCCGCCCTCCAGAAACATCGCCATCCAGACCTGCCGCAACAGTAGCGCCAGGCCGGCGAACACGAGCCCCACGAAAAAGTAATCGTAGACCAACACGCCCACAGAATCCCCAAGAAAACGCAGCAGCGCAGGCAGGCTTTGCAGGTGGATATTTTCCACCACCAAGACTAGAAATAGGGGAAAGAATCCGACCGTCACAGCACACAGTACACGGTCTAAAGTGCGGTTGGCTTTAATTCTATTGTATAAGTAAGTGATTTGATTCATAAACGTTACCTCCGTTGTGGCCTCTCTTTTTGCCTGCTACTACTATAACGATCAAATCTTTCGGTTTTCTCCAGAAGAATCTTACAAATTTCTTTCTGTTTGTAGCGTACCCGAACAAAAAATGCCGAAACGGTTGTAATTTTAATGCAAATTGAGTCAACGTGGAAAAGAAATTTTTTTATAATGCTATCATATCATGTATTTTTGACAAAAATATGAAGAATCAGTCCGCGCCCCGCCGGTTTTTATGGAACTCTGCCCAGAAAATCGAGAAATGCACCAAATTGCGAAATGATTCATATAGTAGAAAGAATAAATCCATGCAAAGGTGTGATCAGTTTGATAATCTACACAGTGCGTCCCGGAGACAGTGTCTACAACCTCTCGCGCCAATTTGGCGTATCGCCGGAGCGGATCATTGAAGAAAACCAATTACATAACGTCAATCGCTTGATGATCGGCCAGGCGCTTTTGATCCCGGCCCAGCGGGTGCGGCATGTCGTGTCGTTGGGGCAGACCCTGTCCTCCATCGCCCGGATGTATGGCTCCACCGTGGAGGACATCCTGAAGGCCAATCCCTCGATTTCCGACCCCTCTCAGATTCATCCCGGCCAGGTGATCTCCGTTCCGGTGGGGACCACCCAGGGGGGAGGCATCGATGTCAACGGTTACGCCCTGCCCGACATCAGTATGGATGTGTTGGACGCCACGCTGCCCAACCTCACCTATTTGAGTATCTTCAGCTACCAAGCCAGGCCGGACGGCACCATCACCGAGATCAACGACCGCCCGCTCATCGAACGTGCGCTGCGTGACCGTGTCGCGCCCGTAATGGTGCTCACCAACATCAAGGAGGGCGGAAGGTTCGACAGCGACATCGCGCACGACATCCTGCAAAGCACTGCGGTACAGGATTTGCTCCTGGATGCGGTTGTTCTGGAGATGGATGAAAAGAACTATTACGGATTGGACGTGGACTTTGAATACATCTACCCCGAAGACCGGGACGCCTATGTGGCGTTTCTGCGCAGGGCGGCGGATAAGCTCCGTCCGCTGGGCTATTCGCTCAGCGTGGCGCTGGCGCCCAAACTTTCCGCCACGCAGAAGGGCATTCTGTACGAAGCGCACGACTACGCCCAGATCGGTGCGATCGTCGATCGCGTGATTTTGATGACCTATGAGTGGGGATACACCTACGGACCCGCTCAAGTATGATATTGCGCCGTGAGATCTGTCAAATAGCTTTTCACCTGTGGAGGTTGCCGCTGGTGGGTCAATTATTGATATCGGCCAAATATGATCGGATTTCGAAACTATTCGGTCGGATTTTGGAATGACTTTTTTGTGGAAGTTGTTATAATAAACTTATAAAAGAAATAAAAATTTTCATTTATTAGAGATCATTTTATTCAATAAAACGACAACAAAAGAGGAGGAAGATCATGAAAAAGCAGATGTTCAAGGCGATCCTCGCAGCGATTCTGGCGATGCAGCTGGCGCTCAGCGGCAGTATCGCGGCAATGGCGGAGGGTATCGAGACCGAACCTCCGGTGGAGCTGTCGGCAGTGGAGCCGTCTGAATCTCCCGCAGTACCCGAGGAGCCCGCCGTTCCCGACGGGGAGTTGAAGGAGGAAGACCCAGCAGAGATAGCGGAGGCCCAAGCGCCGGTACTACTGGCCGCATCGGTTCCAGAGGGCGCGGAGAAGATACCGCAGGACACCCTCACGGTGAGCTCCACCAACGGCCGTGAGGATTATCCGGATACAAACGCAGTGGACGGAAACCCGAACACCCTTTGGCACACCGCTGGAGGCGCGAATCCCCCGCATGACTTTTTCATCGACATGGGGAGCGAGCAGGCCGTCTCCCTCATCGAGATCACTGGCCGTAAGGGCAGCGGCAACAGCCTTAATGGCTTTCCTGCAAAGATTGAGGTGTACGCCAGCGAGGACGGAGAAATCTACGAAGAGCTGGTCGGCCAGGTAAACTGGACGGGTACAACGCTTTCGTCAGGCATGGTCAAGACAATCGAGCTGGATAACGCCGTGACGACACGCTACCTAAAATTACATATCACCGATACCATCATCAACAGTTCCCCCTATAAACCGGCGGCGATCGCGGAGCTCAACCTCTACTACATAGAGCCGTTCACACAGTTGGAAACGCTGATCGAGGATGCGGAGAAGCTGCTCGACCGCGTGACGGCGGAAGAGGATCGGGCCGCGCTGCAGGCCGCCATCGACGCGGCGGCGGAGTTTGTAGCAGCGGACAACCCCACGGAGATCGACGCTGAACTGGAGAAACTCCAGGCGGTGATGGATGAGATCGCGGAGAAGCTGATTGTGCGATATGACGTTTCTTCCCCGGATGGCAGCCTCACGGCCACCTTCTGGTTGGATGCGAAGGGCACACCTCGGTATCAGGTGGTTCGCGGCGACGAAACTCTGGTCGGAGAGTCTTCGATGGGTGTGACCCTGGTGGAGGAGAATGGCGGAGCACTGACCTCGGAGCTGTCCCTGTTGTCGGTCGACACCGCCGAGGTGGATACCTCCTGGACGCCGGCAGTCAAGTGGACCCGCGACGAAATCCCCGACGTGTACACCCAGTCGGTGTTCCATCTGGGCGACGAGGCGGGCCGCAGGATGGATATCATCTTCCGCGCCTACGACGAGGGCTTTGGATTCCGCTACTTCTTCCCGGAAGAGGACAATGCGTTGACGGATTTCACCATTTATCAGGAGAATTCCACCTTCGCCATCCCCGCGGGAACCCGCGCGCATGCCCACGGCACCCACAGCCAGTCGATCCCGAACGATGTCATGATAGAAAAGCTGATCGGCACCCACTATGTGCCGATCGTGCTCGAATACGAGAGCGGAAGCAAGGCGGGCATGTTCGAGTCCGACCTGTATGACTACGCGCGCCTCAAACTGGATGCGAACGGCGGTGTGCTGTCCTCCAATGTCAGATGGGGCAGCGCAAACATTACTGCCAGCGTGCCGTTTGAATCCCCCTGGCGCGGCATGATCGTGGCTGACAGCCTCGGCGGCCTGCAGGAGAACAACTACCTGGTGCAGAATCTGGCCGATGAGCAGAAGATCCAGGACATGTCCTGGATCAAGACCGGCCAGTTGATCCGCGAGGCAAAGCTCACCGAGGAGAACACCAAGGAGTGCATCGACTTTGCAGCGGAAAACGGGATCGAATACATCCTGTATGATTCCGGCTGGTACGGTACCGAAAATGATCCCGCTATGAACCCGATGGAGCCCTTTATCGGCGAATTCCCCTACATGCTCGGCGGATCTTCTATGCGCAGCTGTTATGTGGATGTCCGCGATGCGGCCAAGTGGGCGGCGGAAAAGGACATCGGCGTTATCCTCTACGTCAATCACATCCATTTGGAAGAGTATGATCTGGATGAGGTGTTCCGCACCTACAAGGAGTGGGGCATCAAAGGCGTGAAATTCGGCTTTGTCAACGTGGGCAACCAGTATTGGACCAAGTGGCTGGCCGATGCAGTGGCCACTGCCGCCAAATATGACCTGGTGGTCAAAATCCACGACGAATACATCCCCACCGGTTTGGACCGGGCCTACCCCAACCTGCTCAATGTGGAAGGCGTGCTGGGCGACGAGGGCAGTCCAAACTATGCAGCGGACCTCAAGCAGGTATTCACCCGCATGATCCTAGGGCCCGCAGACCACACCTTCTGCTATCCGATGATGAAATACCGCGGTGCGATCAAGACCGACGCCTATTCGTTGGCGTCCCCCATGCTGTTCTATGCCCCGCTCTCCTGCCCGTTCTGGTACGGCAGCCCGGCGGACTATCCGGACGACAGCGCGTACCCTGAGCGCAAGTTCTGGGTGGATATGCCCGGCGAATGGGACGAGTCCCGCCATATCGACTCGAGCTTCGGCGAGTACTACACCATGGCGCGCCGCAACGGCGAGGAGTGGTTCCTGGGCAGCCTGTCGGCGGTGAACCGTGATTTGGAATTCACCCCGGACTTCCTCACCCCGGGCGTCTCCTATGTGGCAGAATGCTACACCAACTCTGCCGGCGATACCCTGAGCAACAACAAGGTTGCCATCAGCAAATATATCGTCAACAGTGAAACTGAATTCCTGTTCCCAATGATTGTGGGCGGAGGATTGTCGGTGCGCATGGTGCCCGCCACCGAGGCTGAAATCTCGAGCATCGCGCCCTATTCCAAGCACCGCGAGCGCTTGGGCAACCGCCTCAAAGTGGCGGAGCAACTTGACCTGAGCGTGTACACCACCCGCTCGCTGCGCGAAAGTGACATCGTCGCGGTGCGTGAGGCAGCGCGTTTGGTCTATGAAAATATCGCCGCCGAGGAGGCGGATGTGATACTCGCGGCGGATAACCTGGAGAGCGCGATGGCGGCCCTGGTTGAGAAAACCTTCTATTTTGAAAAGATAGATCAAAGTCTGCTGAGTGCCAGCGCTAGCACCGAACGTCCCGGTACCCATGAGGCCAAGTTCGTGTTGGATGGCAATCCCGATTCCATCTGGCATATCAAGGGTGGTGTCGGTGTAGATCCGCCGCCGTTTGAGTTTTGGCTCGACCTCGGTGAGGAGAGAGCGGTGGATGCCATCGAGATCACCGGGCGGCGCGACTCGGGTTCCAGCTATAACGGCTTCCCCGTAGTAATTGAGGTTTACACCAGTGAGGACGGCGTCACCTACGACAAGCAGGTGACCTCAGTCAATTGGAAGGGGATGTCGGTCGGCGCGGGCACCACCCGCAGGATCGATCTTCCCGAGACGATCAACAGCCGTTACATTGAATTGCACATCTTGGATGCATATCACAACAATAGTCCCTATGTTCCGGCGGCGATTGCGGAACTGAATCTGTACTACAGCCCGTTTTCCTATCTGAACCGTCTGGTAAGCCGTGCGAACGACCTGCTGCCGCGTATCACCGACGAGGCGGAGAAGGCGGCCTGGATCGCGGCGATTGACGACGCGGTCTACTATGCGGAGACCGCGCAGAACACCGATGAACTGGCGGCTTATGAGCAGGCTCTTGAGGCGTTGGTCGCCCCCTTTGCTGCGGACAAGGCAATTTTGACCGACCTGCTTGCGGCAACCGACGGCAAATACGACGGGAACCGCTTCACAGCGCAGAGTTGGGCGGCGTTTGCAAAGGCCCTGAACAACGCGAAAGTGGTTGAGAAGGATATCGCCGCGACTCAGCAGGAGGTTTATAGCGCATACCTGGAGCTGGTGAAGGCGCGCGACGGTTTGACTTACGCGGTGGACACCAGCCTGTTGGAGCTGGCGATCAAACTGGCGGAAGAGGTCCTGGAGAATACCGGCATGACCGACAAATCCAGGCTGGAGCTGACCGAAGCTGTGGAAGCGGCCAGGGCAGTGCTGAACAATGCGGAGGCGACCCAGAGCGAGGTCAATGCGCAGTATAAGGCTGTCATGACGAAGATCACCGAGCTGGTTCCGGTGGATAAAAAGTGGCTGGGCGAAACGATTGAAGCTGCGCGCGGACTTCAGAAGAAGAACTACACCACAGCGAGCTGGGCCGCGTTCGTGGAAAAGCTGGCTGCAGCTGAGCTCGTCTACGGGAACAATGCGGCGAGCGAAACGCAGGTGAAGGAAGCGCTCGATGCGCTGATGAAAGCGATGACCGAGCTCGAATCCCTGACTGTAAACAAAGTGGCGCTGCAAAATGCGGTGGATCTGGCAAACGAACTGATTGACAGTGGAAAATACGACGAAGCGACGTTGGCCGACCTGATCGCGGCGGTGGCTGACGCTCAGAGGGTGCTGGACGATGAGCATGCGACCCAGCAGCGGGTTGACGGCGCTAAGGTGGCGGTGGTTACTGCAACCGCGAAGGTGCGCCTGAAGAAAGCGTTGGACGATGCGAAGGTGGAGAAGGCGGCGCTTTCCAAGTCGGATTACACTGCGAGGAGTTGGAAGAATTACCTGTCGATCATCGAGAAGGCAGAGATGGTGTACAACGACATGGGTGCAACAGAAGAGCAGATCGACTTGGCGGCAAGCCAACTGAAGGGCGCGGCCGATGTGCTGCGCAGGCCGTCCAGCTCGAAGAATTCAGTTGCGCAGGTGAGCGACAGCGATTACTGGGCCGGCGTGGCCGAGAAGATCAGCGGCGCGGATAAGGGCGGCAAGGTGAACGCGACGCTGGAGGGCGGCGCGATGATGCCCGCCACCGTGATCGATACGCTGAAGGGCAGGGATGTGACCTTAGTCGTGACCATCAGCGATAAAAACTATGAACTGAACGGCCTGAGCGAGCTCAAGGGCTACAGCGCTTCTGCGGTGTATTACACGGCGGAAGAGATCATGGCGATGGCCGGCGGCGAGGCGAAAACTGCGGCAGCGGAAATCCCCGTAAACAGCAACCCGGAAACGGGCGGCGGGATCGCTATGGCGGTAGCGCCTGAAGCGGTCGCCCCGGCTGAGGCGGCCAGCGCGAACGAGACGATTGGCGGCGCGCAGGCTGCGGCGGAGACCGCGGTGGATCTGTCGGCCTGGGAGATCGTTGCAATGGCGGTTGCAGCGGCGGCTGTACTGGTCGGCACGGCGCTGGTTCTGCTTCGCAAAAGAAACAGAGATTAAACTTTCTTAATTTTCCTTTTAACAAGGATGCAGGGCGGCAGATGGTCTGCCGCCCTGCATCCTTATTGATTGCAAACGAGACCGAGCCCTGGAAGTTTCCGTTTTCCAGATGCAGTTTCTCTTTTTTCAAGATGAAATTAGATATAGAAAATCTTCCACCACATCGTAAAGATGTAAACAACTCAATCTTTTGACATTGCACAGTGAAACCAGCCGTCCCAGTTTTGGCCGGTCGGTTGTAATATCCGCAATTACAAGTCCGTCACATAAAATTCCATAGCCGATGTAGGATTGATCCTCAAGTTTATAGCTATCATAAAATATTGTATACATCCTATAACACCTCTTATATTTTTTGGCCGGGATTGGTGCGGTCCGAAGCAACGAATATGGTTGAATTTTCAGGCAGCTTGACACCCTCTCGATGATATCAACGGTTGTATTTCCCTTGCCATGTTCGATGCTCCGGAGATGCGACACACTAATACCGGCCATTGTAGCAAGATTTTGTTGGGTAATATTTTTTTCCTTGCGAACTGTTACGATATTCTGTCCTAATATACTCTTTAATGTCATGGCTTTTCTATTACCTCCAGAGACTATTATCTCCAGCTATATAATAGAAAATATTCCACCAAATTACAACTTCAATATATTAGCGTCAATATATTGGCGGTTTTGGCCGAGTGATATAGTTGCTTCGCCACTATTTTATAGCTTTGCGCAGCAAAGCTATAAAAAACGGCCATGTGGGTCGTTCCGGCCCACGGCCCGGATACGCGTAAAAAATACAAAAGACACCCGGGATATCCCTCCGGGTGTCAAATTGTTCCGATATTGCGCTCCAACTTGGAAAAATTAAAGTTTGATCCCCAACTTATTTGCGATCTCTTCCGGGGTCATTCCAGACTCTTTGGCTGCTTTTAAAACAGTTCCAACACCAACCCTTTTTCTGCGTGGAGCGGGGTTTAAGATCGCTGCCTTCTTACCCTCTAATACAGCAATGTTGGCTTTGTGTGTCTCAATTTTCTGCTCGATTTCTGCAATGCGTTCTTCCTTGGACCTGTAATTGCGTTTCGCGGTTTCTGCCATCATAATAACCTCCCAAAGTTATTTGCTCTACTAAATTTAAGTATAGTAAAAAGATCAACACGATATTCACATGTAAACACGCAAATTTATCCTGCTGAGCAAGATATGGAAAACGCAGAAAAGCAGGTTGACATAGAGAATGGACCCAGCGCATATGCTTCCTATATATCACAATAGGAGGTGCGCTCAAGTGCTGGCAGATAAGCGGGATTCTGCGTTTATCACAAAGATGATTATGATGAGTATTCTCAACAGGCTGGCGGAGGAACAGTACATCACAAGGGAGCAGCAGATGAACATACAAAGAAAAATAAGCATCAATTGAACTGACATTCTGGTGAACGCAAAAGGAAGCCTTATCGATACATATTGTATGGGTAAGGCTTTCATTTTAGGGTTCCTTGATTGAGGGGGAAAGGAACATTTGAGTATCAATGTAGCAGCTTATTGCCGGGTATCTACCGATCACGAAGACCAGAAAAACAGCTTTTCAACGCAACAGGAATATTTTACCCGCTACATCAGCGGCCATGACGATTGGAAGCTGGTCAAAATTTATGCTGACGAGGGGATCACAGGCACATCCACCAAAAATCGGACGCAGTTTAAACAGATGATTGAGGACGCCAAGAACGGCGCAATCGATTTGATTGTGACCAAAGAGGTATCCCGGTTTGCCCGCAACACTGTGGATACCCTATTTTACACCAGACAGTTGAAAGCCAAAAGGGTTGGCGTATTTTTTATCTCGGATCAAATCAATACGCTGGATAACGATGGAGAACTGCGTCTTACCATTATGGCGTCCCTGGCGCAGGACGAATCGCGCAAGACATCTGAACGTGTAAAATGGGGAATTGAGCGCTTCATGGAGCAGGGAAAGGTGTTCGCACCATCCCTATTGGGATATGATATTTCCGGTGGACAGATCGCTGTAAACCGTGAGGAAGCATACACGGTTAGAATGATCTTTAACCTATTTGTCAACGAGGGGGTCAGCGCACGCAAGATCGCCCAAACCCTGACAGAAATGGGGATTCGGCCTGTCAAACAGATGAAGACATGGTCCTCCACCGCCATTTATAGAATTTTAAAAAATGAAAAATATGTGGGGGATTTGATTCAACGAAAACATGTGGTTGAAAATTATCTGGATCACAATTTGATCCCCAACACCAATTCCGAAACCCTTTTTGCATGGAAAAATCATCACGAACCGATTATCGACCGTGAGACATGGGACACAGCGCAAAAGATCATCAATCACACCAGCCAGGCCGCACAGACGAGGAGGAAGGTTTCCAACCGGTACTGGTGCTCCGGAAAAATCATCTGCGGCGTCTGCGGCAGAGGATATTCGATCAACAGGAAGCGGATGGCGGACGGCAGGCCGGTATATCTGTGGCGTTGCATCAATTCCATCCAATATGGTAAAGAGAAGATCAACGGGTTGGGTGAGAAGGTGGGGTGTAGTAACTGTCAGATCAATTACAAAGTGATTGTGGCCTGCGTCAAATGTGTTATGGATCAATTTACATTGCATATGGACGCCTTGCTCCCCGAGTTTTATCGGGCGGTGGAATCAATTGTATCCGAAAAGAACAGCCTCACAGCGGAGTACTTCCGGAAACAGATTGAAGTCGTTGAGGCGCAGCGGGTCAAGGCGCTGTCTCTGTATGTCGATGGGGCGATCAGCGAGGATGAAATTGAGGTTTTGCGGAAAGACTACGACAACAAAATTAACGCGTTGAAGGATCAGATGGAGGACCACAAGCAGCTCGATTTGCACCCTGATAGACCTGAAGTGATGCCTGTCTTAAAAAAACGGGTCGAAGAGATTATTTTGAGGGAAGAATATTTGGACGGCGCCTTTTTCGCCAGAGTGGTCGATGAAATCGTTGTCTATCGCAACGAGCTGCATATCAGCATCCATAACATGGCAAGCCCGTTTGTTGTCGCATATCAGGTTGCCGGCAGAGGCGACAGTTACCGGGTGTTGTGTGAATTAAAGTAAATCCATGCTGCATTTTGTGGAGCAAGATAATACCGGAGCACCCGCTCAGGCGGTTTCCCCGATCGACCAGGTGGAGCGGGTGCTGCAATACGCTGTATCGGTGATGCCCTCGGAAAAAATTCTCATGGGGATGCCCAACTACGGCTACGACTGGACCCTTCCGTTCGTTCCAGGCTCGGCGGCGCGATCCCTCTCCAACCAGGAGGCTGTGGAACTCGCTTCCCGCGTGGGTGCAATGATTCTCTACGACGAGCGGGTGCAGGCCCCGTACTTCAACTACTACGATGAGCAGGGGCACCCCCACGTGGTTTGGTTCGACGATCCACGCAGCATTGCGGCGCGGCTTGCATTAGTGGCAAAATACAACCTCGCAGGGGTCAGTTACTGGAACATCAACACCTTCTATCCACAAAACTGGGCGGTGCTGAATGCGATGTACAAGGTGAATAAGGTGCTGTAAGGCTTTTGCTCACAACAAAAAATCCCCCGCTTAAGAGCGGGGGATTTTACTATATGCAGGGAATCTGCTACTTTGCGGCGGAACGGACGGAGGCCTGTTGGAGCATGGCCACAAAAAACAGAACCATGCCGGCGCCGAGCAGAATGTGCCCAAGCCCGGCGACGCCGGAGAGCGAGGCGTCGGCTGCGCGGCTGAGCGCAAGCCCCAACACCTGAACCACGCCGCGGGCGACCAGAGAGCCCACCGCAACGATCATCCCGGCGTTGTAAAGCGGGAACCCCAGCCGGAAGCGCCTGTTCCCCCACAGGTCGAGCCGGTCGTTCAGCAGGGCGAGCAAAAGGAAGAAGACCATACCCAGCACAAAGAGGTGGGTGTGCACCACGCCGAGCGACGTCTGCCCGGAAAAGCCGCTTAACTTTGTGAATTCACGGTAGAATACGCCGCCCGCAAGCGCTGCGACGGCGTAGCCAAATGAGGTGCCGATCAGCTTTTTCATAGAAACGCCTCCTGATGCATGATCTATCATACACAAATTACGTATATGATAGCAAAGGGAGAGCACAAAAGCAAGGAAAGGCAGGATTTACACCACCTGGAAGAGATAAAATTTCAGATAATTGGTCTCCTCGACGTTCCACAGGATCGGGTGATCGGGGGACTGCTGACGCGCCTCGATCTGTTTGAGCTGCACGCTGGCGTCATGGGCGGCGCTTTGCAGCATCGAGCGGAAGAGCGGGTCGGTGGCGAAGTGGGAGCAGGAACAGGTGGCCAGATAGCCGCCCCGGGGGAGCAGCTTCATCGCGCGCAGATTGATCTCCTTGTAGCCCCGCATGGCGCTTTCGGCGGTTCTGCGCGATTTGGTGAAGGCGGGTGGGTCCAGGATGATGAAGTCGTATTTTTCGGAGGAATGCTCCAGAGATGGCAGCAGGTCGAATACATTGGCCACCTGGAAGGACATCCGATCCTCCAGGCCGTTGCGGCGGGCGTTGGCGCGCGCCAT
Organism: Ligaoa zhengdingensis; assembly: GCF_014384885.1. Taxonomy (GTDB): domain Bacteria; phylum Bacillota; class Clostridia; order Oscillospirales; family Ruminococcaceae; genus Ligaoa; species Ligaoa zhengdingensis. The sequence goes on from NZ_JACRST010000009.1 coordinate 18,543, forward strand.
GTCGATGGCCGATTCGCTGACATCCACCGCGCAGACATGGGCTGCGCCACCCAGCGCCGCATTGAGGGCAAACGAGCCGGTATGGGTGAAGCAGTCGAGCACCCGCTTGCCGTAGGCCAGACGGGCCACCGCTTGGCGGTTGTACTTCTGATCGAGGAAAAAGCCGGTCTTTTGTCCGTTTTCAAAGTCCACGCCGTAGGTCACGCCATTTTCCACAATCGTGGTCTGTGTGCTGCTGGGATGCTCCCGTCCGGGCAGATCGAACCAGCCCTTGTACTGCTCGAGTCCTTCCAGCTCGCGGATCGCCACATCGTTGCGCTCGTAAAGCCCGCGAATCTCCTGACCGTCCTCGCACAGGATGCGGCAAAGCAGCGGAAACAGCAGGTGCTTGATCCGTTCCATGCCGATCGAGAGGGTCTGCGCAACCAAGATATCGCCGAACCGGTCCACAGTGAGGCCGGGAAACTGATCGGCTTCTCCAAAGATAATGCGGCAGCAGGAGAGGTCGCTGCCCATCACGGTTTTGCGGTAATCCCAGGCGTGGCGCAGCCGCCGCTCATAAAACGCCTCGTCAAAGCGGTCGTTCGCATTGCGCGAGAGCAGCCGCACCCGTATCTTCGAGTGTTCGCTGAGAAATCCCGTGCCGAGATAGCGGCCCTTGTCGCTGACGACATCGACCAAGCCGCCGTTTTGTACCGGCCCTTCGGTTTTGAGCAGTTCGGTGTCGTAAATCCAGGGGTGCCCCGCCAGGATGCTGGCCTGTGCTTTGCGTGTAACGGTCACGATGGGGAAACCGCGTTCCAGTTTCATAAGCTCATTCTCCTGATGTTTTAGTCGCCCCTCCGCAGAGGAATCCAGTCCAGTATACCCCCAATCCATCCTCGCGGTCAATAGGAAAGCGAGAAGGGGTCCGAAGGTCAGGCTGCCACCGCAAAGAGGGTGCGAAACATTATTTTCAGGCAGTGCAGTGGGCCATAGACGCGAAGTTCCCGCAGGTTGTAACCCATCTTGGCGGGCAGAATTTGCGTGAGATAGACCTCGTCGACATCGCAGCCGGGGACAAGCAGGCGCGCTTCATCCTGATAGGCGATGCTGGCCTCCGACGTGAGCCCGGCAGGCAGCAATAGGGTTGCCATCATCTCCGGGGTGTAGCGCGCCACATAGCTCGGGACCTCTGGGCGCACGCCGACAAACGCCATCTCCCCCTTCAGGATGTTCCAGAGCTGGGGCAGTTCATCCAGCCGGCTGCGCCGAAGAAAGAGGCCGGGCCTGGTCACACGCGCGTCGTTACATGTGGTGACGGCCGGATTTTCGCCTTCTTTCCGGTTGCTGGTCATGGTGCGGAATTTGCAGATGGAGAATTTGCGGCCATATTGGGTGACGCGGGTTTGTCGGAAGATCACCGGCTCCTGTGGGGAATCCAGCTTGATACAGATGGCCACAGCAGCGAAGATGGGGGAGAGCAGCAGGAGCAGCGCGGCTGCAAGGACGCGGTCCGCCACACGGCAGAGGAAGATTCTGAAGCGCCTTCGAGCCAGAATCTCATAATAGGGGCGCACCTCCTCCAGGCGCATGGCGTTGGGCAGGCGATCCCAGGGGAGCAAAGTCATGGCAGGATCACCCCCGCAGCGCGATGCAAAAGCGGTCGATGACGTAGTCCTGCTGGTCGTCGGTCATGGCGGAAAAGAGCGGCAGGGTGACCTCGTTTTTGTAGAGGGCGAGTGCGTTGGGAAAGGAGGCTGCATCGTATCCCAGCTTGCGGTAGGCGGTGAGCAGGGGGAGCGGCTTGTAGTGCACATTGGCGGCCACACCGTCGCGCGCGAGCGATTCGATCACCCGGTTGCGCGCGGCCTCGTCCCGGCCGGTCAACCGCACCGGGTAGAGGTGACCGTTGGAGGTGTACGCATCAGTGAAGTGGGGGAGCAGCTCCACATCCAAATTGGCGAACGCGCGGTCGTACCGCTCGATGAGCTGGCGACGGCGCGCGAGGATCGACGGGTAGCGCTCGAGCTGGGCGAGCCCGATGGACGCCGCCACGTCGGTCATATTGCATTTATAGCCGGGCAGGAGGATGTCATACTCCCAGGCGCCGGGGGCGTTCTTGGCGAGTGCGTCGCGGCTTTGCCCGTGCAGCGATAGAAGCTGGAACTGGCGGTAGAGCTCCGCATCGTCCCATTCTTCCCGCGCGCGCCAGGTGACCGCGCCTCCCTCGCCGGTGGTGAGGTTTTTGACCGCATGGAAGGAAAAACAGCTAAAATCGGCCAGGGCTCCGCTGGGAACCCCGCCGCGCAAAGAACCGAAGCTGTGGGCCGCGTCGGCGATCACGGCGGCCCGCCCCAGCGCCTTTTGCTGCGGGGAAGCAGCTTTGAAAAGTCCCTTGCGGCGCTGCGCGATGCCGATGAATTGTTCGTAATCGCAGGGGATTCCGGCGATGTCCACGGGCAGGATCGCCTTGGTGCGCGAGGTGACCGCGCGGGAAACAGCGTCGGGGTCGAGATGATAGCTGCCCGGGGCGGTGTCCACCAACACCGGGCGTGCGCCCACATGGCAGATCACGCTGGCCGAGGCGGTGTAGGTGTAGGCGCTGGTAATCACCTCATCGCCGGGGCCGATCTCCAGCAGGCGCAGGGTCAGTTCCATCGCGGCGGTCGCCGAAGAGAGGCAGACCGAGCGCGGCGTTCCGCAGCGGGCGGAGATCTCCTGCTCAAAGCGCTTGGTTTTTGGCCCGGTGGTGATCCAGCCGGAGCGCAGGGTGTCGGATACCGCGTCGATTTCCAGCTGGGTGATGTCAGGAGGAGAAAAGGGGATGTTCATAAGGCGGCACCTCATCTCGTGAAAATCTCCATTATTTTTTGTCCATCCAAGGGTATTATACCGGATTGCGCAGGGAAAGAAAACGATTTCGGGAAATATGAAAATATCCCTCTTGACGAATGACGGCCAGACCGCTAAAATGACAGTGAATATGCGCGGTCAAGCGCCCTCCAGCGACCACAATTTTGCGCAAATTTGGGCGAAACGCGCCGCCTCAGAGGAGAGCAGCCATGAAAGAAAAACTGGAAGAGATGCTGGTTTACAGCGAAAAGGGCAAGGTGATCTCCGGCGTACTGGGAATCCTGATCTATTCCATCGGCCTCAATTTGTTCATCGTGCCGCTCGGCCTCTACAGCGGGGGGCTCATGGGCATCTGCCAATTGATCCGCACATTTCTCACCTCGGTTTTGGGCCTTCAGTTCGGTTCGTTCGACATTGCGGGCATCATCAACTATGTGCTCAATGTGCCCGTTGTGATCCTGGCCTACAAGGTGATGAACCGCATTTTTGTGCGCAAGCTGGTCGTCATTCTCACGGCGATGTCCATCTTCCTGTCGCTGATCCCCATTCCCGCAGAGCCCCTGCTGGACGAGCCCCTCACCGGCTGCCTGATCGGGGGGATCATCTGCGGCTTTGGCATCGGCACTTATCTGCGCGCGGGCTGTTCGGGCGGCGGCTTCGAGGTGATCGGCCTCTATCTCACCCGCAAGCGAAACGATTTCAGCGTGGGCAAGATGAGCATGATCGTCAACGCAGTCATTTATTCAATCTGCCTTGTACTGTTCGATGTGGAGGTGGCGATCTATTCGATCATCTATATGGTATTCTATTCTATCACAATGGACAAACTGCACTCGCAGAACATCCTGGTGGAGGCGATCATCATCTCCAAGACCAATAACGACCTGATCGAACAGAACATCCTGAAGGAACTGCACCACGGCATCACCCATTGGAATGCGCACGGAGGCTACACTGAGGAAAACGCCGATGTTTTTTACACGGTGATATCGAAATTTGAAATCGCCACGCTGAAGCGCATCGTCTATTCCGCCAATCCGCAGGCGTTCATGGTGGTGAAGGAAGGCATTTCGGTCAGTGGTAATTTTGTCAAGCGCCTGTAAATATCAATAGGGATTTGGCCCCTTGGATGCCGCGCGGCGTGGTTTCAAGGGGCCATTATTTGCATTTGACGGGAAAAAACGGTATGATAAGAGTGGTTCTTACAAAATTCGGGCCCTCAACGGCCCAGACGACAACAGGTGAACATTATGATCATTGCGGACCTTCACATCCATTCCAAATACTCCAGGGCCACCAGCCGGGACTGTGTGCCCGAGGCGCTGGATTTCTGGGCGCGCCGCAAGGGGATTGGCCTGCTCGGCACCGGGGATTTCACCCATCCCGCCTGGCGGCAGGAGCTGCGCGAGAAGCTCGTTCCCGCCGAAGCCGGACTGTACACCCTGCGCGAGGAACTGCGCCGGTCAGATCCGGCCGCGGTGGGCGCGCAGCCGCCCCGATTCGTCCTCTCCGGGGAGATCAGCTCGATCTACAAAAAGAACGGCCGGGTGCGCAAGGTGCACAACGTAATTTTGTTGCCCGGTCTCGAAGAAGCGGAGGCGCTCTCGCAGCGCCTCGAGGCGATCGGCAACATCCACTCAGACGGGCGGCCGATCCTGGGGTTGGACAGCCGCGACCTGCTGGAGATCACCCTGGAAACCTGCCCGGAAGCGGTTTTCATCCCGGCCCACATCTGGACGCCGCACTTTTCCCTCTTCGGCGCGTTTTCCGGTTTCGACACGATCGAGGAGTGCTTTGAGGATCTGACGCCGCACATCCATGCGCTGGAAACGGGGCTTTCCTCCGACCCGCCCATGAACTGGCGGCTGTCCGCCCTGGACAGATATGCGCTGGTCTCCAATTCCGATGCGCATTCCCCCTCCAAGCTCGGGCGCGAGGCCAACCTCCTCGATCTGCCGGAGCTTTCCTACGCGGCGCTCGCCGGCGCGCTGCGCGGGGAGGGCGGTCTCCGCGGCACCATCGAATTCTTTCCGGAGGAGGGCAAATACCATTACGACGGCCACCGCAGCTGTAAGCTCTGCCTCACGCCGGCGGAAACCGAGCGGGCGGGCGGACGCTGCCCCGTCTGCGGCAAAAAGATCACCATTGGGGTGCAGCACCGGGTGGAGCAGCTCGCCGACCGCGACGAGGGGTTCACCCCGCCCGGCGCGCTTCCCTTCGAGAGCCTGGCTCCCCTGTGCGAGGTGATCGCCGCCTCGGTCGGAATCTCCGCGGCGGGAACCAAGGCGGCCGCGCAGTATGAGCAGATGCTCCGCGAGCTGGGGCCGGAATTTTCTATCCTGCGGGAGATCCCGCCTGAGGAGATCGAGCGGGTGGCGGGCCCCTGCGTAGCTGAGGGCATCCGCCGGCTGCGCGCCGGGCGTGTGCAGCGCACCCCTGGATATGATGGAGAATACGGGACAATCTCGCTGCTGGAACCCGCGGAACGGGAGGCGCTTGGCGGACAGATCAGCCTGTTTGGCGGCACACCCGGGGAAAAGCGCGCGGCAAAATCCGTCAAGGCGGCCAGAGCGCCGCGAAAGGCGCGTGCAGACATAGTCCAAGAGCCCGAGCCGCCGGCCGACCCACTTGCACAGCTCAACGAGCGCCAGCGCGAGGCGGTTGCGGCACAGGAGCGCGCGGTCGCGGTGGTCGCCGGACCGGGGACGGGCAAGACCAAGACGCTGGTCGCCCGCATCGCCGATATGATCGAAGCGCGCGGGATCAAGCCCGCAGAGATCACGGCCGTCACCTTCACCAACAAGGCGGCGAGTGAGATGCTGGAACGCCTGCAACAGCGCCTCGGCGGCAAGCGGGCGGTGCGCAGCCTCACGGTGGGCACCTTCCATTCGATCTGCCTGCGTCTGCTCACCGAGCGGCGAGGCGAAATCTCGCTGATCGACGAATATGAGGCATTGGAGATCGCGCAGGAGGTGCTGGAGGGGCTGCATACAAAGATTTCACCCAAGGCGTTGCTCCAGGAGGCGTCGCGCCGCAAGAACGGCCTGACAGCGGGGGAAAGTCCGGAAGGGATGGACGAGGCGTGCGAACGCTACGGCGGCCGCTTGCGGGAGTTGGGAGTTTTGGATTTCGACGACCTTCTGCTGGAGACCCTCGCGGAGCTGGAAAACGATGCGGAGCAGGGGGCGGCCTGGACCCAGCGGTTTTCCCACCTTTTGGTGGACGAGTTCCAGGACATCAACCCGATCCAGTACCGCTTGGTGCGGATGTGGAACCGCGCCGGAAAGTCGCTGTTTGTCATCGGAGACCCGGATCAGTCGATCTACGGATTCCGCGGTTCGGACGCCCGCTGCTTCGAGCGGCTGGAGGAGGACTGGCCGGAGCTGCGGCGGATTTCTCTGCTGCAAAACTACCGCTCGACGCCCGAGATATTGCGGTGCGCCCTCCCGGTGATCTCCCACAACGACGGGCCGGAGCGGATGCTGCTGCCACAGCGCCCCAGCGGCGCCACGGTGCGGCTGCTGACTGCGGAGAGCGACCTGTCGGAAGCCATCTTTGTGGCGAAGGAGATCAACCGCATGACCGGCGGCATCGACATGCTCGACGCGCAGAGCCTGTCCGGTTCATCTGCGCAGCCGCGCAGTTTTTCGGATATCGCCGTGCTCTACCGCACCCACCGGCAGGCGCAGCTCTTGGAGAAATGCCTGCGCAAGGAGGGCGTCCCCTACCTGGTCGCCGGGCGCGAGGACTACCTGGCCGACCGCTCGGTGCGCGGGACAATCGGCTTCTTCCGCTTTTTGCTCAACCCGCAGGATACGGCGTCGCTGCGCACCTGGCTGCGCGCCCTGGAGGGCTGCTCTGAGCAGGAGGCCGGATGCATTGCGGCGCAGTGGGCGGCATCCGGCCCGGACGGCCTGAGCGCGCCGCTGTTGGAGCGGATCGAGCGTTACCGGCCGCGCGCCGCGAAGGAGAAACCGGCGGCGCTGCTGAAGAAGTGGGGCGAGGAAAATGGGCTATCCGCCGCCGAACCGTTTACAAGGCTCACGAATATGGCGGCGTTCCACAGCGATCTGTTCAGCTTTTTGCAGACCCTGCTGCTGGGGCAGGAGCGCGACCTCGTGCGCAGCGGAGGCAAGAGCTACGCGTCCGGCGCGGTCATGCTGATGACCCTGCACGGCTCGAAGGGCCTCGAGTTCCCAGCCGTATTTCTGTGCGGTCTGCGGCGCGGCTGCCTGCCGCTGGAATCACCCGGCCGTCCGGCCGACATTGCGGAGGAGCGCCGGCTGTTTTACGTCGGGATGACCCGCGCGCAGGAGGAGCTCGTGCTGCTGACCTCCCAGGAGCCGTCCAGCTTTTTAAAGGAGCTGCCCGAGGGCGCGGTAGAAACCGGCGCCATCGGCCCCAAGCGCCCGGAAGGGGTTCAGCTCAGCCTGTTCGATTAAAAGATGCGCCCAGCCGGGAGGTTGGGCGCTTACTTTTTGAAGAATTTGTTAAAAAACAGCCACCCACTTGATTTTTACGCGGGGTTGTACTATAGTAATATTAGCACTCTGGCAACTTGAGTGCCAGAAAATACAACAAGGGTGGAATGATTATGGCCAAAAAACAATTTAAGGCGGAGTCGAAACGCCTGCTGGATTTGATGATCAATTCGATTTATACCCACCGCGAGATTTTTCTGCGCGAGCTGATCTCTAACGCGAGCGACGCCATCGACAAGCTCTATTACCGCTCCCTCACCGAGGGCATCACGGGGCTAAGCCGCGACGACTTTGCAATCAGCCTCTCTGTGGATAAGGATGCGCGCGTCCTCACCGTGTCGGATAACGGCTGCGGCATGACCAAGGAGGAGCTGGAGCAGAACCTCGGCACCATCGCCAAAAGCGGTTCCCTCGCCTTTAAAAAGGAGCAGGAGGATCCCGAAAAGGCCGGGGATATCGATATCATCGGCCAGTTCGGCGTGGGCTTTTATTCGGCGTTCATGGTGGCCGACTGCGTCAAGGTGATCAGCCGCGCCTACGGCAGCGACGAGGCCTGGTGCTGGGAGAGCCTCGGTGCGGACGGCTACACCATCGAGCCCTGCGAGAAGGAGGGCCACGGCACCGACATCATCATGACGGTGAAAAAGAGCACCGAGGAGGAAAACTACGATGAATTTCTCGAGCCCTACCGCCTGCGCCAGATCGTCAAGAAATACTCCGACTACATCCGTTACCCCATCCGGATGCCGGTGGAGAAGACCAGACCCAAGGAGGGCGTAGAGCCCAAGGAAGGGGAAGCGCCCGAGTACGAGACATACACCGAGGTGGAGACCCTCAACAGCATGGTGCCGCTTTGGAAGAAGAACAAGTCGGAGATCACCGCGGAGGAATACAACAAATTCTACAAGGAAAAATTCTTCGACTACGAGGACCCTGCGCGGGTGATCCACAGCAGCACCGAGGGCACCGCCACCTACAACGCGCTGTTGTTCATCCCGGCGCGCGCGCCTTACAACTTCTACACCCGCGACTATGAAAAGGGCCTTCAGCTCTATGCGTCCGGCGTGATGATTATGGATAAGTGCCCCGACCTGTTGCCCGACTGTTTCAGCTTTGTGCGCGGCCTGGTCGATTCGCAGGATTTGAGCCTCAACATCTCGCGCGAGATGCTCCAGCACGACCGCCAGCTTAAGATCATCGAGGGCCGTTTGGAGAAGAAGATCAAGAGCGAGTTGCTCGCCATGCTCAACAGCGACCGCGAAAAGTACGAGGCGTTTTGGAAAAACTTCGGCTTACAGCTCAAATACGGGGTCTATGCCGAGTACGGCGCGAAGAAGGATCTGCTGCAGGATCTGCTGCTGTTCCACTCCTCGTCGGAAAATAAGCTGGTTACCCTGTCTGAGTACGTCGGCCGGATGCGCGAGGAGCAGAAATATATCTACTACGCCTGCGGCGAGACGGTGGAACGCATCGACCACCTGCCGCAGATCGAGCTGCTCAAGGACAAGGGTTACGAGGTGCTCTACCTGACCGACGATATCGATGAGTTCGCATTGACCATGCTGCACGACTTCGACGGTAAGGAGTTCCGCTCGGCGGCCAACAGCGAGCTCAACCTCGAGAGCGACGAGGAAAAGGAGGCCGCCAAGAAGCAGACTGAGGAAAACAAGGACCTGCTGGCGCTGATGAAGGAGGCGCTGGACGGCAAGGTGGAGGACGTGCGGCTGTCCCAGCGTCTCAAGAGTCACGCGGTCTGCCTGTCGAGCGAGGGCGCCCTCTCGCTCGAGATGGAGAAGGTGCTCAACGCCATGCCGAACGACCAGAAGGTCAAGGCGCAGCGGGTGCTGGAGATCAACGCGAATCATCCAGTGTTCGTTTCGCTGCAAAAGCTGTACGGGGCCGACCGGGAGAAGGTCAAGACCTATGCGCAGTTGCTTTACGCGCAGGCGCTGTTGATCGAAGGGCTTTCGGTGGAGGATCCGGTGGCGTTCTCCAATCAGATTTGCGACCTGATGGCAGAAAAAGCGGATTGATGATGAATAATAGGACCGGACACCCTCATTCAGGGGTGCCCGGTCCTTTTTGTATTTCCGGCTCAGTGGCGTCAGAACCAGTTTTTTCGGATGTTTCACCGGCGGGGGGCGCGACGGCGTCCAAAAAGCGCTGTGCCAATACGCCGTAGAGGTGGTGCTCCAACACGTAGGCACGGCCGCGCGCACCCATCGCGTCGCGCTCTGCGGGGGACATGGCCTTGAGCTTGCCGATCGCCGCGGTGATCTCCTCCGGCGCGTTGTCCGGCGTGACGATGCCGCACCGGGCGGATTCCACCGGATTGTGCGGCACGTTCATCGCGCAGATGATCGGCCGGCCGGAGTACATATAGTCGTACAGCTTGTTCATCCCGACGCCGTAGCGGTAGACCTCGAGCGGCAGCGCGCCGATATAGAGGCAATCGGCCAGCGGCAGGATGCTCTGCACCTGGTCCTTGTCCACCGCGTCCAGCCAAAGGATGTTGCAGAGGTTGTGCTGTTTGGCGTAGCGCTTGAGCGGGGCCTTGTGCAGGCCGCTGCCCACGAACAGGTACATCACGTCGCGGTCGGCCTGGCGGGCCGATTCCACCAGCTCGTCCAGCGCGTTCGCGGGTGCGAATCCGCCCAGATACAGAACCAGGAAGTACCCCTTGTCGTGGTAGCGGGTGATGAGGTCGATCTGGCGCTGGGGCTGTTTGTGCGGGGCGTCCTCCGGCTCGATGCCGTTGGGGATGTAGGTGTAATGGTCGGCGGAAAAACCGAGCTCCTTCATGTGCAGGTCGGCCCGGGGCAAAATCGAGATTACATGATCAGCGTGGCGGTAGGCGTATTTGACCGCGTGACGCAGCGCCAACATCACAGGGTGGCGCGGGGAATAGCCGTAGATTTCGATGTAGCTGTCGGGGTGGATGTCGTGGACCTCGTACACCAGACGCGCGTGGGCGGCCACAGCGATGCGCCGCGCGGGGTAGATGTCGAGCGGATAGGTAGAGGAGGCGATGACCAAATCGGGCTGATAACGTTTTGCCAGCTCGTCGGCGCTGCGCCATAAGGTCTCGACAAAGCGGTAGACGTTGCGGTAGCGGTGGTGGTCGTTCTCCTCATAAACCGGGGTTTTCACCAACAGATAGCGCACCTGTTCGATCACTTTTTCGCAGGTGGGCTCGCTGATGGTGGGGTTCTTTTGCCGTAGATGCGAGTAGTCGGCCGCAACGATGGTGACATTGTGCCCGAGCTTACCCCATTCGCGCGCGAGATAATAAGGGCGGTATTCCATGCCCATGCGCGGGCTGCCCGCATAGTGGTCGATCAATAGAATATTCAAGGCTTGCTTCACCTGCCAGATTGTTTATTTTGGAGTAGTTCCCGATACCCCCGCAAAAGCTGTTCCCGTTCCCGCTCCCAACAGTAGCGCTCCCCTATTAAGGCGCGTCCCCGTTCGCCGAGGGCGGATGAGAGCGAGAGATTACCCGTCAGCTCGCGGATGGAGCTGGTCAAGGCGGTCTCATCGAGCGGATCGACGAACCGCGCGCAGTCAGTACCCGCAAGCAGTGTCCGCCAAGCGGGAAAATCAGATGTGATCGCCGGTAAACCGGCCGCCAGATATTCCAGCAGCTTGATCGGCAGGGCCTCCCGGTAGGCTGGGGTGGGGTGCAGCACCGCCAACCCGGCGGCGCATCGGCCGTAGAGGCAGGCCAGCTCCTTACGGCCCAGCACGCCCAGGTAGGCCACCCCCGGCATGTGGCAGATATCTTCCTCAAGGGCCCGGGTTTCAAAGCGCCCGGCCAGATAGAGCGGCGCCTTGGCCGCACGGGCGGCCCCGATCATCTGAAACAGGCCGCGATCGGGCGACAGCGCGCCGGCGTAGCAGACCGCCCGCTCCCTGGGGACGGACGGAACCGGTAGGAACTCCGCCAAAGTGGGGTAATTGTGCAGCGGGATAACGCTGTTAGTGTTGCCCGAAAAGCGCCCGGCTATGAGCTCAGTTGCGCAAAAAACCAGGTCGCAGCTCCGCGCCATCCGAACGAGAGCGGTTCCGGCCCCCCAGGCGAGCCCCGGACGAATCGGAGACGGAATCCACGGCTTCCCGCGGATTTGCAGCGGCAGGTCCTCGTGCGCGTCGTAGACGGTGAGGATGCCACGCCGCTTGAGGGGAAAGACGGCGGGCAGCAGTTCGGGGTCGTGCAGGTGGCAGATGTCCGGATGCTGCTCCAGCGCCGCGTCGGCATAGCGCCGCCAAGAGAAAGCGATGCGCCCCATCCGGCCTTGACGCACCGGCACGCGCAAAAAACGCACCCCCTGCTTTTCACCGGAGAATTCGGGGTTGAGCAGGGTGACGCGGTATCCCGCCTGCGCGAGCGAAAGCGCCTCCTTGTGAAAGATGCGCACGTCGTCGTGCGGGTGCACACTGGTGAGCACCGCCACATGGATCGGTCCGGAACTCAAGAGAATACCCTCCTCTGATGGGGCTCCTGCCTGATCGGGAGGCCGAGCGCCAGCAGCAGAAACAGCGCGAACAGCCAGAAAAATTTATCGTATAGCAGGCCGAAGCGGTTGGACACCAGGCTGCCCAGCGCGACAACCGCCAGTGCGTTGCCCATCAGCGCGCCTGCGGGGAACGACCGGCGGCAGAGGACGATGCAGTCCCACGCAAGGGTGAGCATCAGCGCCAACCCGAGCACAGCCTTGACGATGCCGCCGTTCAACAGGTCGGCCAGCAGAAAGCTGTGTGCGGAAAGCAGGCCCTTTTGACCGTTGAGATGGGCGTATTCCTGCGCGAGCTCATCGTTTTCCACCTCGTCATACAGGACAATGTCGTACCCAAAACCGCGGCCAAAGAGCTTTTCAGTCAGGGAGAACTGCTGGTAGTCCTCCCATGCGATGCCCCAGATCAGTCCGCGCTTTTGAAGCAGCCCGCCTTCAGTCACCGTTTCGTAGCGGTCCACGGCGCTGCCCTCGGTCGAACCGTTCCCGCCGGTGGAACCTTGGCCGAACCCAAAACTGCCGTATTCCTCATACCGAATACGCATCTGGTTCTGCATCGCCCATACGCCGCCCCAGAACAGCAGCCCCGCCGCCAGGATCACCCCGATGGCCGTCGCCAACTCGCGCCAGGACTTCTGCCGGAAGAGCAGCACGCACAGCCAAAACAAGAGGATTGGCGGCAGCATGAGGAAGATGCGGCGGGAAGCGGAGAGATAGAGCACCGTCAGCGTCACCCCAAGGTCGAGCGCGAACAGGATGCAGCGCATGACAGTGAACTTAGCGGTTGTGAACAGATAAATAGCGCACAGCAGCCCCAGCAGCAGCGTGGTGGCGAACACGTTGTAATCGCTGCGCAGGGTCAACCGCAGGGTGTAGCGCACCGGGAACGGTCCGGCCAGCAGGTAATTGACAATTGAAAAGGCCGCAGTCACGCCGCTCGCTACGCCGAGCGATAGCAGCAGGGCGCGCAGCTTCGGCACCGAATCGACATATAACAGGATACAAGCGGATAAAAAAATCATCAAGACGACGACCTTATATTTGCTCATCCCATAAGCCGGTGCGGGCGACCAGAGGAGGCTACTGAGGTCATAAAGCAGATAGGCTGCCAGTAGTGCGACGGCGATCCACCTTCCACCCAGCCGGCCGAACAGCTCCGCCACCGCGCCGGGACGGCTGGGACGCAGGTAGTCGATTGCGGAGACAAGAAACAGGATCGCCAGCAGGATCAGCAGCAGATCGAGGATGCGGTAGCTGAAGGTGGCGGCGAGCTCGAACACCACCGCACCCAGCGTCAGCCAGAGCACCGCGCCGAACAGATTTTCGCGGCTTTCCCAGAATTTAGGCATGGTTTTGTCCTCCTTTCGCCGTCAAACGGGCGCAATAAATGAGCAAAATCAGGTAGCAGAGCCCCATCAGGAGGCTTTGCAGCGCGAGATAATGGGTAAGGGGCATGGGATGGATCAGATGGATACCGGCCGGTAGCAGCGCTGCGAGCAGCAGCCCCGCCTGCCAAAGCATGGTGGGAAGCTGCCTGCCGAACACGATACCGGTGGAGCTGACCGGGGAGACCACAAACCGGACCGCGACCATCGGCAGGAGGATGCGCAGCATGGCGGCGGACGGCCCCCATTGTTCGCCGAATACCAACCGGATGAGTGCGGGCGCGGCTGGGAACAGCAGCAAAAACAGCAGGGCCGCTCCGACAGAGAGCACTCCGGCGACCCGGCGGAACACCCGTTTGGGGTCGCCGTTTTCGCGCGCATCGGTCAACTCCTTGGCGTACACCTGCCCGACGGAGGTGGAGACCAGCGTGAGAGGGGTCGCCAGCACCCGGTTGACCAGGGAATAATACCCCAGCTCGCGGGAGGAGTAGAAGGTGGCCAGAAAAAAACTGACGCTGCCCGAGGCCGCCGTGTTGCACAGCGCTCCCGGCATGGTGTATTTGGGAAAGGCGTCGTAATCGCGCGCCGCGCTGCGCATCCCTTGCCCGGCCGCGCTCCGGTGGAAGGGGGCCACCTTCTGCCAGAGGAGAAGGCAGGCCGCGCCGTAGGAGAGCACCTGCCCCAGCGTCAGGGCGAACGCGCCCAGATGTGCGAAGCAGAGCAGCACCTGGCTGGCCGCCAACACCGCCGAACGGAGGATGTTTGCACCGGTGATCCGGCGGTAGCACTGTACGCGTGTATTGTAGTAGGTGAGCGCCGAATGAAGCCCGGTGAGCATCGAACCCACGGGCAACAGGTAGAGCCATCCGCTGCCCTGAGCGCCGAGCGCCGACGAGATCTGCGGTGCAAATGGGGCGGCCAGCGAGAGGAGCAGCGCCAGCACAAGGGAGAGCGCCAGACAGAGGCGGAAGAGCGCAGCCGCGTCCTCGTCGGTTTTAGCGGTGAGGATGGCGAAGTCATATTTGAGGCAGACCAACTGCGACAGAATATTGACGCCACTGACAAACAGCGCGTATTCGCCGAACTGTGCGGGGGTGTACAGCCGGGTGAGCAGAGGGGACACCGCGAGGGGGAGCAGCTGCGCCACAGCCGAACCGGAGAGCAGCACGCCAAAGCTGCGAACAAAGCGGCTTTGTATCGCCCCGCGCCACAGCGCCCGCAGTCGTCCGGTCATTCGGCAGCCCCCCGCACCCGCGCGCTTTGGGAAATCAGCCGGTTTTCATCCCGCGTAAAGGTGGGAACCAGGGCGCGAATCGCCTCGAACAGGGTGTCGTTATCCGGCTCGTCCAACGCCTGATAGAGCGCACCGATGTTGCAGCGCAGCGTTTTGGTGTCGAACGGCACCGGTTTGTTCACATAGATTTGGTTGTTGGCGGTTTTGATAGTGTCCTCCTCGGCGAGGCGCAGCTCCTCAAACAGCTTCTCGCCGGGCCGTAAACCGCTGAACACAATCGGGATGTCGCGGCCGGGCGCGAGCCCCGAGAGGCGGATCATATCGCAGGCGAGGTCGAAAATTTTGACCGGTTCCCCCATATCCAGCACAAAGATTTCCCCGCCGCGCGCCATCGCGCCCGCCTCCAGCACCAACTGCACCGCCTCCGGAATGGTCATAAAGTAGCGCCGCATGTCTGGGTGGGTGACGGTGACCGGCCCGCCGCGCTCGATCTGCGATTTGAACAGGGGCACCACGCTGCCGCAGCTCCCCAGCACATTGCCGAAGCGCACCGCGGCAAAGCGTGTCTGTCCCTCGCGGTCGAGCATCTGGATGCACAGCTCCGCGATGCGCTTGGTGGCCCCCATCACGTTGGCCGGGTTGACCGCCTTGTCGGTCGAGATCAGGATGAAGCGGCGCACTCCGCATTTAATCGCCGCATCGGCGGTGCGCAGGGTACCGAACACGTTGTTTTTCACCGCCTCCCGCGGGTTCCATTCCATCATGGGCACGTGTTTGTGGGCCGCTGCATGGAACAGGATTTCCGGAGCGTATTCCCGCATCACCTCGAGCAGGCGGTCTTTATCGCGCACAGAACCGATGCACAGGCGATACCGCTCGGGGCCATAGTGTTCCCGCAGTTCGTTATCGAGCGCGTAAAGGCCGTTTTCGTGGATATCGAACACCACCAGCAGACGCGCGCCCATGGCCAGCAGCTGGCGGCAGAGCTCAGAGCCGATGGAGCCCGCACCACCGGTGACCATCACGCAGCGGCCCTGTACAAACCGGCGCGGAAGGTCATCCGAAAGGGTCACGCTGTCCCGCCGCAGCAGGTCCTCCAGGCGGATATCGTTGATGCGCGCCGTATCCAGGCGGTTGTCCCGCAGCTCCTCCACGCTGCCGAATCGTTTCACCTGGCAGCCCTGCTCGCGGCAGGTCTCCAACAGGGAGGATAGGCGCGTCCGCGGAAACTGTTCGATGGCAAGGATCAGCTGCGAGGCATGGGTCTCGCGCAGAATTTGCGGCAAGTGCTGTACGCCGCCCAGTACCCGCACCCGTTGAATGCGCGCCCCGAGCAGAGCGGGGTCGTCGTCGATAAATCCGACGACGCGCAGATTTTCCTCCGGGCGGGTTAAAATACGCCGGCAGAGATAGCGGCCGGCCTCGCCCGCGCCGTAGATGAGCGCGCACTCCTTGCCCGCCCGGCGAAAGGCGCCGGCCCGCCAAGCGTCCGCCTGCTGCAAAAGGCGGATAGAAAAGCGGATGGCGAGCAGAAAGGCGGCGAGCAGCAGCGCCTGGATGATGAGCACTTCCAGCGGAATGCCGAGCTGGAGATAGCGGTCGAGCAGGAGCAGCATACCGGCGGTGCCAGCCACAGCCAGAAGCACCCGCGCGCCGTCAGCAGCGGAAAAGGCGGGCAGATAACCGCCTCCCCCGCAAAGCAGCTCCATGCCCAACAGGATGAGAAAGGTGGTGAGAATGTAGCGGTTTTGATTGGCCAGATAGAATACGGGAATCTCCCGCACAAAACCGAACCGCAGCCGGAACCCGATCCAGACCGAGAGAGCCACCGCTACCAGGTCGAAGGCGGCCACGCGCAAGGTTGCGGAGAATTGCGTCCTGCGCTCCATGGCATCCCCTCCACATACAAAATTCGATGACATTATCTTGTGAAAAATGGCGTTCGATATGCGGATGGGTGCAAAAAGGCCGCCCCGACAACAAAATCGGAGCGGCCTTTCGGTCATAAAAAGGTAAATTAATCCTCGTTGATGAACGCGTCGTGGATCGCATTGAGCGCCTTTTCGGAGTCCTTGAGGTCGATCAACACCGAAATTTTGATCTCACTGGTGGAAATCATCTGGATGTTGACGCCCGCATCGGCCAGCGCTTCAAACATTTTGGAGGCGACGCCCGGATTGGTCTGCATCCCAGCGCCCACCACCGAGACCTTGGAGATGTTGTCGTCGCACACCACGTCGTGGGCGTTCAAGTTCTCCTTGATGTCGCCCAGCACCTCCATGGCGAGGTCCTTGTGGGAACGAGACACGGTGAAGCTGATGTCCTTGGTGCCGTCTCGGCCGATCGACTGGAGGATGATGTCCACGTTGATCTTTTTGGCAGCGAGCTGCGAGAACACCTTGAACGCGATACCCGGCGTATCGGGCACGCCAACAATCGAGACACGGGCCACGTCATTGTCGCGCGCAACCCCTTTGATCAACATTTTCTCCACTTTAATTACCTCCTTAATCTGTGTGCCGGGCTTTCTTTCCAGGCTGGACAGCACCTCCATGGGAACCGAATACTTTTTGCCCATCTCAACCGAGCGGTTGTGCAGGACATTCGCCCCCAGCGTCGCCAGCTCGAGCATTTCGTCGTATGTAATTTCATCCAGCTTTTTCGCATTGGGAACCAGCCGCGGGTCGGCCGTGTAGACGCCGTCCACATCGGTGTAGATCTGGCAGTTGTCCGCGTGCAGCGCAGCGGCCAGCGCCACGGCGCTGGTGTCCGAGCCGCCGCGCCCCAGGGTGGTGATGTCGTCGTAGCGGTTGATGCCCTGGAAGCCGGCCACAATCACGATGTTGCGCTTGCTCAGCTCGTTTTCCAGCCGTTCCTTGTTGATGCGGCGGATGCGCGCGCGGGTGTGGCTGGAGTCGGTCAGAAAGCCGGCCTGCCAGCCGGTGAGGGACTTAACCGGGAATCCGAGCTTATCGATCGCCATCGCGAGCAGGGAAATGGAAATTTGCTCGCCGGTGGAGAGCAACACATCCATTTCGCGCTCGGAGGCGTTCGGGTTGATCTCCTTCGCCTTTTCAATCAGGTCGTCGGTGGTGTCGCCCTGCGCGGAGACCACCACAACCACGTTGTTCCCCTGGGCGTAGGTGTCGGTGACGATCCTCGCCACGTTAAAAATGCGTTCGGCGTCCTTCACCGAGGTGCCGCCGAATTTCTGAACAATCAGGCCCATTCTCTTACCTCCTAAAGTTTCAGGACACGGCGCGCGGTGGGTCTATCTAGGTTCGCGCCGCTGTGCGCCCTCAAGCCAGGGCGCGCTTTTCCATACCTCATTTTCAGTCGCTTGATCGGATACTTTATTATATTACAGCCGAAGGCCGCAGTTTACAAGTTCTTTTGGCTGATTTTTGCCTGCCAGCGTCAGGGAACGATGCGCGTACCCATGTTGTCAATAGAGAGGACGTTGACCTGCCAGCCGGTGTAGCCCTGTTCGCGCAGAAATTCGCGGACGGTATTTTCAAACTCGAAGTTTCCCGAGGAAATAATCGACATTAAGGTGCTGCCCGCGCCGCTGATATACGAGGCGTAGGCGCCATGTTTATAAGAAAAATCGAGCACCTCGTGCGCGCCGTTGATGAGCGACAGGCGGTAGGGCTGGTGCAGGCGGTCGTCCGCCGCGATGCGCAGGTTCTGATAGTTGCGGGAGTAGAGCGAAACCGACATCAGCGCCGCGCGGGAGAGGTTGAACACCCCATCCTTGTGAGGAATCTCCTTGGGCAGCGCCTCGCGCGCAAACTTGGTTTTCAATTCAAAGTCCGGGATGATGGTCACAAAGCGCAGGTCCTCAGCGATCTCCTGTTTTACATAGTAGACCTTGCCGTTACTGAGTACCGCCGTGACCAATCCCCCCAGCAGCGCGGGGGTGGAGTTGTCGGGGTGGCCCTCCATGGTGGCCGCGATGTTGACCAGTTCGCTGGTGCGCAGCGGATAGCCCAGCATGGCGTTTGCGCCGACCAGGCCGCCCACAATGCAGGCGGAGGAGCTGCCCAGGCCGCGCGCCATGGGGATGTTGTTGACCTGTTCGATGCGCAGGCCCTTGAGCGGCTTGTCGCACAGGTCGTAGATATATTTGGCGCTGGTGTAGACCAGATTGGTCTCGTCGGTGGGGATGGGCTTGCCGTCGCTGGAAATGATCTCGACGCCCTCCTGCTCCTCCATGGTGACATAGTTGTACATCGAGACCGCCAGGCCCAGGCAGTCGAAGCCGGCGCCGATGTTGGCGCTGGTGGCCGGGATTTGTACTTTAATCATGACGAATCTTCCCTTTTCTCAGTAATCGAGCACGCGGATTTTGCCGAGCACAGGAATACCCCGCGCAGCGAGCGCGTCCAGGCGCTGCGTCATCTCGCGCTCGGTGCAGACACCGGTGATGAACGCCATTTCGTCCTCCGAACCGCTGCGGTAGAGGGGCTTCACGCCTCCGAACAGATCGACCACCGCGCGCATCGCCTTATCGAAATTGTCGTAGGAGATGCGGACATACATCCTCACCTCATTGTCAAAGTAGCCCTGCACAGTGTCATGCGCGGGATTGTCCTCCCAGCGCAGCGATGTGCTGCTGTGCTGCGCTTTCACCGCATCCACTACATCGGCCACCACGGCCGAGGCTGTGGGCAGCTTGCCCGCGCCCTTGCCGTAAAACACGACGTCGCCGGTTGCGTCGCCGCGCACCAGCACCGCGTTGAATACGTCGTCCACGCTCGCCAGTTGGCTATCGTTCCCGACGAGGGCCGGGCTGACCATCGCCTCCACCTTGCCGCTTGGCAGGCGCTTGGCCCGGCCGATTAGCTTGATCACACCGCCCCACGCGCGCGCGTACTCCACATCCTCCAGCGTGAGCTGGGTGATGCCCTCAGTGTGCACCTCCTCGGGGTAGACATGCCGGCCGAACGCAAGGGAGGCCAAAATGCAGATTTTACGGCAGGCGTCAAATCCCTCCACATCCGCGGCGGGGTTGCGCTCCGCATAGCCGAGCTGCTGCGCCAGCGCCAATGCGTCGTCAAACGACATCCCCTCGCGGATCATCTTGGTGAGGATGAAGTTGGTGGTGCCGTTGAGTATCCCCGCGATCTCGTCGATCTGGTTGGCCACCAGGCAGGCGTGCAGCGGGCGGATGATCGGGATGCCGCCGCCGACGCTCGCCTCAAAGAAGAAGTTGACGTCGTGTTCGTTGGCCACCCGCAGGAGCTCCGCGCCCTTGGCCGCGACCAATTCCTTGTTGGAGGTCACCACGCTTTTGCCCGCCTCCAGGCAGCGCTTGACATAAGAAAATGCGGGGTCCAGCCCGCCCATCACTTCTACCACCACGCGGATTTCGGGATCGTTTGCGATCAGCTCAAAATCCTTGATGAATTTATCCGAGTAGGGAAGCCCGGGGAAATCCCGCAGATCCAAAACATATTTGATGTCCATCTCGGTGCCGGCCTTGCGTTCCATGGCGGCGCGGTTCTTATAAAAGACCTCCAGCACACCCGAACCGACCACACCATGGCCCATGACTGCAATTTTTAACATTTCATTACCCCCACACCGGGCCTCAAGCGGGATGCTGCGCGGCCCGTTTCGATTATATTTTTTACCCGCGGCGGGAATCCTGGCCGCGAACCGCTGCTCAATTCCCTGAAAGCAGCTTGGCGTTCACAACGCCGGGCAAAGTGCGGATCTGATCCACCAGCGCCTCCTCCGAGCAGGTGATCGAACCAACCTTGGCCGAGATTGAAACATGAGCGACCGAATCCACCGGGATGTTCTGGTTGAGGGTGAGGATATTCGCCCCCGAATTATAGAGTTGGGAGATCACTGAGGAGAGCACCCCCGGTTCATCCGCCAGCGACGCGTAGATGGTGACGATGTGGTCGCTGATTTTGCTGTGATAGGGCTGCACGCAGTCCTTGTACTTGTAAAAGGCGCTGCGCGAAATCCCGGCGATGCGGGCGGCCTCGCTGGCGCTCTTCACCTTCCCCTGGGCGAGCAGCTTTTTGGCGTTGATAACCTTTAAAAATACCTCCGGCAATACGGAGGTGTCCACCAGAAGATATTTTGGGTGATCCATGTCTGTACATCCTCCAAGCACATTTGTATCGTAATGATATACAATATATCATTGTTGTGAAAAACGCACAATTCTAAAAATGGACGATATTTTTTATTTCAAACGAAAATTTTCAAATTATTTTAAATTATCTCTTGTTTTCTCCTGTTTTCTTTTGATTCCTTCATACAATTGTTGATTCAAACATTATTTTTGCCCCAAAAGACGTACCTTTGGAGGATATCGCCAGAAATCCCTGCGCGGGACCGAAAGAAATTTTTTGGCTGTTTTTGGAATCTGGACAAATTTCATATCCAGCCGGTTCGCAGACATATTATTAGGAAAGAAACAAACTGGGCGGGGCGGGATGCACATGACCGGAGAAAAGAAGATCAAATTTATCGTCGATGTGGTGTACGTGGTGCTGGTCGCAGCGCTGGCTGTCTTTGCGCTCAAATACCTGGTCTGGTGGCTGCTGCCGCT
Source organism: Ligaoa zhengdingensis (assembly GCF_014384885.1). GTDB lineage: Bacteria > Bacillota > Clostridia > Oscillospirales > Ruminococcaceae > Ligaoa > Ligaoa zhengdingensis. The sequence continues at coordinate 39,563 of NZ_JACRST010000009.1, forward strand.
GGTGTTGGGCTTTTGCATCGCGTTTGCCCTCAAGCCGCTGGTCAACCTGGTCTATCAGATGTCCAGCGCGACCCGCCGGTTTTGCGCGGTGATGGTGCTGCTCTGCGCCTATGCCACCCTCGCCGCCCTGGTATGGCTCGGGGTGGTTCAGCTGGTGGTCGGCCTGAGGCGGCTGATCCTCACCCTGCCCGAGCTCTATGAATCTTCGTTTTTGCCGGCTGCGGGCAGCTTGAGCGACTGGTTTTCCGGACTGTTGGGCCGCTTCTTCCCCCAGCTCAGCGAGGAATTCAGCACCCTTGCGCAGATGATCTCCGAACAGACGACGACCGTGGTCGGGGGACTCTCCGAGCGCCTGATCGGGGGGATGGGCGCGCTGGTGAGCGGTCTGCCTGGACTGATGCTGACGTTTTTGTTCACCATCCTTTCCTCCTTTTTTATCTCGATGGATTACAACAACGTGGTCAGCTTCCTGGCGCGGTTGGTACCCAAACGCCACAGGGGGATGCTGTTCGAGATCAAGGATTTCCTGGTCAAGACGGTGTTTCGCTACGCGCGGGCCTACTTGCTGCTGCTCGCCATCACCTTTGTAGAGGTGTGGGCGGGGCTCGCGTTGCTGCGGGTGAAGGGCAGCGGATGGTGGGCCTTGGGCATTGCGGCGGCCGACCTGCTGCCCGCTGTGGGGACCGGGCTCATCCTGATTCCGTGGGCGGTGCTGGCGTTTATCCAGGACAACCGCTTTTTGGGGATCGGGCTACTGGTGGTCTACGGGATCATCACGGTGGTGCGCAGCATCATCGAGCCCAAAATCGTGGGGGATAACATCGGTCTGCCTCCGTTGGTCACCATCACCTCGATGTTCTTCGGTCTCAAGCTGTTGGGCGCAATCGGTTTGTTTCTCGCACCGCTGCTCGTGCTAATTGTTAAATTCCTGAACGACAGCGGAAAAATTCACCTGTGGGACAACAGCCCGCCCGCTGTTCCGCCGAAATAGAAGAAGCCCGCCGCCCGGAGAAGATCAGTGGTCCTCCGGGCGGCGGGCTGTTTGGCGTGAATATTTTGTCCATCTGCTCCGCCCTGTGTCAAAAGGAGGTCAATTTACATAGGATAAACCGGGAAGAACCAAATATGTTGCAGGAGGAATCATCGATGGAAAATGGGAAACCTACCGTAGAATTTTTCTTGGGTGCGAATACGCCGCAAGGCTTTGTTTCCAGATTTGACCAGTTGGCCGACCCGGAGGATGGATGGCGAAAGTTTGTCATCAAAGGGGGGCCTGGCACTGGAAAGAGCAGCCTGATGAAAAAGCTGGCCGCGGAGCTCTCCGGCCGCTGCGACCGGATGGAGCTGATTCACTGTTCGTCGGATGTCGATTCGCTGGATGCAGTGATTGTACATAACATCAAGGCTTCGATTGCCGATGGTACCCCGCCCCATGCGGGGGGAACAGAAACAAATAATTGAACCGCACCGCCACCCCATAGGCATACCCGGTTTTGTCCGGTTCATAGGCTGTGGCGAGGTGAACTTCCATGAAAAACACCGTCTTTACAATCTCTGAGACCTTCCGCTCTCAGGATGAGCGGGAGCGAAAGCAAAATTTGCAGGATGCGGTTGACCGCTACCTTCGATTTGCGATGGAAAGCGCCGGTCCGGCCGAAGTTCCCGCCGCACCGACAGGGGGTGACACCCCTTGACCTGCGCCATCTATTGCCGGCTGAGCAAGGAGGACGAGGGGAAGGCCAGCGAGAGCGAAAGCATCCAAAACCAGAAGTCGATGCTGATGGACTACGCGACGCGGCAGGGGTGGGTGGTCTACCGCATCTACTGCGACGAGGATTACTCCGGCGTCGACCGGGAGCGCCCCGATTGGAACGCCATGCTGGAGGCGGCCCGCAGCCGCAGGTTCCAGGTGATCCTGTGCAAGACGCAGTCGCGCTTCACGCGCGATATGGAGCTGGTGGAGAGATATATCCACGGCCTGTTTCCACTTTGGGGCATCCGGTTTGTGGCGGTGGTGGACAACATCGACACCGAGCTCAAGGGGAACAAGAAGGCCCGGCAGATCAACGGCCTTATCAACGAATGGTATTTAGAGGACTTGTCGGAAAATATCCGGGCGGTGTTCGCCCAGAAGCGCAGCGCCGGGCAATATATCGGCAGTTTCCCCGTTTACGGGTATCAGAAGGCGCCCGGCGACCACAACCGGCTGATCGTCGACCCACCGGCCGCTGAGGTGGTTCGGACGATCTTTCACCTGTGCCTGCAGGGCCTGGGGAAGCAGCGCATCGCAGAGCGGTTAAACGAATGGGGGCTGCCCAATCCCACGGCATATAAGCGGGAAAAGGGCTGGAACTACCACAATGGGGGAACGGGGAACGGGGAAGGCTTGTGGAGCCGCACCACAGTGGGCCGCATTCTCCGCAACGAGATGTATACCGGCACGATGGTGCAGGGTGTCAAGCGCAGGGTGAGCTACAAGGCAAAAGCCTGTGTCAGCCTGCCACAGGACCAGTGGAGCCGCGTGGCGGGAACTCACGAGGCGATCGTCGAGCGGGAGACCTTCGACACGGTGCAGCGGCTTTTGGCGCAGCGCACCCGGTCGGGCGCCGCGGGGAAGCCCCACCTGCTGGCGGGCAAGGTGCGCTGTGCGGACTGCGGAAGCGGCATGGTTAAGGTCTCCCACCGATACAAGGGGACGCAGCACAGCTATCTGCAATGCCGACTGTATGCCGCATCGCGGCGCGCCCCACAATGTGCGCGCCATTCGGTGCGCTTGGACGACCTGACGGCCGCGGTGGAGGAACGCGTCCGGTTCTATGTGGATGCATGGTACGACGCCGAACGGGGAGGGCTGCGGCAGGAGTTGCTGTCCCGTCGGCCAGGGCTGCAAAAGGAGCGCCTCGCGCTGCAAAGTCAAATTGCCCGGCGGGAGGATGCGCTGCGCTCGCTGTATCTGGACAGGGTAGACGGACTGATCGGGCGGGAACAGTTCGCCGAGATGAACCGGAGGTTTTTGGAGGAGAAGGAACGGCTGGAAACGCGGCTGAACCGTTTGCAGTGGGCGGATAGGGAGGCGGGGTCGCCTGCATCAGACGGCGGAGAAGAGATACAGGCGCTGCTCCGGCTCGACCCAATGCCGCAGCGGCTAGTCGATCTGCTGATCGATTTCGTTGAGATCGGGGAGCGGCAGCCGGACGGCACGCAAAATATTCGCATCTATTGGCGTATCTGAGCGGAAAACAGAGCGAGCGGGCCCTTGTTGGCGGATTTCCTCCAGATTTTTAGCGATTTGGCTGGGAAAAGCGGAAGAATTTTGTTATACTGGTTGAAAACGGGCGGATGTAATTTCCCGGCGATATGTTTGACGGCAAGGAGCGGCTAATTTGAGACAGAATGCGGAGCAAGGTTCTATTTAAAAGAGAGGCGGCCCTGTCTGATCGTTCCAGATGGACCGCCTCTGTTTTTTTATGTAACTGGTTCTCGCCGGGGATAGATCATTGCGACGACTTCAGGATGTTTTTCTCAAACTCAGAATTCCACTGCTCGTAGCGGTCGATCTTTGTATCGAGAAAGCGCAGGGTCTCCTGCATTTCTGCGATCTTTGCCTGCAACAGATCCCGCTGTTCCAGCAGGATCTGTTTGCGTGCATCCCGGGTGACGTCCCCCTGTTGCACCAGATCCACATATTCGATCAATGCCTCCACCTGAATTCCTGCGTTGCGCATACATTTGGCAAACTGTACCCACCGGCAGCTCTCCTCGTCGTAGTCGCGGAATCCGCTTTTGGAGCGCGGGACGGAGGGGATCAGGCCAATCCGCTCGTAATAGCGCAGGGTGTCGGCGGGGATATCATATTGTTTGCTCACTTCTGTGATCGTCATTGCAACAACCTCCCTGAAATTTGGACAAGGATTTTTCTGTCTCCTATTGTAATCCCTGGAGCCCACTCCAAGTCAATCTTTTTTTGAGGCCCCATTAAATTTATGTGGGGACGGCCCTGTTCACAAATCGTTTACTTGACTTGGAGCTCACTTAAAGGTTTATGCTGGCAACAGAGCCTAACAAATGGAATTGGGGGCGGGCCTCCGCACCCTGACGACTGATTGAGGAGGAACACCGATGCAAAACAAATTGATGAAACGTCTATCCCTGGCCGCGCTCTTCCTGGCGCTTGGGCTGCTGCTCCCGTTTTTGACCGGCCAGATCCCGCAGATTGGGAACATGCTTCTGCCGATGCACCTGCCGGTTTTGCTCTGCGGGTTGATCTGTGGCTGGAAGTATGGCGGCGCGGTGGGGTTTGTCCTGCCGATTTTGCGCTTCTTCCTGTTTGGAATGCCGCCGATCTTTCCCACCGGCGTCGCCATGGCCTTCGAGCTGGCGACCTATGGCATTGTGATCGGTCTGCTTTACAGCCGCCTGCCGCAGAGGATCGGCGGTGTTTACCTCTCTTTAGGTGCGGCGATGGTGGCCGGCCGGTTGGTTTGGGGGCTGGTTCGCGTGCTGCTTTCGGGTGTTACAGGCAGCGCGTTCACCTGGGAGCTGTTCATGAGCGGGGCATTTTTCAGCGCCGCGCCCGGCATTATCCTGCAATTGATGCTGATTCCGGCCGTCATGTATTCACTGAAAAGGATGGGAGTTTTGGGCTATGAATCTGCTGCCGCTGTTGGCACGACAACTCGCTGAATATCCGCTTGCCCAGCCCGTCGACCTGCTCAAGCTGCTCTATCAAAACGAGTTCGGATGCGGACACCTGATCGATGACCCGATGAAAAGCCGGAACCGGCTGAAAGAGGAATCGGACAGGCTGCCTGCGAAACAGGACGATGGGCCTTTTATAGAGCGGATCGGCAACGGCCTCTGCCGTATCCACCTGCGGGTGCTACACCGGGAGAGGCTCCGGCTAAATACCCTACACCGCTTTTTTGAGCTTTCCGCTGTCCGTCTGCGGGGCAGCCGGGACGGCTTTCTCGGGAAGGCCGCCGTGTTGGAGCAGCTCTGCCGGGACGGAGCGCTGCCCTTTGACGCGGAGGAGGTGCGCCGCCAGATTGAAGTGTGGAAAACTGGAAAAGGCCGGCCATTCCGGCACAGCGCACAGTTCCGCGCAGCTTACGCCCCCGCCTACCGGGTGGTGGAGCAGCCTTTCTGCGACTATTTACAGCTTTTCTGCCGCATCGACAGCTTGCTGACGGAGAAGGGCAGGGTTCTGGTGGCGATCGATGGAAACTGCGCTTCGGGAAAGACCACCCTCGCCGCGCTGCTGCAACTGGTCTATGGGTGCAACATTCTGCCGATGGATCACTTCTTCCTGCGTCCGGAGCAGCGCACCGCCGAGCGGCTGGCTGAGCCGGGCGGGAATGTGGATCACGAGCGTTTTTACCGGGAGGTTTTGGCGCCGCTCCGCAGCGGTCAGCCGTTTTCCTACCGGCCGTACCGTTGCGACAGCCGCACCCTCGGCGAGCCGGTCCCGGTGGGGCGCCGCCCGATCAACATTGTCGAGGGCTCCTACAGCCTCCACCCGGCGCTTGCGGATGCCTACGATCTCAAGGTCTTTTTATCGGTCGATCCTCAGGAACAGATGCGCCGCATCTTCGCCCGCAACGGGGAGGAGATGGCGCGGCGCTTTGCGTCCGAATGGATTCCGATGGAAGAGAACTATTTTAAAACCTTCTCAATCGCGGAGCGCTGCGATCTGCGCTTTTCCAACGGTTGAGACAAATGAGGGATAGTCATGATGAAAAAAGATAAATTTGCAGCGCTGGCGCTGGCTGTCCTGCTGGCCGGCTGCTCTCCGGCGCAGCCGCCGGCCGCCCAAGGGATAAGCGCGTCCTCCGAGCCGTCTGCGGCTTCTGCAATACAGCTTCCAGTTGAGACGGCCCCCGAACAGCAGCGGGAGGTGTACCAGCCGGAGGAAGGGCTCACGGCGCAGGAGACCATCGCAGCTTACTTCGATCAGCAATACCAGGCCTATACCAGCCTTTCCGACATCGATATCAGCGGCCTGCTGGATCTAAACCAGATGGAGAACCGGAATCTGCTGACCTGGCTGCAAATTCTGAATCAGCGCCGCAGGCTGCTGCGCGAAAACGACCTCTGCTATGTGGAAACCGAGGTGTTCCCCTACACCATCCTCTATGAGGAACAGCCGGAGGACGACCGGATGTCGTTTTGGAGCAGCCGCATGGAGACCGACTACGACGAGGTCTACCATTTCCGCATCTCCGGCGAGGAGGGGAGGGCCTATCCCCCCACCTTCGCTGTCAACGCCCAGCATACCGTATTCCTCAAGCGGGAGGGCGGTATTTGGAAGATTATCCGCCATTATTACCCCGGCTCGGTGCGCAGCCTGCGCTTTGCAGGGGAGCTCACTCTGCCCTCTGAGGAGGAGATGCTCGCGGAGCTCAAGCTGGAATTTTCCTCCGCACAGGCGGCACAGGCCGTTGCGACCCCGCCGGGGGCCGCGCCCTACAACGCGGAAGCGGCGGTGGACTACGCCAACCGCTACATGGCGAAGTCCAATTCTGAGTTTTATCACATCGGCGATTGGCAGGGGAACTGCCAGAATTTTGTCTCCCAGGCGCTCAGCCATGGCTTCGGCGATGAGATGACCGGCGAGTGGTTCGGCGGCAGCGGGGGAGGTTCCGCCGCGTGGGAGAGCGTCAACTCCTTTTGGCGGTTCGCTGTGGAAAACGGCGGCATGGGCGGACAGGTCGTTCCCTCTATCGCTTCGGCGCAGGCGGGCGATGTGATGCAGACCCGCACCAAGGGGGCGGGTGACGAGGATGAATACAATCACATCCTGATCGTGACGGACGGCGAGCGCCTATTGCTGGCACAGAATTCGCCGGCGTGTCTGGTGTATTACTCCGATTTGGTGAATGTACAAACCCGCATCTTTCGGCCGTGCTATCTGTTTGCCTGACGCTGGCGCAGCCGCCAGAAACGGTTGTTATATTGCGCACGCCTCGCCCATGTGATCGAACCCCAATATCCCGGCGCATATGAGACGGTGGTCAATTTGACCAACTGCTGGGACGAGGATGCCATGCAGGCGGTGCGCGAGGGCGTGATGGATGCCGCCAAACGGAACTCCCGCTGCCACGAACGCTGCTGCCGTTTTTTAGCAGCCGCAGGTTCACTGCTCAACGACAGCGCCCGCCTCGCTGCGGACTATGTGGACGCGGGAAAGATCGCGCGCTATGCGGCCCGCGTGGCCCACAAGGAATTCCGCGGCAAAGGGATGGAACGTGGCCGGGAGACGATCCGCTTTTTGAGCGCGGTCACCGCGCAGGGGGTCACCACATTTGCGCATACGCCTGAAGCGCTGTGCAACCGCTTATATATCGTGGAAGACGAATATGGCGCTGCGTCGCGCCTGCTGATGAACGCGCTTCGGTCCCACGCGCTATCCGCCGGGCTGGATATCATTTCATGTTACTGCATCTCTTCTCCGTTTGATAAACTGGAGCATATCCTGATCCCCGAGCTGGGCGTTGGCTTCCTGACCGCGAACCGCTACCATCCCTTTGAGATCGACAGCTACCGCTGCGTCCATGCGCGCCGCTTTATGGATATGGATGGGCTGCGCACCAAAAAACAGCGCCTTTCGTTCAACCGCAAGGCGATCGCGGAGCTGCTGGGGGAGGCGAGCCGCCTGCTGGCGGAGGCCAAGGAGATCCATGACGAGCTGGAGCGCTTCTATACGGCAAATATGAATTTTAATCAGGTCGATGCTGTCTGCAAAAAGACGATAGAGAAGTTTTTGAGCCTGTGCGATCACGACTAAAAGGGGCAAAGAGAAAAGGCCATGTGGACGAATCCGATTCCACATGGCCTTTTTGCATCAATCCTCTCCCTCGGGGCACTGGACAAAGGTGAATTTGGACGGGCTGGAAAGGCGCGGCAGGAACCGATACCCACCCCAGCAAAACTGCTTGAGCGCTTCCGGGTCGTCGATGCGGTTTTTTACCAGGTAACGCGCCATCTGCCCCCGCGCGGTTTTGGCGGCGGTGGGCAGCATCCGCAGCCGGTCCCGTTTGGGCACAAGAAAATCGCAGGTGATCATCCGGTCGCCCTCCCGCAGGTGGGGGAGAAAAGCGCGGGAATATTCCCCCGAAGCCAGATTGATGACCGTCTCGCCTGGGGCAAACAGGTCCCGACAGAGCCGGTCCCCCCAGAAGCTGTACAGGCTTTCGCCGTCCACGCGCAGCTTGCATTGCAGCTCCAGCCGGTAGGGAAGGATTCCGTCGCTGGGGCGCAGCAGGCCATAAAATGCGCTGACGATGCGCAGATGGCGGTCGGCAAATGCGAAGTCATCCGGGGTGAAGTCCAGCGCGGCGATGTTCTGGTATTGCAATCCACGGTAGGCGAGCAGCGCGGGCGAGCCGGGCAGATCGGGGTCGAACGCCTGATAAGCGGCGAATGCGCTGAACGCCAGCTGGGGATTGATGTTCATCAGTGTCTCGAGCTGCCAGGGGGTGTATTCCTTCAGGATTTGATGCAGCCGCGCGGTCTGCGCGCGGTATTGCGGCCGGGACGGATATACCCCATCCGCCTGGGCCTGCACCATATTTTTGGCCGGGGAAATGATCGCAATCATAGGGTCTCCTCGTTTTTTCCCCTATGATAACACGCCGCTTTGCCACATGCAACCGGATGAAAACGGAAATGGTTTGCAATCGCGGAAAAACTCTTCTATAATGGCAGTAATGGCGGTGACGGAATCTGCCGAAATATGCGGCTTATATCAAATAGAAGGGGCGAAACGATGATGATTAATCATAAATCAACGAGGCGCAGCCTGCGCACCGGTTGGATTGCAGCCGGGGCGGCGCTGGCTGTGGGCCTGATTGCAGCGGCGGTGCTGTGCCTGGCTCTGCGGCCGGACGAGGCCGCGCCGTCCGAGGTGATCCCGGCGGAATCCTCCGCGGTGGTAATGCCCTCTTCTTTGTCGAGTCAGGAGCCCGAGCCGGGGTCCCAATCGGAACCAGAGAGTCTCCCTGAGCCGTCCTCCTCACAGTCCCTCTCATCGGAGGAGCTGGCGGCCGAACCGGAGGAGAGCGGCGCGTCCTCCGCGGAGGAGGAACCGTCCGGCGAACAGCCCGCTCCGCTCTCTGGCGACGCACTGGTGCCGGAGGGCGAGGAGATGGATAACTCCTACTTCGACGATGCGGTGTTTGTCGGGGATTCGATCACCAGCGGTATTGCGCTGTACGGTGTGATGGCCAACACCAAGGTGCTGGCGGCGCAAAATATCAACCTGGCCTCGGTGTACACCTCGCCCGCCATCCGCCTGAAGGACGGCAGTAAGGTGGCGATCATGGACGCAATCGCCGGCGGGGATTACCGGAAGATTTACGTGATGCTGGGCGGCAACGAGATTCGGGACGAGTCGGAGGAGGCGTTCTTAACCCGGTATAGTAAATTGATTGACGACTTGCGCGACCTGTATCCCGACGCGATTTTGTACATCCAATCCATTTTGCCGGTGACCAAAAACAACAGGTACCGCATGGATAACGCGCGCATCGACCGGTTCAACGAGGCTTTGCTCGACCTCTGCTCCGAAAAAGGGATCCACTACCTGAATGTGGCCGAATGCTTTAAGGACGAAAAGGGGATGCTGCCCGATTCCGCTTCTCCTACCGACGGCATGCACTTTGGAACGGCCTACTATGAAAAATGGTTTGCCTATCTGCGCAAACACGCCCTGCCAGTCGAGGCGGAGTAGCACAGAGGTGTGCATAGTGCTGCGAAAAGAAGGAAAACTGGGTTAGTCGGCGGATCGTTACAGCCGACTAAACCAGAAGATGGAGGCTTTGCCATGAAGCGGGAGTTTACAGCGCAGATCAAAAAGGTGCCGGATGTGGACGGCGCCTATGTGGAAATTCCCTTTGACGTAAAAGCGGTGTACGGCAAGGGTCGGGTCAAGGTGCACGCCACCTTTGACGGGGAACCGTACGACGGCAGTTTGGTGCGGATGGGCACCCCCTGCCACATCATCGGTATCCGCAAGGAGATTCGGGCCAAGATCGGCAAGCAGCCGGGCGACTGGGTGGCTGTGACGGTGGAAGAACGGGACTAGCGCGGCGGGCACATCATCGGTCGCGCTTTGACAGCACAGGAGGGAGTAAGATGGCGAAACAGTCGAACCAAAAGCTCAAACTTTTGTATCTGTGGAGAATTTTAATGGAGCGCACCGACGAAGAGCATCCGATGACCACGGCCGAGTTGATTTCGGCACTGGAAGGGTACGGCGTCCCGGCAGAGCGCAAGAGCATCTATGCCGACCTGGAGGCGCTCGAATTGTTCGGCTTGGACATCGTCCGGAACCGCCGTCGGGGCTGTTACGTGGGGGAACGGCCCTTTCAGCTCGCGGAGCTCAAGCTGCTCGTCGATGCGGTGCAGTCTTCCAGATTTATCACCCACCGTAAATCGGAGGAGCTCATCAAAAAAGTGGAGGGGCTGGCGAGCGTCCACCAGGCGCGCACACTTCAGCGGCAGGTGTACGTGGCGAATCGGATCAAGACGATGAACGAGAGCATCTACTACAATGTAGACAAGGTCCATTCCGCCATCTCTGCGGGGAAAAAGATCACCTTCCATTACTTCGAGTGGACCTGCGAGGGCAAAAAGCGCCTGCGGCACGATGGAAAGCTCTACCGCATCAGCCCGTGGGCGCTCACCTGGGACGACGAGAATTACTATATGATCGGGTTTGACAGCAAGCGGAACAGCATTCGCCACTACCGTGTGGACAAGATGCAGGACATCTCGGTCACCAAAGAAAACCGGGACGGGCAGGAGCATTTTGAGTGCTTCGATATGGCTGTTTACTCCAAAAAGATGTTCGGCATGTTCAATGGGCGCGAGGAAACCGTGCGCTTGCGCTTTGCCAACCGGCTGGCTGGCGTGGTGATCGACCGGTTCGGGCGGGATATCCCCATGACCCGCAGCGGCCCAGAGCATTTTGTCATCAACCTGCAGGTGGCGGTCAGCCCACAATTTCTTTCTTGGCTGTTCGCCTTCGGCGCAGACGTCACGGTGCTGTCGCCGGACAGTGTGATCGATCAGCTGCGGCAGCAGGCGCAGGCCGTGCTGGGGCAGTACCAGCAGGGCGCGCCGGTCGGATGATATAGTCCTTCTTATGGGACACTTTCTGCGGTATAGTAGAGATACCAAAACGAAAGGAAGTGTCGGTCATGAAGGAGTTCAGAATCAAGTGGGTAAAGGGGCATGTGGAAGTGTTCGATGCGGCGGGACGTTTTCTGTTCTCCGCCGACACCGAGCAGGAGGCTCTGGACGACCTGGAGGAATTGAGCGCGGCGTGACCGCGCAGAGGGGGTGCGGGATGCGGCTGCAATTTCAAAACCGCTGTTTCAACGAAATGGGGCGCACCGCGTCCCATCTCTACATCCGGCCGCACCCGCTGCTGCAACCATACGTCGCCCATTACACCATCACCATGGCGGGAGGAGAGGCGCGAACCGATACCCTCGCCTTGGTGCCGGACGCCAGCGGATGCCTGATTTTTGGTCCGACCTCAAACGGCTTGCAGGGAACCGTCTACGGAGCTACAACCCGGACGGTGGTGGTCAACAACGACCTGGATGTGAACCCGCTGCGCCTGTTTGTGGAGTTCCTGCCCGGCGGGCTGGGGCGGTTTCTCTGCGCCGGCCCGGCCGAGCTCACCGATCTGCGGCCGGCCCTCTCCGACGTGGACCGCGGGCTGGAGCGGGCAGTGGCGGAGGCCTATGAGCGGGCGGAGGATCTCGACGCCTGGGTGTGTCTTGTAGAACAGCTCCTGCTCAGGCGGCTGCCGCCGGACGGCCTTCCAGCGCCCCTCTGTGCGGCGATGGCGCACGGCCGCGGCGCGGGCGGGCAGCTCACAGTGGCTCACCTGGCGGCTCTCGCGGGATACAGCGAGCGGCAGGTCAACCGGATGTTCCGGGATCATGTCGGGGTGAGTGCAAAGACCTTTCTGCGTCTGGTGCGCATCAACGGCGCAATCCAGCGGATGCAGCGGCGCGAAGTCGCCCTGACTACGCTTGCGCAGGAGTCGGGCTTTTACGATCAGTCGCACTTTATCCGCGAATTTAAGGCGGTGTGCGGGGTAACCCCGCGGCAATACCTCGAAGGGATGTCCGGTTTTTACAATGAAGCGCTCAAATTCTGAGGTATGATGGGGGAAACCAAAGAGAAAGGGGCGATTGAAATGAAATTAGAAGGATTTTTGTTGTCGGTGACGGATATGGCCCGTTCGCGGCAGTTTTATGAGACGGTTCTGGGGCGCAAAGTGATTCAGGATTTCGGCGCCAACCTCACGTTTGAGGGCGGGCCGGTGCTTCAGGCGAGGTTTACTCAAATGCTGGGGCTCGACCCGGCCACAGAAGTGAAGCGTTCCCACAATGCGGAGCTTTACTTTGAGGAGGAAAAGATCGACGAATTTGTCAAAAGCCTGGAGCAGATGGGCGGCATTCAGTATGTGCATCCGTTGCTGGAGCAGCCGTGGGGCCAGCGGGTGGTGCGGTTTTATGACCCGGACGGCCACATCATCGAGGTGGGGGAGCCGATGGACTGTGTGGTAGGCCGTCTGCTGCGCGAAGGGATGCCCGCCGAACAGGTCGCTGAGCGCACCATGTTCCCGCTTGAGTTTGTCCGCATGGTGGAAGAGCAAAGTAAACGGTAAAGCGAGGTGCAGACAGCTGTGAAGACCGATCTCAAGATCATCCCCGGCGTGGGCAAATCGATAGAGCAGGACCTGATTGCGATCGGTTATCCATCGGTGGCGTCGCTGCGCGGGGCCGACCCCGAGGATATGTACAATCGGGAGTGCATCCGCAAGGGATGCGCAGTCGACCGCTGTGTGCTCTATGTCTTTCGCTGCGCGGTCTATTTCGCTGAGACAGAATAGCCCGATCCGGAAAAGCTCCGCTGGTGGTATTGGAAAAACCACGAGTACCACAGCGTTTTTTCAAAATAGTGGCGTAAACTTTGAAACGGCAGGACATTTCGCCTGCCGTTTCATTTTTGCTATACTTTTACATAGTAAAAATGGCCATATGCCCTCTCTGACGGCACGGCCGTCAGAGTAAAGTGCGTGGGTTGGGGACGGCTCACATGCACAAAAAACTCCATGCACGCAACTTTTGATAAATTTCGTGGTGCGCACTGGTGCATGAAACTTTGTGTTCAAAAGATTCCTATGTTCAACCGCTGCAAAATTCGATATAATAGAGTCGATGGAGGGATGCAAAATGGAGAGAATACGGGTCGGCATCATCGGCAACGGATGGCGCACCGGCTTTTATTTGCGGGTGATCGACGCGCTGCCGGATATCTTTGAGCTGACGGGGATGCTCTTTCGCAACAGCGAAAAGGCTAGCCGCTTCGCGCAGGAGCGGCCTGGCAAGGCTTTCACCGATCTGGACAAGTTTCTGGCGCAAAATCCGGACTATGTGATCCTGTGCGTGCGCGGCGCGGCGCTCGCCTACAGCGAGCTGCTCTACCCGCGCGGGGTGCCTGTGCTCACCGAGACCCCCGCCGCCAACGGCCTGGAGGAGCTCACCCGCCTGTGGGAACTAAAGCAGCGGTACGACGCGCGGGTTCAGGTGTTCGAGCACTGCCACCTGTTCCCCTACCAGGCGGCGGTTCGCGAGGTGGTGCGCAGCGGGCTGCTGGGCGAGGTGCACAGCTTGCGCATCTCCATGCTGCACGATTACCACGCGGTCAGCAACATCCGGCTGTTGCTCGGCGTGCAGGACGAGCCCTGCGCGGTGGATGCGCGCCTTTACCATTTCCCGGTCACAGCGACCTGCGGCCGCAGCGGCATGGACGCCTCCGGCGCGGTCAACGACAAGGGCAACCGCAAGGTCGCCACTTTCCGGTTCGAGGGCGGCAAGACCGCGTTTTATGATTTTTGCAACGATCAATACTTCAACTATATCCACACCCGCCACATGCAGGTGTGGGGCAGCCGGGGCGAAATCTGCGACAATACCGTAAATTTTTTAAACGAGGAGAATCTTCCCGTCACCCTGTCCCTGCACCGTGTGGATCTGGGGCGCGACGGTAACCTGGAGGGCTACTGTCACCGGGGTATCCTGCTGGGGGAGCGGTTCGTCTACCAAAACCCCTTTGCGGAAAAGATGGCGCGGCTGAATGACGACGAGATCGCCACGGCGCAGCGGATGTTGGAGATGGGGCGCTACGTGCGCGGCGGTGCGGAGTGCTACCCGCTGTGCGAGTCGCTTCAGGATGCCTATCTGGCGCTGCTGATGGATCAGGCGATCGCCACCGGCCGGGAGCAGGCGGCACAGCCGCAGGCGTGGCACAGCGCGCTGCACAAGCGATAAAGCGATACTTTGTAACATTAGAACTTGCCGCTGCGACGGCGGCTGTTCTACAATGGGAATAACCAGAATTGCAACATTCAATTGGAACGGAGGCGCGGAGCGATGGCCTTGACCAGAGAAATCTATGAGCGATACGTCAATATTTTGCGGGAGGAATTGATCCCGGCCCTGGGGTGCACCGAACCGATTGCGATCGCCTATGCGGCGGCAAAAGCGCGCGAGGTGCTCGGCGGCATGCCCGAACGGATCGTGGCCGAATGCAGCGGCAACATCGTCAAAAATGTCAAGGGCGTGGTGGTGCCGACCACCAAGGACCTGCGCGGCATCGAGGCGGCCGCGATTATCGGCGTGGTGGGCGGCGACGCGAGCAGGCAGCTGGAGGTGCTCAGCAACGTCACACAGGAGCACCTCGACCGCGCCAAGGCGATGATCGACGCCGGGGTGTGCGAGGAGAAGCTACTCGAAACCAGGGCCAAGCTGCACATCGTCGTCCGCGTGTACCGGGGCGGTGACAGCGCGATGGTGGAGATCATCCACACCCACACCGGCATCGTGCACATCGAGAAAAACGGGGAGGTGATCCTCGATATCCCCCATTCTGAGAGCGAAGAAGAGGAGGCCGCCACCAGCCGCGACTGCCTGAACATCGCGGACATCGTGGAATTCGCCAATACCGTGGACGTGGACGACGTGCGCGACGTATTGGCCAAGCAGGTGGCGTACAACACAGCCATCTCCGACGAGGGGCTGCACCGCATCTACGGGGCGAACATCGGCATCACCCTGCTGAGCGTGTACGGGGACGATGTGAAGACCCGCGCCAAGGCGGCGGCTGCCGCCGGGTCGGATGCGCGCATGAGCGGGTGTGAGATGCCGGTGGTCATCAATTCGGGCAGCGGCAACCAGGGCATGACCGTATCTCTGCCGGTCATCGAATACGCCAAGGAGCTGTGCGTCACCACCGACCGGCTTTACCGGGCGCTGTGCGTCAGCAACCTGGTGGCGATTCATCAGAAGGCCAAAATCGGCCGACTCTCGGCCTACTGCGGCGCGGTGAGCGCGGCGGCGGGCGCGGGCGCGGGCGTCACTTATCTCTACGGCGGCGGGGTGGAGGAGATCTCCGAGACGATCACCAGCACCCTGGCCAACGTATCGGGCATCGTGTGCGACGGCGCGAAGCCGAGCTGCGCGGCCAAAATCGCCTCCAGCGTGGACGCGGCGCTGCTCGCCTGCTACATGACCATGCAGAAGCGCCGTTTCCGCCCCGGCGAGGGGATTGTGAAGGCGGGGGTGGAGGACACCATCGACAGCGTGTCCCGCCTCGCCAAGGACGGGATGCAGGTGACCGACGAGGAAATTCTCAAGATTATGATCGACCGGTGAGCCATCGGAAGAGAGAAAAGGGCGGATTCCCGAAGCAAACGGGGATCCGCCCTTTGTGCGTCTTAAAATCCGGTCAGCGCGCCCAGCCGAGGCTGCGGCCGACCGCCTTATGCCAGCCGCTCAGCAGCGCCTCACGGCGCTCCGCGTCCATATCCGGAGAGAAGGTGACGTCGCAGCTCCACAGCCGCTTGATTTCGTCAGGCCCGCTCCACACGCCCGTGGCCAGCCCGGCCAGATAGGCCGCTCCCAGCGCTGTGGTCTCGCGGATCATCGGCCGGCGGACGCGCTTGCCCAGGATATCCGCCTGGAACTGCATCAAGAAACTGTCGCGGCTGGCCCCGCCATCCACGTTGAGCTCGGTGAGAGTCACACCGGTGTCTTTTTCCATCGCAGCCACCAGGTCGAAGCTCTGGTAGGCGATCGACTCCTGCGCAGCGCGGATGATATGCTCCCGCCGGGTGCCGCGCGTGAGCCCCACCAGGCAGCCGCGCGCGTACATATCCCAGTAGGGCGCGCCCAGCCCGGTGAAGGCGGGAACCAGATAGACCCCGCCGGTGTCCTCCACCTTGCGGGCGTAGTATTCCGCGTCGCGGCTTTCGGTGATAAACCGAAGCTCGTCGCGCAGCCACTGGATGACCGCGCCGCCCACAAACACGCTGCCCTCCAGCGCATACTGCACCTTGCCGTTCAGCCCGATGGCGATGGTGGTGAGCAGGCCGTTTTCGCTGCGGCAGGGGGTATCCCCGGTGTTCATCAACAGGAAACAGCCGGTGCCATAGGTGTTTTTGGCCTCGCCCTTTGCAAAGCAGGTCTGGCCAAACAGGGCGGCCTGTTGGTCGCCTGCGATGCCCGCGATCGGCACCGGCACCCCCTGGATGGTGGTGGTGCCGTACACTTCGCTGCTGTTATGTACCTCGGGCAGCATCTGACGGGGGATGTCCAGCGCCGCGAGCAGCCGGTCGTCCCAGTCGAGGGTGTGGATGTTGTAGATCATGGTGCGCGAGGCGTTGGTGTAATCGGTCACATGAACCTTTCCTCCGGTCAGCTTCCAGATCAGCCAGGTATCCACCGTGCCAAACAGGATTTCGCCGCGCCGGGCGCGTTCCCGCGCGCCCTCCACGTGGTCGAGAATCCACCTGATTTTGGTGCCGGAGAAGTAGGCGTCGGGAATCAGCCCCGTGGCCTCACGGATGGCATCGCCGAACCCATCCGCCACCAGTTGGTCCACCAACGGTGCGGTGCGGCGGCATTGCCAGACAATCGCGTTATAAATCGGCCGTCCGGTGGCCTTATCCCACAGGATGGTGGTCTCGCGCTGGTTGGTGATGCCGATGGCGGCGATCTCCTCCACGCGGATGCCGCTTTGGGCGATCACCTCCATCATCACCGCGTACTGGGAAGAAAAAATCTCCATGGGGTCGTGCTCCACCCACCCCTCGCATGGGTAATACTGCGTGAATTCCTTCTGCGCGATGCCCACGATGTTCTGTTCGCGGTCGAACAGAATTGCGCGGGAGCTGGTGGTTCCCTGATCCAGCGCCAAGACATAGGTTCCCATCGGTTAACGCTCCTCTCTCAAAATGAACGGGTGATTACACGTTTTATTATAGAGCAAAGGCGGGCGGATTGCAAAGCCCGGTCAGCTTTTTTGCGGGCGCTGGGGCGGCTTTTTGCGGGCGGCCATGCCCTCAAACGGCACCCCCATCAGGTCGCAGAGCTTCCGCGCGGTGGCTTCCCGCCCTGGGACGCAGCGGTTGGGGGCCGCGCCCTCCTCAACCACCGCTTTGGCGTATTGGTCGCAGCCGGGGTAACCGCAGGCCCCGCAGTTGATTCCCGGCAGAAACGAGCGCGCCTCCTCCACCTTTTTGCCCACAGGAATGGTCAAAAAGCGGCTGGCCAGCGCCAGCAGCAGGCCGGCCGCAACGCCGATGGCGGTGAGCAGGGCGACCGGAAACCAGATTTGTTCGAGCATAAAAGCGCCTCCTTGTTATCGGAAAATGCCGTCCACCACCCCGCCGAAGCCGAGGAAGGACAGCGCCACGATCGATGCTGAGATCAGCGTGATGGGAAGACCCTGGAAGGCTTCGAGCACCCGGCTGTTCTCCAGGCGGATGCGCACCCCGGCGAACAGCAGCATCGCCAGCAGGAAACCGAGCCCGGCGCCCAGGGCGTGCGCGAGCGCGGTGAGGTAGCCGTAACCCTCCTGGATATTGAGCAGGGTGACGCCCAGCACCGCACAGTTGGTGGTGATGAGCGGCAGGTAGATGCCCAGCGTGCGGTGCAGCGAGGGCAAAAAGCGGCCCAATACCAGCTCAACCAACTGCACGAAAGCGGCGATCACCAGGATGAAGGTGAGGGTGTCGAGGTACGCGAGCCCGTTTGGTTCTAGCAGATAGGTGTAGATGGGATAGGTCACGGCAGTGGCTGCGACCATCACGAAGATAACCGCGCAGCTCATGCCGAAGGCGGGTCCCACCTTTTTGGAGACGCCCAGGAACGGGCAGATGCCCATAAAACGGGTCAACACAAAGTTGTCCACCAAAATCGCGCTGAACAGCACGATGCTAAGTTCTCGCGCCAGCTCCATTTATGCGCCCTCCTTTCCCTTGCAGTCTTTGGCGGAGGGGCAGTCGCCGCAACCGAACGATTTGCGCGGCTTACGGCCGTCTCGGCGCAGCAGAATGCCCACCAGTGCAATCAAAATACCGTAGACGAAGAACCCGCCGGCGGGCGCGGCGAAGATGCCCATCGGCTCGATCACGCCCGCGGTGAGCTCCACCCCGAACCAGGAGCCGTTGCCCAATAACTCGCGGATGCTGCCGATGGCAAAGAGCGAGAGGGTGAAGCCCAGCCCCATGCCGAGCCCGTCTAGGAAGGAGAGCCCCACGGTGTTGCGGCTAGCGAACGCCTCCGCGCGCCCCAGCAGGATGCAGTTGACCACGATCAGGTCGAGATAGACCCCCAACGCGAGGTAGAGCGGCTGGAGGTAGGCCATCATCAGTTGTTTGATGATGGTGACAAAGCCCGCGATCACAACGATGTAGCAGGGGATGCGCACCGAGGAGGGGATCAGCTTTTTGATGAGCGAAATCACCACGTTGGAACCCAGCAGAACAAAGGTGGTGGCAAGCCCCATGCCGATGGCATTGGTCACGGAGGTGGTGACCGCCAGGGAGGGGCAGGTGCCCAGCAGCAGCACCATCACAGGATTTTCGCGGAGGATGCCGTTTAATAAAACGGAAAGGCGTTTATCGCCGGCCGTTTGCTCCATATCACGATACCTCCTTGCTCTGTTCGTAGGCCGCCAGTGCGGCGTTTGCAGCGTTGGTCATTGCGGTGGACGAGACGGTCGCGCCCGCGAGCGCCTCGATATCCTGTTCGGTGTTGGCGCCGCCCTTGACCAGGTTGAGCACCCCGCTCTTGCCGGTGAACTGCTGCCGGAATTCCGGCGTGACGATGCGCTCGCCCAGACCCTGCGTCTCGGTGTGCTCCAGCACCTCCACACCGCTGATTTTTCCGTCCGGGCCGATGCCGAACATCGCGGTGATATCGCCGTGGTAACCGGGGGTCACCACCGTGACGGTGTACCCCGCGCCGTTGCCCGCCCGGGCTATCTCGGTGACGCCGCTTTCCGCCGCGCCCTCCGGCAGGTCGATCAACGAGAAGTCGTCCCCTTCGGGTAGTACCAGCAGGCGTGCGGCGTTGGCTTTATTTCCGCTCTGTTCCGCGATGACTGGGGCGGTGAAAAAGTTGGTGACCGCCAGCAGCGCGGTGACGATCAGGCAGGTGAGCCCAAGCGCCGCGATCGGCGCAAAAATAGAGGACTGTTTGTTTGTTTCATTCATTCGGTGGCACCTCCGATCACGCGGGGCAGGGTCGCCTTTTCCAGATAAGGGGTCAACAGGTTCATAAACAGGATGGCGAACGAGACGCCCTCGGCGTAGGAACCGAACAGTCGGATGAGAATGGTGATTGCGCCGCAGCCGAATGCGAACAGCACCCGTCCCCAGGTGGTGGTCGGGGAGGTGGTGTAGTCGGTCGCCATAAAAATCGCGCCCAGCATGAGGCCGCCGCTCAGCAGGTGAAACAGCACGTCCTGCCCGCCGAGAAACGCGCCCAGCGCTACCGTACCCAGGTAGACCAGCGGCACCAACGGACTGATAACGCGGCGGATCACGAGGTAAACGCCGCCCAACAGCAGCGCTGCGGCGCAGGTCTCGCCCAGGCAGCCGCCGGTTGTCCCCCAGAACAGGTCGGCGTACTCGGTCCAACGCCCGTTGCGCATCAGAGCCAGCGGAGTCGCAGTGGTAATCACGTCGGCGGTGGGGTATTGGTAGGAGAACGGCTTTACCCAAGTGGTCATCGCCGATGAGAAGGAGACGAACAGCACAATGCGAGCCACGATGGCCGGGTTGGCAAAGTTCTGCCCGATGCCGCCGAACAGCCCCTTCACCACCACAATGGCGGTGAACGAGCCGATCACCGCCATCCACAGGGGCAGGGCGGCGGGCAGGTTGAAGGCGAGCAGCAGGCCGGTCACCACGGCGGAGAGATCGCCGATGGCGCTGTCCATTTTGAGCAGGCGGCAGAGCGTCCACTCAAAGAACACGCAGGAGAAGACGCACACCGCCGAGAGCAGCAGCGCCCGCGCGCCAAAGAGGTAGCAGGCAGCAGCCAGCGCGGGCAGCAGTGCGATCACCACGTCGCCCATCAGGTTTTGGGTGGTGCGCCGCCCGCGGATATGCGGCGACGGGGAGGTTATGAGTTTTTTAGACATTCGGCAAAACCCTCTATCGTTTGTTTTTAATCAGCGCCTTGGAGGCGCGGTTGGCCTGCACCAGGGGCCGGCGGGCGGGGCAGACGTAGGCGCAGCACCCGCATTCGATGCACAGGTTGACCTTGAGCCGCCGCAACCGGTCGGGGTCCTGCGCCTCATAAGCGCGTTCGAGCGCGGCGGGGGCGAGGCGCACGGGGCAGACCGCAAGGCACTTGCCACAGCGGATGCAGAGGGTGGTCTCGGGCAGACGCGCCTGCTTCTCGTCGAAAAATAACACGGCGTTGTTGTTCTTAAGCACCGGCTGATCGAGACTTTCCACCGCGACGCCCATCATCGGGCCGCCCATTATCGCCATCCGTGCCGCTTTGCTGTCCACCTGGCAGAAATCGGCGAGCGCGCTGAGCGGGGTCCCGATCGGAACCAGCAGGTTCTGCGGTTTGCACACCGCGCCGCCGTCCACCGTCACCCGGCGGGACACCAACGGCATCCCGGTGCGCAGGTAGCGCCCCAAAAAGCCCACTGTGGCCACGTTCATCACCAGCGCGCCCACATCGATGGGCAGCTTGCCCTCGGGGATGACGAGTCCCGCCGCGTCGTGCAGGACGACCTTCTCCGCGCCGCGCGGGTAGCGCGATTTCAGGGAAAACACCTCGAAGGCGTTGGTCCCGGTTGCGCGCTGTCTCATCCGCTCGATCGCCTCTGGTTTGTTGTCCTCGATCGCCACGATCACGCGCGGGATGCCCAGCCAGGTCTTGACCGCTTGGATGCCGGCCTCGATGTCATCGGTGTTTTCAAGCATCTCGCGGTAATCCGAGGTGATGTACGGCTCGCACTCCGCCGCGTTGACCAACAAAAGCTCGGCGCGCTGGCCGTTTTTCAGGTTGAGCTTGACCCAGGTGGGGAAGCCCGCGCCGCCCAGCCCCACAGCGCCCGAGTTTTTTACCGCCGTGATGAACTCCTCGCGTGAGGCGACCGACGGTTTTGCGAGGCCGTCCCACGGGGTCTGCTTGCCGTCGCTGTCGATCACCACCGCTTCGCATTGTCCGCCCCATGGGTCGTCGATCGTCTCGATTGATTTGACAGTCCCCGACACGCTGGCGTGGACGGGGGAACAAAAGCTCGCCTCGTTGGGGCACTGACCGACCGGCTGGCCGCGGCCAACCGCTTCCCCTGGAGAAACGGTGCACTGGCAGGGGACACCCAGGTGCTGGCGCATCGGCAGGGTCACCCGCTTGGGTGTGGGAAGAATCACGGTGGATGACTGCGCGGTGTTTTTCTGGTGCGCCAGCCGCACGCCGTGCAGCAATCTCGTTTTGGAAAGACTCACGGGAAAACCTCCAAACAAAAAAGTAAGGCCCGGACCGACCCATAGAAGTGTCAGTCCGAGCCCTGTGCGCTCAGAAAACAACGGATGTCAGAATTCGGTTTCATCCCATAGGATATCCAACCATCCGCCGTTTTCATTCAATCTGTTGTTATTTTTTTGATTTCATCGCCGGAAAGCTCCACAATCTGGAATTGCTCCGGCTCCAACAGCTCCACCTGGCCGCGCAGGGAGGGGGAGACATAAATCTTGTGATCCCGGTCCACTGCAATCACGCGGAACTGTGGCTGCTCTCCCTGCGCGAGCAGCGTCTCCTCCTGTGCAATCGCTTCCAGAACCGCATCGCGTCCGAGCACAAAAAAAGTGGTCGAGAGAAAATCGGCCAGCGCGCCGTCCGGGGAGATCGCCACAGCCGCCAACAGGTCGGTTTCCGCCGGTTGGCCGGTCTGGGTGGACAGGATGTGGTGATAAGACACCCCTTCATACTCGAAAAAACGCTCGTAAGCGCCCGAGGTCGCAATCACTTCTTCGGTGATGTTCAGCCTCATCATCGGGTCGGCGGAGTCCCCGAGCGGGTTGCGGATGCCGACGTGGTAGGTCTGTTCGCCTTTGGGGGCACGGTAGGTGTAGACATTGCCGCCGATCGATACCAGCGCCGTGGATACGCCGGATTCGCGATAGATCTGGCGCACGATGTCGCAGGCATACCCCTTGGCGATGCCGCCGAGGTCGATGGCCATGCCGGCCTCCTCCAGCATTACGCTGCGGGCCGCGTCGTCAAAGCGCACCCTGCGGTAATCCACCAGCGCCAGCCGTTGGGCGACGGCGTCGTTTTCCGGCGGCCGCCCCTCCGCCTTGGCCTCGTGCCACAGGGTTGTCACCGGAGCGATGGTGAAGTCAAACGCGCCGTAGGACTGCTCCGAGAGGTCGCGTGCGCGCTTCAACAGATCGTAGACCATCTGCTCCACAACGACCGGCTCCCGGCCGGCGGCCGCATTGATCCGGCTGATCTGCGATTCCGCGTTGTAAAGCGAGAGCGCCTCGTCAAAATCGCGGAGCGCCTGATAGGCTTTTTCTCCGGTTTTTTCTGCGTTCGGTCCCGTGATCCGCTGTTCCACAAAGGTATCCATCAAAAAATCGACGCGTTCCGCGTGGGTTTCCCGCCGCGAAAGCGTGAGGCCCACAAACAGGCACACCGCTGCGATTAGAATCAAAACTAGGACGAGGTTGCGCCGGCGCTGTTCCATGAAGACACTTCCTTTTTGCTGTTTGGTTTTACCTTTGCCTTTTTTGCGGCCACAATGCATAGACCAGGGGCGGACGCATACAATAATTTTCGAACGCAGGTAATTGACAAAATGGAGACAAAGGATTATAATAAAAGAAAAGAAAACTGGATTAATTTGGTATAGTATTACATCTTGGTGAAACGCCAGATTTTTGCGGTTGACTTTTGTGCAGAGTTATTATAAAATAGAAAAGCTTTTTGATCAATAGTTTGGAGGTAACATGTATGAAAAAGATTTTGGCAGCAGTTTTGGCTATGGTATTTGCTTTGGCGCTTCTGACCGCCTGCGGTTCTTCGATGAAGGACGGCACCTATCGTGCGGAGTATAGCAGCTTTGACGATCACGGCTGGAAAGATTTTGTCGAGGTGACGGTTTCCAGCGGCAAAATTACGGCGGTGGACTACGATGCGGTGAACGAGGAAGGGACCCGCAAGTCCGAAGATGCGGCTTACAAAGAGTCGATGGAGCCCGTCTCCGGCACCTATCCCGAGAAGTTTTCTTCCGAGCTGGAGCAGCAGCTGGTGGACAAGCAAGAGGTAAAGAAGGTGGATACCGTCGCGGGCGCGACCAACTCCTCCGACGCCTTCAAAGTGCTGGCCACCGAGGCCCTGAAGAACGCGAAAAACGGTAAGACTGACGCAGCCATCGTGACGCGCTAAACGATTGATCTGGCCAAACGGCGGGAAACGGGAGGTTTCCCGCCGTTTTCTTATATTGACAATATTCGGGAATCTGATAAACTAGACGGCGTAGACTTTTGCCGTTGTAGGAGAAGGGAAGAAAAGCAAGTTGGAACTGTTGCACGAGGTGCTCAACCGGGTCGTGGATGTATCTATCCTGCTGTTTGAGCTGGTGGGTGTCGTCGTGGTGATCCTTTCCGGTATCCGCGGCACCGTCAGCTATCTGCGGCGCGACCCCCAGACCAGGCTGAACCTTGCCAAGGGGCTCGCGATGGGCCTGGAGTTCAAGCTGGGCAGCGAGATTCTGCGCACCGTGGTGGTGCGGGATTTTTCCGAAATTTTTACGGTGGCGGGCATCATTGTGCTGCGCGCGGCCCTCACGGTTTTGATCCATTGGGAGATCAAAAATGAGGAGCTGGCGGAGACACAGCATCCGCATCAGGAATGAACGGGTGCTGGATGCGGCGGCTGGATGTTGAAAACAGAGCGCGCAAAGGCGGCGGGAAACCGCGTCTGCGCGCTTTTTATTGTGGCTTTTCTACAAAGAAAAAATTTATCTTTGTGCGGATTGCTTTTTTTTGCAGAAAATTGCCCTTTCTTGTCCGGTTGTGCTATAGTAGGGATGTACAAAAATGGGGGGTTCTGTTTCAGATGCGGATTGTAATTGTGGGCGACGGCAAGGTGGGGCAGGCGCTTGTGGAGCAGTTGTCCAAGGAGGGGCACAGCATCGTCATCATCGACAGCAGCTCGAAGGTGATCGACAATGCGGTCAACGCTTACGATGTCATGGGAATCAACGGAAACGGCGCGAGCCGCGCGGTGCAGCTGGAGGCTGGCGTCAATAAGGCCGACCTGCTGATCGCGGCCACCTCGTCGGATGAGCTCAACCTGCTCAGCTGTATGGTGGCGAAAAAGATCGGCGCACGGCACACCATCGCCCGTGTGCGCGACCCGGAATATTCCCAGCAGTTACTGTTTTTAAAGGATGAATTGGGACTCAGTATGGTGGTCAACCCCGAGATGGAGGCCGCCAACGAGATTTCCCGGATTTTGCGGTTTCCATCGGCGCTCAAGATCGATTCGTTCGCGCGCGGGCGGGTAGATCTGGTGGAAATCAAGCTGCCCAACGACAGCCCGTTGGACGGGATGGCGCTGTCCGCATTGCCAGCGGCTTATCATGTCAAAATCCTGGTGTGCATCGTGCAGCGGGAGGGTGAGGTCGTCATCCCGAACGGGAGCTTTGTGCTGCGCGCAGGGGACAAAATTTCGCTGACCGGCGCGCCCAATGAGATCACAAGTTTTTTCCGCCAGATCGGCATCTTTAAAAGCAAGGTGCGCTCGGCTATGATCGTGGGCGGCGGCCGGATCGGCTACTATTTGGCCCGGGACCTGATCGAACGGGGAATGCATGTCAAGATCATCGAGCTGGATGAATCGCGGAGCGTCGTCCTCAGCGACCTGCTGCCCAAAGCGGAGGTCATCCACGGGGACGGCTCCGATCAGGATGTGCTGGAGGAGGAGGGAATCGGCAGCTGCGACGGGTTCGTTGCCCTCACCGGCATCGACGAGGAGAACATCATCGTGTCGATGTACGCCGCGTCCCGAGGGATCGGCCGCGTGGTGACCAAGATCAACCGCATGAGCTTGATGCGAATGCTGGGCAGCTTGGGGATCGAGAGCGTGATCTCCCCCAAATATGTCACGGCCAACCGGATCGTGCGCTATGTCCGCGCAAAGCAGAGTTCGATCGGCAGCAGCGTGGAAACCCTCTATCAGTTGGTCGATCAGCAGGTGGAAGCGCTGGAATTCCACGTGAAAGACGACAGCTCCGGCGTGGTGGGCATTCCGCTCAAGGACCTGCCCACGCTGGATAACCTGCTCATCGCCTGCATTGTGCGGGACAACCGCCCGATCATCCCCGGCGGCAACGACACCATCCGGGTGGGGGACAATGTCATCATCGTGACCTCCAACCGTTATCTGAGCAACCTGAGCGATATCCGTTCGGTTTGATGCGGATTGTCCGCAAGAAAATGGCAACAGGTGGGTATTTCTTGTGAATTATCGAATGATCTTTTCCATCTTGGGCAGGATTATGCACGTCGTTGCGGCGCTGCTGCTTTTGCCCCTGGCCGTGGCGCTGCTTTACCGGGAGGATACCATCCTGGCATTTTTGTTGCCGATCGGCGTTTTGATGTTGTTGGGAACATTGCTTTCCCGTTTGGAGCCCCGGCACAACCGGACCTATTATGCGCGCGACGGCTTTATCACTGTGGCGCTCGCCTGGATTTTGATTTCGCTGTTTGGGGCGCTGCCTTTCTGGCTGAGTGGGGAAATCCCGTCGTTCGTCGATAGCTTTTTTGAGACGGTATCCGGTTTTACAACGACCGGTGCGAGCATCCTGACGGACGTCGAGGCCCTCTCCCACGGGATGTTGTTTTGGCGCAGCTTCACCCATTGGGTGGGCGGCATGGGGGTGCTGGTTTTTGTGCTCGCGGTGATGCCCAAATCGGAGGGCAACAGCATGCACCTGATGCGCGCCGAGGTTCCCGGCCCCACGGTGGGCAAGCTGGTTTCGCAAATTCGGCTGACCGCGCGCATCCTCTATGGCATCTACATCGCCATGACCGCGCTGGAGGTCCTGCTGCTCTGTCTGGGCGGCATGCCGGTGTTCGACAGCCTGGTCAATGCGTTCGGTACGGCGGGCACCGGCGGCTTTGCCATCAAAAATGCGAGCATCGGCTTTTATAACAGCGCCTATGTCGATGGGGTCATCACTGTGTTTATGATCCTGTTTGGCATCAACTTCAACGTGTTTTATTTTCTCATCGCGGGCAGCTTTCTGCGGGCGCTGCGCAGCGAGGAGCTGCACTGGTACCTCGGCATCATCGCCGTCTCCATCGCAGCCATCACCCTCAACATCGGGCACCTGTACGACAACCTGCTGCAGGCGTTCCGGTATGCCTCCTTTCAGGTGGCGTCGATCATCACCACCACCGGATTCGCCACCGCGGACTACACCGCCTGGCCTGAGTTTTCTCAGGGAATTCTGTTGCTGTTGATGTTTTTTGGCGCCTGCGCGGGTTCCACCGGCGGCGGGCTCAAGACCGCGCGCCTGGTTATCATGGTCAAATCGGGCCTGGCACAGATTCGCCATCTGTTCCAGCCGCGCTCGGTGGTCGCGGTTAAATTCGAGGGCAAGCGGGTGGAGGAAAGCTCGCTCAACTCCATCCATACCTTTTTCATCGTCTATATGATGCTCTTTTCGGGATCGGTGCTGCTGTTATCGCTCGATCATTTCGACTTCGCCACCACCTTTTCGGCGGTGGCGGCCTGCATCAACAACATCGGGCCAGGTATCGGCCTGGTGGGCCCCACCGGCAACTACTCAATCTTTTCGGATGCGGGAAAGCTGCTGCTCAGCTTCAATATGCTGGCCGGCCGTCTGGAAATTTTCCCGATCCTCATGCTGTTTTTGCCCCCGGTTTGGAAAAGAAAATAAAGAAATACAGTGCAAAAAATCCCTCCGCCCGATTCGGGTGGAGGGATTTTGATTATGATACGCCGCGTCCCAGCTTGAGCACTGAGACGGTGATGTCGTCGTCGTGGCTGTCGGTGCGGCGCAGCTTGGCGGTCTCGGCGATCTCCTGCGCCATCTCCTGTGCAGAACGGTCGCGCGAGAGCTTGATCTGGGGATAGAGCCACTCTACGCCGGTGAGGATCACCCCGTCGGAGATCATCACAATCACATCCCCTTCGCGCAGAGTCATGGTGGACTTTTCAAACTCCACCCCGCGCAGGATGCCGGCTGGCATCGACATCGACTCCACCTTGCCCACCGTGCCGGACCGCAGCACAAAGGAGGGAGCTGCACCGGCCTTGAGAAACTCGGTCTTGCCGGTGTAGAGATCGACACAGGCGATGTCCACCGTTGAGAGCGACTCCTCGTTGGATTTGACCAGGAGCGCGGAGTTGACCATCTTGAGGGCGGCGTCGTACTCGAAGCCCGCGCCGATCAGCTTGGTGAACAGGCTCACGGTCATGGCCGCATCGATCGCCGCCTTGCCGCCGCTGCCCATGCCGTCGCTCAGGATCATGTGGGCGCGGCCGCGGTTATCCAGCAGGAAATCGCCGCAGTCGCCGCACAGCTTGCTGTCGCCGTAAGGAATCTGTACCCGGCCGTATTCAGCGCTTAAAGCAGCTTTCTCAGCGAACAGCAGGTTCGCGCTGCCCTCGGCCTGGCGCACCACCGGCAGGTCGAAGGTGGTTTCGCACAAATCGGAGAGCTCTGCGGTGATTTCGGCCACCGGCAGCCGCGCCAGCTTGAAGGCGGGCAGGTCCACCTCCACATATAGCCGCCCGAACCGGTCCTCATAGCTGGAGGCCGAGGTCAATTCAGTGTTGTTGCGCTGAAACAGATCGACGATGCAGCGGTTTTTGCGGTTGTCCACCTCGTATATCTGCGACAGGTCGTCGGCCAGGGTGTCGAGCAGCATCGCCATGCCCTCGAACTGGTCGGTGACCACCCCACGAATCTGGGATACCCGTCGGCGGCTGCCCTGGCGCTGGGTGAAGACGCTGTATTCCGCGTTGACAGCGATTGCCAGTTCGGGCTTGCGGACGCAAACCTCACCCAACCGGCCGCCGATATCCTGTTCAAAAATTTTGCCCTTGCGCTTGAGGGCGGCGCCTAGGTGATTGAGGCTATCCATGCTCTCAGAAAAATTGCTCCCCCAGCAGTCTCCGCGCTGCTTGCATTTGCGGCAGGCGGTGTCCACACTCTTGCTGTACACGCTGCTGATGTCCACATTCTGCATCTCCATCAGCTTGCCCGAGACCTGCTGGGTGGTGGTCGAAATATCAGAAAGCGCGTGGGAGGCGAAGTGCAGCTTACCCAGCATGATGTTTTTTGCGGTCTGGGTCACCGCCTCCACCTTGCCGCGCCGCGCCAGCATCAGCTTGTCGGTCCAGGAGCCGGGGATCAGCACAAAGATGACGCTGGCCGCAAACACCTCGTACATCGAGCTGAGCACTTCTGTGCGGCCGCCCATCACCAGCGACACGATGCCGTTGACGATGACGAACACCACCGCACAGCCAAAGCCGCCGAAGGTGGAGAACATGCCCGCCACCAGTCCGCCGAAGCCGTAGGACGCGGCCAGATAGGTGAGTTCACCGCCCAACAGGCCCATCGCCGCGCCAGCGGTCACACCCGCCACCGCGCCTGCGGATTCCTGCCCGTATTTGGCGCACAGCAGGATGACCACCACCGATGCCACGCGCCCCATCGAGAGGCCTGCGACTGTGAAGGAGCCCAGCGCCATCATCGCCACCGCAAAGGTGATGATGAGGCAGGAGAGATCTGACTTGGAGATGGCGACGAGGTTTTCCCGGCGGTCTGCCACCGACAGGGTGCGCATGATGAAGAAGGTGACGCCGCCCGCCAGTGCGCCCTCAGACAGGGAGAGCACCGCATCGTACAGGGTCAGCCCGCCGATCGAAAGTACGGCGAAGTCGGAGGCGAGCACGGCCAGCAGTGTGATAACCGGCACGGCGATGCCGCGGTGCTTGATCAGCTTGGTGTCGGTGATGACCCAGTTGGCCGCCAGTGTCAGCACCACAGCGATGATGTATTTGACATTGGAGGTGGGGTTATACGAAAAGGTATATCCCAGAATTGCGCCCGCAGCCGCGGCCAACCCGTGTTCGCGTTTGACCGATGCCGCAAAGCTGACCCCAAAGGGGGCCATGGTGTTGAAGAGAAAGGCGTTTGCCATCAAAAAGGCCACGGCTGCGCAGACGCCGCTTTCAATCCAACCCATTTTGCTCAGAAACAGTTGTTTGATCCGTCCGCCGAAGCTTGTCCTTTCCAGTGCTGTTTTCATCTGATCCGCTCCATTTCGGCGGCGAACGGCAGATATCGGCCGCCCGCCGCAGCATAATCCTGTTTTTCATTTCCATTTTATTACAATTTGCAGACGAGATTCTGTCAGAATCCCACAGCAAAAGGTGACGAAAAAGAGCGGGGATGCGCGTGGAAGCGAAGAGAGGCGGGCTTGCCCCCGTTTTGGCTATAAAAATTGCACCCGAACGGTTTAGGGCTGGGGGAAAAGACGATGCGTCAAAAGAATATCATTTTGGCGTATGCGGTTACGGTTCGCAACCTCAAGTAAGGTAAAAAATTAAGGATAAAAATGAGCCCAGCGCATTTACAATAGAATGGCGCTGGGCTCGTTTTGTATGGCTATACTGCTTTAGAAAGGCAATATTTTAAAGTCGGTCTATACATGGTTTTATAAAGTTTTTCGGGAAATTAATTACAACATGGAAATATGCGTCGTATCTACAAAAAATGATTCCAAAAACAAGAAGAGATTTTGGGGGTATTGGCCGTTATTTTCACTGAATACATACAAAATAAAGTGTACTTTATTGACAACAGAAAAGATGAACAAAAAATGAAAGAGCAATTTTTCAAAATAAAAGGGCAAGTTTGAAGAATGGAAAAAGTAGAAACCTTGTTATAATAAATTTAAATACCTAATGCTTTGCTGCGGTAAGAAAGCGGTGTAAAGCCGGTGACACGCTTGAACGCCGTACAAAAATTGCATTCACTGGAGAATCCGCAGAGGAAAGTGATCTCTTTGACGGGCAGGGATGTGGTTTTTAAGTAGAATTTGGCCATGTTGACACGCGAGGTCAGCAGATATTCGTGCGGCGTATAGCCGGTTTCCCGTTTGAACAGGCGGGTGAAATAAAAGGGGCTCAGCGAAGCGCGTTTTGCCAGCTGCTCTAGGGTGATCGGTTGGCTGATATTCTCCGTGATGTAGGCGAGAACCTCCTCGATGATGTTGGGCTGGTTATCCGGGCTGTTTTTGTGAACTGTGAGGAAATCGGTGAGGATGCTGACGATGTATTTGTTGATGACCGGTTCACTCACCCTGTGCAGCCTGTGGTACATATCGTAGATTTTAAACAGGTTCCGCGGAATGGAGGAAGGGGACGAAGAAGAGACGATTTGGTTGCCGTTTTGAACGATCGCCTGATAGTAGTCCTTTGCCAACAGGCCATCGAAGTGCAGCCACAGGATTTCCCAGCCGACGTCGGTGCCATAACGGTGGGGATGGTAACAATCCAGCAGCACGGCTCCTCCCTCTTCAAGAGGTGTTTTGCGGTCGTTCAAATAGACGCAACCGCTCCCCTTTTTGACATATATGATGAGATAGCTGTCGTAGTTGGCGCGGTTGACAAAATAATCCTCGTTACAAAAGTAATGCCCCAAGCACAGCGGATAGAAGTACAATTTCTGTGCGTTCTCGCTGATGGTGTGCAGATAGGTGTCCGATGGAATCAGCACCCCATTTTCGTACAATTTCATGGAGGATACCTCTTTGTGATCAAAAGATGTGGATCAGAAGCTATCTTTAGTATAGGAAAGATGAGGGAAACTTGTCAACTTTTTATAATTTTTGATGGATGGCCCACGCTCATTTCTGCGCTGTCAGCGCGGATGAGAATAAAAGAGAAAGCAAAAGGAGGAAATCCAATGAAACGGAGGACTGGGAAATGGCTTGCCTGCTGCCTGGCGATATGCTTGGCGTCGAGCAATCTGACCATGGCCTGGGCGCAAGCCGACGGATTGGACGCCACAGAATTGGCGCCGCAAATCCATGAGGCGGCTGCGGCTGAAATGCAGATTTCGCAAACATCAGCGCAGATCGAATATCTGGATATGCAGGAGGTGGTGTCGTCGGTTGTTGCGGACAATACGGCGACTGACGAGGGGTTTCTAGTCGAAAATGTGCTGGATGGCGATCCCGCCACAATTTGGCACACCGAGTATTCCATGGAGGAAGACGCGGACGGAAATCCAATTGTTCCCACGGAGTTTCCCCATTGGTTGGAATTCGTACTCCACGAGCCGATCCAGATGGATGTCATCCGCTATGAGCCGAGAGGAGATAACGCCTATTATCCCCACTACATAAAGGGTTACGAAATTTACCTGAGCGAAAGCGCGGACGGGGAATATGGCGATCAACCGGATTACAGTGGAGAACTAGCGCAACAGGATCGGGAAATTGTGTTTGAACAGACAGAAACAGCCGCTAAGCTCAAGCTGGTGTTTTTATCCAAGCATCACGAAATTTCCGATTATGATCCGATCAGCATGTCGGTCGGCGAAATCCAATTCGGCGTGGCTGGCGGCGAGACCCCGTCCCCTGCTGAAGACGCCGTTGTGGCGCTGCCGCAGAGCGGGTTTGCAGTGGAAGCCAGCAGCAGCGGCGGCGACGCTTACAGCGCCGGCAAGGCGATCGATGGCGACGCGATGACCCTGTGGCACGGCCAATGGGATGGAACAGAACCTCTGCCCTACTGGATTTCCCTCTGTCTGGATCAGGATGCCGCTGAGGATTTCGCGGTCGAATCGGTGTCGATCACCCACCGCAAGGATGCGGGGGCGAACCCGGACCATCCGGCTGTCACGGGCGTCAAGGTCAACCTTTACGTGAGCAGCGACGGCCAGACCTGGGGCGACCCGGTCGTGAGCGACTATGCTTTGGACAACGGCAAGGGCGTCACCACCAAAGTCCCGGTCAACGCCTACGGACGGTACGTTAAAGTCGAGGGCGCCAACAACAATTTCATGGCGATCGCCGAGCTGGATGCCGCGGTTTACAACACCGATGTGATCGATGTTGAGACGCTGTTCGCCCTCACCAAGCGTGTTGCCGAGGCCAAAGTGCTGGCGGAGGAATCGGCCGGTCAGGTGGGCGATGATTTTGGACAGTATCCGCAGGCGGCGTATAACCGGTATCTGTCGGCCATCGCGGATGCGGAGCGGGCGCTCGCCGATAAGAGCGGATTGAGCGAGGCGATCGAAGCGTTGAACGCGGCGACCGATGAATTTTTGGCGTCGGAAAAGCGCTTTACAGCCGATCTGTTCGACGCGTTGCGCCAGGAGGCGCGCGCCCTCCAGAACAGAACCCAGGCGGGCGAGGAAAACGGCCAGGCTCCGCAGGCGGCCAAGGATGCCTTTGAAAAGGCGATTGTCGCCGCAGAACAGATCGACCTTTCGGGCTATGTCACCGAGGAACAGCTCGCGGAGCTGTTTGCGGATTATCAGTCGCTCAAGCAAGCGATGGCGGCGTTCCGTTCGCAGATTATAGTGATCAGCGAAGATGATGTGATGAGCATCGCCGGAACCTGGCAGTTCCGCGAGGGAGCAATTGAGGAGAGCGGGGAATACACCGACACCATCGAGCTGCCCGGCAGCACCGACGAGGCGGGCCTGGGGCACGACAACCGGCAAAACATCAGCCCCAAGCACCTCAACCGTGATACCATGCTGATCGGGCTGGCCACCTATGAGCGCACCATCCAGGTGCCCGCCGATTGGGCCGGAAAAACGGTCACCCTGAACCTGGAACGCACTAAAAAAACCAAGGTTCAGATCGACGGCCAAATGGTCGGGCCGCAACAACTCAGCCTGACCACGCCCCATGTTTATGATGTCACCGCATTTTTGAAACCCGGTGAAACCCAGACCCTCACCATCGAGGTGAACAACGACGAAACTGGGCTGCCGATTTCGATTTTTGACACCTTTTTCAACACCGCGCCAGATAGCACCGACCGCGCGTGGTGCCATCAGGTCAGCGAATATACCCAGACAAACTGGAACGGCATCGTGGGCAAAATGGAGCTGAAGGCGACTCCATCGGTCCACATCACCGACTTCCAGATCCGTCCCAACAGCGACCTGAAAAGCGCCGCCGTGACCCTGCGGATTGAGCGCGCATCGGCCGATTATGCAGTTAACGGCACGGTATCCCTCTCGGCGGAAAGTTTTAACCACGAGGGTGAACCGCACCGCGCCGAACCGCAGGAGATTTCCTTCGCGTTTGCGGCAAGCGAGACGGTAACCGGCGTGAAATACAACTATCAGATGGGCAACGATGTAAAACTCTGGGACGAGTTCACCCCCAACCTGTACACCATGAAGGCGGTTCTCACCACCGAACAGGATGAAAACAACGAGCCTAGCTGCACCATTGAAGAACGCGAGTTCGGTATGCGCCGGCTTACTGTGATCGATTCCAACGGCGGCCGTCAGTTCCTGATCAATGATAAGGTCGTCATGATGCGCGGCGAGATCAACTGCGCTGCGTTCCCCAAAACCGGTTATGCTCCGATGGAGCTTGAGGAATGGATGAAGATCATGCAGACCTACAAGGACTACGGTATCAACCACGTCCGTTTCCACACCTGGGTTCCGCCGGAGGCAGCGTTCAAAGCGGCCGACCGCCTGGGCCTCTACCTCAACTTTGAGCTTCCCAACTGGAGCTACAGCATGTTCGGCGAGGAAGTAAACGGCAAGCCCTCGGGCGAAGCCTACTACCAGGAGGACACCAAAAAGATCTTCCAGGCCTACCTCAACAGCCCCTCCGCTGCGATGATGGCGCTGGGTAACGAGCTGCGCCCCGGTTGGATCTATTACCAGACCTTCCTGGAGTTCTGCGAGAAGCTGGAACCCGATTTGCTTCTCTCGGATATCGCGGGCCACAGCTATTTCCCTGAAAGCGCGGATTTCGCCGCGAAGCACAATTATGGCTATCTGCCCCACGAGGAGCCCCGCAATACTTGGAATTACAACAGCTTTACCAGATCCACGCCGGTTGCGGCGATGGGCCACGAACCCGGCCAGGTACAGGTCTATCCGGACTACGAGGACGAACTTCCCAAGTATGAGGATGCGGTGCTCAAGCCCCGCAACCTCGAATATTTCTGGGATATTCTGAAGAGCGCCGGAATCGGCGATATGTCCGGCAAATTCAGCGATGCAACGGGTAGCCTGTCCGCCATGTTCTACCGCTATTTTGCGGAATCCTACATCCGCACCGATGGCGCAGGCGGCTTCCAGCTGCTCGGCCTGCAGGATTTCCCCGGTCAGGGCACCGCTCTGGTCGGCATCCTGGACGCTTTCTTAGAGAGCAAAGGCGACATCACCCCTGAGGAGTTCCGTCAGTCCTGCTCCGAACTGGTGGTGTTGGCCGAGCTAGACAACTTTGTCCTGGAAAACAACCAGCAGCTCTCGGCCAACCTGTTGATCGGCAACTTTGCTGCGAATGGTATCCACACCGGCATCAATTGGAGTTTGGAAACCGAGACCGGCGACGTGATCGCAAGCGGCAGCCTGGATGCAAAGGGTGCCCCGCAGGGCGCCAACACCGACTACGGCCGCGTGACCGCAGACCTGAACGGCGTGGACAAGGCGCAGCGCCTGCTGTTCAAGCTGAGCTTGACCAACGAAGATTATGCGGAGATCGCACCCTATTCGATGGGCAAAAACGAGTATGAGATTTGGGTATTCCCCGCAAAAGAGACCATCAACACCGAAGCTCCGGACGACGTGAACATCTACCGCGACTTCAGCCCCCAGGCCGAACAGGATCTCAAAGCTGGCAAAAAGGTGCTGATCGTTTCGGAGGGAAATACCGCGTCCCTGCCCAAGAGCCGCGCCATCAGCTTCCGTCAGGACTTCTGGAGCCCGATGTTCCACGGCCCGGTTGCCTCGGAAAGCTCGAATGGATATTCCCTGGGCGTGTACATCGACCAGGAGCATCCCATGTTCCGCGACTTCCCCACCCAGGAGTTTGCTAACTGGCAATGGTACGGCATCGAACAGGGCGGCGCACGCGGCATGCTGATTAACGGCGCGCCAGTCGATCTCAAACCGATCGTGCAGCCTATCTCCACCATTGACCAGCCCGATCGCCTGGCCGCGATCTTTGAAGCCAAGGTGTACGAGGGCAAGCTGATGGTGTCTACCCTGAACCTGCTGGACAAGTCTGACGCGGCTTCCAAGCAGCTCTTGTCCTCCATGCTTCAATATATGCATAGCGACGACTTTAACCCCACTGTCGATGTGGAGGCGGATTTCCTGAAACAGCGGTTGCCGACCCAGGAATTGACCGGTATTCAGCTGAGTGGAAATGCCTCGCTGCAGATCGGCGAAACCGCCCAAATCACGGTGAAGGGCGTCAACAGCAAAGGTCAGGTGGTGGCTCTGCCCGACGGCGCTGCGACCACCTATGAGAGCGCGGATAAGAGCATCGTTACAGTGGACGTTGGCGGCGTTGTCACAGCGGTTGCCAACGGCATGACGACTGTCACGGCCACTGTGACGGCGGGCGAGACCATTTACACCAACCAATTGGTCGTCACAGTCGGTCAGGCGGAGCTCACCCCGGTGGATATGACCGGCGTGACCGCTACCGCAACCAGCCAGTTGGATAACGGCACCTACAAGGTTGAAAACGCCATTGACGGCAACCTCAACACCATCTGGCATTCCGCCTATCAGACAACTTCGCTGCCCCAGTCGGTCACACTGGAGCTGCCTCAGATGACCGAACTGAGCGCGGTGTACGTCTACGCCCGGCCGAACAACCCTGGCGGCGGTATCTATCAGGCGTCCATTTTCCTGAGCGACGATGGCCAGAGCTGGCGCCAGGTCGTGGCCGAAGAGGAGTTTAACTATATCAATGAAAACCGCGTCTTTGCCTTTGACCGGCAGGAGGCCAAATTTATCAAAATCCAGGTGGAGAAATCTCTCACACAGGATAACGCCGCTTCTTTTGCGGAGGTGAAACTTTACAATGGAGACACCATTGTTTCGGTGGAGAATCCTCCGGCACAGGTTGTGCGTTTTGGCACCGCGCTGGAGAAGATTTTGAAAAACGCACCGCTGCCAGAAGAGGTGGAGGTATTCTTTGGCGGCGATAAAACTGAGGTGCTGCCGGTAATCTGGAGCGAGGGATACTACAATCCCAACGTTCCAGGGGATTATACCTTTACCGGACATATTTACAAAGAGGGCGTGGCCAACTTTAAGAATGTCAAAGCCCTTTACACCATTACAGTGCTGCCCAAAGATGAGACGCGCCCTCCCAATGTAGAAGAAATGAAAGCGGCAGTCGCGCAGGCGCAAGCGCTGAATCAGGCCGATTACACCGTTGAATCGTGGAGTGTATTGGAAGGATATCTGAATGAAGCGGCTAACTTTGGCGCACTGACTGCGGCGACGCAGCACGATGCCGATGTGTTGACCGAAAAGATTCTGGATGCCATGAAAGCGCTGGTGCCCGTGGACGACACTCCCTCCGACGTAGATAAGACGGCGCTGAAAGCTCTGATCGCGGCGGTCGAAGGAAAATACGACGAGACCCGCTACACCGCAGAGAGCTGGAAGGCTCTGACCGATGCGCTGAATGCAGCGAAGGCGGTCGTTACCGACGCGGCTGCAACCGAAAGCCAGGTGTTTGAAGCGTACCTCGCGCTGGTAGCGGCGCGCGACGGCCTGACCTACGCGCCCGACAAGAGCCTGCTTGCGCTGGCGGTCGAGATCGCGGAAGACCTGCTGAAGGACGAGAGCCTGACTGCGGCCACCAAGGAAGCGCTGCAAGCGGCAGTGAACAGCGCGAAAGCGGTGCTGGATAACGCGGACGCGACGCAGGCTGAGATCAACGCCGAGTACGAAGCGGTGATGACCAGGATCACCGAGCTGGTGAAGGCGGATAAGACCCTGCTGAGACAGCTGATCGCAATGGCGGAAGAATTGAAAGAAGGAAACTACCGCCCGAGCAGTTGGGCGAACCTGCAAGCGGTGCTGACCGAGGCGAAGGCAGTGGAAGCAAACGGCAACGCGACCGAGGCGATGATCGCAGAGGCGTGCGACAAGCTGTTTGAAGCGATCAACGCATTGCAGAGCGAGTTCAACTATGCGGCGATCAACGCAGCGATCAAGCTGGCGAAGGAGATCCTGGCTGACAGCAAGTACGACGAGGCGAGCAAGGCTGGCCTGGCCGAGCTGGTGGCCAAAGCGGAAGCGCTGTGCGAGAGCGATGAAGCGACCCAGAAAGGTCTCGACGATATGGCAGCGGAGCTGACCAGAGCGATTGCGAAGGTGCGCCTCATGCAGGCGGTGGCCGAAGTGAACGGGCTGAACGCGGCGCGATACACGGCGGCGAGCTGGAATGCGGTGCAGGCAGCGCAGGCGGAAGCGAAAGCGCTGTTGGCGAACGAAAACGCGACGGCAGAAGAGCTGACCGGCGCAGCGACTAAGCTGGCGAACGCAGTGAAGAGCCTGGTGAAGAAGGGCGGCTCGAGCGGCTCCGTTTCTAAAGTAAGCGACAGCGATTACTGGAACGAGATCATCGAGAAGATCAACAGCACGACCAAAGGCGGCACGGTAAACGCGACGCTGGAGAGCGGAGCGATGACGCCGGCGACGGTGATCGATGCAGCGGCGGCGAAGGGTGTCGCGCTGAACATCGAGATCGGCGGAAAGGCATATCTGCTGAGCAATTACGCGATCGACGCATCCGCAGTGTACTACAGCGCGGCGGAACTGATTGCGATGGCGGACGGCGAGACGGCGGCACAAAGCGGCGCCATCAGCCTGAACCCGGAGACGGGCGGCGAGGTGGCAGCGACGGTGCCGAACGCGGCGGCGCCTGCTGGCGAAGCGGCCAGTGCGAGCGAGACGATCGGCGGCGCGCAGCAAGCGGCGGAGCAGGGCGAGAACCTCTCGGGTCTGTGGCTGCTGGTGCTGACGGCGGCAGGTCTCATTGTAGTTGCCGCATGGAGAAAGAACCACAAAGCCCATTGATCTCCTGATTCAAGGGCTAAAAAGATCCCCGAGGGCATCCTCGGGGATTTTTTGCATCAGCTTTCGTGGAGCATCGCCACCGCCTCGTATGGTTGGAGCATGCCCGGCTTGTGTGAACCGCAGTTCGAGATCAATTCTTGGCCGCCTTTGATACTGCCGAACAGGGCGCATGGCTGCGGATCGCGGGTGAAGTTGCAGGCGACCGTCAGGCGCTGGGCATCCAATCTGCGCTCGTAGGCATAAATAGCGTCGTCGTCCTCAAGTAGGGGCAGGAACTTTCCGTACACGATAATCGGATATTGCTTGCGCAGGCGGATCAGCTTTTTATAATAATGAAGGACGCTCTCCGGGTCAGCCTCCTCATCCGCCGCGTTGATCGTCAAATAATTGGGGTTGACCGCGATCCAGGGGGTACTGGTGGTGAAGCCGGCGTTTGGGGTTCTGTTCCACTGCATGGGGGTGCGGGCGTTGTCGCGGCTCATCGCCCTGAGGTAGTGCAGGATTTCTTCTTCGGTGGCAAGCCCCTGTTCGGTCAGCTCGTGGAAGGCGTTGATGCTCTCGATGTCGCGGTAGTCCCCGATGCTATGGAAATATGCGTTGGTCATCCCAAGCTCCTCCCCCTGGTAGATGTAGGGGGTACCCTTCATCATGTGCAGGCAGGTGGCCAGCATTTTTGCAGAGCGCTCCCGCCACAGGGGGCTGTCGTCGCCAAAGCGGGAGACCGCGCGGGGCTGGTCGTGGTTGTCCCAGTAAAGGCTGTTCCAGGCCGTGCCCTCCAGCCCGGTCTGCCAGCGGTTGAGCACCGCGCGCAGCTCGCGCAGCGGGATTCTGCGGTCGGTCCATTTGCCCAGCTCGCCGCCGCCCAGACCCACGTGCTCAAAGTGGAACACCATGTTGAGCTCGCCGGCGTCCTCGCCCGCGTAGCGCCTCGCATCCTCCACTGTGGCGCCGCCCGTCTCACCCACGGTCATCAGGTCGTAGCGGGAGAGCACCCGCCGGTTCATCTCTTGCAAA
Source organism: Ligaoa zhengdingensis (assembly GCF_014384885.1). Lineage (GTDB taxonomy): Bacteria > Bacillota > Clostridia > Oscillospirales > Ruminococcaceae > Ligaoa > Ligaoa zhengdingensis. The sequence goes on from NZ_JACRST010000009.1 coordinate 79,055, forward strand.
TACTCGTGCACATGCGGGCCGTTGCAGCAGCTCGGGCCGGTGTCCCCGTAGAGGCCGTCCACCGGGCCGTCAGGCAGCGCCGGATCTTTGGATATCATGCTGATCACATCCATCCGAAAGCCGTCGATCCCCTTGTCGCACCACCAGGTCATCATGTCGTAGACTTCGTTTCGCACCTTGGGATTGTCCCAGTTGAGGTCGGGCTGCTTTTTGGAGAACAGATGCAGATAGTACATGCCGCTCGCTTCGTCGTATTCCCAGGCCGGACCGCTGAAGAACGACCCCCAGTTGTTGGGCGGGCCGCCTTTTTTGCCCTCCCGCCAGATGTAATAGTCGCGGTAGGGGCTGTCGGCAGAACGCCTGCTTTCCACAAACCACGGGTGTTCGTCCGAGGTGTGGTTGACCACCAGGTCCATCACAATTTTGAGCCCGCGTTTGTGCGCCTCGGCGAGCAGCCGGTCGAAGTCCTCCATCGTTCCAAAATCAGCCATGATCGCCTTGTAGTCGGAGATGTCATAGCCGTTGTCGTCGTTGGGGGATTGATAGACCGGAGACAGCCAGAGCACGTCCACCCCCAGGTCGCGAAGATAATCGAGGTGTTCAGTGATGCCGTTCAGATCGCCTATGCCGTCTCCGTTGCTGTCCGCAAAGCTGCGGGGATAAATTTGATAGACGACGCTCTCCTTCCACCACGCCTTTTTTTCCATGAATACGCCTTCTTTCTGTTTGATCGCTTCGGGGACACGCCCCGCCGCTGTTTATTGTGCGCAGTGGGTGGCGGCAAAACACATCAGAGCGGTAAAAAAGCGCGGAAACTTGCAAAAAACTGCCGGATACGGTATGATAAATAAGTTTTAGGATACCAATATTGGGGGTTTTTCAAATCGAACAGATCAAAAACCAGTTGGATAAGATATTGCTCAAAACGCAGCGTCCGGCGCGCTACGTCGGCGGCGAACTCAACAGCGTGGTCAAGGAACGCTCTCAGGTAGATTTCCGCTTTGCGTTCTGTTTTCCCGATACCTATGAAGTGGGGATGTCCCACCTCGGTATGAAGATTCTCTATGCGGAGCTTAACGACATGGACGGCGTGTGGTGCGAGCGCGTGTTTGCGCCCGAGTCGGATATGGAGGCGCTGATGCGCCAAAATGGCATCCCGCTGTACGGTCTGGAGAGCATGGACCCGATCCGCGGCTTCGACATGATCGGCTTCACGCTGCAATATGAGCTCAGCTTCACCGCTGTGCTCAACATGCTTGACCTCGCGGGCCTGCCGGTGCGCAGCGCGGACCGCGAGTCCCTCGCCCCGCTGGTGGTGGCGGGCGGCCCCTGCGCCTGCAACCCCGAGCCGGTCGCCGATTTCATCGACCTGTTCATGCTGGGCGAAGGGGAGGAGGTGCTGCCCGAGCTGGTGCAGCTCTACCGCGCAGCGCGCGCCGAAGGGCTTTCCAAGCGGGAATTTCTGCTGCGAGCTTCACAGCTGGGCGGGGTGTACGTCCCGTCGCTTTATGATGTGGATTACAACCCCGACGGCACTGTTCACTCAGTGACGCCGCAGGATGGCGCGCCCGCTGTGGTGAAAAAGCGCGTCATCCAGGACTTGGACAAGGTTTATTTCCCCAAATCGTTCATTGTGCCGTTTGTCGAGCCGGTGCACGACCGCTCGATGATCGAGGTGCTGCGCGGCTGCATCCGCGGCTGCCGCTTCTGCCAGGCGGGCTTTATCTACCGGCCGTTCCGCGAGAAATCGCCCGAAACCCTCGACCGCGACGCGCGGAACCTCACCTGCACCACCGGCTACGACGAGATTTCGCTTTCCTCTCTCTCCACCAGCGACTATTCAAAGCTGGAAGATTTGCTGGACCGGCTGCTCTGCTGGACCGACGGGGAGAAGGTGAATTTGAGCCTGCCGTCCCTGCGGGTGGACAACTTCTCGGAGAAGCTGCTTGAGCAGGTGGCCAAGGTGCGCAAGAGCGGCCTCACCTTTGCGCCCGAGGCGGGCACCCAGCGGATGCGCGACGTCATCAACAAGAACGTCACCGAGGAGGAGGTCATCCGTACCTGTACCACAGCCTTCCAGGGCGGCTATACGGCAGTCAAGCTCTATTTTATGCTGGGCCTGCCCACCGAGACGGAAGAGGACCTCAAGGGCATCGTCGATCTGGCTCAGAAGGTGGTGGATCTGTACTACTCGCTGCCCAACAAGCCCAAGGGCCGCGGCGTAACCGTCACCATCAGCGTGGCGGGGTTTGTGCCCAAGCCGTTCACCCCCTTCCAGTTCGAGCCGCAGGCCACTGTGGAACAGCTGCATCAGAAGCAGAAGTATCTGCTCTCCTGTGTCAGCAGCCGCAAGATCAACGTCAATTACCACGACGCGGAGACCAGCGCGCTCGAAGGGGTGCTGGCACGCGGGGATCGTTGCCTGTGCAGCGTGATCGAGACCGCATGGAAGAACGGCTGCAACCTCGACGGCTGGGACAACCACTTCCGCTACGACACCTGGATGCAGGCGTTTGAGGTGTGCGGAATCGACCCGCTGTTCTATTCCAGCCGCGCGCGCTCCTACGACGAGGCGCTGCCCTGGGATCACCTCGACTACGGGGTGTCCAAGCGGTTCTTTATTGAAGAAAACAAGCGCGCCCACGCGGATGCCTGTACCCCGAACTGCCGCCAACAGTGCAGCGGGTGCGGCGCGAACCGACTCAATGCGGATGGGAGGTGCCACCTGTGAGCCAGCAGCAGATACCGTTTACCGACATCCGGGTGTTCTATACCCGGCACGGGTCGGCGCGTTACATCTCCCACCTCGATGTCAGCCGCTGCTTTCAGCGGGCGCTCGCCCGCTCGCACCTGCCCGTCTGGTATACGCAGGGGTTCAATCCCCACATCTATATCACCTTCGCCATGCCTTGCCCGTTGGGCTACGAGAGCCGCTGCGAGACGATGGACCTGCGGCTGATTTCGGAGGTCCCGATGGAGGAAGTCCGGGATCGCCTCAATGCGGCGCTCCCGCCCGACTTCCGCGTGACCCGCGCCGCTTTCCCGGTGCACGGCACCGACGATATCGCTTGCGCGGACTACCGGGTGGAGGTCTCTTCGCCGCAGAAGGGCGCGGCGGAGCTGGAGGCGCTGTTCCGCGGGATGCTCGCCCAGCCGGAGATTCCGGCGGAGAAGCGCACCAAGAAGGGGAGCAAAACGATCGATTTGAAGCCCTTGATCGAGCTGCGCTCGCTCGCATCGGACGGCAGCGGGCTGAGGATGGTGCTGCGCCTCGCGGCGGGCAACGCCAACAACATCAACCCTACGCTGGTGTTCGACACCTTTTCCCGGCTGTATGAAGTGGAACTCGACTGCCTGCGGGTGGAAAAACTCGCGGTTTACACCGATAATCCGATTCGAGACGAGGAATTTGAATAAATTGCTTGCTTTTTTTTGTAAAATATGATATTCTATTTAGGCATTTAGTGGCCGCACCGCGTCCGTTTGCGGGGTGGGGACTAATGCCCGGCCATGGGCCGAGACATTAGAGCGGACAGTCCTCTGTCACCGATGAGTGAGTATGAATGTCTGAAATTGAAGGAGGAAATTTTTCCATGGATGCGTTGAAACTCATTGCACAGGATTCCCTGAAAGCGGAAGTCCCTGTCGTAGAGATCGGTGATACCGTCAAGGTTCACGTCAAGATCAAAGAGGGCGATCGCGAAAGAATCCAGGTGTTCGAGGGCACAGTAATTGCCAAACGTCACGGCGGCGTGGCTGAGACCTTCACGGTCAGACGTGTGGCGCACGGCTGCGGGATCGAAAGAGTCTTCCCGCTGCACTCCCCCAACGTCGACAAGGTGGAGCTTGTCCGTCACGGTAAAGTCCGCAGAAGCAAGTTGTACTACCTGCGTGATAGAGTTGGTAAAGCTGCAAAAGTGAAAGAGCAACTTCGCTGATGAACGCGAAAGGGACGGATTTTTTCGTCCCTTTTTCTTTTATTACAAAACGGATGAAACCGCCTGCGCGCGGTTACAATCAAATAGATGAGCAAGAGAGCTGGTGAACGGGATGGAAGAGGAACAGCGGGAACAGGCGATGAACGCCGAACGGCGCATGGTGAAAAGCGCCTACGAATGGGTGGAATCGATCGCTTTCGCGGTGATCACCGTGGTGCTGATCTTCACCTTTTTGTTCCGCGTGGTCGGGGTGGACGGCGAATCGATGGAGCCCACCCTGACGAACGGGAGCTTTGTCATCATTTCGGACCTGTTTTATCAGCCCAAGCAGGGGGACGTGGTGGTGATCACCCCGACCGTCAGCCTGGACATCCCGATCATCAAGCGGGTGATCGCGACCGAGGGCCAGACGGTGGATATCGATTTTATCACCGGCGACGTGACGGTGGACGGCGAAGTGCTCGACGAGCCGTACATCGCACAACGCACCCACTTGAAATACGACATCGGTTTTCCACAGACGGTGCCGAAGGGGCACATCTTTGTGATGGGGGATAACCGCAACCATTCACTTGACAGCCGCGACAGCTCGATCGGCATGGTGGACAACCGTTACCTGCTGGGGAAGGCGCTGATGCGGGTGCTGCCTGTCAGCGAGATCGGGCTGATTCGTTGAGCGCCGTCTTTGTTTTGATTTTTAAGGAGGCTATCTGATATGACCGACGCGCCCTCCATCCAATGGTTTCCAGGGCATATGGCAAAAACCAGGCGGCTGATTCAGGCCAACCTGCCGCTGGTGGATATCATCATCGAACTGACCGATGCGCGCATCCCGGCGAGCAGCCGCAATCCGGAGATCGACCGGCTGACCGGCGGCAAGCCGCGCATCGTGCTGCTCAACAAGTGCGATGCGGCGGACGAAGCGCTCGTGCGCGCTTGGTGCGATTACTACCGCAGGCAAGGGGTGCCTGCGCTCCCGACCGATTGCCGCAGCGGCAAGGGGCTCGGGCAGTTCATTCCGCTGGTGCGCGAGGTGCTCGCAGACGAGCTGAAGCGCCGCGAGCAAAAGGGAATGGCGGGCAAGCCGATCCGCATGATGATCGTGGGCATCCCCAATGCGGGCAAGTCCTCGTTCATCAACCGCATGGCCAATTCCAAACGAGCCAAGGTGGAGGACCGTCCAGGCGTGACGCGCGGCAAACAGTGGGTGAGCCTCGAGCGGGGCGTCGATCTGCTGGACATGCCGGGCGTGCTCTGGCCCAAATTTGAGGATCAGGCGGTGGGCGAGCACCTGGCCTTCACCGGCGCGGTGAAGGACGATGTGGTGGATATCGAGCTGCTGGCGATGCGCCTGCTCGACCTGCTCAACCGCGAATACCACGGGCTGCTCTGCGCCCGCTACAACCTCACCGACGAGGAGACCGATGGGATCGAGCCCTATGACCTGCTGGAGCTGGTGGGCCGCAAGCGCGGGATGCTGCTGGCCAAAAACGAGGTCAACACCGAGCGGGCCGCCATCACGGTGCTGGATGAATTCCGCAGCGGCAAAATTGGGCGCATCACGCTGGAACGGCCGCCCGAGGAGGTGCTTGCATGAGCCTGTATGAATTTGAGCGGGAGCGCCGTGAACAGCAGGGACTGGAACTCATCTGCGGCGTGGATGAAGCTGGACGCGGCCCGCTGGCCGGACCGGTTTACGCGGCAGCGGTGATCCTGCCAGGAGACGCTGAGATCGAGGGGCTCAACGACAGCAAGAAGCTGACCGAAAAGAAGCGGGAGGCCCTGTTCGACGAGATCACAGCCAGGGCGGTCGCCTACCAAATCTGCGCGGTGGACGAAAAGACGATCGACGAGATCAACATTTTACAGGCGACCCTGCTGGCGATGCGCCGTTGCGTGCTGGGGCTCGCCGTGCGGCCGCAGGCCGTGTACATAGACGGCAACCAGATGCCCGACCTCGGCGGCCTGAAAGCCGAATGCGTGGTGGGCGGCGACGCGAGCTCCGCCTCAATCGCGGCCGCATCAATTCTGGCCAAGGTCAGCCGTGACCGCTATATGGCCAGGATGGCGGAGCAATATCCTCAGTATCAGTTCGAGCGGCACAAGGGCTACGGCACCAAGCTGCACTATCAGATGCTGGAACAGTACGGGATGTCCCCCATCCACCGGCGCAGCTTTTTAAAGAAATGGGAGGCGCGGCGATGAAAACTGCCGCGCAGACCACCGGCCGTATGGGGGAGGCGTATGCCGCCCGCTGTCTCGAACAGGCCGGCTATCGGATTCTCGCCCAAAATTATCACTCCCGTTTTGGCGAGATTGACATTATCGCGGAAAGCGGGCCGTATATTGTGTTTGTGGAGGTAAAGACCCGCGCCGTGGGGTGCTTTGGCACCCCCGCCGAGGCGGTTCATGCTGTGAAACAGCGCCGCCTGCTGCAAACCGCCGAATGCTATCTGTTGCAGCATCCGAGCGGCCGGCAGCCCCGTTTCGACGTGTTCGAGGTGTATACCGCCCCGGACGGCGGAGTCACAGGCCACAACCACCTGGAAAACGCTTTTGGGGAGTGATCGGATGAACCTGTTCGACCTGCACTGTGACACCATCACCGAGCTTTGCCGCGCCGGCGAAGACCTGGTCAACCGCACCTTTCAGCTTTCGATCGACCGGCCGGACTTCGACCGCTACGTCCAGACCTTCGCCATCTTCGTGCCCGACGGGTGCCGCGGGCAGGCGGCGGTCGAATACTTTGATCGCAACCTGGCCTATTTTTACGCGCAGATGGAGCGCTATGCTTCGCGCATCGCTCCGGTGCGCAGCGGGTGTGAGCTCGGCGGGGTGTTGGACGGGGGAAGGATCGCCGCGGTGCTCTCGGTGGAGGGCGGCGCGGTGCTGGCGGGAGACCTGCGCCGCATCGCCCTGCTCAAGCAGCAGGGGGTCTCCCTCCTGACGCTGACCTGGAACGGGGTCAACGAGCTGGGCAGCGGGCAGGACGAAAACCTGCCGCTCACCCCGTTTGGGCGGGAGGCGGTGGCGGAGCTCGAGCGCCAGTCGATCGTCACCGATGTTTCGCACCTCTCCGATCGGGGCTTCGACGACCTCGTGGGGATTGCCCGCGGGCCGTTTGTCGCCACCCACTCCAATTCCCGCGCGGTTTGTGATGTCCCGCGCAACCTCACCGATGACCAGTTCCGGGAGATTGTGCGGCGTGGGGGGCTGGTGGGCATCAACTTTTATCCCCTGTTTCTGCGCAAAACCGATCCGGACGGGGCGGGCTTCCGCGACATCCTCAACCACGTCGAACACTTTTTGGCCATCGGCGGCCGGGACGTGCTGGCCATCGGCTCGGATTTCGACGGCGCGTCCATGCCGCGGGGGGTAAATTCGGTTGAAAAAATTGCAAATCTCTATGACTTTATGTTACACTCTATTTCAGATCAAGGCATTGTGGATCAGATATTTTTTGAAAACGCCCATCGGTTTTATCGAGAGCGGATGACGCCCTGATTGGAAATGGAGGGAAGGATATGAAAAAGATCGCAGTGGTGTATCAATCCAACTACGGCAGTACCGAGCGCTACGCCCGATGGCTGGCGGAGGAGCTCGGCGCCGACTGCTACAATGCAGCCAAGGTCCGGCCGGATGTGGTGCAGGATGTCCCGATCATCGCTTATGGCGGCGGACTTTATGCAGGCGGGATCAACGGCGTTTCGTTTCTCACCCGGCGGCCGGACCGATTTCAGGGGAAGACGCTGGTGGTATTCACCGTGGGGCTGAATCCCGTCCGGGATGCGGCCGCCTCCACCGCGATTTTGGAGCAAAACTTTCCGCCTGCGATGCGGGATCAGGTGCGCTTATTCCATTTGAACGGCGCGCTCGATTGCGGAAAGCTAAACCTGCTGCACCGCATGATGATGAAGGGACTGCACGGGGTGCTCGCAAAGAAGAAAGTGGAAGAGCTCACTGAGAACGACCGGATGATCCTGAATGCCTATGAAAAACCGGTCGATTTCACCGACCGCAAGGCGCTGCGCCCGGTGGTGGACGCCCTAAAAGAACTGGAAAGGGCCGCTGAGGCCAGATGACGACAGAAAATGATAGCAACTGAAGCTGCCGTCGGGCAGCCGCAAGGAGGAAAATAAATGAACTATAACAGCACACGCGATAGCCATCGCACAGCGTCGGCGGCCGAAGCCATTGCCACCGGTATCTCCAGGGAGGGCGGCCTGTTTGTGCCGGAGCGATTTCCGCAGCTCACGCAGGAGCGTCTGCTTCAGCTCTCCAAATTGAGCTATATTGAACGCGCCAAGGATATTTTGGGCGAATATCTCACCGACTTCACTGAGGAGGAGTTGTACCGCTGCGTCTCCGGCGCCTACGCGGGCAAGTTCGACGACGAATCGGTGACCAACCTCGCGCGTTTGGGCGATAATGCCTATCTGTTGGAGCTGTGGCACGGGCCGACCTGCGCGTTTAAGGATATGGCGCTGCAGCTTTTGCCCCATTTGCTGACCACCTCTGCGAAAAAGGTAGTGGATGGCAAGGAGATCGTGATTCTGGTGGCCACCTCGGGCGACACCGGCAAGGCTGCGCTGGAGGGCTTTAAGGATATTCCGGGCACCCGTATGCTGGTGTTCTACCCCGAACAGGGAGTCAGCCCGATGCAGAAGCTCCAGATGACCACCCAGGAGGGCGGCAATGTCGCGGTCTGCGGCATCCGCGGCAACTTTGACGACGCACAGACGGCGGTCAAGCGGATTTTCACCGATCAGGCGCTGGCCGGGCGCTTGGAGCAGAGCGGCCGCATGTTTTCCTCGGCCAACTCGATCAACTGGGGCCGCCTCGCGCCGCAGATCGTCTATTATATCAGCGCCTACTGCGACCTGCTGGCGGACGAGGAGATCGCTTTGGGCGATCCCATCAACATTTGCGTACCCACCGGCAACTTCGGCAACATCCTCGCGGCCTATTACGCCAAGCGGATGGGCCTGCCGGTGGCAAAGCTGATCTGCGCCTCCAATGAAAACAACGTCCTCACCGAGTTCATCGAGACGGGCGTCTATAACCGTAACCGTCCGTTCCACACTACCATCTCCCCCTCGATGGATATCCTCATATCCTCCAACTTGGAGCGGCTGCTCTACGCGCTGGCGGACAACGACGACGCGCAGGTGCGCGCGCTGATGGATTCACTGAGCGCAGAGGGGAGCTACACCCTGCCCGCGCCGATGCTGGAGCGGCTGCGCGATGAGTTTGCGGCCGGCTGCTGCGACGACGGCGCGACCCGCGCGGCGATCCGCGCCACCTTCGACACCTACTCCTACCTGTGCGATCCCCATACCGCCGTTGCGGTTAAGGTATATCAGGATTACGCTGCGCGCACTGGCGACGCCACCAAGACGGTGATCGCCTCCACCGCCAACCCGTTCAAGTTTTCCCACAGCGTGTTGGAAGCATTGGGCGAGCCGGCCGAGGGGCTGGCCGAATTCGAGCTGGTGGAGCGCTTGGCGGCGTGCACCGGATGTGAAATCCCGGCGGGGCTGGCCTCCCTCAAAGGTAGGGTGCCGCGGTTTTCCGACGTGTGTGATCGCGAGGGCATCCTCGACTATGTGGTGGAGCAGCTGGGCCTATGAGTGTATTTGCCATCGGCGACCTGCATCTGTCGCTGGGTGGGGATAAGCCTATGGATGTTTTCCCCGGCTGGCAGGACTATGTCGCGCGCCTGGAACAGAACTGGCGCGCCCTCATTTCGCCCGAGGATACCGTGATTTTGGCGGGGGACACCTCCTGGGCGATGACCCTCAGCGCAACCCTTGCTGATTTCCAGCTTATCCACAGCTTGCCGGGGGAAAAGTATCTCATCAAAGGCAACCACGACTACTGGTGGAACTCCCGCGCCAAGATGGACGCATACCTCGAGGCCAACGGCCTGACTTCGCTGCACATTTTGCATAACAGTGCGGTGCAGGCCGAGGGGATGGCGCTGTGCGGCACCCGTGGCTGGCTGTTTGAAAAGGGCGAGGCTCACGACCAGAAGATTCTGGCCCGCGAGGCGGCGCGGCTTCAGATGTCGATCGACGCGGCGCGGGATATGCAGGGCGAGCGGGTGGTGTTTCTGCACTACCCACCCGTGTATGCGGACGAAACCTCGGAGGAGATTGTGGCGGTGCTCAAAAAAAATGGAATCCGCCGGTGCTACTATGGACATATCCATTCCACCGGTTGCGCCTACGCCCTCAATGGGGAGTATGAAGGGGTCGAATTTCGGCTGATTTCCAGCGACTTTTTGCGATTTTCCCCCATAAAAATACAGCAAATAGTGGAATTTTAAAAATGGATATGTTATAATAATAATGTTTCGCACTTAAACAGAAACCGGCTGGGACCGGGTCCGCAGAATGCTGAAGATGCGGATATCTGCGCGCGAATGATTGTAATTTTTGCCGATACAAGCGGCGGAATGGAGTTTGAAAATGAAACTGATCAAAGCGGAAAAGATTGAGACGAACAAATATCAGCTGGAAATCGCCATCGAGGCGGAGGAGTTTGAGGCCGCCGTTGAGAAGGCTTACCGCAAAGCGGTCAAGAATATCGTTATGCCCGGCTTCCGCAAGGGCAAAGCGCCCCGCAAGGTTGTCGAGAAGGCTTACGGCGAGGGTGTGTTTTATGAGGATGCGGTCAACGCCCTGTATCCCACCGCTTACAACGACGCGGTGAAGGAAGCGGGCATCAAGCCGGTGGACCGCGCCGAGGTGGAGATGTCCGATGTGGACAAAAACGGATTCACCTTCACGGCGACCGTCACTGTTCAGCCTGAGGTTGCGGTGAAGGATTACAAGGGCATCAACGCGGTGAAATATATGGCCGAGGTCACCGACAAAGAGGTGGATGCGGAGCTACAGCAGCTGCGCGAGCGCGCTGGCCGTATCGTGCCCGTGGAGGGCCGCGTCTCCCAGATGGGCGACACCGCTGTGATCGACTTTGAAGGCTTCTGCGATGGGGTCGCGTTTGAAGGCGGTAAGGCGGAGAACTTCCCGCTGCAGCTCGGTTCCGGCCAATTTATCCCCGGCTTTGAAGAGCAGGTCGCGGGCCGTGAGATCGGCCAGGAGTTCGACGTTGAGGTCACTTTCCCTGAGAACTACGGCGAGGAGAGCCTGGCTGGCAAGCCTGCTCTCTTCAAGTGCAAGCTCAACGAGCTCAAGACCAAGGAGCTGCCCGACCTCGACGACGAGCTGGCCAAGGATATGAGCGACTTCTCCACCCTCGATGAGCTCAAGGCGGACATCAAGACCAAACTGCAGGAGCGCAAGGACAAGGACGCGCAGGACGATGTGGAGAACCGCCTGATCGACGCGGTCATCGCCAACATGGAGGCCGAGGTGCCCGAGTGCATGTATGAGCACCGCATCGACCAGAGCGTGCGTGAGTTTGAATACCGTTTGCAGTCGCAGGGCCTTAACCTGAACGACTATCTCAAATATACCGGCTCCGATCTGGAGACCTTCCGCAAGACGTTCGCGGCACAGGCCGAGAAACAGGTGAAGATCCGTCTGGCGCTTGAGAAGATTGTGGAACTCGAGGGTATCCAGGCCACCGAGGAGGAGATCGAGGCCGAATATGCGAAGCTCGCAGAAAATTACGGCATGAAGGTCGAGCAGGTCAAGAAGGCCGTTTCCCCGGAAGAGGTCGGCGAGGATCTGGCGGTCAACAAGGCGATCGATCTGGTTCGCGACAGCGCCGTGATCACCGAGGGGCCCGCCCCTGTGCAGGAGTGACCGGCAGGACGCAGCAAGGTTTTCCCCACATGGCGGCGGATGGGCGCATAGAAGCGGCGCAGACGGTCAATCCTCTTGATTGAAACCGCCGCGCCGCCTTCTCCGTTGTGCCAGCACCGGATCGGGTTGGCGTGTTTCGGGAGGGAGAGCTCCCCATTTGCGGCAAAAGGCGCGCCGCTCTCCGCACGGAGGGTGCGTCCGGATTTTTGAACAAAACTGATATGACGTGCGGAGAAATGGGTGAGTGTTATGGCACTGGTGCCAACCGTAATTGAACAGACCAACCGGGGCGAGCGCGCATACGATATCTATTCCCGCCTGCTCAACGACCGCATCGTGATGCTCTGCGACGAGGTGAACGATACCACCGCCAGCCTGGTGGTGGCGCAGCTGCTCTTCCTGGAAGGGCAGGACCCCGACAAGGACATTTCGCTTTATATCAACAGCCCGGGCGGCTCTGTGACCGCCGGCATGGCGATCTACGACACAATGAACTACATCAAATGCGACGTGTCCACTATCTGCCTCGGCATGGCCGCCTCGATGGGCGCATTTCTCTTGACCGCAGGCGCGAAGGGCAAGCGGTTTGCACTGCCCAACAGCGAGATCATGATCCATCAGCCGTCGGGCGGTTCGCAGGGCCAGGTCACAGACATCAAAATCCAGGCGGAGCGCCTCATTAAGATCAAAAAGAAGTTGAACCAGATGTTGGCCGACGCCACGGGGCAGCCTCTCGAGGTCATCGAGCGCGACACCGAGCGCGACAACTTCATGTCCGCCGAAGAGGCGAAGCAGTACGGTTTGATCGACAAAGTGATCACCAAGGCTGAATAAAATCCCGGGCTGATCTGGTTTCACGGGTCAGCCCACGTTTTTTCCGAGATATAGATGGAGGACTTGAGCCAATGGCCAACAGATATGACGACAATAAACCGTTGCGTTGCTCGTTTTGCGGAAAGACGCAGGATCAGGTGACGCGCATGATCGCGGGTTCGGGCGTGTGCATCTGCAACGAATGTGTCGAGCTTTGCCAACACGTGCTGGATGACGAGGGGTATGTGGCGCAGAAAAAGCGCGCCCCGCGCGAGGAACCCGAACTGGTGATCCCCAAGCCGCGCGAGATCAAGGAGACGCTCGACGAATACGTGATTGGGCAGGAGAAGGCGAAGGTCGCGCTCTCGGTCGCGGTGTACAACCACTACAAGCGCATCTACTTTGGGTCGGGGGCGGATGTGGACCTGCAAAAAAGCAATGTGCTGATGATCGGTTCCACCGGCGTGGGTAAGACGCTGCTCGCGCAGACGCTCGCACGGATTTTGGATGTGCCGTTCGCCATTGCGGATGCGACCACACTGACCGAAGCGGGTTATGTGGGCGAGGATGTGGAGAACATCCTGCTCCGTCTGATCCAGGCGGCGGATTTCGATATTCAGAAGGCCGAGCGCGGTATCATCTACATCGACGAGATCGACAAGATTGCGCGCAAGTCCGAAAACCCCTCGATCACCCGCGATGTGAGCGGCGAGGGGGTACAGCAGGCGTTGCTTAAAATTTTGGAGGGCACCGTCTCCAATGTGCCGCCACAGGGCGGGCGCAAGCATCCGCAGCAGGAGTTTATCCAGATCAACACCTCCAACATTCTGTTCATCTGCGGCGGTGCGTTCGACGGCATCGAGAAGATCATCGAAAAGCGCCTCAACCGTTCGGCATCGATCGGGTTCGGCGCGCAGCTGATCGACAAAAAGACCAAGGAAAAGGATTATCTTCTTCAAAATATTGAGGCGCACGACCTCGTGAAATTCGGCCTGATCCCCGAGTTGGTCGGCCGCGTACCGGTGATCGCGCCGCTCGAGAACCTCGATGAGGAGGCGCTGGTGCGCATCCTGACCGAGCCCAAGAATTCGTTGCTCAAGCAGTATACCCGCCTGTTCGAGCTCGACGGCATCGCGCTCAACTTTGAACAGGAGGCGCTGTCGGCGGTCGCCAAGAAGGCGATCGCACAGAAGGCCGGTGCGCGCGGCTTGCGCGGTATCATGGAGGGCATCCTCTCAGATGCGATGTTCAACGCGCCGTCCGACCACACGATCGAGACCGTCACCGTGACTGCAGCCTGTGTGGAGGGCAAAGAACCTCCCCTGTACTCCTACAATCCTGCAAGAAAACCTTCAAAATTGCAGCTCTCAGCCAAGCGGGCGCAGCCCCGTTCCCGGTCCTCCTCTTCGGTTTCCTGATCGGGCGAGTGCGATCGGATAAGCGCTGCAAAGGGGCGCAGCCGGTGGAAATATTTGACCGCCGCGCCGCAGAATGTTGCAAGTATCGCGCCGGAGGGAATCCACCCTCCGGCTTGTTTTTTCTTTTTGAAAATGCAGGATGGAATAATCTTACTTGCAAAATTCACAATTATCCGCTATAATGACTTCACAACAAAAAATGAGTGACAAAACCGGCTGGTTTTGAACCATAGATGTGAAAGGCAGCTTCCAAAGGAGGAATCAAGATGGAAGAGAAACGCAAAGAGCAGGAAACCCCGGTCACCATGCCGATGCTGGCGCTGCGGGGGTTGGTGCTCTTCCCCAATATGGTGCTGCATTTTGAGGTGGGCCGCGAAAAATCGATGAGCGCGCTCAACCAAGCGATGAAAAATGACCAGAAAATTTTTCTGGTTGCACAGAAAGACGTAAAGGTGGAGGACCCAGGCGAAAAGGATCTCTTCCGGGTGGGTGTTGTGGCAAAGATCCGCCAGATTCTCAAGGCGCAGGGTTCCACTCTGCGGGTGCTGGTGGAGGGCGACTACCGCGCGAAGATGCTGCGTCTCAACGATGCCGGTAACTACCTTGAGGCCACGGTGGAAAGCTATCCGTTAAAGACGCCCCGTTACCCGCGCACGGCCCTCTGCGACGCGCTGATGCGCACCGTCAAGGATATGTTCGAGGAATATTGCTACCTCACCCCCAAGATGCCGCGCGAAATGATTGTGAACGCGCTTTCAAGCGAAGATCCGGTTTACCTGGGCGAATACATAACCGCAAACATCCCCCTCAATGTGGAGGAGAAGCAGCGTATCCTCGAGGAATCGGTGATTGTCAAGCGGTTGGAGACGCTCGCAGGAATTTTGGAGAATGAGAACAACATCCTGAGTTTGGAAAAGGATATCTACGATAAGGTAAAGGATCAGATCGACCAGAACCAGCGCGACTACTTCCTGCGCGAGCAGATGAGGGTGATCTCTGAGGAGTTGGGCGAGACCGACAACCCGATTGAGGAAGCGGACGAGTACATGGCTAAGATCGATAAGCTCGCCCTCCCCGAGGAGTCGGATCAAAAGCTGCGGCAGGAGGTGGAGCGCCTTTCCCGCGTGCCGGGCAACTCCCAGGAGGCGGCGGTGATCCGAACCTATCTGGACACCTGCATCGAGCTGCCGTGGAACACCGCGACCAAAGAGAAGGCGGATGTGGCGCGCGCCAAAAGAATTCTGGATGCGGACCACTATGGGCTCGCCAAGGTCAAGGAGCGCATTCTCGAGCTGGTGGCGGTGCGCAAGCTCGCGCCGGACATCAAGGGGCAGATCATCTGCCTGGTGGGCCCGCCGGGCGTCGGCAAAACTTCGGTGGCCAAGAGCATCGCGCGGGCGCTCGGCCGCAACTACACCCGCATCTCGCTGGGCGGCGTGCGGGATGAATCGGATATCCGCGGACACCGCAAGACCTACGTGGGCTCCATGCCCGGCCGTATCATCAATGCGCTCAAGCTGGCGGGCAGCAAAAATCCGCTGATCCTGTTGGATGAGATCGACAAGCTGGGCAACGATTTCCGGGGCGATCCGTCCTCGGCGCTTTTAGAGGTGCTCGATTCCGAGCAGAACAGCGCGTTCCGCGACCACTATATCGAAATCCCGTTCGATCTGAGCGATGTGCTGTTCGTCACGACGGCAAACAACCTCGACGCCATTCCCGACCCGCTGCGCGACCGCATGGAGGTGATTGAGCTCTCCAGCTACACCCGCGAAGAGAAATTCCAGATCGCGAAAAAATACCTGACCCCCAAGCAGGCCAAGCGCCACGGGCTGAGCGCCAGGACGTTCAAGCTCACCGACGACGCGATTTACGCACTCACCGATTTTTATACCCGCGAGGCGGGCGTGCGCACCCTCGAACGTACCGTCGCGTCCCTCTGCCGCAAGGCTGCCAAACAGATTGTGGCGGGCGAGCACAAGAAGGTCACGATCAGCGGCAAGAATATCACCGAATATCTGGGCCCCCACAAGTTTCGCCCCGAGATGGTGGAGCCGAAAAATGAGATCGGGCTGGTCAACGGCCTGGCCTGGACCTCGGTGGGCGGCGAGATGCTGCAAATCGAGGTGGCGATCCTCGACGGATCGGGAAAGGTGGAGCTCACCGGCCAACTCGGCGACGTGATGAAGGAGTCTGCGCACGCGGCCATCAGCTACATCCGGTCCCGTGCCGCCTCGCTGCATATCGAACCCGATTTCTACAAGACCAAGGATATTCACATCCACATCCCTGAGGGTGCAATCCCCAAGGACGGCCCCTCGGCGGGCGTAACCATGTGCACCGCTGTGGCGTCCGCTCTTTCAGGTGCGCCGGTGCGCTACGATGTGGCTATGACCGGCGAAATCACCCTGCGCGGCCGGGTGCTGCCGATCGGCGGATTGAAGGAAAAGACGATGGCCGCTTACCGCGCGGGCATCAAGACCGTGGTGATCCCCAAGGAGAACGAGCCGGACTTGGCCGAGATTGACCCCGTGGTGGCGAGCCATATCCAGTTTGTGCCGGCCGACCAGATCGACACGGTGCTCAAAACCGCGCTGATCTCCGCCTATGAATCCCGCTGTGTGCCGCCGGAGCTGGCCGCAGCGCCTCGGGTGAAAGCGGGAGAGATTTCCGCGCCGCAGGAAGCGATTACGCAGTAAGGAGAGAGCTATGAATTGGAATCAGGTGGAGTTTGAGGCGTCCTATGGGCTGTTTTCACAGATCCCCCCTTGTGAGACGATTGAAATCGCGTTTTCCGGCCGTTCCAATGTCGGAAAGTCCTCGCTGATCAACAAAATTTTCAACCGGAAGTCGCTGGCTCGGGTGAGCTCGATGCCGGGCAAGACCACCACCATCAACTTTTTCCGGTTGGAGAAAGTGCGGTTTGCCGACCTGCCCGGCTACGGCTACGCTAAGGTATCGCGCTCGGAAAAGGATCGCTGGGCCGGGCTGATCAGCAACTATCTGCACAGCGACCGCGAAATCGTGCTGGTGTTCCAATTGGTCGATATGCGCCATCCACCCACCAAGGACGACCTGCAAATGATCGATTACCTGATCGATTCGGAGACTCCGTTTGTGATCGCGCTGACCAAAGCGGATAAGTTGAGCAAGAAACAGCGGGAGGAGCGCCTCGCCGCGCTGCAGCAGGAGATCCCCTGCGCTGAACAGATCACGATGGTGGTAACATCGGCCGAAACGGGCGAGGGGATGGATGAGCTGCGCTCGATCATCGAGGAGCTCGCCGCCGAGGAGCTGGAAGGACCGGCTGAAGAATAAGACAAAATTTATGAGGAGCGTGAGCACCATGTTTGTATCCGATTGCTTAAACGTCAACGAGCTAGGCCACCTCACCATCGGCGGGTTGGATACCGTCGCACTGGCGGAGCGGTACGGAACCCCATTGTATGTGATGGATGAGGACCAGATCCGCCGCAACTGCCGCAAGTACAAGAGTTCCATCGACCGTTTTTACGGCGGCAAAGGGATTGCGGCCTATGCGAGCAAGGCGATGTGCTGCAAGGCGATGTGTAAAATCGCAATGGAAGAGGGCATGGGGCTGGATGTGGTCTCCGGTGGGGAGCTCTACACCGCAATGAGCGTGAATTTTCCCGCAGAGCGCATCTATTTTCACGGCAACAACAAGACGGTGGAGGAGATTGCCCAGGCGCTGCAGTACGGCGTGGGCCGCATCGTGGTGGATAACCTGACCGAGCTGGAGCTGCTCAACAGCCTGGCGGCATCGCGCGGCAAAAATGCCGATATCATGTTCCGCATCAAGCCTGGCATCGACGCCCACACCCATCAGTTTATCCGTACCGGCCAGATTGACAGCAAGTTCGGCCTTGCGTTGGAGACGGGCGAGGCGATGGATGCGGTAAAAAAGGCGCTGGCCCTCCCGCATATCAACCTCAAGGGGCTGCACTGCCACATCGGCTCGCAGATATTTGATATCAGCCCGTTCGAGCTGGCAGCGCAGGTGATGCTGCGCTTTATCGCCGATATCAAGCGGGAGACCGGCGTGGAGCTGCACGAGCTCAACTTGGGCGGCGGCTTCGGCATCAAGTATGTGCCGGACCACCAGCCGGTGGAGTATGACCGCTATATGGAGAGCGTCTCCAAGGTGGTGCACGCCGCCTGCGCCGAGTTGGGGCTGGAAATCCCCTACATTATCATCGAACCGGGGCGCTCGGTGGTGGGCGATGCGGGCGTCACCCTCTACACCATCGGCGCAGTCAAGGAGATCCCGAACGTGCGCACTTATGTTTCGGTGGACGGCGGCATGGCGGACAATCCGCGCTATATCCTGTATCAGTCGGAATACCATGCGATGGTTGCCAATAAGACCGGTCTCCAGCGGGATATGAAGGTGACGCTCGCAGGCAAATGCTGCGAGAGCGGCGACCTCATCGGCGAAGGGATGCTGATTCAACAGGCCAAGCCGGGGGACATCCTCGCGGTATTGGCCACCGGCGCGTACAACTACTCGATGGCCTCCAACTATAACCGGCTGCCCAAGCCCGCCGTGGTGATGGTAAAGGACGGGGATTCCCGCGTGGTGATCCGCCGCGAAAGCTATGATGAACTGCTGCAAAACGACCTCCTTTGAAATCATGGATGAAAACTGACAGCCGCCCCATTCGGGCGGCTGTTTTGCCCTCTCGTCCACAGTGTGCGGACAGATTAGAAAAATTCACATTTCAGATGTTTACTTTCACAATTTAGTATGTTAAACTAAACTTAAATATCAATTGGTTCGCTGCAAATGTGCGGGCGAATTTCTTCCCCCGTGCTTACCATACGATTTGGAGGGCATCTCAATGAATTCAAAGCTGAAGGATATCAATGTAGAAATTCTATTCAAAGCTGTGCTTTCGCTGGAGACAATGGAAGAATGTTACGACTTTTTTGACGATCTGTGCACGGTGCCGGAGCTCAAGGCCCTGTCCCAACGGCTTCAAGTGGCGAAAATGCTGGATGAGCACAAGGTGTACAGCGACATCGTCAACGCGACCGGCGCGTCTACTGCGACGATCAGCCGTGTGAACCGCTCGCTCAACTACGGATGTGATGGCTACCGGATCGTATTTGACCGGATGGATGCCGCGAAGCAGGAAGATTGACAATGTCATACACCTGTTTTGCCAACCACTACGACCGCCTCACGGGGAATGTATCCTATCCGGAACGGGCGCGGTATTTCGACCGGTTGATTCGGCAATATACAGATCGCGCTGAATTGATCCTGGATTTGGCGTGCGGAACAGGCAGCTTGACGGTGGAATTGCTATCCCTCGGTTACGATGTGATCGGCGTGGACGGTTCGGCTGAAATGCTGTCTGTTGCTGCGTCCAAGGCGCCGGGCGCGCTGTTTTTGTGCCAGGATATGGCCGAACTTAACCTTTATGGGACGATCGACGCCACCATCTGCGCCCTGGACAGTCTCAACCACATCATCGATGCGGATAAGCTCAGCCGTGTGATCCGGCGGGTGACGCTGTTCACCGCGCCGGATGGGCTGTTCCTGTTTGACGTGAACACGGTCTATAAGCATCGCGAGGTGCTCGGGTGCAACACCTTTTTTTACGAAAACGACGACTGCTGCTGTGTCTGGCAGAATGAGTACCAGGAGCAGGATCATCTGGTGCAGATCGATCTCGACTTCTTTGTCAAAGAGGAGGGGGAGCGCTACCGCAGGGAAAGCGAAAGTTTCTGCGAACGCGCTTACGAGCGGGAGGAACTGGAACAGATGCTGCATAGCGCTGGGCTGGAGATCCTGGCGGTATATGGGGACGATACGTTACAGCCCCCTCAGGAGGATACCCAGCGCCTGATCTATGTGACGCGCAAGCTGCCGCCCGAACGGGGCGGGATTGCTGCAAACAACACCAAAAAGATTCGGATTCGGAGGAAATAGAATGAGCAAACTGGTACGTTCCATCTCAGAAAACGGGGGAATTGTCTGCACCGCGATCGATTCAACGGACATCGCCGCGCGAGCGGAACAGATTCATTGCACTTCCGCAGTGGTGACCGCCGCGATTGGCCGCCTGGCAACCGCGGCGTCCTTGATGGGTTCCCAATTGAAGGGGGAGGAGGATTCGGTAACGCTGCGCCTGGCGGGCGGCGGTCCGGCTGGATCGATCATCGCAGTGTCCGATTCTAAGGGGAATCCGCGCGTTTATGTGCAGAACCCGATCGTCGAGTTGCCGCTCAATCAGTACGGCAAGCTGGATGTGAAGGGGGCTGTGGGTACCCAGGGGTATCTTCAGGTCATCAAGGATATTGGCCTCAAGGAGCCTTATGCGGGGCAGATCCCTATCGTCTCGGGCGAGATCGCAGAGGACATCACCAGCTATTTTGCAGTGAGTGAGCAGATCCCCACTGTGTGTGGCCTGGGGGTGCTGGTCAATCCGGACTTGACCGTCAAGGCGGCTGGCGGTTATTTGGTGCAGCTTATGCCCGGTGCTACCGACGAAGAGATCGACCGCTTGGAACAGAACGTGCGGGAGATGCCGGCTATTTCCAAGTTGATCGCAGAAGGCGCTACCCCGGAGCAGGTGTGCGAACGCGCTTTGGCTGGGTTCGCCCCTCAAATTTTAGATGAAGCCTATGTGGAATACCGCTGCAATTGCAGCCGGGAGCGCATCGAGCGCGCTTTGATTTCCCTGGGGAAAAAAGAGCTCAACGAGATGGCGCAGGAACAGGAAAAGACCGAAGTAGCCTGCCATTTTTGTAATAAAAAGTATCATTTTTCCAGTGAGGATTTAAAAACGCTCGCTGAAACCTGTTGATAGAAGCGCTGGCCCGGCATTTTTCGCCGGGCCTCCCATTTTTTTATGTGGCTTTTTTTGTCAGAATATTCAGAAAAGGATTGACATATCCTATCAATTGTTATATAATAAATATCGTCGCTTGAGGCGATAGCAGTGGGGGAGCATAGCTCAGCTGGGAGAGCATCTGCTTTACAAGCAGAGGGTCACAGGTTCGAGCCCTGTTGTTCCCACCAAAAGAAATGGCCTGGTAGTTCAGTTGGTTAGAACGCTAGCCTGTCACGCTAGAGGTCGTGGGTTCGAGCCCCATC
>NZ_JACRST010000010.1 GCF_014384885.1 Ligaoa zhengdingensis
GGGCAATGCCGAGGTAGACGCACGGCAGTGCGCAAGACGCTGTGCCCGTAGCCACAAGGCAGCAAGTAAGCCCCGCTGGCCAGCGGCAGGCCCAAGCTGGGTCGGTTGCGCTACAGTGCACAAAACACTGTGCCCGTTGCTACGCGCCCAGAAACCCCCCGGGCGCCCCCTCCCCCGGGGCAGCCACATAAGAAATCTCCGCTTCTCAACTAAAGCAGCGGAAAGCAGATCGAATTGGTGTAATCGTTGAGATAGAGCACCAGGTCGGTCTCCCCCACAGGCGCCAGGAACACCAGAGTGCCCTCCACAAACCCGTCGGGCAGCAGGCGGCCGTACCCCAGCGCCGTGGCTGTGTCGAGGTCGGTCTCGAGCGAGGGGGTGAGGTTGCCGTTGGAATTGCACAGCTCAAAGTTGGCGGCGTCATAAGCCATGATATCTTCATACAGGTTGGTGATGCGCAGGGACACCACCACATACTCCTTGCCCTCGGGCGCGGGGTAATCCCAGGTGCCGTCGCTGCGGCTGGTGCCGAGCGACTCCACCCGCAGATACCGCGATTCGTTGGTATACTCCAGATGGAAGTCGTGGGGCAAAAAGTCGTAGTATTCGTCGAACTCCTCCACGCCGCTCCTGGACGGCTCGGCGTTGCGCGCCACCCCGATCAGCAGCGCCATGCACCCGCTGAACAGCAGCACCGCACCCAGCACCACGGCCAGCACAATCAGCACCACCTTTTTGGTGCTGCTCTTTTTGGGCGGCGGCGCGGGTATGTACTGGTACCGCGGGGCCGCGTTGGAGATGCTCGCCGGCAGGCCGCACATCGGACACACATCGCCGCCCAGCAGCACCGCGCCGCAGCGCACACACCGCGCGGCCTCCCGTTCTGTCTGAGGGGTTTCTTCCCCAGCGGCTTCCTGTTCCGCCGAAGCGGGCTCCGGGGGCGGGTTCTCCCCCGGCTGGCAGGAATTGCGGTTGTCGTAGAACTCCTCCATCTGAAAACAGCCTCCTTCTATGCTTTCTCTCCCATCAGTTCCAAACCGAGCACCTGAATCGCCATGTCCTTATCGATGTTGCGGATGTGATGGCGGCGGCGCTTTTCCGAGATGGAGTAGATCAGCACATCGCATTTGTTATCCATCTTTTGAAATACGCTCTGCCGCAGGGTAATGTTGGCCGCTTTTTCGCGCGGCATCATTACTGTGTGTAAATAAAATCCACTAGAATAACGCAAAGTATAAATATCGTTGTGCCGCCCGATGCCTGAACTGGTAAAATCCAGGATACGCACAATCAAAAACAGGAACGCGGGCAGGCAGGACATAAAGCCCACCCAGTGGATGAAATCCGCCCAGGTGGGGAACACCCGGCCCAAAATGATGGCGGCGGCGGGCAGCAGCACGCAGGGCCAGAACGCGTCGTTCAAAAAGCGGAAGATCGCGCCCGGGTTGGGCTTTGCCTGGCGGCTGGTCAGCTTGAACTCGGGCAGCAGCAGGCTCAGGTGGCGCATCAGGTCGCGCGCGGCGGTCGCCGGAATCAATGCCGAGACGTCGTCCTCCATCTTGCCGTAACCCACCGCGTGGATGAACACCGAGTAGAGCCCCAACAGCTTGGTCAGCACGCTCTGGCGGATATCCACATAGTTGATCGCCTCCACAGCCACCGAGTAGCGCCGCAGGGTGAAGATGCCGCCCGAGATATTCAGCGCGCCCGCGCTGCGCCGCACGCGGAAATTTTTGTGCCGGATCAGGTTGCGCACAAAGGTGAACAGCCAGCCGAACAGCAGCAGATAAGCGATGGCGGCCGCGGCGGGCGGCAGGCCGAACGCCATCATGCGGGTGAAGGTTTCAAAGGTGCCGTAGATGCGGTTTTCCAGCTCCTCCCCCAACAGGGTGCCGGTCTGCGAGATGAAGGTGGAAAAAAAGATCACCCCGGCCAGCGAATTGGAGAGGATCGCGGACAGGGCCGCGATGTAGATGCCGCGCGGGGTGTATTCTCGGGGCAGATAGCTCTCTCCGGAGAGGCCCTCCTCGCGGTCCGCAAACAGCTCCTCGGCGTCCCGCCGCCGCAGGGTGAGGCGGATGTCCGCCTGGTCGAAGCCGCCCGCCTTGGTGTCCACCCGCAGGCGCACCGCGCCCAGCGGCCGCAGCCAGAAGGGGTAGGTGAGCGCCATTGTGTCCACCCGTGCGGCCGGGATGAGGGTGCGGCTGCGCCAGAAGATGCCGGCCTGCACAAACAGCCCCTCCGGCCTGCGCTCGTAGGTGAGCAGCCACCAGCGCGCCACCGCCAGCCCCACGATCAGCAGCAGGACGAGCAGGTCGAACCACGCGCCAGCCAGCCATCCGGCCAGGCCGTTGCGCAGCCCGGCCGCCACGCCGCGCAGCAGGGGCAGCAGCAGCAGGTAAAGAAAGCGCGACAGGTGCTCCAGCACCATGATGGGATGCGCGCGGTGCGCCTGGTTCATCCGTCCGCCTCCTCCACGCCCCTGCCCGTGGTGAACAGCTCCTGCATCATCTGCGCGTCCTGCCGCCGCACACAGGGCAGATACATCCAACCGCCCGCCGCCTGGAAGAAGATCGCGCACAGGCCGAACAGCTTTGGCAGCGGCAGAGTCACAATTGTAATATACTGAATGTTTTTAATTAATATCGATTTCCTTCTTGTATAAATTACGCCGCAGCGGATCACCAGCAGGTCGTCGCTGGCGGCATAGCTGAGCTTTTTATATTTGAGCGGATAGTACCAGAGGAACAGCGCGAGAAAGGCCGCCACCCACAGCCCGGTGAGGATGCACCACACCAGGGTGCCGGGCGCGAAGAACAGCGCCGACAAAAAGGAGGGCAGCAGCGCGCAGATACACAGGCGGATGCGCCAGACCAGCAGCGCCCGCGGGTCGATCCTGTGAAAATTCATCCGCATCCTCCTCCCTGTAAAATCCCCCGCCGCGCGTCAAGACGCGGGCGCGCCCTGCTGGGCCCTCTTGATGGAAAGCGACAGGCGCCCCCGCCCAAGGTCCACGCCGATCACCATCACCTTGACGATGTCCCCCACCTTGACCACCTCGCTGGGGTGCTTGACATACCGCTTGCACAGCTCCGAGATGTGCACCAGGCCGTCCTCGTGCACCCCCACATCCACAAAGCAGCCGAAGTCGATCACATTGCGCACCGTGCCGTCCAGGATCATCCCCTCCTTGAGGTCCTCCAGCGACATCACGTCGGTGCGCAGCAAGGGCTTTGGCAGCTCGTCGCGCGGGTCGCGCCCGGGCTTTAAAAGCTCCTCGATGATATCCCGCAGGGTGGGTTCCCCCACCCCGGTCTGTTCGGCCAGGGCCGCGAGCCCCAGCTTGGCGGCGCGCTCGCGCATCTCCCCGATGCCGCCCGCCGCCACATCCGCGAGGGTGTAGCCGCACAGCTCGAGCAGCTTTTTCGCCGCGCCGTAGCTCTCGGGGTGCACCGAGGTGTTGTCCAGTACGTTTTTGCCGCCCGGCACCCGCAAAAAGCCCGCGCACTGCTCGAACGCCTTTTTGCCCAGCTTGGGCACCTTGAGCAGCTGGCGGCGCTCGCTGAACTCGCCGTTCTCCTCGCGGTAGGCGACGATGTTTTTGGCCACCGCGCTGTTCACCCCGGCCACATGCGCCAAGAGCGCGAACGACGCGGTGTTGAGGTCCACCCCCACCGAGTTGACGCAGCTCTCCACCACGCCGCCCAGCGCCTCGTCCAGGCGGGCCTTTGGCATGTCGTGCTGGTACTGCCCCACGCCGATCGCCTTGGGGTCGATCTTGACCAGCTCGGCCAGCGGGTCCTGCAGCCGCCGCGCGATCGAAACCGCGCTGCGCAGCGAAACGTCGTAGTCGGGGAACTCGTCCGCAGCCAGCTTGGAGGCGGAATAGACCGAGGCGCCCGCCTCGCTCACCACCATATAGGCCGCGCCGCAGTCGAGCTCCCGCAGCAGGCCGGCGATGAACACCTCGGATTCGTGCGATGCGGTGCCGTTGCCGATGGCGATGGTGGTGACGCCGTGCTTCTGGATCATGCGCCTGGTCACCCGCTTGGCCTCCTCCATCCGGCCCGCGCTGCCCAGGGTGGGGTAGATCACGCCGGTCTCGAGCACCTTGCCGGTGGGGTCCACCACCGCCAGCTTGCAGCCGGTGCGGTAACCCGGGTCGAGCCCCAGCGTCACCGAATTTTTGACCGGCGGCTGGGTGAGCAGGTGGCGCAGGTTGACGCCGAACACCTTGATGGCCTGCTCGGTCGCGGTCTCGGTGAGGGCCGCGCGGATTTCGCGCTCCAGCGAAGGGAAGATCAGGCGGCGGTAGCCGTCCTCAGCCGCGGCGCGCACCACCGCGGAGGAGGGGTTCTCCCCCGCCACGAACCGGCTCAGCAGGATGCCCAGGCAGGCGGCCTCGTCCGCCTCCACCGAAACCTTGAGGAAGCCCTCGCGCTCCCCGCGGTCGATGGCCAGCACCCGGTGCCCCGCGATGCGCGCCACGGGCTCGGAAAACTCCCGGTACATCTCGTAAACGCCCAGGTCCTCCTGCGCGCCCGCCGCGCGCACCACGCCGAATTTCATCAGGTATTGCCGCAGCAGCCTCCGGCAATCCGCGTTGTCCGAGATCGCCTCCGCGATGATATCCTGCGCGCCCGCCAGCGCGCCGGCCGCGTCGGGCACCCCGTTTTCCTCGGAAATATAGGCCGCGGCCGCCCCCAACGGGTCGAAGCCGGGGTTCTGCTCCATAATCGCCAGCGCCAGCGGCTCCAGCCCCCGTTCGCGGGCCACGCTCGCGCGGGTCTTGCGCTTGGGCTTATACGGCCGGTAGATATCCTCCACCTCGGCCAGCGTCTTGGCGTCGGCCAGCGCCCGTTCGATCTCCGGGGTCATCTTCTCCAGCGCGCCGATCGACGCGGCGACCTCCTCCTTGCGCTTTTGCAGGCCGCGCAGGTAGGCCAGCCGCTCGGACAGCTCGCGCAAAATCTGGTCGTCCAGCGAACCGGTGAGCTCCTTGCGGTAGCGCGCGATAAATGGGATGGTGTTGCCCTCGTCGATCAGGCGCACGGTGTTCTCCACCTGCTGCGCGCGCAGCGAAAATTCTTCTGTTAACTGCTCTTTGATATCCATGTCGCTTTGTCCCTCACGATTGTAAATCCCTGTTGTTGGGTCAAACCTAGTATACCACAAAAGAGCCCCGCACCGCGACCTTTTTCAAAAGTTTACGCGGAGGAGGCGCCGTTCAGAATATTTTACCATTTTTCTTTCCAAGAGATTGACAGCCCGCGGCGAATGATGTAAACTTAATTTGATCAGTTTGATTTCTCCTCCTATATTCGATAGAAATAGTTTAACACTGCAAAAGGAACGGTACCGCCGTTCCTTTTGCAGTTTTTTGTCTTTTCACCAGCGCAGCTTGACGAACAACAGCGGGCAGAGATAAAACGCCGCGAAAGCCACCGCCCCGTACTCCACCGCCTTGAGAGGCAGCAGGTCGGGCAGCAGGAAACCCAGGCCGAGCTTGACCGCCGCCACCACCAGCAGGCCGAACAGCTCCCGGCGCAGCCGCGCGCGCAGGGTGCGCCTCACCGGCGGGAACCGCACAAAGCGGTGCTCCAGCGGGATGGCGGCAGCATACCCCACCAACAGGCCGTAGCCCTTGACAAAGTCCGCGTCGTGCCACAGCAGCACCAGCGGCAGAAACGCCGCAGCCAACACCAAACAGGCGCGCTCCCGCCCGCGTTCATTGAAGTTGCTGAACAGCAGGTAGACGAGCACCGCGCAAAGCAGGCCGAGCACCGCGCCCACCAATACATCCTTGGGCCAATGCACCCCCAGATAAAGCCGCGACAGGGCGACCAGCACCACCACCAGCGCGGCGGCGAAGGCTGTACCGGCGCGCCGCGCGCGGATGGCGATCGACCCGAACAGGGCGGCGGCGGTCTGGGTGTGGCCGCTGGGGAACGACGCGCCGGTTGCGGTTTCCACCCGCAACGAGCGCACCCCCTCCTGCCCGATCGGGCGAGGGAAGTTGCAGATATTTTTCACCAGGCCGTTGGCGTTGACGCTCAACAGCAGCGAAAAGGTCATATACTCGCCGGTCTCTTTATCGAGCAGCCAATAGACTACCGTGATCGCCAACACGGCTGCGACCGGCTCGCCCAGCATGGTGACGCCGATTGCCAGGTAATCGAGGAACAGGTTGGCAACCGACTGGATTGCCAGCAGGATCGATAGCTCCATAACGTACCTCCGTGGAATGACCGGTGTGATTTTTTATTGCAGAGCAATAAAAAACTTATCCTGATGGCCGCGACCCGGGGATGGGCCGAATGGTCGAAAAAATAGCCTGCGGCTATTTTTTATGCGAAGCGGTTCATCACCAGGCCGGTGATCAGCTTGGGATAGAAGTAGGTGCTCTTCTGAGGCATCTTCTCGCGCGCCGCAGCCACCGCCGCGATCTCGCTGACGCGGGTGGGGTTGATGAGGAACGCGCAGTTGGCCTCGCCGCCGTCCACCGCCTTCATCGCGTCGGCGGCGTCGCGGGTATAGCGCAGGTTGAGCTGGTTGGCCATGTTTTCCTTATCGATGCCGAAGATGCGTTCGAGCACCAGCGTGTGCAGAATGGACACATCGAGCTGTTTGCCGGCCTCGCTCTTGCCCGGCAGCAGCTCGTCCATCACAGCGGTATCCTTGAGGGTGAGCTGATGCCACACCGGCGTGCCGGTGTACAGCACAAAACTCTTTTCGCCCCGCGCATACGCCGCATCCAACGCCGCCTGCGGGTCGCCCATGCCCTCGGTCACGGTGAAATAGGCCGCGCAATCGGCCAACACCTGTTCTTTGTCGAACCGATCGAGGTTTTTCACCACGCGGTGGGTCGGGAACACCACCAGGCCTTCGTTTTCCATGCTCACCAGCATCATCATCACATAGTTGGCCGGATCGTCCTCCTCCAGCGCCCTGCCCTGCGCACGCAGGTGGTCGCGGTAGTTGAGGGCGGTCTCATAGCGGTGATGGCCGTCCGCGATGTACGCTTTTTTGTCCCGCATCAGGCCGCAGAGCTGTTCCGCCGCGGCCTCGTCGTACACGCACCACAGCCGGTGGATCACCCCATCCTCGGCGGTGAAGTAGACATCCGGCTCGCGCGCGGACAGCGCGTCGATCAACCCGGCCACGCCGCGGTCCTCGTCGAAATAGAGGGAATAGATCTGGCTAAAGTTGCAGTCGGTTGCCTTCATCAGCTCAAAGCGGTCGGCCTTGGCCTTCGAGAGAGTCTCCTCGTGCGGCAGTACGACCCCCTCGGAAAACGGGGTGAGCTTCACCCGCGAGATAAAGCCTTTCACCCGCTTCACCTGGCCCAGCGCGGTGAATTCCTCCTCGTAAATATAGATGCCCGCGCGGTCATCCTGGCGCAGCACCCCCTGCTCCAGCCAGCTTTGCAGCGTGCAGCCCGCCTCGTTGTAGGGATGCTCCCCGCGGGGCAGCTCCAGCCGGATGATGTTATGGGGGTTGGCGGCGAGATATCCCTCGCGCTGCTCGTCGCTGATGATATCATAGGGCGGGCAGCAAAGGGTGTTGATCTCCCCCGCCTGCTCGGTAAAGCGCAGGGCGCGGAACGGCTTGATTTCTGGCATAAACGGCACCTCATCTTTTTTATTTGTCAATAGAAACTTCTCATTTCTATTTTAGGGAATCCCGCGGACAAGTCAAGGAAAATTGCGGAATTTCGAGAAAGTGATACTTTTATGGCGCACAAACCGCCGCTGTAAGCCCGGCCGGATCGCGGCTGACAACAAGCCGCGCCTTGATGAATATGATGACAACAGGGAGATTCCCATTTCGATCAAATAAAGAAAGGAAGTGACCCCTTGTCGGAGCATTATCCGTTTCAAAAGCTCAGCCTGCCCTACCACTATGCCGGTCTTGCGCCCACCATCAGCCCGAACACGCTGTATATACATGACGCCACACTGTTGGCAGGGTATGTGGATACCCTCAATTTCCTGGTGGCCCAGTATCCGCAGTATCATGACTGGAGCCTGGAACATCTCATCACCGGCAAGCTGTTGATGCCCGAAACCGACCGGCTGCGCATCCAGAACTATGCGGGCGCGGTTTTTAACCACCGGCTGTTCTTTGAGCGCGCCTGCCCCAAAGGTTCCAGCAAGCCCGGCCCGCATCTGTCCACCGCGATTGCCAACCGCTACGGTTCTATGGCGCAGTTCCAGCAGTTGTTCCAACAGGCTGCGCACAGCATCTTTGGCGCGGGATGGGTGTGGCTCAACACCGACAGCGAAGGCAACCTGCACATCGCCATCACCAGCGACAACGCAGCCCCGGCCCTGCATGTGTTCACTCCCATCCTTGTGCTGGATGTGTGGGAGCACGCCTATTTCCTGCAATTCCCGGCCCAGCTCGACCGGTACATCCAAACTTGGTTTACCCTCATCAATTGGGATAAGGCCGAAGAGGCGTTTTTGCAGGCGACCAGCGGCAAACAAAGCTAAGGCCCGGCTGTGAAAGCCCTTCTACCAAAAGATATATTCATTTGACAGCAGAAAAAAATACCGCTATAATAAAATCAAAGGGACACTGTCAGCAGACGGTTAGCCCCAAAGATTTGGTTAAAGAATAACCGCTACTTCTTGGCTGGAGGGGCGGTTATTTCTTTTTGATTGCAATTATGTATCCGGTTGCTGCGATCAACACGAGGATGACCCAACCATATTCCATAAGCAACGCCCCCTTTCAGGGGCAAGACTTAACCGCCTGCCGTTTGCGACAGTGTCCGCCGCTATGATATCATAGCCCGCTCATTTTGACAAGCAACGCCTAAGGCCACCGCCCCAGCGCAAATCCATTTGACAGCACGAAAAAATTCCGCTATAATAAAACCAAAGGGACACTGTCAGCAGACGGTTAACCCCAAATAAGATTGCAGAAATAACCGCGTTCTATGGGGATAGAGGGGCGGTTATTTCTTTTTGCCCTGAAACAGAGCAATAATACCGATGACCACCAGACAAAACGAAAATAACGCTTCATATGTAACCATCAGCACCACCCCCTTCCTTGGGGAGTGGCTAACCGCCTGCCGTTTGCGACAGTGTCCGCCATTATGATATCATAGCCCGCTCATTTTGACAAGCAACGCCTAAGGCCACCGCCCCAGCGCAAATCCATTTGACAGCACGAAAAAATTCCGCTATAATAAAACCAAAGGGACGCTGTCGACAGATAGTAGTTAAAGAATAACCGCTACATTTGGACGATGGGGCGGTTATTTCTTTTTGCCCTGAAACAGAGCAATAATACCGATGACCACCAGACAAAACGAAAATAACGCTTCATATGTAACCATCAGCACCACCCCCTTCCTTGGGGAGTGGCTAACCGCCTGCCGTTTGCGACAGTGTCCGCCATTATGATATCATAGCCCGCTCATTTTGACAAGCAACGCCTAAGGCCACCGCCCCAGCGCAAATCCATTTGACAGCACGAAAAAATTCCGCTATAATAAAACCAAAGGGACACTGTCAGCAGACGGTTAGCCCCAAAGGTTTGGTTAAGAAATAACCGCTACTTTTTGGCTAGAGGGGCGGTTATTTCTTTTTGTCCAAAAACAGGGCAACAATGCCGATGACCACCAGACAAAACTGAAACAGCTCTGCATATGTAACCATCAGCACCACCCCCTTTCAGGGGCAAGACTTAACCGCCTGCCGTTTGCGACAGTGTCCGCCGCTATCATAGCACAAGCAACAAACTTTTACAACAACATCTGTGCAGCGGGCCGCACAAAACCACTTGATTTATCTAACAAAAAACAAAAAAGACCCCGGCGCGCACCGCGGCCACAAAACCCCACCGGGCATGCGCCCGGGGGCGATGCCGAGGAAAACACTTGCTAAGGCGTGGGGCGCGGTGGCCGAAGCTGTGAAGCCGGGTGCGAACCCGCCGGGCAGCGCCTGGCAGTGCGCAAAGCCCCGCCCACAGCAGCGCGGCACCACCCCTCCGCAAAAAGCCGCAAAAGCCGGGCAGGATGTCGCCAACCATCCCGCCCGGCTTCTGTTTGAAGACGCAAAAAGGGCGCTGCATGTTTCTTACTCATACAGCACCCCGAATGTTTCCCCTTCATTCGTGCAACGCAGGCCGCCTGCATGATACAGCGCGGCACATCCTCCCCACGTGTGGAACGCATATTCATCTTCGACTTGCAAGGCACGGATGATATGCACGTTGATATGTGTGAGCACATCGCTGACTCCTTTACAGCGGGGGAAAAATGTTGTATAATGTCGGTTGCAGGGCGCGGCTGTCGCCGCGGTGTATGAGTTGATCCCTCATATGCAGGGCGCGGAAGCTCCTACTTCCGGGCCTGCCTTGCGCTTTTTGCGCCTCACGTTTATTATAGGCTATCTTTTCCAGAAAATCAAGGGGTTTGTCGAAAAATGTCGTCAAACGCTTCGCGCAGCCCCTTCCCCACAAAAACAGACCCCAAAGACGGTACCGGCCAAGCCCGGCGCCGTCTTTCTTTTTTTCATTCATCCGCGGGGAAAATACCACCCCCGCTTACCTATATATAAATATAGTTCAAATCGGCTGTTGAAAAACTTGAAATAAGGCTGAAAATTTGTTAGAATAAACTTTGTGAAAAAAACGTTGAAAACTATTCTTTCCACCCGTCGGACCTATGTTTTCCACTGATTCAACAAGTTTTCCACAGATGGAGGTTAAACAACATGGAATCGTTCCGCGAGGTTTTTGCTTTGGTGAGCGAATACTGCAAAAAGGAGATTTCACAGGTCGCCCACTCGCTCTGGATCAAAGACATCGAACCGGTCAAACTGGAGGGCTCCACCGCTTATCTGGCGGTCCGCTCGGAGTTTAAACAAAAAATCCTGGAAGAAAAATACTACGATCTACTCACCCGCGCGTTTGAAGAGGTGATGGGCTTCCCGGTGGACCTGGTGATCACCTCGCTGGAACCCACCAAGGCGCAGGCCGAGGAGGCCGTGGAGAAGCTGGCGAGCTGCTCCCCGGAGGAGGTAGAAAAGACCACGGCGGGCGGCGATTACGAATACACCTTCAGCACCTTCATCGTGGGCCCCTCCAACAAATTCGCCCACGCCGCGTCGCTGGCGGTGGCCACCAACCCCGCGGGCGCATACAACCCGCTGTTCATCTACGGCGGCTCGGGCCTGGGCAAGACCCACCTGCTGTACGCCATCTGCAACGAGGTGCTTAAAAACAAGCCCGAAACCAACATCATCTATGTGAAGGGCGAGAATTTCACCAACGAGCTGATCGAGGCGATCCGCTCGGAGAGCACGGCTGAGTTCCACAACAAGTACCGCCAGGCCGACGTGCTGCTGGTGGACGATATCCAGTTTATCGGCGGCAAGGAGAGCACCCAGGAGGAGTTCTTCCACACCTTTAATACCCTGTATGAGGCCAACAAGCAGATTGTGCTCACGTCCGACCGGCCGCCCAAGGAGATTAAAACCCTGGAGGACCGCCTGCGCACCCGCTTTGAATGGGGCCTGCTGGCCGACGTGCAGCCGCCCGATTTTGAGACCCGCGTGGCGATCATCCGCCGCAAGGCCGAGCTGCTGGATATCGACATCCCCGACGACGTGGCCGAATATATGGCCAACAAGCTCAAAACCAACATCCGCCAGCTCGAGGGCGCGGTGAAAAAGATGAAGGCGTATAAGCTGCTGGCCGGCACCCCGCCGTCCATCCTCATCGCTCAGAACGCCATCCGCGATATCCTCAACGACCACCAGCCGGTACCCGTCACCATCGAGCGCATCATCTCGGAGGTGGCCCGCACCTACAACGGTGTCACCCCGCAGGATATCCGCTCGAACAAGCGCTCGGCCAACATCTCGTCGGCCCGCCAGGTGGCCATCTACATCGTGCGCGAGATCACGCAGATGTCCATGTCGGCCATCGGCGAGGAGTTCGGCGGCCGCGACCATTCCACCATCGTGTATGCGCTGCAACAGGTGGAAAAGAATATGAAGATCGACCCGAGATACAAGGAATTGATCGAGGATATCACCAAAAACGTGCGCAATTCTTAAAAAACCGGCCGGATTTCCACAGCGCGCAGTTTTCCACCTTCCACCTTTTTCACACCTTGTGGAAACCCATTTTGCGCGCGCCCCGGCCTTCCACCGAATCGTTCACATGTTTTGCACCATCCACCGGGGGTTTTCCACGCGGCTGTGGAACAGGCGCGGCGGTTTTCACCTTTCCACCGGCGCGTCCGGATTCTCTGCACGCGGTGGGATGTCCCGTTTTTCGCTTGTCCATGCGGGTTCGCGGGCTTTTCCACGAAATCCCCGCCCCCTACTACTGCGACTAGCTTTCTTTATCCTTTCCTATCTATCTTTGTTTGCATGTTTATGCATGTGGAAAGAAAAACTGTGTTTCACGGAAATACAGGCACGATAAAAAATTATCTCCCCGTGCAGGTTTTCCTGCATGGGCCTTAAATCAAAGCAGAGGTGATCCGATTGAAATTTAACTGCGATCGAAACGAGCTGTTTGAGGTGATCTCGAACGTCTCCCGGGCGGTGTCGCCCAAAAGCACCCTGGCCGCGCTGGAGGGCATCCTGCTGCGCGCGCAAAGCGGGCGGCTGTATCTGTCGGGCTACGACCTGGATATGGGCATGTCCGCCTCGATTGAGGCGAACGTGGCTGAGGAGGGCGAGATCGTCCTCACGGCCAAGCTGTTTGTCGATATGATCCGCCGCATGGCGGGCGAGAGGGTGAGCATCGAAAGCGACGCGAAGCTGCTCACAGAAATTAAGTGCGGCCTCACCGAGTTCACCATCCTGGGCATCCCGTCCGAGGAGTTCCCCGAGCTGCCGGCGGTGACGGGCGACGAGGGGTTCTCGCTGCCGCAGAACATGCTCAAGAGCATGATCGACCAGACGCTGTTCGCCATCGCCACCAACGACACCAAGCCGGTGCACACCGGTTCGCTGTTCGAGATGGACGACAACGAGCTTTCGGTGGTGTCGGTGGACGGGTTCCGCCTGGCGCTGCGGCGGGAAAAGCTCGCGGGCGCGGGCGAGGCGTCGTTTGTGGTGCCCGGCAAGACGTTGTCTGAAATTTCCAAGCTGCTGGACGGCGAGAGCGACGAGCTGGTGGAGGTTTCGCACTCGCGCAAACACATCATCTTCCAGGTATCGGGCTATGCGGTGGTGTCGCGCCTGCTGGAGGGCGAATTCCTCGACTACAAGGCGGCCATCCCGCCGGCTGAGGGCACGGTGGTGACGGTGAGCAAGCGCGCGCTGATCGAAAGCGTGGAGCGCACCTCGCTGCTGATCTCCGACCGGCTCAAAAGCCCGCTGCGGGTGAAGTTCGACGGCGAGTGCATTAAAATGTCCTGTTCCACGGCCATCGGCAAGGCGTACGACGAGCTGACCTGCAAGATCGAGGGCCCGCCGGTGGAGATGGGCTTTAACAACCGCTACCTGCTGGACGCGCTGCGCGCGTCGGACTGCGATGAGGTGCGGCTGGTCATCAACGGGCCGCTTTCCCCCATGAAGATGCTTCCGCCGGACGGCGAGAACTTCCTGTTCCTGGTGCTGCCGGTGCGGCTCAAGGCGGAATGACGGGGGAGAAGCGGATGAAGACCGAGAAAATTGCAATCCATACCGGGTTTATCAAGCTGGATCAGCTGTTAAAATTTGCGGGCGCGGTGGAGACCGGCGGCCAGGCCAAGGACGCGATCCAGTCAGGCGAGGTGTCGGTAAACGGCGAGCGCTGCGAGATGCGCGGCAAAAAGATCCGGCCGGGCGACCGGGTGGCGCTGGACGGCGTGGAAATCGAGGTTGTTGCTGGTGAGAATTGACCGGCTGCACCTGCGGGATTTCAGGAATATCGCCGAACTGGAGTTACAGCCCGGCGAACATGTCAATATTATCCATGGAGACAACGCGCAGGGCAAAACCAATCTGATCGAGGCGGTGTGGCTGCTCACCGGGGCCAAGAGCTTCCGGGGCGGGCGGGACGCCGACCTGGTCCGGTTTGGGGCGGCGTGCGCGTCGGTTGAGGCGGCGTTTTTCCGCGACGGGCGCGAACAGACCGCCGACCTCGCCTTTGGGGCGGGCGTTAAAAAGCGGGCGCGGCTCAACGAGATCCCGTTGCCGTCGGGCGCGGGCCTGGCCGGGGTGTTCTGCGCGGTGGTGTTTTCCCCCGCGCACCTGAGCCTGGCGCAGGACGGCCCCAGCGAGCGCAGGCGGTTTGCGGACGGCTGCATCTGCCAGCTTTCGCCGCGGTATATCGCCCTGCTTTCCGACTACAGCCGCACCCTGCTCCAGCGCAACACCCTGCTCAAGGATATCGCCTATGCCCCCAGCCTGCTGGATACGCTGGACGTGTGGGACGAACGGCTGGCCGAGCTGGGCGCGCTGATCTGCCGCAACCGCGCGGAGTATGTGGCGCGGCTGGCGGCCCTGGCGGGCGAAATTTACGCGGGCATCTCGGCGGGCCGGGAGCGGTTCGCGGCCCGGTACGCGCCGGGCGGCGCGCCCGAGGGGCTGGCGCGCGGGGAATACCGCGCCTGGCTGCTGGAGGCGCTGCGAAGGGCGCGCGCGGATGACCTGCGCGCCGGGGCGACCTCGGTGGGGCCTCACCGGGACGACATCGAGCTTTCGGTGGACGGCCTTTCGCTGCGCGGGTTCGGCTCGCAGGGGCAGCAGCGCAGCGCGGTGCTGGCGCTCAAGCTGGCCGAAAGCCGCCTGGCCGAGCAGATGCTGGGCGAGCGGCCGGTGATCCTGCTGGACGACGTGATGAGCGAGCTGGACGGCGGGCGGCGGGACTACCTGCTCAACCACCTGGACGGCAGCCAGGTGTTCATCACCTGCTGCGACCGGCAGAGCTTCGACAGTTTGCAGGGTGGCCGGGAGTTTGAACTGAAGGCCGGGGCGCTGTGCCCCGCATGAGAGAGGAGACGGGCCATGTATTTGCACCTGGGGCAGGACACGGTGGTGCGCACCAGCGACATCATTGGCATTTTTGATATTGAAAACACCTCCCTCGCGCGCTCCACGCGCGGGTATCTCGCCCAGGCGGAGAAGCGGGGGCTGGTGGTGAACGTCTCGTATGAGCTGCCCAAGAGCTTTGTGGTGTGCGGGGAGGACGGGAAACAGCGGGTGTATATCTCGCAGATATCCTCGGCCACGTTGAAAAAGCGCTCGGGCTATATCGACAACATCGCAAACGTGAAATAAAAGACCCTTGCGGGCGGGACTGTCCGCAGACTAGGCATATGCCGTTTTGGAGGTTTTAGCATTGGAAGAGAAACTCTCACAGGCCACGCACGAAAATAACAATTACGGCGCGGACGACATTCAGGTGCTCGAAGGGCTGGAAGCGGTGCGCAAGCGCCCGGGCATGTATATCGGCTCCACCGGGCCCAAGGGGTTGCACCATCTGGTTTACGAGGTGGTGGACAACGCCATCGACGAGGCGCTGGCGGGCTACTGCTCCCTCATCACCGTGGAGCTGCTGGAAAACGACGTGGTCAAGGTGACCGACAACGGCCGCGGCATCCCGGTGGGCATCCAGTCGAAGACCGGCCTGCCCGCGGTGACAGTGGTGTTCACCGTGCTGCACGCGGGCGGCAAGTTCGGCGGCAGCGGGTACAAGGTATCCGGCGGCCTGCACGGCGTGGGCGCGTCGGTGGTGAACGCGCTCTCCACCTACCTGGAGGTGGAGGTGCGCGACGGCGAGCACCGCTATTACCAGCGGTTTGAGCACGGCAACCCGGTGGCGCCCCTCAAGATCATCGGGGACACCGCCGAGACCGGCACCACGGTGCTGTTCAAGGCCGACCCCGAAATCTTCCGCGAGGGCACCTCCTACGACTACGAGGTGCTGCTGCGCAGGCTGCGCGAGCAGGCGTTCCTCAACGCGGGGGTCAACATCTTGTTCACCGACCTGCGCGACCACGCCAACGTGCGCGAGGAGCGGCTGCACTACGAGGGCGGCATCCGCAGCTTTGTCGAGCACATCCACCAGAGCAAAAACCAGGAGGTGCTGCACGACGATGTGATCTACCTGTCCGCCCGCGACGGCGACAGCACCGCCGAGGTGGCGCTGCAATACAACGCCGATTTTTACGACGTCATCCTGAGCTTTGCCAACAACATCCACACCACCGACGGCGGTACCCACGAGACCGGCTTTAAAAACGCGATGACGCGGGTGTTCAACGACTACGCCCACAAGGCGAAGATCATCAAGGAGAACGAGAAGTTTTCCGGCGACGACGTGCGCGAGGGCCTCACCGCGATCATCTCGGTGAAGCTGACCGACGCGCAGTTCGAAGGGCAGACCAAGGCCAAGCTCGGCAACACCGAGATGCGCACCATGGTGGATAACCTGGTGTACGACGGCCTGATGACCTATTTTGAAGAGAACCCCGCCGTGGCCCGCACCATCATGGAGAAGGCGTCCACCGCGGCGCGCGCCCGTGAGGCGGCCAAAAGGGCCCGCGAGCTCACCCGGCGCAAGTCCGCGCTCGAGACCGCGTCGCTGCCCGGCAAGCTGGCCGACTGCTCCGAGCGCGGCAGCGAGGGCACCGAGATCTATATCGTCGAGGGCGATTCGGCCGGCGGCTCGGCCAAGCAGGGCCGCGACCGGCGGTTCCAGGCGATCCTGCCGCTGTGGGGCAAGATGCTCAACGTGGAGAAGGCGCGGCTGGACCGCGTGTACGGCAACGACAAGCTGATGCCGGTGGTGACCGCGCTGGGCACGGGCATCGGGGATGAATTCGACCTGACCAAGCTGCGGTACGGCAAGATCATCGTCATGGCCGATGCCGATGTGGACGGCTCGCACATCCGCACCCTGCTGCTCACCTTCTTCTTCCGGTATATGCGCCCGCTGATCGAGGAAGGGCATGTCTACCTGGCGCAGCCGCCGCTGTTCAAGGTGTCGCGCGGCAAAAAGGTGCGCTACGCCTTCTCGGAGGAGGAGCGCGACGCCTATGTGCGCGAGCTCTACCCGGACGCGGCGGAGAACCCCAACGTCAAGAAGGAGATCCAGCGGTATAAGGGCCTCGGTGAAATGAACCCCGAGCAGCTGTGGGAGACCACTATGGACCCGGAAAACCGCACGATGATCCAGGTGAGCATGGAGGACGCGGTGTCCGCGGACGAGGTGTTCACCATCCTGATGGGCGACAAGGTGGCGCCGCGCCGCGAGTTCATCGAGAAGAACGCGCGCTACGTGAGCAACCTCGATATCTGATACTAGTTGTCAGAAAATCACAAGATAAAATCGGCGGCGAAGGCGGACATGTGCCGCCGCAGCCGCACCTTGAGAACAAACCGGCGGTAGGGAGCCGGTTTGTGTTGGAGGGGTTGGTTGGGAGGGGAACTCTCAGAGCAAGGCGTTAGCCGCTGCGATTGAGGTTCCCACCCCAGTCTTGTCGATGAAATCGACAAGACAACGAAAATAATTCGGGCGACCGCCCCGCCGCGGGGAGGCCCCATGAAATATGGTGATGGAAAACATGTATCAGGAAGACAGCAAGCTGATTATCCGGGATATCGAGAAGGAGATGAAGAAGTCGTTTCTCGACTACTCCATGTCGGTCATTGTATCGCGCGCCCTGCCCGATGTCCGCGACGGCCTCAAGCCGGTTCACAGAAGAATCCTTTACACGATGTATGAAAACGGGCTTTCGCCCGACAAGGCCTACCGCAAGTGCGCGGATACGGTGGGTAACGTGCTGGGTAAATATCACCCGCACGGCGACGCCTCGGTTTACGACGCGCTGGTGCGCCTGGCGCAGGACTTTTCGCTGCGCTACCCGCTGGTGGACGGCCACGGCAACTTCGGCTCGGTGGACGGCGACCCGGCGGCCGCTTACCGCTACACCGAGGCCCGCATGGCCAAAATGGCGATGCCGCTGCTCACCGATATCGAGAAGGAGACGGTCGATTTCACCCCCAACTACGACGACCGCATCCTCGAACCGGTGGTGCTGCCCAGCCGCTACCCCAACCTGCTGGTGAACGGTTCCACCGGCATCGCGGTGGGCATGGCCACCAACATCCCGCCGCACAACCTGCGCGAGGTGGTGGACGCAGTCTGCTGCCTGATCGACAACCCCGACGCCACCCTCGACGACCTGATGGAATTTGTCAAGGGGCCGGATTTTCCCACGGGCGGCATCATCATGGGCCGCAAGGGCATCCGCAGCGCCTACGGCACCGGGCGCGGCCGCGTCATCCTGCGCGCGCGCGCCGAGATTGAGGAGCACAAAAACGGCCGCGAGCGCATCGTTGTGACCGAGATCCCCTATATGGTCAACAAATCGCGCCTGATTGAAAATATCGCGGACCTGGTGAAGGAAAAGCGCATCGATATGATCAGCGACCTGCGCGACGAATCGGACCGCGACGGCATGCGCATCGTGATCGAGCTCAAGAAGGATGCGAACGCGCAGGTGGTTTTAAACCAGCTGTACACCTACACCCAGCTTCAGGAGACGGTGGGCGTCATCATGTTGTGCATCGTGGACGGCGTGCCGCGCGAGCTCACCCTCAAGGAGATGCTGCACGAGTACATCAAGTTCCAGGAGAGCGTGATTGTGCGCCGCACCCGCTACGACCTGCGAAAGGCGCGCGAGCGCGAGCACATTTTGGAGGGCCTCAAGATCGCCCAGGACAATATCGACGAGGTCATCCGGATCATCCGCTCCTCCAAGGACGACAGCGAATCCAAGCCGCGCCTGATGGAGCGGTTCGGCCTCACCGAGATTCAGGCATCGGCCATTGTGGCCATGCGTTTGGGCCGTCTCTCCGGCCTGGAGCGCGAAAAGATTGAAAACGAGCTGCGGGAGATTTTGGCCCGCATCGCGGATTATGAGGAGATACTCTCGAGCGAGACCCGCGTGCTCGAGATCATCAAGGAGGAGATCACCGCTATCCGCGACAAATACGGCGACGAGCGCCGCACCGAAATCCAGGCGGTATCCGGCGAGGTGGATATCGAGGACCTGATCCCGGTGGAGGACTGCGTCATCACCCTGACCCATTTCGGCTATCTCAAGCGCATGGCGATGGACGTCTACAAGACTCAGCGCCGCGGCGGCCGGGGCATTTCGGGCATGACCCGCCGCGACGAGGACTTTGTGGAGGAGCTGTTCATCTGCTCCACCCACGACTACATCATGTTCTTTTCCAACCGCGGGCGGGTTTACCGCCTCAAAGGGTATGAGATCGCCGAATGCAGCCGCGCATCCCGCGGGGCGAACATCGTGAACCTGCTGCCGCTGGAGCAGGGGGAGAAGATCACCTCGATGATTAAGGTGGATGAATTCGACGAGGACCGGTATCTCATCATGGTGACCCGCCACGGCACGGCGAAGCGCACCCCGCTTTCTCTGTTCAAAAATGTGCGCAAGGGCGGCCTCATCGCCATCAGCCTGGACGAAGGGGACGAGCTGGCCTGGGTGCGCGAGACGGGCGGCGAAAACGAGCTGATCGTGGCCACCCGTCAGGGCATGGCGATCCGCTTTTCAGAAAACGACCTGCGCCCCATGGGCCGCACTGCGCGCGGCGTGCGCGCCATCAGCCTGGGCGAGGGCGACGAGGTGGTTGGCATGGCCCGCACCCGCGAGGGAGCAACCGTGCTCACCGTCACCGAGAAGGGCTCCGGCCGCCGCACCGAGACCAGCGAATACCGTTTGCAAAACCGCGGCGGCAAGGGCATCATGAACTACAGATGCAACGATGACAAGGGTTGTGTGGCCGGCGTGAAGGTGGTGGACGATGAGGACGACGTGATTATGATTACCGACGACGGCGTCATCATCCGCATCCCGGTCTCTGAGGTGAACGTGCAGTCGCGCTATGCGGGCGGCGTGCGCGTGATGCGCGTGGCCGAGGGCAGCCGCATTGTCACCCTGGCGCGCGCGCCCAAGGAGGACCCGGACGGCGCGGACAGCCCCGAGGAGGCCGGCGAGACCACTGAAAACAGCCCGGAGGTGGATGAAGAGACTGCTTCCGGAGAGCAGGAATAAACGAAAAAAAACAGAGGGCGAAAGCATCAGGTGCTTTCGCCCTCTGTTTTTGTGAGATCCTCTGCCAGTGCCAGCAGGGCCGTTTCAAAGTCAATTTTTTTGAGCCCATCCTGAAACGCGCGGATGAGCGTCTGCCGGAGGCTGCTATCCCGGTGCAGGGCTTTGAGGTACGCCTTCCAGGTGTAGCGAGGTTTTGCGGAGCCCGCCAGATGGGAAAAGTGCGCTGCCTCGGCTTGCAGCACGAAGCGCTGGAGGAGCATAAAACCATCTTTTTCGGAGAACAGCCGGGCCATCTGCATGGTTTCGTCCTTGTCGTGATCCTCAAAAAATTTGACCGGTTGGGAGATATCAAAATCGAATTGATCGCGGGGAAATTGTTCGACGGCGCGCTGGATAGCGGCCTTAGCTGTGCTGAGGAGCTCCGGGGAGCGCCGCAAAATCTGGACAAACTCATCCCAGAGGAGGTCCTCGTTGGCGCCTGTAGTGCTGATTTGATAGAGCGCGAACTCGCATTGGTAGGTGAGAAACAGGATGTAGAGCTCATTTTCGTGCGGGGGAAAGAAGATGAGATACCGCAGGACTTTTAGGTTGCGCGCCGTCCGAAACAGGGTGCGGAAATTTTTAAAGAATTTGGCGGGCTTGCTGTCTGCTTGATTTTTCATACTTGAACCTCCCTCGCTCTATTCTCAATGGTGTTTTTTAACGAACAAATTATACTTCTTAAATAAGTAAAAAGCAAATTTTTAGCGAAGTATAATATACGTAAAAACAAAGTAGATAGGGTGAGCAAATGAAGGATATACTGAATGAGATTACCCGGCTTCGATTGGAGCGGAACTGGTCTGAGTATGAGTTAGCGAAGAATTCCGGCTTGTCCCAATCAACGATTTCAACTTGGTATCGCAAGAACCAGATTCCCACAATACCAACATTGAACAAGGTGTGCCACGGTTTTGGCATAACGATGTCGCAGTTTTTTGCAGAGGGCGACGATGCGATTAATTTAACGCCCAAACAGCGGGAGATGC
Source organism: Ligaoa zhengdingensis (assembly GCF_014384885.1). Lineage (GTDB taxonomy): Bacteria > Bacillota > Clostridia > Oscillospirales > Ruminococcaceae > Ligaoa > Ligaoa zhengdingensis. The sequence continues at coordinate 21,073 of NZ_JACRST010000010.1, forward strand.
TGGACCACTGGTCGTCGCTGACCAAGAAGCAGCAGGAACTTTTTCTGGAATTGTTTAAGACAATGCCATGATTTTTAATTTTATGTTTTCACATAAAATGTCAGCAATTCACTTGGCGGCGGGGTTTGCACTTAGCTGTGCGGCTAATGGGCAGAGCGTTTTGCGTGCTGTAACGCAACTGGCCCGGCTTGGGCCTGGGAGCTTTGGTTTGCGCCTGGCCTGCCAGCTACGGGCAGAGTGGTCTTGCGCACTGCCGTGCGGCTGCCTCGGCATTGCCCCCAGGGGCATCCCCGGGTGGGTTTGCTTGTAGCCTTGTAGCTTCGGGCACAGTATTTTGCGCACTGTAGCGCAACCGGCCCGGCTTGGCCCTGGCCACTGGCCAGTAAGGGTTTGCTACTATTTACTGGCTTCGGGCAGTGTGCCCCACGCCTTAATAAGTGTTTTCTTCGGCAACGCCCCCGGGCGCATGCCCGGCGGGGTTTCGCCCCCGCGGGACGGCTGGAGCAATTTTAATTTAATGTTTATTTTTTTATGCCCTTTTGTTAAATAAAAGCGATTCATTTGGCGGCGGGGTTTCGGCCCCGCACGACGACTCGCTTTTGGTACACGCCAAAAGCGAGCAAAAACGTGTCAAAGGGGGCACCCCTTTGAAAACCCCGTTGTGCGCCCGGAGATAAAATCTGCGCTGGTGAAAGCGAAGTGCGGCAAGTACCCTCGGCAATGGTTCTGAAGTCGCTTCGCGAAAAGTGGGAAGGGCACGCTTCGCTCCCACGAACCATTGCCCCTGCGGGGTGCCCTCGGGCGACACCCGCAAAGCGCGCAGGCCCCGCACCGCTTGATTTTTGGCTCCGGGTCGGGTCGGCAACGCCGACAGGAAAGCCGGGTTGGCGCTTACGTTGTGCGGGGCGCGGTGGCCGAAGCCGGAAAAGCCCAAGTAAGAAAACCGCACTTACGCCCTGGGAGGGGCGGAGGATCTAGGGCAAGCGGGGGACGGCAGAGAGGATGCGGGCATTACCCGAGGGGATCCCGCCAAAGGCGGGACAGGTGCCTGATTGGAGCGAGTGCCCTCCAGAGGGCCTTCTCTTGTCCCTTCGGGACAATTCACCTTGCGCTCCCTGGAATTTGCACGAAGCGACTGGAAGGCACGTCGGCAGCGCCGACAGGCAATCCGGGTTGGCGCTTGCGCCATACCGGGTGCGTCCTCCGCGCGGAAGCTGCACTTTGCTTAACAAACGAGCCTGCCCGGCTTTCCTCCGGCCGTTGGCCGGCCGCCCCAAAAGGGGGGATGCCAAAGGGGGGAACGCCCTTTGGCGCGCTTTTGCATCCTTTTGGCGCGTACCAAAAGGATGGCGTCGCGCGGGGGCGCACCCCCGCCCAGGGATGCCCCTGGGGGCAATGCCGAGGCAGGCGCATGGCAATGCGCAAGGCGCTGTGCCCGAAGCTGGCAGGCCAGGCTGCTTCGGCCATCAAGCCACCCATCCCCCTATTTTGGGGCCAAAATCTCCCCGCACCGGGACCCTCGGACGCAAAAACCCCGCATCCGGGCAAAAATAACCCAAAAAAACTTGACAACTATGCGGTTTTTAAAGTATACTGTATTCCTGCAAGGTTTACCTCGAAGGGAGGGTTTGGAATGTTAAGAACCTATCAGCCGAAAAAGATCCATCGGGAGAAAGTCCACGGCTTCCGCAAAAGAATGTCTACGAAAAATGGGCGTAAGGTGTTGGCTCGCAGAAGAGCGAAAGGCAGAAAGACCCTGAGCTACTAAGAGATGACGGCCACAAATGTTGTTTGTGGCCTTTCTTTTTACAACGAAAACGGAAGGCTGGGCCATGCTTCATACACAACCGCTCAAAAGCAACCGCGATTTTCAGCGGCTTTACCGCCGCGGAAAATCGGCGGCGCACCCCGCGCTGGTCACCTATGTGGCCAAAAACAGGCTTGGCTACAACCGCCTGGGGCTCACCGCCAGCAAAAAGATCGGCAACGCGGTGCAGCGCAACCGGGCGCGGCGCATCATCCGCCAGGCCTACTTGGAGGCCGAACCGGATCTGGCCTGCGGCTATGACCTGGTTCTGGTGGCGCGCACCCGCACGGTGTTTTTAAAATCCACCGACCTTGTGCCGGTGCTGCGCGGACAAGCCAAAAAGCTCGGCGTCTGGGCCGGAAGTGCCAATGGGTAGCTTATGAAAAAACTGTTTTTAGCTCTGATCCGGTTCTATCAAAAAGTAATATCACCTATGAAACCTGCCTGTTGCAGGTTTTATCCCACCTGTTCCTCCTATGCCTTCGAGGCGATTTCGCGCTTTGGCATTGTGAGGGGCGGGCTACTTGTGTTTTGGCGCATTTTGCGCTGCAACCCCTTTTGCCGGGGCGGCTACGACCCCGTGCCAGACCACTTTACCTTTGTGCGGCAGGTTCGGCCGCAATAACAGAGAAAATAACGCAGCGCGTCCGCCATTTTGCCCGCGGGGGCATCGCTTCGCCCCGCCCGCTGCGAAAGAAAATGGAGGAATAAGCGCCGCATGATGAATTTTATCTACACAATTATTGGTTACCCGCTGGGATGGGTGATGTGGGCCTGCTATCAGCTGGTGCACAACTACGGGTTCGCGCTGATCCTGTTTACGCTCATCTCAAAATTGATTCTGCTGCCGTTTGGCATCAAGCAGCAGAAATCCACTGTAAAAATGGCCATGTTCCGCCCCAAGATGGAGGCCATCCAGAAAAAGTATGCCAACAACCCGCAAAAGCAGCAGGAGGAGCTCTCCGCCCTCTATGAAAAAGAGGGCTACAACCCCATGAGCGGCTGCCTGCCGCTGCTCATCCAGTTTCCCATCCTGTTCGGCCTCATCGACGTCATCTATAAGCCGCTCTATCACATCCTGCGCTTCCCCAGCGATGTGATCGAAAAGGCGGTCGAGATCGGCAAACAGGTGATCACCGCCAACGGCACGCTGGGCAATTTCATCCAGCAGAATGGCGGTTTGCGGCAGGAAAACATCATCATGAAGGGCCTCGAGCTCGACCCCTCCGCCTTCTCGACGGCGCTCGGCCAGGACTTTGTGGACAAGGTGGCCTCGTTCGACCAGCACTTTTTGGGGCTCGACCTCTCGCAGGTGCCCTCCCTCGGCTTCAATCTGCTCATCCTCATCCCTATCATTTCCGGCCTCACCTCGCTGCTGCTGAGCTGGTACACCACCCGCATGAGCGCGGCCAACATGGGCAACAACGCCTCGCTCAAGGGCATGAACATGGGTATGATGCTGATGATGCCCATCATGTCGTTTGTCATCGCTTTGCAGGTGCCCGCGGGCGTGGGCCTGTACTGGATTTTGACCAACCTGTTCTCGATGGCGCAGTCGATTTTCCTCAATAAGAAGTACAACCCCGCGGAGCTGCTCGCCGCCGCCCAGGCCGAAGAGGAGGCCCGCAAGGAGCGCGAACGGCAGGAGCGCATCGAGCGCAAAAAGCTGATGGCCAGCAAGGAATATCAGCAGGCCGAAGCGGAAAAGGCCATGAACCAGAAGGAACAGAACCGGCGGAAGATCGCCGAGGCGCGCCGCCGCATGGCCGAGCGGTACGGCGAGGATTACAAAGAAGAAGATATTGACGTGGACGAAAAATAAAAAAGGAACAGCAATCAGGAGGTGTAGTTTTGATCAAAGAAGCGATAGGAACGGGTAAAACCGTGGAAGAAGCGCTGGAAAACGCCTATGCACAGCTCGGCGCAAACAGCGATAATTCGGAATTTGAAATTTTGGAGCGCCCGGCGCGCAAGCTGTTTGGCCTCAAGATGATCCCCGCGCAGGTCAAAGTCACCATGGAGGTGCCCGACGAGGTGAAGAAGCCCGCGACCCCTGCGCGCGAAGCGCGCGAGCCGAGGGAACCCCGCGAGCCCAGGGAGGCCCGTCCGCCGCGCCCGCAGCAGCCCAAGAAGAAGCCGCAGCCCGCGCCTGAGGCTCCCAAAGCCCCCAAATCCGAGCAGCCCAAGGCCGCGCCAGCGCAGGCGGTACAGCCCGCGCCCGCCGCGGAGGAGACCAAGCCGGAGATTCCGGCGGGCACCCCCGCCACCGGCGAAAAGGTGGATTGCGCGGTCGCTTATCTGAAATCGATCTTTACTGAGATGGGCCTTGAGGCGGTCGAGATCAAGGCCACCGCCATCCGCGACGGCGCGGTGCTCACCCTGAGCGGCGAGGGCCTGGGCGTGCTGATCGGCCGCCGCGGCGAGACGCTGGACGCGCTGCAATACCTGGCCGGCCTGGTCGCCAACCGCCTGGAGGGCGACTACTTCCGCATCACCATCGACAGCGGCAACTACCGCCAGAAGCGCGAGCGCACCCTGGAGCAGCTCGCCAGAAAGCTCTCCAATCAGGTGCTCAAAAACGGCCGCAGCGTCACGCTCGAGCCGATGAACCCGTATGAACGCCGCATCATCCACGCCACGGTGCAGACCATCGAGGGGGTCACCTCCGCCTCGACCGGCGAGGAGCCCAACCGCCGCGTGGTCATCTCCTCGACCAACCCGCGCCGCCGCGCCCCGCAGAAGGACGGCGGAAACCGCAGCGGTTCCTCGGGCAACCGGGGCGGCCGCGGACGCGGTGGCCGCGGCAGAGGCGGCAACCGCCCCCCGCGCAGCGGCGGCGGCAACACCGTGACCCGGCCGAATGCGTTCGGCGAGAGCGCCGCCCCCAAGAAGATCGACGACAGCGCGATCGAGATCGAGCCGCCGGTGATCCACCGGGAGCCCAAGGCCGCGCCCAAGCCGCAGGCGCCCAAGAACACGCCTCCGGCCGAGGCGCAGGACAAGCCGCTCTATTCCAAAATTGAACTGGACGACATCGACTAAAAAACCGCAGGGGGTTTCAAACGGATTGTTTGAAGCCCCCTTTTGCACATGGATGCACAGGGAGGTTTCTATGAAACAGCAATCGACCGTGGCCGCCATCTCCACCCCGTTGGGGGTGGGCGGCATCGGCATCATTCGCATCTCCGGCCCGGACGCGCTGACAGTGGCGGCGCGGGTATTCCGCCCGGTGGGAGCGCGCCGCCTGGAGGACGCGCCCGGCTACACCGCGCTGCTCGGCCGCGTGTTCGACGCGGCGGGCGAGATCGACGACGCGATCGCCACCGTATTCCGCGCGCCCAGGAGTTACACCGGCGAGGACGTGGCGGAGCTCTCCTGCCACGGCGGGCTTTATCTGCTGCGCCGAACCCTGCGCGCGGTGCTGGCTGCGGGCGCCCAGCCGGCCGGGCCGGGCGAGTTCACCAAGCGCGCATTTTTGAACGGCAAGCTGGGGCTTACCCAGGCCGAGGCGGTGATGGATCTGATCGCTGCGCAGGGGGATCAGGCCGCGCGGTCGGCCCTTTCCGCGCGAGACGGCGCGCTGTTCGCCCGCATCCGCGCGGTGAACGGGGGCCTGCTGGAGCTGGCCGCCCATCTCTCCGCCTGGGTGGATTACCCGGACGACGAAATCCCCGAGATCACCGGGGAGGAGATCGGCGCAGCCCTGCGCCGGGCGCGGGACGGCCTTGCAGGGCTGCTCTCCACCTACGACCTCGGGCGGGTGATCCGCGAGGGGGTGGAGACCGCGATTGTGGGGCGGCCCAACGTGGGCAAATCCACCCTGATGAACCTGCTGGCCGGGTATCAGCGCAGCATCGTCACCGATATCCCCGGCACCACCCGCGACGTGGTGGAGGACACGGTGAACCTGGACGGCGCGATTTTGCGGCTGGCCGACACCGCGGGCCTGCGCGACACTGACGACGAGGTGGAGAGCGTGGGCGTGGCATTGGCCCGCAGGCGGCTGGAAACGGCCGGGTTGGTGCTCGCGGTGTTCGACAGCTCCGACCCGCTGACCGGGGAGGATCGCGCGTTGATCGAGTCGCTGCGCGGCCGCCCGGCGGTGGCGGTGATCAACAAGACCGACCTGCCCCGCCGCATCGACCTCGCGTGGGTGAGCGAGCGCATCCCCCACACGGTGCAGGTGTCCGCCAAGGCGGGCCAGGGGATGCGGGAGCTGAGTGCCGCGGTGAACGAGGTGCTAGGCCTGCACCGGCTGGACGGCGGCGCGGCTCTGCTCGCCAATGAGCGCCAGCGGTTGTGCGCCCAGCGCGCTGCCGCCGCGGTGGACGAGGCGATTTCTACTTTGGATGACAGCTTCACCTTCGACGCGGTGGGGGTCTGCATCGACGAGGCGATTGCCGCCCTGCTGGAGCTCACCGGCGAGCGCGCCAGCGAGGCGGTGGTGAACGAGGTGTTCGCGCGGTTCTGCGTGGGCAAATAGCCGCCGGGGCTTTTTTATTTCAATGCTTCATTTTTCACAATAAAAATATCAGCCATTCACTTGGCGGCGGGGTTTGCTGCTATTTACTGGCTTCGGGCAGTGTGCCCCACGCCTTAGCAAGTGTTTTCCTCGGTACCGCCTCCAGGCGCTGCCTGGGCGGGGTTTCGGCCCCGCACGACGACTGCCTTTTGATGCACGTCAAAAGGCAGGAAAAACGTGTCCAAGGGGGCACCCCCCTTTGAAAACCCCGTTGTGCGCCCGGGCCGGCAGCGCTGGCAGGCAATCCGGGTTGGCACTTGCGTTGTGCAAGGTGCAACCCGCGCACAGGGCCAGCGGCTTCGGGTAGGGTGCCCTGCAATTTGTACGGTGCTATCCTCGGTAACGCCGCCGGGTGCATACCCGGCGCTTCGCTCCCACGAACCATTGCCCCTTACGGGGTGCCCTCGGGCGACACCCGCAAAGCGCGCAGGCACCGCCCCGCTTGATTTTTGGCTCCGGGTCGGCAACGCCGACAGGAAAGCCGGGGATGACACTTACTAGGCCATGGGGCGCGGTGGCCGAAGCCGGGGGTACAAATAGAACACCGCATTTACGCGCTCGGAGGGGCGGAGGATCTAGGGCAAGCGGGGGACGGCAGAGCGGATGCGGGCATTACCCGAGGGGATCCCGCCGTAAGGTGGGACAGGTGCCTGATTGGAGCGAGTGCGCTCCTTGGAATTTGCACGAAGCGACTGGAAGGCACCTGCCGAGGGCACTTGTGAGAACCGGTAAAAACAGCGCAGGCCGTCTACTCCGCCCCAAAGGGGGGATGCCAAAGGGGGGAACGCCCTTTGGCGCGCTTTTGCATCCTTTTGGCGCGTACCAAAAGGATGGCGTCGCGCGGGGGCGCAACCCCGCCCAGGGATGCCCCTGGGGCGATGTAGAGTTGGCGAGCTGCTGCACACAATTTTATCTGTATTTCAGATAAAAACGCACTATTTTGTTACTATGCCTTATGATAGAACCGGTGATAGAAAATGAAATATCGTCGAATTCGAGATTTGCGCGAGGACTCTGACCTCAGCCAAGCACAATTAGGTGAGATTTTGCATGTCTCTCAAAATACTTATTGCAAGTATGAATTAGGCAAAATTGCCTTAAGAGATGACATTTTACTCAAGCTCGCCGACTTTTACGGCATCAGCGTGGACTACCTGCTCGACCGAACCGACGATCCAACCCCGCCGTGACGCGGGGTTTTTCTTTACAAGGCGGGCAAAATAACCTATAATAAGGGATAAAAGCGCGGCAAAAGGCTGGTCCGGATGCGGGGCTCAGGGGTATCAATACCTCTGGGCCTGTTTTGTGCCTTTTGCGGCTGCAATCCAACCAATGGAGAGGATGTCAGGGTGGAATATTTCGCGGGAGAATACGATATTGCGGTGATCGGCGCGGGCCATGCGGGCTGTGAGGCGGCGCTTGCCGCGGCGCGCCTGGGGATGAATACGATCCTGTTCACCATCACGCTGGACGGCATCGCCAACATGCCCTGCAACCCGTCGATCGGCGGTACGGCCAAGGGCCATCTGGTGCGGGAGATCGACGCGCTGGGCGGCGAGATGGGCCGGGCGGCGGACGACACGATGATTCAGAGCCGGATGCTCAACCGGGGCAAGGGCCCGGCGGTGCACAGCCTGCGCGCCCAGATCGACCGGATGGCCTACCACAGCCGCATGAAGCAGACCCTGGAGGCCCAGGAGCGCCTGGACATCAAGCAGGCCGAGGTGGTGGCGATCCGCGGGGACGGCAAGGACGGGGTGCGTGAGGTGGTCACGGCGCTGGACGCGGTGTTCCGCGCGCGCGCGGTGATCCTCTGCACCGGCACCTACCTCAAGGGGATGGTCTACGTGGGGGATGTGTCCTACCCCAGCGGGCCGGACGGCACCCATGCGGCCAACCGCCTGTCGCAGAGCCTGCGCGACCTGGGGATCACCCTGCGGCGCTTCAAGACCGGCACCCCGGCGCGGGTGCACCGCCGCAGCATCGACTTTTCGGCGCTGGAGGAGCAGCAGGGGGACGACCCGATCACCCCGTTCTCCTTCGACACCACCCGCCCGCTGGTCAACCGGGCGGTCTGCCACATCGCCTACACCAACGAGGCCACCCATCAGACCATCCGCGACAATATCCACCGCTCGCCCCTCTATGGCGGCAAGATCGAGGGGGTGGGGCCGCGCTATTGTCCGAGCATCGAGGACAAGGTGGTGCGTTTTGCGGACAAGCCCCGGCACCAAATCTTTGTGGAGCCGATGGGACTGGACACCGACGAGATGTACTTGCAGGGGATGAGCAGCAGCCTGCCCGAGGATGTGCAGATCGCCTTTTACCGCACGATCAAGGGCTTTGAGCAGCTCAAGGTGATGCGCACCGCCTACGCGATCGAATACGACTGCTGCGACCCGCTGGAGCTGAAGCCGACCCTGGAGTTTCGCAGCGTCGAGGGGCTTTACGGCGCGGGTCAGTTCAACGGCACCTCCGGCTATGAGGAGGCCGCCGCCCAGGGGCTGTATGCGGCGATCAACGCGGTGCGCAAGCTGCGCGGCCAGCCGCCCATGATTTTGGACCGCGCCAGCTCCTATATCGGCACGCTGGTGGACGACCTAGTGACCAAGGGCTGCACCGACCCTTACCGCATGATGACCTCGCGCTCGGAATACCGTCTGCTTTTGCGGCAGGACAACGCCGACGAACGCCTCACGCCGGTTGGGCACGAGATCGGGCTCATTTCGGATGAGCGCTATGAGCGGTTCCTTCGGAAGCAGGCGCAGAAAAAGGCCGAGATCGCGCGGCTGGAGGGCACTTCCATCCCGCCGGGCGAGGCGCTCTCCGACATGCTTGTTTCACGTGGAACAGCACCGGTGGCCACCGGTGTGCGCCTGGCCGACCTGCTGCGCCGCCCCCAGGTGAGCTACGACGACCTCGCGCCGTTCGACCCCATCCGCCCCGCGCTCGACCGCGCGGTGTGCGAGCAGGCCGAGGTGGAGATCAAATATGCAGGGTATATCCGCCGGCAGCTCGCCCAGGTGGAGGAGATGCGCCGCCTGGAAAACAGGCCGCTGCCCGATGATATCGACTACAACCGCATCGCCAGCCTGCGCATGGAGGCGCGGGAGAAGCTCTCGCGGGTGCGTCCGATCAATGTAGGGCAGGCGTCCCGCATCTCGGGGGTCAGCCCGGCGGATATCTCGGTGCTGCTCATCTATCTGGAGCAGCGGGGAGGAGGGAGCAAGGAATGAACCTGCCCAAAGAGACCCTGTGCGCGGCCGCGCTGGAATACGGCGTGGCGTTGGACGCCGCACAGCTCGACCGGCTGGAGCATTACGCCCAAATGCTGGTGGAGTGGAACGAAAGGATCAACCTGACTGCGATCACCCAGCCGGATGAGATCGCGGTGAAACACTTTTTGGATAGCCTGCTTTTGCTGCACGCGGCGCAGCCCGCCCAGGGCGCGTCGGTCATCGATGTGGGCACGGGCGCGGGGTTCCCGTCGGTGCCCTGCGCTGTGGCGCGCGGAGACCTCAAGCTCACCCTGCTGGACAGCCTCAATAAACGCATCCTCTTTTTGACCGAGCTGTGCGCGGCGCTGGAAATCCCCGCGCGGGCGGTGCACCTGCGCGCCGAGGAGGGCGGCCGAAAGCCGGAGCTGCGCGAGCGCTTCGATCTGGCGACCGCGCGGGCGGTGGCCAACCTGCGGGAGCTCGCGGAATACTGCCTGCCGTTTGTGAAGCCCGGCGGCGTGTTCGCAGCGCTCAAGGGCTACGAAATTGATGAAGAGCTGGATGCGGCGAAGCCCGCGATCAAGGAGCTGGGCGGGCGCGTATTCGGTGTGGAAAAGTACATCCTGCCGGACGACAGCCGCCGTTCCATCGTTTTAATCAGGAAAATATCGCAAACTCCAGCAAAATATCCGAGAAATCCCGGAAAAATTGCAAAAAACCCGCTGTAAGCGGCCCGAAGATCGACAGGATAGAGCGAATCCTGTCGATTTTTTACGATGTAAAATACTGGAAATAATTGTAAATATGTGGTATATTGAAATCACGGACAAGCAGAAAAGAAAAACAGCGCGAGGTTTCCCCAACATCCCCGTGCAAATGTGGAAAATCTCCTTTTCCGCTTGTGGGCAAACCGCCCGTCCGGCCGCCCCGCCCGCGCGGAGACCTTCCGTCACCTCCGCGCGGGCGGCACGCCCGGACAGACCGCGTGCAACAAGATGCAGGGAGGCGTGGCCGATGATTTTTCAAAAGAACAACCGCGGCGAGCAGGTGCTCAACCTGCCGCTTGGCAGCATCGACCCAAATCCCTCCCAGCCGCGCACCCTATTCGATGACGATGAGCTGCACAGCCTGGCGGAGAGCATCCGCGAAAACGGTTTGTTGCAGCCGGTCACCGTGCGGCGACTCAAAACCGGGCGCTATGAGCTGGTTTCCGGCGAGCGCAGGCTGCGCGCCTGCAAGCTGCTGGGCGTGGCGCAGATACGCGCGATCGCTGTGGATGTCGACGACCAGCAGTCCGCAGTGCTCGCTTTGATTGAAAACCTGCACCGCGAGGGCCTCACCTTTTTCGACGAGGCGCGCGGCATCTATGAGCTGATCTACCAGTGGGAGATCACCCAGGAAGAGGCGGCCGCAAAGCTGGGCATGGCGCAGTCCACCCTGGCCAACAAGCTGCGGCTGCTGCGCCTCTCGCCCGAAATTCAGGCGCTTGTGAGCGAAAAAGGCTTAACAGAGCGGCACGCGCGGGCGCTGCTCAAGCTGCGCACCCCGGAGTTGCAGCGCGAAGCGATCACGATGATCGCCAAGCGGTGCCTCAACGTGGCCCAGACCGAGCGGCTGATTGAGGGGATGCTCGAGGAAAAGCGGATGGCGCCCAAGCGGCTGCTGATCGTCAAGGACCTGCGCATCTTTATCAACACCATTGACCGCGCGATCGATACCATGAAGGAGGCCGGCATTGAGGCAGAGGCGGCGCGCACCGACCAGGGCGAATACATCGAATACACCGTTAAAATCCCCAAGACATCCGCGTTTTCCCGCCGGGGCGCGCTGCGCGGATCGTCTTAAAACAAACCCGCTATCCTTTTTATAAAGGTTAGTCATAAAAGTTCCCCTATGTCGATTGCAGCGAGGCCGCTGGCTGGGCAGATAGTCCGCCGGCGGCCTTTCTGCACCCCATTGCGGTGGAAATGTTTCACGTGAAACATATTTCGACAGGCGCCGCGCGAAAAAAGTCGCTGTTTCACGTGAAACAATTGAATTTTCCCGCCGGTGTGTTATAATAGACACAAAACAGGCGGCATTGCCGCTGTTTGCCGCCCGCGCAAAGTGCAGAGGCGGTGCGGCCGCGCCGCAATATGGCGATTGCAGCGAAGGCCGCTTTGCCCGGTTGATGTCATAATCAAAGGGGATCGACCGATAATAACACGGAAGAAGGTCCGCTATGGGAAAAATCATCGCTATGGCAAACCAAAAGGGCGGGGTGGGCAAGACCACATCGGCCATCAATATCGCCGCCTGGATCGGTATTTTCGGCAAGAAGGTGCTGATTGTGGACATCGACCCCCAGGGCAACACCACCAGCGGGCTGGGGATCAACAAGCGGGAGGTGCAAAAATCCACCTACGAGCTGCTCATCGGCGACGCAAAGGCGCGGGATGTGATTGTGCATACCTCGTTTAAGAATGTGGACGTGTTGCCCTCCAACCTCGACCTGGCGGCGGCTGAAATTGAGCTGGTGGAGCTGGAAAACCGCGCTGGGCGGCTGAAAAACGCGCTCATCGGAATCAAGCCGGAGTACGACTTCATCTTCATCGACTGCCCGCCCTCGCTGGGGCTGATTACGCTCAATGCGCTCACCGCCTGCGACACCTTGATCGTGCCGATCCAGTGCGAATATTACGCATTGGAGGGGCTGTCCCAACTGATGAGCACAGTGCGCAGCGTCAAACGGCTGTATAACCCGCAGATCGAGATCGAAGGGGTGCTGCTCACCATGTACGACGCGCGCCTCAACCTCACCATGCAGGTGGTGGAGGAGGTCAAGAAGTATTTCCCGAAAAAGGTCTACAAAAATGTGATACCGCGCAATGTGCGCGTATCGGAAGCGCCCAGCTTTGGGCAGCCGGTCTCCTATTTTGACCGCGGATCGAAGGGGTCCGAGGCGTATGAGGAGCTGGCAAAGGAGATTTTAAACCAAAATAAGATCAAATAGAAGGGGGAACAAGCCGTGGCAGGAAGAAAAGGCGGGCTGGGCAAGGGTCTGGACGCCTTGTTTGTCGATAACGACACCAGCTCGCGCGATGTGTTGACCCTGCGCATCTCTGAGATCGAGCCCAACAAGTCGCAGCCGCGCAAGGATTTCGACGAGGCTGCGCTGGCCGATCTGGCCGATTCCATCCGTGAGCACGGAGTGATCCAGCCGCTGCTGGTTCGCCCGATGCCCACCGGCGGCTATCAGCTGGTGGCGGGCGAGCGGCGGTGGCGAGCGGCCCGCATGGCGGGGCTCTCCGAGGTGCCGGTGATCGTGCGGGAGATGGACGACCAGCAGACGATGGAGCTGGCGCTCATCGAAAATTTGCAGCGCGAGGACCTCAACGCCATCGAAGAATCGCTGGGCTACAAGCTGCTGGCCGATCAATACAACATGACGCAGGAGCAGATTGCAAAAAGCGTGGGTAAATCGCGCCCGGTGGTGGCGAACGCCCTGCGTCTGCTGCATCTGCCGGCCAAGGTGGTGGAGATGGTGCGCCGGGACGAGCTCTCGGTGGGCCATGCGCGCGCGCTGCTCGGGCTGGAGACCAAAAAGCAGATCGAGGAGCTGGCCGACCGCATTGTGAAGGAAAATTTGACAGTGCGGGATGTGGAAAAGCGGGTTGCGGCGATCAAAGCTCCCAAGGAGGAGGCGCCCAAGGCGAAACCGCTGGTGCGCGACACCTTCTACGAGGAGTTGGAGCTCGCGGCCACCCAGGAATTCGGCCGCAAGGTCAAGATCAACCACACCAAGCGGGACAAGGGCAAGCTGGAGATCGAATTTTTCAGCAAGCGCGACCTGGCGGACATCATGGAGCGCCTCACCGGGGAGAAGCTCAACTGGTAGGCGGGGGACAATTGAGTCAAAAAATTCAGGATAACTGGATATTTTAAATAAGGAAGTGCAAGGAATATGTTGGATATTCGCAGAATTAGAAGCAATCCCGACGAGGTCAAGGCAGGGGTGAAGCGCCGGGGCAAGGATATGGATGCCGTGGTGGATGAGATTCTCGCCATCGACGAGAAGCGCCGCGAGATCGGCACCAAGGCCGACGGCATGAAGGCCGAGCAGAACAAGGCGTCTAAGCAGATTCCCATGTTCAAAAAAGAGGGCAGGGATATCACCGCGCTGATGGCGGAGATGAAGCTGTTGGCTGAGGAGATCGGCGCCTGCGACGCGGAGGTCTCCAAGCTGGAGGCCCGCCAGCGCGAACTGCTGCTTTCCATCCCAAATGTGCCGCACGAGTCGGTGCCCACCGGCCTGGACGACAGCCAAAACCCGGAGGTGCGCCGCTGGGGCGAGCCGCGCCAGTTCCCATACGAGCCGAAGCCCCATTGGGACATCGGCGCAGACCTCGACATCCTCGACCCGGAGCGCGCGGCCAAGGTGACCGGCAAGCGGTTCCACTTCTACAAGGGGCTGGGCGCGCGGCTGGAACGCGCGGTCATCAACTTCTATCTGGATCAGCACACCGCGAACGGCTATGTTGAGGTGCTCCCGCCGTTTATGGCGAACAGCGCCTCGATGACCGGCACCGGGCAACTGCCCAAGTTTGCGGAGGACATGTTCAAGCTGGAGGGGCTGGATTACTACCTGATCCCCACGGCCGAGGTGCCGGTGACCAACCTGTACCGCGACGAGATTCTGGACGGCGCCAAGCTGCCGATCAAGCATTGCGCCTATTCGGCCTGCTTCCGCGCGGAGGCGGGGTCGGCGGGGCGCGACACCCGCGGCCTCATCCGCCAGCACCAGTTCAACAAGGTGGAGCTGGTCAAATTTTCCCGCCCCGAGGAGAGCTACGACGAGCTGGAGAAGCTCACCCACGACGCGGAAACCAAGCTGCAAATGCTGGGTCTGCCCTACCATGTGGTGACCCTGTGCAGCGGCGACCTGGGTTTCTCGAGCGCCAAAACCTACGACATCGAGGTGTGGATGCCCTCGTACAACCGCTATCTCGAGATCTCGAGCTGCTCCAACTTTGAGGACTACCAGGCCCGCCGCGCCAACATCAAGTTCAAGGATAATCCCAAGGACAAGGCGCAGCTTGTGCACACCCTGAACGGCTCGGGTCTGGCGATCGGCCGCACAGTGGCCGCAATTTTGGAAAACTACCAGAATGAGGACGGCTCGGTGACGGTGCCTGAGGTGCTGCGGCCGTATATGGGCGTTGATGTGATCCGCTGAACTGTAGATAACAACAATAATTATACAAACAGTATAAAACAATACAAGAAAGGGGAAGCAGATGGAAAAAACCAGCTTTGAAAAAAAGATTCAGCTCCCCTATCCTGAATGCGACATCCGCAACCGGATCAAACTAAGCAATGTGATGCGCCACATCCAGGAGGTCTCCGGCGAGCATCTGGAGGCGTTGGGCCTGCACCACACCTTGCTGTGGGAGGAGGGGTTCGTCTACCTGCTCACCCGTGTGGAGCTGCACATCGCGCGGCTGCCGTCGGCGCTGGAGGAGATGCGGGTGGTCACCTGGCCGCGCCCGTGCAAGGGGGCGCAGAGTATGCGCGACGTGTCGTTTTACGATGCGGCGGGGCGGGAGCTGATCGCGGCGCGCACCGCCTGGGTGCTGGCCGACCCGCACACCCACAGGCTCCACCGCCCGTCCGAGCTGCCGCACGAAATCCCGATCGGGCCGGCCCCGGAGGGCTACCGCCCGCCGGTTCAGGACAGGGTGCGCCGTCCGGAGGGCCTCGGACCTGCGGGATGGCGGGAGGTGCGCTACAGCGACATCGACTGCAACCTGCACATGAACAATGCGGTTTACAGCGACATCGTCTGTGATTTCCTGCCGTTTGATCTGCTGCAGGGGAGGGAGATTGCGGAATACCGCATCCATTTTATCAAGGAGGCCGCGCTGGGCGACCGGCTGGCGGTGTACTGCGCGCCGCTGCCCGGCGTGGAGAATACCTGGTACGCCGGCGCGGACCGCCCGGACGGCAGCGCCTGTTTCGAGGCGGTCATCCGGTTTCAAAATTAAGGAGGAAATTCGATGCTGGATATTACAGCCCTGTTTCAACTCAGTTATGGCATCTATCTGATCACCGCGCACGACGGCAACAAGAACGCCGGGTGCCTGGTCAACACCGTGTTTCAGATCACGGCCGAGCCGGTGCGCGTGGCGGTGAGCGTCTCCAAGCAGAACCAGACCCATGAATTCATCCGCGCGGGCGGCACAGTGGCGGTGAATGTGGTGGGCGAGGACTGCCCCAGTCCGCTGTTGGGCAAGTTTGGTTACCGCACCGGCCGCGAAATCGACAAGTTCGCAGACCTCAACTGCCGCAAGGACTCGAACGGCGACGTTTACATCAACGAGGGTATCCTGACCCAGTTCAGCTGTAAGGTGATCGATGAGGTGGATATGGACACCCACACCATCTTTGTCTGCGATGTGACCGACTCCAACGTGGTGCGGCAGGGTCAACCGATGACCTACCAGTACTACCGCGAGGTGAAAAAACTGCAATCGAGCAAATTTGCACCGACCTATGTCAAACCCGGCGCTCATTGATGGATGACGGCGGCCCGGCTGCGCCCAACGGCGTGGTGCGGGCCGTATTTCTTTTC
Organism: Ligaoa zhengdingensis; assembly: GCF_014384885.1. GTDB lineage: Bacteria > Bacillota > Clostridia > Oscillospirales > Ruminococcaceae > Ligaoa > Ligaoa zhengdingensis. Next base: position 37,230 of record NZ_JACRST010000010.1, read on the forward strand.
TCGGCGCACAGTTGTTCGGCACAGGATGCAGCAAGTCATACCAATTTGCAACCCTGACAATTCGTGGTGAAAAAATCTGTAAAATCTCTCCGGGCAAAGGGTTGAACCGCAACGCGATAAGTGGTAGAATAGATAAAATATTTGAAGCCATGCACGGGTTCTGCGCTCAAGGGCCTGTGCGCCAATCAGATACAAGGAGGAAGTGTAGATGCTCAACATCAATCAGGGGGAAAAGTTTGTCAAGGAGGGCCTTACCTTTGACGATGTGCTGCTCATCCCCGCCAAATCGGATGTGCTGCCCAAAGAAATCAACGTGGGTACCCGCCTGGCAAAGGACGTGCGTCTCAATGCGCCGCTGATGACGGCCGCCATGGACACCGTCACCGAATCACTCATGGCGATTGCGATCGCGCGCGAGGGCGGCATCGGCATCATCCATAAGAACATGTCCATCGAGAAGCAGGCCGATGAGGTGGACAAGGTGAAGCGTTCGGAGAACGGCGTCATTGTCAACCCGTTTTACCTCTCGCCGGAACACTTTGTGTTCGATGCGGACGAGCTGATGGGCAAATATAAAATCAGCGGCGTGCCCATTGTGGACCAGGATAACAAGCTGGTCGGCATCCTCACCAACCGCGACATGCGGTTTTTGAACGACTACAACCTCAAAATCAAAGAGGTGATGACCAAGGAGAACCTGATCACCGCGCCGGTGGGCACCGATTTGAAGGCCGCGCAGGAGATTCTGCGCCAGCACAAGATTGAGAAGCTGCCGATCGTCGATCAGGAGGGCCGCCTCAAGGGCCTCATCACCATCAAGGACATTGAAAAAGCGGTGCGCTATCCCAATTCGGCGCGCGATAAAAACGGGCGTCTGCTGTGCGGCGCCGCCATCGGCGTGACCAGCGACGTGCTCGACCGCGCCAAGGCGCTGGTGGAGGCGCAGGTGGACGTGTTGGTGCTCGACTCCGCCCACGGCCACAGCCGGAATATCCTCAATTGTGTGACCAAGGTGAAGGAGGCGTTCCCGGATGTGGCGCTGATCGCGGGCAACATCGCCACCGCCGAGGCCGCGGAGGACCTCATCAAGGCGGGCGCGGACGCGATCAAAGTGGGCATCGGCCCCGGCTCGATCTGCACCACCCGCGTGGTGGCGGGCATCGGCGTGCCGCAGATCACTGCGGTTTATGATGCGGCGTGCGTCGCGGCCAAGTACGACATCCCCGTCATTGCGGACGGCGGCATCAAATATTCCGGCGACATCGTCAAGGCGCTCGCGGCGGGCGCATCGGTGGTCATGCTGGGATCGCTGCTGGCCGGCTGCGAGGAAGCCCCCGGCGAGAGCGAAATCTACCAGGGCCGCCGGTTCAAGGTGTATCGCGGCATGGGCAGCTTGGGCGCGATGGCATGCGGCAGCAAAGACCGCTACTTCCAGGAGGACAACAAAAAGCTGGTGCCCGAGGGCGTGGAGGGCCGCGTGCCCTACAAGGGAGCGGTGGCCGACACCGTGTTCCAGCTGTTGGGCGGCATCAAAGCGGGTATGGGCTACTGCGGCTGCCCGGATATCCCGTCGATGCACGAGAAGGCAAGATTCATCCGCATCACCGGCGCGGGCCTCAAGGAGAGTCATCCGCACGATATCTACATCACCAAGGAAGCGCCCAACTACAGCATCAATCCCTGAGGAAACAGCGTATCTATCCCGCCCGGCCGTGCATACCGCGCGCCGGGCGGGGTATGATAAAAACAGCGAAACCCAGAAAAAATAGTTGACAAAATTTGCAGGGTATAGTATAATTAACTTCGCCTGATGAACAAGCAAGGCGAAATATGGCGGCATAGCTCAGTTGGCTAGAGCATTCGGTTCATACCCGAAGTGTCGTAGGTTCAAATCCTATTGCCGCTACCATTTTACAAATTCTCCGCCTTGGGGTGGGTTTTTGATATTGACCTCCGGCCCGGTGGTCAAGCGGTTAAGACTCCGCCCTTTCACGGCGGCATCACGGGTTCGATTCCCGTCCGGGTCACCAAAAAAAGAGCAAGCCACCCTACTGGGTGGCTTCTTTTTTTGGCATGACCCGTGGAATCGAACAGGCAGCAAGCCCGGCCGAGCCGAAGGCGAAGGGCGGGCGCAACCGGGCCGCCGGTGGCGGGCCGGTTCTGCCGCGGGTAGATTCCGGTCGAGCACCAAGAAAGAGCAAGCCACCCTACTGGGTGGCTTCTTTTTTTGGCATGACCCGTGGAATCGAACAGGCAGCAAGCCCGGCTGAGCCGAAGGCGAAGGGCGGGCGCAACCGGGCCGCCGGTGGCGGGCCGGTTCTGCCGCGGGTAGATTCCGGTCGAGCACCAAGAAAGAGCAAGCCACCCTACTGAGTGGCTTCTTTTTTTGGCATGGCCCGTGGAATCGAACAGGCAGGCGGGCGGCCTCCGCCGTTGCCTGGGCGGGTTGGCACTTAGCTTTGCAGCTACGGCCACCGAGCCCAATGCCTTAATAAGCGCTTTCCTCGGCAACACCTCCAGGCGTCGCCTGGGCGGGATTGCGCCCCCGCGCGGTGCCTCACTTTTGGTACGCGCCAAAAGGATGCAAAAGCGCGCCAAAGGGCGTTCCCCCCTTTGGCATCCCCCCTAGGGGCGGCCGGCCAACGGCCGGAGGAAAGCCGGGCAGGCTCGTTTGTTAAGCAAAGTGCAGCATCCGCGCGGAGGACGCACCCGGTATGGCGCAAGCGCCAATCCGGATTGCCTGTCGGCGCTGCCGACGTGCCTTCCAGTCGCTTCGTGCAAATTCCAAGGAGCGCAAGGTGAATTGTCCCGAAGGGACAAGAGAAGGCCCTCTGGAGGGCACTCGCTCCAATCAGGCACCTGTCCCGCCTTTGGCGGGATTCCCTCGGGTAATGCCCGTATCCTCTCTGCCGTCCCCCGCTTGCCCTAGATCCTCCGCCCCTCCGAGGGCGTAAACGCGGTGTTCTGTTTGTGCTTCCGGCTTCGGCCACCGCGCCCCGCACAACGCAAGCGCCAACCCGGATTGCCTGTCGGCGCTGCCGACCCGACCCGGAGCCAAAAATCAAGCGGTGCGGTGCCTGCGCGCCTTACTGGTGTCGCCCGAGGGCACCCCGCAGGGGCAATGGTTCGTGGGAGCGAAGTGCAACCTTGCCTTTTTTCACGAAGCGACTTCAGAACCATTGCCGAGGGGGCTGGCCGGGTGTCGGCAATATCAGCGCAGATTTTATCTCCGGGCGCACAACGGGGTTTTCAAAGGGGTGCCCCCTTTGACACGTTTTTCCTGCCTTTTGACGTGCATCAAAAGGCAGTCGTCGTGCGGGGGCGAAACCCCGCTGGCCAGTGGCCAGGCCCAAGCCGGGTCAGTTGCGCTACAGTGTGCAAAACACTGTGCCTATAGCTGCGAAACACAGTGCAAACCCCGCCGCCGAATGGTCGCTTTTATTTCAAAAGAAGATAAAATATAAGCGCAAAATAAAAAGCCCCCGGCGCGCAGATCCCCTGTTCTGAAAAACAAATCAAGCGCTGCCGCCCCCAGACCATTATAATGAAGATGGAAAGGGCGGGAGATGAAAAAATAAACGGCCGCATCTGAGCTGAATTGTCTCTGATGCGGCCCTTTTTCATGTGTTTTTCAGGTGGATTCCGGGGAATCGCTTGAATTTGTGGGCTCATGTTCACCCTCTTGCGCTTTCCCCTGTGCATCCTGTTCCCTCTTCAGTGCTTCAAGCCCCAGGCGGATGAGCTCCACAGTTGCCTCCGAGCGAGTCTGGAAGCGGCGCTCAAAGCGGAAATCCTCGATTTGTTGGAACATCTCGTGATCCACCGATACCGTATATCGCGGCCGTTGAGTAGCCATATTTTATCACCTCACTTGTGATTATACATCGGTGAACCAGAGGTGTAAAGAATTAACTTTTTTTGGTAAATCTATTGACAGTGAACCGGTGAACCATTATAATAAAGCTGAATGGTTCAGTGAACCACCTTGTCGGAAGGGGGAACCTATATGGCTACGGAATTCAAACGCTTCACCATTACCATTCCGCAGGATGTAAAACTCGACTTGGATGTGGCCAAGGAGCAGATTTATAAAAAGGATACCCAAAGCCAGATGATGAGAGATTTGATTGCGCGCGGATTGGATGCTTTAAAAACTGAGAAAGAGGCAAAGGGGAACAGTCAAGGAAAAATTGCATAAGACATTTTCTGTGTAAAACTGGGCCTTGCAGCTTGAGCCGGAAGATGTGGAACTCGGGTGCGCGGGACACGACAATGGCAAGGCAGATGAAGGCGTGTGACGCAAAGTCAAAGAGCAATGCAGATTGTATGGCAGCCTGACCGCCGAAAGTCGATAGATAACCGCGTCCGGGCAGAGAGAACCTGCGATGCGGTTATTTTTATAGCTTTGTTTTGTGAAGTTATAAAAATGCCGATATGGCGGTTTGGTTCGCCATGGGCAATGAAATAGGCGCCCGGCCGGCGGGCCGCCGGATGCGTGAAAAAATGGTTGCTTTGCAACAGAAAATTTCCCGTTGGGTGCGGGCGGCAGGGCCGAAACAATGAAAGGATGTGTGGTTTAAGATGACGGATCGGGAACTGAGGAAACTCAACCGCAGGGAGCTCATTGAAATTCTCATCGATCTGACCGACGAGAACGAAACACTAAAGGCGGAGTGCGAGGAGCTCAGGCGGCAGCTTTCCGAGCGGGCGGTCAAAATTGGCGCGGTGGGTTCCATCGCGGAGGCGTGCCTCCAGATCAACGGCGTGTTTGAAAGCGCGCAGAGGGCGGCCGAACAATATTTGGAAACCATCCGCCTTCTGAGCGTGGATAGCGCACAGAGGGCGGTCGAGCAGTATTTGGAGGATATCCGCACGGTGCAGCCGGAGTATATCGCCAAGGCGGAGTGAGGTCTCAGATGGAAGAACGCACCTTACCGACCGGCCAGCAGCTCAAAGAGGAGCTCAAGTGGGAACAGCACAAGGGGGATTATGGCCGGGCGCTGCGCAGCACCGTGTATTTCCTGGTGGTTGTGGCGGCCGCGGCTGTGCTCGCTGCAACGCTGCTGTTCCCCGTGCTCCGGGTCACGGGCACCAGCATGGAGCCCTCGCTGGAAAACAAACAAATCGTGCTCGCGCTCAAAAATTCCGATTTTAAGCGGGGCGATATCGTGGCCTTTTATTACAACAACAAAATCCTCCTGAAGCGCGTCATCGCATTCCCCGGCGAACAGGTGGATATCCGGAGCGACGGCACGGTGTATGTCGGCGGCGAGCCGCTGCAAGAGCCGTATCTCGTGGAGAAAAGCCTGGGGGAATGCGATCTCGAGTTTCCCTACCAGGTGCCGGATGGCAAAATTTTTGTGATGGGGGATCACCGGGCCACCTCTGTGGACAGCCGTTCCTCTGCGATTGGATGCATTTCGGATGAATTCATCGTGGGGAAGGTTGTTCTGCGCGTGTGGCCGTTACAAAAAATAGGCCCGTTGGCCTAATGTGAGAAAGGGGCCGTCCAAATTATGACAAAAGATCTGGTAACCCAGGTAAAGCAATATTTGAGCGGTCACAAACGGCGAAACCGCTTTGCGGCGATTCTGTGCGTCCTTTCGTTGACGACTGTGCTCGGCGTGTCTTTGATGATGACGATGCCCGCAATCAGCCTGGAGCAGGCCGAACCGCTCCTCGAAACCGACGTCACAAGCGCGGTGCAGGGCGCGGGCATCACCGTGCGTGTCACCGCAGCCGCACAACCCAAACAGGATGAAACCTATTTCCTGCTGTCGTCGGAGAACTGGAACGCGGGTCTTGCGGATATCCACGAGTTCACCGGCGATGTGGCGGAGGTCGCTGCGGACGACGGTTCCATCCTGGAGCTCCACCGCGTCCCTGGCGAGAACGGGGATGCGGACTATTGGTTCTGCCTGGAGCAGGGGCGCGCGGTTTCGTTCGATCTCCACTGCGCTGTGCGTGAAGCCGCGGCCCAGCCGGAGGACGTGACCAAGCCCGGGGAGGATCCCGCTGCGCCCGCCGATGAACCGGAGCCGGCGCAGCCCGAGGCGGAGAGCAGCGCACCCGAAGAGGAAAACAGCGCGTCCGCACCCGGGGAAGAGCCCGCGCAGGCCGGGGAGGAAGCCGCCGATGAACCGGAACCCACGCAGCCCGAGGACGCGGCCCTGCCCGAAGCGGAGAGCAGCGCGCCCGAAGAGAAAAACAGCGCATCCGCACCCGGGGAAGAGCCCGCGCAGGCCGGGAAGGAAGCCACCGATGAGGTGGTCGTAGAGGCGGACAAGTCCGGGGAGAAACCCGCCGCGCCCGCCGATGGACCGGAGCTAGCGCAGCCTGAGGACGTGGCCCCGCCCGAGGCGGAGAGCAGCGCATCCGAAGAGGAAAACAGCGAGGAAAACAGCGCATCCGCGCCCGAGGAAGAACCCGCGCAGGAGGTCCAGCCGGAGGCCGTGGCCTCCATGACCATCACGGCGGGCGGCGGCGGGACGCTGGACGAAGCGGCCGCCGCTGTGGAAGGGCGGAAAGCCGACGCGGAGTACCGCCCGCTGGTACTCACCTGGCTGGCGGAGGAGCCGCTCGCCGAGCAGACGCTCACAGCGTCCCTCTTCACGGACGAAACGGGGGAACATCCCCTCGCCGGGGAGGGAACTCTCATCACCGTGAGCGGCGCACTCCCGCAGGGCGCATCGGTCCGGGCCTATCCGGTGCCGGTGCAGATGGAGGATGCCACAGTTTTGGGCGCGTACGATATCACCATCTACCGGCCGGACGGAAGCGCCTTTGAGCCGCGCGCGGGCCTCCCCCTGACGGTCGAAATCCGCCTGCCGCAGATGGCGGCGGATGGGGCGCCCCCCGCGGATTATGCCGTCTACTACGTCCCCGAGAGCGGAGGCCCAGAAGGGATCGAGGCGACCGCGGAGGACGGCGGCGTCCGGTTTTCGGCCAGCCATTTCTCCACCTATGCGGTGGTGAGCCCCGCGGCAGAGGCGCCGGCGGGCGATATGAATTTACAGGTGGTCAAGCAGTGGTCGGACGGCAACAGCGCCCATTCCGGCGATTCCGTCGAGGTGCGCCTGTATGCGAACAGCGAGCCCACCGGACGGACGCTCACATTAAACGCCGGCAACGAATGGACCGGCGCGTTTGAGGGCCTTTCGCCCGAGGATGCGGAAGGCCAGCCGATCGACTATTCGGTGCGCGAGGAGGACGTGGCCGGGTATCTGGCCGCGTACCACACCGAGACAATCCCCGGCGGGGACACCTGGGAGGAGGTCACAACGCTGGAGGACGGCGGCGTCTACCGGTTTGTGGCCGACGGACAGGCCCTGGCCTGCTACAGCTCGGGCAACAGTTTGCAGGCTGCGCAGGACGACGCGGCAGACGAGCTGCAGCAGTGGACCGCCACCGCCGTGGATGGCGGCTTCCGGCTGGCCAACGTCTCCAGGGGTAACCGGTGGATCCGCTACAACAGCGGTTTCACAACGGCAACCAACGCTGGCAACAGCTCCGCCCTACAGCTCGACGCGAGCGGCCGGCTGTATTATGCCAGCAGGAACAGCACGCGCTATGTCCGGGTGTGGCCGATTTTGGGCACCATCGACGACACCACTTCTTCCTCCCTCGCCACGCGGTTCACCGTGTACAAAAAGGGCGAGGCCAGGCCGGACAGCTACAAAGTGACCATCACCAACTGGAAGGTGGAGGAGCCCCTCGACGACTTCAAGCTGCAACATCACAAGAGGGTCGATTACCTGGGCGACGGGCAAAACCCCGACACCGCCCTCACCGGCGACGGCTTCTACCGCCTCTACCTGGATATCAGCGGCCGCCAGCAGCCGGTGGATCTGTTGCTGGTCGTGGATCAGTCCAACAGCATGCAGGAAAACGAGGACATGCGGGACGACGAAGGAAACCGGATCAACCGGATCGCCGCGGTCAACAACCTGCTCAGCGGCAACGACGGGTTCATCCGAACATTTTTAAGCCTGAACGAGCAAAACCAGATTGCAATCAGCACGTTCGGCGGAAAATTTTACAAAAACGGCGTGGACGGCGACCGCTTTACCGACACGGACTACGCGGATGGCTACCGGTATACGACCGACAGCAGCGTCTACCGGGGATGGGGGCGCGACGGCGATGCGACAGACCTGAAGGCCCTCGTGGACGGCACCAACTATGAGGCCGGCCTGCTGCGCGCCGAGGAGATGTTCAGCCTCCCGGCGGTTCAAAACAACGGGCACAAAAAGATCATGGTGTTTTTAAGCGATGGCGGGCCCACCTATTATATCGACGACGATGGAGACCGCCAGGGCGACGGCTCCACAGAGAACGTGCGTGAGGTGATCAGCGGGACAGAGGACGCGGTCGATGCGTTCTGCACGGCCAACAGCGGCGTCACGATCTATTCGATCGGGTTCGGGAGCAGCCTCAATGCGGACGTGCTCGAGTACATGGCGAAGCGGGGAAACGGCGCCTACTATGCCGCTGCAAACTTCAGCGGGCTGGAGGAGGCGTTGGCGCAGGTCATCCAGCAGAGCAAAAACACCGATGTGACCATCTCGGACAGCATGAGCGCCTATGTGCGGCTGCCCGAAGGGCAATCGGACGTCAAGATGACCATGAAGGCCCCCAACAGCGAAGAGCCCGTCGTCCTCTACGAAAACGGCGCGGTCACTGAGGCGGGGGAGGGCATCCTCGAGGATGTGATCTACACCCCATCGCAGGAGGAGGATTCGACCGGCACGGTCGAGGCCAGGTTCTGCGAGGGCTACTTCCTCAACGCCGCGTATGTATACACCCTTTCTTTCAATGTGGAGGTGACCGAAGCCGCCTACCAGAAGTACCTGGAGACGGGCGAATATCCCCATATTGGCGATCCGGACACCGATTACGGGGAGGACGGCGCCAGCGCGGGGCAGGCGGGTTTCCGCTCCAACCTCTCCGCTGAGGTGTCCTATGTGGTGGACGGCAGCGCCTATTCCGAACAGTACGGCCATCCCGTGGTGCAGATCGTCACCGGCGAGCTCGCGATTGTCAAACACGGGGAAACCGCGGACGGCCCGCTGCTGCCCGGCGCGGGATTTGCACTTTACCGGGCCGAGCTGGTGGACGGGGAATGGGTCAAAACCGGCGACGCGCTCCGGGAGGGTGCGACCAGTGCAACCGGCACGCTCACGTTTACCGGCTTGTTGCCGGGGCGGTACCTGCTTTACGAAACCCAAGCCCCCACCGGCTACAAGCTCCCCAAGGAACCCTGGAGGGTCGAGGTGACCGCGCAGGGGGTCTCTGTCGAGGGGCTCACACCGTCCGACGGCGCGTACGCCATCATCAATGCAGTTTCCTATGTCCTGCCGAGCACCGGCGGGCGCGGCGCTGCCCCGGTATGTCTTACCGGCCTTCTCCTGGCAGCAGGTTCGTATTTGTTGCTGAAGAAGCATCGTTCCAGACGGTCAATGAGGGGTGATTGACGGTTTGACCTGCTTTTTTGGGATAAAAAACATAAAGAAAAGGAAGCGAGGATGGTTTTGATGAAGAAGACAGTAAAGACCCTATCCGCCCTGACATTGGCGCTAGCGCTGGTATGCTCCACCTGCACGGCGTTCGCCGCGAGCACGCCGGCAGACGGCAGTGAGGCAGCCGCACCTGCGGCCGATTCCACCGCGAGCGTGACGGTGGCCACCGCGAACGCGAACGATGCGCTCTCGGCCTATCGAGTGGTGGACGCGGCGTTTGACCCTGATGCAAACACCCTGACCTATTCGTTCACCGATCTGTTTGAGAATTTCCAAGCGTCGGAGATGGGCGCGGCCTACGAAAACATGACAGTGGAAGCCTACTGCGATTTGGAGGACAACAGCTCCGCGCTGGAAGCGCTGCTGGGCGCGTTCTCCGCGTACATCAGGAGCCAGGAGCCCCCGGTTCAATCCGACTATACCGAAACGACCAATGACAGCGGCGCGGCGACCTTCCAGGAAGTCGCAATGGGCCAGTACATCATCCTGGGCTCGGGCAACAGCCAGGGCGCATATGTGTATCAGACGGTGACCGCCGAAGTCGTGCCCGAGATCGTGGATGACGAGTATGTCCTTTACCCCGCTTATTCCGTTGCGATGAAGACGGCGCAGCCCACGGCTGAAAAGGCGGTGACCAATCTCGTGCAGGACGGGCAGGGTTGGACCGCCAGCATCGGCGACGTCATCAACTATGAGCTGACGGCCACGATCCCCACCTATTCGGCGGGCGCGACCAACACCACCTTCTACATGTACGATGCGCTGGCCGATGGGCTGACCCTCAAGGCGGACAGCGTCGCTGTGAAGGGCTTTACCGGGCCGGAGGACACAGAGGGCGCCGTTCTCACCGCTGGGGAGGACTACTTTGTCACCACCGAGGGCCAGGTGCTGACCATCCGCTTTGTGTACGACGAGATTAAGTCTTACACCTCCTTGACCGCCGCCTACAGCGCGGAGCTGGACAACGACGCGGCCATCGGCGAAGCGGCAGAAAGCGGACACAAAAACGAGAACACCTACACCCTGGTGTACAGCAACGACCCGTTCAATGGTTCCACCAAGGCCGAGGCCACGGATCCCGCCGAAGTGGAGGGCGGCTACGGGAAGGATGAAAACACCGTGGACGTCTTTACTTACGGCCTGGTGATCGAAAAGTACAAAGATGGCGAGCCGAGCACCAAGCTGAAGGGCGCGACGTTTGAAATCTACAAGGCGGCGGATGTCGCGGACGGTGAGGTCAATGCCGATGCGGAACCGATCGAGACCATCACGACCGACAAAGACGGTTATGCCGCCTTTGCGGGCCTGGCCAAGGGCAAATATTACCTCAAAGAGACCGTGGCCCCCACCGGCTATAAGCTGATGCCCGACCTGGCCAGCTTTACGATCGGAACGCCGAATGAGGACAACGGCGCAGGGTATGCCAAAGTCACCAGCGAGGGCGACAAAATCACGGTGGCAGAGGGCACTGCGGTAGACGGCTACTGGAAAGTGGACATCGCCAACACCCCGGGCGCCACGCTGCCCACCACCGGCGGCATGGGCACCGTGGTGTTCACCGGCGTGGGCGCCACGCTGATGCTGGGCGCGGCTGTCCTGCTCATCACCAAAAAGCGCCTGACGAACAAAGAAAAATAAGAAACGGCATTTGCTGCCTGCGGGCCGGGTGCGGCGACCTCCGCGCCCGGCTGACGGCGGCAGGGGGAGGCCTATGAGAAAGCATCTATCCACCATCATCTTAATCACCGTCTTTTTTGTAGGCCTTTCCGTGCTGCTGTACCCCACGGTCAGCAACTATCTCAACCAGAGCAACGCGACCCACGCCATCGGGAATTACGACCAGGTACTCAACTCCATGGGCGACGAGGAAAACGGGAAGTTGCTCGCCCGCGCGCAGGAGTACAACTGCGAGCTGGCTGCTCACCCGCCGCGCCTGGTGAACGGCGAACCTGAAGGGGAGGACTACCGGGCCCTCCTCGACGTCACCGGGAACGGCATGATCGGGTATCTCACCATCAAGCGCCTGGGGGTGATGCTGCCGGTCTACCACGGCACTTCCGAGCGGGTGCTGTCGTCCGCGGCGGGGCACCTGGAGGGCAGCTCCCTGCCGGTGGGCGGGGCGAGTACCCACGCGGTCATCACCGGACACCGCGGCCTGCCCGCAGCCAAGCTCTTCACCGACCTGGACCAGTTGGAAATAGGGGATACCTTTACGGTCACCACCCTGAACCAGACCCTGACCTATGAGGTGGACCAGATCAAGATTATGTTGCCCGAGGAGACGGACGACCTGGCGATTCTGCCCGGGGAGGACCATGTCACGCTGGTGACCTGCACCCCCTACGCGGTCAACACCCACCGCCTGCTGGTGCGCGGGGTCGCGGTAGACGCGCCGCATCAAATGCGCATCGCGGCCGACGCGGTGCAGGTCGACCCCGTGATCGTGGCGCCCTGCGTGGCGGCGCCGCTGCTGTTGATCTTGCTGTGCTTCCTGCTATTTTCCGGGCGGGGTGCAAAAAAACAGGGAAATTCCAGAAGGGACTGAATGAGGATGAGAATCAAATTAAAACGGTGGATCATGGCGCTGCTGGCGGGGCTGTTCTGCGGCCTTGCCGTGATCCAGCTCTCCCCGCCGGTCTGTGCGGCGGGCTATCTACAGCCCAATCGGGAGGCGTCTCTTTCCCTGCTCTATCAGATTCGCGGCAGCGGGGTGGCGGGCCTCAAGGTGCACCTCTACCGCGTCGCAGAGATCAGCGAAACGGCTGATTTTACCCTGTCGGGCGATTTCGCCGGATATCCGGTGGAGCTCGGCGATTTGCAAACCAGCTCGGCGTGGGAGGCCGCAGCCGAGACCCTGGCGGCCTACGCGGCGGCGGATGGCCACACGGCGCTGCGGGATGCATCCAGCGGCGCACAGGGGGAAGTGACCTTCGGCGAGCTGCAAACGGGGCTCTACCTCGTGGTGACCGACCTGTGGCGGCAGGGGAGAAAGCGCATCGCCTTCGACCCGTTTTTGATTTCCCTGCCCAGCCTGAACGAGGAGGACGCCTGGGTCTACGACGTGCAGGCGTTCCCCAAGGGGGAATCCTACCAGACCTCCGGCCCCGGCGGGGACGACAAGATCACCTATCAGGTGGTGAAGCACTGGGAGGACGCCGATCAGGATGCCCACCGCCCAAAGAACGTCACTGTGGAAATCAGGAAGGACGGGGAGTGGTACTCCACGCAGACGCTCTCCTCCGAGAACAGTTGGGCCTACACCTGGCGCGCCAGGGACGACGGCAGCACCTGGTGGGTGGTGGAACGGGATGTCCCCGACGCCTATCAGGTGCAGGTCTCCCGGGATGGGACGATGCTGACCGTGACCAACCGTTACACCGGTCCGGGTTCCCCGGGGCAAGAACCGGGCGATAAGCTGCCCCAGACCGGGCAGCTCTGGTGGCCGGTGCCGCTGATGGCGGCGGCGGGCCTGGTTTTATTCGGCGCTGGCTGGGCGATGTGCATTAGAAAAAAGAATGAGGAGAAGTAGGCTGGGCCTCCGCCTTATGCTTGCGGGGCTGGCGCTCATCATCGGCGCGTTCGCCCTGTTGCTTCACAACAGCCGCGTGGATCACAGGGCCGGGGAGGCGGCCGCCGCGGTTGTGCAAAAGCTGCAAACCGCCCTTCCGCCCGAGCCGGGCAGCCAGGCGGCTGCCGGTGCGGAGATGCCTGCGGTGGAAATCGACGGGTATACCTACATCGGCGTGCTCGACCTGCCCGACGGCGGGCCCTCCCTGCCCGTCCAATCGGCCTGGGACGAGGGCGGCGCGCTGGTTTCCCCCTGCCGTTACCAGGGCTCGGCCTACGACGGGTCGCTGATCGTCGCCGGACACAACTACAAGACCGGCTTCGGCCGGCTGTATGGCGTGGCCCCCGGCGACGCGGTCCGCTTCACCGATATGAACGGCGCGGTGTTTGAATACGTCGTATCCCAGCTTGAGACGGTGGACCAGTACGACCTGGCGGGCATGGAGCGCGGCGAGTGGGATATGACGTTGTTTTCCTGCACACTGGATGGAAGGCGCCGCGTCGCGGTGCGGTGTGTGCGTGTGGACGGATGAAAGGGATTGCAGAAAGGGAGCGTTGACATTGGGGCGGCTGATAGAGCTGAGCGGGGAGCGTTTTGGAAAGCTCACAGTGCTGCACCGGTCAGAGGAGCCGCATTCGCGGGTATATTGGACCTGCCGGTGCGACTGCGGGAATATCGTGGAGGCGACGACAAGCAACCTGAAAAGCGGTCATGTCGTGAGCTGCGGGTGCAGGCGTGTCAGCCCGTACATCGGCAAGCGGTACGGGAAGCTGGTGGTGTTGGAAAAGACGGAGGAGACAGTCCAGCACGGGAGTACGAAATCGCCCCTTTGGAAATGCCGGTGCGATTGCGGCAACATCGTGTTGGTGCGTTTGGATAGCCTCACGTCGGGCACAACGCGGAGCTGCGGGTGCATGGCGGCGGAAAAGGTAGAGAAGATGCGCGAGGCCGCGGGATACATAGAAGGGACGCAGGTGACGCGAATACGGAAAATTATGGAACAGAATGCTGGGAAGGGCGAGGAGGTCATCGGGGTCACCTACCAGCAGAACAAGTGGCGGGCGATGATTAAATTCCAGGGGAAGAAGTACAACCTGGGGAGATACGACAACCGGGCGGAGGCGGCTGAGGCGCGCCGGTTTGCGGAAAAGGAGCTTTTCGGCGCGTTTTTGGAAAAACTCAGCAAGTCGGAAGGAAATGTCTAACATCGAGATAACGAACAAAATCCCCCGGATCATCCGGGGGATTTATATTTGTTGGCTATCAGCAAACGCCGGCCGGCTACCCGGCCAGCAGGCAGTTCTCGCCGAACCACCGCGCGCCCAGTGCGCCCACCTTTACCGCCAGCCGCGCGCCCGCCGGGGCGAACGGGCTGGCCTTCTGCGCCCAGCCCGCGGCTGTGTTGAGCCACTCGAACGAAACGTCGTAGCGCGTGCCGAACACAGCCAGATCGAGGTGCAGCGGCTGCTCGGATTCCTCCAACTGCCACAGCGGCACGAACTCGCCGTATCCGGTCTCGCGGGTGTTGGCGTCGGCCACCGCGAACCCGCTCACCAGGCAACAGAGCAGCAGGGTGCAGATAAACGCCAGCATAAAACAGCGCCATCTGATCTTCATTTTCATCATCCTCGCGTTTTTTCTTTCCTTTTGTCAGGGCATGGGGCTTTCGCCGGGCATCCAGGGGCTGTCGGCCGTGGTGTAGGTCTCCCCGGCCCCGCTTTGTGGCGCGAGGGTGGCCGCTCCCTCTGGCAGGGTGCCCTTGAGCGCCTCGGCCAGCGCTTTGCCGATCAGCTCGCCCGAATATTCGGCCTCCTCCAGCGTGTTGCCGTGGCTGCCGAACTCCAATAAAATCGACCCCTTGGTGAGGTCCATGTTGTATTTGCGGTAACAGAAAAAGATCGGCCGCATCAGGCCGGGATACATGCCCTCGGCGGTGCTTTGCAGGGCGGCCGCAAACCGCAGGTTGCTCGGCCAGTCGGGCACCCCCATGGTGCCGTCCTCGCACCCGGTAATAATCATCACCTGCGCGGCCTTTTTGCCCTCAATTTCGGCGGTCGCCTTGACGATCACGTCATCTTCGGGCTGGATGGCGTCGCGGTGCACGTCGAGCACCACCTTGATGGAGGGGTACTCCTCCAGCCAGGCCTTCACCGTCTCGGCGCTGCGCTCATACGCGCCGTTGTACGAGGGGTAGTCGTGCTGGGTGTCGTCGTGGATCACCCCGATGCCGGCGGCCTCGAGCTGCTCGGCGATGCGGTTGCCCACCTGCACCATGTTGCAGCTGTTGTCGGTGCTGCGCCAGGTGCCGCGGGTGTCGTAAAAATCCACCGGATAGGGCTCATAGGCTTCGGTGGCGTGGGTGTGCAGGATGAGCACCTGGGGTTCCGTGGTCTCCTCCAGTTTGAGCTCCAGCGGCTGGTCGAGCTCGGCCTGCACCTCGTCGTTCTCCAGGTTGGTGGAGTTTTTGAGATAGCCCGCGGCCAGCGGGATGTACAGCGGGGTGCCGTCCGCACCGTATTGCACCTCGCGGATGGTCCCCCGGAAGCGGGGCGGCACGCTGTCCGGCCCGGGCAGGTCGGGTTGATCTTCATCCCGCGGGGCGTTTTCATCGGGTACAGAGGAGAGATCCGCGCCGGGGCTGGAGGGGACCTCCGGCGCGGAGGAAACGGCGGGAGGGGCCTGCGATACGATGGGGTCGTCCTTTTCGCCGTTTTCAAACAGTTCCGAGTTGAACCGCTCCTCCAGCAGCGCCACGCTGCCCTCGGGCATGTTCACATAGGCCGAGACCAGGGCCGCGCGCGCGGCGAGGTCGGTCAGGACGGGGAGGGAACGGTAGGCTCCCCACCCGATCAGCGGTACGGCCAGCAGCAGGGCCAGCGCTTTTTTGATCTGTCGCGTTCTTCTGTGTCTGGCCACCGCTTTTCCCCCATCCTGTTTGAGATCGCTGCTTCTTTCATAGTTATGAAAATCAGGATGGATTTATACCGGCAAAGGGTTACGGGGCGGACAGGGCCGCGATATCTGTAAGGCTGATGGCGGGCTGAAGCGCCCGGTTGATGGCCAGCGAGATCACCCGCGCCGCCCGCCGGATGAGCAGGTCGATCTCGCGCGGGGTCACCATCATGGCGCAGCCGCGCGGCTCAAAGCGCGCGCGCAGCTCGTCCTCATCCAGCCCGTCGCGTCCGGTCATCAGGTCGCCCGCCAGGGTGACGCCGTCCACCACCGTGGGCACCCCGATCGACACCACCGGCACCCCCAGCGTCTGGCGGGAGAGCTCCTTGCGGGCGTTGGCCACCCCCGACCCGGGCGAGATGCCGGAGTTTGCCACCTGCACCGTGCGCCCCAGCCTCTCGAGGCTGCGGGAGGCCAGCGCGTCCACCGCGATGACGCAGCAGGGTTTGATATCCCGCACGATGGCCGCGATGATCTCGCCGGTCTCCACGCCGGTCTGGCCCAGCACGCCCGGCGCGATGGCCGCCACCGGGCGCAAACCTTCCAGCCCCGCGGCGCGCGCCACCTCCCCCTGGATGTGCCGCGTGGCGAGCATGCCGTCGATCACCTTGGGGCCGAGCGCGTCCGGCGTGATCTGCACATTGCCCAGCCCCGCCACCAGCACCAGGCCCTTGTCGTCCCCCACCAGCCGCGCAATCTGTTCGGCCATGGCCTCGATCTCGTCGTGCGCCGCGGTCACGTCGTCGGAAAACGCGGGCACCGTGATGGTGACGTACTCGCCCACCGGCTTGCCGATGCGCCGCGCGGCCTGCTCCTGTGTGATGCGGATGCGGTTGATCGAAAGCTGGCCGGCCCGCCACTCCTCCGATTCCACCCCTGTCAGCCCCTCGCTGCGGTGCTGCTGCTCCAGCTCCATGGCGAGGTCGGTGCGAAAATTCATAGAAAACGCTCCTTCCGCCGGGCTTTCCGGCCGTTCTTCCCCTTTAGTTTGGTCCGTTTGGCGCTATCTTATCGCTGTTTCTCAAAAAAAATCCCGGCGATCCGCGACTTTTTGCGCAAAAACAGTTGCAATTTGGGCATAAAAATGATAAGATAAATTGTACTGCCATGAGACGCGAAGGAGGTGTGAATATGCCTAACATTAAATCTGCCAAAAAAAGAGTGAAGGTCATCGCTGTGAAAACCGCTCAGAACAAGGCCGTGAAAACCAATCTCAAAACTGTGATTAAGAACGCGGAGCTGGCGCTGGCGAACAACGACGCGAACAAAGCGGAGGCTGTCAAGCTGGCTGTGAAAAAGATCGACCAGGCCGCCGCTAAAAATATTCTTCACAAAAACTGCGCCGCGAGAAAAAAATCCCACCTCGCCAGCAAGCTGAACGCTGTGGGCTGATTGGGACGAAAGACGCAACAAAAAAGGTTTGGGGAGCCGTTCCTCAAACCTTTTTCTTTTAAAATGGGTATCGACATTTTTCGACAAACCCCTTGATTTTCTGGAAAAGATAGCCTATAATAAACGTGAGGCGCAAAAAGCGCAAGGCAGGCCCAGAGGTTAGCCCCCTCTGCGCCCTGCATATGAGGGATCAGCTCATACACCGCGGCTAAGTGCCGCGCCTTGCAACGACATTATACAACATTTTTCCCGCCCTGTAAAGCAAGGGGCAGGGGCCGGCCGCGGGCAAAGCCCGCGGTGGGAGAGCGGACCGGGGAGAATGTGCCGCGCTGTATTTTGCAGGCGGTCTGCGTTGCACGAGTGGATGGCAAACATTCGGGGTGCTGTATGAGTAAGAAACATGCAGCGCCCTTTTTGCGTCCTCAAAACAGAAGCCGGGCGAGGTGGTTGCAGACGCCTCCGCCCGGCTTTTGCGCGCTTTTTGCAGGGCTTTTGCTGCCGTGCGGCGGAGTTTTGTGGCCGCGCTGCTGGGGGCGGCTTTGCGCACTGCCGTGCGGCTGCCTCGGCAACACCCCCGGGGGCATGCCTGGGCGGGTTGGCACTTTGCTTTGCAGCTACGGGCACCGAGCCCAATGCCTTAACAAGTGTTCTCCTCGGCACCGCCCCCGCGCGACGACTCGCTTTTGGTACACGCCAAAAGCGAGCAAAAACGTGTCAAAGGGGGCACCCCTTTGAAAACCCCGTTGTGCGCCCGGAGATAAAATCAGCGCTGGTGATGGCGAAGTACGGCAAGCCCCCTCGGCAATGGTTCTGAAGTCGCTTCGCGAAAAGAGGGAAGGGCACGCTTCGCTCCCACCAACCATTGCCCCTTGCGGGGTGCCCTCGGGCGATACCAGTAAGGCGCGCAGGCCCCGCACCGCTTGATTTTTGGCTCCGGGTCGGCAACGCCGACAGGAAAGCCGGGGATGACACTTACTAGGCCATGGGGCGCGGTGGCCGAAGCCGGAAAAGCCCAAGTAAGAAAACCGCACTTACGCCCTCGGAGGGGCGGAGGATCTAGGGCAAGCGGGGGACGGCTGAGTGTATGCGGGCATTACCCGAGGGGATCCCGCCAAAGGCGGGACAGGTGCCTGATTGGAGCGAGTGCGCTCCCTGGAATTTGCACGAAGCGACTGGAAGGCACCTGCCGAGGGAACTTGTGAGAACCGATAAAAACAGCGCAGGCCGTCTACTCCGCCCCCTAGGGGGGATGCCAAAGGGGGGAACGCCCTTTGGCGCGCTTTTGCATCCTTTTGGCGCGTGCCAAAAGGATGGCGTCGTGCGGGGGCGCAACCCCGCTGGCCAGTGGCCAGGCCCAAGCCGGGCCAGTTGCGCTACAATACGCAAAACACTGTGTCCGTAGCTGTAAGCCAGGTGCAAACTAAAGCGCCCAGGCCCAAGCCGGGCCGGTTGCGCTATAGTGCGCAATACACTCTGCCCGTAGCCAGTAAATACCAGCCAACCCCGCCGGGCAGCGCCCGGGGCGCTATGCCGGGTTAGTGCATGGCAGCACGCAAAATGTTTACAAAAAAAGAGTATATTCTACCGGGCAGATTGTGCTATGCTAAGAAAACAAAAAAGTTTCGTTTAGGGTGATTACATGGCAGGAAACAACTGGAACACCAACCAGCCCTCTCCGCCGGGGTCCGGCTACACCTATGTGCAGGGGCTGGGGTTTGTGCCTTACGGGCCAGCCAACAAGGAGCGCGCCGCGCTGGTGGCTTGTGCCAATGCGGTGGGGCTTGCGGTACTGTTGTATCTTTTTCTCAGCTCGGTGACTCCGAGCTATCTGGTCGGATTTATGAGGCTCTTTATGCCCCATCTGCGCTATTTCAACTCCCACCTGATGGCCCCGGAATGGGTGGGCCAGCTCATCCAGGCCCTCTCTTTTGTCATTTGCAGCGTGGTTGCCTTTGGAATTTATATGGCGCTCATCCGCATCCCGGCGCGGGTGGCGCTGCCGCTGCGCCGCGCGCCCGGCGTGATCGCCGCCCCGGCCGTGTTCATCGGCCTGGCGGTTTCGGCGCTCGGTTCGTTTGCGGCCAATCTGCTCAGCATGGTCTTCGGCTGGTTCGGGGCCATCCCCGTGACGCCGGATATCTCGGTCTCCACCACCGCCAGCGGCCTGGTCTGGGCGCTCGTCAACGTCTGCCTGCTGCCCGCCTTTTTGGAGGAATGCATCTACCGCGGTGTGCTGATGCAAAGCCTGCGGCGGTTTGGCGACGGGTTCGCGCTGGTGATCTCGGCGGTGCTGTTCAGCCTGATGCACCGCAACGTCCTGCAAGCGCCCATCGCGCTGCTCATGGGCCTGGTGATCGGCTACTTCGTGCTGCGCACCGGCTCGCTCTGGACGGGCGTGCTCATGCACTTCTGCAACAATCTGCTGGCGGTGACGCAGCAGGTGGTCACCCCCATGCTGGAACCCGAACAGGGCCGGATGCTCGGCACCATCCTGGTGCTGTTTTATTTGGTGATGGGCCTTGTCTCCATCTTGGTGCTCTCGCGCAGCGGCGTCAACCTGTTCCATCTCAACCAGTCCCCGTCCGCACTGCCCGTGCGGCAGCGCGCCAAGTTGTTTTTCACCTGTCCGGCCATGGTGATCGCGCTGGTGCTGATCATCTGGCTCGCGCGCGGGAGCGTACAATTTTTGCCGAGGTGACCTCATGGAGCAGCAGGAATTTTATATGCGGCAGGCGCTCGCGTTGGCCGCGCAGGCGGCAGCCCTGGGCGAGGTGCCCGTGGGCGCGCTGGTGGTAAAAAATGGACGGATTGTGGGGCGTGGCTTTAACCGCCGCGAGGGCGCAAAAAACGCCCTGTGCCACGCCGAGCTGATCGCAATCGATCAGGCGTGCCGCACGTTGGGCGGCTGGCGGCTGTTCGGCTGCGACCTCTATGTCACGCTGGAGCCCTGCCCCATGTGCGCAGGCGCGATCATCAACAGCCGCATCGACCGGGTATACTTCGGCGCATACGATCCCAAAGCGGGGTCGTGCGGGTCGGTGGTCGATCTGTTCAGCCTGCCGTACAACCATTTCCCCCAGGCGGTGGGCGGGGTGCTGCGCGAGGAGTGCGCAGCCGCGCTGAGCGATTTTTTTCGCAAACTGCGCAAAGCCCAGGGCACAGCGAGCTGCGCCCCGGGCAATGGAATTTAGCTGCAAAGCAACTTTTATAACGGGCGGGCCTGAGGTCCGCTCGTCCTTTTTAGTCGCCAATCGGGTTGTCGATCAGGGTTGCGGCGATAAACTCGTGGAAGTGGCCGTCCCGGACCGCGGTTTCGTCATCGATGAAGTGGACATGGCGCGCGTCGTCGCCGCTGCCCACGGGCACCGGCAGCCCCGTAGTGATGCAGATGGGATGAAAGTGGTCCTCATAAAAATCCGTTTTGGTTGTCAGCCTGTGAACATGCCCGCCGGGCACCGCAATCACCTCGTTGGTGACTCCGGCAAAGCGGTGGTTGTGGGGGTCCTCCTCCCGCTCTGCGATGCGGACGCTTCCGACCACCTCGTGGACATGGGTTTGCGTTTCATTTTCACAACAGCAGCAATTCATTTTATCCTCTCCTTTTCAGTATATCCAGCAGATTGCGCCCCTTCGGGAATCTGCTGTACTATTCTATGAAACGCGCCGCCGTTGTGTGCGGGATTTAGCCGGCGGCGAGCTTCAATCCTCCGGCCCTGCAAACATCTCCCGGAAGGAGATGCCGAGCTCATCGTGGAGGACAAAAAATAGCTGCGCACTGATTTTGGGCGGCAAAATCCCGCTTTCCAGTTTGCGCAGCGAAGCGGGCGAAATCCGCAGCAGCCGGGCAAACGCGGTGACGCTCATGCCGCGTTCAAGCCGCCATCGCCGGAGATTCCGGCAAAAATTTTCACAGTCGTTCGACATGGGGCTCCCTCCTGTTGATGAATCAAAAAGCCATCGGAAGCCGGCGTCTGTCCGGCGATTCCGATGGCTTTGATTGTATCACAAAAGGGAACCCCAATTAGGGTGAAACCGACCTATCCGCTCAGATCATCTCCTCGGGGTGGAACACCTCGTCGAACCGCTCGGGGGTGAGGAACCCCAGCTTCACCGCCGCCTCGCGCAGCGAGATGCCCTCGCGGTGGGCGGTTTTGGCGGTGACAGCCGCGTTGTCGTACCCGATATAGGGGGTGAGCGCAGTCACCAGCATGAGCGAGTTGTGCAGGTTGTGGCTCATCTGTTCGCGGTTAGCGCGGATGCCCCGCACGCAGTTGCGTTCAAATGTGTCCATCGCGTCGGCCAGCAGCCGTACCGACTGCAAATAGTTGTAAATGCACACCGGCATGAACACGTTGAGCTCAAAGTTGCCCTGCGACGCGGCCAGCGCCACGGCGGCGTCGTTGGCGATCACCTGCACCGCCACCATGGTGACGGCCTCGCACTGGGTGGGGTTCACCTTGCCGGGCATGATCGAGCTGCCCGGCTCGTTTTCGGGGATGAAGATTTCGCCCAGGCCGCAGCGCGGCCCGCTCGCCAGCCAGCGGATATCGTTGGCGATCTTCATCAGGTTGGCGGCCAGCGCCTTCAGCGCCCCGTGGGAGAACACCAGCGCGTCCTTGGCGGTGAGCGCGTGGAACTTGTTGGGCGCGGTGACAAATTCGTGGCCGGTCAGCGCGGTGATTTTGGCCGCGGCCGCCTCGGCGAAGCCCACAGGGGCGTTCAGCCCGGTGCCCACGGCGGTGCCGCCCAGCGCGAGCTGCCGCAGCGGGGGCAGCGAGGCCTCCACCATGCCGCGCGCGGCCTCCAGCATCCCGCGCCAACCGCTGATCTCCTGCGAAAAGGCGATGGGGGTCGCGTCCTGCAGATGGGTGCGCCCAGATTTGACGATCCCCCGGTTCTCGTCCTCCAGCCGCGCGAGGGTGGCGGCGAGGTTTGCGAGCGCGGGCAATAGCCGCTCCTCCAGGGCGGTGACGGCCGCGATGTGCATGGCCGTGGGGAAGGTGTCGTTGGAGCTCTGCGAGCGGTTGACGTGGTCGTTGGGGTGCAGCTTTTTCTCGCCCAGCAGCTCGTTGCCGCGCCCCGCGATCACCTCGTTGACGTTCATGTTGCTCTGGGTGCCGCTACCGGTCTGCCACACGGCCAGCGGGAAGTTGCCGTCCAGCGCGCCCGCGAGGATTTCGTCGCACACCTGCGCGATGCAGGAGGCGCGTTCCTCATCCAGCACGCCCAGGTCGCGGTTGGCCTGCGCGGCGGCCTTTTTGAGAATTGCAAACGCGCGGATGATCTCCCGCGGCATCTTTTCGGTGCCGATGGGGAAATTTTGCAGGCTGCGCTGGGTCTGCGCCCCCCAATAGCGGTCGGCGGGCACCCTCATCTCGCCCATCGAATCCCGTTCGATGCGGTATTCCATCTTGTCCACTCCTTATCCTGTCTTTTCAAAAGGGCCCGGCGGTTTTCCACCGTCGGGCCGGTATTTGGTGCAAAACTTTTTAAACCTTCCCGATCAGGAACGACCGCGCGGGCAGCACCCCGTCCGCCCAGCTCCCGAGCAGCGGCTCGGGGTCGAACGGCAGGTCGAGCGCATACGGCTGATCCCCCCGGTTCACCGCGATCAGCAGGCCCTCGCCGTCCTTCATGCGGGTGAACGCGAAGCAGTCCGCGGAGTAATCCACCGCTAGGAACGGCGCGTCGCTGAGCAGGCCGCGGTGCTCGCCGCGCAGGGCGGAAAGCTCGCGCGTGAAGGCCAGCAGGTCCCGGTCGCCGCTCTCCCACGGGTAGGTGCAGCGGTTGAACGGGTCGCGGTAGCCGGTCATGCCCACCTCGTCGCCGTAGTACACGCTGGGCACGCCGGGCAGGAAAAATTGCAGCACCTCGGCGAGCTGGAACAGGGCGCGGCCGTTTTGGTAGTCCGCCTCGCTCAAAAAGTGGTGGTCGCGCTGCCATTGGCGGTCGCGGCCGTCCATGGGCGGGCCGGCCAGCTTGGTGATCGCGCGCTCCACATCGTGGGTGGAAAGGCAGTTCATCAGCACATCCACCACCGGCTTGGGGTAGTTTTCCAGGATGGTCATGACCGCCCGGCAGAGCTCGGCCCCGCCGCCGTACCGCACAAAGGAGAGCACCGCGTCCTTGAACGGGTAGTTCATCACGCTGTCGAGCTGGCGGCCTAGGAAGTACCGCCGCCGCACCCCGTAGGCGACCTTGTTGGATGCGTCCTCCCACACCTCGCCCAGAACCAGCGCGTCCGGGTCGTACCCCTTCACCGATGCGGTGAGCGCGTCGAGAAACCCGTCGGGCAGCTCGTCCGCCACATCCAGCCGGAAGCCGGATACCCCCAGCTCCAGCCAATGGCGCAGCACCCCCTGCTCGCCGCAGATAAATTCGATATAATCCGGGTGCAGCTCGTTGACGTTGGGCAGGGTGTCGAACCCCCACCACGAGCTGTACTGGTTGGGCCAATGCTGGAAGTCGTACCACGGGTAGTACCGGCTCTGCTGCGAGTTGTACGCCCCCTCGCCCGGATAGCGTCCGCGCCGGTTGAAATACACGCTGTCGTCCCCGGTGTGCGAGAACACCCCATCCAAAATCACCCGGATGCCCAAGGCCCGCGCCTGCTCGCACAGGGCGCGCAAGTCGTCTTCGGCGCCCAGCAGCGGATCGACCTTGTTGTAATCCGCGGTGTTGTAGCGGTGGTTGGAGTGCGCCTCAAAGATCGGGTTGAGGTAGATGCAGGTGACCCCCAGCCCGTGCAGGTAGTCGAGCTTTTGCATGATGCCCTTGAGGTCGCCGCAGAAGTAGTCGCTGTTGGTGATCTCGCCCTGCGCGTTGGGCAGGTAATCGGGCATTTCGTACCAGTTTTCGTGCAGCTTGCGGTCGCCCGGCACCCCGTCGCGCGCCTCGCCGCTGTCGCAGAAGCGGTCGGGGAAGATCTGATACATCACGCCGCCCTTGAGGAAATCCGGGGTTTCCAGCTCGGCCGCGTACACCGTGAGCTGCCACAAATTGGATGCGGCGTCGGAGAGCGCGGCCTCGCCGTCCTCGGTGCGCGTGAGCTTTTTCACCCCGCCGCCCGGCAACGCCAGCTCAAAGCAGTAAAAGCAGAGCTGCGGCGCGGGCAGCGACAGCTTGCAGGCGTAGACGTTGTAACTGGGCTCGGCCTTGACAAAGCTCATCGCCACCGGCTGCGGCTGATCCCACTGGTCGGCCTGGTACAGCAACAGGCGCGGGGCGCGGTATGCGCCGCCCTTGGGCAGATGCACGCGGAATTCCGCCTGTTCCCCGGCGCGCAGCGCGCCGAACGGCTTTTTAAACTGTGTGCTGCGGCTATCGTAAAAAACAAAAGACATGGCGATCGGACATCCTCTTTAATGAAAATTTATTTTGTTCTAAAGTTTAGTCTTAGTTTACCCCAAATGATCCCCTGTTTGAGGGCTTTTCCGGCTGCGCCCACCGCGCCCTATGCCCTGATAAGTGCCAGCCTCGGTATTACCCCGGGCGCATGCCCGGCGGCTACGGGCGCCGCGCCCAACGCCTCAGTGAGCGCCATCCCCGGCTTTCCTGTCGGCGTTGCCGGCCACTGTTCACCCGATTTGCAGCGGTATTGTGGCTACGGACACCGCGCCTAACGCTTTAGTGAGCGCCATCCCCGGCTTTCCTGTCGGCGTTGCCGACCCCAGTGCTGCCGAAGCCGCCCGCGCCGCGCGCGGTGTCGTCCAGCTCGTCGCATTCGATGAGCGCAGGGCAGAGCACGGGCGCAATAATCATCTGCGCCACCCGGTCGCCGGGCTGGATGGTGAACGGCTCGGCGGAATGGTTGTGCAGGCCCACCAGCAGCTCGCCGCGGTAGTCCGAATCGATCACGCCCACGCAGTTGCCAGGCACGATGCCGTGCTTGATGCCCAACCCGCTGCGGGCGTACACAAACGCGGCGCAGTCCGGGCCGGGCAGCGCGATGGCGATACCGGTGGGCACGGTGCGGGTCTCGCCCGGCAAAATCTCGAGCGGGCCGTCCAAACAGGCGTGCAGGTCGTAACCCGCGCTGCCCTCGGTGGCGCGGCGGGGCAGCAGCGCGCCCTCCCGCAGCTTTTTCACTTGCAATGTCATTTCGCATTCACTCCATAGATATGATGATGCACCCGCTGGACGATCATATCCAGCGCCACCAGGTTGTGCCCGCCCTGCAACACGATGATATCCGAATACCGCTTGCTGGGCTCCACAAACTGCTCGTGCATGGGTTTCACTGTCGTGAGATATTGGTCCACCACCGAATCGAGGCTCCTGCCGCGCTCCTTCACGTCCCGCAGAATCCGCCGCAGGATGCGCACGTCCGCATCGGTGTCCACAAAAATTTTGATGTCCATCCGCTCGCGCAGCCGCGCGTTCTCAAAGATCAGAATGCCCTCCACAATCACCACCTTGGCCGGATGAATCTCCACCGCGCGGTCCGACCGGTTGTGCACCGTGTAGTCGTACACCGGGCAGCGCACGCTTTGCCCTGCGCGCAGGCGGTCGATGTGCTCGATCATCAGGTCGGTGTCGAATGCGTCGGGATGGTCATAATTGAGCTTGCAGCGCTCCTCATAGGGCAGCTCGTCGTGGCGCTTGTAGTAGTTGTCGTGGTAGATCACGCTCACATCCCCGCCGAACCGCTCCTTCAGCCGCTCAGTCAGGGTGGTCTTGCCGCTGCCCGTTCCCCCCGCGATGCCGATGATCATAACGTCCATAAATTCAACTCCAAGTATTAATAAAAGCTGATTATACAAAAATTGCGCTGCTTTAATTTACTTATCGTAGTATTATTACAAAATATTACGATAATACAGCCCGCGTGTGATCTCCTGGCGCTTGCCGCCCCGCCGGTATTCCTCGATGACCCGCGCGCATTCCGCGGGGGATTCGGTGGTGAAATACAGGGTGAGAAAGTCGAGCCCGTCCAGCTCGGGCAGGCGGTCGGCCAGGTAGACCGGCTTGCAGTTGAGCACCTCCGCGAGCTTGTGCGAGCCGCCGCACCCCACCGGGAAGCGGTTGCCCAGCCGGTCGCGCATCTCGGTCCAACCGGGGCAGCCCTTGCAGCCGGTCTCCCGTCGGGCCGGGCAGTTGCGCACGATCATCAGCGGCAGGCAGCCATAGGCGACGATGCCGTGGGGTGCGAAGTCCCCCAGCCGCTTGGCCTCAGCGAGCGAGAGCTCGAACGAGAGGGTCACGTCCTCGCAGCCGAGCGCGGCGCAGGCGCGCAGCGCATAGCTGTTGACCACGTTGAGCCCCCAGTCGCCCGCCGCCTGGAAGCCGCGCCGTTTGGCCTCGTACACCGCGCCCAGGTTGCCCGCGAGCAGGCGGATGACGCCGCGCTCCTTGAGGCGGGCGAGGGGAGCGTCCAGGCCGCGGTAGATGTCAAAGTCGATGCGCGGCAGCTCGCCCACGAGCTTTGCCAGCAGGGCCGGGTCGTCCACTTTGGCGGCCTCGGCCACCGGCAGGATGACCTGTTCCAGCGCCTGTGCGGCCCCGGGCGGGACCTGATCGGCCCGGGCAAAGCGCGCGCGCAGGGTGGGGCGCTTGTAGATGAGCAGCTTGGGAACCGCCGCGAGGTCGTGCGCCGGTGGGCAAAACCCGACGGGTTTTGCCGCCGCCCGCAGGGCGGACAGGCGCTCGAGCGCCGACCGGCGCAGCGCGTTGAGGCGCGACACCGGCAGCGCGAGCGGTTCCCCCGCGTCCAGCTCGACGGCGAGCGACTCCCAGCGGTAGGGGGTGCCGCCCAGCTTGCCGAGGCTCTGCTCGATCAGCTCGGGCGTGGTGGGCTTGTTGACCGCGGGTTGCGGACAGTCCCCCGTCTCCTCCACGAGGTTGCCGTCCCGGTCGGCAACCTCCAGGCGCACCGGTTGGCCCGCCTGCATCACAAAGCGGCCGGTGAGGGCCACGCGCGGGCTCTCCTTTTGGTAGAGGCGCGCGAGGTCGCGCAACACCCCCTCGGCCGAGACCACATCCTCCTTGCGGCGGGTACCGAACATCTCCGGCCCGAGGGCGCTGTTGTAATAACCCCGGGT
This sequence comes from Ligaoa zhengdingensis, assembly GCF_014384885.1. Lineage (GTDB taxonomy): Bacteria > Bacillota > Clostridia > Oscillospirales > Ruminococcaceae > Ligaoa > Ligaoa zhengdingensis. Next base: position 64,700 of record NZ_JACRST010000010.1, read on the forward strand.
AAAACCGGAGCGAGAAAATACGGATTGCAATTGATTAAGGTCGGTTGGACGGCCCTCCAAAGCGGCCCGGCAGGCGGTTACAGCGGCCGCGACGTATTCGGGGCGCTTCATGCGCCCCTCAATTTTGAGGGAGGTCACGCCGAGGTCGCGCAGCTCGCCCAGCTGCTGCACCAGCGAGAGGTCCTTGAGCGAGAGGCCGCAGGCGTCCCTTTCGCGGCTGTAAAACGGCAGGCGGCAGGGCTGGGCGCACAGGCCGCGGTTGCCGCTGCGCGCGCCGATCATCGAGCTCAGATAGCACTGGCCGGAGACGCACATGCACAGTGCGCCGTGGACGAACACTTCGGTCTCCAGCGAGGTGCCGCGCACCACCTCGGCGATCTCGGCGCGGCTCATCTCGCGGGCGAGCACCGCGCGCGAAAAGCCGAGCTGTTCGAGCTGTTTTGCGCCCGCCAGGTTGTGGATGGCCATCTGGGTGGAGGCGTGCAGCGGCATGTCGGGGGCGGTCTCGCGGATGAGGGAGGCGAGGCCCAGGTCCTGCACGATGAGGGCGTCGATGCCGAGGGCGCAGGCGGTTTTCACAAGCTCCAGCGCCTCGGACAGCTCGCGCTCGAGCACCACAGTGTTGAGGGTGAGGTTCACCTTGACCCCGCGCAGGTGGCAGTACTCCACCGCCTCGCGCAGCTTGTCCCCCTCAAAGTTGGAGGCGCCACGGCGCGCGTTGAGCGTGGACGCGCCAAAATAGACCGCGTCGGCCCCGCAGGCCGCCGCGGCCACCAGCTGTTCCATGCCGCCTGCGGGTGCGAGCACCTCCGGCGCGGGGTTACTCATGGGATTTCTCCCCCATGGGGCCGCCCTGGGCGCGCCGGGCGAGCTCCAGCTCGCGGCGCAGGCGCGCGATCTCGCGTTTGGCCTCATCCGCCTCGATGCGGGCGCGGCCCGCGTCCTCCAGATAGGCGTTGATCTGGCCGCGCAGGTGGTCGGCGTTGCGCTCGGATTCCTTGTATGCGTCCAGGTAATTGAGCGCGGAGAGGGTGAGCGCCTCGTTGAAGGTGATGTTGCGCCCGCTGTCCATCAGCTCCTTGACGTCGCTGTTGATCTGCGCGCCCAGCTCCTTGATATATTTTTCGTCCTTTTGGCTGCTTATCACAAACCGGGCGCCGTTGACCTCGATCCTGACCCTGTTGATGGTATCCATAACCTTAAAAGCCTCCCTGTAATGCGGCCGGAGCGCGGCAAGGGCGCGCGGCCGGTGGAATCTCCTCTTATTATAATCGATTTCACCAGATTACGGAAGGGCGGGCCCCTAGAAAATTTTACACGGGATATGCGCCGAATCTTTGCCGAGATGCGGCTAAAATGCATTGTATTTTGGTCTGTTCTTGTATATAATCTTATCTAGGTGTGTTCCACTCATGGATTGGGGCCGGCGAGACGGCCCGGCGCGACCCGTTGCCGCGCGGCGGAATTGCGCAGCCTGTATACTCTGGCGCGGAGAAAAGAGCGATCGAATATGAACTACAATCTGGTATCGAAGAAGGAGCTGAAGGCGTGGCTGGAGGACAAATTGGTCAACGAGCTGGGTACCCGGCCGGAGACAGCCTCGGACGCGCTGTATTATAAGGCGCTTTCGATGGTGGTTGTGGAGCTGCTGCGGGAGAAAAACCGCCGGTTCCAGGTGGATACCAACTCCCACGGGCGCAAGCAGGTGTACTACCTGTGCATGGAGTTCCTGATGGGGCGCAGCCTGAAAAACAGCCTGTACAACCTGGAAATTGTAAACGAAGTGCGCGATGTGCTGGCGGATTACGGGGTGAAGCTGGAGGCGCTTTACGACTACGAGCCGGACGCGGGGCTGGGCAACGGCGGATTGGGCCGCCTGGGCGCCTGCTTTATGGACGCTTTGGCCACGCAGGATTACCCGGCGATGGGGTATTCGATCTGTTATGAATACGGTATCTTCAAGCAGAAGATTGTGGACGGCTGGCAGACCGAGCTGCCCGACTGCTGGCTGCCGGGCGGCGAGGTGTGGCTGGCGCCCCGGCCGGAGCGGTCGGTGGACGTCCACTTCGGCGGCGAGGTGGAGGAGTTTTGGGATAACAACTACCACCATGTGAATTATAAAAACTACACCACCGTGCGCGCGGTGCCCTACGACATGTTCGTGAGCGGGTACAACAGCAAGGGGGTATCCCGCCTGCGGCTGTGGAAGGCCACGTCCGCGGGGTTTGATATGGAGAGCTTCAACCGCGGCGACTACGTGAACGCCCTGGGGGCCAACTCGATGGCCGAGGCGATCAGCAAAATTTTGTACCCCAACGACAACCACAACGAAGGCAAGGCTCTGCGGCTGCGCCAGCAGTATTTTCTGGTGGCGGCGTCGGTGGGCGACATCGTCAACCGCCACATGGCCACCTACGGCACGCTGGACAACTTTGCGGATAAGGTTGCGATCCACATCAACGACACCCATCCCACGCTCGCGATCCCGGAGCTGATGCGCATTCTGCTGGACGACTGCGGCTACAACTGGGATGTGGCGTGGAACACCGTGACCCGCGTGTTTGCATACACCAACCACACGGTGATGAGCGAGGCGCTGGAGAAGTGGAACGAGGACCTGTTCGCGTCTCTGCTGCCGCGCATCTATCAGATCATCCGCGAGATCAACAACCGTTTTGTCTACGACCTGTACAACACCTATCACCTCGACTGCGGCCGGGTGGAGGAGATGGCGATCATCTCCGGGCGCACCATCCGCATGGCGAACCTGTGCGTGATGGCCTGCCACAGCGTGAACGGCGTATCCAAGCTGCATTCGGAGATCATCAAAAGGGATGTGTTCCGCAGCTTTTACGAGATCATGCCGCAAAAGTTCACCAACGTGACCAACGGCATCGCATCCCGCCGCTGGCTGTACCAGAGCAACGAGGGGCTCACCCAGCTATTGCGCGACACAATCGGCAATGGATGGCTGCGCGACATGAGCGAGCTTACCAAATTCAACAAATATGCGGACGACAAGCGCGTGCTGGGGCGGCTGGAGGAGATCAAGCTGCAAAACAAGGAGGCGTTTGCAGATTACATCAAAAAGACCACCGGCGTATCGATCGACCCGCACTCGATCTTTGACGCGCAGGTGAAGCGCCTGCACGAATACAAGCGGCAGCACCTCAACGCGCTGCACATCCTGTCGCTCTACCAATGGCTCAAGGCCAACCCCAACGCCGAGTTCACCCCGCACACCTTCATCTTCGGCGCCAAGGCAGCGCCCGGCTACTTCCTCGCCAAGCAGATCATCAAGCTGATCTGCACCCTGCGCGACGTGATTGAGAAGGACCCCGCGGTGCGCGAAAAGCTGCGCATTGTGTATCTGGAGGATTACCGTGTGACGCTTTCCGAGCTGCTGATGCCCGCGGCCGAGCTTTCCGAGCAGATTTCGCTGGCGGGCACCGAGGCGTCGGGCACCGGCAACATGAAGCTGATGCTGGGCGGCGCGCTCACCATCGGCACCTATGACGGCGCGAACGTGGAGATCGCGGAGCATGTGGGCGAGGAGAACATGTTCATCTTCGGTATGCGGGCCGAGGAGGTGGAATCGCTCAAGGGGCATTACAGCCCGCGCGCGATCTACAACGGCAACAGGACGATCAAGGCGGCGCTGGACGCGATCAACAAGGGGATCGGCGGCAACGCGTTCCCGGATATCTACCAATCGCTGGTGAACAGCGACCCGTACATGGTGCTGCGCGATTTTGATTCCTACGCGGCCACCCAGCGCAAGGCGATGGCCACCTATGCGGATCAGGTGAAGTGGCAGCAGATGTCGCTGCGCAACATTGCGGAATCGGGTTATTTTTGCGCGGACCGCGCCATTCACGAGTACGCCCAGAACATCTGGAACCTGCGCTAACCGGGCGCTTGCCCGGCCGGAGCCAAAAATCAAGCGGTGCGCTACCTGCGCGCCTTGCGGGTGTCGCCCGAGGGCACCCCGTAAGGGGCAATGGTTCGTGGGAGCGAAGCGCCGGGTATGCACCCGGCGGCGTTACCGGGGATAGCACCGTACAAATTGCAGGGCACCCTACCCGAAGCCGCTGGCCCTGTGCGCGGGTTGCACCTTGCACAACGCAAGTGCCAACCCGGATTGCCTGCCGGCGCTGCCGGCCCGGGCGCACAACGGGGTTTTCAAAGGGGCGTCCCCTTTGACACGTTTTTGCTCGCTTTTGGCGTGTACCAAAAGCGAGTCGTCGTGCGGGGCCGAAACCCCGCCCAGGGATGCCCCTGGGGGCAATGCCGAGGAAAGTGCTTATTAAGGCGTGGGGTGCAGTGCCCGTAGCTGCAAGGCCGGGTGCAAACTAAAGCGCCCAGGCCCAAGCCGGGCCAGTCGCGCTATAGTGCGCAAAACGCTGTGCCCGAAGCCACAAGGCAAAAACACTCCCACCGGAGAAGACGAAAAAAGCGGGCCGTCGGCATCAACCGGCGACCCGCTTCGTTTCGCGTTATTTTTGTTCATCCGTCTGCGCGGCCTGCTGCAAAATCTTTTCCGCACAGCTCATGCATACAGACGCGCCGTTTTCCAGCTCGACCAGATTTTCCGGGGACCCGCACAGCCAGCAGGTCGCCCTGTTCTTTTCCAGCCAGATGCGGCCGTTTTCGCACCGCATGGTGACGCAGTCGCCGGCCTGGAGGTTCAATTCCATTCGCAGTTCGAGGGGCAGCACGACCCGCCCCAGCTCGTCTACTTTTCTAAGGTGGTATTTCATCTATGATCCCGTCCTTTTCTATCAAGGCCCGGAGGCCCGTTTATCCGCTATCCCAACGGTTGAGCGCGCGGGGCAGGGGAGGAATGGCGATTCCCCGCCCCGCGGCCTACCGCAAGGACGCAAAAAGAGCCGCCGTACAGGATTACTCCCATACAGCGGCCCCGGAAAGCTCCAGAGTACGCACGCAAACCAGCCTGACATACACGATTTTCGCCGCAACCCGTGGCTGCTGACTTTACTTCGATGTAGAAATCGGGTATAATCATGAGGCAAGGTGCGGTGTAAACCGTTGTATGCGGAGGTTAGCTCTCCCCATGCAGGACTCAGAGGGTTGCTGCCTCTGGGTCTGCTTTGCGATTTCTTTTTGCGCCTTGCTCTTATTATAGGTTATAACTGGAAAAAAAGCAAGGGTTTTTGGCGAATGTGGGCGGAAAAATTCGGCCAGGGATGCCCCTGGGGGCAATGCTGAGGCGGGCGCACGGAAGTGCGCAATACACTCTGCCCGTAGCTGCACAGCTAGGTGCAACCCCGCCGGGCATGCGCCTGGAGGCGATGCCGCAAAGGGATTCGGCGGTGGCGAAACAATCTGATGGAACAGGAGACTGCGATATGGATATCATTCTGGCGTCCGCCTCGCCGCGCCGGCGGGAGCTGCTGGCGCTGCTTTACCCGGACTATGCGGTGATCCCGGCGGATATCGACGAGAGCGTGCCCGAGGGCGCCCCGGCCGAGACGGTGGGCGAACTCACCGCGCGGCGCAAGACGGCGCATGTGGCGACGCAGCACCCCGGCAGCCTGGTGATCGGCGCGGACACCATCGTGGAGATCGACGGCGAGGTGCTGGGCAAGCCGCGCGATGCGGCCGAGGCGGCGCTCATGCTGCGGCGTCTTTCCGGGCGGGAGCACCGGGTGTATACCGGGGTGTCGCTGCGGCTGGGGGCGCGCGAGCGCTCGTTTACCCAGTGCACCCGCGTGTGGTTCTACCCGCTGAGCGAGCGGGAGATTGAAGATTATGTCGCGACCGGCGACCCGCTGGATAAGGCGGGTTCCTACGGCATCCAGGGGCCGGGGTGCATCCTGGTGGAGCGCATCGACGGGGACTTTTTCAACGTGATGGGCCTGCCGGTGGCGCGCCTGCGCCGCGAGCTCGGCCTGCTGTTGGACGAAAGCCGATAATGGCGGCAAAATTTAGCATTTGTTTACAAATTAAACCGCTGCAAAAACTTGTGAAACCGCCCGTTTGGGGGTATAATATCAGGGATAATGAAAAAGCTCGGGATATCCGCACTTTTTTACGATAGAACACAACGACGAAGCGGCGTTTGGGGCCGCGAAAGGGGAAGCCATATGTTTTCGTTCACCAAGGATATCGGGATTGATCTGGGTACCGCCAACACCCTGATTTTTATGAAAGGCAAGGGCATCATCATGCGGGAGCCGTCGGTGGTTGCGGTGGATACCCGCACCGATAAGGCGCGTTATGTCGGCCAGGAGGCCAAGGACGTGATCGGCCGCACCCCCGGTTCGATTGTGGCGCTGCGTCCGCTCAAGGACGGCGTCATCGCGGATTTTGACATCACCTCGAGCATGTTGCAGCACTTCATCAAGAAGGCGTTCAACGGCTCGTCGTTCGCGCGGCCGCGCGTGGTCATCTGCATTCCGTCGGGCGTCACCGAGGTGGAGCGCCGCGCGGTGAAAGAGGCCACCCTCGCCGCGGGCGCCAAGCAGGTGTCGATCATCGAGGAGCCGATGGCTGCCGCGATCGGCGCGGGCCTGCCGGTGGCCGAGGCGACCGGCAGCATGGTGGTGGATATCGGCGGCGGCACCAGCGAGGTCGCGGTGATCTCGCTGGGCGGCATTGTGGCCGCGCGTTCGGTGCGCGTGGGCGGCGACGAGTTCGACGTGTCGATCATCCAGTATGTCAAAAAGAAGTACAACCTGCTCATCGGTGAACGCACCGCTGAGGATATCAAAATCAACATCGGCTCCGCCTACCCCTACGAGGATGAGCAGCCGATGGAGATCAAGGGCCGCAACCTGGTGGACGGCCTGCCCAAGAACATCTTCATCACCCCCGCCGAGATCCGCGAGGCGCTGGAGGACCCGCTGTCGTCCGTGCTGGATGCGATCAAGGTGACGCTGGAGCGCACCCCGCCCGAGCTGTCGGCCGATATCATCGACCACGGCATCACCCTCACCGGCGGCGGCGCGCTGCTGAAAAACCTGGATAAGCTGGTGGCGGAGGAGACCGGTATGCCGGTTTACATCGCCGACAACCCGCTGGATTGCGTGGCCGAGGGAACCGGCCGCGTGCTGGAGGATCTGGCGAAGCTGGGCGAGGTGCTTTCGGAGGACGACCGCCGTTATTAACCGGCGGCGGGCGGCATAGGATAGAGTGAGAACTGCGGGCAGCGCGGAGGCCGTGCGATAAGGCGGCTTGTCCGGTGCGCCCGCATTTTTTCGCAGCCCGGCCAACGGCCGGGGGAAAGCCCGGGGAAGGCGCTCACGTTGCGCCGGGCGCTGTGCCCGAGCCACCGGCCAACGGCCGGGAAGGCTTGCCGCTTCAACATGGAACCAAGAAAGCCACCGTGTAAGGAGGAATCAGGCGCTTGAAAGAATTTTTCTCATCGGTCCGCTTTAAAATATTGCTCTGCCTCGCGGTGGTGCTGTGCGCCTTTATGCTGCGCGCGGCCTGGACCGGCGGCTTCGGCACCGTGGCCTCCAGCCTGTTGGGGGCGATCACCACGCCGCTGCAACAGGTGTCGGCGGGCATCTCGGACAAGGTGGACGACTTCTTTTCCACCTTTGTCGAAGCAAAGCAGATCAAGGCGGAAAACGAGAAGCTGCGGGAGGAAAACCAGCAGCTCATCGAACGCCAGAAGGATTACGACCAGGTGAAGCACGAAAACGAGGTGTACAAAGGATTTTTGGAGATCAAGGAGCGCAACCCCGACCTGGTGTTTGAACCCGCTTCGGTGATAGGCCGCGACGCGTCCGACCGCTTTTACTCCTTCACCATCGACCGGGGCACCCTGGACGACGTGGACGTGCACGACTGCGTCATCACCTCGGACGGCCTGGTGGGCGTCATCTATGAGGTTGGGCTTACATATGCCAAGGTATCCACCATCCTCGACCCGTACAACAACATCGGCGTGTATGATACCCGCACCCGCGACACCGCGCTGGTCACCGGTACCACCGAGCTGGCCGAAAGGGGCCTGTGCAAGATGTACCTGCTGCCCCGCGAGAGCGCGGCCGCGGTGGGCGACCTGGTGGTGACCTCAGGCGTGAGCGGCAACTACCCCAAGGACCAGACGATCGGCAAGATCGTCGAGGTGGGCACCGAGAGCCACGGCAACTCGCTGTACGCCGTGGTGCAGCCCACCGCCGACATCCGCAACGTCAAGGACGTGCTGGTGATCCGCTCGTTTGCGGGCCAGGGCTCCTCCTCCACCGAGCCGGTCCGGCCCGCGCAATCTTCCGCCCCCGAAGCGGACGCGTCCTCGTCCCAGGCGGAGGAGCCCGACGGCCAGCAGCCGCTCAGCGAGGCCGGCGACGCTTCCTCTTCATCCCTGGCGGCCGAACCGGACGCCGGCGAGGGCCAACCGGCCGGGAGTGACGCGCCATGACCCAGAAAAAACACCTCTACTTCGTCAAATATTTCACCCTGGTGGCGCTGCTCATCCTGCTGTATGTGCTGCAAACCACGCCGCGCCTGTTCTCCATCCTCGGCGTCAAGCCCATCCTGGTGGTGCCCGCCGCGGTGTGCATGGCGATGTTCGAGGGGGAGCTCACCGGCGGCGTCATGGGCGCGCTGGCCGGCCTGCTGTGCGACCTCGCGAGTTTCACCATCTTCGGGTTCAACGGCATCATCGTGATGGCCTGCTGCGCCGCGGTGGGCCTGCTCACCATCTACTACACCCAGCTCAAGCTCACCAACGCGCTGATGCTGGGCCTCGCGGTGCTGTTGCTGCGCGGGGTGCTCGAATATTTCTTCTATTTCCAGATTTGGGGCTTTGAAAACGGGCATCGGATCTTCTGGTACCAGACGCTGCCCACGGTGCTTTATTCCACCTTGGCGGTGATCCCGCTGTTTTACCTGATCCGATCGATCAGCGGTTACTTCAACCGCAAGCTGAAAACCTAAAGGGAGGTGCGCCTTTCGATGAAAATACCCCTGTCCCGTATGCGCGTCACCCTGCTGGCCGCGCTGTTTTCGCTGGTGTGCGTGCTGTTCGGGCTGCGCCTCATCAAAATGCAGATTGTGGAAAAGGCGCATTACGACGAGCTGGCCAACAAGAGCACCAGCCGCAAGCAGGTGGTCACGGCGGCCCGCGGCGAGATTGTGGACCGCTACGGCCGGCCCATGGCCATCAACCGCACCGGCTTCAACGTGGTGCTGGACAAGGCGTTTTTGACGCGCGGGCGCGAAAACGAAGTGATTTTGCGCCTGATTGAAATTATGCAGGCCGCGGGCGAGGACTGGATTGACAACCTGCCCCTGACCGATGCCCAGCCGATCGCCTTTTCCGGCGGCAGCGGGGATATCTCCCGCCTCAAGACGGCGGCCGGGGTGAACCAGGCGGCCACCGCCGAGGACGTGTGGTATTGGCTGGTGAACGAGCGCTTCGGTCTGGCCGATTACACCTTTGAGCAGCAGCGCCTGATTGCAGGCGTGCGCTACGAGATGGAGCAGCGCGGGTTCAACTACGAAACCCCCTACACCTTTGCCGAGGATATCTCCATCGACACCATCACCAAAATCAAAGAGAACTCCTACGACCTGCCCGGCGTGGACGTGCAGGAGAGCTCGATTCGTGAATACGCCTGCGGCGACCTCGCGCCCCACATCATCGGGCGCATCGGCCCCATCTACCCGGACGAGCTGGAGGAATACTCCGAACGCGGCTACGCCGCCAACGAGACGGTGGGCAAGGAGGGCATCGAAAAGGCATTTGAAAGCGAGCTGCGCGGCGAGAGCGGCGAGCGCCAGATCTATTTCCGCAACAACGCGGTGGTGGATGTGGTGGAGACCAAGGCCCCACGCCCGGGCAACACGGTGGTGCTCACCATCGACAAGGAGATGCAGCGGGTGGTTCAGGAATCGCTGGAGCGCAACATCAAGCTGATGCGCCAGACCACCACCGTGAACGCCGGCAAGGACGCCACCGTGGGCTCCGCCGTGGTGATCCACGTGCCCACCGGCGACGTGCTGGCCAGCGCCAACTACCCCAGCTACAACCTCGCCACCTACAAAGAGGACTACGAGAAGAACCTGAACGACCCCGAGCAGCCGTTTTTCGACCGGGCCTTGCAGGGCACTTACGCGCCCGGTTCCTGCTTTAAGCCCTGCGTCGCCACCGGCGCGCTCAACGAGGGCATTGCCACCCGCGACACCATTGTGAACTGCACCGGGCGCTATATGTACTTCGCGCCGTCCTACACGCCGTCTTGCCTGTATGTGAACGGCCCGATCAATGTGGTGGACGCGCTGCGCGTCTCCTGCAACTACTATTTTTATGAGCAGGGCCGCCTGCTGGGCATCGACAAGATTGACGAATACGCCAAGGGCTTCGGCCTGGGCGAGTATACCGGCATCGAGCTGCCCGAGCAGAAGGGCCGCCGCGCCGGCCCCGAGTACCGCAAGAGCATCGGCCAGGAGTGGTACCCAGGCGACGTGATCCAGGCCGCTATCGGCCAGAGCGACAACAAATTCACCCCGATCCAGATCGCCACCTACTGCGCCACCATTGCAAACGGCGGCAAGCGGATGCGCACCCACATGGTGAAGAGCGTGGTGTCCTACAACTTCGACGAGGTGATCGAGGAGGTCGAGCCCGAGGTGGCCTACGACATGCAGCTTGCCGACGGCGTGATCGACGTGGTCAAAGAGGGCATGGTGGCCGCGGCCGGCCCAAGCGGCACCTCGCTGGGCAAGTTTAACGGCTACGGCGTGACCGTGGCGGCCAAGACCGGCTCCCCGCAGGTCACCGAGACCGAGATCAACTCGGTATACATCGCGTTTGCCCCCGCCGAAAACCCCGAGGTCGCGGTGGCCGTTGTGATTGAAAAGGGCGGCCAGGGCTACACCGGCGTGCCCATCGCCAAGGACGTTTTCGACCAATACTTTTTCTCGGATAAAAACGCGCAGACCCCGCAGCAGAAGGAGACCCCGCTGCCCTGACCCGGCAAAAACCAGAGGCCCCCGGCGCGCGCCGGGGGCCTTTCCTGTGCTTGCGCCGGAAAAAATGGCCGTCTGCCGCCCTGGCGGCGCGGCCCAGATGAAAAAAACTTCATGCACCGGTGCGCATGAAGTTTTTTACCTTATTTTTCGACAAGACTCTTGCTTTTTTACCAATATCCGCCTATAATAAGTTTAAGGCGCAAAAAGCGCAAGGCAGGCCCAGAGGTCGCACCCTCTGCGCCCTGCATACGAGCTCATACCTCATACACAGCGGCAATAATGCCGCGCCTTGCAACGACATTATACAACATTTTTCCCGCCCTGTAAAGCAAGGGACAGGGGCCGGTCGCGGGCAAAGCCCGCGGAGGGAGAGTGACCCGGGGAGAATGTGCCGCGCTGTATTTTGCAGGCGGTCTGCGTTGCACGAATGGATTGCGGACATTCGGGGTGCTGTATGAGTGAAAAACATGCAGCGCCCTTTTTGCGTCCTTAAAACAGAAGCCGGGCGGGATGGTTGGCGACATCCTGCCCGGCTTTTGCGCGCTTTTTGCGGGGCTTTTTCGCACTGCCGTCGCTGCCCGGCGGGTTCGCACCCGGCTTCACAGCTTCGGCCACCGCGCCCACAAAAAGGGCCGGGACACAATCCGTGTCCCGGCCCGCTTTTTTACTTTTAAGCGTCGCGCCCGCAACATTTTTTGTATTTGAGGCCGCTGCCGCAGGGGCAGGGGTCGTTGCGCCCCACCTTTTGCGAGGCGGTCTTGCGCACCGGCTGCTTCTGCACGCTGCCGTCGGTCTGGCCGCCCACATAGGTCGGCTTGGCCACCTGTTCGCGCTTGGGTTCCTCCTGGGTGCGGATCTGCACGGTCATCAGCATCTTCACGGTGCTCTCGCAGATCGATTCGATCATCTGGTCGAACATATCGAAGCCCTCGATGCGGTATTCCACCACCGGGTCCTTCTGCGCGTAGCTGCGCAGGTAGATGCCCTGGCGCAGGTCGTCCATCGCGTCGATGTGGTTGATCCAGTGGCGGTCCACATTCTTGAGCAGGATCACGCGCTCGAGCTCGCGCATCAGTTGGTCGCCGAACTGCGCCTCGCGCGCCGCGTAGCGCTCGCTGGCCTTCTTCTGGATGAAGTCGCGGATCTCCTCGCGGGAGATGTTCTCCAGGCCCTTGGCGTCGTATTTGAGGTCGCCCTCCTCGAGCAGCCAGCCCATGAAGTGGTAGCGCAGGCCGTCGATGTTCCATTCCTCGCGGATGTCGCTGCTGCCCAGGTAGTGGCTCATGGCCGAGTCGATCATATCCGAGATCATCTTCTGGATATATTCCTTGATGTTCTCGCCGTTGAGCACCTTGTCGCGCTGGCCGTAGATGATCTCGCGCTGCTTGTTCATCACGTCGTCGAACTGCAACACGTTTTTGCGGATGCCGAAGTTGCGGCCCTCCACCTTGGCCTGCGCGTTCTCAATCGAGTTGGTGAGCATCTTGTTTTCAATCGGCATGTCCTCTTCCACGCCCAGGGTGTCCATCATGTTTTGCAGGCGCTCGCCGCCGAACAGGCGCATCAGGTCGTCCTCCAGCGAGATGAAGAAGCGGGTGTCGCCCGGGTCGCCCTGACGGCCGGAACGGCCGCGGAGCTGGTTGTCGATGCGGCGGGACTCATGCCGCTCGGTGCCGATGATGAACAGGCCGCCCGCGTCCCTGGCCTTCTGCGCCTCGGGCGCGATCTCCGCCTTGTGCTTGGCGTTGAGCTCCTGGAACAGCCTGCGCGCCTCCAGAATCTCCTCGTTGTCGGTGTCGCCGTAGCTGGTGGCCTCGCCGATCAGCTCCTCGGGCATCCCCATGCGGCGCATCTCGGCCTTGGCCATATACTCGGCGTTGCCGCCCAGCATGATATCGGTACCGCGGCCCGCCATGTTGGTGGCGATGGTCACCGCGCCCGGCTTGCCCGCCTGCGCGACGATCTCCGCCTCCTTCTCGTGGTATTTGGCGTTGAGCACCTCGTGCTTGATGCCGCGGCGGCCCAGCATGGACGACAGCAGCTCGGATTTTTCGATGGAGATGGTGCCCACCAGCACCGGCTGGTTCTTCTCGTGGCACTCCACAATCTGGTCGATGATCGCATTGAACTTGCCCTTCTCGGTCTTGTAGACCACGTCGGGGAAGTCGTGGCGCACCACCGGCTTGTTGGTGGGTATCTCGATGACGTCCAGCTTGTAGATCTCGCGGAACTCGCCCTCCTCGGTCATGGCCGTACCGGTCATGCCGGAGAGCTTATTGTACATGCGGAAATAGTTCTGGAAGGTGATGGTCGCCAGCGTCTGCGATTCCTTCTGCACGCTGACCCCCTCTTTGGCCTCGATGGCTTGGTGCAGGCCCTCGTTGTAGCGCCGTCCGATCATCAGGCGGCCGGTGAACTCGTCCACGATGATGACCTCGCCGTCCTTTACCACGTAGTCGATATCGCGGTGCATAATGCCGTTGGCCTTGATCGCCTGGTTGATGTGGTGCAGGATGGTGCTGTTCTCGGGGTCGTTGAGGTTTTCGATGTTGAAGAACTGCTCGGCCTTTTTCACGCCGCTCGGGGTGAGCGTGGCGGTCTTGGCCTTTTCATCCACGATGAAGTCGCCGTCCACATCGCTGTGGTCCTCCTTGGCGTCCAGCTCCTTCACCTTAATCATCTTGAGGGTCTTGGCGAAGCGGTCGGCCACGCCATACAGCTCGGTGGATTTCTCGCCCGGGCCGGAGATGATGAGCGGGGTTCTCGCCTCGTCGATCAGGATGGAGTCCACCTCGTCCACGATGGCGAAGTTGTGGCCGCGCTGCACCTGGCGCTCTTTGTAAACCACCATGTTGTCGCGCAGGTAGTCGAAACCGAACTCGTTGTTGGTGCCGTAGGTGATGTCGCAGGCATAGGCCGCCTTGCGGTTATCCGGCTCGATGTCGTGGGTGATGAGGCCCACCGTGAGCCCCAAAAAGCGGTGCAGCTTGCCCATCCATTCGCTGTCGCGCTTGGCCAGGTAGTCGTTCACCGTGACGATGTGCACGCCCTTGCCGGTGAGCGCGTTCAAATAGGAGGGCAGGGTGGCCACCAGGGTTTTACCTTCACCGGTTTTCATCTCGGCGATGCGGCCCTGATGCAGCACAATGCCGCCGATGACCTGCACCGGGAAGGGGCGCATCCCCAGCACGCGGTCGGAGGCCTCGCGGCACACCGCGAACGCGTCGGGCAGGATGTCGTCCAGGGTTTTGCCGGCCGCAAGCTGCTCCTTAAATTTGGGGGTCATGGCCTTGAGCTCTTCGTCGCTCATCGCCTTGTATTTGTCCTCGAGCGCGAGAACCTGGTTCATGATCGGGGTGATGTTTTTGAGCTCCCGCTTGGAGTAGGAGCCAAAGATTTTATCGAACAAGCCCATGTTTCAGAAAGTCTCCTCTCAACGGCCGTTTGAGCCAAAAGGGCCGCGGAAAAATTTGGGTAATGCCCAAAAGTGCATACAATTATTATTGTACAAGCCCCGCGCCGGGCTGTCAAACTTTTTTATGATAAAGATGTGTTAAAAAATCCTGAACATTAAAATTATGGCGCGGCGCGCGGCGCGATATTCCAAAAAGCGCGAAAATTCCGCAGGGTTGACAGTTTTTTAACAGCGCGGGACTTGCACTTGTTCCCACGAATTAGTATAATAAAAGCGGATATGCCGTATGCTCGGCCAACCGGCATAGAGGTTACCAATATCAACCGAAAGGAGTTCCCAATATGAATTATTCTCATGAAGTGGAGAGAATGTGCCCCCTGACCAAGGGCCCCAAGCACGGCCCGGCTCCCATCCCCGAGGAGGGCAAGTGGGTTAAAGCCTACCAGATCACCGATATTTCCGGTCTGTCCCACGGCGTGGGCTGGTGCGCGCCGCAGCAGGGCGCCTGCAAGCTGACCCTGAACGTGAAAAACGGCGTCATCGAGGAGGCCCTCGTTGAGACGCTGGGCTGCTCCGGCATGACCCATTCCGCCGCCATGGCGGGCGAGATCCTGCCCGGCAAAACCCTGCTCGAGGCCCTCAACACCGACCTCGTGTGCGACGCCATCAACGTTGCCATGCGCGAAATCTTCAAACAGCTCGTTTACGGCAGAAGCCAGACCGCGTTCTCTGAGGGCGGCCTGCCCATCGGCGCCGGCCTCGAGGACCTCGGCAAGGGCCTGTGTTCGCAGGTGGGCACCGTGTTCTCCACCGGCGTGAAGGGCGTGCGCTACCTCCAGCTCGCCGAGGGCTACATCCTTTCGGTCGCTGTGGATAATAACGGCGAAGCCATCGGCTACAAGTTCGTGCGCGTCGGCAAGATGCTCGAGGATATCCGCCACGGCGTCGCGCCCGCGGAGGCCTTTGAGAAGAACATTGGTACATACGGCCGCTATGAGAACGCGCCCAAGTACATCGACCCGAGAGAAGAATAATCTTAGAAGGAGGGAACACCATGGTACAGTTTGAAAGCAAAGAGAGAAGAATGCCGAAGATCGAGGCATGTCTCAAGGAATATGGAATCGAATCCCTGGAAGCCGCGCGCGACCTGTGCCTCTCCAAAGGCATCGACGTGGAAAAAATCGTCAAGGGCGTGCAGCCCATCGCGTTTGAAAACGCCGTGTGGGCCTACACCCTGGGCACCGCCATCGCCCTGAAGACCGGCAAGGCCGTCGCGGCGGACGCCGCCGAGGCGATCGGCGTGGGCCTGCAGGCGTTCTGCATCCCCGGCTCGGTGGCCGAGCAGAGAAACGTGGGTCTGGGCCACGGCAACCTGGGCGCCATGCTGCTGCGCGACGAGACCAAGTGCTTCTGCTTCCTGGCGGGCCATGAGTCGTTCGCGGCCGCCGAGGGCGCGATCGGCATCGCCAGAACCGCCAACAAGGCGCGCAAAACCCCGCTGCGCGTCATCCTCAACGGCCTGGGCAAGGACGCCGCTTACATCATCTCCCGCATCAACGGCTTCACCTATGTCGAGACCAACTATGTGTTTGAAACCGGCGAGCTCGAAATCGTCCGCGAGGTTCCGTTCTCCGACGGCGAAAAGGCCGCGGTCAAGGTTTACGGCGCGAACGACGTGCTCGAGGGCGTGGCCATCATGAAGCATGAGAAGGTCGACGTGTCCATCACCGGCAACTCCACCAACCCCACCCGCTTCCAGCACCTGGTGGCGGGCACCTATAAAAAATGGAGCTACGAGAACGACTTCAAATATTTCTCGGTGGCTTCGGGCGGCGGCACCGGCCGCACCCTGCACCCCGACAACATGGCGGCTGGTCCGGCTTCCTATGGCCTGACCGACTCGATGGGCCGTATGCATGGCGACGCGCAGTTTGCGGGCTCCTCCTCGGTGCCGGCGCACGTCGAGATGATGGGCCTCATCGGCATGGGCAACAACCCGATGGTCGGCGCGACTGTGGCTTGCGCCGTAGCCGCCTCCGAGGCTCTGAAGTAACTTTCCCCCTTTGCGGCAGCCTGCACCCCGGGCTGCCGCATCATTTGAAAAACCCCGCTCTCCGGCGAATCGGAAGGCGGGGTTTTTAATTTTATGTTTTAGCGCGGGCCGCAGCTGCACCGGCAGGTTGGCTCACAGCGCCTTGCCCTCCTGCGGGGCGCGCTGCTTGACGGTGTCCATCACCTGCGCGAATTGCTCGAAGTTGAGCGACTGCGCGCCGTCGCACAGGGCGGCGCCCGGGTTGTTGTGCACCTCGATCATCACGCCGTCCGCGCCCAGGGCGAGCGCCGCCTTGGTGAGCGGCTCCACCATCCAGGGGATGCCAGTGGCGTGGCTGGGGTCGAACACCACGGGCAGGTGGCTCTGGTGCTTGATCATCGGGATGGCCGCGAGGTCGGGGGTGTTGCGCATCGAGGTTTCAAAGGTGCGGATGCCGCGCTCGCACAGGATCACGTTGGGGTTGCCGCCCGCCATGATGTACTCCGCGCTCATCAGCAGCTCCTCGATGGTGTTGGCCAGGCCCCGTTTTAAGAGGATCGGCTTTTTGCTGTGGCCCAGCTCCTTGAGCAGCTGGAAGTTCTGCATGTTGCGCGCGCCCACCTGGATCACGTCCACGTCCGCGAACAGGTCGATGTGGGTCTGGCTCATGATCTCGGTGACGATCGGCAGGCCGGTGGCCTTTTTCGCCTCCAGCAGCAGCTTGAGGCCGTCCGCCTCCAGCCCCTGGAAGGCGTAGGGGGAAGTGCGGGGCTTGAACGCGCCGCCGCGCAAAAACTGCGCGCCGCTCGCCTTGATCGCCTCAGCCACACAGATGATCTGCTCCTCGCTCTCCACCGAGCAGGGCCCGGCGATCACGCTGAAGGCGCCGCCGCCGATCTTGCGGCCGGCCACGTCGATGACCGTATCCTGCGGGTGGAAACGGCGGTTGGCCGCCTTATACGGCTGCGAGATGCGCTGCACGCGGTCCACAATCTCGTTGGCCGCGATGGTGTTGATGTCCACGCGCGAGGTGTCGCCCACCAGGCCCATGATGATGGTGTGCTCGCCCTCGCTGTAATGGATGGAGAAGCCGAGGCTGCGGAACGATTCCGCGAGCTGATCGACCTTTTTTTGATCGGGATGGGGTTTGAGGATGACTACCATGGATATTCAACTCCTTTGATCGGTGGCGGGGAATCCCCCGCGGGCAGTTCCGGGGGCGGTTCGCGCCCCAACCGGTGGAATACCACTATTATACCCCCGCGGGCCGCAAAAGAAAAGCAGAATATTTTAGCGCTTTAAAGTTTTTTATTGTTAAATTATCACAAGACATGTCCTTGCATTGGGGACAGGTGTTTTTTCTCAAAGCAGGCCCTGGCAGCACTTGAGCGCCAGCACCCGGAACACGGCGCGGTCGAGCACCGCCTCGTCCAGCTCACCGGATGCGAGCGCGTCCGCGATCTGTTCGTAAGACGCGGGCAGGTCGCTGACGATCAGCAGGTCGTTGCCCGCTTGAAGCGCCCGCACGGCGGCCTCCTCGCCGCCCGCCGCGGCGCGCGCGGCCTCCATGGTGAGGTCGTCGGTGAGCACTGCGCCGGTGATGCCCAGCTCTCCGCGCAGCACCTCGTGCACGGCCGGGGAGAGGGACGCGGGGGAATCCGGGTCGATGCAGGCCACCACGTTGTGGGAGACCAGCACGCAGCGCGCCCCGGCGCGGATGCCCGCCGCGAACGGCAGGAAATCCGATGAGGTGAACTGCTCGTAGGGGCGCTCGTCGAGCGCGGAGCCGGTGTGGGTGTCGGGGTTGTCGCCGTAGCCGGGGAAGTGCTTGAGCGCCGAGGACACCCCGGCCCCCTGCAAGCCCCGCACCGCGGCGGCCACGCAGTCGGCGGTGGTGGCAGCGTCCTCGCCCACCGTGCGCCCGTAGATGTAGTCGTTCGGGTCGGTCGAGACGTCCGCCACCGGCGCGAGGTCGAGGTTGACCCCCAGCGACAGCAGCAGCCCGGCCTTGGCGCGCGCGTCCTGCTCGATCAGATCCGCGCCGCCCGCGCGGTAGAGGGCGCGCATCGACCGGAAGCGCTCGGACGCGAGCGCGGGGTTGGAGCTCACCCGCACCACCTCGCCGCCCTCCTCGTCGGTGGCGAGCAGCAGCGGCAGGGAGCTCGCCGCCTGATAGGAGGCGAGGTTGGCCTTTACCTCTTCGGCGGTGAGGCCGCTGAAATCCCGCCCGAACAGCACCAGCCCGCCCGGGTGGTAGGCGGCCACCGCCCCGGCCGCGTCCAGGTCGGGGCAGCGGGCGAGCAGCACCTGGCCCGCCTTCTCCTCGTCGGTCATGGTTTGCAGCAACTCCCACGCGCGGCCGTACCCGGCGGACAGCACCCCGCCGTCCAGCCACTCGTCGGGCGGCCCGTCCGGGTCCCGCTCAGACGGGGCCGGGGCCTGGGACGAAGAAAAGCCGGGCAGGATGGCGTCCTGCTCCG
The DNA here is from genome assembly GCF_014384885.1 of Ligaoa zhengdingensis. Lineage (GTDB taxonomy): Bacteria > Bacillota > Clostridia > Oscillospirales > Ruminococcaceae > Ligaoa > Ligaoa zhengdingensis. The sequence continues at coordinate 83,574 of NZ_JACRST010000010.1, forward strand.
GCACTGAGGAGGAAGATGACGAATTGTCCCGGACCCCACAGGCGGCCAGCGCCAGCAGCGCGCCCGCCAGGCAGAGCCCGCGCAGCCCCCGGCGGCTCACAGCTCGTCCTCCCCGCCCGCGGGGGCGGCGTCCGCGGCGTCGTAGTGGCGCGCCGCAAAGGCGGACAGGAACTCGGGGTTGTCGTCGCAGGAAAACGGGTCGAACACCGCGTCCAGCTTGTTGAGGTTCACCCGGCAGGTGAGCGGGCGCTCCACCTCGTTGCCGCTGGCCGCGAGCAGGCCCTGCTTGTCGGCGGCCGTGGGGATGGGCGCATAGACGCCGCTGACGCCGCCGAAATGGCGCTGCATCAGGTCGCCGGTCAGGGCGGATTTCACCGCGTAGAGAGGGGTCTCCTGCACGCGCAGGTAGACGTCCGCCGCGTGGGGCAGGCGGCACCCGAAGTTGAGGTTGCACACCGGCGCGAGCATCAGCTTGGCGCCCAGCCCGCGCGCGATGCGGTAGATTTCAAAGTAGCAGTTATCCTGCCCGATGGCCACGCACAGGTTGCCGATGCGCGTCTGCATCAGCGTGAGCGCCTCGCCCGCATCCACGCCGAACTCCAACTCGTCGCGGGTGGGGTTGAGCTTGTCCTGGTAGGCCACGATGTCGCCGTCCGGGTCGAACAGATAGGCGCGGTTGTAGAGGCAATCCCCCTCGAACAGGTAGAGGCTGCCCGCCAGCACATACACGCCGTATTGGCAGGCCAGCTCGGAAAAGCTGGTGAAGTAGGTCTCCTGGAGGTAGTCGTAGTGGTCGTAGAGCGCGTCGTTCACCAGCTGGCCGCGCTCCTTGGCGGGGCAGGCGCGGTAGTCCGCCAGCAGGCGCGCATAGTGGGGGGACAAGGTGATGGGCGCGAGGCCGATCAGCTCGGGAAAGCAGACGAGCTGCGCGCCGCCGCCCACAGCCGCGGCCATCTTTTCGTTGAGATGCTCCACAAAGTCGTCGAGCTTGCGGTAGGGGCGCAGCTTGATGGGGGCCGCGGCCACCCGCACCGCCGCCGGGTCGAGAAACGATAGATTGTCCGAGCGGTCGATCGCCAGCCGGTCGATCGCCTTGATGATCTTTTTCTCGCTGCCCTTGAGTGCAAACGGGTTGGAAAAAGAAAGTTTCATAGGGCGCCTCCTCAGAGCAGGTCGCGGTGGGCCGCGAACAGTTTCCGGTTGAATTGCGAGCTGAAATAGTCGCTGTGTATCTCCATCAGGCGGCTGACGTTGAAGATGGTGGAGGCCGTCTGACCCGGTTTGCTCAGGTATCCGGTGTTGTCTATGCTGGTGAGATAGGGCGCGCAGATGGCCGCGCCGTTGTTGTTTGCCGCGATGGCGAGGAAATTGTTGGTCTGGGCCGCGCCCCAGGCGCCGGTCCAGATGCGCGCTTCGTTGTAGCGTTCGGCCGGGAACCACTGGGCGCAGACGACCACCTCCGCCCCCGCCAGGCGCGCGTAGCGCTGCACCTCAGGGCTGTAGATATCCGCATCCACGCACAGGAACACCTTGCCGTATGGGGTGGGGAACACCGCCAGATTGGAAGACTTTTTGTACAGCTCGCGGTTGTTCTGCTCGTAGAACAGCGCCCGCTGCGCGCCCGCCAGCTTGCCGTTCGGCCCGAACATGCACACGCACAGAAAATCCGCGATGTTCATCAGCCCGGTGACCACATAGGCCCCCTGCTCGCGCGCATAGCGCTTGCACTTCTGAAAATAGTCTCCGCCCTCCTGCATGGGCACGGCGGGCTGGTCGCTTTTAAACACGATAAAGTTGCTCTGTATGGGCGGCTGCTCCCAGGCGTCCACCACGCTAATCATCAAATCCTGCATCGATTCTAACCTCCTGTGGGCCGCGCGCGGCCGGGACAAAACTCCAATAAAATCATTATATCGTGTTTTCCCCGCCAATTCAACAAAAACCCGCGGCGGTTGCGGCAAACCGCGCTTGCATTTTGCCCGGCCCTGCGCTACAATAGGCGAGGCGCATCCCTGCGCCCGTTCCCGGCGGCCGGCGCGCCGCCGAAGTCAGTCGCAAGCTCCTGACTTTAAACCACACTACGAAAGGACAGTTGAATCATGAAAAAGCTCAATGCCAGACATCTGGCGGTGAGCGCGATGCTCGCGGCTGTGTACACGGTACTCAGCCTGGCTGTCGCGCCCATCGGCTTCGGCGCGGTGCAGTTCCGCATCTCCGAAGCGCTCACCCTGCTGCCGGTCTTCTCCCCCTGGGCGATCCCCGGCGTCACCCTGGGCTGCCTGCTCACCAACCTCATCGGCGTGAGTTTGGGGCTCACCTTCCCGCCCGACGTGCTGTTCGGCACGCTGGCCACCCTGATTGCCGCGGCGCTCACCTGGCTGCTGCGCGGGGTGCGGCTGCGCGGCCTGCCGGTGCTGGCGGCCCTGCCGCCGGTGGTGTGCAACGCCCTCATCATCGGCTGGGAGATCACCGTGTTCTTCACCCCCGATTCCCCCGCGAGCTTCGCGGTGTTCACCACCAACGCCCTGCTGGTGGGCGCGGGCGAGGCGCTGGCCTGCTTCGGCCTGGGCCTGCTGCTGGTGGCGCTGTTGCAGCGCAGCAAGCTGGACGTCCGGCTGTTTCCATAACCGCTTTCCAACAAAAAAGCGCGGTGGCTGCGGCCACCGCGCAAAATTCGACAAATCTCTTGCTTTTTTGGCAAAGATGCCCTATAATAAACTCGAGGCGCAAAAAGCGCAAGGCAGGCCCGGAAGTGACAGCTTCCGCGCCCTGCATATGAGGTAGGGGCTCATACACCGCGGCTAAGTGCCGCACCTTGCAACGACATTATACAACATTTTTCTCGCCCTGTAAAGCAAGGGGCTGCCCGCGGGTTTGCCCGCGATGGGAGGTAGGCCGGGGAGAATGTGCCGCGCTGTATTTTGCAGGCGGCCTGCGTTGCACGAGTGGATTCCGAACATTCGGGGTGCTGTATGAGTAAAAAACATGCAGCGCCCTTTTTGCGTCCTCAAAACAGAAGCCGGGCGGGATGGTTGCCGACATCCTGCCCGGCTTTTGCTGTCTTTAGCGGAGCCGGGGCCGAAAAGCCGACGGCCCGCCTCCGCTTTGGCGTTTTTTATGGGCGCGGGGCGCGCCGGGGGCTTTTCTGTTCAGGGGACCTGGTAGACTTGTACCCTGGACAGTATTTTTTTGTCCACCAGCGCGTCGATCTCGGTGCCCTCGCCGGTGTACTGCTCCGAAAAAATCCGGCCGCCCGCGCGGATTTCGGCGAGCAGCCCGCCCTGGTCGTAGGGGATCGCCAGCCTCATGCGCACCTGGGTGGCCTCCAGCCGCTCGGCCACCTTTTGCAGCAGGGCGTCCAGGCCGAAGCCGGTTTTGGCGCTCACCAGCACGTTGCCGCCCAGCGCGGCAATCGGTTCAAACCCGGCCAGCCGGTCGCATTTGTTCAGCACCGTCACCACCGGGGTGGCTTCGGCCCCCAGCTCGGCCATCAGCCGCTCGGTGACATCGATCTGCTCGCGCACCTCGTCGCTGGATACGTCGCAGACGTTGAGCAGCAGGTCGGCCTCGGCGGCCTCCTCCAGGGTCGAGTGAAACGCCTCCACCAGATGATGGGGCAGGCGGCGCACCAGGCCCACGGTGTCCACCAGCATCACCGTGCGGCCGTCGGGCAGGGTGAGGGCGCGCGCGGTGGGGTCCAGGGTGGCGAACAATTTGTCTTCGGCCAGCACCCCCGCGTCGGTCAGGGCGTTGAGCAGGGTGGATTTGCCCACGTTGGTGTACCCCACAATGGCCACGGTGGGCACGCCGTCCTTGCGCCTGCGCGCCCGCTGGCGCACGCGGCGGCGCTCCAGCTCGGCGAGCTGCTCCTCCAGCGCCTGGATGCGGCGGCGGATGTGCCGCCGGTCGCTTTCCAGCTTGCTTTCGCCCGGGCCGCGGGTGCCGATGCCGCCGCCCAGCCGGGAGAGCGCGTGCCCCTGCCCGCCCAGGCGGGGCAGGCGGTAGCGCAGCTGCGCCAGCTCGACCTGTACGCGGCCCTCGCTGGTGCGGGCGCGCTGGGCGAAGATGTCGAGGATGAGCATGGTGCGGTCGATCACATCCACGCCGGTCGCGTCGGAGATGTTGCGGATTTGGCTGGCGGTCAGCTCGTGGTCGAAGATGAGCAGGTCCACCTCGTTTTTTTCGGCGAACTGCCGGATCTCGTCCAGTCTGCCCGACCCGATGAGGGTGGCGGTGTCGTATTCCGGCCTGCGCTGGCAGACCTTGGCCACCACCTCGGCACCGGCGGTGCCGGCCAGCTCCTCCAGCTCGGCTAAGGAGGTCTCGGCGTCGAATTCCCCGGCGTCCACGCTCACAAGCAGCGCGCGCTGGGGGTCCTGTTTGTTTTCGTACAATCTATCACCACATTCTTTTGGTTTGGTTCTTCTTAGTATACCGCGCGGCGGGCCGGTTCACAACCGGATTTTGCAGAATTTTGGCGGGGATTCGGTTGACTTGAAATGCCGCATTCACTATAATGAAAGTAATACTGCGCATTGTCAAATTTTTATCGAACTCGGGTTGGAATCATATTGAAAGGGGACGGCTTTGTCATGAAAAAGCTGATCGTGGAGGTCTGCGTGTGCACCGAATGCGTGATGAAAGGCGCGATGGATATCATCGATTCGATCGAGAGCCTGAAGAAGCTCAAGGTGCAGCTGCGTTTTGACACGCAAATTGAAGTGAAAATGTGCAAATGCCTGGGCGACGCCAAGCACGGCGACCTGTCGCCAATGGTGCGCATCAACAACGAGGTGCTGGAGCGCGCCAACAGCGAAACGGTGATGGCCAGGGTTATCGGCCTGGTCTCGCGCGAGCAGCGCCAGATGGTATAAATTATCAGCCACAGCGGCGAAAGGACGAGCATCAACATGAGGGGAATTTACACACCGGTCACCAAAATCCGCAGGCAGGTCTTTGCCGAGGTCGCTCGGCTGGCCTACGAGGGCGGAGATTACTCCCGCATTGTGGAGATACCTTATAAAATCATCCCGGGCGAGGTGCCCACCTACCGCGGCAGCGTGTTTGAAGAGCGCGCCATCGTGGGCGAGCGCCTGCGCCTCGCCATCGGCCTGGAGCTCTACCCGGCGGACAACCCCGCGCCCATCTCGCGCGGGGTGAGCGAGAGCGCCATCGCCAAAAAGGTGTATGAGCCGCCGCTGGTCAACGTCATCCCGTTTGCGTGCAACAAGTGCGAGCCCAATTCCTACAAGGTCACCGACAACTGCCGCGGGTGCCTGGCGCATCCGTGCGTCTCGGCCTGCCCGGTGAAGGCGATCTCGATGGTGGACGGGCGTTCGCACATCGATAAGAGCAAGTGCGTGCGCTGCGGCCGCTGCAAGGAGGTCTGCCCTTACGAGGCGATTGTGCACTACGACCGCCCCTGTGCGGCCGCCTGCGGCGTGGACGCGATCGAATCGGACGAGCTGGGCCGCGCCAAAATCAACTACGACAAGTGCGTGTCCTGCGGCATGTGCCTGGTGAACTGCCCGTTCGGCGCCATTGCGGATAAGAGCCAGATCTTCCAGCTGGTGCACGCGATCAAGGAGGGCGACGAGGTGATCGCCTGCGTGGCGCCCGCGTTTGTGGGCCAGTTCGGCCCGCTGGCCACCCCGGACCAGGTGCGGGAGGCGCTGCGCGAGCTGGGCTTTGCGGGCGTGGTCGAGGTGGCGCTGGGCGCGGACATCGGCGCAGTGGAGGAAGCGAAGCACTACGTCGAAAAGGTTGTGAGCGGCGAGGAGCCGTTTTTGGCCACCTCCTGCTGCCCGGCGTGGAGCGTGATGGCGAAAACCAAGTTCCCCACCATCGCGCCTTATGTCTCGGACGCGCTCACCCCGATGGTGGCGACCGCGCGCATGGTGAAGGAGCGGCACCCCAACGCCAAGATCGTATTCATCGGCCCGTGCGCGGCCAAGAAGCTGGAGGCTTCCCGCCGCACGGTGCGCAGCGACGTGGATTTCGTCATCACCTTTGAAGAGCTGATGGGCATGTTCGTTGCCAAGGGCATCGAGTTCGGCGACCTGGAAAGCCGCGGCGGCGTGCACGACGCCACAGCGGCCGGACGCGGCTACAGCGTGGCGGGCGGCGTGGCCGACGCGATTTCGGCCTGCGTCAAAGAGATGTACCCGGATGTGGAGATGAAGATCGACCGCGCCGAGGGCCTCAAGAACTGCGCCAAGATGCTGACGCTGGCCAAGGCGGGCAAGCGCAACGGCTACCTGATGGAGGGCATGGCCTGCCCGGGCGGCTGCATCGGCGGCGCGGGCACCATGATGCCGCTGCCCAAGGCGGCGGCCGCGGTGAAAAAGTTCCAGGACGCTTCCACCCGCAAAATCGCCACGGAAAACCCGCTGGTACAGGAATTTGAACAGAAAAACGGCGACAAATAACCATAACCCAAGCAAACGGCCCCGCGGCGAGATACGCCGCGGGGCTTTTTTTGCAGAAAATGTCAACGGCAAAAAAACAAAACGGCAAAAAATCCGGCATAAAGTTTCCCGGCCTGTAAATAATAGAAATAACGTCATCAATCCCCAACTTTGATGTGCGAACATGTAACGGCGGCGGGCCTGTCATTACATAGCAAATACCCGGGCAATGACAGGCGCCCCGCCCTCCCCATAAATCTTTTACAGGAGGAAACCCTATGAAAGCCACCGGAATTGTGAGAAGAATCGACGACCTGGGCCGTGTCGTAATTCCCAAAGAAATCAGGCGCACCATGCGGATTCGCGAAGGCGACCCGCTTGAAATTTATACAGACAACGACGGTGAAGTCATTTTTAAAAAGTATTCCCCCATCGGCGAGCTGTCATCCTTCGCGGGGCAGTATGCGGATGTGCTGCACAAGGCCGGCGGGTTCCCGGCCGTGATCTGCGACCGCGACCACGTGATCTCGGTCTCGGGCATCCCCAAAAAGGAGCTGCTCGAGCGGCGCGTTTCTCCCGCGCTGGAGGAGATCATGGAGCAGCGCCGCAACTTCGCGATGGTGTCGCGCGACCAGGGTAAGCTCCAGCCCGTGGAGGGCGTGGACCGCTATGCGCTGGTGGCGGCCCCCATCATCGCCGCGGGCGATGTGTGCGGCTCGGTGCTGTTTTTGGCGGGCGACACCGGCTCGCTGGCCGAGGACAGCGAGATCAAACTGATTGCGGCCGCGGCCATGTTCCTGGGCCGCCAGATGGAAGAATAAGCCAAACTGAAAAACGGGCGCGCTGCAAACCATGCGGCGCGCCCGTTGCTATTTATCTGTCAGGCCCCTTCGCGCAAGAACTGCTTTTTGAGGGTGGCCAGGGCTTTTTTTTCGATGCGCGATACATACGACCGCGAGATGCCCAGTTTTTTTGCCACCTCGCGCTGGGTGAGCGGCAGGTGGCCGCAAAGCCCATAGCGCAGCAGCACGATGGTGCGTTCGCGCTCATCCAGCAGCGCGTCGATATAGCTGTGCAGCTTTTCGCTGCGGATTTTGAGGTCGAGGTTTTCGAGGATATTGTCCTCGTCCGCGACAATATCCATCAGGGTGAGCGAGTTTCCCTCCTTATCGGTGTCGATGGGGTCGGATATGTACACATCCTGCGCGCTCTTGCGCTTGGAGCGGAAAAACATCAACACTTCGTTTTCGATGCAGCGCGAGGCGTAGGTGGCGAAGCGGGCCCCCTTCTCATAATCGAAGGTGGAGGCCGCTTTAATCAGCCCGATGGTGCCGATCGAGATCAGGTCGTCCTGGTCTTTAAAGCTGGAGTAATACTTCTTGATGATATGCGCCACCAGGCGCAGGTTGTGTTCGATCAGCTTGTTTTTGGCCTCCTGATCCCCGTTGCGGATGCGCTCGAGACAGTCGCGCTCCTCCGCCGCAGAGAGCGGGCGCGGAAACGCGCCGCTGTTGGTGACGTGCAGCGCAAAGTAAAGCGCGCCGCCCAACGCCAGGGTTATCAACGCGGAAAACATCGTCATCACCTCTCTGCCATCTTATGTGGCGCGCGGGGCGATTGTGCATGGCCATCCGGCTGCAACAGGAAATAAAAGTGTGATTTATATTCCAAACCTTGTAAAATCCACCCAAATTTGATAGAATATCTTTGTTTGGATTGTCTTAATCTGGGATGTAAAAAGGGAGGATGTACCACATGCAACAGCAAAAAAAGCAGACCAGCTTTCTTGGACGGTTCTTTCAGCGGTATTTCATCGACGCGATGAGCGCCATGGCCTTGGGCCTGTTCTCATCCCTCATCATCGGGCTGATTCTGTCGCAGCTCGGCAAGCTGCCCTATCTGGGGTTCCTTGCGCCGTTCGCCGAAGTGGTGGGCGCGAGCTCTCCGGTGGTGGGCTCGGCCATCGGTGCGGCCATCGCCTGGGGGCTGGGGGCCAAGCCGCTGGTGATTTTTTCGTGTGTGGTGACAGGCGCGTTCGGCTATTCGGTGGGCGGCCCGGTAGGCGCTTACATCTCCGCCGTGATCGGCGCTGAAATCGGCGGGCTGGTGAGCGGCAAGACCAAGGTGGATATCGTGGTATCCCCGCTGGTGACGATTGTTGCGGGCGGCTTTGCGGGCCAGCTTGCGGGGCCGTTTGTGCAGTCGCTGATGCAGGGGCTGGGCAACGTAATCAACCACGCCACCGAGATGACGCCGTTCCCGATGGGGATTTTGGTTTCGGTGATTGTGGGCATGGCGCTGACCGCGCCGATCAGCTCGGCGGCGCTGTGCATCATGCTGGATTTAAGCGGCCTGGCGGCGGGCGCGGCCACAGTGGGCTGCTGCGCCCAGATGGTGGGCTTTGCGGTGGCCAGCTTCCGCGACAACCGCTGGGGCGGCCTGATTTCGCAGGGGGTGGGTACCTCGATGCTCCAGTTCGGCAACATCCTGCGCCGCCCGCAAATCTGGATTGCGCCCACCCTGGCGAGCGCAGTGCTGGGCCCGGTTTCTACGTGTATTTTTAAAATGACCAACACCGCCACCGGAGCGGGCATGGGCACCAGCGGCCTGGTGGGCCAGTTCGGCACCTTTGCCGCGATGAGCGGCGAGCTGCCCCCGGCGCTGCTGATGGGCGAGATTCTGCTGCTGCATTTCATCCTGCCCGCGCTGCTCACCCTGGGATTCGACTGGGTGCTGCGGCGCATCGGCTGGGTGCGTGCGGGCGATATGAAGCTGCAATCGCTCTCGTAACGCCAGGGATGCCCCCGGGGCGATGCCGAGGCAGGCGCACGGCAGTGCGCAATACACTGTGGCCGAAGCCGCCGGGTCGGCAACGCCGACAGGAAAGCCGGGGACGGCACTTGCTAAGGCATGGAGCGCTATGCCCGTAGCCACAAAGCACAAGCAATCCCAGCCGGGCCGCGACACAACAAAAAACAGGCGGCCGGTGATGTACCGGCGGCCCTTTTGCCTGTAGGGCTATTCTTCTGTTTCTTGCTGTGCAGTTTCTTCGGCGATCTCTTCGGCCGCCTCAAAAGTATAGTACTTTTTCAGCCTTCTCTGGCGGCGG
>NZ_JACRST010000011.1 GCF_014384885.1 Ligaoa zhengdingensis
CATCGAACGCCGCCCAGCTCTCCTCGGTGTAACGCGCTTCCTCGAACACTCCGTCGATCGCTTTGATCAGCGATTCCAGCATGCTCTTATCCACATCGGAGGGAATCTCGCCCTCCACCGCAAAGTGGATGGTGTAGGTCTTCTCGTTGCCAGAAACCGCTTTCACAGTAACAATCGCATCGCCCGGGAGCTCGGAAACCTGCTCTGTTTCGATAGCGGCTACCATACCGTCGGTGGAAACCTCCACACACGGGAGTTTCGCGTCTGCCGGCAGGGTCACTTCATATTCATAGACGTTCTTGTCGAAGTCAGCGAGCTGCTCTGTGCTCCGCTCGACATCCTTCCACTCGCCATCCGCAAAATACTGGAGCTTCCAAGACTCAGGCGCAACCACGCCGTCGTCCCACGCGCGGTACCAGTACGCTTCCACCGCAGCCACAGTCTGAGGCTCAGCAAAGTCGAACTGCACCCACTGCTCGCCCGCCTCGGGCCAGGTGGACCAAGTCTCGGTGGTTGTGGTTTCGCCCCACACGCCGTTGTTGATCGCATCGATGGTTGAATACTGCTCGCAGGTGTAGGACGCACTCAGAGTTGCATCGATCGCGATATTGTTCCCATCTTCGGTCAGGACACGGAATTCCTCCAGACCGACCGGCTTCTCGCCGCCATCGGCCAGCATACGGAACTGCGTCGAGGTGACCGGTGCAAAGGTTGCCAGATTGAACTTATCATACACAGTGGTAAACGGATAGTCGCCGTAAGTCATGCCGGTGACAGTGGGATCCGCAGGCGCTTCGCTGCCCAGCTTACCGATCAGTTTCCACTCTGTGATACCGGGCATGCCCTGGCCATTGCTGCCGGCCGAGGTCAACACCAGACGGATCTTCTGGGTGGTAACTGCCGGGAAGTTGTAAACGTTGTCGGAGTTTGCCACAAAATTGTCGTACTCGCCGACCGACACAAACTCGGTGCCGTTCCAAACCTGGATATCCAGGCCAGCGGGAACCTTGACGCCGCCGCCGTCAGCATACCAGTTGATGTTGCTGCCCCACAGGGTGACATCCTGATCGAAGTCATACTGCACCCAGATTTCCTCTGTCCCCGTGTAGAGGTAAGACGACCAGCGGTGCTGATAACCGGCTTCGCCGTCGTTGAGGCCCTCTACTTTATCATACGGGGAGGTGTAGCTCGCGGTGGGAACCGCCAGGGACTCGAGGGGAACCACAGGCTCTTCCTTCTCCGCAAAGTGGATGGTGTACAGGCGCTCATCCGTGCCGGAGACGGTCTTGATGGAGATGATCGCGTCGCCCGGCAGCTCGGTGGGCTGCTGGATTTCCACGATTGCCAGGTTCTCGTCGTAATCGGCGACGACAAACGGTACGTTCGCGCCGACCGGGAGGTCTACGTCGTACTCGGTAATGTTGTTGTCGAAGTCCACAATTTGGCCTTCAAACCGCTCGACATCCTTCCACTCGCCGCTCTCGTCGAGATACTGGAAGGTCCAGGAATCCGGCTTGGTAACGCCGTCATCCCACGCGCGGTACCAGAACGCTTCGGCCTGAGCGACAGTCTTGGGTTCAGCAAAGTCGAACTGCACCCAGTGCACGCCGTTTTCGCCGGTCTCCGGATAGGTGGACCACACGTCGTCGGTGCCATTGTAAATGGAGGAATCATCCCATTTACCGTTGTTGATGCCGGTGATGGTCGACCACTGCTCGCAGGTGTAGGAGGCGGTCAGAGACGCCTCTTGCTCCACATACTCGCCGTCTGTGGTCAGGATGCGGAACTCACGCAGGCCGACCGGCTTCTTGGGATTGGTGGTGACCATGCGGAAGCTCTGGGAGGTAGCCGGCGCAAAGGTGGCCACGTTGAACTTGTCGTAATCGGTGCCAAACGGCATATCGCCGTAACGCACTGCGGTGATCTCAGGACGGTCGATATCAACGGTGCCGATCTGGCCGAGCAGCTTCCACTCCATGATGCCGGGCATACCGCTGCCGCTGGAGGAAAGCGCGCCCTTCGGGGTGATGACCAGACGGATCTTGTTGGTCACGACCGGCTGGAAGCGATAGATGTTCTCCTGGGATTTGATGAAGGTGTCGTATTCGCCGATCTTGTTGACCGAAACGAACTGTGTGCCGTCCCAGTACTGGATATCCAGGCCGGTGGGCACCTGCACGCCGCCGCCGTCGTCGTACCACTTGATGTTGCTGCCCCACAGGGTGACATCCACATCAAAGTCGTACTGTACCCACGGATTTGTGCTGCCCTTGTAGCTATAGGCGGTCCAACGGTTGTCGCTGCCGTCGTTGAGGTTGCCCACGCTGTCATAGGGGGAGGTAAAGCTCGCGGTCGGGGTCGCAAACAGCTCAAGCGCTGCCTCGTCGAGATCCCACGGCTCCTCCTTGATGTAAACCACCATATTATTCTTTTCACGGTTACACCAGGAATAATACGGGATCAGGGTCCAGGTGATCTCATCGAAGCCATCAGCGCTGAGCGATTGCAGTTTGCCAGGTGCCTTGATCTTCAGAACCGATTTGATTCCGTAGGGATCCGGCTCGCCGTCGAGGTTCTCCACCCACTCGGTGGTGAACTCGGAATCGGTCGGCAGGGTCGCCATGTTGAATTTGAAGTCGTTATCCGCGCCTTCCGCCGCATAGACGATCGGGCCGCGTTTCACTGCGGTGAAGCCGCGGTCGGCTTCCACGCGCTCATCGGCGTAAACACGGGTAGCTTCCATTGGGAAGTTGAGCTCCACAGTGTCGCCGTCGTTCCACACGCGATCGATCACGACGTAGCCGTTCGCATCCGGGGTGGCCGAAACAGCCTCGCCGCCCACCATCACAGTGTTTTCACCGGTGGCCCAATCGGGCACGCGGAACCGGATGGAGAACTGCTGCGCCTCATCCACGCCGACCGTCAGCTTGGAAGTGCCTTCCCAAGGCATATCGGATTCGAGGTTAAGCTTCACAGGCTTGCCGCCGACATTCAGGGTCGCATTGTTGGCGATGTAGAGGTTCATGGTGACCTCGTTGCCCTTCTGCGTGTAGATGTAACCGCCGAGGTTCATCACGGTGCGCATCAGGTTGGGCGGGCAACAGGCGGTACCGAACCAAGAGGAACGGGTCTTGCCGCCGCCGCTCGACATCGGGTTGCCGTAGAAGAACTTGTCGCCGTCGTAATTGACGCAGGAGATGATGCTGTTGTAAAGGGTGAGCTCCATCTTATCCGCGTATTTGCTCTCGCTGAACAGGAGGTTCATGCGCTGGTTCCACATCGCGTTGGCAACCTGCGCGCAGGTCTCGCAGTATGCGGTGTCGTTGGGCAGGTCATAGGAAGTACCAAAGCCCTCGTTGCCGGGGTTGGAACCGATGCCGCCGGTGACATACTGCTGGGTGTTGGTTACGTCGTCCCACAGGGCGAGCAGCGCGTCGTTATACTCGTCGGTGCCCTCCTGCAGCGCCACGTCTGCCATGCCGGTGTACATATACTGCGCGCGCACCGCGTGGCCAACCGCTTTGGTCTGCTCGGTGACAGGCGCGTGATCCTGATCGTAGGAGCTGTTGTGGTTGGTGCCGTGGCGGCCCTCATAGTCGCCGCGGGTATCCAGGAAGAATTTGGAGAGAGCGATGTACTTGTCCGCCTTCTCGCCGTAGTTGACGCCGTTCAGCTCGCCAATCTCAGTGCAGAGGTTGGCCAGCTTGATGAGCGCCAGCTCGATCTCCTGGTGACCGGGAACCTGTTTCCATTTGCCCGGGCCGAACAGGCTCTCGACATAGTCGGCGTTCTTCACCGCGACATCCAGCAGACGGGTGTCGCCGGTCGCGCGGTAGTGCGCCACAGCCGCCTCGTAGAAGTGGCCCGCACAGTACAGCTCGTGCAGGTTGAAGTCGGTCCACTTGGGGGTGGAGCCGCCCTGCAGGGTGAAGTATGTATCGAAGTAACCGTCCGCCTCCTGGGCGTCCACATAGTAGGGGATCCACTCTTCCAGCTTCTCTTTGATGTACTGCTGGCCGTCCATGATCTCCTGGTCGCCCTTGGCGTCGACCTGAAGGGCGAGGCACATCGATTCGAGCACTTTATGGACATCGGAGTCCACATAGAACGCGCCGCTGAATCCGCCATAGGATTCGCCGCGGTTCTTGAGCGCCGCATTCTTGATGTTGGGGATACCGCCGGTGCCTTTTTCGACATTCGCAATGCCGATGGGGATGACCTCGCAGATAAACTGCTTCTGGCGGGGCGCCCAGAAATCATCGGTAATATGCACCTGGGTGAAATCCACCGCGTGGGCGGTGTTGTCATCGGCGCCGCCGATCGGTTTTTTCACGATCACGTTGGCGGAAACGGTGAGGTTGTCGTCGTTGGTAAACGCCGCCGTCTCAGCCAAGGTGCCGGTGAACGCATAGGTCTTGGAGGTGTTGCCGTCGTAGTCCGCGCAGGTCCACTCGGCGACATCCGCCGTAGCCTCCAGCTCGTTCACGATGCCGCATTCGTCGAGGTCCGCGTTGGTGACGCTTCTCACTTTGAAAGCGGTAGCCTCAAACGGCTGCGCATAGGAACGCAGGCCGATGAGATCGCCCGAGAACTTGCTGTCCTTAAACTGATACATTTTGGCGCCATTCAGGAAAGCCGTGATGGTATCCTGATAGGCGACCACCTTGATGGTGTAGGGCTGTCCGGCTTTGTAGTCGAACACGGGGGAATTGATGTAATGCCAGCTGCCGTCGGCATAGCCGATACACATGCCGTTTGATTTGCTTTCGCCGCTGTAGCCCACGCCGACATAGTAGCCGTTGTAGGAGTCGGCGTTCTTGTCTGTCACATCACTGCTGCGGAACATAATGCCGAAGTTGTTGGTCGGGTCAGCCGGGCCGGTCACGGTGGCCTCGACCACAAAGTCGGTGCTGGTTTTCACATTTGCGAGCAGCTTGAGGTTGGTGCTTCTGCCAACCGAAAGCTTGCCATCTGTGAAGTTGACCACCTTGTCCGGGTCGTAGGTGGTGTCCCACTTCTCCGCACTGGTGGCCGCGCTGCTGAAGTCATCCTCAAAGAGAACCTCTTCCGCAGGCAGGGTCGGGTTTTCGCCCTTGAGCACCACGTTGACCGTGGCGGGCAGGGCGGCCTGGACCTGCTCCAGCGTGCTGCCGTGCTCCACACGGACATCCGCAACCGTTTTAATCCGAAGGAGCGACGGTGTGGAACCGCCGTTCGGCCCTTCGGCCATCGCGGTCAGCGGACTGCACAGCATCGCTGCGCAGAGCGTCAGGCTGATCCATTTTTTCAAGGTTGATTTGCGTTGTTTCAATTTGTTGTTCCCTCCCATTTCGTATAGAGATACCTTGGTAACTTTATTATCCTCTTTTTGGAGAAAAAAGTCTTTGGGATTTTCGCACATCTTTTTATAATTTTTTAACATTGAGCAAAAAATTTTTGTCAGTAATCTCTCCCTCCCCGCCAATCCATCATCGCTTGCTTGCCGGCACCACTTATTTTCCGTCCCCCTTTTCATTGCATGATATTTTAAAAAATTTACATGTTTTTACAATTTCCCATTCCGATATAAAATCGGACCGGGATGCATCACCCCGGCCCATTGCCTTTTCGCTATTTACCAGCCCTCATTCCACAGGCGTTCGGCCAGCTTTTGCAGCGAAGCGCGCCGCGCTTGGTAGTCGGGCAGGATATCCTCGACCAGCCGCCAAAAAGCCTGGGAATGGTTGTGCTCCCGCAGATGCGCCAGCTCATGCACCACCACATAATCCACCGCCAGGGGATCGGCCATCATCAGCCGCCAGGTGAAGTTAAGCGAACCCGCACCCGAGCAGGAACCCCAGCGCCGCGCGGCCCCGCTGATCTTGACCGCGGACGGAACCGCCCCGACCAGCGGAGCAAACCGCGCCACCCGCCCGGGGAGCTCCTTCTGCGCCAGCGAGCGATAGAGCCCGACAGCAGCCGTGCGCAGGGTCTCTGTGTCCGCTATGTCCACACAGGGCAGGTAAAATGCCTCGCCGTCGAACCGCGCGGAGCCGGCGGTCCGCACCACCGGATAGTCCGCGCCCAGATAGGGCAGACGGTCGAAGGCAGGCGCACAGCGCTGCTCCAGGCGAGCCGCCATCTGCGCGCGGTGGCGCTCGATCCAGCCGTTCTTCTCCGCGACAAAGCGGTCGATGACCGACCGGGAAAGGCGCAGCGGGGCACGGACCTCCACTTCGGCCCGCTCGGTGATGTGGATGGCGAGGGTCTTGCGCCTGGAACGTATCAGTGTGTATGCGGTCAATAGCCCAGCTCCTCGCCCACGAGGATGACCTTGATGCGGTTTTTGATCTTCTGGTAAGCGCTGACGACATAGGTGCTGCAAATGCGCCCCTCGCTCGCGCAGCCGGAGGTCATGTAGCGGTTGCCCGAGGCGAACGCGGCGCACTCCCCCTTCTCCTTACAGTAGGTGCGGCAGTCCAGCCGCTCGCAGTTGGCGGGCGCAGCGATCGACTTGACCCGCACCGAAGCCTTTTCCACATCCTTGCACAGCTTATTGTAACCGGCCACAACAATCACCGACTTGGGGCCGAAGATGAGCGCCGCCGTGCGGTTGCCCATGCCGTCCACATTGTACAGCTCGCCGTTTTCGGTGATCGCGTTGCTGCTGCACAGAAAGACGTCGGCTGAAAATGCCTGGCGCTGCACCGCATCCTTCTCCTCCGGCGGGCAGTTGTCTCGATCCAGCAGGTGGTAGCGCCCGCTGCGCAGGTGCTCCATCACGCCGCATTCGTTCAGGGTCATCGAGCCGCCGAATGCGACTGTCGCGCCCTCCTCAATCAGCTCCGCGACCTTGGCGGGCGCGTCCTCCCTGCGCTCGACATAAATGCCCATCATATTGTTCTTTTCCAGCGCCGCAATGGTCTTTTCAATGCGTTTTTTGACGATCATTTTTGTGTACTGATCCATCCGTCCTCATCCTTTCCGTCTGTTTTTGTCAATAGCTTCGTTATATGACAAAGCCCCCGTTGGGGCTGATGACCTGCCCGGTGATAAAATCCGCCTGCCCTGACGCCAGGAATAGAATCAGATCGGCCACCTCGCCAGCGGTTCCCAGCCGGCCCAGCGGCGTCTCCTCGCGGAGCTGCTCCAGCGCGCCCTCCGGCAGCGCCGCGTTCATCTCGGTATCGATCACCCCGGGTGCAACACAGTTGACCTGGATGCCCGAGAGGCCCAGCTCCTTGGCGAGCGCCTTGGTGAAGCCGATGATCGCCGCCTTGGCCGCCGAATAATGCACCTCGCAGCTTCCCCCCGTGATCCCCCAGATGCTGGAGAGGTTGATGATCTTGCCCGCGTGCCGGTCGATCATGCCGCGGACCACCGCCTGTGAACAATAAAAGGTCCCATCGACATGCACCGCAAACATGCGCGCCCAGTCCTCACCGGTGATCTCGGTGAACAGCTTCTGCTGGGCGACGCCCGCGTTGTTCACCAGCACGTCGATCCCGCCCAGGCGCGCCTCCACCAAGCTGACCATTCTGCGCACCTGCACCGGGTCGCCGACATCCGCCTGCACAGTGGTCACCGGGCAATCCCCCAGCTCCCGCGCGAGCGTCAGCGCCCGCTGCTCGCCGGTGCGGTAGTGGATCGCCACCTTCCATCCCGCGCGTGCAAACCGCCGGGCCGTCTCGGCCCCGATGCCGCTCGAAGCCCCTGTGATCAAAACCGTTCCCGCCAGCGCAATGCGCCCCCTTTCGATCCCGTTTCTTTCAGTATAGTACAGGTGGGCGGGTTTGTAAACAGCCCCAGGCAACGCAAAAAGGACCGGCGCCGCACAGTGCGGCGCCGGTCCCGGCTCGCCGGATATCAACGCTGGAACAGGCCCTTGACCTTCTCCCAGAAGCTGGTCTTTTCCTCCTCGATTGTGGTCTCCTCCTCTTCGATCTCGGGGGCCTTGATCTCGTCGGTTTTGAGAATGAACTTCACGCTGGTCTCCGCCCCATCGGGCGCGCCGGTGTAGGTGGTAAAACCCTTGGAGGCCTCGCAGATCGCATCCTTGATATGCAGCGCCTGCTTGACGTCGTCGGTGAGATCGGTCACGTCATCGGTCAGCTCGTCGATGCCGTCGATCTGGAATTCCTCCATGCCCTCGCTGAACTCGGCGGTCTTATCCCGCAGCTCGGCGGTGGCGTCCTTGAACTCATAGATGGCGTCCCTGATCTTGTAGGAGGCATGGCACAGCTGGTTCATGCCGTCCGCCAGGTCGTCCGCACCCTTTTGCAGCTCGTCGAGCATGGCGCCCAGCTTTTCCAGTGCAGCCGCGCGCACCGCGGGGTCGTCGCTCTGTAGCGCCTTGAGGATCGGGCCGAGGTCGGGGTCGAGCGCGAGCTTTTGCAGCAGCTCCGCGTTGTCGGCCTGTAGCTGCTGGGCGGCCTGCGCGGCGAGCATCGAGTTGCGCATGATGGAAAGCTGCGAGCAGTAGGGCTCGCCGCCGAGTTTCTCCGCGATGATCGCCTTGACGGCCGCGAGCTGCTCCTCCTGGGAAACCGTATACGCGCCCAGCACCCGGACTTCGGCCTCCGGCGCGGACGCCGTGTCATCGGCCGGGGCTTCCGCCGCGGGTTCCCCGCCCGCCTCCGCTGGCTGCTCGGGCTCTGTCTGAACCTGCGTCTCCGGCTGGGGCTCGGTTTCGGCCGGCTGCTCCGGTGCATCCTTGCTGTCGGACGAGGCTTCATCTTCTTTGCTCTGTTCCGGGGCGACCACCTCCGGCTGTCCGGTGGGGAGCTGCGCCAGTTCGCCCTGCACCTCCACGATCATCTGGGCCAGAAGGGTGGAAAGGTAATCGATAAACGCGTCGTCCGAGGTGAGCGCCTCTTTCATCGCCTCCATCTGCTGCATCAGGGCCTGCCCCTGCGCCATCAACGCCGGGTCGCCGCTGGTGAGCAGCGCCTGAATCATCGCGGTGAGGTGGTCCTGCTGGGCCTGAGCCTCCTGTAACGCGCCCAGCATCTGCCGCAGCGCGCCCAGGTTGGCGCTGCCCGCGGCCGAGCGGAGCGATCCGACCAGCCCATCGACCGCGTTCGCAAGGGTGTTCGCGCCGTCACGCGCCTCGTCCAGCTTGTCGTCGAATTTGTTGTAGTTGGTGCGCAGGGTGTCCATGTTGTCGTCGAACTCCACCCCTGCGTCCGCGAGCTGTACCGCGCCGTCGCGCAGCTGCTCAGTGGCGTCGTTGAGGTCGTCGATGCCGTCGAGCAGGTCGTCGATGTCCGCTTCGATGTCGTTGTCGTCCTCGAACAGCTCGCTGTCGTTGGCCACCGCCATCATGATCGAAGGCAGGTGAAAGTTCTCCGCCTGTGCGGTGACGACGAATTCATCCTTGAGCTTATCCTTGAGGTCGCCCAGCTCCTCGTCAAACAGACCCTCGAAGCTGTCGCGCAGGCCGGGCACCCCGGCGAACACGATGATCTGGTTGGTCGATTCGTTCATCTGGATACCGTCGTCCGCCTTGACGTTGGTGAAGGTGTCGTCGGGCAGGTTGAGCATCACCGCTGTGAGAAACAGCGGGGAAATCGGGCGCTCCACCCCGTCGATCACCTGGGTCTGGCCGTAGGTGTTGACCAGCTTGATGCGGATTTCCACCTCGCCGCTCTCGCCACCCAGGTCTTCAGGTGATATTTCCCTTCCATTCAGCTTGTAGCTGATCTGCGCCTGCACCGGGAGCTGGTTGTCGGTGGTGCCCTGGTAATAGACGTCCCTATCGCTGGTGTTCCAGCGCAGCTTGTCGCCGTCCCGCTCGGGCTGGGCGTCGCTCTTGAGGTTTTTAATCCCCTGCAAGCTGCTGACATCCTCCACCCCGGCGAGGCCGGTGTCGCTGTGAAGCCAACTGCTGACGATTTGTTTTTTAACGCCGCCGCTGCTGTCGAGCAGCACGTAGACGCTCTCGTCCTTGGAGAGGCCCTCCACAGCCTCATCGGAGGCCTCCTCCAGCGCCGGTTCCGGCAAAACAGGTTCATCCGCCGCTGCATCAGCGGCAACAGGCGCGGCGTTCAACGCCCACACGCTGGGTACGCACGCCAGGGTCACCGCGACCAGGACGGCCAGAATCTTTTTGCTCTTGGTTTTCATCCTTCCATCTCTCCTTTGACAGTGAGCGCTTTCGCTGCGGCCGCACTCCCGCGGCGCGCTTTGCGCGCGAGTTTCTTCTTGCCCAGCCAATCCCAGCTGGTCCTTTCGATCACACCCGAGCACACCGCGAGGATGGCCGGCATGACGAACAGGATGACCACCATACTGATGATGGCGCCGCGCGCCAACAGCATACAGATACTTTTAATCAGTTCGATTTTGGACACCGCCACCACGCCGATGTTGGCGGCGAAGAAGGTGAGACCGCTGGTGATGATCGACTGGGAGCTGGTGCTGGCCGCGACGCGCACCGCGTCGAGCTTCTCCCGGCCGGCCTGGCGCTCCTCCTGGAAGCGGGTGGTCATCAGGATGG
This sequence comes from Ligaoa zhengdingensis, assembly GCF_014384885.1. Classification (GTDB taxonomy): domain Bacteria; phylum Bacillota; class Clostridia; order Oscillospirales; family Ruminococcaceae; genus Ligaoa; species Ligaoa zhengdingensis. Next base: position 10,478 of record NZ_JACRST010000011.1, read on the forward strand.
CGTAGTCGACGGTGGCGCCGAGCTGGATGGTGCCGATCACGATGCTGGAGATGAACGGGATCACCGAACCGGTGAAGTACGGGATGCCCATGTTGATCATGATGGCGAGCTCGATGGCGGCCACCAGCAGCACCGGCAGCGACGCAGATTTGAACACCAGGGCGATGATGACGAACACCACCAGAATGGAGGTGACGCTGACGTTGGCGAAATCGTGATCGGCCACAGTGATCAGGTCCTGGGTCATGGCGCCCTCGCCCGCGACCATCGCGCCCGGGTCGTATTGCTTGATAATCCGGTTGATGTTCTCCAACTGGGTGGTCATGCCCGGCGTACCGGGCTTGACGCTGGTGCTGACGACGAACATCTTTTTGCCGCCGCTCTGGAAGATGTCCTTCACCGACTGGGGAATGAACTCCTCCGGGATGCCCCCGCCCAGGAACTTTTCATAGGCCACCACGCTGGTGATGCCCTTTTCCTGCTCGATCTGATCGACTATGTCGGCCACTTGGTAGCCCTCCACCGAATCGTCGAGGATGACGAAGTGGGTGGTCGCCATGTCGAAATCCTCCTTCATCTTGTCGGTACCCACGATGGCGGGCAGGTCGCTGGGCAGCGAATCAAACAGCGTGTAGTAGACGCTGGTCTTGTTCTGCGCGATTGAAAAGGGAATGAACAGCAGCAGCGCGATAATCACGATCGGCTTGCGGTGGCGCACCACAAAGTCGCTGGTCCTGGTGAGCTGCGGGATGAAGGTGCGATGGGTGTATTTATGGATCGGCTTATCGAAGAAGAGGAGCAGCGCGGGCAGGACGATGACGGTGGTGAGCACGCCGAAGACCACGCCCTTAGCCATCACCAAACCGATGTCGCTGCCGAGCTCCAGATCCATTGTGCACATCGCAAGGAAGCCCGCGATGGTGGTGGTGGAGCTGCCGACGATTGAGGTGAAGGTGTTGTGGATCGCCTTGGCCATCGCCTCCTGGCTTTCGAGGCCGCGGCCGAGCTCCTCATCGTAGCGGTCGAGCAGAAAGATCGAAAAGTCGGTGGTGACGGCCAACTGCAGCACCGCGGCGAGCGCCTCGGTGATGAAGGAAATCTCCCCGAAGAAGATGTTGGTGCCCATGTTGTAAACCACCGCGAACCCGATGCCGAGAATGAAGATGAACGGCACCAGCGTGGACTTCTGCCCCAGCGACAGGATCACCGCCGAAAGCGCCACGGCCACCAGCACATAGATCGGCATCTCGCTGTTGAACAGCGCTTTGAGGTCCGCCTCGATGGCCGAGATACCGCCCATGAAGCAGTCCTTGCGCAGCAGCTTCTCAATCTGCTCCAGCGCGCTGATCGTACGGTCATCCGAGGTGCCGCCGTCAAAGGTGACCAGCATCATGGTGGCGTCGTCCCGGTAGTAGATCGAGCTGATGTCGTCCGGGATCATTTCGGTGGGCACGGTGACGTCCAGGACGTTATCCTGCCACAGCACCTCTTTGACGCCCGGCACCTGTTCGATCTCGGCCTTCATATCCAGCAGTTCCTTCACCGGCATGTGCTCCACTGTGATGATCGCCGTGCTTGCGATGCCGAACTCCCGGTCCAAACAGTTCTGCCCCTGCATCGATTCCAGCTCCTCAGGCAGATAGCTGAGAATGTCGTAGTTGATGCGGGTACCGATGTAGCCCATCGCCGACGGCACCAGCAGCGCCACGGCCACGACGATGATGAGCACCCTGCACTTTACAATCCATTTTGCAAGTCGTTCCAATCCGATTCCTCCTCCGGCGGCGCGGCGAATCGGGCGGCGCGCCGTTATGACCATTGGTCACTTTTTATGCTGTACCCATTATAGGCAGAAAGTGACTAGCGGTCAATTGATAAAATGACCAATAGTCACCATACATTTCCTGAAGATTTTGTATATTGACTGTTAGTCATTTTAGTGTTATCCTTACTGTCAGACAAACAAGGGGAGATGAGGCGGATGGCCGGCAAATTGCAGCGGCAGAAGCAGGAAAAAAAGGAGAGCCTGGTGGACGCCTCCTATGACCTGTTCTTAAAAAAGGGGTTCAACAAGACCTCAATCGACGACATCGTCAAGAAAGCCAACGTGGCAAAGGGCACCTTCTACCTTTATTTTAAGGACAAGTCGGATGTGATGGAAAACATCGTGTTGCGCATGAGCTCGCGCATCCTGGTGGAGGCTTATCGCGCGGCGGACGAGCGCGGCTGCGACGACCTGGTGGAGAACATCATCTTTGTTGTGGACTACATCGTGGAATATTTTAAGCGCAATAAGCTGGTGTTGCAGATGATTAAGCGCGATTTTTCCTGGCCGCTGATCCGCGAGAAGATTGACGAGCTCTCGCCCGAATACGGCGAGGCACTGGAGGTGCTGGAGAGCTTCTTAACCCACCCTTACTTCGCGGGGCAGGATCCCGACGAGGTGTTCAAGCTCCTGTTTCTGATTATTGATATGTGTGGCTCGGTCTGCTACAGCTCGATCATCCACAACCAGCCGGACGATATCGACCATATGAAGCCGTTTTTGTACGGCGTGATCCGCAAAATCCTGAAAAAATAAAAGACACCCGAGCGGCGTGCACCGTGCACAGCCCGTTTGGGTGTCTTTTTCTATTCGGGATCACGTGATATCGGTCGCCGCTTCTTCCCCATTGGGATTCCACTCCAGCAGGTCGCCGGGCTGGCAGCCGAGCGCGCGGCAGATCGCGTCGAGGGTGGAAAAGCGAACCACCTTCGCTTTACGGGTCTCGCGGGAGAATGGCAGCGCACACCGATCAGTCGGTATAATTATCAAAATAGCCCTGGATCAACACGATGGGGGTGCCCTTGTCGCCGCTGCCGGTGGTAAGGTCGCAGAGCGAGCCCAGCAGATCGGTGATGCGGCGGGGGGTGGTGCCCTGCGTCGCCATGGTGCCCTTCAGCTCGCGGGGCTTGTTCTTGATGTAGTTGGAGATGGCCTGTTTGAGCGCCTCGCCGGACAGGTCCGCGAAGTCGTTGTCCGCCAGATACTTGAGCTTGACCTCGTTCGGGGTGCCCACCAAGCCCTCGGTGTAAGCCGGGGAGACGACCGGGTCAGCCAGCTCCCAGATCTTGCCCACGGGGTCTTTGAACGCGCCGTCGCCGTAAACCATCACCTCAACATGCTTGCCGGTGGCCTGGAGCACACGGGCCTGCACCTCGGTGACAAAATGCTCGCAGTCGCGCGGGAACAGCTTGACGCTCTCTTCAGTGGCCTTGTTGGAGCCGAGCAGGCCGAAATCGGCGTTGAAGCCGCTGCCGTCCACCGGCGCGGTCATGATCTCGTCCAAGCCCAGCACGATTTTGGCTCCGGCGGCTTTGAGCAGCCGCTTGCTGCGCGCGCGGGTGTGGATGTCGCAGCAGAGCACATTCTCGGTGTAGTTGAGGATGGTCTTGGCCGCGTTGGCAAATACAAATTCGACCTCGGCGCCCTCCTCCCGGCACAGACCCTTGTAATATTCGACATAGTCCACGCCGGTGAAGGTGTGGGGGTTGCTGCCGAACAGCTCGCGGTATTTTTCCTCGGACAGCACATCGGTCCAGGGGTTGACCCCTTTCTCATCGAGCAGGTCCACGTCCACCAGATGGTTGCCCACCTCGTCGGAGGGGTAGCTCATCATGATGGTGAGCTTCTTCGCGCCGCGCGCGATGCCGCGCAGGCAGATGGCGAAGCGGTTGCGGCTCATGATGGGGAACAGCACGCCGAACTCGCCGGTGGGGAACTTCGCCTTAATGTCTGCGGCGATGGCGTCCACGCTCGCATAGTTGCCCTGCGCGCGGGCCACCACAGCCTCGGTGACGCCGATCACGTCCCGGTCATGGATGGGAAAATTTTCGCAGCGCGCCGCGTCCAGCACCGAGCTGACCACAATGTTGGCGAGGTCGTCGCCTTCGCGGATGATGGGCGCTCTCACGCCGCGGGATACCGTACCGACTGTTCTAGACATAATCCTTCTCCTTTTTACTGCTGTATGTGATGCGGCGGGCCGTGCGCCCGTCCTTGCTTTTTACAACCATATTTATTATAATAGAACCATGTACATAAGTAAAATTAGTATTTTTCCTTATTATCATTAGATATTCTTATATTTTCGTAAAGGGGGTTACACTGTGCTGGTCAATCTGGAGCTGTACCGGGTGTTTTGCGAGGTCGCGCGCTCGGGCAGCTTTTCTAAGGCGGCCGAGGCCCTTTACATCACCCAGCCGGCGGTCAGCCAATCGGTCGGGCAGCTCGAGCGTCAGCTCGGCCGGCGGCTGTTCACCCGCGGGCGGCGCGGGGTCTCCCTCACCCCGGAGGGGGAAATGCTTTACGGCCATATCTCGTCGGCGCTGGGCATCATCGCCACCGGTGAGGAGAAGCTCGAGCGGATGCGCCATCTCCAGGCGGGGGAGCTCTCGATCGGGGCGGGCGACACCATCTCGGAGCACTACCTGCTGCCCCACCTCGAGCGGTTTCACAGCCTCTACCCCGACATCCGCCTCAAGGTGATCAACCGCACCAGCGGACAGGCCATCGAGCTGCTGCGGTCGGGGGCGATCGATCTGGCGCTTGCCAACCTGCCGTTGGAGCTCTCCGGCATCGACGTGACCGAGTGCATGGAGGTGCACGACATCTTTGTGGCCTCCGCCCGGAAGTTCCCCCACCTGCGGGGCCGCACGCTGGAGCACTGGGAACTGGCGCAGAGCCATCTGGTGATGCTGGAGCGGCTGAGCAGCTCTCGCCGGTATGTCGATTCGTTCTTTCTGAGCGGCGGCGTCCGGCTGGAACCGGAGATCGAGCTGGGCGCGCACGACCTGCTCTTGGAGTTCGCGCGTATCGGGCTCGGGGTGGCCTGTGTGATCGAGGAGTTCTCCTCCGATTACCTGGAAAGCGGGGAGCTGTTCGCTCTGAAGTTAAAAAATCCAGTTCCGCCCCGGTCGATCGGCCTGTGTTTCCTCGCGGGGGTGCTGCCGTCGTTTGCGGCAGAACGTTTTAAGGAGATGTTGACGTGAATTCATCTGTAAAATCCTATGGGCTGATCTTTTTGGGCGCCGCGCTTTGGGGCGGCATCGGGGTGTTCTTCCGCGCGCTTTCCGCCGAGGGATTCACCCCCATGCAGGTGGTGGCCATCCGCGCAGCGGTCGCCGGGGCGGTGATGGCGGTTTTTCTGGCGATCAAAAAGCCCGCTCTGCTGCGCATCCGCCTGCGCGACTGCTGGATGTTTGTGGGCACCGGCATCATCAGCCTGGTATTTTTCAACTGGTGTTACTTCAGCGCGATCGAGCTGAGTTCGATGTCGGTGGCAGCGGTGCTGCTCTACACCTCCCCCATCTTTGTGGTGCTGCTTTCCGCCCCGTTGTTCGGCGAGCGCCTCACCCGCCGCAAATTGGTCGCGCTGGCCCTCACCTTTGCGGGTTGCATCCTGGTGAGCGGCCTGCTCTCGGGCGGCGCTGGCGCGATGAGCCTCAAGGGCCTGCTGCTGGGCGTCGGCTCCGGTTTTGGCTATGCGCTCTACAGCATCTTCGGCCGCTACGCCCTGCGCCGGTACGACACCATGACGATCACCCTGTACACCTTTCTGTTCGCGGCGCTCGCGGTGGTGCCCTTCTCCGGCGTGATCGGGATGGCCCCGGCCCTGTTGCAGCCGTCCAATGCGCTGAGCGCCCTCGGCATCGGCGTGCTGTGCACCATGCTGCCCTACATCCTCTACACCGAGGGCCTGTCCGGCGTGGAAACTGGGCGCGCGGCGATCCTGGCCACGGTGGAACCGGCGGTCGCCACCATCCTGGGGATATGCTTGTTCCAGGAGCAGCTCGGCCCGGCCAAGCTGCTGGGGATGGCGCTGATCTTCGCGTCGATCCTGCTGCTGAACACGCGGAACGCGCCCGCACCGGCCAAATAAAGAGTTTTCTTTGTGGAGTCAGAACCCCCAGCTTCGCCAAGGCTTGGGAAAGCCTAAAAAGAGTATGATACGGACAACACCCTTCAAGGGGCCGCGAATGGATCGGTCAATTGCATTGCTGACTCATGACAGACCCCTAAAGGGTCGTTATTCTCTATGCCTTGGTATTCCTGCTGCCCGTAAATGGGTCAATGAACTCTTTTGAACTCATCTGACCCGCTACCTGATCCGCCTCTAATTGTTGTTTGATGTATTCCTGTATCTGCATTTTATTCCTCCCATATGTCTGTCGAAAAACATTAAGCTGCTTTTTCTTTTGGGATATCCCATGATTTGTGATACACTCAGCTTTGGCGGAATACTGAGCAACATATGGATATGATCCGGCATTGCATGTGCTTCTATGATCTCCACATGCTTGTACTCACATAGTTTTCTCAAAATTCCTCCTATATCTTTTCTCAATTTTCCATATACTACCTTTCTCCGGTACTTTGGTACAATAACTATGTGATAGGCTTTGCTCATCCATTTGGGACTGACCTCCTTTGATTTCTTGTGCGGTTGGCGAAATCCGCATTTATTATATCAAAGGAGGTCTTCTTTTTTTAATTGTCGCTATTGCTTTCCTTCCTCCACCGGCATTGCCGGTGGTTTATTACATAACAACAAGCCCGCGCATTCCAACAGAATGCGCGGGCTGTCTTGATCTAGTTCTCTACTCTATGAAAACCTTCGATCAGAAATTAGTTCTCGCGTTTTTTGCGAATTACGACCACACAGGCTACGCCAGCAGCAGCGATCATCGCAACAACAACCGCCAGAATCACCCAAACCGAGGTGTCGTTCGCGGTCTCCGCAACCGGTGCGGTCTCCTGAACGCTCTCTTCGGGCACGATCGGGACGATCGGTTCGACTGTAACCGGTGCTTTCGGCTCTACAGGAGCAGCCGGAACAACCGCTTCCGGCGCCATAGCGATCTCGCCACCGGTCTCGGGGTTAGCGTTCGCAGCTTCCTCAGCGGGAGCAGCCGGTGCCACAGGCGCGGGAGCAGGAGCAGCCTCAGCGCCAGCCATGGCGATCAACTCGTCGGCGTTGTAGTAAACAGCCGCAGCGTTGACCTTCATGTTCGCAGCAGAAATGGGATAATCCTTGTCATTGATCGTCAGGTTCAGGTTGACGCCCTTCGCTTTCGCTGCATCCAGCACAGTCGCGGGCATCATTGCGCCGCTCTCCAGCACAGCGTTCACGGTAGCGCCTTCGGAAGCGCCCGCGATCTTGTCGAGCACGCCATCCCAGTAGTCGTTGTCGTCCACTTTGCTGACAGAACCCTTGGAGGAGTTGTTCTTAGCAGGCTTGAGCGCATCCTCAACCACAGCCTTCTGCATACCGAGCAGCTTCTCAGCCTCAGCCAGTTCGATCTCGGTCACATCAGCATCCGCCAGGAGGGCTTTCACTTCAGCGATCACCTCTTCGGTCTCCGCTTTGAGGTCCTCAGACAGTTTGCTGTTATCCAGCAGGCTTTCCAGTGTAGCAACGTCCTTGCTCAGGCGGACCTTCGCGGTGGCGATCACAACCGCTGACGTCGCCGCATTCACCGAGCTCTGGGTCGCCGCTTTGTCCTTCAGGACGCTCTCCGCTGCTTCGACCGCTGCTTCCAATCCAGCCAGGGTTGCAGGATCGTATTTGTCTGCATCTGCGAGGATATCCTTAGCGGTCTCAATCGCAGCTTCCAGGCCAGCTTTGTTGACAGAAATGAGCTCCAGATTGGTCATCGCGTCAACCAAGGTATCAAACGCAGTCTTTACATCGGTTTCGCTTGCAGCGTCATTGGCGAGCACTTTCTTGGCCGCATCCAGAGCGTCCGCCAGAACCTTCCAGCTCTCGCTGGTATATTTCTCCGCCTCCAGCTCTTCAGCTTCCTTCACAAAGCGCTCCAGGAGGCTCTTGTCGACATCTTCCAACGCGATGATGCAGGACATCACATCGTTATAGGCGTCGTTAATCTCTTCCTGAGTCGCTTCCTCGCTATCCAGCACCAGCTGCGCAGCTTCAATCGCATCATTCAGCGCTTCAATCGAGGCATCCGTCACACCGCCGGCATTCACAGCTGCTTTCGCCAGCTCGACCGCCAGCTTGAGCAGGCTCTTGTCGGGTGCATAAGTGAGCTCGTCGCGCGCTTTCACCAGGTCGATGTAGGCGTCGTAAGCTTCTTCTAGGGTCGCGTCTTTGTTCTCCAGAACCGCCTTGGCAGCATCCAGCGCCTCGGTGAAAGCAGCCCAGCTCTCAGCGGTGAATTTGTCCCCAACATAGCTGTCGCAGGTGTCGACCAGATCCTTCAGGAACTTCTTGTCGACCGACGGCACATCCGGCTCGTCCTCAAGCTCGTCGAGCAGGATGATCTCAATGGAGCCCAGGGTGAGCTTACCAGCGCCGTTCTTCGCTTCCAGCGTGATGGTGTTGTCATAACCGGGGTTGAGTTTCTTGGTGGTGAAGACAGACTCAGAGAAGAACGATCTGCCGCCGGTCTTCGGGAAGTTGATGGCCTTGTAGTTCATGTCGTTAGCAGTCAGGAACATACGGGGCAGGTCATCCGGGGTAGCATAGTTGAAGACGATCATCGCTCTGCTGCCCTCTTCGCCGCCGTAGACGTTTTCAAGCGTGACGGTCGCGCCGGTCTTATACAGATCAGTGACGATCTTGCCGTCGTAAGGAGCGCTGCTGTCAGCGCTCTTCACAGCGCCGCCGCTGACCACAGCATCATCCATGCTGTAGACAGTGCCTTCCGGACGCACATAGTCCGGACCATTCTGCTCAACGCTGTCAAAGGTCTTCGCCATTCTCTGAATGGTGCCGTCCTCATTGAAGTGAATCTCGTCCACACAGACGGAACGCAGGGTACCGTTATTGGAAAGATCCATGGTGTGGTAGAACCAATACCATTTACCCTTGAACTCCACAACAGAGCCGTGGGAGGTGTCGCAGCCGGTGGGATCAAAGAACGCGCCTTTGTACTCCCACGGACCTAGAGGATCGTCGCTCATTGCATAGTTGAACTTATCGCCGGAGAAGCCGGTGCTGCTATCGCCGCCGCCCGGATAGATCAGATAATAGATGCCGTTCCGCTCGAACACGGAGGGACCTTCATGGTAAGCGGGCAGGATATCCGTGGTGTCGATCTGCTCCAACGGAGCTTCCAGCGTCACCATGTCGTCTTTCAGTTTGCCCTGGAAGAACCGCTGGCTGCCGCCGATGTAGATGTACGGCTGGCCATCGAAGATGCGCACACAGACGTCGATCATGCCGTTGCCGCCAGCGCCTTCAATGTAGCCTTTGAAATCTTCGGTGTAGGTATCTTCCGCGGGGATCTCCTCGAAGTCACGATCGGGGTAACGGCTTCTGCGGACGCCGGTCTGCCAGCTGTCGCCCCAGTCACCGGTGCTCCAGTCGGGTGCCGGCCAGTAGAAGTAATAGTACTGGTCATCAGGATTGTACGCGGCGTCGGGCGCCCACATGAAGGGTCTTTCATCGTAGGGGCCCCAATCCAGGTCGCTCGCTCTCAGAATTTCGCCCTCGTCGACCCAGTCGACCATGTTCTCAGTGGAGTAGACATGGTAAGCGTCCATTCTGTCGCAACCCGCGGAAGGATAGTTGTCGTGGGAGGGATACAGATAGAGCTTATCGGGGTTGGTCGGCCACACGTGGGCCTCGGGGTCTGCGGTGAAGATGCTCTTGATGATGGGGTTATTCGGCTGAATATACGCCTCGTCGCCCTCGCTGGGCTCGATCGAGCCGGGCACGGTGACATCGTTCACATCGATGTAGTCGATGTCAATCCAAGCGTTGCCGTCGTTGCTGATTCTGGGAGTCACGACGTTGGACACATAGATGGTGTTCACGCCAGCTCTCATGTCAACGAACACAGAAGAGGTGCCATCTTCGTTCAAATAGACCTCTTTGTTGGTGCCGTCGTTGGATTTCACAGCGATTCTATCCTGCTTGGCAGCAGTGACAGAGCTATCGTAACCGACGATCATCTCGACGATACCGGTGGTCTCTCTCTCGACGGTGTACTCGACATGCGAGATGTTCGAGAAGTCGGCTTTGATCGCGCCGAAGGAGGTGGTATCGGCAAAACCGCCGACCTTCTTGCCGCCGGAGCTGGCCGCGTTCTCGATGATGTTCGCGCCCGAGAGAACAGCGTCCTCAGCCTCATAGCGGGTATAGTTGTCCTCGCCCTCAGGCAGCAGAACAGCCATCACGCGCTTAGCAGCGTTTACCGGGAACACAACCGTCTCAGACTTGTAGCCCTCTTTGCTGACGGTGTATCTGTAGAAGCCTTCTTCCAGATTGTAGACCTTGCCGCCCTCTTCGGTGGGCTCGCAGGCTTTGCCGTCCAGCGTGGTCACAGTGACGTTCGCGTCGTAAGGTCTCACGCTGAAGGTGGTATCGTAGTTCTGCAGACCCTCGGGCAGGGGTTTCATCGTCAGGGTGATGCGACCGAAGTTGTACTCACCCGAAGTAAACACGATGTAAAGATCCTGTACGCCCGCGTTGTGCGGCTGAATGTCAGTGCACTCAACATCTTTACCGGGGGCGCCCCAGCCACCCGTACCTTGAGTCAATGTCAGTGCACCGATGGACACCGCATCCTCAAAGCTGGAGCCGGAGGGAGCGACGCGCAGGTCAAATCCCAATGTCAGATTCGTACTGTTATTGCCTATCGCGTAGTTGACGGTGTAGGACTCCACGCCGCCCAACAGGTTGACATCTTTGATCTTGATCCAGGACAAGGGACGAATCCAGCCGATGTAGCCAGAGCCTTCGATCTCCATGTCGCGGCCGCTCGCGTTGTTGTTAGTGCTGTTGTAGTGGTCATCGCCGAGCGTTCTGCTGATTGTGAGCTCCGCCGCGGGGACGTGGCTCATCGCAACATCAACCGTGGTGTTACCCGCGACCTCGACGGTGTCCATCACCGTGACGTACAGGGGCGCTCTTACAATGTAGGTATAGGTGCCGGGCGCCACCATGTAGCCGCCATCGGCTCCCGCTTCAATCACAGCGCCGGTCACGCTATCCTGAAGGACGATCGTCTCTTCCGCCGCCTCTTCATTGAAGGTGACGTTAAAGACGAGGCTGTTCAGATCCTCTGCGGAAGCAGTGACCAAAACTGTTGAAAGAACAATTGCCAGCGCCAGAAACAAGCTCAACATCTGTTTGAATTTCTTGGACATTCCATGTTTCTCCTTTCTTTTCATCAAAAATTTTCCATCTTGTTTGAAAGTTTGGCTTTTCAAACACACGATGGGTTTCCCCCGAGATCGCTCATCTCAGGGTCGATATGGCATCTCCCCCTTTCACCTTCGACGGATTTCCACTATAAACCACTCGTGCACGAGCACAGTTTTTGTCATAAGTCTATGTAAAAAATTACATGTCCCTAATATCTCTGCATTATCCCAATTTAAAGGTGCAGAAAATTTTGACTAAAACTATTTGTGCACGAGCACATAATACTGTAAAAACAGAATAACATATTCCATAAAATGTCGATCCATCTTTTGGAAACGATCCTTATGTTTTCTCCAGCATTGGGTGAACCTGCACCCTTGGCGCCGCATCTCTGACTAGAATTGTAATAATCAAAAGCACCCCTTTGCGGGCCGCCCTGCGGCGGCCCGGCATTGGGGTGCTTTTTTATGGCTTTTTCGGATGATACACCGCCATTATTTGGCGCTGTGCCGTTTTTTTGCCACCAGCCAGATGGCTCCGGAGGCGAGTACGATCACCGCAATCGCCAGGAAGATCCAACTGTTGTTGCTCTCGGGTTCAACGGGTGCGGTCGCCTCAGCCGGGGCCTCCGCCTGCTGCTCAGCATTCTGAACAGGCGCGGTGGGCGCAGCCGGTGCGAGCGTCACGTTGTCCTCGTGGGCGGGAACGCTCGGTACAGTCGCTGGTACAGCCGGTGCAATCGTTGCGGGAATCTCGCCGCCCGTCTCCGGGTTGGAGGCTTCGCTGCCCGCCGCAGGCGCGGTGGGTGCAACCGCTGCAGGTGCGCCGCCAGCCATCGCCTTGATCTCGTCGGAGGTGTAATACACAGCCGCCGCGCTGTAGCCCTTCAGCTCGCCTGCGCCGTTCACCGCATGGTCCACTCCGCCGATCTCGAAGACTCCGATCACGCCCTTGTTCTTCAAGGCGTCGATCGCTGTCGCAGGCACATTCGCGTCCTCGTCCAGCTTCACGCTTACTTTGCCGCCCTTTTCGGTCGCATTGATCTTCTCGATCACTTCCGCCCAGTAGTCGCTGTCGCTCACTGCGCTTGCGCTGCCGCCCTTCGAGCTCGAAGGTTTGCTCGGTTTCGGATCGGGTTCCGGATCCGGTTTGACCGGGATCTCAACCAGGCCGCTCAGCGCATTCGTCAGGCTGCTGGTCAGAACCTCTTCGTCCTCGTCGGAGTAATCGTCGGACTCCAGTGCCGCTTCCGCCTTCGCAATCGCGTTGGTCAGCGCTTTCACGCTCGCCGCGGTGTAGCCGCTCAGGTCGAGCTGCTCCACTTCCGCTTTGACTTCCGCGACCTTCGCCGCCAGGCGCACCTTCGACATCGCAATGGTCAGGTCTTTGGCCATCTTGTTTACTTCGTCCTGATCGGCCTCTTCATCCTCAACCAGCAGCTCCGCCGGGTCAATCAGAGCGCTCAGCTCTTTCAAGGTCTCCGGATCGTATTTGCCGCTGTCGAGCATCTCTCTCGCCGCATCCACAGCAGGAATCAGCGTCGCTTTGTTCGCCTTCAGTTTCAGCGCGGTCACCGCTGCGGACAACTCGTCATAGGCCTTCCTGATATCCTCGTCGGTCGCGTTGGTGTCGGCTTCCACCGTCTTGGCACTCGCCAGCGCCGTTTCCAGAGCTTCCAGGGTGCTCGGCGTGTAGTCGCCCTCCTTGTTCTCTGCAAACACGATCAGCGCGCTCAGGTAGTCGCGGTTCGCACGATCCACCACCGAGATGATGGCAGTCATGACCTCGTTGTACATCGCGTTGACCTGATCCTGGGTCATCGCGTCGCTGCTGAGCAGCTCATTCGCAGCGTCAATCGCCTTCTGGATTGCATCGACAGAATTGCCGGTCAGCTCGGAGCCGAACTCGTCGATTGTCTGTTGCGCCAGCTCAATCGCCAGCTCCAGCATGCTGGTATCCACCGCGTAGACAAGGCCGTCGCGTGCCTTCACCAGTGCGAGATAGGCGTCGAATACTTCCTTCTGGCTCGCGGACTTGTTGTCCACCACAGCCTGCGCCGCATCCAGCGCCTCAATCAGCGCCGCCCAGCTTTCCGCTGTGAAGCGCTCTTCCTCGTACTTGCCATCGATTGCCTCGATCAGCGCGATCAGCGCGGACTTATCCGCCACGTCCGGCTCTTCTGCCAGCGCGACTGGAATGTTCACAGCGCCTCCGTTGACGGTGAAGCTGTCGGTCGCATCGAGGTAGCCCTCTTTGCTCACCGTGTAGGTATATTCGCCGTTCTTCAGCTTGTAGCTGCCGTCCGCCTCAGCTTCGACAGGCTCGCCGTCCGCGTTCACAACCGTCACAACCGCATCCTCGGGATCCAGCGTGAAGGTAACTGTGTAGGTGTCGTCGCTGACTTCGATCAAGCTGTCAACCGCCGCTTTCAGCTTGTCATACGCGCTCTGGATCGCGGTCTGCTCCGCCTCTTCGCCCAGCTCAATGACAGCCAGGGCGTCCGCCAGGGCCGTTTCCAGCTCAGCAAAGCTCGTTTCGGTGTACTTGCCGTCTTCGTTGGTCAGATCGACATACTTGTTGTAGAGAGTTTCCAGTTTTTCCATGGTAGCCGACTCTTCCACAACCTCTTCGACGCCCAGGGACAGCACATACTCAACGACATCCTCGAGCTCCTGCTCAGTCAGGTCGTCCACCTTGCCGTGTTTGTGCTTGCCGTTGTCATCGACCGGGTTGCAGGTGGTCAGGACATCCATAATGGTTGCTGCGCTGCCGTCGCACAGGTAGGGAGCGGTTCTCCAAACCTCTCTGAGCGGCGGAACCAGCAGACCGCGGGACTCATTGCCGCTCTGGGTGTAGTTGTAGATCTGGAGGTCCTGGCCCTTGATCTCGCCAGCGTGGCAGCTGGCGCAACCGGCCTTGCCCTCGAACAGCTCTTTGCCGCGCTGCGCGGACTCGCTGAGCTTGCCGTTCACCAGATAGGGGCTCGGCTCGGGCTCAAGGGATCTCACATACTCATCCATCTGGAGGAACTTCTCCTCCGGGAAGGTGTTGTTGAACATGATGTACTTGAGGCCGGCACGAACCGCCGCATAAGCGCTCGGGCGGATACCAGTGGCCATAACGCGGCCACGCTTGAAGGTATCCAACATGGTTCTCGCCTGCTTCGGGGTACCGATGCCGTCGTTCAGGTTATCCCAGTTGAGGGCGTCGCTGCGGGCGTCGGGATGGCAGGACGCGCAGCTCTGCCACTGCTGGAAGCCGATGGTAGAATCGTTCCAGAGGCGCTCTCCCGCGCGGACATCGTCTTCCACAGCATCGGTCTCAAATTTGATGAGCTTTTTGACCTTGGTGTTGATATTGACGACCGATACGCTGCCGCCGAAGTAGTTGGCAGTGTATACCTTGCCGCCCAGCACCGCGAGGCCTCTCGGGCCATCTTCGCCGAGGTTGATGCGGGTCTTCATGGAGGTGAGGAAGGTCAGGTCGTTCGGGATATCCTCTGCGCCTTCCAGCAGGCCCTGCACCTTGGTGGTGCCAGCCCGTACGCCGTCGATCTTCTTGCGCATCTTGGTGCGGTCGATGATCATCAGCTCGCGCGTACCCGAGATCGACACGATCAACTTATCCATGGTCGCTTCGATGCCCCAGGGGTTGCCCGCACCGAGGTCGATGTCGTCGAGCAGCATGGTCGCGGTCACGGTGTTGGTCGCGGTTTCAATCTCAGAGACGGCGTTGGTATAGACCCAGCCTCTGTCCGCGTGCGTTGTGGCGACCATGTAGCGGCCCAGCGCATGGGTGACATAGATGTACTTGCCATCCGGCGAAACAGCCATGTCCTTCATGTTGGTAGAGCCGTTGGTGAGCTTGAGCGTCTCGTCCACTGTCAGGGCGTCGGGATCGACCACGACAACCTCAGAGGAGACGACCTCATCCTTCATGGTGCCGGTGGGCAGATGGCCTGCCACATACAGCTTACCGTTTACCAGTTCCATCGCCATGGGTTCGCGGGTGACCGCTTCCGGGCTGGAAACGGTCGCGCCGGTGAGGCCGCCGTCCACCAGGTCGATGCTCTGGAGGGTACCGCTGAAGCGGTTGGCCACATAGAGGACATTCTCATCCTCGCTGAGCGCCAGCGCACTGGGGGTGTGGCCCACCGAAACCATATCGGTCACGGTGTTGGTCTCGGTATCGATTTCGATCACTTTGCCGTTCAGGCCGCCCGCAGCGACGAACAGCTTGCTGCCGCTCTGGTTGAGCAGCATGGAGGTCGGCCGGTAATCCAGCTCGATCGCCGCAATCAGCTTATCGGAGACATTGCGGATAACCTGGATGGATTTATTGGTGTAATCCGCGATGTAAACCTTGCCGGTGTTGATCGAGGCAACCGCATCCAGAGGCGAACGGTATTCGCTGGAGGGATCGGGGATGTCCTCTTCATCCGGGTCGGGTTTGAAGTCCACGTTCATGTCGTCGATGACCTGAACGTTGGAGATATTGCCGCCGTCGGCGGTATCCATGTACCAGACGAGCTCCTTGGTCTCGGGATTGATCTCGATGACCGCGGAGACGCCGGACGCGCCGCCGTGGCCGCCCCAGTTGGCCAGAACAATGTTGCCGTTATCCAGCAGATTGATGGCCGCCGGGAAGCCGAGGGTCACGCCGGGGATGGAGTTCGCCGCGATGGTCCAGATTTCTTCGCCATCGGGGCTGAACTTTTTGATGTTGGGGGTGTTGCCGCCCGCGATCACGACGTTGCCGTCCTTGTCCTTGTCGGCCATGAAGCCGGTGCCGAACGGATAGCTCTTGAGGAACGAGCCGTCGGAATCCAGCTCAACCGTGTAGTTGTTGCTGAAGTGAACCAGCAGATAATGTCCATCGTCCGTTTTATGGGCCTGGCGGATCTGGCCGTGGGTGCCGCCATTATTCCCAAACTCGGGAACGGTCTCGCTATTAACGAGCAGCTCCTTGCGGACATTGCCGTTCGGGTCGAGTTCTACGATGCGTACATAGCTCGAATACACTTCGCCAACCAGCACGCCGCCGTCGGGCAGCGCCTGCGAGGTGTGGTTCTCAGCGCCCTTGGGCACCTCATACTCCCACAGCAGGTCGTAGCCGGTGGTCTCGGGGTACGCCGGACGGATCATGCGGACATAGGAGCCCGCAGGTGCGAAGTCGTTGCGCGCCGCATAGACGATGTTGCCGTTGGGCAGCAGGTCTGCGTCGTTCGCCTCGCTCCACAGGGTATCGAGGCCGGTCATCTCCCAAATTGTGGAGCCATCGTAATCTACAATTGCAATGCGGTCGTGATGGCTTCCGCTGATGAGGACACGGTGGCCCTCCTGATCCGCGGCTTTGGGTGCGAATACTTTTGCAAGGATTGCCGCGGAGGTTTCGGACTCTTCCGGATCAAGCTCCGGCTTCTCTTCGGGCTGCTCGCTTGGTTCTTTCTCTTCCTCATTCTGCTCCGGCGCCTCTTCCGCCGGAGGGGTCGTCTCATCCGGTACGAGATCGGCCGGAGACGCCTCTGGATTCACATCCTGTTCGGCGACGATTGCTCCGGTTTCCGGCAGATCATCGGTAGGGGCGGCCCATGCCGTCGTCGCTGTGCCGATCAGCATCGAGACCGTCAGGACAAGAGCCATTACCCGTCTGAGCTTGGTCTTCATTGAATCAACTCCTTTTCTTAAGCGTAGGTGTGCAGCGAACCGGGTATTTTGGGCAGCAGATTGACACACAGGAAGGTGACAATCAGCGCTGCGAAGCCCAAAATCGAAAAGACAAACGCATACTTTTGCAGCTTGCTGCTGCGCAAAGCATGGAAATAACACAGATAGAGCATACCGGTGACAAGGGACCATATCTCCTTGATATCCCATTGCCAGTAGTTCCCCCACACCTGGTCGGCCCACAAAGCGCCGAACAGCAGGCCGATGGTCATGAAGGGAAAGGACAATCTGTGAATGGTGTAGATCGCTTTCTTCATCCGCACAGGGTGATTCTGATTTACCAAATAGGCCACTGTGAGGATGAAAGCGACCGCGGCCAACGCGTAGGAGAGCATATAACTGAAAACATGCGGGACAAACCAGCCGGAGCGCAGTGCCGGAACCAACGCCCAGCGCATCTCCTTATCCATAAACAGGGTCCCGATCAACGGGATGGCCGAGCCGAAACAAAAGTATGGGGCCACCCAGCGCTGATCTTTTTCAAAAACTGCGATCAACAGGTAGATCACAAGGAACACAAGGGAAAGATCGGAGAGCACCTGATACATGCTGGCAAAGGGAGGGTATCCGTTGATATACCAGTTCTTGATGAAGATACCGAGGTTTGCCAGCCAGCCGATCGCCGCGAGCATCGCGGCCGGTTTGGTCTTCTTGCGGAGCAGGAGGGCGCCCGCCGCCAAATAGCAAGTCACGGCGGTCAGACAAAGGATCAGCGCCAAAAGCTCAATGAACTCCATCCGTCGCGTCCCCCTTCCGGTCGAAAACTTTGAAGCACATGATCGCTGTTCCGAGGATCAGCATCCAGATTCCAATCCGCATGGGCAGGTTGCCCGGATCATTCTTGACATACAGCGAGACATAGCTGCCCCCGTCGTGGTCATAATCCATCAGGTAGAACTTCCAGCCCCTGTAGATGCAGGGCTCGTTCACCCGCAGCAGCACCTCGTATTGGTCCCCGTCGAGGATGCGCATGTGCGCTTCATACTGGCGGTCTGCGGGCGGAAGTTTTTCCAAGAGCAGCCCGTCGGGCGTTTCGTAGCTGTCGAGGAACCCGGTCTGATCCATCAGCTCCTCTTTGGCCACGGTTCCACGGCCGTTTCCGAGGTCGTAGAAGCCCTTGCGGTTGAGAATCACGGTTTCTTTAAGGACAGAATAGCCGTCCGGGGCGGAAGGATCGGGCTGGTAGAGCCGATAATCCGGGTCGTACTGCTCGACCTGGAAATCCAAGATCGAGATGTTGAATCCGAAGTCGACCTCCGAGCCGTCCTCCTTCTGCACCACGCTGTAAGCCGCTCTCGCATCGATCGGGATGTTGAAATTGACCTCCCGAACGGTGAAGAAGCTCACGAAGGAACCGATGATGAGCACCACCAGGCCGATGTGGCAGATGTAAAACCCGATCTTCTTCCACTGGGGCTTGTATTTGATGATGCAGAGAATCTGCACCGCCGTAAACACAGCCACGAGGAGCAGGAAAGCGGGATTTTCGTAGTACTTGAACTCGTGGTTGACCCCCATGACGAGGGAACACACGATCAAGACAGCCGTCAGCACCGCCATCAGAGCCACGGAGGGCTTCATCAGTTTCATACGGCGATTCCTCCTTCAATCAATCTTCTGGGTTAGGGCCATCCGGGCCATCCGTCGGGCCAATCCTTCAGGCCGTCCGCCTCGTTATCCCAGTCATAGCGCTTCTCGCCGTTGACAATCGCCTGGCGGTTCGCTTTTTCAATGGCATCGCGGAGCTTCACTTTCTGAATTCTCCAAGCATCCATCGGGCAAGGCGTATAAGGTGTAATGGCGATATCCGGGTTGCCGGGCATCGAGGTAAGTCCAGCCCAGTCGACATCCGGGTTTGCGATCAAGCGGGCCTGGCCGGACTTGATCAGATTGAGGGTGGTGTTGTACTCGTTGGAGCCAACCGCCCAGCGCTTGAGGATCGGGCTCTTTTCGGGGTTATCGAAGTAAATCGGAGCCGCTCTTCTCTCGCCCCAACTAAAGCTCCACTGCAGGCCGCCCGGGATCGAGTTGATTTCGTTCCAGTTCATTGCAGAACGGCCGCCGGGGTAGTTGCTGTAGTTGGAGGCGTAGTCGCCGTAATAGGTGCCGTTGAGGTCGACCCACTCAGCCACTCTGCGCTTCTCAGCTTCGGTCAGGCGGGCCGCGTGGTCGGGATCCTCAAACAGCTTCTTGATCAGCACGCTGTTGTAGGAGCCCCACTGCTTCGCGGTGGTGAACTCCTGGCCGCCGCCGCCGATCGCGCCGACGAGCGCGCCGTTGAAGTAAGCCGATTTGCCGCGGTTGCGCCACAGGTCCACATAGGAGGCGTTGAAGTAGACGCCCTTATCGGGAACCAGGGTGAGGTCGGCCGCGGGGTTCTCGTAGCCGTGGCAGCTGATGCAGTTCTTGGTGAACACAGGCTGCACCTCGGTGAGATAGTTCATGCTGGGCAGATCGTAGTAATCGGGATAGAGGACCTCGTCGTCGTAATCCGCGAGGCTGTCGGTGCCGGTCTCGAAATCAAGCGTGCGTTTCTGCGGCTTGTCGGGGACGTTGACGCCGATCGTCTTGGGGACGCCGGGGGTCTCTTCATCGCTGATGTAATCGGGGTTCGGAACCACTTCAAAGTTCGCTTCCAACGCCATCGGGGTCTTGCGGTCGGTGTTGACGTCCGGAGCCATTCTGCGATCTTCGTGGCAACCGATGCAGCCGGTCTTTTCGCCCGACTGGGTCAGGGTGCCCGAACGCATCGACTGGATCATCCGTCCATCCTCATCGAGCAGCTGGAAGTAGACGAATTTGTCCTGCGGCACCTCGAAGTAGGCGGAACCGTCCTCATAGACGGGCACCTCGCCGATGGTGCGCTTGACCTCGAAGCTGTGCCAGTTGACGCCCGGGTTCTGCTGGCCCTCGCCGCCCCACTGCTCGCCTTGGCTGATGTGGCGCTTGGGCATCGATTCGACGATGCGGAGGGTCTTCACGGTGCCGGGCTCAACACCCTGCATGTGGGTGCCCTCGTACACATTCTGTACAAAGAAGGTACCAACATCGTCGAGGTAGTTTCTGCGGTCGGACGGGGTGTTCTCCTTCTCACGGGGCATCAGCAGATTCGCGTCGAACGCGCCCTGGCTGGTGGGATCCTCGTAGAGCAGGGTCTCGTTGCCGTAGACATCCAGCAGGTAGAGGCCGGTCTTACGGCCCTTGCCCGGAATCTGGCGGCTGGCGATGAAATATTTGTCGCTCAGCGGCTGCGGGTCCTCATACTTGATGGAGAAGCTGCTCGGGTGATCGATGTCTCTGCCGCCCTGGTTGGAGTCGCGTACCACGTTGATCTTATCGGCGGGCCAGGTGCGCAGAACCGGCGCACGGCCGTCCACGCCGTTGCTGCGGTCGATGATCTGCAGGCCGCCCCATGCCACATCGTGGGTGGAGGTCCAGGTGCAGATCACGTTCTGTGTGCCGGGGATCGCCTTGGCGTCAATCATGGCGCCGACGGGGGTGTTGTTGCCGTAGTAGGTGACCTGCTGGGTGCCATCCTCGGCCACCGTCCACAGGCCCTGCGCACTGCCGAAGTCGCGGTCGTTGTACTCCCAGCGGTCGTACAGGATGCGGCCGTCGGGCAGAACGTCGGTCGGACGCTCAAACAGTGTGCTGTTGGTGATCTTCACAATGTTCGCGCCGTCGCCTTCCATCCGGTACAGGTTGGCCGAGATGTGGCGGTTGCACATGACATATTTCGGGTCGCGGGTACCGGCGAACACGATGTTGCCGCTGGGCATATACATCGGGTCCATATGATCCGCGGTGTACATCTGGGTGAGCTGCTTTTCATCCACGATGGCGTTCTTTTCCTCATTGAGGGTGTACTCGTAGATGTTGTAGCTGTCGTTCGCCCACTGGCGGCGGTAGGAGATCAAAATCTTGTCGCCGTCGTAGGAGACGTCGGGATCGCGGAACACGCCGGTGTCAGTGCTCTTCAGGGTGGAGACCTCGCCGCCCTTGGCAAAGTCGATCACCTTGATGGTGCCGCCCGGGAGATAACTACTGCTGTTGATCTCGCCGTCGGTGCTGGGCAGCATGTTGTGGGTGTTGTGGTGATCCTGCTGATACTGCTGACGGGTGACAAACACGATGGGCGCCTGTTTGAGCAGGGGGTTGGACATGATGGTCTCTTTCTCAAGGGCGTCCATCTCCTCCTTGAAGCCCACAACCGCGGGATCGTTCGGCTTGACGTTGCCGTCCATCCACAGGCTGTCGTGCAGGGCTTCCTTCTCCTCAATCGCGCTCAGGATCTCTTCACCGTCGGTGTATTCGTCGGGATAAGTGTCGAGCAGGTCGCGCACCATCAGCTTGAGGGTGGCGAACTTGGTCGAATCCCAACCGGTGATCGCGCTGAGCTCTTCCTCCGAGCCGATGGGCAGCTCGCGCGGGAAGGTGCCGACCGCGTGGAAGTCGTCGAAGATCACATGGCCCCAGCCGACCGCCGTGTTGTCGTACACTTCCAGGTAGAGCTTGTCATACTTGTTGATGAGGCCGGTCAGGTCGTGCTCCTGCCGCTCAAAGATGTACTGGTTCTTGCTGCAGTTCCATTTGGCGACGATGGTGCCGTCGGTGCGCTTGAGGGCCACATAGGCCCCATCTTTGACCTGCTCCGCGGTGCCGCCGCCGATGAGGAAGTTCACCTTGGGGTTGTTCTCCACGTCGATGGTGAACACCGGGGAACGGAAGACGCCTGTCTGGCCGTCGTTGTACGAACCGTTCTCATTTTCCTCTGTCGTCAGGTAGTATTTGCCCTGTTTCTGGATGTCGACATTGCCGTTAAAATCGGTGTCGCGGTAGCCGATCGGTCTGCCGAACGTGCTGTTTGGCATGGTCCGCCAGGGCTCCACTTTGCCGCTTTCAAAGTCGTAGGTGATATCCACAATGGGGGCCTCAATGACGTGGCCGGTAAATTTGATGTCGTCCACCGCGAGGAAGCCCCAGCCGCTGCTGGTGGCGTCCACGATCTTGAAGAACACCTCGGTGCCCATCGGCACCTTACCGGTGACATCGAAGGTGACATCCTTGAAGACATAGCGGTTTTCCTGGCTGCCGATCTTCGCGAGCTCCTTGCCGGTAGCCGCGTCGCAAACCGCAAAATACAGCTTGCTGATGTCGGTGCCGCCGCAGATCTTCATAGTGATGATCGGGTCGAGCAGCGCGAAGTTCACCGAGCGGAGTTCACCCTGCTGGACATCGCTAAAGGCGGCGTCAGATACCTCCACCGTGGTGAGGTAATATGTGCCCTCCTTCTGGATGGGGGCCTGCGGGGCGTTGATCTCGGTGTCGAGGGAGCCGATGATCTTGCCGAGCTCACCCTTCACCAGGGAGAACGGACCGGTGGTGCCGTCCTCAAAGTTCCAGTGGTACTCGACGGGCTCGTAGTAAATCTCGCCCTTCACACGGATGTCGTCGACCGAGATGAAGCCCCACCCGCTGGTGGTGTTGTCCACGATCTTGATATAAACCAGGCGGTTTTCGACGTAGTTTTCGCCCAGGTTCATGCTGACTTCGTTGAACACATGGCCGCCCTCCGACACGCTGACAGTCGCCAGCTCCTCGTCGGTTTCCGCATCGCACACCGCGACGTAGTTCTTGGGGCCGCCCGCCAGCTTGAGCAGGACCTCCGGGCTCATGATCTTGAACACCGGGGACTGGATGACGCCGGTAAACTCTTCGTTATAACCCAGCGTACCGTCCGTCTCCACGGTGCAGAGGTAGTATGTACCGTCTTTTCCGTTCGGGGTGTTTACACCACTCGCGATGGTGTTGCGGTCGTAGTCCCAATTCGCGACGACCTTCTCGCCGAATTCACCCTCTGTGATGGTGAACGGATAGATGTCGCCGTCCTCAAAGCTCCACTTGATCTCGGGAGCAGGCTCGGGACGAATTTCCTCGTCCGGCAGAACACAGCCGTACGCGTGGAAATCGTCGAAGGTGATGTGGGCCCAACCGCCTGAGCTCTTATCCACAACCTTGATGAATGCGAGGTTGTCGGTGAGCTTCTTATTGGTAAGATCCCACTCGACGCGCACCATCGTCTCATTCGCGTTGCCGCGCACCTTCATGACCTCGCGGCCGTAGATGTCGCACAGCGCGACGTAGACCATTTCGTTGTTGCCGCCTCCCACCAGGAAATTGACCTTCATGTTGGCCTCATCCAAGCGGAAGATCGGGGAGCGCACAACGCCTTCAAAGGCGTCCGAGGGCTTGGTCATCAGCGCGCCCGCGCCATCGGGAAACCGTGCATAAGCCGGATCGTCTTCTGTGTAGAACTCGCCCGTTTCCAGCGTGGTGAAGAAGTAATCTCCCTGCTTGGTATAGGGCACCGTCGGAGAATTGTGCTCGTAGGGAATGCTGGAAATGCCGTTGTTGGGGAATTCGCCTTCAATGAGCTCGAAAGGGGCTAATTCGCCATTTTCAAAATCCCAGACGATTTCCGCACAGGGTTCCGAAGCACTTTCCGCCTGTTTTTGCAAGGATGCCTCGCCGTCCGCTGCGTACACAAACGAACTGAGTGTCATGACAGCGGCCAAAACGATCGACATCTTTTTCAAAAACGTTTTCTTCATGTTTTCCTATCCTCCTATTCTTTTTGGTATGGGGACGCCGGTTTTTTGCCTCTTTCTCCTCCTCCTTTTTCCTCCATATTTTTCATCTTAACTTGATATACTAAATATCAAATTAATTATAACGTAATTATGTTTAAATAGCAATTACATTCTTTTGCCGTGAAGAAAATTTGGTTAAAACGTGATAATAATATGAAAAATCGACCTTTTTCTCTATTTTTTAGCTGAAGTTTGTATCAAAACATATCTAATTTATGGGATGTTTTAAATTGAGCCCTCTTTGTTTTCCACCCGCTTATGTACCATTGTTAGGACACGACAAAAATAGTACGGCCCGCTGCGGCAAGTGCAGCGGGCCGATACTATAATTAAGGAGGGGTGAATGAAAAAGATTAGCAGCCTGTTAAGCTCCAAACCTCTTGGTTGGCTATTGTTGCCGCCGGCGCAACCGGCTGTTCTTCCCCAAAGGTTTCCATTTCAGCCATCCAGTTATCGGCCCCCACAAACACCGCCACGTTGCATCCGCCCAGCGGATAGCGTCCGCCCGGCCGGTACCCGATTTGTTGTTTGGTAAAGCACAGATTTTGCGCCTCCCAGCGCATGGAAACCACGCCTTTCGGCGCGCAGACACAACGTTTGCTGACCCTGCCCTGAGGCACCACAATCATGCGCTCCTCGGTGAAGCTCACCTGCGGGTCGTTGATGAGGCACTGGTTGCCGGCGAACTTGGTGGGGATGACGATGGTCACCGCGTCCCAGGTGGCGTCGTCCTGTCCCAGTTCGACCGAAATCACCTTGCCCTCGGGGTTGATACAGGTTGGGGACCAAACGCCGCCCGAATAGATCATCGGGCCCTCGTTGGTGATGAAGTTGGTCACTGAAAACTCGTTTTCGCTCAGCACCTCCACCTGGATGCCGCGGGAAATTTGGAAAAAGGGATGTTTCGGGGAGGTGACGCGCACCGTGTTGCCGGAGATTTCCGCCTCGCAGGGCTCGTTGTCGCCCATGTAGGCGTCCACCGCTTCGTCCGCATAGGGGCGGGTGATCCACACCCGATGGCCGCCGTGCAGCTTCCATTCCCCATTCTGCACCGCGTCGCGATCCCAGTAGAGGATGTTCTCCCCGCCGGGCCGCCCGAAGAAGGCAATCCGGGGGCCGCACCCGGTGACCAGCACCAGGCGCGCTTCGGAGGTGAGTATCTCGACGGCGTCAAACCCGTCGAAGGTGGTCTTTTCAATTGTCATGGCGCCCACCGTCCCCTCACAGGGCCAGGCGGTAGATGGCCTTGACGTCTTCCTTGGTCATCGGGGGCACGCTGCCCAGCACGCCGTCGGCGTTGAAGCTGACGCGCTCCACGTCGTCCGCCAGCATATCGATGTCCTCTTCCTTGGCGCCGAACTGGCTGATGCGGGTCTGCACGCCCACCTTCTCGACCATCGCCTCATATTCCAGCGCGGCCTCAGCCAGCGGTTTGCCGAACATGCGCTGGGCAAACTGCTCATAATGGGCATTGCCCGGATGGGTCGCAAAGTATTTCATAAACGCGATCATCATCACCGCCAGGGTGGCACCGTGGGTGGCCTTGTAGCGCGCGCTCAGCACATGGCCGAACTGGTGCATCGGGGCCCAGGTGTAGGTGCCCGAGAGCACCCAACCGTTGAGGGCGATCGCCGAAGCCCACTGCATCACGCCGCGCGCCTGGACATCGTCGGGATTCTCAAGCACCTTGGGCAGGGTATCCAGTACCGCGCGCACCAGACCTTCCTGCATACGGTCCTGGAGCTCCAGGTTGACATCCGGGTCGCCGTTGAAATAGCCCTCGACGGTGTGCGCGATGGTATCGAGCGCGGCGCATGCGGTCTGGTAGGGCGGGAGCGTCTTGGAAAGGGCCGGGTCGACCAGCGCCGCCTTCGCATACATGCAGTCGGGCGCCCACACATAGGATTTGCTGACCGTCTCCTCATCGGTGATGACTGCGGTGCAGTTCATCTCGCTGCCGGTGGCGGGCAGGGTGGGAATCATAATCATCGGCAGGGCCTCCTTGGGGGGGACCTGGCTGCCGTCCGCGTGGCTGAACGCAATCATCTTGCGGATGTCATCCTCGGGGTAGCACACGCCGGCCGCGATGACCTTGGTGCAGTCCATCGCGCTGCCGCCGCCCACGCCGATCAGCAGGTCGGCGCCGAACTCCTTGCACACATCCACGCCCTTTTTCGCCTGGGCGATGGTGGGGTTCGCCATGACCTCGAGGTAATCGAGGTACTCCACGCCCGCCGCTTTGAGGGAGTCGTGGATGCGGTCAAACAGGTTGCCGTAAAAGGAAATGTCCGTGTAGGAGACAATCACCGCTTTTTTACCGTACTCCGCCGCGATTGCGCCGACTTTTTCGATCGAATCGGAACCGAAGTACACCTTGACGGGGTTGTAGTACTCAAAATTATTCATAAGTCAAAACGCCCACCTTTCCTCTTTGTTTGTTTTTGGATATTGTAACAACGGATACGCCCAGAATGAGCAATGTGCCTTTGATAATCTGGCTCATGAAGTAGGAGGCGCCGACCACGGTGAGGCCATAAGTCAGGATGCCCAGCAGGATCGCGCCGATCAGGGTGCCGGCCACATTGGCCTTGCCCATCTTGAACACCACCGCACCGAGGAACACCACCGTGAAGCCGTCCAGGAAAAAGGAGGAGCCCATCTTGGGCTGGCCAGACTGCATGATACCCATCATCAACACGCCGCCGATGGCCGCAAACAGGGCCGCCACGATGAACACCATCGCCATGATGCGGCCGCTCTTGACGCCGGTCTCTCTGACCGCCTGCGGGTTTTCACCGATCGCGTAGACATACTGGCCGAATTTGGTCTTTTCCTGCACCACAAAGCAGATGGCGTAAAGCGCCAGCGCCAGCAGGAACAGCACTGGAATGCCGAGGAACTTATACCAGACGATGTTGTAGACCAGCGTACCGGCCGTGGTGACTGGGATGGGGATGCCCTTGCCGATCCAGCAGGCGATCGCTTTGGCGATGCCCGAAACCGCGATGGTCGCAATCAGGGAGGGGAACTTGAACTTGATGACCAGCAAACTGGTGAGCGCGCCGAACGCGACGCCCAGCGCGATTGCGGCCAGCGCCGCCACGCCAAAGGACATGCCGCCCCGGATGAACAGCGCGGTGAGCATACTGGCACACGCCGCGATATCGGGGAACGCGTTGTCGATCTCGCCGATCGAGATGACCCAGGTGACGCCCAGCACCAGGACCGCGGTGCTGCTGCTCTGGCGCAGAATCTCCATGAGGTTTTCCCAGCTCAGGAAGGCTTCCGGCCGCATCACGCTGAAGATAGCGTAAACCAGAATTACAATCCAGACCAGTGCGAATTCAGGCCGGAGGAAGAAGAGTTTCTTTTTATTCATTGTGCGGCCACCGCCTTTCCTTTCGCCGCGGCGGATTTCTTGCCGACCGAGGAGAGTTCAAATTTCGAGGAGAGGATCGCAACGATCAACAACAGCGCAACCACCAGGTCGCTGATGTAGAACGGAACGCTCATCAGGGTAAAGCCGTTTTGGACCATCGAGGTGAACACCGCGCCCAGGAAGGTGCCGATGACGCTGGGCTTGCGGAACACCGCGTTGCCGATGAACACCGCCGAGAAGCAGGGCATCAGCAGGGTGAGGCCGGACTTGACGTTGCCGTTGCCCTGCGCCGCCGTGGTAATCATGGCGGCCATGGCAGCCATGCCGCCGCAGATGACGAATGAAATCACAATGACCTTGTTGACATTGATGCCCGAGAAGAACGCCGCTTTTCTGTTGGCACCAATCGCATAGAACTGGCGGCCGTACTTGGAGCGCTCCAGCACCATGTAGGCGAGGAAGTAGAGCGCCAGCATGATGATGACCGGAAGGGGAATCCCCACGATGCGGGCGTTGTTCAGGCTGGTGATACCCGACGAGGGAAAGTTGGTGTAGATGAACGCGCCGTCGCTGAACAGATAGGCCGCGCCGAACGCAATCGAGCCGATTGCAATGGTGCTGATCTTATCCGGCAGCTTGAACTTGCCCACTGCGATACCCGAAACCAGGCCCCAGCAGCAGCCGGCGACGATACCGGCCAAAATGCAGACGACCGGATGCCAGCCCTTGGCGATCAGCCAAGCCATCAGCATGGCGGAAAAGCAGCTGCTCATGTAGAACGAGATGTCCGCATGATCGACTGCGATGACAAAGGTGAGGCCGAGCGCCGCGATGGCGACGACCGAAACATGCTTGAGGATGTTGAGAATGTTGATAACGCTCGCAAAGTTTTTATTGAGCATGGCGAACGTGAAAAAAACTGCGAGAAACAATACCGAAAAGATGATGATAGTGAACACCTCATCGGAAATTCGCTTTTTCTTAGCTTGTTCCATGGTATCCCTCCTTCAAATGATTGGGGGCAATCAAACCGCTTGCTCACTGGGCGCATCCGCGGTGACCGCGTGCACCAGCATCTGGCTGAGCGTGGTATCCTTGGCGGCGGAACGGAAGGTGCACTTGCCCTTGTAGATGACCTGCACCCGGTCCGCCATACCCAGGACCTCTTCGCAGTCCGAGGAGATGATGATGACCGCCGCGTCCTTGGAGAGCTGGCGCATAATCTCGTAGATGCCCGATTTGGCGCCCACGTCCACGCCCACAGTGGGCTCGGTGAAGATGTAAATATCCGCCTCGGTGAACAGACCCTTGCCGATGACCACCTTCTGCTGGTTACCGCCGGAGAGCTCGCCCACCTTCTTTTTAATGCTTGGGGTGGCGATTGCAAGCTGCTTCACCATGTCCTCCGCGTAGCTGTTCTCCTTTTTGCGGAGCACCAGGCCCAGCTTGTTGATGACGCGCTGGAGCTTGGCGAGGGTGATATTGGTGGCGATGGGCAGGCCGCCGATCTGGCCTTCGGCCTTGCGGTCGCCCGGCACCAGGTAGATGCCGCTCTTGATGGCGTGCGCCGTGGATTTGAGCTCCAGCGGCTTGCCGTGCACCACCAACTGGCCGGATGATTTGTACATGGCGCCGAACAGAACCTTGGATATCTCGTCGATGCCCGACCCGACCAGGCCGAAGATGCCGTAGATTTCGCCCTTTTTCGCCTGGAAGCTGATGTGTTCAAACTTGCCCTCGAGGTTGAGGTCCTGCGCTTCAAAGAGCACGTCGGTGCCCGGCTTTTCCGCCTTGTGCGGATAGAGCTGTACCAGCTTTTTGCCGAGCATCAGCTCTGCAATCAATTCGGAATTGACCTTGCCCTGTTCCACCGGAAGCTGTGCCACGGTCTGCCCGTTGCGGAAAACGGTCATGGCGTCGCAGATTTCGCTGACCTCGTCCAGGTGATGGGTGATGTATATGATCGATACCCCTTTCGATTTGAGCAGACGCACCAGATCGAAGAGGATCTGCTTTTCCTTCTCCGTTAGAATGGAAGTGGGCTCGTCGAGGATGAGAATATTGGTGCGCTTGGACAGCGCACGCAGCACCGCGATGATCTCCTTCTCGATGGCGCTCAGCATATAAACCGGCTTATCGAGGTCCACGTCCAGGGGGAACTCCTTGAGGAGTTCGATGGCTTTCTGCCGCAGCTCCTTGCGGCTCATCGGCGAAAGCACGTTTTTCTTATCATTTTCTGAGCCGAGATAGATGTTTTCATAACCCGTAAAGGATGGGATGACCTGAGGGTCCTGATATACGGTGGAGATGCCGGCCTTGATCGCGTCGGCAGGACTGTTGATCGAGACCTTTTCGCCGTCGATGAGGATCTCACCGGCGTCCTTGATGTAAACACCCGAAAGAACCTTAATCAGGGTGGATTTCCCCGCGCCGTTGATGCCCAACAGTGCGTGTACCTCGCCCGCTTTCAGGCGAAATTCTGCATTGTCCAGTGCCCTCATAGAAAGGAACTCCTTGACGATGCCTTTCATCTCCAAACGATATTCGCTCATAAAATGTGCCTCCTTTCTACTTGCCCATGGTCAATTGCACAATTTTAGTTTTTAGAAAGGAGCAATACAACCTAGGCCATATTGCTCCTTTCTATCTGTTTAACGCTTATTCAACTGATTGCTGTTTTGAAATTGCTTACAGAGTGGGATCCCAGCCGAGTACATCGTAGTTGCCCGGGATATCGTAATCGCCGATGTTCTTCCAGCCCTCGGGAACGGGGGTGTTGACGATCATCTCGTTGGTGATACCGATGGAGGGAACCATGACGATTCTGGGAACCGCCTCGCCGTTCATGTACTTGACAGCGTACTCAACGCACAGGGAAGCCATGGTGTAAATGGACTCGCCGCAGGTAGCGATGAAGTTCGGGTTGGCCTTCATAACCTCGAAGCAGTGCTCGCCGCCGTCGGAACCAGTGAAGAGAATCTCGTTGCGGCCAGCAGCCTGGCAAGCCTCGAGGCCCTCAAACACAGCGCCGTCCCATGCGCACCAGATCGCGTCCAGATCGCCCACGTTCGGGCAAGCGGTCAGCATGTTGTCGATCGCCATACGGGGGGTAACTGCGCCGGTGGAATCCCAGGACCATCTCTGAACCACTTCGATCTCGGGATACTGCTTCAGAACGAACTCAGCGCCATGGCTGCGCTCCGCCCAGGCTTCGTTGGAGGGCAGGTCGATCATCGCGATCTTGCCTTTGCCGCCCAGCTTGGTGACCAGCTGTTTCATGGTCCACATGCCGCCCTTGTAGTTGTCGAACATAACGGTGGAAACCGCCGCTGCGCCCGGAATCAGGGCGTCGTCGCAGAAGACGGGGATGCCCGCGTCGCAAGCGTGCTTGACAGCCTCGGCAATGCCGACGGGATCGGATGCGGTGACGAACAGAACGTCGGGTTTAGATTTGATGAACGCTTCGATCTGCTCGGACTGTTTCTTCGGGTCGTAGTTCGCGTCGACGATCTGATAGTTGGTGATGCCGTATTTCGCAAACTCGGTCTCATAGGTGTACTTCTGGCGCTGGCCGGACTCGTTCTCCAACCAGCCGAGGGAGACGGCCACGTTCAGGTCTTTGGCGGCCTTTTTGCCCGGGGCCGCGGTGTCCGCGGGGGCCTGGGAATCATCCGCAGGGTCGGAATCGGCGGGAGCCGAGGTGGACGGGGCGTCCGACGGCGCGGGCGCCTGGCTGGACGGAGCGCTGGACGAGCAAGCGACCATGCCCAACGTCATTGCGGTTGCGAGTAACATAGCAAGTAGTTTTTTCATGTTCTTTCCTCCTGTAATTTGGTAATGTGCGTATGCGCGAATGCCATTCCGGCATTATAAACTGTTGTTAAGCTCCGCCAGCATGTCGCCGATGTCGCACTGCATGTCGGCGGTCTTTTCAAATACCTTCAGGATCTTTTCGTACTTCGCATTGTTCTCGGGGTTGGGTTGAATCACACTCTTGACCTTGTGGATCTCGGTGACCTTGTCGAAGCTGTCCCACAGCCCCGCGCCCACCGCAGCGACTGCCGCCGCTCCCAGCGAGCCGGCGTCCTGCCCGACGTTGGTTTCCACAATGTTTTTATTGTAGATGTCTGCAAACAGGCCGCGCCAGAATTTGCTCTTGCCGCCTCCGCCCACAATCAGCATGTCGTCCGCGATGTGGCCGCATTTCGCGAGCACATCCATCGCCACCCTGAGGTTGAGGCAGACGCCCTCGAGCGTCGCGCGGATCAGGTCGGCCTGCGTGTGCCCCAGATCGAGCCCCAGGAACGCGCCGCGGATATTGATCGAGCGATCGATGCTCGATCCGCCCGCCAGGCTGGGGTTGAAGAGAAGCGCCTTCGCGCCGACCGGCGAGGTCTCCGCCAAGCGGTCCATCGCGATGTAGGCGTCGATGCCGCCGTTCTGTTCCGCCTCTACAAAGTTGCGGCAGATGGTATCGCGCAGCCACTTGTAGGAATTGCCCGCCGCAAAGATCGCGGTGGCCGAGGCGAACATGCCCGGCACGCAGTGGGTAAACACGTAGGGTCGCTTTTGCGCGTCGAGCAGCGGCTGCTCCGAAGAGATCGCAATCCAGGCGGAGGTGCCCAGCGAGGTGTAGGCCATGCCGTCGTGGATGCAACCCGCGCCCAGCGCCATACAGGCGTTGTCCACGCCGCCGCACGCCACTTTGACGCTTTTCGGCAGTCCGAGCTCGGCGGCCGCCTGCTCGGTCAATGTGCCGATGATCTCGGTGGAGGGGACGATCTCGGGGAATTTGCTGGCCGGGATGCCGGAGGCTTCTATGTATTCGGGTTTGTACTTCCACGCCTTGAGGTCATACACGCCGCTGCCGGAGGCGTAGGAATAATCGGTACACAGCCGGCCGGTCATCTTGTAGTTGATGTAGTCCTTGGTGCCGATGAACACCTGCGCTGCCTCGAACATCTCCGGGCAGTGCTTTTTGTACCACATGAGCTTGAAGACCGCGTAGAGCGGCGGCGGGAATCCATTGCCCGTGGTCATGTACCACTCTTCCTCGGGGATCTTCTCAAACATCTCTTTGGCTTCTTCGCCCGCGCGGGAATCCGACCAGATCGGCACGTATTCCGCCAACAGGCTGCCGTCGTGTCCGATCGGCACGACGCCGAGGCTGTGGCCCGAAACCGCCAGACAGACGATGTCGTTTAAATCGATATCGGTCTTGGCGATCAGCCCCTGGGTGGAGCGGACCACGATGTCCCACCACTCCTCCGGCTTCTGCTCGTGAAAGCCCGACGCCGGATAAAAATTGTTGCAGGGCACAAACGAACTCGCCAGGGACTGCCCCTCCTCGCTGAACAGCGAGGCCTTGGTGCCCCCTGTGCCCAGGTCATAGGAAATGATATACTTCACGCTCTCACCTCCCGAGCTCTCTCAATTTATCTTGCCACCAGCACGCTCGCGCGCTCATAGGCTTCTTCCACGATTTTCAGCGCCGAGTTGATGCCGATGCCAAAGCGGCTGCAGCCCGCGTCCATCATTTCGAGGAGCGTATCCAGGGTGCGGATGCCGCCCGCCGCTTTGATGAGCGCCGCGTTGCCGATGGTGCTTTTGATCAGACGGATGGTATCTACGGTTGTGGGCCTCGGGCCCCAGCCCGTGCCGGTCTTGACATAGGTGACGCCCGCCTCCACGGCGATTTCAGCGCCGCGGGCAATCTCATCGTCGGTGAGGTAACAAATTTCCAGGATGGATTTTACTGGCCGGCCGTTGGCCGCCTCCACCACGGCTTTGATGTCGTCGCGGACCAAATCGTATTCGCCGGATTTGAGCGCGCCCACGTTGATGACCATATCGAGCTCATCCACGCCGTAAGCGATCATCTCCTTGGCATCCGCCACCTTGACGAAAGTCGTATCGGCGCCCGAGGGAAATCCAACCACTCCTCCCACCATCACGTCCTCTGTATCACTGAGCTGTTCCACCAAATATCTGGTAAAACAGGGCATCGCAAATGCTGCGATAAAATGGTGCTTCTTGGAAGCTTCCACGATACGATCAACTTCTTCCAGCGCTACGTCGGTTCGCACGCCGCTAATGTCGATGACCCTGGCTATTTTTGTCAAATCCAAGTTCGGCATATCACCCATCCTCTCTAGTTTTGCCCTTGTCTAAGGTGATTACATTATAACGTAATTATGTTTAACTGGCAATAGATTTTGCAAAACTTCAGAATTATTGGATATCGCTACAATTATTTTTGTTTTATCTTAGTTATTATCATTATTGACAGTTTCTAATAGGTGCTGTTTTAAATACGTTTCTAACATCCGGTCGAAAAAACATGTTGTTTTTTGGGTTAATGGTATCGAAAACTGCCGCTTTTGCGAGTCAAAAAAACTCCCCCGCCGCACGTGTGCAGCAGAGGAGTTTTTTGACTATCCAGGCGCCTGTCAGGACTTAGAACATCGAGTCCTCCTTGTAGCGCCCTTCCATATTGATTTCGAGCTCATACCGGTCGCCCACCAGGCTCAGGCGGTCAGCACACACCGGCCTGCCGTTGGCGTAACACACCCGGCGCATATAAAGCAGCGCTGAGCCGATGGGGATTTGCAGCATCTCCGCGTCGGTAAAATCGGCCGACTTGGCGGAGATGCGGTCGAATGCGGAGTCGATGTTGATGTTGTACTGCTCCTCCAAAAACTGATAGAGCGATGTGATGGCGTTGACATAATTCTCGATGCCCGGGACCATGGCCGGGATAAGATGATTGCGCATGATCGCGATCGGCTTTTCATCGGCCAACTGGATGCGCTGCACCCGCACCACCTTCTCGCCCACCGGGATGCCCAGGTCGGCTGAGAGGCGCGGGGTGGCCTCGATGGTGTCGATGTACATATTTTTTGGCCGCACCTTGCAGCCCTTTTTGCGCAGCGTCTCCGAAATGGATGTCACCATGTTGAGATTTTGTTTGGTCCTATAGTCAAGAATCTGTGTGCCGCGCCCCTGTTTTGCCACCACAAATCCCTCTCGGGAAAGGATGTCCACCGCGCGGCGCACTGTAGTACGGCTGACGTTGAAACGTTTTTCCAGTTCCGGTTCCGGAGGCAGCAATTCACCGATCGCGTATTCGCCGTCGATAATCTCCCGTTTGATGATTTTGTAGACCCGCATATACGCTGGAATTTTTTCCACAATGAATTCCTCCCGTTTGTTACATATATTTGGAAATAATTATAACATAATTCGACACATAAATGACCTGTTTGCCGTCCAATTATTCTTAATTTTTTGTGTTAATCTGCACAATTTATTTTTTTAATGCCACGAGGTCATCATGTCTCGCTATAATATTTCATTCCAGCTTTTTTCAGCTCCCGGATGGTGCTGAGCAGGCGGTATTCGCTGCAACCGGTGCGCGCAGCGATCTCACGCACCGCCCGTAGCACCCCTTCTTCGGAGTTCGCATGGATCATCGTATACAGGTTGTAGGGCCAATCCCGCTGGCGCAGGCGGCAGTAGCAGTGGGATACCTCGCGTTGGCTCGCCATCAGCTCCCCGACGCGCGCGGTCTCATCGTCCGGTACATCCCACACCACCATGACGTTGTGCATATATCCCGCCTTGACGTGGTGTAGCGCCACGCCGATGCGGCGCATCTCCCCCGTCTCCTGCATCCGCTGTACGCGCCGCAGCAGCTCCTTCTCCTCCACGCCCAACCGCTGCGCGATCTCGCGGAACGGTGTGGGCGAAAGGGGCAGGTCGTCACACAGCGCGCGCACAATCCTTCTATCCAGTGGGTCCCTCATTCCGGCCTCCCTCCTCCATATCAAAATTCACTTTAATTTTATAAAAAGCCAGCGAAGAAAAGTCGCGCACCTCCACGCCAGCCGCCCGCTCGATCTCCCGTACTGTGCGGCTGACCCCTTGCTCGCCCTCTGCGATCACGGTGAACCATACATTGTACTGGTCGTTGTCGCGCAGATAGTTGTGCGTCACCTGTGGAAACGCATTGATCGCCGCCGCCACCCGATCGAGATCCCCTTCGGGCACCTTGGCGGCGCACAGCGTGCTCCGGTAGCCCAGCGCCGCGGGCTGGAAAAAAGCGGAGATGCGGCGGATGATTCCGTCCTCCTTGAGACGCGCCACGCGGGCGATGAACTCCTCTTCGGTGACGCCGGCCTGCCCGGCCAGAGCAAGGTACGGCCGGTCGCACACCGGCAGCCCGTTTTGCAGCAGGTTGAGTATCCTGCGGTCGGTCCCGTCCATACGCTACCGCCCCCTTTGGCCGTACTGGCAGATGATGTCCTCCGCCATCAGGTTGCCGTCGTGATAATAGGCGGCCCGGGCGCGGCACCCGCCGCAGCTCTTCTGATAGGCGCACGCCCCGCACGCGCCCTCATAGGCTGCGGTGCGCAGGCGGTGGAACACCGGGTTGTCGCGCCAAATCTCGTCGAACGGGGTCTCGCGCACGTTGCCGATCTCCTCGCTGATATAGGCGCACGGCTGCACCCGGCCGGTCGGCCCGATGATACAGTAGGAGGTACCCGCGATGCAGCCCTTGCCGAAGCGCATGGGCACCCCGAGCTGTTTGGCGATGCGCATGAACTGGGGCGCGCAGGTGGGTTTGATCTCGATGTCCACCTCCGCAGCCTTTTTCACCGCGCGGGTGAGCACCTCCTCATAGGTATCGGGATCGAGCGCCTCGTCCGCGATATCCTTGCCGCGGCCGGTCGGCACCAAAAAGAAGATGTGGTGAGCCACCGCGCCGCGCTCCACGGCGAAGTCGGTGAGCTGTTCCAGCTCGGGCGCGTTCCAATCCATGATGGTGGTGTGAATCTGAAAAGGGAGCCCCGCCTTCTTGCAGTTTTCCATCCCCTGCACCGCGCGGTCCCACGCATGCTCGCACCCGCGCAGCTTGTCGTGGCGGCAGCGGTCGAGGCTGTCCAGGCTGATACCCACGCCCCGTGCGCCGGCCTCCTTCAGTTTTTGCGCCGCTTCCTCGGTGATCAGCGTGCCGTTGCTGCCCAGCACCGGGCGCAGCCCCCGCTGCGCGGCGTGGGCGATCAATTCATAGATGTCCTCGCGCATCAGCGGCTCGCCGCCGCTGAAGATCATCACCTTGAAACCCGCTCGCGCGATCTCGTCGATCAGCTTTTTGCCCTCGGCGGTGTTCAGTTCCCCCGCCCGGCGGTCACCCGATTCGCGGTAGCAGTGGCTGCAATACAGGTTGCATTCGTTGGTGGTGTTCCAGGATAAAATCATAAGCGTGCCCCCTCTCCCACGGCGATCTCCTCGTCAGTCAGGTAACAAGCCGGGTCGCTGTCCCAGAAGTCGCCGTCGATCGCTTCCGCACGGGCGCGGAAGTTTCCGTTGCAGATTTCATAGTAGCCGCAGGCGGCGCACCGGCCGTGGATCTTCTCCCGGCGGCGGCGCAGGTCGTGCAGCAGCGGGATCGAATCGTCGGTCCAAATCTCGCTGAACGGCCGCTCGCGGACATTGCCGAGGGTGTGGTGCTGGGTGAACTGGTCGGGATGCACATTGCCGAGGTTATCCACGTTGGCAAACGCCATGCCCGAACGATTGCCGCCGTTGACCGCCAGCCGCCCGTACACCTGTTCGGCCTGCTCCGGCCGGTTCTTTTTGAGCCATTGGTAGAGGTAAACCCCATCCGCGTGGTTGTCCACCATCAAAATCTCCTTTTTGAGCCCGCGCCGGTCGAAGTCCAGCACCGCCTCAATGATCCGGTCCATCACGGCCCGGGTCTGTTCGTGGGTCACATCCTCCTCGATCATCTTGCTGCCTCGCCCGGAGTAGACCAGGTGGTAGAAGCAGACGCGATCGACCGATTCCTCCTCGAGCAGCCGGATGATCTGATCCAGCTCGCCGACATTGTGTTTGTTGATGGTGAAGCGCAGCCCGACCTTCTGGCCGATCGCCACGCAGTTGCGGATGCCCTGCAAAGAGCGCTGATACGCCCCCTTGACCCCGCGGAAGGCGTCGTGGATTTCCTCCATGCCGTCCATGCTGATGCCGACGTAGCCCACGCCGATCTGCTGAAGGCGGCGCGCCACTTCCGGGGTGATGAGGGTGCCGTTGGTGGAAATGGTGGGCCGCACACCGCACTCCGCGCAGTATTCGGCCAGTTCAAAGAAGTCCTTCCGCATCAGCGGTTCGCCGCCGGTAAACAGCAGCACTGGCACGTGGAATTCGCCCAAATCCTTGATAAACGCCTTGGCCTCGCCGGTGGTCAGCTCGTTTTCATACTTTTTATTCTCCGAAGAGGCATAGCAGTGGACGCACTTGAGGTTGCAGGTGCGCGACATGTTCCAGGCCACCACCGGGCCGCAGCCCGCGCGCGTCCCCGTCAGGTAGCCCCTGGCCGAATCCGCGTAGCGGATGCTGTTCCCATAGCTTTCGCTGCCCACCAAAAGTTTTGTTACGTCGAGCATAGGGTCCTATCCTCCCAATTCTTCTGTATTGCGCGGTCAAAGCGCGTCCTCGCGCCGCCGCTTGTCGTGAAGCATCCCGCCCAGGCAGCGGAAAAACACCTCGATGTCCTCCTTGCAGGCGGTTTCCTTCACCCGGTAGATGAATTTTTCCATGATCTCGTCCACTGCGCCGCTCACCGCCTGCCGGATGACCTCCTCGTCGCGCGGGTCGGCCGCCTGGCGGCAGGCCACCTTCACCCGGCGGTCCACCCGGCGCTGCGCGCATTCGCGCACATCCTGCAGCAGCGGCACGTTCTGCCGGAAGGCGAACCACCGCTCAAATTCGTCCACGTCGCGCTGGATCTCCTCCTCGGCAAGCAGCGACTTCTCGCTGCGCAGCTTGCGGTTGGCCTCAGCCACCCCCTTGAGCTGATCGATATTGTAATAGGCGCACTGCGCCAACTGTACGATGTCGCCGTCGATATCGCGGGGCACCGCCAGGTCGAGAAAGACGCGCGGTTTTTGCGTTGCTATGTATTGACGCGCGTCTGCGAATGTTATAGTATAATGCGGGCTGCTTGTGCAGCTCACCACCACATCAGCCTCGTCCAGATAGTCGTAGCGCCGTTCATACGGCACCTGCGCTGCGGACGGGCACTTGGCCGCAAGGTTGGTGGCCGAACATCTGCTGCGCACAGTCACACGCGCGTCCATGCCAGCTGCAGTGAGATTTTTCAGCGCGATCACGCCCATCTCGCCCGAGCCCACCACCAGCGCCTTTTTGCCCTCCAGGCTGCCGAGCTGCTTTTGCGCGGCGTGCACCGCAATGGTGCCCACCGAAATGGAACAACTGGACAGGCCGGTCTTGCTCTTGGTCCGCTTGGCGGTGGTGATCGCCGCGCGGAACAGGGTGTTCATCACCATGCCCGACAGCTTGGCTTCGAGGGCCAACGTGTGCGCCAGCTTGACCTGCCGCAGAATTTCGTCCTCCCCCATCACCTGGGAATCGAGCCCCGACGCCACCCGGAACAGGTACGAAACGCATTTTTTGCCCTCGTAGAGGTACAGGTGCTTCCTCAGCCGGGTGACCTCCATCCCGCAGCTCTCGCACAGCGCCTGTTCCGCGCGGTTGGCGTCCGCCTGATAGAGGTAGACCTCGGTGCGGTTGCAGGTGGAGAGCAGCACGCCCTCCCGCGCTCCGGACTGCCCGATGATCTGCGCCAGCCGCTGCGGGCACTGCGCGCTGCAAACGCTCAGCTTCTCTCGAATCTCCAGCGGCGCGGTCTTATAGCTGATACCAATGACAAGCAAGTCCATTTTTTTCACCGTCCATCGCTTCAACCCATGATGTAGTAATTACATTATAACATCATTATGTTTGTCTCTCAATCTATTTTTTTCGTTATGCAACTAAATTATTGAGAGTATCTTTGTGTAATTTTCCGATATATTCGTGATTTTTCCTCTTTTAGAGCCAATATTTGCGTCAATTTGAACAGTTAAGCACGTGCGGCAAACATATTACCCGCTAAAACATCATGTTAAATTCAGAAGGAGCGACTTCCATGATCGAACGAAAAAACCTGGCCGGGCATCTGGCCGCATTGTTCACCATCCTCATCTGGGGCACCACCTTCGTCTCCACCAAGGTGCTGCTGCGCAGCTTCCAGCCCATCGAAATCCTGTTTTTCCGGTTCGCTCTGGGTTACCTGGCGCTGCTGCTGGCAAAGCCCCGGCCCCTGCGGTGCGCGCAGCCGCGGCAGGAGCTCTATTTTATGGGCGCGGGCCTGTGCGGCGTCACCCTCTACTTCCTGTGTGAAAACATCGCGCTCACCTATACCCTTGCCTCCAACGTGGGGGTGCTCGTGTCGATCTCGCCGTTCTTCACCGCGATTCTTGCCCACCGCTTTCTCGACGGGGAGCGGCTGCACCCGCGCTTTTTCCTGGGCTTTGCGGCCGCCATCGCGGGTATCGCGCTCATCGGCCTCAACGGCAGCTTCGTGCTCAAGCTGAACCCCATGGGCGACCTGCTGGCGGCGTTGGCCGCGGTGGTGTGGGCGATTTACTCGGTATTGATGCGCAAAATCAGCGGGTTTGGCTACGGCACCGTGCAGTGTACCCGCCGGGTGTTCTTCTACGGCCTGCTGTTCATGATTCCGGCCCTGTTTTTCTTTCCCTTCGAGTTCGGCCTCGAGCGTCTGGCCCAACCGGTCAACCTGCTCAACCTCCTCTTCCTCGGTCTGGGCGCGTCGGCCGCCTGCTTCGCCACCTGGAACTGGGCGGTCAAAACGCTGGGGGCTGTCAAGACCAGTATCTACATCTATGCCGTCCCGGTCGTGACCATTCTCTTTTCAGCGCTCATCCTGCACGAGCATATCACCTGGATGGCGCTCGCCGGCACCGCCTTGACGTTGCTGGGGTTGCTGCTCTCGGAAAACCTGCTCGCGCATCTGCGGCGCGCGCGCACCCATGGAAGCTGAAAAGGGCCCGGTCCGACTTGCGGTCGGACCGGGCCCCTTATGTTGCTGATCTGTCAGTGCGCGATCAGTGCAAAGTAGATCGCCAGCACCGCGCCAAGCGCGATGCGATACCAGCCGAACACCTTGAAGTCGTGCTTCTTGATGTAACCCATCAGGAATTTGATGGCCAGCACCGAAACCACATATGCCACCGCCATGCCGAGCACCAGGATGACCCACTCGTCGGTGGTGAAGTCGAAGCCGAACTTCACCAGTTTAAGCAGGCTCGCACCGAACATGGTGGGAATGGCCAGGAAGAAGGAAAACTCCGCCGCCACATAGCGCGAGCAGCCGATGAGCATGGCGCCCAGGATGGTGGCGCCCGAACGGGAGGTGCCCGGGATCATCGACAGCACTTGAAACGCGCCGATGGCCAGAGCTGTCTTGTAGGTGAGCTGGTTGAGATCGGTCACAGCGAACTGGCGGCCTTGGTTGCGATTTTCCAGCCAGATAAACAGCACGCCGTAGACGATCAGGGTAACCACCACCGGCCAGGGGCCGAAAAACAGCGCCTCGATCTGGTCGTCGAACGGGATGCCGATGAGGGCGCTCGGCAGGATACCCACCAACACCTTGAGCCACAGCCGCACCGTGTCGCCGCGCTGCTTGGGGGTCTTGGAGAGGGCAAACGGATTGAGCTTGCGGAAGAACAATGTCACCACCGCGAGAATCGCACCCAGTTGGATGACCACCAGAAACAGCGATTTGAACTCGGCCGACACGTCCAAGTGGATGAATTCATCCGCCAAAATCATATGCCCGGTGCTGCTGATCGGCAGCCATTCGGTGATTCCCTCGATGACGCCCAGCGCCACGACCTTCATCAGTTCCAAAAAATTCATCGTCATTACTCCCTGTCCGCGGCCGTCCCCGCTTGATTGTTTCGATTGCTTTCTTTTCCTAGTCTATGCCGCCGGACGGTAAAAATGTGGATTTTTCCGCCTGCGGCGCCGCCAACCAACAGTATACCACGGTTTGCTGCCGAAGACCACATCAACCAGAACGAAACAAGCCGCGCGATTGCTTCAACCGCGCGGCACTGCCAAACAATTTTATTGATCTGCGATGGAGTAGAAGGATGGCTTGCGGTCCTCATACAGCGCGAGCTTGGTAAAGCCCGCTGCGAGGGCCAGCTCCCTTGCGGCGTCGAAATCCGCTGCGACATCGCACGCGCGGTGCGCATCCGAACCGATCACCAGGATTTTGCCCCCCAGGCTGCGGTAGAGTTTGAGGATATCCAGGCCGGGCAGCGTCTCACCCAACCCCTGCCGCAGGCCGGAGGTGTTGATCTCCAGCCCTTTGTCCCGCCGGACCAGCCGCTTGAGGATCGCTTCGACCTCGTCAAAGTAGTCGATCAGCCGGATGTGGAAGCCCTGCCGGCCCGCATAGCGCTTGATCAAATCGATGTGCCCCATGCAGTCAAAGTCGCCGCAGTCGGCCATCTCATAGAGCAGCGCGAGGTTCTGCCGCGTGAGGGTTTCGTTGGAGCCTTCAGAATAGTGCTTGAACGCCAAATCGACCCCATAAACCTTATGGACCGACCCCAGCACATAGTCGTAGCGGCAGCGGCTCAAAATCTCCGCTGCGCGCGCGGGATTGCAACCCGGCTGGCCGAGCTCGACCGCGCGCCGCACCCGCAGCTTGCCGTCGAACAGCTCGTTGCAGCGCTGCCATTCGGCAAAGTAGCGCTCGATGTACCGGTCGTCAAACATCGCGGGCTCCTTGCCCGAATAATCCGGCGGGAACAGCTCCAGATGATCGGTCACCGCTATCTCGCGCATCCCGCGCTCGACCGCTGCGCGGCACATCTCTTCCATCGGCACGCGCGCATCGGGCGAGATGCTGTGCATGTGATAATCTGCCGTCACTCGATTCATTCCTGTCATCTCCTGCATTTTTGCCCTCATTTTGTTCCATTATATATTGACAAGTTCTCCCTGGCAAGTGCTATGATGTGGATGATTTTCCACTTTGGCGACCGGTACAAAATCACCGCAGAGGAGGCGGACGATTCTATGAAAGAAATCAGCATCTTTGACGTGATCGGGCCGACGATGATCGGCCCCTCCAGCTCGCACACGGCGGGCGCGCTGCGCATCGCCCTGCTGGCGGGCAAGCTGGTGCGGGGGCGCATCGTGCGCGCTGACTTCACCCTGTACGGCTCGTTCGCCCAAACCTATAAGGGGCACGGCACCGACCGCGCGCTGGTCGCGGGGGTACTGGGCTTTTCCACCGATGACCCGCGCATCCGCGATTCCTTTTCTCACGCCGAACAGGCAGGGCTGGCATACTCCTTCACCATCGGCGGATTGGGGCGCGACCTGCACCCCAATACTGTGGACATCACCCTACAAAGCGATACCGGACAGTCCGTCTCGGTGCGTGGGGTGTCCACCGGCGGGGGAAGCTGCTTGATCGAACGGATCGACGGGGTGGCGGTCAGCCTGTCGGGCGATTACAACACCCTGCTCATCCGTCAGCAGGATACCCCCGGTGTGGTGGCCTATATCACCGGCGTGCTCAGCGACTACGGCATCAACATCGCTTTCATGCGCATGTACCGCGAGACCAAGGGCCAAACCGCTTATACCATCATCGAAGTGGACGGCGGCCTGTCCGACGCGATCGTCCCCCGCATCGAGGGACATCCGGCGATCGACAGCGCGCTGTTGATCCAGATTTGAACGGGAGGGAAAGCGAATGGATTTTACTACAGGAGCCGACCTGCTCTCCCTGTGTGAGGAGAACGGGTGGACCATCGCGCAGGTCATGTTACAGCGCGAAACCGAACAGACCGGCGTCTCCCGCGAGGCGGTGCGCAGCCGCCTCGACGGCGTTTACGGCGTGATGTGGCGCGCGGTGCGCACCGCGCTGACCGAGCCGCTGCGGTCGATGGGCGGGCTGATCGGCGGCGAGGCACAGAAGATGCAGGCCCGCCGTCAACAGACGCGGCCCGCCTGCGGCGAGACCACCGCCAAAGCGGTCTGTTACGCCATGGGGGTGCTCGAGGTCAACGCCTCGATGGGCCTGATCGTGGCCGCGCCCACGGCCGGTTCCTCCGGGGTGATTCCGGGGGTGTTCCTCGCCCTACAGGAGGAGTTCGGCTTCTCCGACGGCGAGATGACCGACGCTCTGCTCTGTGCGGGCGCGGTGGGATACCTCATCACCCGCAACGCCACCGTCGCCGGAGCGGAGGGCGGATGCCAGGCCGAAGTCGGCACGGCGGCGGCCATGGCGGCGGCAGCCGCCACCCAGCTGCTGGGCGGCACGCCGCAGGCGTGCCTGGCCGCCGCCGCATTGGCGCTGGGCAACCTGCTGGGGCTGGTGTGCGACCCGGTGGCCGGGCTGGTGGAGGCGCCCTGCCAGACCCGCAACGCAA
The DNA here is from genome assembly GCF_014384885.1 of Ligaoa zhengdingensis. Lineage (GTDB taxonomy): Bacteria > Bacillota > Clostridia > Oscillospirales > Ruminococcaceae > Ligaoa > Ligaoa zhengdingensis. The sequence continues at coordinate 53,711 of NZ_JACRST010000011.1, forward strand.
TTGGCGCGTCCAATGCGCTCATCTCCGCCGAGATCGCGCTCTCCGGCATCTCCAGCCTCATCCCCTTCGACGAGATGGTGGAGGCGATGCGCAAAGTGGGGGCCAGCCTGCCTTCCTCCCTGCGTGAGACCGCCCAGGGAGGATGCGCGGCAACCCCCACGGGATGCGCCCTGTGCAAAAAAATCTATGAATCGAGGGATGCCTGATGTCTCAGCGCGTCAAATTTGAAATCAAACGCTACTGCTTCATGGTAGTGGGATGTTTTGCCTACGCCATGGCGCTCGACCTGTTTTTGGTGCCCAACAACATCGTGGCGGGTGGCGTGACCGGCCTGGCCACCGTGCTCAACCTGGTCTTTGGCGTGGGCGTGGGCGCGTTCAGCATCCTGCTCAACCTCCCCATCCTGCTGCTCGGCCTCAAGACCCAGGGGGTGCCGTTCATTCTGCGCTGCTTCCTCACCACCGCGCTGCTCGGCGTGTTCACCGACCTGTTCGCCTTTCTCCCCACGATCACCCAGGAGCCGGTGATCGCCGCCATCTACGGCGGAGTGGCGCAGGGCGTGGCGATCGGCCTGTTCTGCCGGTTTGCGGTCTCCAGCGGCGGCACCGAGCTGCTCGCGCGGGTAATCCAGCCCAAGCTGTCGGGCATCTCGCTCGGCAACCTGATCGGCGTCCTAGACGGCGTGGTGGTGCTGGTGGGCAGCGTGGTGCTCAAAAATCCGGAAAATGTGCTGATGGCCTTGATCGTCATCTTCATCAGCGCGCGGGTGAGCGATCTGATCATCACCGGCATGGACTACGCCAAGATGTGCTATATCATCACCGACCGCCCGGACGAGGTGGCTGAAACGCTGCTGCAAAACTCGCCCCGCGGCGTCACCCGGCTGGACGGCACCGGCATGTACACCAAAACCGCCCATCCGGTGCTGATGACGGTGATCAAAAAGCAGCAGCTCACCAAGCTGCGGCTGTTGGTGGAGGCCACCGACCCGAATGCATTCATCATCGTCAGTGAGACCACCGAGGTGCTCGGCAACGGTTGGAGCCCGATTGTCGGGGAATCCGCGCCCCAAAAGCGCCCCAAAAAAAGAAACACACAGGGGCTTCCCCCTGTGTGATCCCCTCTTTTTTTACAGAGCTGCAAGCTGTTTGCCGAGCTCCTCGCAGCGGGCGAGCCCCTCCTCGTCCGGCAGTTCGTGGACGATTAGCCCCTCGGGGTCGGCCAGAACCGCGCCCGCCTGCGCGCACCGCTCGGTCCAATTGCGCATCCACTCCCCGTCTCCCCAGCCATAGGAGCCGAACAAGGCGACCTTTTTGCCGCTCAGCTTGCCCTCCAGCTCAGTGAAGAACGGCTCGAAGCTGTCCTCCTCCAGCACCTCAGCCCCCATCGCGGGGCAACCGAGTGCCAGGCGGTCGCAGCCCGCAGCCTCGTCCGCCGTGATTGTTTCAACCGAGCACATCGCGGCATCCGTGCCGTCCGCCCTCAGGCCGGCCAACACCGCGTTCGCCATCAATTCCGTGTTGCCAGTTCCGCTCCAATAGATTACTGCTGCCTTGCTCATCACAAAACTCCTTCCATACGATCGGTCAGGCCGCAAGGATCTCATCGAGCCCCATGCCCCGGCCGGCCAAAGTGAGATAATGCTTTCTGCATTCGTCATACTTCGCAAAGAGAGCCTTCGCCCCTTCCACGTCCCCATAGACCTTCCAGTATCCGAGATACCGCGGATTCTGTCCCTTGTACTCGATGAAGCCCTGCACATCCTCCAGCGGATACCCCAAAAAGACGCCGATTTCGTGTGGGAACAGGGCCGTCCTGCCGCGGTGACAACACATGCGCTGATGCAGTGTGTTCAGCAGCTCCTCCACCCCAGCGCCTCTGCGGTATCCGTGGGCCTTTAAAAACGACCTCTGCTCCGGCCCCGCCAGCCAGCGATCCAGCAGAGCCCGCCGGTAGACCATCACCACCAGATGCCGCTCGCACTCGCACAGCACCCGAAACCGGATGCCGAACGCTGCGAGTGAGGCGGCGCACCGCCCCAGGTCCTCGAGCAAACGGGGAAATTTTTGCTTGGAACAGGTGAAGACGCACGCCGGCTTGATCCCCGCGAGGGTGGGCGCGCAATGGACACAGAGCAGTTGTTCAAACCGGTTGGACATGTCAGCACCTCTTTGCAGAATTTCATAGTTAGCATAAGCTAACCACAGGTTTAAAAAACACGGCGCGCAAAACATCGAGCGCCGAACAGTTAGCTTTTGCTAACTACAGTTAGTTTACCACTTCTTCCCTCCGCTGTCAAGCATATTTTGCAATCAAACAGCGTGGCGGCCTCCGCACAAGTGCTGAGGCCGCCACGCCCGGGTCAAATATCCATGGTATCCATCAGGCTGCGCATCGCCAGAATGGTGCGGCTGATGAGATCGTCCAGCTCCCAGCCCAGCATCTCGGCCCCCTTGGCGATCACCTCGCGGGAACAGCCCGCCGCAAAAGCCGGGGTTTTGAACTTCTTCTTCACCGACTTGAGCTCCAGGTCACCCACGCTCTTGGACGGGCGCATGATTGCGACCGCGCCGATCAGGCCGCTTAGCTCATCCACCGCAAACAGCACCTTCTCCATCACATGCTCGGGCGCGATGTCCACGCAAAGGCCGTAGCCGTGGCTGGCCGTGGCGCGGATGACCCGCTTGTCCAGGTCGAGTTCGCGCATCAGCTCCTGCGATTTGACACAGTGCTGCTCCGGAAACCGCTCAAAGTCCAGGTCGTGCAGCAGGCCCACCACCCGCCAGAATTCCTCGTTCTCCGGGTCGTATTCCTTGGCGAAATAGCCCATCACCCCCGAGACGATCTCGGCGTGGCGCAGGTGGAACTCCTCCTGGTTGTAACGCGCGAGGATTTCACGCGCCTGCTGCATATTCGGTACATAGCTCATCTGAGAAACACTCCTTTATTCACACGGCCGCGCGCCTATCCCGATCACTTGGGGGCGACCGGTGTCTTATCAAATGCAAAGTAGACCGGCACCCCATCTGCGGCCATCTCCTTGGCCTCGCCCAGAATCAAGGGGCGCAGATACTCCACCAGCTCCTCCCCCACGTCGCAGCCGCTTGGGGCAATCCACTCGCGCGGCACCCGCTTTTCGAGATTTGCCACCTCGCCGATCCCGGCGTATTCATAGGAGACCAGATAGGGGTGGTTGGAGATGCGATGGAGCACCGCCATCACACCGGTCTTGCCGCTGAGCGCGAAGGACACCGCCTCCGCGCCGATGCGGTAAGCCTCGCGGATATCGGTGCCGGAATAGAGGTGGGAGGCGGAGCGCTGAAGCACGTTGAGCTCCACCGAACGCACCTTGCACCCAATGCGCTCCCGCACCAGGTCCTCGAGGAATTTGCCCACCCCCGCGAGATAGCGGTGGCCGAACGCATCGGTCGCGCCGCTTTTGGCGGTGGCGACATACTCGCCGTTTGGCAGACGAACTCCCTCCGATACCGCCACCACAATGTGCTTGGTGGTCCTGCCCAGGTCGCGCAGGCGGTCTAAAAAGCGCTTGGGATCAAACGGCGCTTCAGGCAGGTAGATGAGATGGGGTGCGGTGCAATTTTCGCGCCGGGCCAGCACCGAGGCCGCGGTCAGCCATCCGGCGTTGCGACCCATGATCTCCACAATGGTGACCGACGGGATGTCGTACACCTCGCTGTCGCAGACGATCTCCGCGACACAGGTGGCGATATACTTGGCGGCCGAGCCGAATCCGGGGGTGTGGTCGGTGCAGGGCAGGTCGTTGTCGATCGTCTTGGGGATGCCGACACAGCGAATTGTTTCCCCCTTCGACTCGAAATAGGCGGACAGCTTCTTCACCGTGTCCATCGAATCGTTGCCGCCGATATAGAAGAAATAACCGATACCGTACCGGTGGAAGGTCTCCAAAATTTTCTCATAGGTCTCGTCCGGCTGTTCCGGCAGCTTGAAGCGGCAGGAGCCGAGCGCCATCGCCGGGGTGGCCTGCAGGCGCTGGAAATCCTCCACGCTGCGCAGGTCCTTGCGCAGATCGATGATCCGCTGCCCGAGCACACCCTCCAGCCCATTGAGCGTCCCATAAATTTCGCCGATCTGCGGGCTTTTCATCGCCCGTTTGATCGCGCCTGCCAGGGACGCGTTGATCGCTACGGTCGGCCCGCCGGACTGGCCGATCAGCATATTGTTCGCCATTTGATGCCCTCCTGTTGTTTTCGCGCGCGGCCGGACGGCCTGCCCGCGTTTTCCCCTCAAATGTTTCGTTTCTCATTATAGTACACCCCCGGCGTTTTTTCAATGTGCTTCGTGCCTTTGGCGCCGGTTGTCTTATTTTGCGTATGGTTTCAACAAAAAATGCGCCCTTTTACCTAGCTTTTCCCCACAAAATAAGCTATAATAAACAGGGGATAATCTTCCTTTTCGGAAAGGAGCGAGCTGATTTGCTGTGTACCGATCGAGGCGTTCTTGCCCCATCCGATTACTACTTCGCCACCCCGTCGCTCACCGCAAAAAATCTGTTCTATCATCTGCTTTCAGTGGGCGAATTTTTTTGCGAGCAGGGCTATTATGTCAAGCGGGATAGCTTCAACAGCTTGTTGCTCCTCTACCTGCTGGACGGGGAGTGCACCTTGCGCTACGGCGGTAAGGTCTACCGGGCGCAAAAGGGCGATATGATGTTTGTCAACTGCTACCAACCGCACGAATATTTTACCGACACCCATATGCACTGCCTGTGGGTGCACTTCGACGGCTGTCAAAGTCTGGGGTTCTGGGAAACGGTCACCAAGAGCCGCGGCATGGTGGATTGTTGCCATCATCCGGAGCCCTATCTGGAGATGATGGACATCCTGCTGCACATCTTCCGCACCGATCAGACCTTGTCTGAGCCCACCATCTCGGTGCTGCTGCACAAGGTGCTGTGCAGCATGATCGCAGCCATCACCGCCGACGGCACCCTTCAGCTGGACGAGGGGCCGGTTGCCCGGGCGGCGCGATACATCCTGGAGCACTATAACCGGCGCATCTCGGTGGAGGAGCTGGCGCAGATGGCGATGCTGAGCTCCTCGCACTTCTCGCGCCAGTTCAAGCGCCAGACCGGCTACTCCCCCTATGAATTCCTGTTGAAGACGCGCATGGACGCCGCCAAACAGCTGCTGAAAAAGACCGATCTGCCCATCGCCTCCATCGCGCGGGAGACCGGCTTCGCCAACGCGCCCGCCTTTGTCAGCGCCTTCCACTCGCGGGTGGGCATCTCACCCAAGCGGTTTCGCTCCACCATGTTCTAACTTTTTACAACAACAGACCCGCCTGCCGGCAAAAAGCCGCGTCAGGCGGGTTTTCTTTGTTCAATCCCCAATCACCTTGACCAAAAACCGGCGGGTGCGCGGGCCGTCGAACTCGCAAAAATAGATGCCCTGCCAGGTGCCCAGCGCCAGCTCGCCGCCCTCCACCGGAACCGTCACGCTTGAACCCATCGCACTGGCCTTGAGATGCGCCGCCGAATTTCCCTCGGCGTGGCGAAAATCCGGCCGGTCGGGGTAGAGATCACCCAAGGCCAAAAGCATATCCCGCACCACATCCGGGTCCGCATTCTCGTTGATGGTGACGCCCGCCGTGGTGTGCGGACAGAACACCACGCAGATTCCGTCGCGCACACCGCTCTGCGCCAGCGCCTCGCGCACCCGCGCGGTGATGGGAAGAAACCCCTCCCGTCCGGTGTTCAGCTGATAATTCCAAATCATCTTGTCCCCTCCTCCCCTCTCAAACTGCGGCGGAAGATGCTGGTATAAGTGAGCCTTCCGCCGATCCGTTCCGATTTCATCAGGTGAATCTCAGCCACCGCCTGCTCCAGGGGCGGCACGGTCTGTTCCAGCGCCCCGCGAGGGAACGGCCCTGCAAACAGCACCTCCCGCCCCAGCGTCAGGTGCGGGCGGAACGCGCGCTCCTCCAGCGCAAAGCCGGCCGTCCTGAGCGCTCCGGTGAGCTGCCGGTGCAGCTCCTCCAGCTCGGGGCAGCGCTGGATTCCCATCCAGCAGATGTCTCCACCCCGCCGTTCAAACCGGCCGAATCCCGCCAGCCGCAGGGCGAACGGACCGGCGCTCACCGCGTCCACCGCCTGTTTGGCCTGTTCCACCCGGCTGGTCTCCCCCAGAAAGGCCAAAGTCAAATGCAGGTTTTCGCGCCTGGTGAAGTTGCCCGACATCGCCTGTCCCCTGAGCGCATCGATCGCCCTGCAAAGCCCCGTCTTGACCGGGTCGTCCAATAGAATCGCCACAAATAGCCGCATATTTCTCCGCCTTTCCTGTCTGTTATGGCCGTCCTTTCTCCGCTAGTATAACACAATCGGGCGAAAAGCGGAAACCCGCTTTTGCAATCGTTATAAAACGGTTGGCCGCCCTGCGGGCAGGGCCTGTTTCCGCTGAAGTAACCGGGCGCAATGGAAAAAACGCCGCCCCGGAAGATTCCAAAGCGGCGCTGGGTTATTTTGCGGCGAGCGATTTCTTGTACTCGTTGGGGGTCATGCCGGTCTGCTTTTTGAACACCATGGAAAAGTACTGCGGCGTTGCAAAGCTGAGCGCGTTGGAAATCTCATACAGCTTGAGGGACTGATCCTCGAGCATCTCCTTGGCTTTTTCAATCTTCTTTGCGACGACATACTGCATCAGGTTCTCCCCCGTCTTCTCCTTGAAGGCGCGGCAGAGATAACCCTTGTGCACATGCACCGTGTCCGCGATGTCGCTCAGGGTGATCTCCTTGTCATAGTTCTGTTCCACATACCGCTTCACCCGCTCGGTCAGGTCGCCCTGCGTGCCAGCCGTCTCCGCCTCGTGGCGCAGCAGTTCGCCGAACAGGCGGCTGAAATAGCCGGACATCTCGCTGGCTGTCTCGAGCGCCTCGATACGCTCCAAGGAAATCTGGTCGTTCTCCAACACCTCGCCGACGCTCAAATTATTCTGGTAGAGGTACTCCATGGCCACCCCATATAGGCGGTTATTGACATAGCGGAAGTAGTTGGCCTCCATAAAGCCGTCCATCAGGTCGGGGATGTAGAGCTTTTCCACCTGCTGGAGCGCTTCAAGGTCGTTGTCGTTCAACAGTACCTTGAGGTCGCGCATCCGCTGCTCCAGCAGTTCCTTGTCAAACGCCTTGCAGGAGGTATCGATGGCATTGTAGATGATGTTTTTGTTGAGGCCCAACACCACCCGCATACTGCACGCCCGCTCCGCCTGGTGGTGGAGGGTGCGCAGATCGTCGAGCGACGGGCTCTGGTTGGAGATGCCGATACTCACCGAAGGGATACCCACACTCTTTGCCAGCTTGCGGATTCTGTTTGCGTACTGAATGACATTGGTATAGAAGTTGAGCAGGCTGAAATCGTCCACCAGCTTGGTGAGCACGAAGAAGGAATCGTGTGTGATCGCCGCCAGCGCCATGGTCTTGGCCTCCAAAGCCGAACGGAAGCGGTCCACCTTTCGGCCCCACTCCTCGCGGTCGTCGGCGTAGCGGTGCTTGCCGTAGCTGTCCACCACCACGTTGAGCCCCACCAACAGGTAACCGTGCTCCACCTTCAGCAGGCTGTTGAGCGCGGCGCGCTCCTCTTCGGTCACTGTGCCGTAGGCGAGCATCCGTTCCACAATGCGGTTTGCCTTCTCCTTCTGCGCCTGCGCCTGGTTATCGAGGTCCTCGTTCATTTGGGCTGTCATGTTCACAATCTGAAAATACAACTCCTCCGAATTGATGAGGTCCTTGATGAGATAATCCTCGATGCCGAGCTGCATGGCCCGGCGCGCATATTCAAACTTTTCGTGACAGCTCACCACCACAATCTTCTGTGTGTGGTTGCGCTTTTTGATCTCTTCGATCAGCTCCAGCCCGTTCATGACCGGCATTTCGATGTCGGTCATGACGATGTCAAAGGGCGTTTGGCTGTAAAGCTCCAGCGCTTGCTTGCCGTTGCGCGCGCACACCGGCGGTGCAAAGCCCGCCTTCTCCCAGTCGATGATGCATTTGAGGGTCTCGCGCGCCGCAAACTCATCGTCTACAATCAAAATATGATGCATTTTTTCACCCGCCTGATTCATTGTACCGACTTTCTCTTGGAATAGTAAAGCTGATGACGGTGCCGATATTTTTCGTGGATTCGATGGTGAGCTTGGACTCCTCCCCATAGTAGAGCAGAAGCCGTTCATCCACATTGCTTAAGCCCACGCTGTTGAACCCGCGATGCCTCTCCCGGATCTTACTGAGGGTCTGCGGGTCCATGCCAACCCCGTCGTCTGAGATGGAGACCTCCACCGAGTCGCTGAGCGAGCTGATGCTCACCAGGATACGGCCCGGCCCCTGCCGGGGATAGATACCATGAAGCAGCGCGTTTTCCACGAGCGGCTGCAACAGCAGCTTGGGGATGGGGCAGCCCAGCGCCCCTTCGTCCACCTGGTAGACCACCGCCACCGGCTCCTCATAGCGATAGCTCTGAATTTTGACGTAGGATTCCAAAAATTCGAGCTCCTTTTTGATGGGAACCATCTCGTTCTGATTGGAAAGGGTGGAGCGCAGCAGCGTGTTGAGCGACTGGATTAACATCCGGATCTCCACACACCGGCTTTTGAGCGCCAAATAGGAGACCGTATTCAAAGTGTTATACAGAAAGTGCGGATTGATCTGGCTTTGCAGCGATTCCAGTTGGAATTTGAGCGCCGCTACCTCGGCCTTCTTCTTTTCCTCCTGCTCGTGGTAGACCGCATCGATAAACGCATTGATGTCGTCGAGCATGTGGTTGAAGCCGTTCACCAGGTAAGCGAGCTCATCCCGCGTGGTCACCTCCAGCTTGTTGGGCATCTCGCCCTGCTCGAACTTGGCCATCGCATTTTTCATGTTGTAGATCGGCCTGGTGATCTTCCACGAGATCAGCCGGCTGATCACCATCACCACCAGGATGCCCAGCGAACCGATCAGTCCCACCACCCAGATGAGCTGCATCAGGTCCTTTTTGAGCGCAGTGTTGGAGGCTACCCCCACCATGATCCAGTCGGGATAGGTGCTCACCTCCTGCTTATAGTAGGTGTAATCGCCCGCGGTCCGGTAGGTCTCTCCAAAATATCCCTCGCGTGCGAACTTGAGCGATTCCTGCTCCAGTTCCGGGTTCCATTCCCCCAGCCGGTAGATCACCCCGTCCGATTTAGAGACGATGTAGGTGCTGTCGAACAGGGAGTGGGCCAGCGACTGCGAGCTTGGGAACAGGTAGTTGCGCCCCACGTTCATCAGCACATAGCCGGACACCTCAAAGTTTTCGTCTCGCACTACGCTGAGGTAGGAGAGGCTGTTGTTCTGCATATAGTCCGGCGAGATGGTTGGGGAGGGGAAGTTGTGCGGGGTCGAGAACTTTTCCTCGCGCCCGGACCTCAAAAAGTGCTCCAACCCGGACAGCTCGGCCAGCGGCCGGTTAAAATTTTCAGATTCGGGCGTATCGATCATCCGGCCGGATGGATCGACCAGGCTGACCCGCTGCACACCGTATGTACTCGAGGTGAGATATCCCAACCGGGAATGGAGCATGTCGTAATCCTCATTCGTCCCTTTGATGAACTGACTCACCAGATAATCCCGTTTGAGCGAACGGACCAACTGGCGGTACAGATCGATCTTTTTGTCGATCTCCTGCGACAGCAGCATGGTGCGTTCCTGCATCAGGCTGTTCTTCTGTTCCATAAAGCGGTCGGTGAACAGCGCGCTGGCCGAAAAGACGATGATGAGAAGGATGCCAGCGATCAGCAGGGAGAAGGAGAGCGCAATGCGGTTGTTGATACTTTTCATCTGTTCCTTCACTCTCTTTTGTTTCACAGGGCTCCCTCCTTCTTCCATTGCCCGCGGCGTTAAACATCATTATAACATATCTTAGTCCGCAAATCCTAATAGGAAGAAAATGCCAAAATCCATGCCAGGGATATACCCCGGCATGGATTTTGGTTGGAAACACTGCGAAAATTATTCCGCCTGGTCCTTCATAATTTCTTTGTAGTTCTCCTTGGTGATCATAACCGCCGGGGTTTTGAATTCCCAAGGAATCTCGGTGCCGTTGAGCAGATAATTCATCATATTCTCAGCGGAGTAAGCGCCGACATCGACATAGTTGATGAAAGCGGTCGCTTTAAACGCGGACTCTTCCTCTTTGGCAAACTCGAGCTTCGCGAGATAACCGCCGATGCCGCAGACGACGGACTCTTTGTCTAGGCCGGCAGCCTCGAGGGCGCGGGTTGCGCCGGCGGCGCCTTCATCGTTCGGGGTCATAACGATCCATTTTTTGATGGACGGATTCGCGGTGAACACGCCGGCAGCAGCGTTGTACGCTTTATCCTGCTCGCCGTTGTAGTCGGATCTGAAGGTTCTCTCAGCCGGCCAATCGGGGAATACCTTGCCCCAAGACTCAATCTGGCCCTCGGTTCTGGGCACGCAGGAGGAAACCTGATCCATGGTGAGGTACAGAACAGCGGTGTCCTCGCCGGTCATGTTGTTCTCTTTGGCATAGTTTGCAGTCCACTCGCCAACAGCCTGGCCGATGGCAAAACCGTCGATGCCGACCCAAGGAGCGATCATCTCGCCGCTTTCGTCGAGCAGCTGGTCGTCCGCCGCGATAACGGGGATGCCGGCCTCTTTGCACTTATCAACAGTGACCTGAGACAGCTTCTGATCGGGTACGCAGACCAGGATGCCGGAAACGCCCTGAGTGATGGCGTTGTCGAGCGCCTGCAGGTAGGTGTCGGGATTCATTTTGGCGTCGATGAACATGAAGTCCTTCGCGCCCATCTCGATGCATTTCTGTTTTGCAGCTTCGCCCTCACCGATGAACCACTGCTGGTCGCCAGCCTTGTAGATACCAGCGATGATGATATCCTCAGCGGGAGCGGCGGGCTCAGAGCTGGACTCGGAAGGAGCCGCAGCGGAAGAGGACGGCGCAGCGGGTTCCGCAACGCTCGAGGACTCCGAGGGCTGCGCGCCGCAACCGAACAGGCTCATTGCGAGCATGGATGCGAGAATCAGTGACAATGCTTTCTTCATTTGAAATAATCCTCCTTTAATTTTATCTGACCGGCAAAGCTGCCGGAAAGGTACTGCTTATTTTGCTTTTTGACGATTCTTCTGACGGATGTAATCGAAGGTAAGCGCAAGCAGCAGCAGCGCGCCTTTTGCCACGTTCTGCCAGAACGACTGGACGTTGAGCATGATCAGGCCGTTGTTGAAGCCCTGCAAAATCGCGAGGCCCAGGAAAGCGCCAAAGATTGAACCAACACCACCCTGGTTGGAGACGCCGCCCAGGATCGCCGCGGTGATGCCGTCGAACTCGAGACCCACGCAGGCCTGCGGTTGGCCGGTGTTCATACGCGCCGCCAGAATCATGCCGCCGATAGCGGTGAGTACGTTCATGATGATAAACAGCATGTATGTGGTGAACTTAATCGAGATACCAGCCAAGCGGGCCGCCACCGGGTTGCCGCCCACTATGTAAATTTCACGCCCGAAGCGGGTGCGCTTGAGGATGATGCCGAACAGCACGAACACCAGCAGCATAAAGAAGATGGGGAAGGTGAGGAAACTCAGGCCAAAGAATTTGAAGTTGCCCATCTTCAGGAAGGTGCTGTTGGTAATCAGCACACCCTCGCCGTTGGAGATGATAAATGCGAAGCCGCGCATGATCGACTGCATCGCCACCGTGGCGATAAAGGACGACATTTTGAGCTGCGTGACACAGAATGCGATGACAGCGCCCAAAACCGCACCTGCGGCTACAACCGTCAGGATGGTAACACCGGCCGGCAAACCCTGTTGCAGCAGCAGCGCCGCCATGACGCCCGAAAAGGCCGCGGTGGAACCCACCGAGAGGTCCATGTGGTTGCCGATCAACAAGAGCGCTTCACCCACGGTGATCAGGCCGGTCAGTGAGGCGGAAGTCAAAACGCTGATTAAGTTTCTCGACGTAAAGTAATTCTTATTGAGAATCGAAAATACCGCAACGATCACAACAAATGCGAGCACCAAACTGATGCTCTCAGACCGGAGAATGTTTTTGAGCGTCTGCTTAAAATTAAAACCTCTGCGCTTTGCCGTGCTCTGCTCCATTATCCAGCCACCTCCTCTTGATTCTTTTTCTTATCCAGCATCGCGTAGCTCAGGATTTTGGGTTCCGTCGCCTCCGCGCGCGGAATGTCCGCCGTGATATATCCGTCCTTCATCACCAGGATGCGGTCGGAGATGCCGATGACCTCGGTGAGCTCCGAGGAGATCATGATGACCGCGACGCCCCGTTTGGCCGCTTCGCAGATCATGTGGTAGATCTCTGATTTCGCGCCCACATCGATGCCCTTGGTCGGTTCGTCAAAGATAATCAGCTTGGGGTTCATCGCCATCCAGCGGGCCAAAACGACCTTCTGCTGGTTGCCGCCCGAAAGGTTGATGACCTTCTGCTCCATGCTCGGGGTCTTGACGTTAAAGTCCTTGATCGACTGCGCGGTGAACTCGCGTTCCTTATGGAAGTTGACAAAGCCCATCCGGCACAGGTCGCCCAGAATCGCCTGGGAGGTGTTTTCGCGCACCGTCAGGATCAGCGACAGGCCCTCCAGCTTGCGATCCTCCGGACAGAGCGCCACGCCCGCGTCCATCGCCTGCCGCGGCGACTTGGGGTGGTAGGGCTTGCCCTCCAGCGTCATGCTGCCCGCCGTAAGCGGGTCCGCACCGAAGATGGCGCGCGCCGTTTCAGTGCGCCCTGCGCCCGCCAGCCCGGAAAAGCCGACGATCTCGCCCGCGCGCACCTGCAAGTTGATGTCGTGCACGTATTCAGTGGAGACGTTGTTGAGCTCCAGAACCACGTCGCCGATCTTGTCGTTGCGCGGCAGGGTGTTGAATACGTCGCCGATGTCGCGCCCGACCATCATCTTGATGAGCTCAGGTTCGCTGGTCTGTGAGGTTTCCTTCACGCCCATCAGCTTGCCGTCCTTGAAGACCACCACGCGGTCGGTCAGTTCAAAAATTTCTTTCATGCGGTGCGACACATAGATGATCGCCTTGCCCTCGCTCTTCAGCTTGCGAATGATGTTGAAGAGGATGGTGATCTCCGCATCGGTGAGCGGCGCGGTGGGTTCGTCAAAGCAGATGATGTCCGCTTTGCGGTTGTAGGCTTTCATGATCTCGACCATCTGCTGGTAGGCCACCGAAATCCGCCGCACCGGGGTTTCGGGCCGGATGGGGAGGCCAAACTCGTCGATAATCGCCTGCGCCCTGGCGTTGAGCTCCTTAAAGTTGATAAAGCCGCCACGCGTGATCGGGTTGCCCATGAAGATGTTTTCCGCCACCGACAGATACGGGGCGAGCTGCCGCTCCTGGTAGATTACGCTGATGCCCGCCTTGATCGCCTCATTGGGGGAATGAAACTCCACCTCCTTATCGTCGATGAAGATTTTCCCGCTGGTGTGCCGGTAGTCGCCGTTGAGAATTTTGAGCAGCGTGGACTTTCCGGCTCCGTTTTCGCCGAGAAAGGCGACGATTTCGCCCTTGTTCACGCCAAAGCTCATGTCGTCCAGCGCCTTGACGCCGGGGAATTCCATGCAGATTTTTTCAAACCGCAGGTATTCCGACATTCCGCATCCCTCCTGCCTATCGTTGAGTGCCCGGGTGTTTGTCCCTTGTCTCCTTCATTTGCGTTTTCAGTATACGGAAATTCTATCCAGAAGTCAGTACAAAAAATTAACCCAAAGTTATAATTTATTAACCTCTTTTGAACAAACAACTTTCCTAAAAAACAAAAAAACTGCCCTTTTCATAGTGAAAAAGGGCAGTTTTTCGTTTTTTAACGGCTTTTTAGGGTTCTTCGCTGGGGGCAAATTGGCTGTTGTAAAGCTCCGCATAGAACCCGCCGAGCGCCAGCAACTCGGCATGGGCGCCCTGCTCCACAATGTGGCCGTCGCGCATCACCAGGATGCAGTCGGCCTCGCGGATGGTGGAAAGGCGGTGGGCCACCACAAAGCTGGTGCGGCCCTCCATCATCGCGTCGAACGCCTTCTGGATGCGCAGCTCGGTGCGGGTATCGATCGAGCTGGTCGCCTCGTCGAGAATCAGCATGGGCGGGCGGGTGAGCATGATGCGCGCGATGCAGAGCAGCTGCCGCTGCCCCTGCGAGATACCGCCGCCCTCCTCGCCCACCGGGGTGTCGTACCCCTGGGGCAAGCGCTTGATGAAGCTGTGCGCATGGGCGGATTTGGCCGCGGCGACCACCTCGTCGAGGGTGGCGTCCGGCTTGCCGTAGGCGATGTTCTCGCGGATGGTGCCGGAGAACAGCCAGGTCTCCTGCAACACCATGCCATACTGCGCGCGCAGGCTGTCGCGCGCAATGGCGCGGGTCTCGGTTCCATCCACATAAATCGCGCCGGAGTCGATGTCGTAAAACCGCATGAGCAGGTTGATGATGGTGGTCTTGCCGCAGCCAGTGGGCCCCACGATGGCGATGCGCTCGCCGGGACGCGCCTTCAGGCTGAGGTGCTCGATCAGCTTGCGGTCGGGATTGTAGGAGAAACTTACATCCTCCAAACGGACCGCGCCCTCGCAGCGGTCGAGCGCGAGCGCGCCGGGGGCGTCGGGGGATTCGGCGGGCTCGTCGAGCACTGCAAACACCCGGCGGGCGCTGGCCGCCGCGGTCTGCAATTCGGTCACCACGCCGGATATCTCATTGAACGGCTTGGTGTACTGGTTGGCGTAGTTGAGAAAGGTGGAGAGCTGGCCGACCGAGATATGGCCCGAGATGGCGGCGAGCGAACCGAACAGGCCCACCGCCGCATACACCAACCCGTTGACAAACCGGGTGCTGGGGTTGGTGGTGGAGGAATAGAACTGAGCGTTCACGCCGGTGCGGTAGAGACGCGCGTTGATCTCGTCGAACCGCTCCTGAGCGCGCGCCTCATAGCCGAACGCCTTGACCACCTTCTGGTTGCCGATCAGCTCCTCGATGAAGCCGCCGAGCTCGCCGCGGATCATCGACTGCTTTCGGAACTCGTCGAAGGTGTGCTTGGCGATGAACGACGCCACAAACAGCGAAAGCGGGGTAATCAGCACCACGATCAGCGCGATCTGCACGTTGATCGCGAGCATAAAGCCGAGGGTTCCCAGGATGGTGACCACCCCGGTAAACAGCTGCGAAAAGCCCTGGATCAGGCCGTCGGAGATCTGATCGATGTCGTTGACCACCCGGCTGATGAGGTCGCCGTGCGCGTTGCGGTCGAGGTAGGAAAGCGGTGCGGCCTCCAGCTTTTGAAACACCGCCGTGCGCAGGTCCTTGACGGTGGAATAGGAGATCACATTGGTGCACAGGGTCATCAGCCACTGGAACAGCGCGCCCGCCAACACCACCCCGCCCAGCAGGGCCAAAATGCGCAGGATCGCACGGAAATCCACCGCGCCTGGGCCGACGATAAAGTCGATAGCGTCGCCGATCAGCACCGGTGCATACAGGCTCAGCGACACGCTGGCCAGCGCGCAGGCGAGCGCGGCCGCCAGATAGCCGCGGTAGGGGCGGGTGAAGCGCATCAGCCGCCGGAATACCGATTGCTGTTTCATGAACGGTTCGCCTCCTCGCTGCTGAGTTGGGACAGGCAGATCTCGCGGTAGACCGGGCAGGACTCCATCAGTTCCCGGTGGGTGCCGACACCCGCCACCGCTCCGTCGTCCAACACCACGATGCGGTCCGCTGCCTTGACGGTGTTGGCCCGCTGCGACACCATCAGCACGGTCATGCCGCGGGTATCCCTCCGCAGGGCGCGGCGCAGGGCGGCGTCGGTGGCAAAATCCAGCGCGCTCGCGCTGTCGTCCAAAATGAGAATCTGCGGGCTTCCCACCAGCGCGCGGGCGATGGTGAGCCGCTGCTTCTGCCCGCCGGAAAAGTTCTTGCCGCCCTGCGCCACCGGCGCGTCCAGCCCGCCGGGCAGGCGGTCTACAAACTCCTTGGCCTGCGCCACCGCGAGGGCGCGCTCGATCTGTCCGTCGTCCGCGCCCTCGCAGCCCCACTGCATATTCTGCCGGACGGTGCCGGAAAACAGCACCGCCTGCTGCGGCACCACGCCGATCTGTCCGCGCAGCTGCGCAAAGGGGTAGTCCCTCACATCCACCCCGTCCACCAGCACCGCGCCCTGCTGCGGGTCGTAAAACCGGGGGATCAGGCTGACCAGGGTGGACTTGCCCGAGCCGGTGCCACCGATCACGCCGATCGTCTCCCCGGGCGCGACGGCGAGGTTCACATGGCAGAGCGCGGGCTCGTCGCCGCCCGAATAGGAGAACGACACGTCGCGGAACTCGATTTTCGGCGCGCCGGGCACCGGGGCCCGCTCGGTGTTTCCCTCGTCGGTGACGCTCGGCGCGGTGTCGAAGATCTCGTTGACACGCGCGGCCGAGGCCGACGCCTTGGTGAAAATCACCACCAGGTTGGCCACCACGATGAGGGCCAGCAGAATTTGAGTCATGTAGTTCCACAGGGCGATCACCTCGCCTTGGGTGAGGGTACCCGCGTCCACCCGCAATCCGCCGAACCAGACGATGGCGACGATCGCGGCGTTGGCCAGGATGGTGGTGGCCGGGTTGAGCAGCGCGGAGAGCTTCGCCACCCGGATCGAGGTCTGACGCAGCTCCTCGCTGGCGTCCTCAAACCGCCGCATCTCCGCTTTCTGGCGGGAGAATGCGCGGATGACCCGCGCGCCGCTCAGGTTTTCGCGTGTGATGAGCGACACCCGGTCGAGCATCCGCTGGATTTTGCCGTAAAACGGCACCGAACGGCTCATCACCAGGTAAAGCACCAGGGCGATCAGCACCGCCGCAGCCAAAAAGATCACCGACATCTGCAAATCCAGCGCCATCGCCATCACCGTGGCGCCAATCGCCAAAAACGGCGCGCGGAACACCAGCCGGATGAGCATAGCGACCGCGAGCTGGAGCTGGTTGACATCGTTGTTGAGGCGGGTGATCATCGACGGGGTGCCGATGCGGTCGATCTCGGCGTGGGACAGAGTGCCGATCTTGCGGAACAATTCCCCGCGCACCACCGTGCCGAACCCCTGCGACGCGCGCGACGCAAAGAACTGGCAGGTGAGCGAGCAGCCGAGCCCCACCACCCCGAGCAGCACCATCAGGCCGCCCATCCGCCACACGTGGGCGGGGTCGTTCAGTTTGATTCCCTTGTCGATCATGCTGGCCATCACCAGCGGCACGATCAGCTCAAAGACCGCCTCGGTCATTTTGAACGCAGGTCCCAGGATCACCTGCTTGCGAAAGCCCTTCAAATAGCGGGCGAGTCGTCTCATCCCTTCGCACGCTCCTTTCCGCTTTGACAAAATATTACCAAAGTATTATATCACAGACAGGCGAGGATAGAAGCTCTGCCGAAAAAATTCCTTCCGCCGCAGTACAATAAAAGCGCCGCGCATGTGGAATACTATTCCAAACTGTGATCGGAGGGATCGACATGAATCTTTGGTCCGGCGGGCGCGCCGACGCGCCGCTGCCCGATGCTGCGGACCGCCTGCCGCTATTTTTGCGGCTATGCGTGCGGCATTTCGGCGAACTCGTCAAGCTCAACCTGCTGTTCTTGCTCTGTTGCTTGCCGGTCGTCACCATCGGACCGGCCTGCGCGGGGCTCGCGCGGGTCACCACCCTGATGGCGCGGGAACAGCCGTTTTTTGTCCTCCACGACTTCAAACGGGCGTTTTGTAAAAACTGGAAACAGGCCCTCAGCGCCGGGCTGCTGTTCGCGGTGTTGGGCGCGGGGCTGTGGGCCGGGCTGAGCGTCTACCGCGCAGCGGCGCGGCAAATCCCCGCGTTTTGGGCCGCTTGGCTGCTGATGGCCTGCGCAGGGGCAGTATTGGGGCTCGCCGCGGTGTCGCTGTTCGCGCTGCTGGTTTCGGTAGATCTGCCGCTGCGCGCTGTCTGCAAGGATGCGCTGCTGCTGGGACTTTTGAACCTCCGCCGCACCCTGCCCGCCTGTGCGTTGGTGCTGCTCGCGGGGGCCGCCTGCATCCAGCTGCTGCCGCTGAGCGCGCCCGTTTTGCTGCTTTTCTTTTTTTCGGCCGCGGCGCTCGCCTGCTCCTGTGCGGCGTGGCCAAGCATCGCACGGCATGTCGTTCGCCCAGATATCGGCACTTAACCCAAGCGCAGGTTTATTTTGCTGCTCCGCGGCAAACAATAGCGAGAGACCTGTTCTAATCTCTTTACATGAGGTGGCTACCATGAAAAAAACAAAACTCAGCTTTTGGGGTTTTCTCTTCCCCGTGCTGTTCGCCTTTGTCGCGGTGCAGCTCATCCCCACCGTGATCGGCCTCGGCTACTCCTTCACCGACTGGAACGGCATCAGCCGGGAGATCAATTTCGTCAACTTTGACAACTACGCCCGCGTATTCACCGGCGACCCGGAGTTTATGGGCGCATTTTGGTTCACCGTGCGGTTTGCAATTGTGACGGTGATCTCGGTCAACCTGGTGGGCTTTGCGCTCGCGCTCATCGTCACCCAGGGGTTCAAGGGGTCGAACCTGCTGCGCGCGGTGTTCTTTGTCCCCAACCTGATCGGCGGCATCCTGCTGGGCTTCACCTGGCAGTTCATCTTTACCAAGGTGTTCCAGAGTATCGGCGACAAGCTGGGGCTCGGCTTTCTGGACGGCTGGCTCTCCACCCCGGAGACCGGGTTCTGGGGCCTGGTGATCGTCACCACCTGGCAGCTCGCGGGCTATATGATGATTATCTATATCGCCTCGATCCAGAACATCCCCGACTCGCTCAAGGAGGCGGCCCAGATCGACGGCGCGGGGCCCTGGAAGCGCCTCACCCGCATCACCATCCCCCTGATCGCGCCCGCGTTCACCATCGGCCTGTTCCTGTCGCTTTCAAACTCGTTCAAGCTGTTCGACCAGAACCTGTCGCTCACCGGCGGCGGGCCGTACAAATCCACCCAGATGCTGGCGCTCAACATCTACAACACTGCGTTCACCTACAACGAGCTGGGCTATGCGCAGGCCAAGGCCGTGATCTTCCTGATCGTGGTGGCCGTCATCAGCCTGACACAGCTCTATTTCAGCAAGAAAAGGGAGGTTGAGATGTAAATGGGACGCAAACTTTCGCGTGTGATCACCGGCCTGGTCGGCCTGGCGCTGGGCATCCTGTTCCTGTTCCCGCTCTATGTGCTGGCCATCAACTCGTTCAAAACCCAGAAGGGCATCTTTCTCGACGTGCTGGCCCTGCCGGCCGACCCGTACTTCACCTTCAAAAACTATCCGCAGGCGTTTGAAAAGCTGGACTACCTGGCCAGCCTCGGCAACTCGCTGCTCATCTCGGTGGTCTCCACCCTGCTCATCGTGGTGCTCTCAGCCATGGCCGCCTGGGTGCTGGTGCGGTATAAGATCAAGACCAGCACGGTGGTGTTCATGACCTTCGCCACTGCCATGCTGATCCCCTTCCAGTGCGTGATGCTACCGCTGGTGCGCCTGATGAGCACCCCCAGCTATATCGCGGCGCTGATCGCGCTGGCCGGGGTATACCTGGCGTTCCTGCTGTCGCTCGTGGTGCGCGCAGCGGCGGAAAAGAGGCTGGGCAGCGGTAAGGCCAAAATTCCGGCCTGGATCGCCTTTCTGGTGCTGGCCCCGGCACTGGCGCTGCTGCTGTTGGCGGTCATCCGGTCGCGCGGGGAGCTCACCGCCCTCAACCGTCCGGGTCTCATCTTTATGTATGTCGGCTTCGGCGCGAGCCTTTCAATCATCCTGTTCCACGGCTTTATCAAAAACGTGCCGCTCGAGCTGGAGGAGGCCGCCACCATCGACGGGTGCAGCCCGTTCCGCACCTTTTGGCAGGTGGTGTTTCCCCTGCTGCGCACCATCTCGGTCACGGTGGCGATCCTCAACGTGATGTGGATTTGGAACGACTTCCTGCTGCCGCAGCTCACCATCAACAAAGCGGGCTGGCAGACCATCCCGCTCAAGACCTACTTCTTCTTCGGCCAGTTCTCCAAGCGGTGGGATCTTGCAACAGCCGGCCTCATCATGGGTATGCTGCCGATCGTGATCTTCTACCTGTTCTGCCAGAAATATATCGTCAAGGGCATCACCGACGGCGCGATCAAATAACAAAGGGGGCATTGCGATGAGTGAACGCAAGACCGGCGTTGTCACCCAGGTGATCGGCCCGGTGCTGGACATCCGCTTCCCCGAAGGCGAGCTGCCCGACCTGCTCAGCGCTGTGACAATCGAGCATCGCGGCCGCCTGTTGACCGCCGAGGTGGCGCAGCAGGTGGGCGGCGGCACGGTGCGCTGCATCGCCATGAGCTCCACCGACGGGCTGCCGCGCGGCGTCGCCGCAACCGACACCGGCGGACCGATCGCCGTGCCGGTGGGGGAGGCCACCCTCGGGCGGGTGTTCAACCTGCTGGGGGAACCGGTGGACAACCTGCCCCCGCCGCAGGATGTGGAGGAGTGGCCGATCCACCGCGAACCGCCCTCCTACGAGGACCAGGAGAGCGCCACCGAGGTGCTGGAGACCGGCATCAAGGTGGTGGACCTGATCGCACCCTACGCCAAGGGCGGCAAGATCGGCCTGTTCGGCGGCGCGGGCGTGGGCAAGACGGTGCTCATCATGGAACTCATCCACAATGTGGCGCGGGAACACGGCGGCATCTCGGTGTTCACCGGCGTTGGGGAGCGCACCCGCGAGGGCAACGACCTCTACCACGAGATGAAGGAGAGCGGGGTGCTCCAAAAGACCGCGCTGGTCTACGGCCAGATGAACGAACCGCCGGGCGCGCGCATGAGGGTGGCCCTTTCGGGGCTCACGATGGCCGAATACTTCCGCGACCGCGAGGGTCAGGATGTGCTGCTGTTTATCGACAACATCTTCCGCTTCACCCAGGCGGGTGCGGAGGTTTCGGCACTGCTGGGGCGGATGCCCTCGGCGGTGGGCTATCAGCCCACCCTGGCGGGCGAGATGGGGGCGCTTCAGGAACGCATCACCTCCACACGGCGCGGTTCGATCACCTCGGTGCAGGCGGTGTATGTGCCGGCTGACGACCTGACCGACCCAGCCCCGGCCACCACCTTCGCCCACCTGGACGCGACCACTGTGCTCAGCCGCCAGATCGCGTCGCTGGGCATCTACCCGGCAGTGGACCCACTGGATTCCTCCAGCCGCATCCTTTCCCCCTCGGTGGTGGGCGAGGAGCACTACCGCGTGGCACGCGAGGTGCAGCGGGTGTTGCAGCGCTATAAAGAGTTGCAGGACATCATCGCCATCATGGGCATGGAGGAGCTGAGCGAGGAGGACAAGCTGGTGGTGGCGCGTGCGCGCCGCTTGCAGCGGTTCCTCTCCCAGCCGTTCTCGGTGGCCGAGCCGTTCACCGGCATGTCCGGACGCTATGTCCCGGTGGAGGAGACGGTGCGCGGCTTCCGGGAGATTCTCGAAGGGCGGCACGACAGCCTGCCCGAATCGGCCTTCCTGTTTGTCGGCACGATCGACGAGGCGGTGGAGAAGGCCAAGCGGGAGGGCTGACCGATGGCGACCTTTCATCTACAGATCGTCACCCCGGACGGGGTGTTCTTCGACGGCGACGCGGCCAAGGTGACGGTGCGCGCGGCTGACGGCGATGTGACCGTGCTGCCCCGCCACATCGACTATGTCACGGCCCTGGGCATGGGGGAGGCGCGCGTCACCGGCTCCGATGGCGCCACCCGGCGGGCGGCCTGCATGGGCGGGCTGCTCGCGGTGTCCGGGGGCGCTGTGCGCATTGTGGCCACGACTTTCGAGTGGGCCGACCAGATCGACGAAAACCGCGCCCGCCGCGCCAAGGAGGAGGCCGAGCGCCGCCTTGCCGGGCCGGACGCGAACGCACTGGCCGAGGCGCGGCTGCGCCGCGCGCTCACCCGCCTGCGGGTGGTGGAGTAAAACTTCATGCGCCTGCGGGATTATCCTACGCGCCTAAATTTTTAAGGCCAAGCCGCATTTCCGCCCGTATGGCCAACTTGTCTTAGCTTTCGTACAGTAAAAAATCCGCTTCCCGAAAATTGGGAAGCGGATTTTTTCATATTTTAATCGATCTGCCAGAAAGCCGCACTGTAGGGCGGCAGCACGCTGCCCCCGCCGAAGTCGTGCAGCTCGCCGGTGATGAGGTCGCGCGCGCGCCCAGCGCCCGCGTCGAAGTGGGCGGTGTAGGGCTGGCCGTCGCTGTTGATCGCCACCAGCACCCGGTCGCCCTCGCAGGCCCGCTCGAAGATCACCTGCCGGTTGGTGAGCATCAACGAGCGGAACCCGCCGTAGCACAGCGCGCGGCTCGCGCGGTGGGCCTTGGCGAGCGCCGCGATCCAGGCGGTGAGGCCGTTCTCCTCCGGATGCTCAAAGGCGGGACGCAGGCTGTCGTCGCTCCCCTGCATCTTCGCCCCCTTCACTCCCCACTCGCTGCCGTAATAGATGCACGGGATGCCCGGCATACCGAACAGCAGGGCGTAGATGAGCGGCAGATGCTCGGGATTCGACAGGTTACTCGCGATGCGCGAGACATCGTGGTTATCCACAAAGCACAGCAGGTGCTTGCCCTTGTAGAGGGTCCAATTTTCGGGGCCGAACTGGCGCAGCAGGCTGTGGGTGATCTCAAACATATTGTTGCTGTTGAAGCTGGAATACAGCCCCTTGTAGCACTCGTAGTTGGTGCAGCTGTGCAGCATCTGGTCGCTCACAAACTGGTTGTAGTCTCCGTGCAGCAGCTCGCCCACCAAAAAGAATTCCGGCTTGAGCGAATCACAGAAGGCGCGCAGCTCGCGCAGGAAGTCGCGGTCGAGGCAGTAGGCCACATCGAGGCGCAGGCCGTCGATATCGAACTGCTCCACCCAGCCCCGGATGCAGGAGAACAGGTGCTCCTTCACCGCGGGGTTGCGCAGGTTGAGCTTGACCAGCTCGTAATGACCCTCCCAGCCCTCGTACCACAGCCCGTCGTGATAGGGGCTGTCGCCGCCGAAGCTGATCTGAAACCAGTCTTTATATTGCGAGCCCTCCCGGTTGCGCAGCACGTCCTGAAACGCCCAAAAGCCGCGCCCCACATGGTTGAACACCCCGTCGAGCACCACGCGGACGCCCGCGCCGTGCAGCGTTTTGCAGACGGAGGCAAAGTCCTCGTTGGTCCCCAGGCGCGCGTCGATCTTCGTGTAATCGCGGGTGTCGTACCCGTGCCGGTCGGACTCAAACACCGGCGAAAAATAGACCGCATTGGCCCCCAGCCGCGCGATATGCCCGGCCCAATCCGCCACCCTGCGGATACGCGGCGTGACGACGCCGTCGTTTTCCTGCGGCGCGCCGCACAGCCCCAGCGGATAAATCTGATAAAATACGCTTTCATCGGCCCACATGAGCGGTCCCTCCCCTTGTCTCTGGATTGCCTCTTATTATACAGGACATCGCGCCCCGAGGCAAGCTAACCCTCCTGCGCGCCCGCGCCCGCCGCAATTTCGGTGATCTCCTGGGTGATCGCGCCCTGGCGCGCCCGGTTGTAATGCAGGCTGAGGCTCTCAATCATCTCATCCGCGTTTTTGCTGGCGGTGTCCATGGCGGTGCGGCGCGCGGCCAGCTCGGACGCGCGAGACTCACACAGCGCCCCGTAGAGGACGCCGAACAGGTAGTCGGGTACAATCGCGTCGAACACCGCCTGCGCGCCCGGCTCATAGAGGATCGGCGAATCCGGCCGTTCCTCCCCGGCGTCGGTGCGGCCGCGCAGCGGCAGCAGCTTCAGCGAGGTCGCATTCTGGCTGAGCATCGATACAAAATTGGTGTATGCGAGGTACAGCTCATCGTAATCCCCCCGCAGGAAGCCCTGTGCCAGCAGGCGCGACGCGGCGTGGCAATCCCCCACCGACGCCTCCTGCGCCGCGGCGAGCGCGTCGGTCAGCGATTCCCACCCGCGCCTCCGGGCATATTCCGCGGCCTTCTTCCCCACCGGCAGCACCACCGCGGGCCGTTCGTCGATGCAGCGCTCAGCCTCCCGGAACAGGTTGGCGTTGTAACCGCCGGCCAGACCCCGGTCGCCCGCGATGAGCACGCAGCAGAGCCGCCCTGCCTCGCGCTTTTGCAGGTAGGGGGAGCTCACGGCCAACGCGCCGTAGGCGATGTCAGTGACGGTGCTGTGCATCAGCTCAAAGTAGGGGCGGCTGGCCTGCACCCGGTCGAGCGCGCCGCGCAGCTTGGAGGACGCGACCAGCTCCATCGCCTTGGTGAGCTGGCGGGTGCCGGAGATGCTACGAATTCTGGTGCGGATCTCCCGCATGGAACCGGCGGCCATCGGTCATTCCCCCTTTCCAAACGTCCGCTTGCACGCTTCAATCGCATCCTCCAGCCTCCGGGTGTTCTCCTCCGAGAGGTCGCCGGTGCGGTGGATTTCCTCGATATAAGCGGGGCAGAAGTCCCGCAGGTAGGAAAACAGCTCCCGCTCAAACGCGGGCACCTGCTCAGCGGGCAGCTCCTCCAGCCGATGGTTGACCACCGCGTAGAGGATCGCCACCTGAAGCGCCACATCCGCCGGTTGGCCGCGCCCCTGGCGCAGCGCCTGCACGATGCGTTCCCCCTGCGCCAGACGGCGGCGGGTGTCCGCGTCGAGGTCGGAACCGAACTGCGCGAAACTTTGCAGCTCGCGGTACTGGGAATAGAGCAGCTTGAGCGACCCAGCCACCCGCTTCATCGCCTTGATCTGGGCGCTGCCGCCCACACGGCTCACCGAGATGCCGGGGTTGACGGCGGGCATCACACCCGCGTGGAACAGCTCGCTCTCCAAAAAGATCTGGCCGTCGGTGATCGAGATGACATTGGTCGGGATGTAAGCCGACACGTCGCCCGCCTGGGTCTCGATGATCGGCAGGGCGGTGAGGCTACCGCCGCCCGCCTCGGGCGACAGGCGCGCCGCGCGCTCCAGCAGGCGGCTGTGCAGGTAGAACACGTCGCCGGGGTAGGCCTCGCGCCCGGGCGGCCGCCGGATGAGCAGCGACAGCGCGCGGTAGGCCACCGCGTGGCGGGAAAGGTCGTCGTAGACGATCAGCACGTCGCGGCCCTGATACATAAAGTGTTCGCCCATGGCGCATCCGGCGTAGGGCGCGATGTATTGCAGCGGGGCGGGCTCGCCCGCGGGCGCGGATACCACGGTGGTGTATTCCATCGCGCCGCCGACGGACAGCTCCTCCACCAACTGCGCCACCGTCGAATTCTTCTGCCCGATGGCGACATAGATGCACAGCACATCCTTGCCCCGCTGGTTGAGGATGGTGTCGAGCGCGATTGCGGTCTT
Organism: Ligaoa zhengdingensis; assembly: GCF_014384885.1. Taxonomy (GTDB): domain Bacteria; phylum Bacillota; class Clostridia; order Oscillospirales; family Ruminococcaceae; genus Ligaoa; species Ligaoa zhengdingensis. The sequence continues at coordinate 79,044 of NZ_JACRST010000011.1, forward strand.
GCCGGTCTGGCGGTCGCCGATGATGAGCTCGCGCTGGCCGCGCCCGATGGGAATCATGCTGTCGATCGCCTTGACGCCGGTTTGCAGCGGCACCGACACGCTCTTGCGCGAGAGGATGCCGGGCGCCTCCCCCTCCACGGGGCGGGTCTCCCCGGCCTGGATCGGACCCCGGCCGTCGATCGGACGGCCGAGCGCGTCCACCACCCGGCCGATGAGCGCCTCCCCGACCGGCACCGAGACCACCCGACCGGTGCGCCGCACCAGGTCGCCCTCGCGGATGCCGATATCCGAGCCGAGCACCGCGATTGCAACCGACTCCTCCTCCAGGTTGAGCGCCACGCCGAACACGCCGGTGGAAAACTCCACCAGCTCGTTTGCTACACAGGCGTCCAGCCCGTGCACACGCGCGATGCCGTCCCCCACCAGCAGCACCCGGCCGGTCTCGCTCGCCTCAATTTTGTTGCCGTACTGTTTGATCTGCTCCTTGATGACCTCGCAGAGCTCCTCGGGATGCAGCATGTTATCCGTCCTCCCCCAATTTTTTGCGCAGCTCGTCCAGCCGTCCGCGCACGCTGCCCTCCAGCAGGCGTCCGCTCACCTCCAGGCGCACCCCGCCCAGCAGCGCGGGGTCCACCCGGTTGTGCAGCCGGATTTCCCAGCCGGTGGACGCGGCCAGCCGCCGTTGCAGCCGTTCGAGCTGCCCTGCCGTCAGAGGGATTGCACTCACCGCCTCGGCCTCGCGGATTCGGTGGGCCTCTTCATAGCGGCGGCGGTACTCGGCCGCGCAATCGCGGAAGCGCGCGAGCAGGCCGCGTTCGGTCAGCAGCGCGCAGACGCGGTAAAGGTAGGCGTGCACCCGGCCGTCCAGCGCCTGCGCCAACAGACCGAGTCGCTCGCCGCGCGGCAAGGCCGGGTCCCCCAGCAGGGACAGCCAGCGCGGTTCCCCGGCAAACGCCTGTTCCAGGGCGTCCAGTTCGCCCAGCACCGCGCGGTCGATCTGTTCGGCGGCGCACAGCTCAAACAGCGCGTCGCCGTAGGACGCCGCGCCGGTCATGACGCGTCACCCACCTGGTCGAGGAATTCCTCGATCAGCTTTTCGTGGTCCTCCGGGGAGATCTCACGCTCCACCACCCGTTCGGCCAGATCGATGGCGATGCCCGAGATCTCCCGCTTCAGCGCGCTCCGCGCCTGTTCCTGCTCCCGTTTGAGCTCCCGCCGGGCGCGTTCCGCCACGGCGCCGGCCTGCTCGCGCGCCTCGCGCAACATCGCCTCCTCGCGCTCAGCGGCGCGGCGGGCGGCGGTGTCGAGCAGTTCGCCCGCTTCAGCGCGGGCCGCCTCCAGCTTTTGTTCATATTCCTGCCGCAGCGCCTGCGCCTCGGCGCGGGCCCCCTCGGCGGCGCGGTAATCCTCGGCGATCTGTTCCTCGCGCTTTTGCAGGATGGCCTGCACCGGCCGGAACAACAGGCGCTTTACAATCGCGCACAGAATGAGCAGGTTGCCCCAAGTCATCACCAGCCGCCACGGGTCGATCGAGATAAATTCGAGATATTCCGGCATGGCCGGTCCCCCCTTTTATTTACAGCTTGCCGATGAGCGGATTGACGAACAGCAGGATCAGCGCCACGATAAAGCCGTAGATGCCGGTGGTCTCCGCGATGGCGCAGCCCAGCAGCATGGTCGAGGTTACCTCGCCCCTTGCCTCGGGCTGGCGGCCGATCGCTTCGCACGCCTTACCCACCGCGTAGCCCTCGCCGATGCCCGGGCCGATGCCCGCAATCATGGCGAGTCCCGCGCCGATAGCGGATGCACCCAGAATAATCGCTCGTTCCAACATCATGGAACACCTCCCTTTTTATTTGCTTTCCCCGGCCGCGGCCGAGACATACATCATGGTGAGCATGCAAAAGATAAATGCCTGCAGCAGGCCGGAGAAGAGGTCAAAATAGATCGACAGAAACGCGGGCAGACCGAGCTGAAACAGCGGGATCTCCCGCACAAACGCCGCCGGAACCCAACTGAGCGCCAGATGGCTGAGCGAAGCGAGCGCGCCGTAGACTAAAGCGGTGATCACCGTGCCCGACGCGATGTTGCCGAAGTGGCGGAACGCCATCGAAATCGGGGTGGAAATTTCGCTGATGATGTTGAACGGGGTGAGCACGGCGATCGGCTGGGTGAACCCCTTGAGGTATCCGCCCAGGCCGCTGCTTTTCACCTTATAATAGGTAATCATCACAAACACCAGCAGCGCCCAACCCAGCTCGGTGCTCAGATCCGCGGTGGGCGGGTAGAGCCCCAGCAGGCTGGAGAGGCTGGAGAGGGCGGACAGCGCGAACAGGCTGGCGATGAACGGCGCGAACCCCGCGAACCGCTCCCCCATATTGCTTTTGACAAAATCTGAGGCAGTCTTGACCAGCAGCTCGGCCACCACCTGCCGCCGCGAGACGCCGCGCACCTGCAAATTGCGGGTGAGCCAGTAGCACAGGGCGGCGATCACCGCCATCACCAGCCAACTGACCACCTCGGTCTCGGTGATGCGCAGCCCCAGGCCTGGCACCTCAAAAAATACCCGTGCGCCGGTTACATTGAGTTCCATGGCCTACTCCGCGCCCCTCTCCCGGGGCGGGCGGAAGCCCATGAGCGCGATGGTGACGCGCGGGAACAGCAGCGGCGCGATCACAGCGACCGGGTGGAACCAGGGCAGCGACACCCCGGCGATTCCAACCAGGCCGGTGGCCAGCAGCCGCAGCCCGTAGGAAAGCCGGATGAGCCCAGCGGCGCGCCCGGGATCGGTGCAATCGACCGCGCGCTGCACCGAGCAGCCCAGCCAAAAGAAGTTGAGCACCGCGTAACCGCCGCCCAACGCCGCGCCGGCCAGCACCGTCCAGTCGAACCGGCCCAGCAGCGCGAACACCGCGAGCATGGCGGCGCACAGCCCCGCCACCCCCAGCGCCACGCGGCGGGTCTCGGTTTTCACCGATGGGGAAAGTTTCATGGAAAAGCCACCTTTCCTGCCGAAGATTTTGAAATTAGCTTGCCCCAAACCGCGCCGGATAACAAGGGTTGAAACCAAAAATCTGTTTGACCGTCTGCTGACAAAGTTTGACAGGCGCTGCAATTTCGTGTACAATGATTTCTAATAAAAAGACAGGGTCGCAGTGGTCAAATGCTGTGAAAAATCACCGGATGGAATTTCGGCGGATGGGCGCGTGACGGCCAAAAGGAGAGGATTATGAAACTGGTTTATCGCGTCATCACCTACGTATTCGGGCTCTTTTTAATCTCGATGGGGGTCGCCTTTTCGGTCAACTGCAATCTGGGCGTCTCGCCGGTCAATTCGTTCCCCTACGTCATCAGCCAGGTGTTCCACTTCGACTTCGGCAACTGCGTCACGGCGGTGTTCCTGTGTTATGTGCTGCTGCAAATCCTGTTGCTTCGGCGGGAGTTTAAGCTCAAAAATCTGCTTCAAATGGTGTTTGCCACCCTGTTCGGTTACTTCGTGGATCTCTCCAAGCTGATTCTGGGCGATTTTGCTATCCCCACCTACGCGGGCAAGCTGCTGATGCTCGCCATCAGCATCCTTTTAATCGCCGTGGGCATCACCTTTTATCTCGAGGCGGACATCGTCCCCCTGCCGATGGAGGGCCTGGCGATGGCTGTCACCGCAAAACTCAGGCGCTTTCAGTTCCACAACGTCAAGGTGGCGCTGGACTGCACCAGCGTGATTCTGGCCACTGCGCTCTCGCTGATCGCGCTGCATACCCTGGTCGGCCTGCGCGAGGGCACCTTCCTTTCCGCCCTGCTGGTGGGCAAGGTGATGGCGTTGATCGGCAAGCCGGTCAAAAAGCCGCTGCACGCGCTCTGCTACGGTGCACCGCAGCCCAAATCCGCCGAGCCACAAAAATAAGATTCCAATCGGCAAGCCCTCCCGGAACTCCGGGAGGACTTTTTTGCCCCTTGCGCCGCGCCGCAAAAGGTGGCATACTGAATAAAAAATCCTTCGCCCGGGGAGGGACCAGCCTTGCAGATCAACCGCCTGTTTGAAATCGTCTACCTGCTCTTGGAGCGCGAGCAGATGACCGCAGCCCAGCTCGCTGCCCGCTTCGAGGTCTCCCCCCGCACCATCTACCGCGACATCGACACACTCTCCGGCGCGGGCATCCCCATCTATGCCAGCAAGGGCAAGGGCGGCGGCATCCGCCTGCTGCCCGACTTCGTGCTCAACAAGTCGCTGCTCTCTGAGCGGGAGCAGAACGAAATCCTGTTCGCCCTGCAAAGCCTGCGCGCCACCAGCGCGGGCGACAACGCGGTGCTCGACCGGCTGAGCACCCTGTTCCACCGCGAGGGCGCGGACTGGATCGACGTGGACTTCTCACGCTGGGGCAGCGGCGGAGGTGAGCGCGAAACCTTTCGCCTGCTCAAAGCCGCAATTTTGGAGCGGCGGGTGGTCGCGTTCACCTACTACAGCTCCTACGGGCTGGCGAGTGAGCGGCGGGTGGAGCCACGGATGCTGCGCTTCAAGGGCGGCGGATGGTATTTGCAGGGATATTGCCTCGCAAAACAGGCCTACCGCACCTTCAAAATCAGCCGGATTGAAAATCTGCGCGCTACCGGCGAGCCGTTCCTGCCCCGGACCGATCCGCTGCCCGAACTGGACGGGGAAACCAGTCTGCCATCCGGCTGCCTGGTGTCGCTCAAGCTGTGGTTTTCGCCGCGCGCAGCCTTCCGGGTGTGGGACGAATTCGAGCACAGCCAGGTGACCCACAACCCGGACGGCAGCTTTCTGGTGCGCGCCGCCTACCCCGAGGCGGGCTGGGTATACGGCTTTTTGCTGTCCTTCGGGGAGGATGTGCGGGTGCTTTCGCCCGAGCGCGTGGGCCTTGCGCTGCGGGAGCAGGCAAAAAAAATTGCCGCGCTGTACGGCGGCGGCTAAAATATGACATGCAGTTGTCCGATTCCATCTGGTAGGATGGAAGCAATCAAGCGAAAGGATGTGTTTCCAGGATGAACGACCAGATTTTTTGCCAGAGCTGCGGGATGCCCATGACCGAAGAGGCGCACTTCGGCACCGACGCCGATGGGGGCCGCAACAGGGATTATTGCTGTTATTGCTACCAAAAGGGCGCCTTTACGGCCGACTGCTCGATGGAGGAGATGATCGAATTCTGCATCGACGCGGTCAAGGACATCACCCCCAACCCCTACGGCGACCCAGATACCGCCCGCGAGGCGATGCGCCAATGGTTCCCCATGCTCAAGCGGTGGCGCAAGGATGCTTGAGACCGTCCCTGCCAAGACGATCGTCACCCGTGCCAAGGGCGGATGGTTCGGCATCGACTACAACATGAACCTCTACCGCGGCTGCTGCCACGGCTGCATCTACTGCGACAGCCGCAGCGCCTGCTACGGCATCGACCGGTTCGACGAGGTGCGCGTCAAGGAAAACGCCCTGGAGCTGGTGCGCAACGATCTGCGCCGCAAGGTGAAGACCGGCGTGGTGGGTACCGGCGCGATGAGCGACCCGTACAACCCCTTCGAGCGCGAGCACGAATACACACGCCATGCCCTGGAGCTGATCGACGCCTACAGCTTCGGGGTGGCCATCGCCACCAAAAGCGACCTGATCCGGCGGGACATCGACCTGTTGCAGGGGATCAGCGCCCACTCGCCGGTGCTCTGCAAGCTGACCGTCACCACCGTTGACGAGGAGCTCTGCCGCAAGCTGGAGCCCCGCGCACCCGCCGCAGCGCAGCGGCTGGCGGCAATCGAGGCGCTGGCTCGGGCGGGACTGTTCGCAGGGGTGCTGCTCATGCCGGTGTTACCATTTCTCGAGGACACCACCCAAAATGTGCTCGAGGTGGCGCGGCGCGCGCGGGCGAGCGGGGCGCGGTTTGTCTACCCGGCCTTCGGCGTGACGCTGCGGCAAAATCAGCGGGAATGGTTTTACGACCGACTGGACAAGCAGTTCCCCGGCGAGGGGCTGCGCGAACGTTATCAGCGGCGGTTCGGCGAGCGCTACGAATGCCGCAGCCCCCGGGCGCGCGCGCTGTGGGAGGCGTTTTCCGCTGAGTGCGACCGCCTTGGCCTGCTTTACCGGATGGAGGACATCGTGCGCGCCTACCGCATGGGCTACGAAAGCCCGCAGATCAGCCTGTATTGACGCAAAAAATCCCCCGCTGTTTTGCACAGCAGGGGATTTTCCTTTATTCCAGAATAGAGAGGACTCCCTCGCGCGACGCGGTCTCCGCGTCCGCCAGGATGTCCTGTTCCATCCGGGTGACCACTGCGTTCGAGGTGTCGGTCCCGTCGATCGAACCGGTGTAATAGATGCGCACCTGGGAATCGACCAGCAGGCCGTTACAGGCGGCCTTATCCGCGTCCTCGGTGCTAAAAGAAAGCTCCTTTCCGTCCTCGGTGCGGATGACAATCGAGTTCATCGCGGCGTCCACAATGGCGCCCTCCACCATCGATTCGCCCGCCGGCATCGGGTCGCTGCTCTGCTCCCCCGAAGAAGCGCTGGAACCGCCGCCATCGCCGTCCATGTCGACGTGCCGAATTCCGCTGGAGCTGGCGGGTTCCGCCCCCTCGCTCTGACTCGAAGGTTGCGCATCCTTGCCGCAGGCGGCGAGGGCAACGCAAAGAACAGCGGCCAATGCCGCAACAATCCATCTTTTCAAAGGGATCACTCCTTGTTTTTTCTTCTATTTTAACAGGAAGCAGTCAAGTTTTCCACCGCATCCTGGAAACATTGTGAAAACAATGGATGAATTCGGCGCGATTCCACATCATAAAAAACGGGCGGACCACCCGTGCAAGGCTGCGTCCGCCCGAAGAAGGGTCAAACGATTATTTGAGCTCGATTCTGCGGGTCTGCTCATGGGCCGGGGCGCTCTTGGGGAGCGCCAGCTCCAATACGCCGTTTTTGTAATCGGCCGTGATGTGGTCGGTTTGGATGCCCGACACATCGAAGCTGCGCGCATACGAGCCGTAGTGGCGCTCGCGGCGGACGAAATTGCCCTCCTTGTCCTTCTCTTCCCGATCCTCGCGGTGCTCCGCGGAGATGGTCAGCAGGTCGTTGTTGAGGTCGATGCGGATGTCCTCCTTCTGGAAGCCCGGCAGTTCCGCCTGCAAAATGTATTTGTCGCCCTGGTCGATGATATCGGTCTTGCACTCGCTCAGGTCGCCCATCATATCGCCAAAAAAGTTCTTTTCAAAGTGGTCGAAGTAGTTGGCAAGGCTACGTTCCTTGCGTCCAAACGGCATCAGATCAAACATAAGTCATTCCTCCATTTTTATATGGTATGTAGTTTTTGGGGAGGACGCCTCTGTCTGCGTCCTCAGCAGGTTTTATCGCTTTGCCTGCGAAACAATCCGGCTGCGTGCCACATCGCAACCACCGTCCTTTCTGTCTCTCTTTTGTTTACGCCCTCATTATAGTTCCGGGTTGTGACAAATCAAGCGATAGTTTTTGAATAAATTGTAAAAATTAGCAGTCTATAATAAAGAGTGCTAATTCAATTTTAAAGCTCCCCCGTTGCAACCCGCGGCGGATCGTGCTATGCTGAGATCACACAATTGAGATGGGAGGTTTTTCCTTGGACAATCTGCATCCGGTGGTTCTCGCCCTGGTGGGAACCGGCCTACCTTTCTTCGCCACGGCGCTGGGCGCGGCGGTGGTGTTTTTCTTCCGCGACGAAATCAAACCCGCCGTGCAGCGGGTTTTTCTGGGCTTTGCCGCGGGTGTGATGATCGCCGCGTCGGTCTGGTCGCTGCTCATCCCCTCCATCGAAATGGCCGAAGAGCAGGGGACGGCCGGCTGGATTCCCGCGGCGGGCGGCTTTGTGTTGGGCGGGGTGTTCCTGCTGCTGCTCGACCGGCTGCTGCCGCACCTGCACCCGGGCGAGGACCAGCCTGAGGGCCCGCCCTCTTCCCTGCGGCGCACCACCATGCTGGTGTTCGCCGTCACGCTGCACAACATCCCGGAGGGGATGGCGGTGGGCCTGTCGTTCGCGCTGGCCGCCCAGAGCGGCGTATCGATCACAATGGCCTCCGCGATGGCCCTGGCGGTGGGCATTGCGCTGCAAAACTTTCCCGAAGGCGCGGCCATCTCGCTGCCGCTCAAAAAGGAGGGACTCTCCAACACCCGTTCCTTTGTCTACGGCGCGCTGTCCGGCATTGTTGAACCGATCTTCGGCGTGTTGGCGGTGCTGCTGGTGGGCGCAGTCACACCAATCATGCCCTGGTTGCTCAGCTTTGCGGCGGGCGCGATGATCTATGTGGTGGTGGAGGAGCTGATCCCCGAGGCGCACCTGGGCGAGCACTCCCATTCGGGCACCGTCGGCGTGATGGCGGGCTTTTTGGTCATGATGATCCTGGACGTGGCGCTGGGCTGACGTCGGCCGCGCATAACCGCCGCCCAGGCGGGATATTCTACAAGATTGGAACCAATCGAACGAAATGGAGCGAACCGATATGAATCCAATACAGCACGACTCAGCGGAAATCCTCTGCATCGGCACGGAGATTCTGCTGGGCAACATCGTCAACACCAACTCGGCGGAAATCTCCCGCGCACTCGCCGAAATCGGCGTCAATCTCTACCACCACACGGTGGTGGGCGACAACCCCGAGCGGCTCAAAGAGGCGTTGGAGATCGCCTTTTCGCGCAACAACATCGTCATCACCACCGGCGGGCTGGGCCCCACCTACGACGACCTCACCAAGGAGACGATCGCCGACTACTTCGGCCTGCCCCTGGTGCTGTACGAGCCGTCCGCCAGGAGCATACGCTGCTTTTTTGAAAAGTGGAAGCGGCAGATGACCGAAAACAACCTCAAGCAGGCGATGATGCCCGAGGGCTGCGTGGTGCTGGAAAACCACAACGGCACCGCGCCCGGCTGCATCATCGAACAGGAGGGCAAGGTGGCGGTGATGCTGCCCGGCCCGCCGCGCGAGATGGGCCCGATGTTCACCCAGCAGGTGATTCCGTATCTGCAAAAGCGGTCGGGGCAGGTGTTCCGCTCCCACTGCGTCTACTTCTTCGGCATCGGGGAGAGCGCGCTCGAATCGGAGCTGCGCGACACCATCGAGGGGATGGAGAACCCCACCATCGCCCCCTACGCCAAGGACGGCGAGGTGATGCTGCGGGTCACCGCTCGCGCGCACACCGCCGAGGAGGCGGAGGAGCTGATGCGCCCGGCCGTGGCGATGCTGCAGGAGCGCTTTCCGCAATACATCTATGGCGTGGATGTGGATAACCTGCAAACAGCGCTGGTGCGCGCGCTGGAGCAGCGAGGCCTCAAGGTGGCCACCGCCGAGAGCTGCACCGGCGGCTACCTCTCCAAGCGGATCACCGAGGTGGCGGGCAGCAGCGCGGTGTTCGACTGCGGCGTGACCAGCTACGCCAATGAGATCAAAGAGAAGCTGTTGGGGGTACGCCGCGAGACCCTGGAGCGGTACGGCGCGGTGTCCGAGCAGACCGCCCGCGAGATGGCCGACGGGGTGCGCCGCCTGGCGGGCGCGGATATCGGCCTTTCCACCACCGGGGTGGCCGGGCCGGGCCACAGCGAGGCCAAGCCGGTGGGCCTGGTGTATGTGGGGGTGTCCAGCGAATGGCACAGCGAGGTGCTGGAATTGCAGCTTTCGCGCGGCTACCAGAACGAGCGCGACCTCATCCGCTATCTGGCGGCCTCCTATGCGCTGTCCGCCGCGCTGGGGGCGGCGAAGGGCTACCCCAACGAAAAATAATCTGCGAGAAACGGCGAAGGGCCGGGCAACTTTGAAGTTGCCCGGCCCTTTCTCTGTTGTTACAGCGCCTTGATTCGTTCGATGCACGCGGCGCACAGACTGTTGTAGCCTACCTCGGTGAGCTCCTGCTCGGAGCCGCACAGCTTGCAGCACGGCCGCGCCTTTGACAAAACGATCTCGTCGCCCTCCCGGCGGATGGAAAGTTTCATTTTTTCGCGCAGGTCGAGCGCATGCCGCAGCTCCTTGGGCAGCACCACCCGCCCGAGCTCGTCGACGGCGCGCTCACAGATTTCGCTCATTTTTGTCCCTTCTCATACTGGCCATAATGGTAAAACAACCGATACGTATCGACTTCGAGCGCGTCGGCAATCTTAAAGATGGTATCAAGCGATGCGCCGACGCGGGCATTCTCAATCTTGCCGATGCTGACCGTCTCCATATCAATTTTTTCTGCCAATGCCTCCTGTGTGTATCCCTGCAATTTGCGAAAGTGCTGGATGTTCAATCCCAACAGAACATATTTGCTCTTTTGTTTCCTGTCCATCCATAGCACCCTCCTCTAAATGAAAGGATACTACAAATGGAGTTTTTTGGTAACGAACTGAAAATATTGAAATCCATATCCTCAATATAGATTTGTTTTATTCCGCCGTCCGCCCGCGCTTTCTGCGGTCCCAAGCGAGCATCACCGCTTCATAGAGCAGCATCAGCACCCAGCCGATCATGCAGGCCGACGCGATGCCAGCGATGCCCGAGACCGGCGCGAGCCAATAGGAGAAGATCACGCGGAACACAATCTGCAGCAGGGTGGAAATCAACGTGATGGCGAGGCGCCCCATGCCGCGGAAATAGCCCTGTAAGCCGTTGTTGAGCCCGGCCAGCAGGTAATAAAACGCCATGCCGTGCAGGTACAGGACGCCCAGCTCGATCACCGCGCCGCCGCTTTCAGGCACAAACAAGTGCATCAGCGGGCCCGCGCCGAAGTAGATCACGCCGCAGGCCACGGCCCAATAGAGGGTTTGCAGCCCCATCCCGATCCAAAAGCCGCGCAGGATGCGCTTGTCGTCCCCCGCGCCCCGGTTCTGCGCCACAAAGGTGGTCATCGCGCTGCCCACGCTCTGCATAGGAGTGATCGCAAAATCGTCCACGCGCGAGACCGCATTGAACGCCGCGATGCTGCCAACGCCCAGTGGATTCACCGCGCCCTGTACCACGAGCTTGCCCAGATAGATACAGGTTTGCTGCAAGGCCGTCACCCAGCTGTAGGAGACGGTCTCCCACAGCATCCCGCGGTCGAGCACAAACTCCTCGCGCCGGAATTGCAGCAGCGGGATCCTCCGGTTGATGTACAGCAGGCACAGCAGGCTGGACACCGCCTGGGAGACGACGGTGGCAATCGCAGCGCCGCGCACCTCGAGATTCATCCCCATCACCAGCAGAAGGTCGAGCCCCACATTGAGCACGCTGGAAAGGATCAGGAACAACAGCGGCGTGCGGCTGTCGCCGATGCTGCGCAGCGTGTTGGAAAAGAAGTTATACAGGTAGGTGAAGATCAGGCCGGAAAACACGATGCGCAGATATCCTGCGGAATGGTCGATGATCTCCGCAGGGGTTTGGATGAGCCAGAGCACCGGCTTTGCCAGCAAAAAGCAGAGGACTGTGACCACCAGCGTGAACGCGGCGCCCGCCAGCAGCGTGGTGCTCACCTCGCGTTTGAGCCTGGAAAAATCCTGCGCGCCGTAGTAGTTGCTCATCAGCACCGACGCGCCCATGCAGATGCCGCCGATGAAAAAGATCACCACATTCATGATCGGATTTGCAGCGCCCACCGCCGCCACCGCCTCGGTGCCAACATAGCGTCCCACGATGATGCTGTCCACCGCGTTGTAGGTCATCTGGAACAGGTTGCCCAGAATCATGGGCAGCGCAAACCCGATCAAACTTTTGGCGATGCTCCCCTGTGTCATATTGTGCCCGGCCATAGCATCCTCCCCATCGAAAGCTGCGCCCCGAAACCGGCACAGCATAGTCTTTATCTTTTAGAATAGTTCTGATCGATGCATTTGTAAAGTGGGGTTCCCACAAAAGGCGGGGGGACGGCAACATTGTGCCGTCCCCCCGCCTTGCATAGGGATGATATGAAATGAGGAAATGGGAAAACAAGTTTGATTGGGGATTATTTCTCCATCTGTTTGCGACGGAAGAGGACGACAGCCACAGCCGCAGCCGCCAACAGCACCACGGTGATGACGATACCTGTCATCAGGCCGTTGTTGCTCTCTTCCGCTGTCTCAGCCGCCTCAGCCTGAGCCGCGGGGGCCTCGGGTGCAGCGGGAACCACAGGCTCGATCACCGCGGGAACTTCGGGTACGACCGGCTCCACAGGAATCGTCGCCTCGGGTGCCGCAGGCGCTACCGCCGCGGGAACCTCGCCGCCCGTCTCCGGGTTGCTGTTCGCTGCAGGGGCATTCACTGTGCCGCTCGCAGCAGGCACAGTGCCGGCCATCGCCTTGATCTCGTCGGAGGTGTAGTACACAGCCGCCGCGCTGTAGCCCTTCAGCTCGCCCGCGCCGTTCACTGCATGATCCACTCCGCCGATTCCGAAGATTCCAGTCACGCCTCTGTCCTTCAGAGCGTCAATCACTGTCGCGGGCACCATCGCGCCCTCGTCCAGCTTCGCGTTCACTTTGCCGCCCTTTTCAGTCGCATTGATCTTCTCGATCACTTCTGCCCAGTAGTCGCTATCCGCTACCTGGCTCGTGCTGCCCTTGTTGGGTTTGCTCGGCTTCGGAGGATCAACCGGCTTGTCGTCGTCCACCAGTTTCAGCGCATCTACCGCCTTATCCAGCTTCTGTGCAGTCGC
>NZ_JACRST010000012.1 GCF_014384885.1 Ligaoa zhengdingensis
AAGACTGGGAAGTTCAGCGCCGTGACGGAGGAGGCATTGGCGGAGCTGGTGGCAGACATCTGCAAGCGGAGAGGGTTTGACCCGGGCAAAGATGTGATTCGGCACTACGATGTGACGGGGAAGAAATGCCCGCTGTGGTATGTGGAGCACCCGGAGGCGTGGCTTACCTTCCGCGAGAGGGTCAGGGCGCTGGTGAACCCGCCCCAGCCCGACAAGCTCTACCGGGTGCAGGTTGGGGCGTTTGGGGTTAAGGCAAATGCCGAACGGTTGGCGAAAGAACTCAAAGAAAAAGGCTACAGCGCGATTATTGTATGACAAAAAGGCCCGAAAGTAGCGCAAATATGCTCCTTCGGGCCTTTGAATTTTAGTTCTTTTCGGGGAGAAAATTCGCTATAAAAAGTCGTACCGCATCAATTACGGCCGCGCCGACATGGTTCGAACTGCGCTCAATGCGGCAAATCTGTGAACGTGAGGCTCCCACTATAGCGGCAAATTGCGTTTGCGTCAATCCGTGTAGCTTGCGGTAGGCGCGACATCGCTCTCCCAGCGTGTGCGCACTTGCAATCATATTATAAGTTTTGCTGTGACAGATGTATCGGTAATCCCGTTGGCAAGTTTGCCCAACGTATTTCCGGTGCAGGGTGCGATTACAAGGGCATCCAGCAGAGCCTTGGGGCCGATCGGTTCGGCATCTTTGATGGTTTTGATGATTGGCCGGCCACACATTTCCTCAATTTGCGCAACAAAGTCGGCGGCCTTGCCAAAACGGGTGTCGGTAGTACAGGAGATGGCGCTCATGATCGGCCATACTTCATAGCCGGCATCCACCAGCCGCTGCATCTCCGGCAATACCTTGGAAAAGGTGCAGAAGGATCCACAAATTGCGAATCCGACTCGAATGTTGTTCAATAGATGATCCCCCTTTCCGTCAGAATATTGGTGATCGTTTCTTTGATCATGGCTCCGGCGGAGATAGGCGCCACCTTGCCGGGCAGTGACAGCGCCCAAATGGTCTTGATCCGCAGATTTTTTGCCATATCAAAATCAACTCCCCCCGGTTTAGAGGCGAGGTCGATGACGAGGCAGTCGCGGCTCAGACAGGAAAGGATTTCCTCGTCCAGGATCATAGCCGGGACGGTATTAAAAAGAATATCGGCCTGATCGGCATAATCTTTTATCTTTGAGATATGTATCCCTTCACATCCGTTGATTCGGATCCAGGCGAGGTCACTGGGTTTACGCGCAGCGATTATCACGCGGGCTCCCATGTTCAACAGAAGCCGGGACAGTACCTTGGAAATGCGTCCATACCCTGTTAGGATACAGGTACTGCCGTAGATAGTACTCGCACGTTCTCCCATCGCGATAGCGATTGCGCCTTCGGCGGTAGGTATGGCGTTGAGCACCGCGAGCTCTTCACGCTCCAGATAGTCGATCATTGTCAGCCCCATCTGTTCGCACTTGGTCCGCAGCTCCGGGTCGGGCATTCCCCCCAAGAGAAGTACATCTTTTTTGGCGTAGGTAAGTACGTCGCGCACCGCTAATTTTTGTTTGGAAAACGGTGTATTGATATTTTTTTTGTCTACAGTGACGGGCAGCGGCAGCACAATCACATCGCTTCGGCTTAATACGTTCTGCACGTCTTCGCCTTGTTTGACATCGTCCCCCAAATAGACATCCTGTTCCAAGCAGAGCGCGGAAACATAAAAGCCATCCCGCGCCAGTAAATTGGCGAGATGCGCCTGGCGGAGATCCCCTCCGATCACGGCGATCTGTAAGGTTTTATCATGTATCATGAGAATAACCCCCATAGGATACTTCTTATATTGCCCCTGGATTGGAGGGGCGATATACCATATCCTATGAGGGTCAGACACAATGGGTTCCTGAAAAACAGGGGAGAGGATCGCCTTTAATGATCGGCTGCAACCGCGTTCTGTTGGTTTTGAATGTGGTTGTGATATGCCTCTAAAATCGCGCCTTCCAACTCGCGGCGCGCCTCCGGGGTGATCGGATGGGCGATGTCGCGAAATACGCCGTTGTCGTCCTTGCGGCTGGGCATAGCGACAAACAGGCGCTCCGGTCCTTCAATCACTTTGATATCGTGCACCGCCAGATCGTGATCGACTGTGACGGACACCAGGGCCTTCAGGCGGGTGTCCTGGTAGGTTCTTCTGATCCGAATATCCGTAATGTTCATAATATGACGACTCCTTTGCTGTGATGATGTTGGTTTGGTAATTGTCCGCTGACTCTATTATTTTTCGAAATATTCAGATTTATACAATTGAGGGGAAAGATTCCTTTGATTTTGGAAGAAAAGAAAAAAATCTGTTTATTTTATCACAGGTTTGTCCTATAATAGAGGTTGATTCCCCAACGTTTGGAGAGAATGCTGTGTTTTGTCACAGATTGATTGCAATCTGCACATAATAAAACAGGTTCTGTCTCCAAAAGCGGCGCGATGGCCCGAAAAGGCGGGCAAAACTATGGTCGGGAGTTGTTGTTATGACAAAGATTGAAAACACCATTCTGGAGGGCAAACGCCACATCCATTTTATTGGGATCGGCGGTTCGGGTATGTTCCCACTGGTTCAGATTTTACATGCGCAGGGCTATCACATCACTGGATCGGACAACAATGAAACCGATACAGTTGCCATTGAACGCCGCGAGCTGGGTATTCATGTGACGATCGGCCAGCGCGCTGAAAATATCGCTGGGGCGGACCTTATTGTGTATACAGCAGCCATTTTGAAGGATAATCCCGAGCTGGTGGCCGCAAAGCAATCCGGCGTTCCCTGCTTGGAGCGGGCACAACTCCTCGGCCTGATTACAAAGGAATACCAAAATTGTGTCTGCGTTTGCGGTACTCACGGCAAAACCACCACCACATCCATGCTGACGCAGATCGCGTTGGGAGCTGGGCTCGACCCAACCGTCGTAATCGGGGGCAAGCTGGAGGCGATCCACGGTAGCGGACGCGTAGGGGAGAGCGAACTGATGATCTGCGAGGCATGTGAGTTCTGCGACCATTTTCTGCTGTTGGACCCCAACCTCTGCGTCATCCTCAATATCGACGCGGATCACCTCGACTACTTTGGCACGCTGGAGAACGTCATCCGTTCCTTCCGCCGCTTTGCAGAGCTCACCAGCGGCGCGGTGATCGTCAATGGAAGCGATGCGAATGCGATGAAGGTAGTGGAGGGGCTTGTCGGCCGGGAGATCGTCACCTTCGGCTGGGAATCCACCAACGACTATTATCCGGCGAATGTGGTTCACGCCGGTGCGCAGTCTTCGTTCGATCTGATGCAGGGCAACCGGTGCATCGCACCGATTTCCGTTCATGTGCCTGGCCGCCACAATATCCTCAATGCGGTTGCAGCCTGTGTGGCGGCGCTGTGTTCGGGTGCTCCGGCCGATTCGCTGGGCCGGGAGCTGGAGAAGTTCCACGGTGCCGGCCGCCGCTTTGAAATCCTCGGCAAGGTGGACGGCGTCACCATCGCCGACGATTATGCCCACCACCCCACTGAGATCGAGGCGACCCTCCGCTCGGCGAAGGAATTGGATTTCAAGCGGGTTTGGGCAGTGTTCCAGCCGTTTACCTATTCCCGCACCGCGATGCTGATGGACGACTTCGCCCGTGTGCTCTCCATCGCCGACCATGTGGTGCTGTCTGAGATCATGGGCGGAAGGGAGGTCAATACCTATAATATCTACGCCAAAGATTTGGCGGAAAAGATTTCGGGCAGCGTATGGTTTGAAACCTTTCCCGAAATCGCTAATTATGTCTTATCCCATGCCGAGCCGGGCGATCTGGTGATCACATTGGGCTGCGGCGACGTCAATAAATGCGCACATTTGATGGTTGGCCGATAGGAAAGATTGAATAGGCCAGGCCAACAGATGGGGTTGCAATCTGAGTTATAACAAGGGCCATCCAGCGGTTGGGTGGTCTTCTTTTTTGCCGTTATTTTTACTTTCGAGACAACTCCCCAAGATATTCTAGTCGATAGACGAAAAAAATACAATAGAAAAATCTCATATATTTCAAATTAACATTTTGTTTTACAATAGAAGTGACAAAAGGAGGAGACAGTCGACTATGACATTTGTGCCCAAGACAACCAAGAAGAAAGTAAAAGCCGGCTACAAAACCTTGTATCTTTCCCAGAATTTGATCGATCAGATCAACCAGATTGCAGTGGAGAACTGCACCAGCTTTAACAACGTGGTGGTGAGTATGATCGAGCACTGCTTGGAAGAAAGCGAAGAGGAAGCTCCATTTCAACGTGGATGAGGAAAAAAGAAAACGCGGAATGGGCAGCCATTCCCCTTTTGAGGAAGCATCCTATTCCGCGTTTTGATCGGCCTTGCACGTCGTTTTGTATTTTCACGATGCTTATGTAGGCCGATGGTCGTCCAAGCTCAGCCCGAAGCTGACGGACAGCGCCTTATCCACTTTTGTCATCGATCCGCCGTCCAGCCGGCCCATGCGTTCCTTTAACCGGCGCTTGTCGATCGTCCGAATCTGTTCGAGCAACACCACCGAGTCGCGCGATAGTCCGCAGTCCTGGCTCAAAGGGATGTGGGTGGGCAGCTTGGATTTTTCCTTTTGGCTTGTGATGGCCGCCGCAATCACAGTGGGGCTGTATTTGTTGCCGATGTCGTTTTGCACAATTAATACCGGGCGGACCCCGCCCTGCTCTGAGCCAACCACCGGACTGAGATCGGCGTAGTAGATGTCTCCTCGTTTCACGGTCATTTCGTATCACTCCGACATTTTAAACTTTGTGTGTTATTATTGTTGTCAGTCGCGCCGCCGAATAATCGTCCAGAGTCGCCGGTTCCTGCAAAATTTAAAATTTTCCAAGCGGCGGGAGGGGCGCGCGTCTACTTCATCCTATTCATCGGACAAACTGGATGACAATGCGTGCTGCCGTTCGCTTTTTGCTTTGGCATGAGGACCGAATGAAAATGAATTAAAAATCCCCGCAGTTCCCAAAAGGAACCGCGGGGATTTTTTTCTGTCGTTTGGGGGGCAGGGGAGACAGGCAGGGGGATCGCATCGTGTAGTGTTACTGCGCGACGAAGTTAAAGTTGGAAAATTCCGCCTCAAAATCGTCCCCCGGGACACTCAAACGGATGAGATTCCCGTTTTTTGCATCCATGCGCAGGATGAACTCTCCCGCACCATCCTCCATCTGGCCAGTCACCAGCAGGATATCGTCCTTGTACTCCACTCGCACGCCGCTGTCCTTGGTGGCCGAGTCGATGGCGGAAACCAACATCTTGCTCACTGCGCTGCCCGGGATACTGCTGGGATTGAAGGAGGTGTGCAGCTTTTTATAGTCGATGTTCACCTTATCGACGGTGAATTCCACCGCCATGTCTTGTAATGCTTCGGGGCTGGCAAAGGTGATTTTGCAGTATCCGGGGGTCTGCTTGGCGATCTTCGCTGTGGCGTCGATCTCCTTGTACTTGATCGAAACGGTACTTTCAAACGGGCGGGTCAGTTCATCGGCGATATTCCGCTCGGTGACGGCTTTCTGCTTGCCGCAGGCAACCAACGCCAGCGCAAGGATCACCGTCAACGCGCCCAGAAATGCGGCGTGGCGAAGTGTCTTGGGACCGCATATCCCCGGGCGGTTAGGTTTCTCTTTCAACGTCCGGATGCCGGTCGGCTTGCGCGGCGAATGGTCCATAGGCATAATCTCCTTTGTCAGCGGTTGTATTCGCGGAACAGCCCGCAGAGGTCGGTGAGGATGTCGGAGGGCAGCATTGCGGTCTTGGAAAGACGGTCAGCGCAGCGATCGGCCGCAGCTCCATGCAGCCAGACGCCGCACATCGCGCTTTGCAGCGGAGGAATACCCTGCGCCATCAGGCCGGCGATCATACCGGCCAGGAGGTCGCCGCTGCCGCCCTTGGCGAGTCCGTTGTTACCGGTGGTGTTGATGAACACCCGCTCGTCGGGGGCAAATACCAGGGTGTGCGCCCCCTTGAAGACGAGCGTCAGGTTGTATTTTTGTGCGAATGCCCTTCCGTATTTGACGCGGTGCGCCAGCAGGTCCTCGGTTTCTACGTTCAGCAGACGGGCAAGCTCGGCGGGATGGGGGGTTAACACGACCGGCCCTGCTGCTTCGCTCAGTATATCTATATTCCGTCCAAGTGCGTTTATGCCATCCGCATCGATCAACAGGGGACATTTTGCATTTTTCACAACAAATTCCACCACTGCGGCGGTGTCGTCGTTGTTAGATAGGCCGCACCCGATCAAGCAGGCGGACGATTGCTCCAGTTTGGGGCCGAGTTGGACGGCTGCCGTGCGGGCGACCGTGCCTGCCTCATTTTCGATCAATGGCAGAAACACCGCTTCGGTCAGGGAAGCGGCGTGCAGACTGATGAGCGAACGGGGGGCGGCCAATGTCACCAAGCCGGTTCCCACCCGCTGCGCTCCCAGCACCGACAGCTTGGCGGCGCCGGTCATACCAAGGCTGGAGCTGATGTTGAGCAGCTTGCCGAACGTCCCCTTGTGGGAATCCACCGGCCGTTCGGGGATCGCCTCCATCACCATCTCCGGCGTGATGTGTAAAAAGGTGCGCGGCAGATCGGTGCGCCACTGGGGTACAATGCCGATTTCGGCGCACTCTACCGCGCCGCACCGTCCGGCCGCAGGGTAGATCAGATGCGCGGGCTTGAGACTGTCGAAAGCGATGGTAAAGTCGGCCTGCACCGCATCTTTGTCGCTTTCGCCGTTGTCCGAATTGACTCCGCTGGGGAGATCGAGCGAAAAGACCGCCGCGATCGCGCCGTTGATCGACCGTGCTGCGAGGCGCGCGGTTTTGCGCAGCGCGCCGTGAAATCCGGTGCCGTAAATCGCATCCACAATAATATCGACATCGCGCAGGAGCACTTGAAGCTGCGGTTCGTCGTTGAGAAAATCCAGCACCCCAATCTCCAAATCATGCAGCAGGTCAAAGTTGGCGGCAGCATCCTCGGTCACCGGTTCGCCGTCAACCAGCACTACCTTGACTTTGGCGCCAGCCTGAAACAGCAACCGTGCCACCACAAAGCCGTCTCCGCCGTTGTTGCCCTTGCCCGCGTAAACCAGCACCCGCTTATCCCTGGGTGAAATTTTGCTCATGATACTGTTGGCCGCTGCTGTACCCGCATTTTCCATCATGTCGTAGTAAAACAGACCGTTTTGATCGGCGCGCTGTTCGATCTGCTTCATCTGCGAGGATGTGACAATTCTCATCTGTTTTTCCCTCCATAACACACAACCACCGCGCTGGCGTACGCCCTCGTGTGGGTGACGCTCACCGCCAAGGTCCACTGATGCGCCTCCACCAATGCCAAGGCACGGCCGCTCAACTGGAAGTACGGTTTTCCAAGCTGGTCGCGCAGAAGCGCTACTTCGTCGAGTGCAAAGCCGCGGACGCCGGTGCCGATTGCCTTGGCGAACGCCTCTTTGGCCGCAAAGTTGGCGGCTATTGTTTGAGGATTCCCGCCGCGCTGTACGAACAGCGCCCGTTCTTCACGCGAAAAGACCCGCTGCAAAAAGCGTGAATTTTGCAAGCTCTTTTGAATCCGACTGACCTCAACGAGGTCGATGCCTGTCTGCAATTCCATCCGGCGTACCCCCTGGCGTGGTTTGGTGCATTTCAATTTTTAGTATAACACAGCCGCGCGGCCGGTTCAATGCGGTTGCTCTGCTGTATTTTTTTAATCTGTCAGGAAAACAACTGGAAATTCCCTTTGCTTTTGTGCTATAATAATCAATTATGACCATCCGACAGAGGGAGTGAATGCTTTGCCGAGTTACGAGGAAGAATTGCCACAGGAACAGGACTATTTAAAGCGGGTCACCGACCTGGCACGTGCCCGCCTGGCAGCGCAGCAGAACGTAGCTGCAACAGAAAAGAGAAAACTGATGGAGCTTAACCGCCAGATGTATGAAAACACCGTGCATTTTTCGCACGATTTTGATAAATTGACCGAGGCCAACCAGGAGTTGGGGGATATCCAAACCCGCACGATCCATTACCAGATGATGATGAAAAAGCTCGCGCTTTACGAGCGGATGATCCAAGCGCCCTATTTTGCCCGCATCGATTTCACCGAAGACGGGTTTGAACGCGAGCCGATCTATATCGGCACCGGCAACCTGACCGATGAGGATGGGCTGGACGCTTACGTCTACGATTGGCGCGCTCCAGTGGCCAGTCTGTTTTATCGCTGCGAGCCCGGTCGGGTCAGCTATACATCGCCGTCCGGAGAGATCAGCGGCGAGATGGAGCTCAAGCGCCAGTATGAAATCAAGAGCGGCCGCTTGGAATATTTCTTTGACAGCAGCGTCAACATCATGGATGACGTGTTGCGTAGCGTCCTTTCCAAAAACGCCTCGCCGAAGATGAAGTCGATCGTTGAAACGATTCAGCGGGAGCAGGATGTGATCATCCGCGACCTGGACAGCGACCTGTTGATGGTGCAGGGAGCTGCTGGCAGTGGAAAAACTTCGGTGGCGCTGCACCGCGTTGCATTTTTGATGTACCAGGGCGTGACCGGTGGATTGTCCGCCAACAACATCATCATTCTATCTCCCAATGCGCTGTTCGGCCGTTACATCTCCGGCGTGCTGCCCGAGCTGGGGGAAGAGAACATCGCCACCAAAACCTTTGAGGAAATTTTTGAAGATTATTTTGAGGGCGGCATCCAGCTTTCCACCCGAAACAATGTGCTGGAGCGGCTTTGCGCGGATGGGGAAGACGGGCGGCGCGACCTTCTGCGCGATACGGTGGAATTTCAGCTCTCTGAGACCTTTTGTGAGATCATCGAACGCTACGCGCAGCTATATGAGCGCAGCCTGTTGGAAATGCCGGATGTCTTCTACGGCGGGATCTGCATCGCCACCCGCCAGGCTTTGCGCGCCGAGCTGCTGCAATCGCGCATCAACATGCCGTTGGCCAAGCGCCTGCGTGTCATCGAGGAGCACCTGATGGAAAGAATCCATAAGGAAAAGAAAGCGCGCCTCAAGGAGCTGGAACAGTTTGTGCTGGAACATCCTGAGCACCAGTTTGAAGTCAAAGCGCAGGCACGCCTGCTGTCGATCAAGGAGATCACCTCGTTGGCGCACAAGGTCCGTTCCTTCACCCGCCTCAACATTATGGGCATCTACCGCAAGCTGGTCGGTGACCATGACCTATTCCGTCGTGCGGCAGGGGATCTCCCGCTGCCTCCAAATTTGGATGAGATTTTAGATTTTATCGCCTCCGGTCTCAAGCGCAATTCGGCGGGATATGCCGACGGAATGGCTCTGCTCTATCTAAGGTTGATCTTGATGGGCGGCAAGCCAAGCGATGAGATCAAGCAGGTGGTGATTGATGAGGCGCAGGATTATTCTCCCGTTCACTTCCGTCTGTTGCAGCGGATGATGCCGGCTGCACGCTATACAGTGCTGGGGGATGTAAACCAGACGATCGCTCACGAGGCAGATATGACCCTGTACGACCGCATTCGGATTATTTTGGGCAAACAGAAGAGTACGCTTGCAGTGATGAACAAGAGCTTCCGCTGTTCCGCCGAGATCACTGCTTTCAGCCGCCGGTTTCTCGACCGCGAGTTGAAGCAGGAAAGTTTTGACCGCCATGGAGAGGAGCCCCGGGTGCGCACTGCTCCGGATGCGAAAGAGTTGGATACGCTGTTGATCGAGGATGTGCGAAGCTGTCAACAGCAGGAATTCGGTTCCCTGGCGATCCTCTGTAAGAGCTTTGAGGCCGCAAGGGAACTGTATCGCCGTCTGATCGAACAGCCTGGGCTCGCCGAACTGCGACTTGTCGGGGAACAGACAGGGGAGATTGGGCGTGGGTTATATGTGATGCCGATTTATATGGCGAAGGGTTTGGAGTTCGATTGTGCCTTTGTGTATGGAGTGGACGAAGCGCATTATCACACCGAGGATGATCGAAAGCTGCTCTATGTCGCATGTACCCGCCCATTGCACCGGTTATACCTGTATGCGGAAGGGGAAGCCAGTCACCTGTTGCGTTAGCAAGAGCCCCCTTCATCCGCGAAGGGGCTCTTTTCAGTCGTTGTGATATTCATGTTTGAGCTGGAGATAAGCCTCTGCATTGCGCCGGTTGGATGCGATTTCCTGCTCGGTGACCGGCCGGATCACCCGCGCAGGGCTGCCCAGCGCTACGCTGCCATCAGGCACAACGGTGTTTTGGGTGACGAGTGCACCGGCTCCAATGATACAGTTTTTTCCGATTTTTGCACCGTTGAGCAGAATCGCTCCCATCCCAATCAAGGTGTTATCGCCGATTTCGCAGCTGTGCAGAATCGCGCCGTGACCGACGGTAACACCTTTCCCCACAATAAGAGGGTGATCGAAGTCGACATGTAAAATGCAGCCATCTTGGATGTTGGTATTTTCACCGATCTGGATGGCGGCAACATCTCCGCGCAATACCGCATTGTACCATACTGAGCATCCGCGCGCCAGGGTCACATCCCCCACAATAATCGCGCCGGGCAAGATTTGAGTGTTGCAATCGATTTGCGGTTGGTTCACAATCATACACCTCTGTCTCCTAAAAAATATGACTGCTCCAGTGTAACAGAAAGCGATTAAAAGAGCAAATTGCACATATGAAAAGGGAGATAAGTTTTCGAGAAATTTTCCTTGACATTTAACCGATAATTTGGTAGAATAAATTCTGCCGCTGAAATGTAGATGCGGGTGTA
This sequence comes from Ligaoa zhengdingensis, assembly GCF_014384885.1. Classification (GTDB taxonomy): domain Bacteria; phylum Bacillota; class Clostridia; order Oscillospirales; family Ruminococcaceae; genus Ligaoa; species Ligaoa zhengdingensis. The sequence continues at coordinate 10,747 of NZ_JACRST010000012.1, forward strand.
GTTCAATGGTAGAATCCCAGCCTTCCAAGCTGGTCGCGTGGGTTCGATTCCCATCACCCGCTCCAATCAATTTGCGCCAGTAGCTCAGCTGGATAGAGCAACTGCCTTCTAAGCAGTAGGCCAGGGGTTCGAGTCCCTTCTGGCGCGCCAATTTTGCATTTGGTGGCAAAAGGGTAAATATGGTGGGTATAGCGTAGTTGGTTAACGCGTCAGTTTGTGGCACTGAAGACCGTCGGTTCGAATCCGTCTACCCACCCCACAAAAGAAAAGATGAGCGATGCATTTTTTGTGTTGCTCATCTTTTCAAATAAATTGGGCTGTCGCCAAGCGGTAAGGCACGGGACTTTGACTCCCGCATTCCGCAGGTTCGAATCCTGCCAGCCCAACCACGAATAACTCGCATGAACATCGCGTTTGTGCGGGTTATTCTTTTGCCATATAACCCACTTTTTAACCCACACCGTGATCTTCACTCAAAATATCCGCGAATATTCGGTCGAGCTGAGCAGCGATTTTTTGCAGATCCATGTTCGTTTGATGCCCGTATGTGCCTATAAAGAACCTCTGGTTTTGCTAGGGAGGGGTCCTATTCTGGTTGCACCCTGTCTGTCAGCGTTAGAGATAAATTGTTGTGGTACTGTAAACTCAAGTCTTAAAGCGGCTTCTTATTCGCTCTCAACCCTTTAAATACCGGCTGGCGCGGCTGATTTGACTTAGTTGGGAAAAGTGGAGAATCTGAATAGTTTTGTCCTTCGGACTTTAGATCTTCTCGGAGGTGAAAGGGGCCGATGCGGTTCGGCCGACTGCTGGATACAAAAAGCCACAGTTGATTGCATATTTAAAAGATGCTATACTGCTAAAAACAGGAAAGGATGTGGATGGCGTTATGGAATTGCGTGTGCTGAACTATTTTCTCGTCATAGCGCGCGAGGAGAACATCACAAAAGCAGCGCAGATCCTCCACATTTCGCAGCCGACACTTTCCCGTCAGCTGATGCAGCTTGAGGAGGAGTTCGGCGTCAAGCTTTTTACGAGGAGCAATCATAATATCATCCTCACCGAACAGGGAATGCTGCTCCGCCGCCGGGCGCAGGAGCTTGTTTCTCTTGCGGAGAAGACGAAACGAGAATTGAATGAGAAGGAAGAGCTCAGCGGTGAGATCACGATCGGAAGCGGAGAGCTTATGGCCTTTTCCCACCTTGCAAAAATCATTTCAGAATTTCAAAAGAAACATCCTCTTGTTCTCTTCGATATCTACAGCGGAAATGCGGACAGTATTAAGGATCGCATTGATAGAGGACTCATTGATGTCAGCCTGTTGCTTGCACCGGTGGACATCGGAAAATATGATTTTCTAGAGATGCCAGGGGAGGAGCAATGGGGTGTTTTTGTCAGCGAGCAGCATCCGTTGGCACATCAAAGCTGTATTACTCCCTCTGAACTGATAAATGAAAAAATCGTCATGACCAAGCGGACGATAGTGCAAAACGCCATCGCTGGTTGGTTCGATGAGGATTACGAAAAACTGAATATTATCGAGACATATAATCTGATGGGCAACGCCGCTCTCATGGTGCAGCAGGATGTCGGAATTGCAATCGGATTAAAACGCAACTGTTCCTACGATGGCGTTCGGTTTTTACCCATGAATCCGCCGCTTACTGGAAAAACCTTCCTGGTGTGGAAAAAGAATCAGATGGAGGCCCACACGTTAAGTGCCTTTCTTGAATTTGCAAAGAAATACAGTAAATGAATAGAAAATAATTTAAAATAAGTATTTTACATTTCTGATAACATCACTTATGATATAGGTGTCCAGTAATTGGATGCCTATATATTTTTGAAAAGAGGTGGAGCATGACCAAGGAAGAAGCGGCTGCCCGCTATAATATTCCTGTTTCTCTGCTGGATGAATATGCTGGGATGCACCTATGCGATCCCGTGAAACAGGTTATGGAGGTATGGCAGTATGACGAACAGGATATTGAACGTCTCAGCACGATCATGACCCTGCACGATGTCGGCTTTACCAAGGAAGAAGTGGAGACTTATATGCGCTTGCTGCTCAGTGATGAAAATACTGAAGTGGAGCGCATGGCCATGTTGGACGCCAAGCGTACCAGCTCACTGGACGAGATCCATTTCAAAGAGGCGCAGCTGAACCGTTTGGATTATTTACGCCACAAGATGAAGAAAAGTCAGAAAGGATGACGAACATGAAGCGGTTTCTACCAATGCTCCTCACATTGAGCATGTTGTTTTCGCTTACAGCCTGCGGAGGGAAGGCTAACAATAACAGCACATCGCCTGTAGAAGACGGCGAACAGCAGGCGCAGGGATCAGGTGCCGACAATGCGGCACAGCCCTCTACTCCCAGCTCGAGCAGCACATCGGAAAGCGACAACTCCAGCAGTGAGCAGACACAGGTGCCGGATGACACAGCAACGAACGCAATCGTCGTGTATTTCTCCTGTACCGGCAACACGAAGGCTGTCGCAGAAAAAATCGCAGAGCTAACCGGCGCGGATATGTATGAGATCGTCCCCGAGACCCCGTACACAGACGAGGACCTAAATTATCGAAATGACGACTGCCGCGCCAACAGGGAGATGAACGATGATTCCGCCCGCCCCGCGATAGCGGGAGAAACCATCGATCTGTCCGGCTATCATACGGTTTACCTCGGATATCCCATCTGGTGGGGCACGATGCCCCAAATTATCAACACCTTTCTGGACACCTATGACCTGTCCGGCAAAACGATCCTGCCCTTCTGCACCTCGGGCGGCAGCGGGATATCCACTTCTGTATCGGCGATTCGTACACAGGAGCCCGACGCCACTGTGACCGACGGCCTGCGGGCAAGCGGCGCATCCGATGAAGGGATCGGTCAATGGTTGGAGGGGAACGGGCAATGAATACAACCCCAAAAGCGAAAATCCTGGTTTTGGTGATCGCCTTGGCGACGCTTGCGGCTATTGCGTTAGGAATATCTTTTTTTTCCAAAGGCGGCGCCGAGCGCACGTCTGCAAGCCCAAGTGCCCTGCAGCAGGATCCAGCAGCATCCAGCGAGACCACAAAGCCGGATACAATACAGGAGGGCCATGAAATGCAAGCGATCGACGACTCACTCATTCTGATCCCCAGTGGGACCTATCAGATGGGCAGCCCGGAAAGCGAGCGCCAGCGCGGTACAGATGAAACGCAGCATGAGGTTTCCATCAGCGCATTTTATGTCGATCCATATGAGGTCAAACAGAAGGATTATCAGGAAGTCATGGGGGAGAACCCCAGCGTATTTCGCGGCGATGCTCTGCCGGTGGAAAATGTGACATGGTTTGACGCTGTCCATTACTGCAACAGGCTCAGCGAGAGCCGCGGACTGACGCCGGTCTATACCGTCGATGGGAACACAGTTACGTGGAACCGAAACGCCAACGGTTACCGACTGCTGACCGAGGCGGAATGGGAATATGTCTGCCGGGCTGGGACAACAACCATCTACAATTTCGGCGATCAGGTACACAGCGACTACGCTAACTTTGAGGGCAGCTACCCGTACCTGATCGAAGAAAATTATGTTTCCCACACCAATCCTGAGGTGGTGACCAGCCGCAATCGTGGAGAGACGATCCCGGTCACGGAACTGCCTCCCAACACCTTTGGGCTCTACAACACCCACGGCAATGTGGCGGAATGGTGCTTTGATTATTATGGAGAATACGATTTAAGCAGTACCATCGATCCGTCAGGCGCGGCTAGCGGTTCCCTGCGCGTCAACCGGGGCGGCAGCTATAACGATTTTGGCAAGCATCTGCGCAGTGCGTACCGCAGTGCGACCAATCCCATTGACGCCGATCAGAACCTTGGTTTTCGCATCTGCCGCAACGCAGAGGCGGGGAATGAGATGGTCGTAACAACCAATTCCTTGGATATTTCCACCCCGGAAAATCCTAAAATTCTGGTAGCATACTTCTCCTATTCCGGCAACACGGAAAATGGAGCTGAGATTATCGCAGAAAAAACCGGCGCGGATTTGTTTGAGATCACGATGGCCAATCCATATCGCGGCAACATCTATGATGTTTCCCAGCGCGACCTGATGCAGGGCGTGCATCCAGCGCTGTCCTCTCATGTACAGAACATGGAGCAGTATGACATCGTTCTGCTCGGTTATCCCACCTGGTGGGCAACCGTGCCGATGCCGGTCTACTCCTTCCTTGAGGAGTACGATTTCAGCGGCAAAACGGTCATCACCTTTAGCTCCCACGGCGGCACCATGTTCGGCGACAGCGTTTCTGATGTGTCCAAAGCCATCCCAGGAGCATATGTGGGCTGTGGTTTTGAATTCAATTATTCCGGCGGCAGCGGACTTTCGGATCGCATTTCCGAATGGTTGAGCCAAAGCGGGATTAGAGAGCGATAGGCCATGAAAAGACGCGTTAAAATTGTTGTTGATGTCCTGATGCTGGCGCTGTTCCTGTACCTGATGTACTATCATCCGGGAATGGGGCTGTTGCTTCACGCGCTCATTGGGATTGGTACGTTTTTGCTGTTTATCGCGCATCATCTGCTGAATATGAATTGGTATAAAACACTATTTCGCGGCAGATGGGGCGCGAGGCGGATTCTGCTGACGTGCTCAGATACCCTGCTATTTCTTGCCATGCTTTTGATGATGCTCAGCTCCTTTATGATCTCCGGGCTGGTGTTCGATGTATCCTTTTTGCCGGTGCGGTTTTTTTGGCGTGATATCCATGTTTTCTCTTGCGCATGGGGCTTTCTGCTGATGGCATTTCACCTTGGGTTGCATTTGCACGGAGCACTCAAAAATATCGAACGGAAGCTGAAGAGGACGGCTTTTGAGTACGTAGGCTGGCTGTTGGAACTGCTGATCTTTCTTTTTGGAGTCTATGCCTTTTGGAAAAACGGACTGGCATACGATATGCTGATCATCCCGCAAAGCAATGTCCCGCCCTCAGGGCCGCTTTTCTATACAGAATATATCAGCGTCATCATGTCGGTCTGTCTTCTGACCCATGGCATATTATCTGCGATGGACAGAGACATGGTAAAACGAAAACGCGGCGTTTAGCCGCAGAAGGAGCGTATGATGATAAAACAAACTGCTGGCAGGAATGCCCTTGGAGAATTTGCACCTATGTTCGCCCATTTGAACGACGATGTGTTGTTCGGAGAGGTCTGGAACGAGAAAGCAATCTCTGTCAAAATGAAGTGTATCGTCACAGTCGTTTCCCTGATGGCGTCAGGCATCACAGATTCTTCTTTGCAATATCACCTGGAAAACGCGAAAAAAAACGGCGTAACAAAGGAAGAAATTGCCGCAATCATAACCCATGCCACCATGTATGTGGGCTGGCCGAAGGGCTGGGCGGTATTCCGTATGGCGAAAGAGGTATGGAGCGAAGAATCGGCTGCTGGTGATGAAAAGTCGGCTTATGAAAGTACACTGTTTTTCCCCATAGGAGCGCCTAACGACGCTTTTGCACAGTATTTTATTGGACAGAGCTACCTTGCTCCGCTTTCCACCGAACAGGTCGGGATATTCAACGTCACCTTCGAGCCGGGCTGCCGCAACAACTGGCATACCCATCACGCCAAGTCCGGCGGCGGGCAGATTCTCCTCTGCATCGGTGGATGCGGATGGTATCAAGAGGCGGGCAAAGAGGCGCGAAAGTTGCAGCCTGGAGACGTGGTGAACATTCCGGTTGGCGTCAAACATTGGCACGGAGCCACAGCCGATAGCTGGTTCTCCCATCTGGCCGTCGAAGTTCCTGGTGAGGACAGTTTCAATGAATGGCTGGAGGCTGTGTCCGATGAAGAATATCGCAAATTAAATGATAAGTAGAAGATGAAAACATACATACGGGCGATGCTGTGATGTGGGTTCAAAACAGAAAGGAGAGTTGGTGTGGGGTGATCTACTCTACGATGTATTTATCGCCGGTAGGCGCCATCAAATTGGCGTCTGATGGAAGCAATCTCATCGGTCTTTGGATTGAAGGCCAAAAATATCATGGCGATACCATATTGGAAAACATGGTGGAAAAAGAGGATATCCCTGTATTTGATCGGATAAAGGACTGGTTAGATCGTTACTTTGCTGGGGAGAAGCCTGCTATTTCCGGGTTGCCATTGGCTCCAATCGGCGGGGAGTTCCGTCAAGGTGTATGGGAAATTCTTTGCCAAATTCCGTATGGGCAGGTCATCACCTACGGCGATATTGCTCAAAAAATGGCGGAAAAAATGAATAGATCGAGCATGTCCAGCCAAGCCGTAGGCGGAGCAGTTGGACACAATCCAATTTCTATTATCATACCGTGCCATCGGGTCGTTGGTGCGAACGGTAGCCTGACCGGGTATGCAGCTGGTATCAACACAAAAATAAAATTGCTGGAATTAGAAGGTGTCGAGATGTCGTCCTTGTTTGTGCCGAAAAAAGGAACGGCACTTTAAGGCGGTGTCTGCATCGAAAACCTGACGGCAAAAAGCGCCTCCACAGTGTGGAGGCGCTTTTTGTATGTCAAAACGGCATTTGGCGAAACTGATTGGGAGATATTCCCACCCGCTCTTTAAAGCGCACAATAAAATTGGAAGCACTGGAAAACCCAACTTTTCCCGCGATATTGCTGATCGATTCCTGAGTCACCTTCAGAAGCTGTTTGGCCAGGTTGAGGCGCTCATTCATCACATATTCATAGGGGGACAAGCCGGTATGGATTTTAAACTGTCTGGTGAAATGGGAGCTGCTCATATTGACTGCTTGCGCTATGTCAGCCACAGTGATCGGCAGGGACAGATTGTTCCGGATAAATTGGGTGGCCTTGCTGATAAAATTATCTGACAGATCGGTAGATCCCATAATAGAAGCAGAGTCCAACAGGCGGCACAAAATCTGATAGATGGCGGTGGAGAAGAACGATTCCGGAATTGGCCCGCCGCGTTCCAGCAGCAGAAGCAGATGGTCGAGTGCATCGGTAAAAAATTCGGGCTGTTGGCTTGTAATCACGGGAGATTGGGCTTGCTGGATCGTTTCCCAGAAAGTGAGACTCTGCGCGCCGTCAAAGTGCATCCATTTGATTTTGAGCGACGAATCCGTGTAGTATTCGTGAGGTTTGTAGCAGTTGAGCAATACTACATCATCTTTGCACGCGGTGTACACATTATTTCCCTGTTTGACCTTACATTCCCCATCCAGTACGCACATTAATAGGATGCTATTGTAGCTTTTACGCTTGACATAATAACCTTCGGCACACTGGTAGGAACCGGCACAGAGCAGATAATATAGAATCTGCTTAGCCAGGGGAGAAGGGGTTAAAAAATAATAATTGGAAGGGGGAAGTACGCCGGGCTCATTGCACAACATAAAGTATTCCTCCTGGAAAAGAGCGAAAATTTTGTCTAGTTTTATTATACCGTGCGAGGAACGAATTTCCAATCCCCTTTGAACGCTTTCCAACGATAAAAGGTCGGAAAATGAAATAAATTGATCGGATTTCGTAATGAAAAAAATAACAGATGTGATACAATAGGAGTGATGGATAAATTAGGCAAAAATATATACAAAATAATGTAAGTTTTGTATATATTGCGGAGTGCATAAGAGAAAAAGGAGGAGAAACATGAAAAAAGGATTCTTTCGGAAGGTGATCTGCTTCGTTTTGGCATGCCAACTGATGGCGGGCGGAAGTCTGGTTGCGTTCGCAGAAGGCCAGGTATTTCCGGGTCCCCCAACACTGAACGCGGAAACAGTGCTAAACGGGGAGGAGGAGCCGGAGCTGCCGGATAAACAGGGGGGCGGGGAAGAAACGCCTGCGCCTCCGGAAAACTCGGAGCCGGATGAGGAAGCGAATCCCGCTGAAGGAGAGAAACAAGAGGAAGCCCCTTTGTTTTTAAGTGCGGAAGGTTTTCGGAGTGAGATTGACATTGCACTGGGGGAAAAGACCTATGCCAGCTCCTGCTGGAGTGGGGCAGGCGACAGTTTGGTAGTGGATGGAGCCACCGGTGCAAACAAGCATTGGTGCCCAAACGGCGGCGGCGACCAGTGGGTGGCTGTGGACTTCGGCACCCTGCGCCAGTTTGACCGTGTGGTAATCACATTCAACTACGCCTCCCGCGTACAGAGTTTCCAATTGGAGAAATACAACTGGGAGCAGGAGGAGTGGGAATCCTTCTATGAGTCTACCGAGGCGCTCACTGGGGGGGATGACGTACAGGTCACCGCCGAAGTGGATAATCTGGCGGCGAGCAAAATCCGCCTGCGTTTTGGTGAGGATACCAGCTACCCGTGCGTATCCGAGATTGAGGTTTACAACGACGATCCGCTCGTCGATGGAGCTTCGATTGAGATCACGACCGGGGAGGGGGTTCCGCCCACCATGCCGCAGCAGATCAACATCGATCAAGCTGACGGCGGCCGGGTGCTCGTTCCAATTGAATGGGAAGAAGTGGACCAGTATCAGTATGAGAACCCCGGAACCTATGTCGTCTCCGGTACTTATGAACCGGAGAATATCACGGTTACAGCCGACATCGAGGTGGTTGAGGGCCGCGGCATCGCGGAAAGCCCCACTCCATATATGGGATGGAACCACTGGTATGCCGACTATATGGACGTCACCCAAGAAAAGGTCGATGTTCAAGTGGACAAGCTGCTTGAGCTCGGTCTCGATCAGGCGGGATATGACATTGTTTGGATCGACGACGGCGGCTGGGGAAGACCTGGAAGTGAATATGCCGCAGATACCGAGCGGGAATACCGGGATGAGAGCGGAAATATCGTCTTCAACGACCGGTTCCACAAGGATATGGGGCAATACATACAGTCGATTCACGACAAAGGACTAAAATTCGGCATCTATACCGACACCGGCCCCTGGGGCTGCGGCAGTATCTTTGGCAGCGGCGGCCCAAATTGGTTTGAAAACTACCGCAAGGATGTGGCGCTGTACGAAAGCTGGGGTGTGGACGCCATCAAGCTCGACCACTGCGGGGGACACAACGGCCTGCTGAACAACTATCAGGTGTATGCGGGCTTTTATCAGGCCATGTTGGCGGAAGACCCGGATGCAAATATGCTGCTCAACGTCTGCGAGTGGGGAGAAGAGGACCCGGCAAGCTGGGCTTATAAAATCGCGGCTTCCTGGCGCACCGGCGGCGATATGGTATATGGAAATGCGGTATCGATGAGCCGTGTATTCGATCAGTTCGACGTCAACATTTCGCCCAGTGCCAATCGCGTGGGCGCCTACAACGATCCGGATTATCTGATCATCGGCGATTATGGGCTGAACGACGACCAGGAACGAACCTACTTTACCCTGTGGGCAATGTCCGCGGGCCCGCTGATTCTTTCCGGTGATCTGACCAACCTGACCGAACACAACCTCGCGACGATCACAAACAAAGATATGATCGCGATCAACCAGGACCCCCTGGTCAAACAGCCGGTTCTCATCCGCGAGGATGTCAAGGGCTTGCAGGTTTATGCTAAGGAGCTGGAGCCCACCGAGCCGGGCAAGGCGCGCTATGCAATTATGTTGCTCAATCGCGGCAATGAAGAGGCCGGAATCGGTTTTGACTGGAGCGACGTCGGCCTTGCCCACGTGACTTCTGCCCACAATGTGTGGGAGGGGAAGGACGAAGTTATCGCCGGAACCCGATACAGTGCAAGTGTGGCGAAAGAGGGAACGGTGGTGTTGATCGCTGAAGGCGACCCTGTAGAACGCGGCAATACCCGCCGTGAGAACAACTATGCGCGCAGTGGGATTGCTCAATCCAACAGCAGCTGGAGCAGCAGTAACCGGGCGCTGGTTGCAATTGACGGCAACACCGCGTCCTATTGGAGCGGCCGCTTCGCGGACGCGGACGACGCGTACTGGATTCAGGTAGATTTGGGCGCAGAAAAGACGTTTGACGAGATCAATCTGATCCAGGGAACCTATTATCAACGGCCAAAAGCGTCCCGACTGGAGTATCAGGACAGCAATGGGGACTGGATTACCATCGCGGAAATCGGCGCGATGAAAGATGGGGACAACATATTCTCCTTTGAGCCGGTCACCGCGCGGGCGGTGCGCTGGTATGTGTCTGAAAGCACGGAAGAAAAGGGCGACGGGAGCATCCGGGAAGAGCCGCCGACCTTGTGTGAATTCCAAATTTTTGACAGCAACAACCGGCTGAATGAAAATTATGAGAATCTTACCGATGTGTTGGTTGTGGACAATCTCGCGCTGGCAGCAAGCGCCGCCGCATCCTCCTATTATGGAGCAGGGTACGACGCTGCAAAAATAAACGACGGAGATTTAGGTACCCGTTGGAACCTGGCCGAGAAGGGGAATGAGGAAGAACGCTATGTCCAGCTTGATTTTCCGTCTGCGGTCAGGGCAAATAACATCCAGATCCATTTTGGAGAATGGTATCAGAGAATTGTGAAGGCCACTGTCAAGTACGACGATGGAACAGGATGGAAGGATCTGGCGGTTATTTCCGATGCTCCTCAGAATGACGAATTGGAGGCGGAGAGCCTAGTAACGATTCGACATGATGGGTTTGACGTTGTAAAGCTGAAAATAGCCTTTGATGAGATCAAAAATTATTTCAACGGAACCGATCCGAGCTTGTATGAGATTGAGGTGCGCAATTATCCGGTTATTGCGATCAAGCCGGTATCTGCGACAACCGTGGCTGGCGTTGCACCGGTGTTGCCCAGCAGTGTGACGACGGTCCGGGGCGACAAGGTAGAAAAAGTTGCTGCGGTTGTCTGGGATACGATCCCGGCGGAAGCCTATGCGCAGGCGGGCACCTTTACTGTAGAGGGCGCCGTTGCCGGCACCGACCTGAAAGCAACCGCCACCGTGACGGTAACGGGCGGCAGCACGGAAGTGATCCCCATCACCTCCATCCGGTTTGTGAAGGACAATGAGACGGTGGAAGTTGGCAAGAGCGTCAAACTGGAAGTGATTGTGGAGCCCGCAAACCATACGGAACAGGTTTTCTTTGAGACCTGCTGTCCGAAGCTGGCCAAGGTGGACGAGTTTGGTAACGTGACCGGCGAGTGTCCGGGAGCGACTGCGACCATCACAGCGAAGAACGCCGACGGCACCGTCTTCGACGAATGTACCGTCAAGGTGACTTATTCGAGCGACACTGTGATGTTGATTGAGCAGCCGGTGCAGGAGAGCGCCAACGGTTATGGCCAGATGCTTTTCAACGGCAAAAATGCCGGCGGCACCTCGATCACCTTGTGGAACGGGGAAAAAGCGATCGATTACGGCCGCGGCATCGGGATGCACGCCTTTGCATCGGGCGATGCGAAAGGGCCCGCCCGCGTGGTCTACGATATTTCGGAATTCAGCGGATATAACGTGTTCCGCGCAACTGCAGGTGTGGACTACTACTCCGACAGCGGTGCGGGCGGGACCAGAGGTACTTGTGAATTTAAGGTTCTGCTGGACGGCAAGGAGGCCTACAGCAGCGGTGTCCTCGGTTCGGTCGATCCCGCGGTTCAGATTGCGGTGCTGATCCCTGAGGGGACCAGGACAATCGCGTTGGTCGCCGCTGACGGCGGCGACGGCATCAACTGCGACTGGGCGGACTGGGTCGATCCGAGGCTGGAAAGTGACCCTGAAGCTCCGCATGAGTTTGTTTCTTTCTCCGCCAAAGCGGATAAGGGAACCCTTCATAAGGGCGAAACGGCCGCGATTACCGCCTCGGGTATCCGCCTGGACGGCACGCCGGTCGATGGAATCACTGGATACTGCACCTATGCCAGCAGCGACGAAGCAGTTGTGACGGTGGATGGAGCTGGTGTTATTACGGCGGTCGGCAAAGGCAGCGCGGTTATCACCGTGACAGCCGAAGTGGACGGTACCGTCAAAACCGCCAAGATCGCGGTGACGGTTTTGCCGGACCGGGAGGATTGCTGGGTTGTATCGTCCCCTTCAGGCAATATCGAGCTGTTGCTGCTGCAAACTGTGGACGGCGGTCTCGAATATATGGCCCTGTCCGACGGCAAGCTGGTCGTTGAACCCTCCCCGTTGGGATTGACCACCAGCATTGGTGAATATACCGATGGACTGATTTACCAAAACCGCAGCGATGTGGAGATCGACGAGACCTATCCCATGATCTCCGGCAAGAAGGCGGAATATCGCAACCACGCGAATGAGGCGACCTTTACCTTCACTAAGGAAGGGATTGAAGATGCGCTGAAGGTGATTGCGCGCGCCTACGACGACGGCGTCGCTTTCCGTTACGCCATCGACGGCGACAAAGAGTTCACGATCTCCTCCGAGGCGTCCGGTTTCCGCGTGCCGGCAGCGTCTGAAACGACGATGCTCGCCTACGGCGGGTTGGGACACTGTTACGAGGATATGTTTGCCAACGGAACGATTGAGGCTACCGCAGGCAAGACCTACAACATGCCATTCTTGTACCGCACAGCAGAAGGGGAATGGGCTCTGCTCACCGAGGCGGCGCTCTCCACCGAATACTGCGGTTCCGTCCTCAAGGGGAGCGACGGACGGCTAATGAAGGTGGAATTTGCCCCCACGCAGGGCGGCAATGCAGTTGTGACAAAGGCGCCCTGGGTCTCCCCGTGGAGAACCGCCATCATCGGCGGACCCAAGGAGATCGTGGAAAACACCATGCCGGAGAATCTGAGCCCGTCTTGTGCGATCGAGGACACCTCCTGGATCAAACCGGCCACCACGGCCTGGACCTGGTATGTCTCGCCCGGATATGGGCCGCAGTCCGACCCCGAGCTCATCAAACAGTATATCGATGTGGCGGCCGAGCTCGGCTGGAAGTATTTCCTGATGGACGAAGGCTGGCAGGGGAAATATGGAACGGTCGATGACAGCTGGCACAAATGGGTCGGTATTCCCGACTGGCTGGACGAAGTGGTCGCCTACGGCCGAGAAAAGGGTGTCGGCATCATGGCTTGGGTTCATTCGGGCGACATCGACACCCCGAAGGAGCAGGAGTTCATCAAGGAGCTCCACGACCACGGCGTCGTCGGCATGAAGATCGATTTCTTCGATTCCGAATCTCAGACCACGATGAAGCTGTACGATACGCTTTACCGCATCTGTGCAGAAAATGAAATGATGTTGGATATCCACGGCGCGAACAAGCCGACCGGTGAAGTCCGCACCTGGCCCAATCTGCTCACCCGCGAGGGAATCCGTGCGCAGGAGTTTAACGATGTCCGTGCGGCGATTGACACGATGTATGTCTTTACACGGACTGCCATCGGTCCGGCGGATTACAACCCCTGTATCGATCTGCTGCAGGGCGGCGATGTGACTGCGGGACACAAGGTGGCCCTCAATATCCTGTATGAAACGGGGCTTCCCTGCCCATCCGACAAGGTGGAGACCTACAAGCGTTTGCCGGTCTACACGCTGGTGAAGAACATGCCCGCGCGCTGGGACGACACCGTATTCCTGAGCGGCGCGCCCGGGGAATCCGCCGCGCTTGCCCGCCGCAACGGCGAGGACTGGTATGTGGCTGCGATCTGCACCGATGCGCAGGATGCGATTGTTCCGCTCGACTTTTTGGGCGACGGCGAATACAACGCTTATATCTACATGGACGGTTCCTCCCGCTGGGATATCGACCTCAAGATTCAAAAGGTGACAGCGGCAGATGTGCTCACTGTACCGATGAGTCAAAACGGCGGTTGCACCATCAAGATTGTCAAGGACGACCTGGTATTGCCCGAGGCGCTCTCACTGAGCGAAGATAGGATCAATCTGGTTAACGGTGCTTCCACACAGCTCGAGGCGGTCTTTACGCCCGAAGATGCGCAATATCTGACCAACGTGGAGTGGAGCTCCTCCAACGATGAGGTTGTCAGTGTTGAAAACGGCGTGCTCACAGCACACAAACTCGGCACAGCCGTGATCACGGCAAAGGCTTCCATCCCGATGGAAGGTTACGAGCCTTTGACCGCTTTCTGCGTCGTAGATGTGGTGCGAGCGGATTACATCCTGGCGTCTCCCTGGACACGCCAGAGGCCGGAATCCCGGTTCCGGATCAATTCGGAGTATTCCGTGACCACCTACCCCTGCAACGGCCAGATCGACACAGACGGCAACGCGGCGAAGAACTTTTTATCCTTCCAGCCGGAGGATGAGGACTTCACGTTGGTTGTGAAGTGCGACTTTGCGCCGGAGAGCTCGTACCAGACGGCGGGCATCACTGTCCACGCGAGCGATAACAAATATGTCGGCATTCTGCGCCGCTTCCACAGCAACTTTGGCGGCAACATTTTTGAAGCAATCAAGGTGGACGGCGACTACAATGAGCCCCATATCTCCGATCCGAACCCCAATCAACCGGTATTTTTGAGGATGGAGAAGGTGGGGGATGCCTTCAAGAGCTATTACAGCACCGACAGCGAGCATTGGATTCTGGTTGGAGAAAACACCTTGTCGCTCTCAGAGGGAGAACGCTGGACAGTCGCGGTTTCCGCGTTCGCAGGCACACTGGCTCCGGACAGCGATATCCCCGCGACATTTGCGAACTTTACCTACAATGGCGTTGCGATGCCGTTTGCGAGAAAAGATGATGCGACGGCGCAGGTGATCGGTGTAATTCCGTCTGAAAATTGCAAGGTGGAGCTCGGCACGTCTGCGGAAGAACTGATCCTGCCGCAGGTAGTCGGTGTGACGCTTGACAACGGCGAAGTTACCGACCTGGCGGTGAAATGGAGCCCGGACGGCTACGAACCCAATCGAGATGGAATCTGCATCCTGAGCGGCGAGCTGATCCTGAGCGACGGCCTGCTCAATGATGCGGGGCTGAAGGTCTCGGTACGGGTTATTGTCGGTGATCCGAAACCGGCAGAAAAAGCGATGCTCGAGGCGCTCATCGAGGCAATCGACGGCAAATATGACGAATTCAGATATACCGCTGAGAGTTGGGCGCCTTTCATGCAGGCATTGGAGGCGGCCAAACGGGTGGCTGCGGACGATGCGGCGCTGCAAAGCGAAGTTTACGCGGCATTCAACGCGCTGGTTCTGGCGCGCGACAGGCTGATTTATGCGGTGGACGACAGCCTGCTGAAGCTGGCAGTCGAGTTGGCGGAACGTGCGTTAGAGAATACAGGTCTGAGTGAAACTTCCAAGAAAGCCTTGGCTGAACAGGTCGAGGCCGCAAAGGAATTGCTGGGCTCCGCCCAAAAGACGCAGGCTGAGGTCAATGAGATGTACGCTGCGGTGATGAAGGCGATCACCCAACTGGCCAAGGTGGATAAACTGCTTTTGGCCGACCTGGCTGCAGAGGGCGATCAGCTGCACCGGGAGAAATACACCACCGCAAGCTGGAATGCCTTCACCGCTGCATTGATGGCTGCACGGCAGGTGCTGGAGGACGATGCGGCAAGCGAGGCCCAAGTGCAGGAAGCGCATCGGATGCTCACCGACGCGATGACCGCACTGCAGCTTCTGGGTGACAAATCGGCGCTGCAAAACGCGATGGATCTGGCCAAGGTTCTGATGGAAAGCGGCAGATATGACCAGGAGAGCCTGACAGAGCTGGCCGCATTGATGGATCAGGCGCAGGCGATTCTGGATCGGGAGGAGGCCACACAGGAAGAAATTGGAGCAATGGGCGAAGCGCTGACGCGTGCAATGGCGAAGGTGCGCCTGATCCAGTTGGTCAAAGAATCGGGTCAGCTCACGGCGTCCAACTACACCTCGGCGAGCTGGAGCCGCATGACCGCGGCGCGGCAAGCGGCTTTGTCCGCGCTGAGTGATGAAAACGCCGGCGCAGATGCCCTCAATCGTCAATTTTCCTTGCTGCAAAAAGCGGTGGACGGTTTGCGGGAGCGCTCAGCTTCGAGCGGCGGTTCTTCCCACGCGGTCTCCACAAGCGGAGGCGACTATTGGTCGGTTATCCAGGAGAAAATTGCATCGGCGGCAGACGGCGACACCATCCAGGCAAAATTGGAGGATGGGGAGATGATGCCGGCAGCTGGGATCGACCTTCTGAACGACAGGAATATCAATCTGAAGCTGGAAATCGGCGGTAAAGATTACATCCTGAGCGGAACTGCTCTCAAGGGTTACGACGCGGCTGCGGTTTATTACACCGCTCAGCAGTTGATCGCGATGGCAGGCGAGAAGCGGGCCCCTGACACGGAAGCAGTATCCGGCAATCCAGAAACGGGCGGCGAGGCCGCATTGACGGTTGCACCGGAGATGCCCTCCAACGGCGCTGTTGCTGCGGAATCAGAGCTTGAGACAGTTTCCCCTGCGGACGCTGGACAGCCAGCGGCTGCAACGGCGGCAGGCTCCCTGGTTGTTGGAATTCTGCTTATCGCAGCGCTGGGTGCGCTTTGGGTTTTCAAAAGAAAAGAAAAATAATATAAAAGGAGTGTCCCGCCATATGGTGGGGCACTCCGCTCTTTTTAAAGGAAAACGACCGCTCCAGCACAATGCGGAAGCGGTCGGATTTTTTTATGTGGATTTGAATCAGTCCAGGGCGGAGAGGCCGCGCTGGATATCCGCCAGGATGTCGTCGATGTGCTCCAGACCTACAGATAGGCGGATCATGCCGGGGGTAATACCTGCGCCGACCAGTTGCTCATCGGTGAGCTGACGGTGGGTCGAGCTGGCGGGATGCAGCACACAGGTGCGAATGTCCGCCACATGTACCACAATGGAAGCGAGCTCCAGTGCGTCCATGAATTTGATAGCGCGTTCCCGCCCTCCTTTGATCGAAAAGGAGATGACGCCGGAAGCGCCCCGCGGCAGATATTTCTGGGCCAATGCCCGGTAGGGATTTCCGTCCAGGGTGGGGTAGTTGACAAATTCAATCTTGTCGGATTTGGCCAGAAAGTGGGCGACTGCATCCGCATTGGCACAGTGCCGTTCCATGCGCACCGACAGAGTCTCGAGGCCGAGGTTGAGCAGGAATGCGTCCTGTGCAGAAGGGTAGGCCCCGAAATCGCGCATCAACTGGACACGGGCCTTGGTTATGTAGGCGGCTTTACCGAATTGCTTGGTGTAGACGATCCCGTGGTAGGAGGCATCCGGCTCACACAGGCCAGGGAATTTGCCGTTGGTCCAATCAAAGTTGCCGCTATCTACAATGACACCGCCCACCTGTATCGCATGGCCATCCATATATTTGGTGGTGGAGTGGATCACGATATCTGCGCCGAACTCGATCGGGCGGCAGAGAACTGGGGTGGCAAAGGTGTTGTCTATGATGAGGGGCACGCCGTTGCGGTGAGCGAGCCGGGCAAACTTTTCGATGTCCAGCACCGCGATGGCAGGGTTGGCGATCGTCTCGCCGAACACCGCTTTGGTGTTGGGACGAAACGCTTTTTGCAAATCCTCTTCGTCAGCGTCCGCATCTACAAAGGTGCATTCGATGCCGAGACGCTTGAGCGTGACGGCGAACAGGTTTACCGTACCGCCGTAGATGGTGGAAGCGGTGATGAAATGATCTCCGGCATTGACAATGTTGAGCAGCGAAATCAGGCTGGCGGCCTGTCCAGAGGTGGTGCAAAGGGCCCCCACACCGCCTTCCAGCGCCGCAATTTTCTGTTCCACCGCAGCAACGGTGGGGTTGGAGATGCGAGAATACATATGGCCGTCGGCGGTCAGATCGAACAGCTTGCCGACATGCTCGGTGGAATCATACTTGTAGGTTGTGCTTTGATAGATGGGCAGGACGCGTGTTTCGCCGTTGCCGGGCTCATAGCCCGCGTGCAGGCATTGTGTTTCAATTTTCATAGTAACCTCCATTTTAGTGGTTGCCGCAAAGCGGCTAAAATTCAATTTTATGATGTTCCGACGCATATTCATCGGTTTCGGTCGGCATTCCTTTGCGCCTTAAACGGTTGTCGATATATTCGCTGATTAAGGTATAGATCACCGCAAACAGCGGCACACCGATGAACATTCCCCAGACGCCGAGCAGGCTGCTGAACACCACAATCGCAAAGATCACCCAAAAAGCGGAGATACCTGTGGTTTCCCCCAAAATTTTGGGGCCCAGGATGTTGCCATCGAACTGTTGCAGTAGAAAGATGAAAATCAGAAATCCAATGGTCTTGATCGGGTCTGTCAACAGAATGAGCAAAGCGCCTGGAATCGCGCCGAAGATCGGACCGAAGTACGGGATGACGTTTGTGACGCCCACGATGACGCTGATGAGCATCGCATTGGGCATTCGGAAGATCGACATCCCGATAAAACAAAGGATTCCGATGATGAGGGAATCGAGCAGCTTGCCGTTGATAAAACCGCTGAAGGTAATATGGCTTTTGTGCGCGATGTACACCGAGCGCTCCACCGCCGGGGCGGGTAGAAAAGCATATAAAGCCTTTTTGAGCTGAGCAAAAAACTTTTCCTTGCCCATCAGGAGGTAGACAGAAATGATGATGCCCAGGATGATGTTAAACACCCCATCAGCAAACTGTTTGGTGGTGTTAAGCAGAACGGGAAGGGCATCTTTGATGAGATTATAGCCTCTCTCCAGCAGATCATCGAAACTTTGCAGAACGCTCTGCAGCATCCGCTGGATATTGGCGTCGTCAATCCCCCAGGACTCCACGGCGATGAAGATTTCACTGATCCAGGTTTCGGCTGTCTTGAGGTATTCGGGGAATTTTGAGATGATCCCAGATAGACTGGCGCCGATCTCCGGGATGACAATTGAGAAAAACACCGATAAGAACAGGATCGCAACCAGATAGGTGAGCAGGATTGCAACAGCGCGGCGCAGTTTCGGCTTTAGTTTATCCCGGAATAGCCGGGGCAGCAGCCATTTGTCGAACATGCGCAGGATTGGGTTGAGGATGTAAGCGATGATAAATCCGTAGACAAAGGGGGTGAGCAGGGTCAGCACCCGGGTGGTGTAGGCGCTGAAACCGTTGAAGTTCTGGATAATCGTAAAAAACAGGATGGCCGCTACAATCACCAGAAATGCATAGACGGCGATGGTGGTGTATCTTCTATTCCACTGAATCTTCAACCCGTCACCTCCCACTTGGCTCGCGTTCTATTTTTACCATTATAAAGCAAGTATTTTGGAAAAACCAGTTTTTATTCAGCGAGATCCAGCCATTCGTCGGTATAGCTGGAAATTTTCGCTTTTAACTCTTCCAGTTCAGTACATTTTTCGGCCATCTTCTGATAGTCGCTGAAAACATCCTCCTGGGTCATTTCCTGTTCCAATTCTGAAACGCGCTGTTCACCCTGCGCAATGAGCTCCTCAAGCTGCTTGATGCGCTGTTTACGCTGTAATTCCAAATTCTTTTGCTCACGGCTACGGTAGCCGCCCGCAGACGGCTTTGGCGGAGCTTTAACAGATTCCGCCTGCATCTGCTGGCGCTCCCGTTCTGTCTGCTCCAAATAATCGTCAAACCGGCCGGGATAGACCTTGACCCCTCCCTCGGTAAATTCCACGATTTTATCCGGCAGCTTATTGAGCATATAGCGGTCGTGCGACACCATAATGAGCGTTCCTGTGAAATCCAGCAGCGCCTGCTCGAGAATCTCCTTGGAGGCGAGGTCCAGGTGATTGGTTGGCTCGTCGAGAATCAGCGTGTTCGCATGTTGAAGCATGAGAATAGCGAAGCTGAGTTTGGCGCGCTCGCCGCCGCTGAGCACCGAAACCTTTTTGTAGACCTCTTCGCCAGTAATCAGCACCGAGCCGAGCACGCTCCGGATGCTGTGCTCAGGCATACGGGGGTAGCGATCCCACAGCTCGTCGAGGACGGTTTTGTCGTTATGCAGCCCATGATTCTCCTGCTCATAGTAGCCCAACGAAACGTTTTTACCCCATTCCACGCTGCCGGTGGGGTAGGGGATCAACCCTTGAATCGCCTTTAAAAAGGTGGATTTACCGATACCGTTCGCCCCGATGATTGCGATTTTTTCACCCCGAAACATGTGAAGGTCAATTCCTTTACAGAGAACCCTGCGATTTTCCCGCTCACCTACCGCGAGGGAAAGACCGCATACATCCAGCACATCCTTGACCGGCTCGCGCTCATAGGAAAAGGTGAGCTTCGCCGTCTTGATCTCGCCTTCCGGGCGCTCAAGCACCTCCATGCGTTCCAACGCGGCCAGGCGGCTTTTGGCCATCTGTGCAGTGGTGGCGCGCACAATGTTGCGCGCCACATAGTCCTGCATCGAAGCGATCTGTTTTTGCTGCTGGTCGTACTCCTTTTGATAGCGCGCTTTGGCTTCGGCCTTAAGGTGAACAAATTTTGTGTAATTCCCTTTGTAGGTGGTGAGCCGGTTGTGCTCCACCTCCCAGATGGATGTGACCAGTCGGTCGAGGAAGTAGCGGTCGTGCGACACCACTAATAGCGCGCCCTTATAGCTGGTGAGATATTCCTCCAGCCACATCAAGGTTTTAAAATCCAGATGGTTGGTCGGTTCGTCCAACACCAAAAGCTGCGGCGCCTCAAGCAACAGCTTAGCCATGGCCAAGCGGGTCTTTTCTCCACCGGACAGGGTGTTGATGACGGTGTCGCAGGGTTTGTCAGCAAAACCCATGCCGTTGAGAATGGTCTTGATCTTGACATCGACCAGGTAGCCGTCCTGCGCCTCAAACCACTCCGACTGGGTGGCGTAGCGGCGAGTCAGTTCATCGAATCGCTGCGGGTTCTGCATGGCGTCAGTCTGTGCGAGCTCCGTCTCCAGCGTGCGCAGCTCCTCCTGCACCCGCAGCAGCGGTGCAAACACCGACTGCATCTCTGTCCAGATGGTATTTTCGGTGTCCAGGCCGCTGTTCTGCCGCAGAAAACCGATGGTCGCCTGCGCGGAGACGAAAATATCGCCTGTGTCGGGCAGCTCGCGCGAGGTGAGCAGGTTGAGCAGGGTGGACTTGCCCGCACCGTTGACGCCGACCAGGCCGATGCGATCGCTATCCTCTATTTTAAGATCGGTTTCCTTCAAAACCAGGTTGGAACCGTAGCTTTTGCTGATTCCCACAGCGGATAATATCATTCTTTGATTCTCCCAAACTGTAAAAATTCGTTATTTTTTATTTTAACATAGTGCCTGCATCGGGGCAACTATTTTCGGCATTTCCTGCCGGAATCTTTCAAAAGGTCGGGCGTATTCAACAGGGGAGGAGAGGGCTTTTCGGTTATTTTTACCGTTCGATTGGAAAAAAACTGTTGACAAATGGAGGCTTGAGGGGTATCATTTAAAAAAGTCAGTTTTGAGGAAAGGAGAACATCCTCCATGGCAAACGCTTTGAACAATGCAAACCGTTATTTTTACTTTTTTAGCCTGAGCTTTTTCTTTAGCGCGGGTTATTTTTGCTGTTCAAAAAATGTGTTGCCAAATGGTGTTCGATAATTCTGGAACCGGAATTGAGAATGACAACGACTGATCGGTCGGTGCTTTTGGTGACAAAGGCACCGGCCTTTTTCTGCGTCCCAAAGGAAATTGCTGCAGGATTTCCGGACAGAATGCAGAATCAATAAAAAATCAGAAAACTTCACGATATGGGAAAGGGTTGTTTCAGAAATGGTAGTCATCTTAAAGCAGAAGGCCAAAAAGGAAGAGGTCGTCAATCTGATCGATTGGATCAAGAAGCAGGGGCTGGATGTTCATGTGGTGGAAGGCGCCAGCAAGACCATCCTGGGCCTGATCGGCGACACCTCCAAGGTGGATGAGGATGCGGTGCGCGCCAACGACATCGTCGAAAATGTGCGGCGCATCTCCGAGCCGTTCAAGGCGGCAAACCGTAAGTTCCATCCGGATGACACGGTGGTGGAGGTGTGCGGCCGCAAAATCGGCGGCGGCAATTTCCAGGTGATTGCGGGCCCCTGCTCGGTGGAAAGCAAGGAGCAGATCAAGGAGGTCGCGCGCGATGTGCAGGCTTCCGGCGCGGGGCTGCTGCGCGGCGGCGCGTACAAACCCCGCACCTCTCCCTATGCGTTCCAGGGGCTGCGCGCCGAGGGAATCGAGTTCCTGCTGGACGCGAAGAAAGAGACTGGTATGCCGATCGTCACCGAGATTATGAGCGCGGCTCACATCGAGCTGTTCCGCGATGTGGATATCATCCAGGTGGGCGCGCGCAATATGCAGAATTTCGAGCTGCTCAAGGCGCTGGGAACCCTCAATAAGCCGATCCTGCTCAAACGGGGGCTCGCCAACACCATTGAAGAATTCCTGATGAGCGCCGAATACATCATGGCGGGCGGTAATGAGAACATCATCCTCTGCGAGCGCGGCATCCGTACCTTTGAAACCGCGACCCGAAACACGTTGGATATTTCCGCGATCCCGCTGCTCAAACAGCTCTCCCACCTGCCGGTGGTGGTCGATCCCAGCCACGCGGCGGGGCTGACTTCGCTGGTGGAACCCCTCTCCAAGGCGGCGATCGCAGCCGGTGCGGACGGCCTGATTATCGAGGTGCACAACGACCCGAAGCACGCGCTTTCCGACGGTGCGCAGTCCCTCACCCCCCAGCAGTTCGGTGAAGTGATGGATTCGGTCAAGCGCATGGTGGAATTCGAGGGCAAGCATTTTTAAAAGTTTCGCAGAACAATCACGGTTTGCTAACACGAAAGGGGTAGGATAAATATGAACATCGGTGTGGTCGGCCTGGGGCTGATCGGCGGTTCCCTCTGCAAGGCGATCAAGGCGTATACCCATCACAGCGTCTGGGGGGAGGACCGGGACGAGGCCGTGCTCTCCTCCGCGCTCGAATTTGGCGCCATCGACGGGCGGCTGGACGGCCGCGCTCTCGCAGGCTGTGACTTGGTCCTTTCGGCGCTCTATCCCGCGGATACCATCGCCTATGTTCGCACCCATCTCGATCTCTTTCGGCCGGGCTGTATCCTCCTGGATGTCTGCGGCGTCAAAGGGGTGGTGTGCCGGGGAATCCGCGAGGTGATCGCCGGCCGCGACCTCGTCTTTATCGGAGGGCACCCCATGGCGGGCCGCGAATTCAGCGGCTTTGCCGTCTCCGATCAGGACCTGTTTCAAGGCGCGAGTATGATCCTCACGCCGGATGCCGACCTCGACCGCGACGTGCTGCGCAGGGTGTCCGATTTCATCCTGTCGCTGGGCTTTGGCAGGGTCATCAACACCACGCCGGAATTCCACGATCGGATGATCGCTTACACCTCGCAGCTTCCGCATGTGATCGCGAGCTCCTATGTCAAAAGCCCCAACTGCCGATTTCAATTGGGTTTCACCGGGGGCAGCTTTGAGGATATGTCCCGCGTGGCGAAGCTCAACGAGGGGATGTGGACCGAGCTGTTTCTGGACAATCCCGATCATCTGGTGGAGGAGATCGACACCCTTGTAGAGAATCTGAAGGAGATTCGCAATGCGATCGACCAGCGGGATGCTGAACGGCTGCGCGCCCTGCTGGCGCAGGGCCGGGTCATCAAGGAGAGCCTCAACAACGATAACGATAAGGACAGGTGAGCAGAGTGAAACAGGTGACGGTAAAAACCAGCAAGACCTATGAAGTATGGGTGGGGAATGGTCTTTTGGACAGCGCCGGGGAGCGGATTCGCGCCCTGTCGTCCGCCCAAAGGGTCGCGGTGGTGTCGGACGACACGGTTGCGGCCCTCTATGCCGGCCGGCTGTTGGATTCGCTGCATCGGGCGGGCTTTGACGACTGTTCCCTCTTCACGTTCCCTCACGGGGAAGCGTCCAAGACGCTGGCTACTGCGGCCAAGCTCTATGAGTTTTTTGCCGGCCATCAGATCACCCGCGGCGATTGGATCATCGCCCTGGGGGGCGGCGTGGTGGGGGATGTGACCGGGTTTGCGGCTTCCACCTTCCTGCGCGGGGTGCGGTATGTGCAGATCCCCACAACCCTGCTGGCCCAGGTGGATTCCTCGGTGGGCGGCAAGACCGCTGTGGACCTGGAGTGCGGCAAAAACCTGGTGGGCACCTTTTATCAGCCCAGCCTGGTGCTCTGCGACATCCAACTGCTGGATACCCTTCCCCGGGAAATATTTTGCGACGGCGCGGCGGAGGTCATCAAATACGGCGCGATCCGCGACCGGGAGCTGTTCGAGATGACCGCATCGCCCGATTATCGGAAGCATCTGGAGGAGATCATCCACCGCTGTGTTTCGATCAAGCGCGACATCGTACAGAACGACGAGTTCGACACCGGGGAGAGGATGCTGCTCAACTTCGGCCACACGCTCGCCCATGCCATCGAGACCCAAAGCGGATATACAATCCCGCATGGCCGCGCGGTCGCCATCGGTATGGTGGCGATCACAAAGGCGGCAGCGGCAGCGGGGATCGTTCCGCAAGGGATCGCTGAGGAGCTCGAACGTGCCTGTTGGATGTTCGACCTGCCGACCAGCACCGACTTTGACCCGTCCGGACTGGCCCAGATCTGTCTTGGAGATAAAAAACGGAACCAGAATCAAATCAATGTGATCCTGCCCGAACAGATCGGCCGAGCTGTGATCCATCCGATGCCCGTGGAAGCATTTCAAAAATTTATTTGTGAGGGATGCAGATGATCGCTGCAATTCAACCGTCAAAGCTAACGGGGCGCTATACCGCCCCGCCTTCTAAAAGCGATTCCCACCGCGCCCTGATCGGCGCGGCGCTCGCCGATGGGTTCAGCCATGTCGCCCCTGTGGTGGCGTCCGCAGATGTGGAGGCCACCCGGTCTGCCCTCGAGATGCTGGAGGCTAAAATCCAGATTCAGGACAACCTCGCGCTGGTACAGGGGATTTCCCGCACCCCAGCCGGTCACATCCGCATTCATTGCAACGAATCGGGTTCGAGCCTGCGGTTTCTCATCCCCATCGCGGCGGCTTTTGGCATCGAGGTGGTGTTCACCGGCTCGGGCAAGCTGCCGCAGCGTCCGCTGGGGGTCTATCACGAGCTGTTCCCGGAAAAGGGAGTGCGCCTCAAACGCCTGGAGAGCGATGAGCTCCCGCTTAAGGTCACCGGCCAGCTCCATGCGGGGCGGTTCCTGTTGCCGGGAAACGTCAGTTCCCAGTTCATTACTGGTCTGATGTTCGCCCTGCCCCTTCTGGACGGGGACAGCGAGCTGGTGCTCACCTCGCCCCTCGAGTCCCGCCCCTATGTGGATATGACGATCTCCGCCCTCGCGCGGTTCGGCGTGGCGGTGGAAGAGACGGAACAGGGCTACCGGGTCGCCGGTAATCAGCGTTATACCCCCTGTACCTACCGTGTGGAAGGGGATTACTCCAATGCGGCTTTCTTTGCGGCTGCGGGGTTGCTCAGCGAACAGGGGGTTGTGATCGACGGCCTGGCAGGCGATTCCCGGCAAGGCGACCGGGAGATTATCGACCTGCTGTTGCGGTTCGGCGGCCGGGTGTCCGCCGAAGGGGGGGCGATCCGCATTTCGCGCGGAAAGCTCCGCGGCATCCAAATCGATGCATCCCAGATCCCAGATCTGGTGCCGATTCTGTCGGTGGTGGGGGCGTTCGCCGAAGGGGAAACCCGCATCTACAACGCCCATCGCCTCAAACTCAAGGAGAGCGACCGCCTGGTGAGTACCACCCAGGCGCTCCGTGCTCTGGGAGCCGACGCCTTTTGTGATGACGACAGCATCACGGTGCGTGGCGGCAAGGTGCTGCACAGCGGGGTGGTGTCCGCCTGCAACGACCATCGCATCGCGATGAGCGCGGCCATCGCAGCGCTATTCTGCGATGGCGAGGTGCTGATCGACGGCGCAGAAGCGGTCAACAAGTCTTATCCGCAATTTTATGACGACTATAACCGATTGGGGGGGAGCGCCAATGTCCGTATGGGGTAGAGGAACACTGAATTTGAGCATCTTTGGGGAATCACATGGGCCGGGAATCGGCGTGGTGATCGACGGCCTGCCCGCCGGGGAGGAGATCGACGTGGAGGAGCTGATGGCCTTTTGTGCCCGGCGTGCGCCCGGCCGATCCTCGACTGCGACCAAGCGCAAGGAACCGGACCGGCCGGAATTTCTGTCCGGTCTGCTGGACGGTAGAACCACCGGCGCGCCGCTTTGCGCGGTGATTAGAAACAGCGATACCCATTCGGGGGATTATGACAACCTGAGGACGACAGCCCGGCCCGGCCACGCCGATTACACCGCATGGCTGCGCTTTCAGGGTTATAACGACGTGCGCGGCAGTGGGCATTTTTCCGGCCGCCTGACCGCGCCTCTGGTGGTAGCGGGCGGCATTGCCAAACAGATTTTGCGGCGGCGCGGTGTTGAGGTCGGCGCGCACATCCTGTCGGTGCACAGCATCGTGGATCGCGCATTCGATCCGGTAGCTGTGACCGCACAGACCCTGCGGTCGGTCGGCGAGCAGACGTTTCCGGTGCTCGACAAGGATGCGGGCGAGAGGATGATTGGCGCGATCGAACAGGCCGCCGCCGAGCTCAATTCTCTCGGCGGCGTGGTGGAATGCTGTGCGGTGGGGTTCCCAGCCGGGGTGGGTACCCCGATGTTTGACGGCCTGGAAAACAGCCTGAGCTCCATCCTGTTCGGAATTCCAGCGGTGAAAGGGGTCGAGTTCGGAGCCGGTTTCGACGCGGCCGGGTTGACCGGAGCGGAGAACAACGACGAGTTTGAGCTGCAAGAGGGCAGAGTTGTCACCCGGACCAACCACCACGGCGGCATTTTGGGCGGCATCTCCAGCGGAATGCCGATCACCATGCGGGTGGCGTTCAAGCCGACGCCGTCCATCTCCCGGCCGCAGCAGACCGTCAATTTTCAGGAAGGCTGTGCATGCGAGCTGGTGGTGAAAGGCCGCCACGACCCTTGCGTGGTGCCTCGTGCGGTTCCCTGTGTAGAAGCGGCGGCAGCGTTTGCGCTTCTGTCCTACTTGGTGTAATATGATATCCCTTTACAGATAAAAACGGAGGAGTTTTTTCGATGGATTTAAAGAACATGCGGGAACAGATCGATGGAATCGACGAGCAGATAGTATCGCTCTTTAAAAACCGGATGCGCATCGTTCACGATGTGGCGGAATATAAGCGGTTGAACAACCTGCCGGTGCTGCACACCGACCGGGAACAGCAGGTGTTGGACCGGGTCGCGGCGATGGCGACCGACCCGGTGACAGGCGACGACCTATCCGACTATGTCCGATTCTTGTTCACCACTATCATGGATCTGAGCAAGACACAGCAGAACAACGATCTCACCGCCGACACGCGGCTGAGCCGCACGATTCATCAGGCGCTCGAGGACGGGCGGACGCTACCTGTCGCTCCCGTGGTTGCCTGCCAAGGGGTGGACGGCGCCTATTCCAGCATGGCGGCCCGTGGGATGTTCTCGGACGGGAAGCTCCGCTTTTATCAGGATTTTTCCGATATCTTCGAAAGTGTCAAGCGTGGGGAATGCGATATCGGTGTGCTGCCGATCGAAAATTCCACCGCAGGTTCGGTCAACAATGTTTACGACTTGATGAAAAAATATCAGTTTCACATTGTGCGCGGCTACCGGCTGGAGGTGCGCCACTGCCTGCTGGCCAAGCCCGGCGTGCACTTCGACGACATCACCGACGTCTATTCCCACACCCAGGCGATCAGCCAGTGCCACGACTTTTTGCAGGCGCACCCCAACATCCGGGTGCACCTCTACTCCAATACAGCGGCTGCGGCGCGCTTTGTGTCTGAGTGCGGCGACCGCGGGGTAGCGGCAATTGCGTCGCGCGAGTGTGCGGATATCTACCGCCTGAATGTGGTGCTCGACGAGATCAAGGACGCCAAACGCAACTATACCCGGTTTATTGCCATCAGCAACAAGATGCTGATCACCGAGGATGCAAACCGGATGAGTGTCGCGCTCACCCTGCCGCATGAGGCGGGCTCCCTTTATAAGCTGATTACCCAGTTCGCCATGCTGGAGCTGAACCTCACCAAGCTGGAGTCGCGGCCGCTGCCGGACACCAACTTTGAGTTCCTGTTTTATTTTGATTTCACCGGAAACGCGGCCAACGAGCATATCATCAAACTGCTGACGCGTTTGGAGCAGCAATGCGATTACTTTGCTTTTTTGGGCAACTACCGAGAACTGGACAGCTCCGGTGCGATATCATGACCATCATCCGCAAAAAGAGGGCTTTCTCCGCAAGGAGGGGGCCTTTTTCCCGTTTTATGAAAATATTGCGATAAACCAGGGGAGACGAACCATAATAAATAGGAAAAAGGGCGAATTTGAAAAACAGGAGTTGTATCTTCAATTTGGTTGTGATATAGTAGAAATGTTCAGAACTTATGTTCTGATTGCGGAGAAAAAACAAAGATGTGAGTCTGGAGTGGGAGGTGCATCGATGCCCGAACAGTTTGAGTTGGTATCCCCTTATCAGCCGACCGGCGACCAGCCACAGGCGATCGACAAGCTGGTGGAGGGCGTGCGTTCGGGGGCGCACGAACAAGCGCTTCTGGGTGTCACCGGGTCCGGCAAGACCTTCACCATGGCCAATGTCATTGCGCAGCTCAACCGGCCGACGCTGGTGCTCGCGCACAATAAGACGCTGGCTGCGCAGCTTTGCAGCGAATTCAAGGAGTTCTTCCCCCACAATGCGGTGGAATATTTCGTGTCCTACTACGATTACTACCAGCCGGAGGCGTACATCGCGCATACGGATACCTACATCGAAAAGGACAGCGCGATCAACGACGAGATCGAGCGGCTGCGCCATTCGGCCACGGCTGCGCTGGGCGAGCGCCGGGATGTGATCGTCGTCTCCAGCGTCTCGTGCATCTACAGCCTGGGCGACCCGATCGACTATAAAAATATGGTGATCTCCCTGCGCATCGGCCAGCAAAAGGATCGCGACCAGCTCATCTCCAAGCTGGTGGAAATTCAATACGAGCGCAACGACATCAACTTTATCCGCAACAAGTTCCGGGTGCGGGGGGACGTGGTCGAGGTTTTCCCGGTGTATTCGGGGGATGTGGCGCTGCGCATCGAGTTCTTTGGCGATGAGATCGAGCGGATCAGCGAGATCAACACCCTCACAAGCGAGGTCAAAGCCAACCTCAAAAGCACGGTGATCTATCCGGCAAGTCACTATATTGTGCCGCGCGACCGCATGGAGGAGGCCATCCGCGATATCCAGCAGGAATGCGACGATCGGGTGAGGTACTTCACCGAGCACGGCAAGCTGATTGAAGCGCAGCGCATCGCGGAGCGCACCAATTATGATATTGAGATGCTGACGGAAATCGGGTTCTGCAAGGGGATCGAAAACTATTCGCGTGTGCTGTCCCGCCGTCAACCGGGCAGTATGCCCACCACGCTGCTCGATTACTTTCCCAAGGATTTCTTGTTGTTTGTGGATGAGTCCCACGTGACGCTGCCGCAGGTGCGCGGTATGTTCGGAGGCGACCACGCGCGCAAACAAAACCTGGTGGACTATGGGTTCCGCCTCCCCTCCGCCTTTGACAACCGTCCGCTCAACTTTGATGAATTCTACGGCAAAATCAATCAGGCGATCTATGTCAGCGCCACCCCCGGCCCGTTCGAGCAGGAGCACTGTGTACAGACGGTGGAACAGATTATCCGTCCGACCGGCCTGGTCGATCCGGAGATCGTGGTGAAACCGGTGGAAGGGCAGATCGACGATCTGCTTTCCGAGATCAACCTGCGCGTGGCCAAAAACGAGCGCGTGCTGGTGACCACCCTCACCAAGAAGATGGCGGAGGATCTGACCTCCTACTTTGAGGGGATGGGGGTCAAAATCCGCTACATGCACCACGACATCGACACCATCGAGCGCATGGAGATTATCCGTGACCTGCGGTTGGGCGAGTTTGACGTGCTGGTGGGCATCAACCTGCTTCGAGAAGGTCTCGACATCCCGGAGGTGTCGCTGGTGGCGATCCTGGATGCGGACAAAGAGGGCTTTTTGCGATCCGAAACTTCGCTGATTCAGACGATTGGCCGCGCCGCGCGCAACGCCCAGGGCAAGGTGATTATGTACGCGGATTCGGTCACCAATTCGATGGAACGGGCGATCAGCGAGACCGAGCGCCGCCGAGCACTTCAGATGGCATACAACGAGGAACACGGCATCACCCCGCAGACCATTCGCAAGGATGTGCGCGAGATTTTGGAGATTTCGTCGCGCGAGACAGCCGAGGGCAAGTCGCGCAAGAAGATGAGCAAGCAGGAGCGTGAGGCGTTGATCGCCAAGCTGACAGCGGAGATGAAAAATGCGGCCAAGATTCTCGAATTCGAGCACGCGGCCTATCTGCGCGATAAAATCAAGAAGCTCAAGGAGCAGAAGTAGCCCCTTGCAGCGGGACATAGTTGGAGGAACGAGCAATTGGCTAACGATAAATTGATTATAAAAGGGGCGCGGGAACACAACCTCAAAAATGTCAGCCTGGAGGTGCCGCGCGACAAGTTGGTGGTGTTCACCGGGCTCTCCGGCTCCGGCAAGAGCTCACTGGCGTTCGACACCATCTATGCCGACGGACAGCGGCGATATGTGGAAAGCCTTTCGAGCTATGCGCGCCAGTTTTTGGGCCAGATGGAGAAGCCGGATGTGGACTCGATCGAGGGATTGTCTCCGGCCATTTCGATCGACCAGAAGACCACCTCAAAAAATCCGCGTTCCACCGTGGGCACCGTGACAGAAATTTACGACTACCTGCGCCTGCTGTATGCGCGCATCGGTATCCCGCATTGCCCGGTCTGCGGCCGGCCGATTCAGCAGCAGACGGTCGACCAGATGGTCGATCAGATTTTAGCCGTCCCGGAGGGCTCCAAAATTCAGGTGCTGGCGCCGGTGGTGCGAGGCCGCAAGGGGGAGCATGTCAAGGAATTTGAAGCCGCCAAGCGCTCCGGTTACGCCCGGGTACGGGTGGATGGCAACCTCTACGACCTGACCGAAGAGATCAAGCTGGAAAAGAATAAAAAGCACCACATCGAAATCGTGGTGGATCGCCTGGTGGTCAAGCCGGAGATCAAGTCGCGCCTCTCCGATTCGCTGGAGACCGCGCTGAACCTCTCGGGCGGGCTTGTGATTATCGACCTGCTGGATGGTGGAGAGATGATGTTTTCGCAGAACTACGCCTGTCCCGAACACAACATCAGTGTGGAGGAGCTCACCCCGCGCATGTTCTCTTTTAACAATCCGCAGGGCGCGTGCGAAAAGTGCACCGGTCTGGGTACATTTATGAAGGTGGACCCGGATCTGGTGGCGCCGAACAAGAAGCTCTCGGTGCGTCAGGGGGCGATCAAGGCTAGCGGCTGGTACTACGCTGAGGGCGGATTGGCGCAGAGCTACTTTGAGGGCATGGCGGACCATTACGGCTTTTCGCTGGATACCCCCTTTCAGGAGCTCTCCCAAAAGGCCAAGGATGTTTTGCTGTACGGTACAAACGGCGAAAAATTCACCATTTACCGTGACGTGGGCGCGATGCAGGGGCAGTATCTCACCGATTTTGAGGGGATCATCAACAACCTGGAGCGGCGGTTCCGCGTCACCAACAGTGAATGGATGAAGCAGGAGCTGTCGGCTTATATGAGCTCAGAAGAGTGCCCCGATTGCCACGGCGCGCGCCTCAAACCGATCTATCTTTCGGTGCTGGTGGGGGGCATCAACATCAGCGATTTCTGCAAGATGTCGGTCGTCCGCGCGCTGGACTTTTTGGAGCATTTGGAACTTACCGAGCGAGAGCGGATGATTTCGGCACAGATTATCAAGGAGATCAAGGAGCGGCTGGGCTTTTTGCAGAGCGTGGGCCTCGAATACCTCACCCTTTCCCGGGCGGCAGGTACCCTCTCGGGCGGCGAAAGCCAGCGCATCCGTCTGGCTACCCAGATCGGCTCCTCGCTGATGGGGGTGCTGTATATCCTGGATGAACCGAGTATCGGCCTGCATCAGCGCGACAACGACAAGCTGATCGCCACCCTCAAGAGGCTGCGCGATATCGGCAACACCCTGATCGTGGTGGAGCACGACGAGGACACCATGCGCGCGGCCGACTATATTGTGGATATCGGCCCGGGCGCGGGCGTGCACGGCGGCGAGGTAGTCTGTGCGGGAACTGTGAAGCAGATCGAGGCGTGTGAGCAGTCGGTCACCGGCCAGTACCTCTCCGGCCGCAAGCAGATTCCAGTGCCGCAGACCCGCAGACCCGGCAACGGCAACTTCCTGGAGATCAAGGGCGCCAGCGAAAACAACCTCAAGGGGATCGATGTAAAAATTCCACTGGGCACCTTCACGGTGGTCACCGGCGTATCCGGTTCGGGCAAGAGCTCTCTGGTCAATGAAATTCTCTATAAAAAGTTGGCCGCAACCCTGAACGGAGCGCGCACCCGCGCAGGCAAGCACGACGATATTCTGGGGACAGAACACCTCGACAAGGTCATCGACATCAACCAATCTCCGATCGGCCGCACCCCGCGCTCCAATCCGGCTACCTACACCGGCGTGTTCACCGATATCCGCGAGTTGTTCGCATCCACCAATGCGGCGAAAATGCGCGGATACAATTCCGGCCGGTTTTCCTTCAATGTCAAGGGAGGGCGCTGCGAGGCCTGCGAGGGCGACGGCATCATCCAAATCGAGATGCACTTTTTGCCGGATGTGTTCGTGCCTTGTGAAGTCTGCAAAGGCAGGCGATACAACAGAGAAACCCTCGAGGTCAAGTACAAGGACAAATCCATCTACGATGTGTTGGAGATGACGGTGGAGGAGGGGCTCGCCTTCTTTGACAATCACTCCAAGATCAAACGCAAGCTGCAAACCCTGTACGATGTCGGCCTGGGCTACATCAAAATCGGGCAGCCTGCCACCACTTTGTCGGGCGGCGAGGCGCAGCGTGTCAAGCTGGCGACCGAGCTTTCCCGGCGGCCGACCGGCAGAACCATCTATATTTTGGACGAGCCCACCACCGGCCTGCACACGGCGGATGTGCACAAGCTGATCGAGGTGCTGCAAAAATTGGTGGACGCGGGCAACTCTGTTGTATTGATCGAACACAATTTGGATATGATAAAAACAGCCGATTACCTGATCGATCTCGGCCCAGAGGGCGGCGACCAAGGGGGAGAGGTGGTTTTCACCGGCACCCCCGAGGAGATTGTCAATTGCGAGAGATCGTATACGGGGCAATACCTCAAAAAAGTGTTAGAAAACTCCTAAAAAGTAATAAGAATTATTCCTGTTTTCTCTTTACAATGTTATACTTTGATGGTATAATAAAGCCGTTCCGAGAAATACAATGAGATGGAGGTTACAGTCATGGAAAAATATGTTTGTTCGATTTGCGGTTATGTTTATGATCCCGAAGTGGGTGATCCCGACAGCGGCATCACGCCTGGCACCAAATGGGAGGATATTCCCGATACATGGGTGTGCCCGATGTGCGGCGTTGGCAAGGATATGTTTGAAAAAGCGTAAGTGGTAAGGGGAGGGGCGCCATGCCCCTCCATCTTTTTTAACTAGAAGTTTATCGTAAACAGGAGGTATTTGCTATGGCGGCAAGAAAAGTGACGGACGGGGTCATGTCGGTGGGGATTCTCAACCCCATCATGCGCATTTTTGACGTTGTGATGCGCACCGACTACGGCACCACCTACAATTCGTATGTTGTGCGCGGCAGGGAAAAGACAGCTTTGATTGAGACCTGCCACCTGACCTATTGGGAGCAGTACTGGAAGAACATTCAGGAGGCGTGCGACCCTGCAACAATTGATTACATTATTTTGAACCACTGCGAGCCCGACCACTCCGGCGTATTGGCCAAGCTGGCGCAACATTGCCCCAACGCGCAGATCATCTGCTCTCAGGCCGGCTCGATCTACCTCAAAAATATCACCAATCTGTCGGACTTTAAGCCCCGCGTCGTGCGGGATGGGGACAGCATCGACCTCGGCGGTAAGACGCTGCGGTTTATCATGGCGCCGTTCCTGCACTGGCCCGATTCGATGTTCACCTGGTGCGAGGAGGACAAGGTCCTGTTTTCCTGCGACTTTTTGGGCTGCCACTATTGCGAACCCCACGATTTTGATACCAACATTGTTTACCCGACGAAATATGAGGACGCATTCCTGGGCTACTACACGGCGATTTTTGGCCCGTTCCCGAGTTATGTGCAGAACGGTTTGGCCAAGATCAAAGGCCTGGATATCGAATACCTCTGCAACAGTCACGGCCCAATTCTCACCAAGGGCTGCCGCCTAGAATCCGCCATGGCGCTTTACGACCAGTGGAGTCAGCCGCATCACAATGCGGTGAAGACCGTTCCGGTCTTCTATTGCTCGGCATATGGCAACACCGGCCTCGCTGCGAAGGAGATCAAGCGGGGGATCCTGGAGATCATCCCAGACGCGAAGGTGGATGTCTACGATATCAATGAACATGCGATGGGCGACCTGCAGGCGCAGCTCAACCGCTCCGACGCATTTGCGGTGGGATCCCCCACCATCAACGCAGACGCGGTTGCGCCGGTCTGGGAGCTGCTCAGCCATGTGGACGCCATCACCAATAAGAAAAAGCCCGCGCTCGCCTTCGGCTCCTACGGTTGGAGTGGAGAGGCGGTGCCGAATCTCATCGCGCGGATGAACGGGCTGAAGCTGGCGGTCTGTGGGGAGGGCCTCAAATTCCAGTTTGTTCCCTCTGAAAGCGATCTGGAACGCGCGCGGGAAGCTGGACGGGAACTCGCCCGTATGCTGTAAATCTCCGTAGCGGTGATTTCATCGTGTAAGGGAAACGGCCCGATAACGAAAACCATCGTTATCGGGCCAATTTGTTTTACAAAAGTCCTTTCAATTGGCCGGGAGCACAGCCGCAAAATTTAGATTTGCATGCACAAAACTCGATGCACTTGCCAGTTTTTTATTCATCGTGATACAGCATGGATATATTAAATTTTATATCCAGCGCAGTGGAATCTTTCAGAAGCGGTAGAGCGGAGCTGGTGAAATTATTCTTTACTTCCCGCCCGTGTTATTGTAAAATAGGGAAGGATATGGACAGAACTCCGCAGACGGCGTTTGCGGGGGATTTCTGTGACAATCAAGATTTAGATGGAGGATGCTGCCAATGGCCATCAAGTACAAACGGATTCTGCTGAAGCTCAGCGGGGAAGCGCTGGCGGGTGAAAAAAAGAGCGGTCTCGATTTTGACACGGTGCTTCACATCTGTGCGAGCATCAAGGATGCATGGGAACTCGGGGTGGAAATCGGCATCGTGGTGGGGGGCGGCAACTTCTGGCGCGGCCGCACCAGCGGCAAGATGGACCGCACCCGTGCGGATCACATGGGGATGTTGGCGACCGTAATCAACTCGCTCGCACTGGCCGACGCATTGGAGCAGCTCGGCGTGGATGTGCGCGTTCAAACTGCGATCACCATGCAGGCCATCGCAGAGCCGTATGTGCGCGGGCGGGCGCTGCGCCACCTGGAGAAGGGGCGCGTGGTGATCTTTGGCTGTGGCACCGGCAACCCGTATTTTTCCACCGACACGGCCTCCTCGCTGCGCGCGGCGGAGATCGGCGCGGACATCATCCTGAAAGCCACAAAGGTGGACGGCGTATATGACAGCGACCCGATGGAGAACGCAGACGCAAAAAAATATGATAACCTCACCTTCGCAGAAATTCTCACGCAGGAGCTGGGCGTCATGGACAGCACAGCGGCTTCGATGTGCCGGGACAACAGCATTCCTATCCTTGTGTTCAGTGTGGATGATCCGCACAATATCGTCCGCGCCGTGCAGGGCGAGGAAATTGGAACCATTGTGAAATAAAGCGGCGTCGCGGGCGCTGTGCAAAAATATAACTATAACTGATGGAGGTACTGCTATGAAAGCTCATCTTCAGCCATACGACGAAAAAATGACCAAAACCCTGTCTGCTCTCAACAGCAACTTCGCTGGAATCCGAGCGGGAAGGGCGAGCGCTTCGGTGCTCGATAAGATCACAGTCGATTATTACGGCGTGCCCACTGCGATCAACTCGATGGCGGCGGTATCGGTGCCGGATCCGCGGATGCTGACCATCCAGCCGTGGGATAAGTCCACCCTGAAAGCCATTGAAAAGGCGATTATGGCTTCGGATATCGGCATCAATCCCAATAATGACGGCACGGTGATCCGGCTGAATTTTCCCCCGTTAACGGAAGAGCGCAGAAAAGAACTCTGCAAAAAAGTCAGCAAATACGGCGAGGAGGCAAAGGTTGCCATCCGTTCGATCCGTCGAGACGGCAATGAGAAGTTTAAGGCGATGAAGAAGGCTTCGGAAATCACCGAGGACGATCAGAAGAGCTACGAAGAGGATCTGCAGAAGCTGACCGACAAATATATCAAAGAGATCGATCAGATGTCCCAGAATAAAGAAAAGGAAATTATGGAAATCTAATGAAGGTACAGGGCTTTTCATTTGGAATCAGCTGCACATATCTTCTTTTCTGAGATCATACAAATGAAAGAGAGGCAGACCTGCCCTTGAAGAACGAATATTTGGATCCCCAGCTGTTGCCGTGCCATATTGGAATCATCATGGACGGCAACGGCAGATGGGCAAAAAAGCGCGGATTGCCACGCACGGCAGGCCACAAAAAGGGTGCGCGCGTATTTGGTGAGATCGCCAGATACTGCCGCGATATCGGCATTCGTTACCTCACGGTTTACGCATTCTCCACCGAGAACTGGCGCAGACCGGCCGACGAGGTGGCGGATTTGATGGAGCTGCTCAAAGAGCACCTGCGGGATGTCTCCAACTATAAGGATGAGAATGTGCGCCTGTTGTTCCTTGGGGACCGAACTGCACTGGATGACGAATTGCGCGACCTGATGCGGCAGGCGGAGGAAGGCAGCAAAAATAACACTGGCATCACCGTGTGCATGGCGATCAACTACGGCGGCCGCGACGAGATTAGCCGTGCAGTGCGGTCAATCGCACAAAAGGTGGCGGCCGGCGCGCTCTCGCCCGATACCATTGATGAGAACTGCATCGCCGATCATCTCGATACCAGAGGCATTCCAGACCCCGATGTCATCATCCGACCGAGCGGGGAAAAGCGCAGTTCCAATTTTCTTGCTTGGCAGTCAGCTTACTCCGAATATGTCTTTATGGACATTTTATGGCCCGATTTTACCCCCAATGATTTGAACCAAGCCTTGTTGGAGTACACAAAACGAAGCAGAAGATTTGGAGGTGTGGGCTGAAATGAAACAGCGTATCATTTCTTCCGTGATTGGTCTGGGCGTGCTTGCGCTTGTGCTCGCGTTTTATGAAACAGCCGTATTTAACATCACCATCATCGTACTCATCTTGTTGGCGGTGTATGAGCTCTTCAAGGCGGCGAAGCTCACCGAGCACAGACCCCTGTTCCTGCTTTGCCTGGTGTTTTCCGCCTTGGTCCCTTTGCTGCAGACCAAACATCTCGGAGGGCAGTTGGCCGTCATTTGCGGGGCATACGCATTTTTGCTGTTTTTAAATCTGATCCGCTACCACAACACCCTGCGGATCGAGCAGGTCAGCCTGGCGTTTTTCTTTGGTTTGATGGTGCCGTTTTCCTTCTCGGTCATGCAGCTGGTGCATGACCGCTATGAGATGTCGGTCAGCATTTTATACCTGCTGATGATGTTGGGGGGCGCATGGCTCACCGATACCGGAGCCTATTTTTCCGGAAGAATGTTCGGTAAACACAAAATGGCTCCGCAGATCAGCCCTCACAAGACAGTGGAGGGGGCAATCGGTGGGATACTTTGCAATCTGGTCTGTTATTATCTGCTGACGTGGCTTTACATAACGGCTGTCGGCTATTTCTTTCAGATTGCCATCCAAGTGAACTATCTTGCGCTCGGTATTTTGGCGCTTTTGGCGTCGGCTGCTGGGATTCTGGGTGATCTCACGGCGTCGGTCATCAAGCGCCAGTGCGGCATCAAGGATTTTGGTTCAATTATGCCGGGGCATGGCGGCGTGATGGATCGATTCGACAGCGTGTTATTTGTTGCGCCGACGGTGTTTGTTTACATCCAGTATGTAGAGCTGTTCACGTTGGTATGATACAGGATGGAAGAGAAAACAAAAGAAAAAGAAAGTTGTGCCAGGCTGGGCGGCAGACAGCGGCGGCGGGAAGGCTTTTTCCGCATCCCTGTGCACGCCACGCGTGGCGCGATTTTTTTGAGGTGAGATTTTGAAAAAAGTAGCGATATTGGGTTCCACCGGTTCGATCGGCATACAAAGCCTCGCGGTGTGCCGCGCGATGGGCTACCGCATCACCGCTTTGACCGCCAACCGGTCGGTTGATCTCCTGGAAGAACAGGTGCGCGCGTTTCGTCCCTCCTATGCGGTTCTTGCGGATGAGTCAGCGGCACAGGAGCTAGCCCGCAGACTCGCTGACTTGCCGGTCAAAGTGTTGGGCGGCGAGAAGGGAGTCTGCCAGGTTGCGGCCCTGCCGGAAAACGACATCGTACTCAACGCAGTGGTGGGCATTGCGGGTCTCCGCCCCACCGTCGCAGCATTGGAAGCGGGACGCGACCTGGCGTTGGCCAACAAGGAGAGCCTTGTGGCGGGCGGACGGTTGGTCACCGACCTTGCGCGCAAAAAGCGGGCGCGCATTCTGCCGGTGGACAGCGAACACTCAGCGATTTTTCAGTGCCTTGGCGGCTTTGAGGGGCGCAATCCGCCGCACAAGCTGTTGCTCACCGCCTCAGGCGGCCCGTTTTTTGGTAAGACGCGGGAGGAGCTGCAACAGGTGAGCGCTTTGGATGCGCTGGCCCACCCCAACTGGGAGATGGGCGCGAAGATCACCATCGATTCCGCTACCCTGATGAATAAAGGCTTGGAGGTGATTGAGGCGGTCCGACTGTTCGGCGTGCCGCCTGAGCGAATCGAAATCATCGTGCAGCGGGAGAGCATCATCCATTCGGCGGTCGAATTCGCCGACGGGTCGGTCATCGCGCAGATGGGGGTGCCGGATATGAAAATTCCCATCCAATACGCGCTGACCTATCCCAAGCGTCTTCCCTGTGAGGTGCCGCGCCTCTCGCTCACCGAGATCGGCCGGCTCACCTTTTACAAGCCGGACTGTGAAACGTTTGAATGTCTTGGCGCTTGCCTGGAGGCAATCCGGCGCGATGGGCTGTATCCGGCGCTGGTCAATGGCGCAAACGAGCAGGCGGTAAAACTGTTTTTGGCCGGAAAGATTTCCTTTTTACAGATCGGTGTTCTGGTGCGGCGGGTACTGAATGAAATCAATTGTGCAAAGGAACACTATGACCTGGAAGATGTATTTCAAGTGGACCGCATGGCGCGGGATTTTGTGTTGCGCGAGGCGGCGAAGTAATATCAGCAGGCGGCTGCGAGATCAATTGGATTGGTTGTGAGAATGATTGGGTACTGTGGGAACGATTCTGCTGGCGATTATTATTTTTGGTGTGTTTGTTACGGTCCACGAGCTGGGGCATTTTTTATCCGCCAAGGCATTTGGCATTCGCGTCAACGATTTTTCGCTGGGGTTTGGGCCCGCGCTCTTTCAATTTACCAAGGGTGATACGACGTACGCAATCCGGCTGTTTCCGCTGGGGGGCTATGTGACTTTGGACGGCGAAGAGGAGGAGAGCGACGACGAGCGGTCCTTCGGCAAGCAGAAGATTTGGAAGCGCTTTGTTGTGATGGCGGCGGGCGGTATCATGAACCTGCTGCTCGGCTTCATAGTAGTGCTGGTGGTGCTCGCCATGCAGCCGACGCTTGGGACGACAACTGTCTCGAACTTTCAGCAGCAGTCGGTCAGCAGCTCGGTGTTGCAGGTGGGCGACCGGATTGTCAAAATCAACGGTTCCAGGGTGCATATCGATAACGATATTGTGTTCGGCCTGGTGCGCGATGAGGACGGCCAGGTGGAGATGCAGGTGGAGCGCGGCGGTGAACTGCTCAATCTGACGGTGCCGTTCCAAATGACCGAAGCTGAAGATGGAACACATTCGATCTACATCGATTTTACCGTATATCCAGCGGAAAAAACCTTTGGTTCGCTGCTTTACAACGGCTTTTATTACACCGGTGCGATCGCCCGTTTGGTATGGGTGAGCCTCTTGGAGCTGCTTTCAGGCAAGTTTTCGGTCAATCAGCTTTCCGGACCGGTGGGTGTGACGGCGGTGATTGGCCAGGCCACCTCGATGGGGCTGCGCCCGCTGCTCCTGCTCATCGCATTTATTACCGTCAACTTGGGGGTGTTCAACCTTCTTCCCTTGCCCGCGCTGGACGGCGGTAAGCTGCTGTTTTTGCTGATAGAAGCCGTGTTTCGCAGGCCAGTTCCGCCCAAATACGAAAACTATGTGCACACCGCCGGCATGATACTGTTGCTCGGCCTGATGCTGTTTGTCACCTTCAACGACATTGTGCGGCTGTTTTTCTCTTAGTCTTTCTCATCTTGAACGACACAGGAGGCTGTTATGCTTCAAAAAATACCGACCAAGCCGGTGAAGATCGGCACAATGATCATCGGCGGTGGCAACCCCATCGCCATTCAATCGATGCTCAACCGTCCCGCAGCGGATATTGAAAGCAATGTGGAGCAGGCGGTCGCGCTGGAGCAGGCGGGCTGCCAGATTCTACGCGTAGCCATCCCTAATCGGGAGGCGGTCGCGCTGATCCCCGCCATTAAGAAGAAAATTTCCATTCCACTGGTGGCGGATATCCATTTCGACTACCGGCTGGCGCTCGACTCGGTTGCGGCTGGAATCGATAAGATCCGCATCAACCCCGGCAACATCGGGGATAGCGACCGCGTCAAACAAGTGGCAGACGCTTGCCGCGTGAACAAAATCCCAATCCGCATCGGCGTAAACAGCGGTTCAGTGGAGAAGGAGATTTTGGCGCGCCACGGCTCCCCTACGGTGGAGGCTTTGATCGAGAGCGCCGAAGGGCATATCCGGCTGTTACAGCGCTACGACTTTGAAGATATCGTGGTCTCTATCAAGGCCAGCAGCGTGCAAAAGACGGTGGAGGCTTGCCGCGAAATGGCGAGCCGCTACCCTTATCCGCTGCATTTGGGTGTGACGGAGGCGGGCACCGAGCGCATGGGACTCATTAAATCGGCTATCGGCATCGGCGGGCTGTTGTGCGACGGCATCGGGGACACCATTCGCGTGTCCCTCACCGCCGACCCGATTCGGGAGATCGAGGCGGCTAAGGACATTCTGCGCGCGCTCGGCCTCTCTCAAAGCGGGGTGCGCTTTACCTCCTGCCCCACATGCGGGCGCACCAATATCGACCTGATCGGCCTTGCGGGTCGCGTCGAGCAGGCGCTGGCGGGATGTCAAAAGAATATTTCCGTGGCGATTATGGGCTGTATTGTCAACGGACCGGGGGA
This sequence comes from Ligaoa zhengdingensis, assembly GCF_014384885.1. Lineage (GTDB taxonomy): Bacteria > Bacillota > Clostridia > Oscillospirales > Ruminococcaceae > Ligaoa > Ligaoa zhengdingensis. The sequence continues at coordinate 52,039 of NZ_JACRST010000012.1, forward strand.
GGCGCGCGAAGCGGATATCGGCATCGCGGGCGGCGTCGGCGAGGCGCTCCTGTTTAAGAAGGGAAAGCCCCTGCGCAAGGTGCCGGAGGAGCGCATTGTGGACGAGCTCCTCAAAGAAATCGAACAGATGGATTGAGAAGGTGAGGACTGGGATGCAGGCAACCGCGCTTGGAGCGCTTTTTGGAAAATTTGTGCCGGAGGGCGCACCGCAATATCTGTTGGAAGCGTCGGTTTCCGGCATTGTGATCGACAAAAACAGCCGCAGGATGACCTTCGACCTGCCGCTCGACGAGATTGTGGATAAGGAGTTCATCTTTGCTTTTGAGGATAAGGTGCGGCAGGCGTTTGAACTCAGCGATGTACATATTACAACCAAATACCCGCTGGAGCTGCTGGACGGCAGCTACCTGCCCAACATTGAAAAATATTTGCGCCGCCACAACACCGTGGTCAACGGGTTTCTAAGCGATGCCCACGCCTTTTTGGACGAGGTGGGCAATTTTGCGATCGAATTGACCCACGGCGGGGCGGAGTTGTTGAGCCGGTTTGGCTGCGACGCCAAGGTGCGGGAGCTGCTGCGCGAGGAATTCGGCGCCGCTTGCGAGGTCTATTTTACCGGCAAGACCACCATCGAGGATTACACCGACAGTTTCCGCGAGACTGTCAAGCGCGATCAGAGTCAAATCCGTCCGGCGACGGACTATGCACCCTGGGACGATCCGCCGAAGCCTGTTGTCGAAAAGGTGGAACCGCCGAAGAAGCCGGCAAAGGATGCGGGGCGAAATGCTCCTCTGGAGCCAAAGCCGGCAGGAAAGCGGGTGCGCGGCGACCAACTGCCCTACGACAAATCCACCATCAAGGCGCTGGTCGGCAAACCGGTGAAGCAGGACCCCATGCCGCTGGCGGAGCTCAACCCCGAGTGCACCAAGGTGACTGTGTGGGGCGATGTGTTCCAGGTGGAGAGCCGCGACACCCGCGCGGGCGACCGCATCATTATGTCGGTGTATTTTACCGATTACACCAGTTCCAACATGCTCAAAATTATCGAGCTCAAGGACAAGGCAAAGCCGTATGAGGCCCTGAAAAAGGGAACGACCATCGTGGTCAACGGCGAGCTGTCCTACGATAAATACGACCGTGAATACTCCATCCGGCCGCGCGACATCAGTTTGGTTTCCAAATATCAGCGCATGGACGAAGCCGGGGAAAAGCGGATCGAACTGCATTGCCACACGAACATGTCCACGATGGATGGTATCTCCAGTGCGACCGATTTGATCAATCGCGCGGCGAGCTGGGGGCACCGCGCCATCGCCATCACCGACCACGGTGTGGTGCAATCGTTCCCCGAGGTGGCGGCCGCAGTGGCAAAAATCAACAAAAACGGCGGCAACTTCAAAGCCCTCTACGGGGTGGAGGCATACTTTGTCAACGATATGATCCCGATTGTGGCGGGCGGATCATCCGCGCGTTTTGACGACACTTTCATCGTATTTGATCTCGAAACCACCGGCCTTTCAGCCGCGACCGAGCGCATCACTGAGATCGGCGCCGTTAAGCTGCGCGGGCGGGAGATCGTGGACACCTTCAACAGTATGGTGAATCCCGAAAAGCCAATACCGCCCAAGATCACGCAGATCACCGGCATCACCGACGAGATGGTGGCGGATGCGCCGCTGGAAGGGGAGGCGCTGCGGCGGTTTTACGACTTCTGTGGGGATTCGAAGGCGGTGTTGGTGGCGCACAACGCGCCGTTCGACACCAGCTTTGTCAAGGCTGCGGCGCGCCGCTGCGGCATGTCCTACGAGTTTTCACATGTGGACACCGTACCCGTCTGCCGGGCGCTGTTCCCGAGCCTCAAAAATCATAAGTTGGACACGGTTGCAGGGCATTTGAAGCTTGCGCCGTTCCAGCATCACCGCGCCTGCGACGACGCCCGGGTGCTGGCAGATATCTTTGTCCGCGTGATGGAGCTGCTGGAGAATGAGAAACAGATCGCATCGATCGACCAGATCAACACCCGGCTTTCCGGCACCGACTATAAAAAAGCGCCCTCTTACCATCAGATCATCTTGGTGCGCAACCAGGCGGGCCTCAAAAACCTGTATAAGCTGGTCTCGATGGCCCATATCAAATATTTCTTTAAAAAGCCGCGCATCCCCAAAAGTGAGCTCATCAAGCTGCGCGAGGGCCTGCTCATCGGCAGCGCCTGCGAGGCGGGCGAGCTGTTCCGCGCGATTCTCGACGGCAAAAGCTGGGGGGAGTTGTGCGATATCGCGCGCTTCTACGACTTTTTGGAGATTCAGCCGCTTGCCAACAACGAATTTTTGATCCGCAGCGGTATAGCGCGAGACCACGAGCAACTGCAACAATACAACCGCACCATCGTCAAGCTGGGAGAAACGCTGCATATCCCCGTGGTAGCCACCTGTGACGTCCACATCCTGGATCAGTCAGACAACATCTTCCGCCAGATTTTGATGGCGGGACAGGGTTTCCCAGATACAGACCTGCAATCGCCGCTCTATTTGCGCACCACCGACGAGATGCTGGAGGAGTTCGCCTATCTGGGCGAGGAAAAGGCGCGCGAGGTGGTCGTCACCAACCCCGGCCTTATCGCAGATCGGGTGGAATCTGGCATCAAGCCGATTCCGGACGGCACCTTTACGCCGACCATCGAGGGGTGCGAAGAGGATCTGCAAAACATCACCTGGGGCAAGGCGCGCGCGATCTACGGAGAAAATCCGCCCCAAATTGTGGCCGACCGCCTGGAACGCGAGCTCGGTTCAATCATCAAGCACGGCTTCGCGGTGCTCTACATCATCGCACAGAAGCTGGTGTGGAAGTCGGAGAGCTGCGGCTATCTGGTCGGTTCGCGCGGATCGGTCGGCTCGTCGTTTGTAGCGACTATGGCGGGTATCTCCGAGGTAAACCCCTTGCCTCCGCATTATGTCTGCCCCAACTGCAAGCACAGCGAATTTATCACCGATGGCTCAGTCGGTTCAGGTTTTGATCTGCCGCCGAAAGACTGCCCCGAATGCGGTACCCCTTACAACCGGGATGGGCACGATATTCCGTTTGAAACCTTCCTGGGTTTTGACGGCGACAAGGCACCTGATATCGACCTCAACTTTTCGGGCGAATATCAAACGCGTTCCCACCGTTACACTGAGGAGTTGTTCGGCACCTCGCATGTATTCAAGGCCGGCACCATCGCCACCGTGGCGGATAAAACCGCCTACGGTTATGTCAAAAAATATTTGGAGGAGAAGGGCAGGATCGTCCACAAGGCCGAGGAACAGCGGTTGGTCAACGGCTGTACCGGAATCAAACGCACCACCGGCCAGCATCCCGGCGGCATGGTGGTTGTTCCCAACGACTATGAGGTGTATGATTTCACACCGATCCAGCATCCGGCCGATTCCAGCGATTCGGGCGTGCTCACAACCCATTACGACTTCCACTCGCTGCACGACACCATCCTCAAGCTGGACGAGCTGGGGCACGATGTCCCCACCCTTTATAAGCATCTCGAGGACCTCACCGGGATCAAGGTGATGGATGTTTCGATGAGCGACGAAAAGGTGATGAGCTTGTTTACGTCGCCCGAAGCGCTGGGCGTCACCGCCGAGGAAATCGACTGCAATACCGGCACATTGGGTATCCCAGAGATGGGCACCTCGTTTGTGCGCGGCATGCTTGAGGAGTGTCAGCCGAAGCATTTTTCCGATCTGCTCCAGATTTCCGGCCTGTCGCACGGTACTGACGTCTGGCTGGGCAACGCGCAGGAGCTAATTAAAAACAACACTTGCACCATTTCCGACGTCATCGGTACCCGCGACAGCATCATGACCTATCTGCTGTATAAGGGCCTCAAACCCAAAAGTGCGTTCAAAATTATGGAGATCGTCCGCAAGGGCAAGGCCCCCGTCCTGCTCAATGAGGAATATATCAACGAGATGAAGGAGCACGATGTCCCCCAGTGGTATATCGATAGCTGTATGAAGATCAAATATATGTTCCCCAAGGCGCATGCGGCCGCCTATGTTATCGGTGCAATCCGGTTGTGCTGGTACAAGGTGTACCGGCCGATCGAATTCTATGCCGCAATGTTCACCGTGCGCGGTGGCGACTTCGACGCGGAGTCCGCGATCCGCGGCAAAGGTGCTGTCAAGATGAAGATGCAGGAACTCAAAATGAAGGGTAACGAGCGTACCACCAAGGAGGAGGACCAGCTCAATACCCTGCAAATTGTCAACGAGATGATGGCGCGCGGATTGGAATTCCTGCCTGTCGATCTTTATATCTCAAGTGGCACACGCTACACTGTGGAGGACGGCAAAATCCGTCTGCCGTTCTGTTCCCTCAAAGGTCTGGGAGAAGCGGCCGCCACTGCACTGGAGGAAGCCGGAAAGCAAGGGCCGTACCTTTCCAAAGAAGAAGTGGGTACCCGTGCCGGTGTAGGTAAGGGGGTACTCGAGTTGCTCGAGGCTTCCGGTGCGTTAGCAGGCCTGCCGGACAGCAGCCAAATGACTCTATTTTAGCTTTCTCAGTTGACACAATTGCTTTAGTGTGATATCATAGTAAAGCAATTTGCTTCAAATTTTGTACAAAGAGAGGTGCTTCCAGATGGTAACAATAACAAAAGCGGATGGGAAGGCGGAGTATGAGCTGATTCATCTGCTGCGCAGTAGGAGCACCGAGGTGGATAAAACCGTGACCGCCGCGGTGACTGATATTTTGGAACAGGTCAGGCTGCACGGCGACGCGGCCGTGCGGGACTGTACTGTGAAGTTTGACGGGCATTGCCCCGATTGTTTTGAGGTGCCGCGCGATGTGATCAACGATGCTTTGACCGAGGCCGACCCGGATTTTGTGGAGTCGCTGCTCAATGCACAGGCAAATATCGCAGAGTTCCACAGCCGCCAGAAGCACCAGAGCTTTATCGATGCCAAAGCGAACGGCGTAATGATGGGCCAGCGAATTCGCGGACTGAAACGCGTGGGTCTGTATGTGCCGGGCGGCACAGCGGCCTATCCCTCGTCGGTGCTGATGAACGCGGTTCCCGCCAAGATCGCGGGGGTGGAGGAGCTCGTTATGGTCACCCCACCCGCCAAGAACGGCGGCGCAAATCCGGACATCCTCACCGCTGCAGCGATCGCAGGGGTGGATCGCGTGTTTCTGGTCGGCGGCGCTCAGGCGGTTGCTGCACTGGCCTACGGCACTCAGAGCATTCCCAAAGTGGACAAGATCGTCGGACCGGGCAACATCTTTGTCGCAACCGCGAAGAAGCTGTTATACGGCACTGTTGACATCGATATGATCGCGGGTCCCAGTGAAATCCTCATCATGGCGGATGAAACCGCCGATCCCAAGTTTCTGGCTGCGGACATGATGAGCCAGGCGGAGCACGATAAGCTGGCGTCGGCGATCCTGCTCACCACCGACGAGGCAGTGGCGGCTGCGACGATCGCCGAGCTGGGGCGCCAAGTGGAGCATTTGGAGCGCCGTGAAATCATCCTGCGTTCGCTTGAGGATTTCGGCGCGGTCATCCTGTGCCGAGATAACGGCGAGATGGTGGAGCTGGCGAATTATCTCGCCCCTGAACACCTGGAAGTGATGATGGAGAATCCGATGGAGTACATCGGCCGGTTGGATAATGCGGGTTCGGTGTTCCTGGGGCGCTATTCGCCCGAACCTCTGGGGGATTACTATGCGGGCCCCAACCATGTGTTGCCGACCAGCGGTACCGCGCGCTTTTTTTCGCCGCTTTCAGTTGATAGCTTTATCAAAAAATCGAGCTATATCTATTACACCGAGGCTGCGCTGCGCGAGGCTAAGGAGGATATCGTGCGCATCGCCAACAAAGAGGGACTGACCGCGCACGCCAACTCCATTCAGGTTCGCTTTGAAGATTAAGTGGAAAGGGGAGCCGTTTTTTGTCATACGAGCTCAACAATAAGCTGAAGGACTTGATTCCCTATCAGCCGATCAGCGGAGATTACAAAATTCGCCTGGATGCGAACGAAAGCTACATCAATCTGGCGGAGCCTTTTGCCCATCGCATTGGAAATGTGGTGGCTAACCTCGATTTTAACCGCTACCCAGATCCTTACGCCGCGAAGTTGTGCCGGGCGTTTGCCCAGCGTTACCACATCGATTCGGAGCTGGTGACAGCAGGCAATGGCTCGGACGAGCTCATCAGCATTTTGGCCTCCTGCTTTTTGGAAAAAGGGGATACGGTGCTCACCATGATCCCGGATTTTTCGATGTACGCCTTTTATGGAAACCTCTACGAGTGTAAAGTAGAAACACTTGTCAAGTCTGAATCGCTCAAAATCGATCCGGATGCGGTGCTTGAGTGTTTAAAAAATACCGGAGCGCGTATGTTGCTCTTCTCCAACCCCTGCAATCCCACTTCGATTGGGTTGAAGCGCGAGGATGTGCTTAAGATCGTCACAGGGACTGAGTCGTTGGTGGTTGTGGACGAAGCATATATGGATTTTTGGGATCAGTCGGTGCTGGATGCTGTGGTGGAGCACGACAACCTGTTGGTGCTCAAGACCTGTTCCAAGGCGGCGGGCGCAGCCGCGATACGGTTGGGTTTTGCGGTGGCAAATCCCACACTCACGCGGGCCCTCCGGGCGGCCAAATCCCCCTACAACGTCAATTCCCTGACGCAGGCGGTAGGGGAGATCATCCTCTCGGAAAAGAATTTGCTTGGGCGCTGCGTCAAGGAGATTTTGCATTCGCGCGATGAACTGCAACAGGCGTTGGACGAGCTGGCGGCAAAAAAGGCGGATATCGTCACGGTTTACCCCAGTTGTACTAACTTTATTTTCCTGCGGATGCGGGATGCCAAGTCGGTGTATGAAGCGCTGTTGAAGCGGTCGGTTGCAGTGCGATGGATGGGCGATTACCTGCGAATCACCGCGGGAAATCAGGAGGAAAACCGAACCTTGGTGAAGGAACTCGGATCGATCTTACAGTGAGGAGGCGGCGGGAATGCGGACTGCAACGTTGACAAGAAAGACACGGGAGACGGATATCACCTTGAGTCTCAACTTGGACGGCACAGGCCAGGCGGACATCAGCACAGGAATCGGTTTTTTTGACCACATGCTCACTGCATTTGCGGTGCATTCGGGGTTTGATCTCACAGTCAAGGCGCTGGGGGATCTGGAGGTGGACAGTCACCATACGGTTGAGGATGTCGGCATTGTGTTGGGGCAGGCATTGGCCAAGGCCGTGGATCGCAGCGCAATTGAGCGCTATGGAACCTTTTCGGTGCCGATGGACGAGGCGCTCTGCCATTGTTCGCTCGACATCTCCGGACGGCCTTATCTGGTGTTTCTCGCGGATTTTACCTATCCCAAGATCGGGCAGTATGACACTTCCATGACCGAACATTTTTTTCAATCGTTTGCGGTCAATGCGGGGATCACCCTGCATATTCAGGTGCCGTATGGACGCGACGACCATCATAAAGCGGAGGCGATCTATAAGGCGGTGGCTCACGCGCTGAAGGTCGCAGTCCGCCCCAACCGGGGCGGCCAGGCGCTTTCCTCCAAGGGCGTCCTTTAAATGAATGCCAAAAACCCCGCCTCGCCGGAATTTTTTTCGGCAAAGCGGGGTTTCTTGCATCAATTTCTTCTGAGCGCAGTATCCATAGATTGAGGTGATGGAACCATGAATCTGAAAAATAAGCAAATCACGATCGGGGAGCTGTTGGCCAATCCACAGGCCAAGCGAATTGCACAGCGGGAATTCCCTCAACTGATGCGCAATCCCTTTGTCATATCTATGGCGCGAGGGATGACGCTGCAGCAGGCTTTAGGGTATGCGGGAAATCTTTCCCGCGAACAAATCGATCGAATCCTGGCTGAACTCGAAAGGATATAAAAATAGTATTTGTATTTTTGCTATCATAAAGTTTGAACTGTGAAACCCCTTGAAAATACTGGTTTCTCTGCCTATTAAGATACTTAAAGCAACAAAGTTTTTTGATGTTTTGGTGCCTAAATGGTGCCCAGATTTCCTATAGCAAAATAAAACGATACGGACAGATATAAGGGAATACCATACTGTACTGTAAGAGAGCGAAAGCACTCGTTGCTTTCGCTCTCTTATTCTACTTATATACAAATAGGGAAATAATAGAAAAATTCATATATGGGTGCTATAATATGAGCATACAAATTGACAAATCGGGATTGTAAGGAGAGTAAATTGAATTTAGAATTAATCAGATTAAATTCAAACAGCAAAGACAGAAAATACTTTGAGCAAATAAACGATGAAGCATTTCCCCTTTCAGAACGGATGAGCTTTGACGAGATTTTTGATTTCGCATCAGATACGGACACAGATGTACTTGGAATATATGATGATGGAAATCCAGTAGGCTTTGTTGTCCTTTTGAAAAATGGGGAATGTGGATATGTTTATTTTATAGCGATAGATAGTTGTACACGCTCAAAAGGCTATGGCAGCGTAGCTATGCAAAAGATGATGGAAACATATCCTGAACTGCAACTTGTTCTGGATTTTGAAGTGATTGATGAAAATGCAGAAAATAACGCACAGAGGGTTCGTAGAAAAAATTTCTATCTGAGAAACGGATTCCACGAAACAGGAAATTACACAATGCTCCGTGATGAACGCTTTGAGGTAGTGTGCAACGGCGGTGAACTTCGCAAAGCAGCATTGAAAGACTTACTTCGTGTTCTCCATGAGCACCGTCCTGAATTTCCGGATGTGTTGATATGAGCACAAAACAGACAAATCTTAATTTGTGCAAGGGTTTGGGATATTCCCAACAAGCAAAAATTTCTCATACTGTCGCAGACAGAAATGAGTGGTTTTATGGAAAGGATACCCCTTTCCTATGCTTGCTACGGAACTTTTCACCAAGGAACGGAAGGGAACGGATAGCATTTCTCTTTGAAATGTTACGCAGTTAAAGGGCGTTTTCGAGGGAAAAAGTATAAACACTTTGCCCCGTTGGTTTTGTGCCTGTAAAGCCTTTTCTTGCAAGGCTTAATGAATCTCTAATGCGTAATATAATGGCGCAAAATAAGGTAGTCCTAAACTGCCTTCGTGGGTGTACGCCGCCCTGTGCTTATGTTTATTACCTGATTTGTGGTGCTAAAATGGTGCCCAACTTTACAAAACTAACTTATTTGGAGATGTAGAGCTATAAACGGAGATATGCAAAAAAGCCTTAATTTAGGCATTTTCAAGCACTTTCTATAAGTACTTACAAAGGCTTATAAGACGATTTTCGTCTATATAATTCATAAAAAATAATGAACATTATATTCGGCAAGTGCTCGGGCACATAATTTGAAATATTTCCTTTCTCTTTTGTTTTAGAATATCATAAATATCAATGCTGTACAAGTTGTTTTTGTTATACTTATTATATAAAATTATTTCTTTATATTCATTTGCGTCAATGGACAAAGGGATACAGAATAAAACAATCAAATATGGACTGCCAACCTACTGAAAAACCGCCCTAATGAGACACAGGGCGGTTTTTTCATGGGCAGAGGAAGGAGGTATTTTGTAAATATTAATCTATTCCTACTTCGGGCCAACTTGGCCCGAGGCAGTATGCAGGGCTCTGCCCCGCACCCTGAAGCTCAAAGGATATTAAATATTCCCCGTCGCCGGTTTTCAGGCAGCATATCCGGGAAAATCAGTCAAGGGCCAGAGCCGCCGCAGGCGGTGCCGGAGGCACCCTTGACGGATTTCTCCCGGTTATGCTTTGAGCCGTCCCCCTTCCCACGGGAAGGGGCGGAGGGGATGGGCTCCTCTGCCCGGCTCTTTTTAATATGTAGAAACGGAGGTACAAAACCGTGAAACGACCTTTAGCGTACATTACCGCTACATGGTGCGGCGACCCTGATACGGATATGGGGATGGCTTCCCGTTACTGCCGCATGGCATATAAGGCGGGCTTTTCTCCTATCTGCCCCATCCTCTATCTGCCGCTGTTCATCAACGACGCTATCCCTGAGGAACACAAGAACGGGATTGATATGCGCCGGGATATGCTGCGCCGCTCCCATGTGCTTGTTGTTTGCGGCGGCGAGGTGGATGAGGATGTGAAGAACGATATTGCGATAGCGCAAAGACTTGGTATTGCGGCAACTACTTTAGATGGAATTTTATCCATCATGGAACAGGGCAAGATAAAGTAGACTTTTGTTACGATTTGCGTCCCGGAAAGGCTTGATATGACAGGCTTTTCCGGGACATTTTTTTGCCGTTAGTGCCATCTTACCTTTTGCCCGATTTTCAGGGGGTATTTCGTAACATAGGCATATCAGAGTAAGGAGCGAAGCGACGCTGACACTTCGGGCCAACTTGGCCCGAAGCGCCGGGTTTGGGGAGGCTCCCCAACAAGCAGATTTTCACAGACGAGCCGCAAGGCCGGTCTTGTGAAAATAGCTTCTGTGGCCACAGAAGCATTGCTTGCCATTTAGCGGCACCCCCGAAAAGTCCCCTAAAAATGAGAAAAACGAAGGCCCTTTTTACTTGACCTCCGTTTCTCTGGCTTTTTGCAGTTCCTCCGCTGTGGCCTCCATGACCGTCAATTCCTTTTCGTCCATTGAGTTGAGCAACCTATCAATGTGCTGGCGGCAGTCGCTTTCGCTGTTCTGCCTGTCAGGATAAAAGAACTGGTCTACGGAAATGTCCAGCAGGGTGACGATTTGGTAAAAGGTGTTCAGGCTCGGGTGCTGTCCCCGGTTTTCAAAATACATGATGGAGCGTGGGGTTCGGTCTACGAGCTGTGCAAGGTATTCCTGCGTCCAACCTTTCGCCTCTCTCTTGCGCTTGATCTCCCGGCCTAATGCGTGGAAGTCAAGCCGTCGTTCATCTTGGTACATTCTCATATTACCTCTATATTATTTTACATTTCGGGTTTGATTATGAGAACGAAACGCAATTTTATGTTTTGGTAGTATTTTATGACACTTTCGGAGCATTTATGATTTGGCCACTTGACAAAATCCGCAAACGGACTATAATATAATCAAAATCCGTAAACGGATTTTGAGAACATACCAATCTACAAGGAGTTTATGATATGAACGATATGAATAAGATTATTGAGCAACGGATCATTTATACCCACCTTTACAATCAGTATGAGGGCATTTATCAGAAGATTGCGCAGAACGCAGGAATGGCAGAAATTCCTTACCGTGTTTTATATGCGCTGTGTGAAGATGGAAAGAAGTGGTCACAGATTGATATTTGTCGAGAGTGGAATTACGCAAAACAAAGTGTAAATACCGCCATTTCCAAATTAGTCAAACAAGGATATGTGGTTTTGATGCAGGATAAATCTATGCCGAGAAATCACAAGATTATTGTATTAACGGAACAGGGGCAGGAGTTTTGCAACCGTTGGGTTCGTCCGGTCATCGACGCAGACAATCAGGCTTTTGCGGCCATGTCGGAACAGGAACGGAAAATGTGCATTGCGATTAGAAAAAAACATTATGAATTTGTGAAAAACAGCTTGAAAGATTTGCTGGAGCTATCCGAGGAGGAAAATACAGGTGAATAAAGCGGTTGACTTTACAAAAGGCAATCCGCTTTCCCTGATTGCCCGATTTTCCGTACCGATTTTCATAGGCTACCTCTTTCAACAGGTCTATTCCCTTGTTGACCGTATCATTGTTGGACAGCTTGTAGGAGCAGACGCATTTTCGGCAGTCGGCTCTACCACCGCTATTACATCAATGTTCATGTCCATGTGCATTGGAGCGTCCTCTGGCGCTGGGGTCATCGTGTCGCAGTATTACGGTGCGAGAGATGAAAAAAATACAGCGAAAGCAATTTCAAACGGTGCGTATGTAAACATTGCTGTGGCAATCGTTATGACGATAATTGCATTGGTAACAATCCGCCCGATTCTTACGCTATTACAAACGCCCGCCGAACTGATGGATGATGCAGCTTCATATATGCTGATTTATATGGCTGGCTTGATTGCAGTATCCGCCTATTATGTTCCGTTTTCTATTATGCAGGCATTGGGCGATTCCACAACGCCTTTGATTTTTTTGATTGTATGCAGCGTTCTGAATGTGGTGCTTGATTTGCTGTTTGTCGGCCCGTTGCAAATGGGGGTAAATGGTGCTGCTATTGCCACGGTTCTCGCACAATGTATTTCGGCTGTTTTCTGTATCGTCTATGCGTTCCGAAAAATGCCGATTATGAAATTGGCGGTAAAGCACGCCGCCATAGATTGGAAGATTATCAAAGAAACTGTTCGGATTGGACTGCCCACGGGACTTCAATTCGCGCTGATCTATCTTTCCAGTGTAATCCTGCAAAGAACAGTAAACCGTTTTGGAGCCACTGTGATTGGCGCATTTGCGGCAACAACACAGGTAGAAATACTGATTCAACAGATATACTCCACTCTGGGAACAACAATGGCAACCTATGCAGCGCAAAACATTGGCGCAAAAAAACCGAAACGAATACGGGAGGCCTTGCGGACGGTCTTATTTCTTTGTGCAGGTGTCTCCGTTCTTTGGCTGATTTGTGCATTACTTGGCGGAAATATCATCATGGGAGTTTTTGTAGATGATAGCGCCATGACAGGGATTGCCGCAACTGGCGCCCGCATAACAGCGGTATTCTTTATGGCATTTGGTGTGACGACAGTTTTGCGGCGGCTCCTTGCAGGAGTAGGCGATTCTGCATTTACACTTACCAGCGGAATTGTAGAAATTGCCGCCCGTATTATACTCGGCTTCTCGTTGACAGCTATTCCTGCTCTTGGTATGTGGGGAATTTGGTTGACAACAGGATTTACATGGCTTGCTACGGCAATCTATGCGATATGGCGTTATAGAAGAAATTGTCTAAAAATATTAGGAGCCTGAGAACGACAAAGTATAAGTGAATAAAGTTTCGTGAAAATTGACTGCCCCGGATGGGGAAAGAAAAAAACCGTTAGTCAGGGCAGTTGATTTGGTGCGCTTGTTTTGTGGTGTTACCCTAACGGCGGTTTTGAAATAACGATTTCAGAGCCGCCGTTTTCCTTTTGAAAAAATGGATTTACGGAGGGTGTGATAAAGTCGCCCTTTTTTAAGGATACGGCGGTATCCGAGGAGGTATCGCCGTGTCCTTTTTGCCTTTTCGCAACATCCATGATTTTCACCAGCTAAAAAAAGCGTAGCTCCCCCTCCGGGGCAGTCTGGCTACGAAGGTACAATATATCAGTACCATGCAGATAATATAGTTTCGCTCGTCCGAGTGGCTTCATGCCGCCCGGGCGTTTTTCTTTTCTCATGGAGCCGCCTCGGGCCAACTTGGCCCGAAGTCCGGCCCCGGTGCCGCTCCCCGCCGTCCTCCGTTTCGGTCACTCGTCAACACCCAACACCGAAACGGAGGTACACAATGAAGGAAATCAATTTGCGGGATTTTTACCCGTGGTACATGGAAGATGTTATGGTCGAGGTCACGGAGGAAGTTGCAGAAGAACTGCTGGCGGGCCAGAGGTACATCAAGGCCAGCCGCCGCCGTGTCTACCGCAATAAGGCGCACTACTCGCTGGACGCCGAGGACGGTATCGAGTATTCCGCCTGCTTCTCCAACCCCTCTCCGCAAGAGCTGATCGAGCGCATGGAACGCTTTGAATATCTCTGCCATGCCCTGAACAGTCTGCCAGACGCACAGGGCCAGCGGGTGTTTGAACACTATCTGCTGGGCCACCCGGTCAAGGCGATTGCCGCCGCCGAGGGCGTGACGGAAAGGGCTGTCAGCGCCGCTATCCAGCGTGGCTTGGACAACATGAAAAAATATCTGAAAAAAGTTCTGTGAGCCTATTCCTTTTTCCGGTCAAACCGACACGGTTAATGAGAGGATAAACATTCCTCCCACAACTGAATAGCGGGCAACTCGGAGTACCCGGCAGGGAGCCGGGCGGCAGGTACGCAGAGACTTTCCCGTGAGGGAAACGAGCGATAACTACCCTTGCCGCAGGTGGGGACGAGCCATCCCCACGGCCATGATCTGCAACGGGCCGCAAGGGATAAGCTGGCGGCTTATCCGCTCCGATTTGCCGCACAATCCAGCGGGGGTGCTGGCTGAAATCATCGTTGTCTTGCGACAGGCCGAACATACAGTGCCAGCGCCCCCAACTTTATAAGAAAGAAGGTTTTGACCATGAATGAGGAATGGAGCAACAACGCTTGCCGTGGCTATGTTATCAAGGCCATGAAAAACTGCGGTTTCAGCGCAAAGGACATTCATCAGGTACTTGTCGAGCTCTATGAAGTTTTGACTTCTGCGCTGTGGAGGAGGCGGCGCACTATTACGAAAACTGGCAGTCCTGACCTCGGGCCAACTTGGCCCGAAGCGTGGAGCGGAACGAAAGGGCAGCACTCTTTGCCGGGTGCTGTCCTTTCGCTTTTCCCCACCGGGACAATGTGGGAAAACGCTGGCAGTCAACCAACTACGCAAAGGAGGCTTTAATGGTACAATCCGTTACTTATCAGAGCGAAACCAAGACCGTACCTTTTCAGGGGAAAAGCATTGTGCTGGAAAGTCTTACGCCGGTACTTTCCCCCAAGGAAAAAGAGAAGCGGAAAAAAGAGATTGAACGCTGTCTCTATGAAGTGTTCAGTAAGTACAGAAGGGCCGGAGATACCCCGGCCTGACCATCGACAACATTGCCCCTCGGGGCTATCAATGGTATAATATACTTGTAGGTTGGTAGCTCCATTCCACAGGAAAGGAGCCCAACATGAATATCAGAGAAGATGTAATTTATGCAAGACAATCCGTAGACCGCAAGGACAGTATCAGCATTGAGAGCCAGATTGATTTCTGCAAGTATGAGTTGAAGGGAGGCAGTTGCCGGGTTTTCAAGGACAAGGGCTATTCTGGCAAGAACACCGACAGGCCCGAGTTTCAAAAGCTCCTTGGCGAGATACGCAAGGGTAAGGTACGCCGGGTGGTTGTCTATAAGCTGGACAGAATAAGCCGCTCCATTCTGGACTTCGCAAATATGATGGAGCTGTTTCAGGAATACGATGTGGAGTTTGTTTCCTCCACGGAGAAGTTCGACACTTCGACCCCCATGGGCCGGGCCATGCTGAATATCTGTATCGTTTTCGCCCAGCTTGAACGGGAGACAATTCAGAAGCGTGTCACAGACGCTTACTACTCCCGGTGCCTGAAAGGCTTTCACATGAGCGGCCAAGCCCCCTATGGCTTCGACTTGGAGCCGACGGTGGTAGAAAATATCCGCACGAAGATGATGGTAGCCGACCCCATAGCCGCAAACCATGTGCGTCTGATGTTTGAAATGTACGCCAAGCCCGAGACTTCCTTCGGAGACATTACCCGGTATTTTGAGGAACGGGGTATCAAGATTTATGGGAAGTCATTGACACGCTCCTACCTATCCCAGCTCTTACGCAACCCGGTCTACGCACAGGCCGACTTGGAAATGTACGAGTTTTTCAAAAGTCAGGGTACGGTGGTAGTCAATGACGCCGCCGACTTCGCCGGGACAAATGGCTGTTACCTCTACCAAGGCCGGGATGTGAAGGAGGACAAGGACAAGAGCCTGAAAGATCAGATCCTTGTGATTGCGCCCCATGAGGGCTTCGTGTCCTCCGATGTTTGGCTGAGGTGCCGCAAGAAGCTGATGACAAACACCACCTTCCAGAATGGCCGCAAGGCCCGCAACACTTGGCTGGCCGGGAAAATCAAGTGCGGGAAATGCGGGTACGCACTCAAAACGACCCACAATCCCGCTGGCTATGAATATCTCCGCTGTTCCAAGCGGGCCGACCACAAGGGCTGTCCGGGGTGCGGCACTCTTCGCAAGACGGAGTTTGAACAGTTCATTTTTACCGCCATGGGAGAAAAGTTCCGGGAGTTCAAGCTGTTGCGGGGCGGCGAGGAAAAGGCCAACCCGAAGATTACCGCCTATCAGGTGGAGCTTGCACAGGTAGAGGCCGAGATTGAAAAACTGCTTGATACGCTGACCGGGGCCAACGTCACCTTACTGGCCTACGCCAACAAGAAAATCGAGGATTTGGACAACCGCCGCAAAACGCTGTCCAAGGCGATTGCCGACTTGTCCGTTGAAACGCTGTCCTCCCAGCAGATTGAATTGTTGTCCGGGTATCTGGACGATTGGGAGAATATCAGCTTTGAGGACAAACGAAAAGCCGCTGACGGTCTGATTTCTTCAATCAGCGCAACCAGCGACTATGAATCCATCACTCCGTAACACTGAAAATCAACCAGCAGAAAGGCGTTTTCCTGCGTCCTCTTGATTGATAGATGGATAATTTATAGAGTCAGTAATTGTTTCTTTAGTAATTACTTAATTAGTATTTATTAGCGTGGGCTTTTCCGATAACGGTTTTCCCGTTGACGGATTCCCCGTTATCGGATTTCCCGACAACGGATAACCCAACAGCGGCAAACGACGCCTTGCTGAACGGCTGTAGGGGGCAGCATAAAAAAGGGGGGGAAAATCGGCCTTTATTTGCGCTCTGCGCCGTTTTGTCGGCTGAATGGGAAAACATACAGCCAGCACTTCAAGCGCCGCTTACAGACGAAAAAATCCCCGTATTTCAACCCTTATCACGACACCTAATACACCTATCCGTCCATTCCCAGCGTTACAAAGGGAAACCGAAACCGTTTCTGATCGCCTATGAAAAAAGGCCACATCCTGATGTGCTGGATCCCCCAGTCACCGGAATGTGGCCTTTATGATTTCTGATTGCCTGCACCGCTGTTTTTCTTGTCATGCTTTATGCAAGGTTGTCATTCCAGTGGTATGCCCGCCGGGGCATCCGGGTGGAGTGTGTCCAGACTGACAATGGCTCAGAGTTCACCAACCGCTTCCTCACCGGCAAACAGGACTGCCCCACCTCATTTGAGAAAACAGCCGCCGATCTGGGAATCCGCTACAAGCTCATCCGCCCCTATACACTACGTCACAACGGCAAAGTGGAGCGCAGCCACCGGGAGGACCAGAAACGCTTCTATTCCTCTCACTCTTTTTTCGACTTAGACGACTTCGCAAAGCAACTTGCCGTCCACAACCGACGTTCCAACTACTTTCCCATGAGGCCTCTTCACTGGCTTTCTCCTATTCACTTCGCCGTCCAATATGTTTGACAAACCTACAAATTTACGAATTATCGGCCGAAAAATGTCAATTACGACCACGCGTAACAGATATTACAAATGCCAGGTGATATCCATATGAAGTATCAAGGCCTTTCCAGTACAACAGAACCCATAGCTTCTATCCCTATACATCCCTCAGTGACATGGGATGATGTAAGAATTGTTGTTTTTAAGCAACAGTGGACAAGGGGCTACAAGCGGTATAAAGAAACAAGTGGTTTGATAGAGTGGAAAGAGCGTCAGATTTTCCACTCTATCGATTCACTGTCAGGATAAAGGGCGATTTTGAGGATTTTCTTTCGCTGTAAGCAGCTTTGACGGACTTACCATATCCTATCCCAGCATTCCTGAATGAAAAAATGCTGCTTATCTGATTGAGGTCAAAACCTTGACAAATCCTTGCATCCTTGTTACAATAAAGTCAATAAATTGACTGTAAAGAAATGGACTAAAGGTAGTGAATTATGACTAAAGAAAATAAGAAAAACGCATATCTATATTGCAAATTCAGAGATGAACAATTTGCCCTATATGACGAATATGCAAAACGCCACGGACTGCTGATGAAAACGCTTCTGGTGGTAAATGTCCTCTTTTACGCAGAGGACGGGATGACGCAGGCAGAAATATGTAAACGAACCTTTCAATCTAAGCAGACTGTGAATTTGATTGTCAAAAATTTGCTGTCTGACCGCTATGTTACTGTTACTGAAGTGCCGGAAAATAAGCGGAATAAAATTGTCCAAATGACAGACGCAGGACGGGCGTACTGCGAAAAAATTGTGCGGCACATCACATGGGCGGAGGATACCGCTATGTCTATGTTTACGCCAGACGAACAAAAGCAACTGATTGACCTTTCAAGAACATTCACAAAAAACCTTACCATATTGGTAAATCAGGAAATGGAGGATTAGGTAATGGAACTTTACGAAGCAATTAACAAAAGAAAAACGACGAGGGAATTTTTAGATACAGAAGTCGATTTTGAAGTTATCAAAAGGATTTTGGAAGCAGGAAACAAAGCCCCCACATGGAACCATAACCGTAATTGGCAATATATCGTTTTAAGAACTGATGAAGAAAAAGAATATGCCTTTTCCGAAGCGAAAGCGATTGCGGATAAATTCGATGCCGACAGATATTTGAATATGCCCAGACCTTACCCGATTACATTGGGACAGAAAATGTACGGTTATGCTATGCCCAAGCAATATACTATGCTGAAAGATGCTCCGTATGTAATTATTCCCTTGTTCAAATCAAAAGAATTGAACGGCGAGTATGTTTCAAAATTAAATCCTTTCGCTACCATTTGGTGTGTAATAGAAAATATCTTTTTAGCGGCGACAGCAGAAGGGCTATCCTGTTCCATGCGTATACCGCTGAATGAAGAACATGATATTGTGAAGAAAAAACTGAAAGTGCCGCCGACCTATATGATACCTGTATTTATCGGAATTGGTTACGCAAACCCAGAAGAAGTGCAATTAGAGCAGTATAGCCCTGATATAGACAAACAAATCCGTTTTGGGAGTTGGAAATGATTATAAAAGAAATTGCAACAAAAAGCATTATATCAAAATCAAATTTGCCTGTTTGTGAATATGCGGTCAATCCCTATGTGGGCTGTACTCATGCTTGCAAATACTGTTATGCTTCTTTTATGAAACGGTTTACAGGGCACACGGAGCCGTGGGGCGAGTTCCTTGATATAAAGTATTGGGATAAAATTAAAAATCCGAATAAGTATGCGGGCAGGGAATTGTTTATTGGCTCTGTAACAGACCCGTATAATCCGCAGGAAGAAGTCTATGGACGCACAAGAGCTTTGTTGACCGAGCTGCAAGGCAGCGGAGCAAAGCTCTCTATCGCTACAAAATCGGACTTGATTTTGCGGGATTTAGATTTGATAAAGACATTTCCCGACGCTCGTGTATCATGGTCAATCAATACACTTGATGAAACTTTCAAAGATGATATGGATAAAGCGGTGTCAATTGAACGCCGTCTTGCTGCAATGAAAACTTTTTATGAAGCCGGTATTCGCACTACCTGTTTTATCTCGCCCATTTTCCCGGCGATTACTGATGTAAAAGCGATTATTGGACAAACAAAAGAGTATTGCAATTTGATTTGGCTGGAAAATCTCAATCTTCGTGGAAATTATAAGACGGTTATCATGGACTATATTGCCGAGAAACAACCGAACTTGCTGCCCCTCTATCAAGGGATTTATAACCGGGGAAACCGCAGTTATTGGGAAAATCTTGACGCAGATCTACAGGAGTTTGCCGCTGAAATCGGACTTGATTATGTGACAAATGACGATAGCATGAACAGACCTTTTTCTGCACCGCCTTTGATTGTCAATTATTTTTATCACAGTGAAATCAAAAAGTCAGCACGAAAAGGTGGTGAAAATAATGCCTGAATTACCTGAAATAGAAACAATTAAAAGTGTAATTGAGCCGCAGGTACAGGGGCTTACGATTGAAAATGTACTTATCAACCGTCCAGAGGTTATTGCACATCCGACAGCAGATGAATTTTGTAAAGAAGTGACAGGACAAGCAATCTCAGCTATGGTACGCAGAGGGAAATTTTTGATTATCAATTTGAACAATCAAAGCAAAATAATTTTGCACTTGCGAATGACGGGCTGTTTACTTGTTACTCCGTCCGATTATCAAATGGAAAAGCATACACATATCATTATGCAGTTAAGCAATAGAATGGAACTACGCTTTTCCGATACTCGCCGTTTCGGGCGGTTTTGGTTGATTAGAGCAGGAGAGTCAGATACATACAGTGGAATTGAAAAGTTAGGCAAGGAACCTCTTGCCATGGACTTTACTGCGGAATATCTATCTGCCAGATTAGGAAAGCGGAAAAAAGCTATCAAAGAATGTTTAATGGAGCAAAGCGTGATTACCGGAATTGGGAATATCTATTCGGACGAAATTTTATTTACGGCAAGAATATATCCAGCGCGGCCAGCAAACTGTTTGACTGGGGCAGAATGGAAATGCCTTGCTGAGATTATCCCGGAGCGGCTGTTGTTCTTTATCCAGAAAAACGAAATCTCCTCGGAAGAATATCTAGAAACAAAAGGTCAAGATTATCGCAATACGCCCTTTTTACAAGTTTACGGCCATGAAGGGGAACCTTGCCCGATTTGTAGAACGAAACTATGCTGCATGGTGATCGGTGGGCGAAGTAGCACATTTTGCCCTCATTGCCAAAGTTAGAGTAACTTATAATATGCTCATTTTGTATATCCCATCAAGCTATCGTTGAAGATTAAGAACAAGGGCTTGGGGCTATCCCAAAATGAAAAACTGCGCGTTCCGGCTATAAGGCTGGGACGCGCAGTTTTCCGGTGTGGGTACCCACCGAATTTGCTTGCTCTTCTGCAAGCTAATCCGGTTACAGCCACACCGGTTTTTTCAAGTGTACGGACACTTGATTTGCTTGCTGTTCTCTCATATCGTACTCCCGGCCTTGCTGCGCCTCCCTCCGAATACCGTTTCCCCATTTCAACCGCTGATGGGAAGTGATTCCGTAGGAATTGCTTCCCATCAGCGGTTTCTGCAACTCCGCAGAGTTGCGCAGCCCCCAAAAGTTTTTGTTCTCACCCCCTGTTTTCCCTCGAAAAAATGTCCGTTGTAAAGTGAAGGGGGTGTTCCGATGGCACAAGAAAAGAATAGGCTGGACGGCGGTCATCCAGCAGCCCGTACAAGCAGGAAGAAGCTGCGTCTGCCTGACCAACTGGATTCATACATGGAGGACGGGACGGTCTACCATGTCCGCAGCTTTTTTGCGGAGGAAATGCAGATGGGCGAGGTGCTGGACGCGCTCTCCATGGAAAAAATCAACCGGGAGGCATGAATCCCGGCAGATTGCCCAGTGGAATCTTCGGCGGTGCGATGGTATAATAAAATCATGATTTCTGATTGCCATACGCACTGCATTTCGGGAGGTTAAAGAAAGAATATGCAGGAAAATTATATGGTCGGCATCTACGCAAGGTTGAACCGCGACGATGAGCGGGCCGGGGAATCCGTGTCCATTGAAAACCAAAAGGAAATGCTCTCCCGGTATGTGCGGGAGCAGGGCTGGACGCTGTACGACTATTACTGTGACGATGGCGTGAGCGGGACAACCTTCGACCGTCCGGGGCTGAACCGGCTGGTGCAGGACGCAACAGACAGGAAAATCAATCTGGTACTCTGCAAGGATCTCAGCAGACTGGGCCGTGATTATATCGAGGCCGGAAAATATACGGATTTTGTGTTTCCATCCCTCGGCTGCCGCTTCATTGCCCTCAACGATGGCGTTGACACCCTCCGTAAAAACAATGAAATGCTGGTAATTCTGAAAAATGTCATGAACGACCTCTATGCCCGGGACACCAGCAGCAAAATCAAGGCGGTCAAGCAATCCACCTTCAAATCTGGGAAGTATGTGGGCTGCTATGCGCCCCTCGGTTACCGCAAGAGCGCAGAAGACAAGCACATCCTTGAGATCGATCCGGTGACTGCTCCGGTGGTGCGGCGCATCTTTGACCTGCGCTTGCAGGGCTACGGCTTTCGCAAGATTGCCTTGCAGCTCAACGCAGAAAAGGTCCCGTCCCCCAGAAGTTTCTACTATATGGCTGAGGGGCGGGAAAACCTGCGAGGGGAAACGCCCTACTGGAACGATGTGACGGTGAAAACCATCCTCCGCAACGAGGTCTATCTCGGCCACATGGTACGGAACAAGACGGGTACAGTGTCTTACAAAAACCACAAACAGGTCAGCAAACCGGAATCAGAGTGGATCAGGGTGGAACACACCCACGAGCCGCTGATCTCGCAGGAAACATGGGACGCGGTACAGCGGATGGACAACCACCCGGCCAGAGGGCGCAGCGGCAAAAGCGGGACAATCGCCCTGTTTGGCGGTCTGCTGCGGTGTATGGATTGTGGTTCCTCTATGCGGTATCTTCGGGATTACCGAACGAGAAAATCGGGGGAATCTGAATATAGGGCATACGCCTGTAACCGTTATATGTCTGGCGGCAAGAATGCCTGCTCGTCCCACTACATCAACCAAAAGGTATTGGTACAAGTGGTGCTGACGGATATTCGCTGCAAGGCGTTATGGGCACAGAACAGCCGGGAGAGTCTGCGGGAACAGCTTCTCGCAAGAGAACACACTGCCAGCATGGAGAAAACCCGGACGCTGCAAGCGGAGTTAAACGCCATCGGCAAACGGCTGCCGGAACTGGATAGATTGATTCAGGCCGCCTATGAGGATAAAGTCTTGGGGCGCATCCCGGAAAGCGTGTGCATCAATTTGCTCAATCAGTACGAGGCCGAGCGCAGAGAAAAGCAGGAGCGAAGCCGGGAACTGACCGAGCAGCTTGCCGCCAGCCGGGAGAATGAGCAGTCCGTGGACGCATGGCTCGATATGATGCAGGACTACGCCCAACTTGAAGAACTGGACCGCCCTACGCTGGTACGGTTGATTCAGAAGATTGAGATCAGCGAACGCTACACTGTGGATGGCCACGAGGAACGGGATATTCACATTTACTACAACTTTGTTGGTTACACCGAAGAATAAGCTGTCATTCTTTATTCGAGGTTGTCTAACAACTTCTTCAGGAAGTCGGCGGAGGAATAGGTGGATTGCTCTGGGTAGGCAGCCAGGAATCGCAGACGAGTGAACTCGTCAATGGCGGTATACTGGTATAAGCGCAGTTCCGGATCGGCGATGCAGCGACGAGGTACTACCTTCACATCCACCTGGACGCGCTGCCCGGGATAAGTCATCTGCTGGTAAGGTTTGGGCGAGTAGACTGGTTTCTTTTCTTCCAGCGGGAACAGCCCCAGCCTCCGCATGACCCGGAACAGGCTTTCCGGGCGGCGGGTATAGCCGCGCTGCCGCAGCCGGTGCCACAGCTCCACCATGCCTATTCTGGGATTCCTGCGGCGCATATCCCGGATCAGTTTCAGTTCCGCTTCTGTGTGTTGATTTGGATGACTGTGGGGCCTCCGGGACTGGCAAGCCAATGACTCCGGTGTCCCGTTCCAGCGTTTCTTCCAGAAGTAGATATACGACCGGCCTTTGTTATATTTCCGGCTGGCACGGCTGACGCCATATTTTTCTGCGTACTTCATCAGGGATTGTCGATATGCCATGTCCTGTGTTATACTCTTGCTCATGAAGGATATGGTCTCCTCTCGTACAGTTGGTGTGTGGTAATTCAACTATAACCGATGAGTCCTTATCCTTCATCCTTTTTCTTCATCTGTCCAATATCTATTGTACTCCTACAATTTTTCGGCCGATAATTCGTAAATTGTATTTGGAAATCTGGAGAAAATGGTGTATAATGTTAATTGCGTTGTTCTGTTTGACAGCGCCCCAATCGGTGCGAAGATTTGGCCAAAAGGCAAATAAGTGCAACAAATTTGGCACTTTGCCGCACTATAGTAATACAGACGACCAGAATTGGTTCAATGATCAGATCAGGAGGCAAACAAACGTGAGAATGCAACAACATCCCGCAGAGCCGAACGGAAGAAATCTGCCGCAGCGTCGCCCCCGCAAGAAAAAGGGGAATTTGATGCAGCGATTTGTCGAGAATTTTGTCCCCAATAAAAATGACAGCAAGGCCGACCTCATCCGTAAGATCGTACTGATTGTAGCGGTCATTGTTTTGATCGGGTCGGTGGTATACATCAGCAGTTATTATGGGGAGTCCCACAGCAACCGGGAGAAGAATGCGGTGCTGCAAAGCATGTGGGAGGAGATCACCGGCGGCAATGTGGATGTGGACTCCATCGATGTCCCGGACGGTTACCCCACGGATTATCTCAAAAAATTTGCCCCGCTCTATGAACAGAACTCGGATATCGCCGGGTGGATCACCATTGCCGATTCTCAGGTCAATTATCCAGTGATGCAGACGAATAACAACACCGATTACGACCGCACCGATTTTGAAAAAAAGAGCAATCAGCACGGCATCCCATTTGTGGATTACCGCGTCAATCTGAAAAAGCCGAGCACAAATACCATCATCTACGGCCACAACATGACCGACGGCCAGATGTTTGGGGAACTGCTCAACTATAAATCATTGGCTTACTATCAGCAGCATCCGCTCATTGATTTTGACAGTGTCTACAGTGAGGGCATGTACAAAATTTTCGGCGTGGTGGTCTGCAAGGCGGATGACCCCGAATTCAGCTATCACAACTTCATCGAAGCCAACAATAACCCCGCTAACATGAATATGGAGACTTTCATCACCAAAGTGCGCGAGCGTTCGCTCATCAACAGCACAGTGGATGTGAAAACCGACGACAAAATTTTGACCCTTTCGACCTGCGATTACTCCTTCCGCGACCCTGTCACCAACCAGCGCATCGCCCGTTTTGTCATCTTTGCGCGTAAGGTACGCACCGGCGAAGCGGAGACTGTGGATGTGGCCAACGCCAAGCTGAACGCCAATCCTGTGATGCCCGCTGAGTGGAGCCAGTACATTCAGAAGCAGCAGGCGGAGGAGCTCAAGCGCCAGCAGGAGGAAGAGGCGAATAAACAGTACGGCCCGATCCGCGAAGAGGCCAAAAAGTGGTTCACCGAGGCGGAGCTCGCCAACATCAAGGATGAAGACCTCGAAGTGGAGATCGCGCGCCGCAAGGAGACCATGTCCCATTATCTCGACAGCAACGAACTCGCTACCCTCACCGCAGAAGAGAAGTTGGCGCTGCTCAAAGAGCGCCAGGAGGGGGATGCCCTGCTGGATCAGGCGATCGACGCTATTTATGATAATCCCGATCTCGACTGGATGTCCTCCAGCGAGGTGGAAGCCTTTGCAAGGGAACTGGTGAAGGTGGGCAAGAGCCAGTGGAACGCCAAGATGAAAGAGATGGCCAAGGCAGGGGAGATCGAACTCACGTTGGATAAGACCGCGCTTACGCTGATGGTGGGCGATAGCTATGAGCTGACGGCTGATACCTACGGCGGCAGTGGCAGCGTCACTTGGACATCGAGCAACGAGTCGGTTGCAAAAGTTTCGCGCGGCACTGTGACGGCGCGCAAAAAAGGAACTGCTACGATCACTGCGATTTACAGCGGCCGTACAGCGACCTGTAAGATCACGGTTACAGATGAAGAAGTGGTGGAGACCAGCATCTCCCTGCCGTCCTCTGTGGAAGTAGCGGTCGGCTCCACCGCGACCATCCATGCTTCTGTCACCCCTGATGCGATAGCTGAAAAGGGTGTCACCTGGGCGATCACCAGCGGCAAGAACTACATCGAAGAGATCGATCACGACGGCTACGAGTTCCTAGTGAAGGGTGTCGTGGCTGGTAAGACTGCCAAGATCACGGCGACAACGAAGGACGGCAAGACGGCGACCTGCGAGATCAAAGTCGTGGAGGCCGCCGTGGAGAATACAATCGGTCTGAACAGCACATCGCTCAGCCTGAAAAAGGGCGAAACGGCGGTTTTGAAGGCCAACATCACTCCGTCGAACAGTGATGTGAAATGGAGCATTTCCGGAAGCGGCGTGACCATCGCGCCGAATGGTGCTGAGTGTACAGTGATCGCGGAACAGGATGGAGCGACTGCGGTTGTCACAGCGACTCACGGCAAGGATAGCAGCAAAAAGGCAACCTGTAATGTCTCTGTTTCTGATGCAGCTCCTTCGGAGATAATTCTGACATTGGATCAGACCAGCTTGACGCTGGAGATTGGAAAGGAAGCGGTCCTCGTCGCATCTGTACAGCCAGCTGGTACTGCGGTCACTTGGGAGAGCAGTAGTCCATCGGTGGCAACTGTGAGCGATGGTATTGTCGTGGCGACAGGCGTGGGCGAAGCCACCATCACCGTGAAGGCGGGCGGCGTGTCCAAGACCTGTAAAGTGACAGTTGTGGAGGGCGGCGCCAGCCAGCCGGAAAACGGTAATTCGAGCATCGATGAAAGCGGAAACGGTGAGGTGCCGACCCTGTAAGAAAATCCAATCAAAAAATCCCCCGCAAGTCCATGAACTTGCGGGGGATTTTTTCATAACCCTTTTAAACCAGGAGCATACGGTCGTTATCCAGCTTTTTGCCGCGCTTTTGTGAAAACATGTCGATCAACTTCTCCACCGTCATATTTTCCCGTTCTTCACCCTTCAGGTCGAGGATGATCTCGCCTTCGTCCATCATAATCGTGCGATTGCCGAGCTCCAGCGCAGATTGGATGTTGTGGGTGATCATCATGGTGGTGATGTGGTCCTTTTTTACAATGCGATCGGTCATTTCCAGCACCTTCACAGCGGTCGCGGGATCGAGCGCTGCGGTGTGTTCGTCAAGTAGAAGTAGACGCGGAGTGACGATGGTCGCCATCAGCAGGGTCACTGCCTGGCGTTGGCCGCCCGAAAGCAGCCCCATTTTGGTCTTGAGCCGATCCTCCAGGCCGAGGCCAAGTTCCGCAAGCCGATCCCTGAAATAGGCGACGTCGCTCTTTTTCACGCCGATGCCGAAGCCCCGGCGGGTTCCGCGCTGGTAACAGAGCGCGAGATTTTCTTCGATGGTCATGGAAGGCGCCGTGCTGCGCATCGGGTCTTGAAAGAGCCGCCCGATACATCTGGCGCGCTTGTATTCGGGAAGAAAGGTGTAATCTTGCCCGTCCAGATAAATCCGGCCGGTATCGCAGAGGAACGCACCCGCAATCGCGTTGAAGAGGGTGGACTTCCCCGCGCCGTTTCCGCCGATGATGGTGACGAAATCGCCGTCCTCCAGGGTCAGGTTGATATTTCTCAGCGCGACCTTGGCATTGGGGGTCTTGGCATTGAAGGTTTTTCCCACATTAGTGAGTTGCAGCATTCTGTTCGCCCGCCTTTCTCAGTTTGCGAATTTCCATCCGATCCTTGATGACCGGATAGGAGAGTGCCAATCCCACGATAATGGAGGAGATCAGCTTGAGGTCGGAGGTGGAGACTTCGCCGTATCGGATGATAAAGCTCAACAGATGGTGGGAGAAGGAACCCTCGGCGGCGTTTGCCAGATAGGAGGAAAGCCGGTCAGCGGGGTTAAAGTTCAGCACAAACATAATGATGAGGCGGTAGAAGATCGAACCGATGACCACCGAAATGATGTGCCACTGAAGGCTGCGCCCCAGGAAGAGCAGTACTTCGCCGATGATTAAGGAGGCCATCGCGATGACCACCATACCGATGCCCATGTTGATATCGGAGAATTGCTGATATTGTGCGATCAGCGCGCCGGAAAGACCCACGATAGCGTTTCCAAGGGAGAGGCCCACAGTTTTGGTGAAATCGGCGTTGATGGAAGAGGAGCGCACCATGTCCTCATTGTCTCCGGTCGCGCGGATGCTCAGGCCGAGCTGAGTCTTAAAGAACAGGGTCATTCCAAGGATAACCACCGCGATGAGCAGCAGGGGAAACAACAGCTTGGCATAGTTACCGAAGATCTGCTTCATGGGGTCAAACACGGTTGGAATATTGAGCAGTGAAACGTTGCCGCGCTTCTGCATGATGCGCAGATTGATTGAGTACAGCCCTGTCATGGTCAGGATGCCCGCCAAGATGGGCTGAATCTTCATTTTTGTTTGCAGGAATGCGGTGATCAGCCCGGCGATTGCGCCAGCCAGAGCTCCGGCCAGCAGCCCCAAAAATGGTTGGCCCGCGAGGGTAATGATTGCGGAGCAGGAGGCGCCCAAGGTGAAGCTCCCGTCCACTGTGAGGTCGGGGATGTTGAGGATGCGGAAGGACACAAAAATCCCCAATGCCATAAATCCATAGATAATGCCCAGTTCGATCGAACCTTGCCAGGCCATCAGATTCATAAATTGTTCCATTCCTTTCGTGCGCGGGTTGCGCGGATCATTTTTCGGAGGGGCAAAGCGCGAATGCCGGCCAGCCGATCAAAATTCGGCTGGCCGGGCAGATAGGGTGCAGTTTTTATGAGATCACTGCTCCTGGCCAGTCTTGACCAGTTGTGCGTTTGCCTTGATGTCGTCGGGGATGGTGACGCCGAGCGCAGCCGCGGTGTCCTCATTGATGATGGTACCGAAGTTGCTGAGCACCTCCACTGGAATCTCCGAGACAGGCGTGCCAGACAGAATCTTTTGAGCCATTGCAGCGGTCTGCTTACCAAGCTGCGTGTACTCGATGCCGACCGTGGCGAAACCGCCGTCGATCACCATGGAATCCGCGCCCACATAGACTGGCATCTTGGCTTGCAGCGCGACATCCGCAAGAACAGGCATAGCCGATGCGATGGTATTATCAATAGAAACATAGAATGCATCACACTGTCCTACCAGGCTCTGCGCCGCCTGCTGCAGCTCGGAAGTATTCGTGATCGACGCCTCAGTGTAAGGGATGCCGTTGTCATCGCAGTATTTTTTTGCTTCTTCGATCACAGACATGGCGCTGACTTCGCTGGTGCAATACAGGAACCCGTATTTCTCTACATCCGGGGTGAGCTTTTTGGAGAGCTCAAACACCTGTTCCACCGGGATCGCGTCGGAGGTTCCGGTGGCGTTTCCGTCGGGATGCTCCAAATCGGTCATCAGATTGGCAGCGATGGGGTCGGTGACGGCTG
Organism: Ligaoa zhengdingensis; assembly: GCF_014384885.1. Classification (GTDB taxonomy): domain Bacteria; phylum Bacillota; class Clostridia; order Oscillospirales; family Ruminococcaceae; genus Ligaoa; species Ligaoa zhengdingensis. Next base: position 80,844 of record NZ_JACRST010000012.1, read on the forward strand.
AGAACAGCACCGGAATATCTTTGGTGGCTGCGGCCGCAGACTGCGCCGAGGGGGTAGCGATGGCCACGATCAGGTCAACCTTATCCGAGACAAACTTCTGCGTGATCGAATTGAGCGTGGCCTGGTCGCCCTGCGCGTCTTTATAGTCGATTTCCACCTTGTCGTCGGTATAGCCCAAGGAGGCGAGCTCCTCCAGGAAGGATTCCCGGATGGTGGTGAGGGAGGGGTGCTCCATAATTTGAACAATGCCGATCTTGAGCTTTTTGGAGGTCGCCGGGGAAGCTGCACAGCCGGAGAAGAGTGTTGCAATCATCAGAACCGATACAACAATAGCCATAACCTTTTTCATCACATAAAACTCCTTCAAAATATCAATTTTGTTGGTTTGATTTCAAAGGCCGGGGCGGTAGAGGCTGCTCCCTTCGTGTGCACATCCAAAAGGAACAACAAAAAACACCTGTCCTCTTGCAAGGACAGGTGTAAAACCTGCGGTACCACCTTGATTGATACAAATTGTATCCACCTTTACGGAATGCCAACACATCCCTCACCCTGTAACGTGGGTTTAACGTCGCAATATACTAAGCGCTCTTGCGCTGTTCCTTGCGCCCTCGGTGGTCCATTTGTCCATCCCGCTCTCTACCGGATTCCAGCATCCCCGGCTCTCTGTCAGTGCGCTGACGGTTTTATCTCCACCTCATTGGTTTTTATCATTAAACCACATTTGTATGAGTTTGTCAAGTAAGAATTTGTCACGAATTGAGCGCCAGGGTCGCCACAATGGGAAAATGGTCGGACGGAAACCGGCCGTTCTCATTTGTGCGGTCGACATAGGCGTCAAGGATGGTAAATTCATCCGAAACAAAAATATAGTCGATCGGGGCGCGATCGATCAGCCGAGAGAGCAGCCCTTGGGAATGGAACCCGTGGTGGGTGTTTTTAATCTGATCCTTGCAGTGGGCATAGACGTCGTTTAGATGCACATTGTCGTAAGAATGCCGGTTTTCACGCAGGATGCGGATGGGCTTGCTGTTCGGTTTGGCGTTCATATCGCCCATTAGGATGGTGGGCATCGGCTTTTCCCGGCTCAATTCGCTCATGGTGCGCAGGATGATGTTGACGCCCAGAACCCGTGCCATACCGCAGATATGGTCGAAATGGGTGTTGAAGACGCGGATGGTGCGGTTGAGCGACTTGACATACACCTCGGCAACTGTACAGATGCGCGGGAAGAAGGAATAGTAAGCGCGGCTGACCTCGTCCTCGTTCTTTTTGGAAAGCCAAAAGGTGCGGTAGAAATCGACGTCGGCGTCGGCATTTTTGATGATGATATCGGAATGCTCGTCACCTTTCTCGCGGGTGCCGTTGTAGCGCCCCCAGCCCAATACCGTGTAATTTTTTAAGAGGCGCTGCACATCCTGGCGCATCTTGGGCAGCAGCTCCTGCACACCGATGATGGTCGCGCCGGATTCCCGAATCAACCGGGTGGCAAACTCCTTGCGGAAGTCCCAGCGGTTTGCCTTGTCGTGCTTAAAATCTGCACGGAGATTGAAGGATATAATTTTGATGCTTTCGGTCAACGCCGGCTCACCTCTCAATGAATATCAAAAAACATTCTAATGGGTACTTTAACATAGTCACGGCCGGAAGTAAAGGCGGGTTCGATTGATTTCAGAAAATCTTAAGGATTTTGTAAACAGTTGTTTCCAGCCGGGCCAAATCGTATGCAATCTTGCAATCCAGATTCTGAATATAACGTGAACTTTTGTGGAGAAGAATGGCGTGTTGAAAAGGGTTATGTTATAATAATCACAAAGCTCACAGAAAAAATCCAGGTGATATCACCGATAAAGGAAGGATTTCAACCTTGAAAAAAGTAAAAGCGATCCTCTTTTCCCTGATTACCCTGTTTGTACTGGGATATATTTTTTTCGAGGCTCCCAATTTGAACCCGCTCTATGCGGAGGGGGCTATGTTCTATTGCGCAGTTGTCACCATTTATGTGTTGGTATGGGCGCTTCTTAAATTCGGCACCTTTACTCTACAGAGCCCGGAAAATTCCGGCCGTGCTTTCAACTATGTGCAGGAGCGCCATTTTCCCAAGTGGGTCAAAGTGCTGTTGGCCGCGCCATGGGTATTTTTTGTCGCTATGCTGATCGGGTCCTCGGTGCTGTTCCATTGGACAACTTTCCGCGACCAGTTGGGGCAGGCGCAGATCACGGAATTTAGCAGCGATGTACAGCCGGTGGATGTTTCACAGCTGCCGATCGTCGATCGCAAACTGGCGCTGAAGCTGGCCGATAAAAAACTCGGTGAACGGCAATCGCTGGGCAGCCAGGTGGTGCTGGGCGAGCCCACGATCCAGCGCGTGGATGGGAAGCTGATCTGGGCGGTGCCGCTGCACCATTCCGGCATCTTCAAGTGGCTGACCAATTTGCAGGGAACTCCCGGCTATATCGTTGTCTCCGCGACCAATGTCAAAGATGTCGAATATGTGGATGGCAAATACGTCAAATATCAGACCGATTCCTATCTGCTCAACGATGTCAAGCGAAAAATCCGCATGAGCGGCTACCTGTTCGAGGGATTGGCCGACTACTCCTTCGAGCTGGACGATAGCGGGCAACCCTATTGGGTGGTTTCCACCTACCGGAATCAGCGTGGATTCAGCCTGCCTGAGGCGACCGGCGTAATTCTGCTCAACGCCACCACCGGCGAGATCAGCCGCTACCACATCGGGAATGTGCCCGAGTGGGTGGACCGTGTCCAGCCGGAGGATTTCATCATCAATCAGATCAACAACCAGGGGCAATATGTACACGGCATCTTTAATTTTTCGGATAAGGACAAGTTCCGTTCCTCCGAAGGACATATGATCGTGTACAACAATGACCGATGCTATCTTTTCACCGGGCTCACCAGCGTGGGCCAGGACGACAGCACCATCGGCTATGTGATGGTCGATATGGTGGACAAGTCGGTGCGGCGCTATGTGATGAACGGTGCAACGGAGAACGCAGCCATGAGCAGCGCACAGGGCAAGGTGCAGAACCTGCGCTATACTGCCACCTTCCCGCTCATCATCAATGTCGGCTCGGAACCCACCTATTTTATGACGCTGAAGGATGACGAGGGCCTGATTAAGCAGTATGCCATGGTATCGGTGACCGACTATTCCATTGTCGGCACTGGCGAGACGGTGCCAGACGCGATGCGCGACTACCAGCAGGCGATGAAAAATGTGGGGATGAGACCCAATCTCAGCGAGACAGATCAAGCCCTTTCCATAACTGGTACGGTGCTGCGCATCGCATCGGAGTTTAACGGCACTTCAACCGAGTATAAGCTGATCCTGGCGGAGGCAAAGGATATGATTTATCTCGTGGACGCCTCGTTGAGCGACGAGCTTGCGCTCACCCAGCCGGGGGATCGGGTGAAGATCGAATACTATCAAAATCCTGGTTCATCGACCCAGGCGGCAAGCGGATTTGATAACCTGGAATTCTCCCAGGCTGCATGATCTTTTAAGAGGGGGGTGCGAAAGTGAAGGATGATTTCTTCTCTGTCAACGCGCTGATCGTCGCCGCGCTGATTCTCTCGATTGTGCTGGTGGGGTATAATGCGTTTTTGCTTCCTCAATACGAGCCGGTCTCGGTATCCTACCGGGAGGCGGATTTTTCCACGTCGGCTTCCGCCTCCATTAACCTTTATGATATCAACTCTGCAACCGCCGAACAGCTTCAAAACATTCCGGGCATCGGTCCGGTTTTGGCGGAACGTATCCTGGCATACCGTCAGGAAACCGGCGGGTTTCAAAGCCTGACAGAGCTCAAAGAGGTGGATGGGATCGGCGATGCCACTTATCAAAAGATCATCCCGTATCTGACCCTGGATGAGCAATAGAGGAGGTCGAGAAAGTATGCAGAGATTAAAATATATGGCCATTATCCTTGCGGCCGCACTGCTCTTTTCAGCTTGCGCCTCAGTAGAACCCCGCAGTTCACAGGAGCAGGGACCGGCAGCTTCACCGGTTGTCTTGCCGGTGTTGCGGCAGGTCACGGATTTGACTGAGCCGTTGCGGAAGGCGATTGAGGATGGCACTGTGTTGGAGTTTTTGCAGTTGCATGACAATATCGCATTTGAAGATGAAGATGAGACGCTTGGATTGGATGTTGTCGAGCGCTTTTACCAAAATTTTCTCGACAATGTTCCCGATGAGATTTATATTGGCCGGAAGGGGAGGCCCCTCCCGGTGATCTACCATCTGCTGTTCGGCAGCGGGGATTCCTATTGGTTGTCCCTCACCGATGAGAAGGGGACGCAAAGGCTTTGCCTGTCCGAGATTGTGCAGACCGACAATGAATATATCTTCACCACCGATTCCGCAGTGTCTGACCGGGCGGTCGAGGTGGGAATCAACGGTGAGAAGGGGCTGACCATCCGCCAGCTGTGCGACCACACCTGGCAGCATGAGATCGATGACCGTTTGGTCGCGCTGGTCGGTCGAGACGCCTACATCGAATGGCGGAATGCAAATGACAGCCGCGTAAGCTGTACGCGAAACCTGTTTACCTTCTTGAAGCATTTTCAGATCTCTTATGACACCTTTATGAAGGTATGCGGCGATGAAATTGAAGACTCGCAGCATCTTCTGGAGATTGAGGAGCAAGTCTATCCAGAGAGACTTCAGCCGCAGAAAGTCGAACCCGAACCTCCGGCGGCGCAGGAGCAAAAACCTGAACCGGAGGAACCACAAGAAGAGAAGTCTCAAGAGGTTCCGGTGGTCACCGGTTCCCACTTTTTAGGTGAGGTCGAGCAGGGGATCATCGATGCCATCAATGAAGAGCGGCGTTCCCTGGGGCTCAATGAGTTGCAATACGATGAGCGGTTGCGTTCCGCAGCAAGGATTCGCAGCCGGGAGCTTTACCGAAGTGGCGTGTGGGCGCATACCCGGCCGAACGGGGATCCCTGGCAAACCGTCCTTAAGGAGGATATCCCGGTTGCCTACCATTCCGCCGGAGAGAATCTCGCAAACGTCGAGTACAACGATCCCCGTGTGGAACTGCATACCGATCCGGAATGGTGGTTTGAGGAGTGGAAAAGTAGTCCCGGACATTACGAAAATATCTGCCGCCCTGAATTTACCCATATTGGCGCTGGCCTCTATTGGATCGAGCGGGAAGACGGCATGATCGTGGCCTATGCCACAACCATCTTTATCAAGATGGAGTAACAGCAGAAAACCGGTGTTGCTATCAGGGCAATACCGGTTTTGGCTTACGAAAATGGTTTTTTCGTTTGCCAGCTTCACAGCATTCCGCTTTTCGATGGGGATGGTGGTTCTGGTTCCTTACAATCCTGCTGTATGACGGTGTAAAACTCATATTTGCTGACGGCGTTGATTTTGGGGTCGATGCGCGCGAGATTTCCGTGCTGAGCCGCCGGGTTAAATTGTTGCTGCTTGTGGATTTCCTGTTTTCTCATTTTGCGCACTCCTATCAGAATTATAAAATTGGAAAGAGAAAATAAAATAGCATTCTTTATTTTTTGTAGGGGAACAGGAATTATCACTTTGCACTGGTACAGGTAGTTTTTTTAGAAAATAGGAATTTTTTTGTTGACTTATCGGGCATGTTATAGTATAATAAATCACGCCGCTTCAGACGGTGATCGGTGAGGGAGCATAGCTCAGCTGGGAGAGCATCTGCCTTACAAGCAGAGGGTCACAGGTTCGAGCCCTGTTGTTCCCACCAAAAGAAATGGCCTGGTAGTTCAGTTGGTTAGAACGCTAGCCTGTCACGCTAGAGGTCGTGGGTTCGAGCCCCATC
>NZ_JACRST010000013.1 GCF_014384885.1 Ligaoa zhengdingensis
ACGACTGCACAGAAGCTGGATAAGGCGGTAGATGCGCTGAAACTGGTGGACGACGACAAGCCGGTTGATCCTCCGAAGCCGAGCAAACCCAACAAGGGCAGCACGAGCCAGGTAGCGGATAGCGACTACTGGGCGGAAGTGGTCGAGAAGATCAATGCGACTGAAAAGGGCGGCAAAGTGAACGCGAAACTGGACGAGGGCGCGATGGTGCCCGCGACGGTGATCGACACCCTGAAGAACAAGGGAGTGACGGTGGTCTTCGAGATCGGCGGCAAGGAATACGCAGTGAACGGCGCAGGGGAGCTGAAGGGCTACAGCGCGGCGGCAGTGTATTACACCTCCGACGAGATCAAGGCGATGGCCGGCGGCGTGCCTGCGGCGGTTGCACCGACAACGCCTGCAGCGAACAGCAACCCGGAGACGGGCGGCGAGGTACCCGCGGCGGTGGCGCCCGCAGCGCCCGAGGCGACGGTTCCTGTGGAGCCGGTCGTACCCGAGGCTCCTGCGGTGATCGAGCCTGTGGCCCCGGCTGAGGCGGAAGCGCCTGCGGCGCAGGTGGCCCCCGAGGCTGAGCGCATCCTGCCGGCATGGGCGATCGTGGCGATTGTGATTGCGGCGGCTGCTGTTATCGGCGGCGCTGCCCTGATCGTGGTTCGCAGAAAGCACGAGAACTGAGACTTGCATGACTGACCGCTGAAAGCGGACGGAAAATAAAAGAAATCGCGCTCGGCGCGCCCCTCATTCAAGAGGGGCGCGCTTTTCATCGTCTTGTCTCCGTTGTTTTCTCCAAGTTTGGAAAATAAAAATCCACACTTCGTCCCTTTCTTTTTTGGGCCAAATATTGTATGATAAAAATATGTTGTATCCGGGCGGACTTCAGCGGCGAATCTCCCCCGGACGGAATTCTTTGGGATTGGGTGTTTATCATTATGGAATTAAACGCGTTTTCCGGCGGGATCGAACCGGGTGGGCTCACCTTGGGCCATGAAATCAAAATATTGGTCTGCTATCTGCTGCACAACATCGGGCAGGAACTCACCCTCTCTCAAATCAACGAGGCGCTGCTCAAACGGGGACTGGTCAACTACTTCGAGCTGGCCGATGCGATGAGCGAGCTGCTCGAATCTGGGCACCTCGTGATCAGCGAAACCAACGACCAGGATGAGGATTACTACCGACTGACCGATCTGGGCGCGCGTACCGCCGAAGAACTCAGCGATTCCCTGCCGCTCACCGTGCGGGAGAAGGCGCTCACTTCGGCGCAAAAGCTGCTGATGCGGCAGCGGCTCGCCAAGGAAAACCTCTCGTCCATCCACAAGGTGCAGGACGGCTACATGGTTGATCTCATCATCTCCGACATCGGTTCGGATCTGATGGACCTGTCGCTGTTCATGCCCACCGAGGCGGAGGCGGAGGCAGTCTGTCGCCAGTTTAAGCGCGATCCCCTGCTGGTCTATAAAGGGGTGCTCGCGTTGCTCACCGGCGACCTCAAGACGGTCGGCGAACTGGTTCCCTCCTCCGAGACGCTGTACGACGACTGAGAAGGAGGCCACCCGATGGAGTATCGCGAACAGATCGAGCGCTTTGTCCCCTCCTGTGAACAGGAGCAAAAGGACCGGCGGCTGATCTTGGACTATATCCGCCTGTTTCCCGACGACATCCTGACACGCGCAAACGAAATCGCCCACATCACCGCCTCCGGCCTCATTCTGAACGAATCGCTCGACCGGGTGCTGCTGATCCATCACAACATCTACAACACCTGGGCCTGGACGGGCGGCCATGCGGACGGCGACCGCGACCTGCTGGCTGTCGCCCTGAAGGAGGCGCGCGAGGAGACCGGGGTGGCCGATCTGCGGCCGCTGACCGGGGAGATGCTGTCGCTTGACATCTGCCCGGTGTTCGGCCATATGAAGCGCGGGCGCTATGTGTGCGCCCACCAACACCTCAACAGCTCCTATGTCCTGATCGCGCCTGAAAACGCCGCACTGACCGCCAAGCCGGATGAGAACAGCGGCGTGCAGTGGTTCTCGCTGGAGGAGATGCAAACCGCCGTCAATGAGCCGTATTTTCTGGAAATCTACCTCAAAATGATCCGACGTGCCAGGGCTTTACGATAAACAGAGAAACAAAAAAGCGCGAAACCGGTACACGGTTCGCGCTTTTTTGTTTTAAGTAAGGTGGATGTATCGGCTACATCATCTGTTCAAAGTTAATCGATTGCAGCCTGTGCTTGATGTCCTCCGAAAGCTCGATAAAGACCTTTTGAAACTGGCAGCTGCCCTCCTTGGGCCGTGTGCAGTTAAAGTTGGGGTGGGTACAACGGGATATGTTGAGCGGGCCTTCGATGGTGGTGATGACGTCGTAGAGTGTGATGTCGCGCGGGGCCTTGGCAATTTCATAGCCGCCCTGCGTACCTTTGTAAGAGCGTATGATACCAGCTGCAACCAGTTTGCGCAATATTTTAAGCGAAAAGCGCAATGTCACACCTGTTGTTTCGGCAATTGACTTGGCATCAGCACGGGTATTGTGCAGTGTCAAACAGTGCACAATGCGGATGGCATAGTCCGCCTCCAGGGTGATGTGCATCCCTATTCCTCCTTATATCAGTCTAAAAAGTCCTTGAGCTTTTTGCTTCTGCTGGGGTGGCGCAGCTTGCGCAGCGCCTTGGCTTCGATCTGGCGGATGCGTTCGCGGGTGACGTTGAACTCCTTGCCAACCTCCTCGAGCGTGCGGCTGCGCCCGTCCTCCAGGCCGAACCGCAGGCGGAGCACCTTTTCCTCCCGCGGGGTGAGCGTTTGCAGCACGTCGCCGAGCTGCTCCTTGAGCAGGGTATGGCTGGCAGCGTCCGCCGGGGCGGGCGCGTCGTCGTCGGGGATGAAGTCGCCCAGGTGGCTGTCCTCCTCCTCGCCGATCGGGGTCTCCAGCGACACCGGCTCCTGCGCCACGCGCATGATCTCGCGCACCTTTTCCACGGGCATATCGAGCTCTTCTGCAATTTCCTCAGCGGTGGGCTCGTGGCCGTTCTTATGCAGCAGCTGGCTGGAAACCTTCTTCACCTTGTTGATGGTCTCCACCATATGCACCGGGATGCGGATGGTTCGGGCCTGATCCGCGATGGCGCGGGTGATCGCCTGGCGAATCCACCAAGTGGCGTAGGTAGAAAACTTGAAGCCCTTGGTGTAATCGAACTTCTCCACCGCCTTGATGAGGCCCAGGTTGCCCTCCTGGATGAGGTCGAGGAACTGCATCCCGCGGCCCACATACCGCTTGGCAATGCTCACCACCAGGCGCAGGTTGGCCTCTGAGAGGCGCTTGCGGGCGGCGGGGTCGCCCTCCGCCATGCGGGTGGCGAGGTCAATCTCCTCCTCCGGGGTGAGCAGCGGCACCCGACCGATCTCCTTGAGGTAAACCTTCACCGGGTCGTCGATGTTGATTCCCTCGGAGGCGAGCGAATTTTCCAGCTCCTCCGGCTCCTCGGGGATCAGTTCGATATCCACCGGCGCGGTAAAATCCTCGATGATCTCGATGTTTTGGCTCTCCAACGTGTCGTAGAGCTTATCCACCTGCTCCACGTCGAAGTCGAGCTCTTCCAGAACATCGTTGATCTCCTTGGTGCTCAGTTTGCCCTTTTGTTTTCCGCTGTCAATCAGGTCCTTGAGCAATGTCTTCTTGTCCTGTCCTGCCATGATATCGAATTCCCCCTATTTTTTCTTAGCCGCAAGATCCGATATGTACTGACTCCAGCTCGCATCGTTCATCTGCGCGACATCCTTTTCTGTTTTTTGCAATTTTTGGTCCAGTATCGCCTTGATATAGTCCTCGGTTTCCTCCCGGGTGTAGTTCTGGCCGTCCGCCTTGGCCAAAAAGCTCGCGATCCGGCTGATCTGCGCGTCGTCGAATTCGTCCCCAAACATTCCGAGATCCAAACTCTCGTTGTTCTCGATGCGCCCGCAGACCCGCTCGAACACGCGGCGGTTGAACTCAGTGACGAAATCCTGCGGGCCGATCCTCTGGCGGATAAACGAACAGTAATCGGGATTCTTGAGCAGGATCGCGATCAGCCGTTCCTCGGCGAGCGCCGCCTTGAGAGCTTTCCCCCGCTCGGGGTTGACCGGGTCGGCCGGCCCGGCAGCGAACACCCGCAGCTCACGCGCGTCCTTCTTCTCCTTCGCGCGGGTGCGGCGGCGGATGATATAATCCACCTGGGAAGCGATCGCCTCCCGCCCGACCTCCAGCTCCCCCGCCGTGCGCGCAATATAGACATCCCGCTCGATGGGGTTTTTAATGCCCGCGATGTAACTTGCAAACTCCTTGAGGTACGCCACCTTGCCGTCCGAGGTGGAGAGATCGAACTGACTGCGGATTTTCTGGAGCTCGAATTCCAGCGCGTTGGCGCTGCCCTCGATCAACAGGCGGAAGCGGTCGCGTCCAAACTTTTTGATGAACTCGTCCGGGTCCTTCGCGCCCTGCATCGAGAGCACCTTGACCTGCAGCCCGATCTCATTGAAAATATTGATCGCCCGCTTAGTGGCGGTCTGGCCGGGGCCGTCGCTGTCGTACGCGATGATGATTTGCTTGGCGTACTGGCTCATCAGGCGGGCCTGTTCGTCGGTCAGCGCAGTGCCCAGGGTGGCGACCGCATTTTCAAAGCCGGCCTGATGCAGGGCGATCACGTCCATATACCCCTCGGCCAGCAGCAGCCGCTCCTCCTTGGTGGATTTGGCGATGTTGAGCGCAAACAGGTTGCGGCTCTTTTTGAACACCGGGGTATCCGGGGAGTTGAGATATTTGGGGCCGCTGCCCTCCATCACCCGCCCGCCAAAGGCGATGACGTTGCCGCGGATGTCGATGATTGGGAACATCACCCGGCCGCGGAACTGGTCGTACACCCCGCCCTTGCGCCCGCGCGCCACCACGCTGGCAGCGAGCATCTCCTGCTCGCTGAAGCCCTGCGCCTTCAGGTGGCGGGTCAGCGCGTCCCAGCTCTGGGGGGCAAAGCCCAGCCCGAAGCGGCGGATGGTTTTATCGTTTAATCCGCGCTCATGCAGGTAGTCGAGCGCGGGTTTGCCCTGCGGCGAGATCAGGCAGCTGTAAAAAAAGCGGGCGCTCTGCCGGTTGATCTCCAAAATCCGGGTCTTCAGCCGGGCGGCGCTGTCGTCAAAGCTGTCCTCCGGCAGCTTCATGCCCGCACGGTCGGCCAGGAATTTGACCGCCTCGATGTAGTCGAGGTTCTCTGCGCGCTTGATAAAGCTGATCACGTCGCCCCCCGCGCCGCAGCCGAAGCAATAGAACGACTGGGAATCGGTGTAGACGGTGAAGGAGGGAGACTTTTCGTTGTGAAACGGGCAGAGCCCCACCAGGTTGCGCCCGCCCCGCTTGAGCTGCACGTAGGAGGAGATCACCGACTCGATCTCGCTATTGAGCTTTAACTCCTGAATGAACTGTTCCGGTATCAAGCGGATTCCTCCCCTCCTTTTGTTTTTCTGTAATCAATCCCCCGCTCCGCTGGGAACGGGCGGCTTGGTCCAGGACCGCGGGATGAACAGCTCCTCGTACAGCGCGATAGCGTAGCGGTCGCTCATCCCCGAGATGTAGTCGCAGGCCGCGCGGTCCTTCCCCTCCTGCCCGGCGATCTGCCGGTACTCGTCGGGGAGCTTCTCCGCGTGCGCGACAAAATATTCGTAAAGCCGTTTGACCAGCTCGGTGCCCTTGCGCTCCTCATCGGCCACAATGGCGCTTTTGTAGACCTGCGCGAACATGAATTCCCGCAGCTCCTGATAGGCGGCCAGCTCGGGCGCGCCCATCACAATGTCATCGCCGCTGCCCCGCACGATCGACTCCACCATGGCGCTGATCCGCTCGGATTTGCTGCGCCCCAGCGTACACTTGACGTTAAACGGGATTTCGTCCGCGGTGATGATGCGGGCGCGGATCGAATCCTCGATGTCGTGGTTCATATAGGCGATCTTGTCCGCGAAGCGCACCAGGCGGCCCTCCTGGGTGATCGCGTCGCCGCAGCCGTAGCTGTGGCAGCGGATGCCGTCCAACACTTCAACCGTCAGGTTGAGCCCGGCGCCGTCCCGCTCCAGCCGCTGCGCCACCCGCACGCTCTGTTCGTTGTGCCGGTAGCCGCCCGGGGTGATCTCGTCGAGCCCCTTTTCCCCTGCGTGACCAAACGGCGTGTGCCCCAGGTCGTGCCCCATGGCAATCGCCTCGGTGAGATCCTCGCTGAGACGCAGCGCGCGCGCCATGGTGCGCGCGATCTGTGAGACCTCCAGCGTGTGGGTGAGGCGGGTGCGGTAGTGATCCCCCTCGGGGCAGATAAACACCTGCGTCTTGTGCATCAGGCGGCGGAAGGCGTTGCAGTGGATGATGCGGTCGCGGTCGCGCTGGTAGGCGGTGCGGATATCGCACTCCCGCTCGGCGCGCGCCCTGCCCCGCGTGCAGTCTGCGAATGCCGCGTGCTCGGAGAGCGCGACATGTTCCCACTGTTCGGTGCGTTCCCGTATTGTCAAGCCGATCACCGCCTTTTTCTGTCTATTTATACTATACCAAACTCGGATGAAAAATCCTGCTTTCAAAAATAAAATTTTTGATACCCGACCAACTTCGTGGGATTAATCTAAAAAAGCCCCTCATTCGCCCATTTTTTTGTGTACCTTCAGGGGCACACCCAGCGTCTTCTCCATGCGGATATGCGGGCAATGCTCGTCCAGATAGGGTTCCCCCTGGGCGCTGTAGCCCAGCTTTTGATAAAATCCGCCCGCCTGCACCTGCGCGGAAAGCTGTACCCGCCGCGCGCCCAGCGCGGCGGCCCGCTCCTCCAGGGCGCGCATGATACGCTCGCCCAGGTGCTGCCCCCGGTATTCAGGCAGCACACAGATGCGCCCGATATGCCAGCAGGCGGGCTCCGCCGGGTCGGGGTAGGCGCGCCCCACGGCGACGGCGCGCGCGCCGTCGAACAGGGCTGCGTGCTCCGCTGCCGGGTCGATCCCGTCAAATTCGTTGTGAAAGCCCTGTTCCTGCACGAACACCGCTTCGCGCACTGCGCGCGCCTGCGGAAGGGCATCCAGCCCCCGGGCCATCCTGAGTTGATAATCCATCCTGTTCGCTCCTTCTGTCCGCTAGCGGTTCCAGTATTTCCGATCCAACGCGCGGTACTGCACAGCCTCCGCGACATGCTGCGCGTCGATCGTTCCCCCGCCGTCCAGGTCGGCGATGGTGCGCGCCACCTTGAGGATGCGGTCGTAGGCGCGGGCGGAGAGGCCCATCGCGTCGAACGCCCGCCCCAAAAGCGCTGTGGCGGCCGGGGTCATGGCGCAGAAGTCGCCCAGCATCGCCGTGGTGATATGCGCGTTGCACCCGATGCCCAGGCCGGCGTACCTCTGCGTCTGCATTTCTCGCGCGCGACAGACCCGCTCGCGGATGGCGGCGGAGGGCTCCCCCTTCGTCTGGGAGGACAGCTTCTCAAATTCCACCGGCATCACCTCCACATGCAGGTCGATGCGGTCGAGCAGCGGGCCGGACACCCGCGACAGGTACCGCGCCACCGACGACGGGCTGCAGGTGCACGGCCGGGTGGGGTGCCCAAAGTAGCCGCACTTGCAGGGGTTCATCGCCCCCACCAACATGACCGAGCAGGGGTAAGTGCAGGTGCCCGAGGCGCGCGCGATGCTCACGCAGCCGTCCTCCATCGGTTGGCGCAGCACCTCCATAGCCTGCCGCGAAAACTCGGGCAACTCATCGAGGAACAGCACCCCGCGGTGCGCAAGGCTCACCTCGCCCGGCCGCGGCACCGCTGTGCCGCCCGACAATGCCACCGCGGATACGGTGTGGTGCGGGTGGCGGTAGGGTCGCGTTTTCACCAACGAGGCGCCGGGCGGCAGAAGGCCCGCGATCGAGTGGATCTTGGTGATCTCCACCGCCTCCTCAAAGGTGAGGGGCGGCAGGATGGAGGGCAGGCGCTTGGCGAGCATGCTCTTACCCGACCCGGGCGGGCCGATCATCAGCAGGTTGTGGCCGCCCGCCGCCGCGATCTCGAGCGCGCGCTTGGCCGCGGCTTGCCCCTTCACATCGCGGTAATCAAGCAGGGTGCTGGCCGACACCCCCTCCACAAAGGGCTCCGCCCGAGTCGGCGTCAGCGGCGTTTCCCCCTCCAGGTGGGCGATGAGCTCCGCCACGTTTGCGACCGGGTAGACGTCGATTCCCTCGGCCACCGCGCCTTCCGCGGCGTTCTCTGCGGGCACATAGACGGAACGAATCCCCTGCTCGCGCGCCTTCAACACCATGGGCAGCACGCCGTTCACCCGGCTGACCGCGCCCGAAAGGGAGAGCTCCCCCAAAAATGCGCAGTCGTCCAGCGGGCAGGAAAGCGCACCGGCCACCCGAAGCAGGCCGACAAACAGCGGCAAGTCGTAGAGCGAGCCGACCTTGCGCAGGCTGGCCGGGGCCAGGTTGGCCACCACCCGCCCCACCGGGAAGGTGTAGCCGCCGTTGAGCAGCGCGGCGCGCACCCGGTCGCGCGCCTCCTTCACCGCCGCGTCCGGCAGGCCTACAATCTCAAAGGCCGGCATTCCGCGCGAGAGGTCGATCTCCACCTGCACGCGGTAGGCGTCCATGCCGGTAAGCCCAAAGCTGTTCACCTTGATAAACATCTGTCAGCGCCCCTTTTTCAGTTGTCACGCGAGGTCGGCGAACTTCTCCTCGATCACCCGCGGATAGACGGTGGCCGCGGTCAGCTCCTCCAACTCTCGCCGGAAGGCATCCAGCCGGTCCTGGGTGATCAACAGGTGCAGCCGCACCACCACGCCGAAATCGCTGTCCAGCGTATTGATATTGTATTTGGGCAGGATGTAGGAGATCTTCCCGTACTGCGCGTAATCGAATTCCAGCTCCAGCACCGCGCACGGGTTCATGTGCATCACCCGCGCCGCATCCACCGCGATTTTGGCCCCATGCGAATAGGCGCGCACCAGGCCGCCCGCGCCCAGCAGAATCCCGCCGAAGTAGCGGGTCACCACCACGCACACGTCGGTGAGGCCCTCCTTTTGCAGCACGTCCAGCACCGGGACGCCCGCTGTGCCCTGCGGCTCGCCGTCGTCGCTGCAACGGCGGATGTTGTTGTCGCGCAGGATGTAGGCGTACACATTGTGCGTCGCGTCCCAGTACTGGCTGCGCTTCTCCGCGATCATTGCGAGCGCCTCCTCCTCGGTGGCAACCGGCCGGATGCAGCCGATAAAACGGGATTTGCGCTCGACAAATTCGTCCTGCGCCTGTTCATAGATCGTCTTGTAGCCCCGTTCCATCGGGTTCCCTCCCTCTTAATAATCAGTGTCGGATTACGGCTCGATTTTTGCCCGAATGCCCTCGTTCGCCGCAAAATATTCCTTGGTCAATTTAAATACCACGCCCGAAAGGCCCAGCAGGCCGATCAGGTTGGGAATCGCCATCAGGCCGTTGAGGGTGTCGGAGATATCCCAGACCACCTTGAGCTCGGTGACGGTGCCCACGACGGCGACCAGCACAAAGAACAGCCGGTAGAGCATCACGCGCTTTTCCCCGAACAGGTATTCAAAGCATTTTTCACCGTAATAGGACCAGCCCAACATGGTGGAAAAGGCGAAGAAAAACAGCGCAATCGTCACCATGATGCTGCCGACGCCCGGCAGCGCCTGCGCAAAGGCGGCCATCGTCATGTCCGCGCCCTCCAGGCCGCTGGCCCACTGCCCGCTGGTGAGCAGCACCAGCGCAGTGCAGGTGCAGACCACGATGGTATCCGCAAACACCTCAAACACGCCCCACAGGCCCTGCTGCACCGGGTGCTCGGTGTCGGCCGCCGCGTGGGCAATCGGGGCGGAACCGAGGCCCGCCTCGTTGGAAAAGATGCCACGCGCCATGCCCAGCTGGATCGCTTTCATCACGCCCGCACCCAAAAAGCCGCCGAACGCCGCGGAGGGTTTGAATGCGCTGGAGAAGATCAGCCCGAAGGCGGGCAGGATCTCTTTGGCGTTGATCACGAGCACCGCCACCGCGCAGACGATGTAGAACAGAGACATGAACGGGACGATCTTTTCGGTGATCGCGCCGATGCGCTTGACGCCGCCGATGATGACAAAGCCGATCAACAACGCCAGCACAATGCCCGTGGCCAGCGGCGGCACGCCGAAGGTCGTGTTCATCGAGGTGGCGATCGAGTTGCCCTGCGTCATATTGCCGATGCCGAAGGAGGCCAAAAACGCAAACACCGCAAAGATGACCGCGAGCCACTTCTGATGCAGGCCGTTCTGGATATAATACATCGGTCCGCCCTTCCACTCGCCCCTGCTGGTCTTATCGCGGAACCGCACCGACAGCACCACCTCGGAATACTTGGTCATCATGCCGACCAGCGCTGAAATCCACATCCAAAAGATCGCGCCGGGGCCGCCCGTGCCGATAGCGGTGGCCACGCCGACGATATTGCCGGTGCCGATGGTGCCCGCCAACGCGGTGGAAAGCGCCTGAAAGGACGAAACCGCACCCTCGGCCACTTCCTTTTTCCCCTGAAACAGCGTTCCTATCGTATTTTTGAAGACATAGCCCAGCTTGCGGAACTGGAAGAAGCCCGTGCGCACCGTGAAATAGAGCCCTGTCCCGATCAGTAGCACGATCATCACCGGGCCCCAGACAAAATCGTTGATCATCCCGTTTACCTTTAGAATCATCTCCATCATGTTGTCGTTCCCTCCTCAAAAATATCAAAAATCGCCGCGGCAGCCGCGCGCCGTGCGACAATTTTCGCCCTGTAATCACAACAAAGGCGGTGCACCGCGATGCACCGCCTTAATTGGTAACCGTCTTCTAAGGTCCAAATTATTTGTCCAGATTGAAGCGCTTTTTGAAACGATCCACACGGCCGCCGGTATCAACCAGTTTCTGCCGGCCGGTAAAGAAGGGGTGGCATTTGGAGCAAATTTCGACCTTGATATTCTTTTTCGTAGAGCTCGTCTCGATCACATTGCCGCAGGCGCAGGTGATCGTGGTGGGCTCATACTTCGGATGGATGCCATCTTTCATGTATTGTCACCTCGAATCAAAGTTGCCGCATCAACTTGAGATACAGCACTAGAAAATAGGATACCATAAAACAAGCCGAAAATCAAGAAAATTTGATTAAAAATCTTCTGTTTCGGTCCTCTTTTGCAGATCGAGCAGGTAACGCCGGTCGCTCTCATCCAACGGGGCGCGCTCCAACAGGTCGGGGCGCTTTCTCCAGGTGCGTTCCAGCGACTGTTCCCGCCGCCACTGCCTGATTTTGGCGTGGTGGCCGTTGAGCAGCACCTCGGGCACCGGCTTTTCGTGCCACACCGCCGGGCGGGTGTACTGCGGATATTCCAACAGGCCGTTGTAGTGGCTCTCCTCCACAAAGCACTCCTCGCTCGCCAGCACGCCGTCGCACATGCGCGCCACCGCGTCGGCCACCACCAGCGCGGGCAATTCCCCGCCGGTGAGCACGTAATCCCCGATTGAAAGCTCCTCGTCCACAATCTCCTCGAGCACCCGCTCATCCACCCCTTCATAATGGCCGCACAGCAGAAACAGGCCGTCCCGCTTGGCGTACTCCCGCGCCATCTTTTGCTCGAAGCGCCTGCCCTGCGGGGACATGTAGATGGTGTGCGGCCGTTTGCCCAAAATGTCGCACACGTCCCGCCAACAGCAGTAGATCGGGTCGGCCTGCATCACCATGCCCATGCCGCCGCCGAACGGCGTGTCGTCCACGCGGCGGTGCTTGTCCTCGGAATAGTCTCTGATATTGTGACAGTATAATTCGATATACCCTGCGCCCCGCGCGCGGCCCAGGATGCTCTCGGAGAGCACCGCCTCGCACATCTCGGGAAACAGGGTTGCGATGTCAATCCTCATCGAACAATCCCTCCAGCGGGCGGATGCGCATCTCGCCGGCGTCCGGATCGGTGCTCACCACCACCTCCTTGATCGCGGGGATCAGCCGCTCGCGGCCGCCCTCCCCCCGGATGTGGTAGACGTCGTTCGCGCCGGTCTGGCTCACATCCGAAATCTCGCCGTAGCACGCGCCGGTGTCCGCATCGAGCACCCGCAGCCCGATCAAATCCTGGATGAAGTATTCGCCATCCTCCAGCTCGCAGTCGTCCCGGTCGATATAGAGGGTCTTGCCGCGCAGCTTTTCCGCCTCCTCGATGGTGTCGATCCCCTTGAATTTGACCACCACCACGTTCTTATGCACCCGCGCGCGCTCGACCTCCATCCGCCGTGCGCCCTTTGCGTCGAGATAAAACGAATCGAATCCGCACAAAAAGTCGGGGGTATCGCTCCACGGATAGACGCGCACCTCGCCGCGCACGCCGTGGGTGGTGACGATCTCCCCGGTATCGATAAACTGTTTTCTCATGGCTCTCTCCCTTATCCGTTGGGCGCTTGGCTGCGCCCCAAAATATAATCCACCGTGACCCCGTAGTAATCCGCGAGCTTCAGCAGCGTCTCGGTCGGAATGTCCAGCACACCGCTCTCGTACCGGGAATAGGTGGCCTGGCTGACGTTGAGCAGCTTGGCCACCTGCCCCTGCGACAGATCGCGGTCCTCCCGCAGGTCGCGCACTCTTGGATACATCTCACATCACCTCCCATCTAGTTTATCCTATGCGGAAATTGCATAACCAAAAATATGCGAAAACCGCATACTCCGCGATGAAAAAGCGCCCCCGCCGGAGCAGGGGCGCTCGGTCTGTCTTTATTTTGCCGTCATGGCGATGTCGTGTACAGTACCTGCAGCTACGTCAAAGGTTGCGCTGTAAGCTTTGTAATTCGTGTCGCCCGCGACGTAGATGCGGTATTTGCCTTCAGGCAGATCAGCCGCATAGACGCCGTTCGCATCGGTTTTGGCCGAATAGGGGGTGTTGGTATCCAGATTGCGCAGCGAAACCGTGCGGTTCGCCACCGGGCTGCCGCCCGCAGTCACTGTGCCGCTCAACGTCCCCGTCGGATCAGGGTCAACCGGGTCCGGATCAGGATCAGGATCGACAACCGGCTCGACCAGCTCCAGGGCGATATCGTGGACAGTACCGGATACAACAGAGAAGGTGGCGCTGTAGGCTTTGTAATCCGCGTTGCCCGCGACGTAGATGCGGTATTTACCCGCATCCCCATCGAATTCAAAATATCCTTCTGCATCGGTTTTAACCGAATAGGAGGTATTGGTATCCAGGTTGCGCAGCGAAACCGTGCGGTTCGCCACCGGATTGCCGCCCGCAGTCACAGTGCCACGCAGCGTCTTGGCTCTCCACTGCGCAGTCATAGTCACCGCCTGGTTGGGCATCACAAAGCTGTCGCCCGCCTGATAGGTCAGGCCATCAGCGCTGCTTTCCCAGCCCGCAAATGTGTATCCCTTGCGGGTGGGTTCCGCCTCGGGCATCGGCACATTTGCGCCCTTGATGTAGCTGACGCCCGCGGGCAGGCCCTCAATCGAAGCGTCCTCCGCGCCTGCGGCGAAGGTGACCGAGTACTGCTGGCGGGTGAACTGGATTCCCTGCCAGAAGTTGGAGGTGTTGTTTTCATAGGTCAGGGTTCCACTGGGGACACAGCTCTTCGGGGCATAAATCACCGCGGGGCCGACGCCGGCGGTCCGGCTCCCCTCGTACAGGATGGTGGCCTTGTTGATATTGGCATACTCGGCGTCAGGCAGGTTGACGCCGCCGATTTTGTAGAAGGCATATTGGCCGTAGTTCTGGCTGACCGGCACGCCGTTGACAGTCAGCACCCAGCATTCCTTCGTCTTGTTGAGGGGATCAACCCCCCAGGTGTAACCGATCGTGAAGCTCTCGGTGCTCTCAAAGAAGAAGGTTCCCCGCCACTCTTCGCCGTCATGGTCGGTGACCGTGATGGTTTTGTTGGTGTTGCGGTTCGCATCTGGGATGGTGGGCGTCTGCCACTGGGCCTGGAGCACCACCGCGCGGTCGGGCATGGAGAACGACTGGCCCGCGCTGTAGACGGAGCCGCTGACGGCATCCAGCCAACCGTAGAAGTTGTAACCGCTCCGCGTGGGCGCTGCGGCCGGGATGGTCACCGTC
The DNA here is from genome assembly GCF_014384885.1 of Ligaoa zhengdingensis. Taxonomy (GTDB): domain Bacteria; phylum Bacillota; class Clostridia; order Oscillospirales; family Ruminococcaceae; genus Ligaoa; species Ligaoa zhengdingensis. The sequence goes on from NZ_JACRST010000013.1 coordinate 14,084, forward strand.
GCGCCTGCCTTATAGGTGCCGGCCGCAGGTACGCCGCTGACCGAATTGTCGGTCACGCCGCTGCTGTAGCTCAGCGAATAGGAGGTTTCGGACGGCGCGTTGGGATTCTTTGAAAAACTGATTGTGCGGGAGAAGGTGCTCGTAGAGGAATACTGGTTCATCGAGATATTCGCGCTCGGCAGATATTCCTGCTCGTCGTCGTAGATGACCGAGGGGGCAGTACCAGCCGTATAGCTGCCCTCGTAGAGGACAGTAGCGTCGCTGAGCGTGGCGCCGGACGCGTTGGTCAGGTTGACGCCGCCCACCTTCATAAAGGTGTAGCGGCCGGATCTCTGGCTGATGGGCACACCGTTGATGGTGAGCACCCAGCACTCCTTCGTCTTGTTGAGGGGATCGACCCCCCAGGTATAACCGATCGTTATCTCCTCACCCTTGCTGAAGAATATAATTCCGGTGGTTTTGGTTCCATCCGGGCCGGTGACTGCGAACTGGCGGTTCACATCCCGGGTCGCTGCGAGCGCAGTCACGCTCAGGCAGGAGAACAACATGGCCAGCGCCAGTACAAGCGCCAACAGTTTCTTCTTGGTTTTCATTGTCTCAGTCATCCTTTCATCGCTTTTCTAGTCTTTGTTCCGAGCGGCGCCATCCCGCCCATTTCGTCGCTTACGCTGATATCCAGCGCACCAGCCTGGAAGTTAATATCGGCAAATTCGGCATCTGTGAACCACGCAAACGTGGATTCCAATAGCCATCTTAACTTCTATTCAGGCTTATACTTATGGTTTTATTATAGATCAAACAATTAAAAAAGTCTACATTTTGTTCCAAAAAGATGTCCAGTAAGTGTAAATTTTATTGCCTATTTGTGACCAAAAACTGTAACAATGACTCAACTGTGTCCTATTTATCAATCAAACGAAAACCATATTCCAGTATTTTCTGGGTCTATATACATTTTTCCGTACACGATTGTAACCTGTCCCCCTCAACGCACAATATATGATATCCTTGCGATGACAGCGGCTGCTGAACCTTCATAGTGCCACTTTCGCCAAAAGAGCCGGCACTGAAAAGTTCAGCACCGGCTCCCTATTTTATATATTCAGCCGCTCCGCTGACCGCGAGCAACCGGTAATCCTTTTAGGGGGTTACGCGATATAGAGGTACACCAACAGGAAATGACACAGGCTACCGATCAGCACAAAGATGTGGAACAGCTCGTGAAACCCGAACCGCTCGGAGATGTTCGGCTTTTTGAGCATATAGATGACCCCGCCAGCCGTGTAGCTCACGCCGCCCGCAATCAGCCAGGCCAGCGCGCCCGCGCTCATGCGCGCAAACACCGTGGCGTCGAACAGGATCGCCCATCCCATCACCAAATAAAGGGTGGTTTGCAACCAGCGCGGAGCGCCGAACCAACACAGCTTAAGGACGATGCCGACAGCGGCAAACGCCCAGATGAACACGGTAAACGCCACATTGCGCGGATAGGGCAGCAGGTTGAGCATCACGGGGGTATAGGTGCCCGCGATCAGCACATAGATCATGGCGTGATCGAGCTTGCGCAGGACGGTGACCTTTTTACTCCCCGCATTGGAAAAATGGTAGACGCTGCTCGCCGTGTACAGCGCGATCAGCGATAACCCAAACAGCGCCGAGGACAGCACCTTCATCAAAGAAAATTCGGGCAGACGGAGGGTCTTGGTCAAAAGCATCGCCAGCCCCACCACCGAAATGATCGCTCCCCACAGATGGGTGGCGCTGCTGATCGGATCCCGGGCCTTTTTCATATAGTATGACATACCTCCATCCTCCTTTTCTCCGCATAAAGTAGTTTTAATAACTATATTATAAAATAATTATATCATATATTGTCGTGTTTGCAAGCTCATCTTGAAAAGTTTACAATTCTGCGGTAAACTAAAAGCTGTCGAGATGGGCACTGCACACAACAGCCCTCTCCCCCATTTTTCAGCGGCTGAGTGGCCGCCGCGTTGAGGAGAATGATGATGGAACAGAAACCGTCCGATTGGAACGACTGGATCGCAAGGGCGCTGGACGACCGGGACATCGCGCCCGCCGAGCTGCCCGACATCGACCTCTATATGGATCAGATCATCACGCTGTTTGAAAGCCGCATGGGCGGCAACCGCCGCCGCCCAGAGGACAAGCTCTTGACCAAAACGATGATCAACAACTACAGCAAGGAGGGGCTGTTGCAGCCCATCAAGGGAAAAAAGTATTCCCGCGACCATATCCTACAGATGTTGATGATCTACAACCTCAAGCAGACCCTGTCCATCCAGGACATCAAGGCCCTGTTCGGCGCGCTGGACAGCCAGATGCCGCTGGCCGACCTCTACACCAGCTTTTTGGAGCTCAAGGGGGAGCTGCGGAACCAGCTGCCCGAATCGCTGGAGCGGCTGTGTGCGTCGCCACGCTTCGACGGCTTTGATGAAAACGAACGGCGCATTTTGCTGGTGCTGGCGCTGAGCGCGGCGGGCAACTACTTCAAACGTCTCTCAGAACAAATCATTGACCAATGCTTTTAGAATATGCGCCTGTCCAGTGTGGGACCGACATCTCACCAACCGCTCACGCCGTCTCTTTTCTGTCGAATCGCATGAACAGACCATATATTACACCGCTTGTTTTATTGTAATTGCATAGAAATCGCTTGATTTTATTTGAAAATGAGGTAAAATAAAATCAAGAAAAGCGTCCGGCTTTGGGCTGCGCCCGGGCGCTTCCGCGCTTGAATACTTGCCGGACGCAGCGGCAGAATGGAGAATTTGTGATGAAACACCCTGTGATTGTTACTATCAGCCGACAATACGGCAGCGGCGGGCGCACGATCGGCCGCTTGCTTGCGGAAAAACTGGGCGTTCCCTTTTACGATAAAGAGCTGATTGAGCTCGCCGCCAAGGAGAGCGGCCTGGATGAATCCGTGTTGGCCTCGGCCGACGAGCAGGTCTCCAGCAGCCTGCTCTACTCCCTCTCGCTGGGAATGTACGCCGGTGTGGGCCGGGCTGACAGCATGAACGGCCTGTCGATCAACGACCGGGTCTATGTCCACCAGGCCAAGGTCATCCGCGATATCGCACAGAAGGGTCCCTGCGTCATCGTCGGCCGGTGTGCTGACTCGATTCTTGCGGGGCGCGCTGATGTGGTCAGCGTATACATCCACGCTTCGCGGGAGGCGCGCCTCAGGCGCGTCGTGGAACAGTACGGCATGGACCCGCACCGCGCGGAAAATGAGCTGCAAAAAATCGACAAGCGCCGCACCGCATACCACGACTACTATGCCGACACCAAATGGGGCCGCGCGGAAAACTATCAGCTCTCGCTCGACACCAGCCGGCTGAGCGACGAGGGTGCAGCGGCCGCCATCTCCACCTATCTGGAATTTTTCGACCCGGCCGCCAATAAATAAAAAATACTATTTTTCGGGCAAGCAGCACAAAACGCTGCTTGCCTTTTTGTCTGTATTTGCAAAAAAATCGGTGATTACTGTGAAAATTCGGTCAAGTTTTTGTACAATTTATGAATATCCCTAAAAAAAAGATCGGAAATAAGATGAGGATTAGCCAATAAAGATATTGTTTTCTTGTTGCAATACTAATATAATACAAGCAAGTATTCACGCTTTTGCACTGTAATGTGTACAACTGTTAAAGTTTAACCTGTAAAAGCCCGGCGTGAATGGCTGATTGAATTGATAAGGAGGATCCAAGACATGAAAAAGTTTTTGACGCTTGCACTCGCAGCAGTGCTGGCCGCCGGCATGATGGCCGGTTGCGGCCCCGCTGCCCCCAGCAACAGTTCTTCGGCTCCCGCTGACGGCAGCGCAGCCTCCGACGCGGCTCCCGCCCCCACGGGTGATACCATTAAAATCGGTGTACTCGCTCCCCTGACCGGCAGCGTATCCACCTACGGCACCGCCGTAAAAAATGGCCTGGAGATGGCCAAAGAGGAGATTAACGCGGCTGGCGGCATCCTGGGCAAGCAGGTCGAACTGCTGATCGAGGATGAAAAGGGCGACGTGACCGAGGCCACCAACGCCTATAACAAGTTGCTCAGCCAGGGCATTGTGGCGCTGATCGGCGACGTTACCTCCCAGCCCTCCAACGCCGTGGCGCAGCTCGCGGCCGATCCCTCCGACGGGACCCCGATGCTGACCCCGACCGGCACCGCCGCCAACATCACCCTGAACGGCTCGAACATCTTCCGCACCTGCTTCCTCGACCCGTTCCAGGGCCAGATCATGGCGACCTTTGCCTCTGAAAAGCTGGGCACCAAGAGTGCTGCGATCATGTACAACAGCTCAAGCGACTACTCTCAGGGCGTCGCGGATGCGTTTAAAACCACCGCCGAAGCCAAGGGCATGACGGTCGTCTCCTACGAGGCTTACGGCGATGCGGACACCGACTTCAAGTCCCAGCTCACCAACGTGGTGGCGGCGAATCCCGACGTCCTGTTCCTGCCCGACTATTACGAGAAGCTCGCGTTGATCACCGCACAGGCTCGCGACGCCGGTTTCCAGGGCCCGATGCTGGGCGCTGACGGCTGGGACGGCGTTCTGGCCCAGCTGGGCGACAACACCGCTGTGGTGGACGGCTGCTACTTCTCCAACCACTACTTTGTGGATGATACCGACGAGAAGGTCGCCACCTTTGTTTCCAACTACGAGGGCAAATACAACGGTGAGGTCCCCAATGCGTTTGCGGCGCTGGGCTACGATTCCCTGTACATCATGAAGCAGGCCATCGAAGCCGCAGGTTCCACCGACAAGGCTGCGATCACCAGCGCTTTGCAGGCGGTTTCCTACAGCGGCGTGACCGGCGACATGACCTTCGACGAAAACGGCGACCCGATCAAAAAGGTTGCGATTATCAAGCTGCAGGATGGCGCTGTTACCCTGGACAGCAAGATGTAACATTCAGGATACTTTCCTACGGGAGAGGCTCCTTCGACGGGGGCGGGGCGAAATGCTCTGCCCCTTGTCGTTTTTTCTCATTCTCTTCGCCATTTTTCTGGTATTTTTTTCAAAATTGGTGTAAAATAGATCCGGTTCATTCAATTTTTCAAAATCTGCGCATGGAAAGGTAAGGTGCCAAAATGGACGGTTTTGTCATATTCATCAACCAGATCATCAACGGCATACAGGTCGGCAGTATCTACGCGCTGGTAGCATTGGGCTATACGATGGTTTATGGCATTGTAAAGCTGATTAACTTCGCTCACGGGGATTTTATCATGGTGGGCGCGTATGTATCGCTCTTTTCCGTCCCGCTTTTGGTACGCATGGGCGTGCCGGCGTGGCTGTGCATCGTGCTGGCGCTGGCGGCCTGCGCCCTGCTCGGCGTGGTGACTGAGCGCGTGGCCTACAAGCCGCTGCGCAACGCCCCCCGCATCACCGCGCTGATCACCGCCATCGCGGTGAGTCTGCTGCTGGAAAACCTTTGCATGTTGCTCTTCTCCTCCTCGTCCAAGCCGTTCCCCACGGTGTTTAACAAGTCGATCTTCAACCTGGGCGGGGTGCAGTTCAACTCGATCACCTTGATCACCATCGTGCTGTCGGTGATCTCGATGATTTTGTTGCAGCTGTTTGTCAAAAAGACCAAGATGGGCAAAGCGATGCGCGCAGTATCCGAGGACGGAGGCGCTTCCATCCTGATGGGCATCAACTCCAACACCACCATCTCCATCACCTTCGCCATCGGTTCAGGCCTTGCGGCCATCGCGGCCGTGATGTACTGTTCGGCCTATCCGCAGGTCAACCCCTATATGGGTTCAATGCTCGGCCTTAAGGCGTTCATCGCCGCGGTGCTCGGCGGCATCGGCATCATTCCGGGCGCGATGCTGGGCGGTTTTGTGATCGGTCTGGTGGAGAGCCTCACCAAAGCGTACATATCCTCTCAGCTCGCGGATGCGGTGGTGTTCGGTATCCTGATTATCGTGCTGCTGGTGAAGCCGACCGGCATCCTGGGCAAAAATATCGGTGAGAAAGTGTAGGAGGTGACGGACAGATGAAACTTTATGTGAACCAAAAAACAGCCTACCGCTCCTATGTGATCAATCTGATCGCCGTGGTGCTGGTGTTTCTTTTGCTGAAAGGGTTGATGTCCGCGGGGATCATCAACAGCTACGTCGCGGGTGTGTGTATGACCGTGATGATCAACATCATCCTCGCCGCGTCCCTGACCCTGACCACCGGCCTGCTCGGCCAAATTGCGCTGGGCCACGCCGGGTTTATGTCGGTGGGCGCGTACTCCGCCGCGCTGCTGGTCAAACACGCCAAGGATAGCGGCGTGGTGCTTTCCACCCCGGACGGCATTACCCCCGCGGGGTACGGCTATTTCCTGCTGTCCCTGCTGCTGGCCGGCGTGGTTGCCGCGTTTTTCGGCCTGATCGTGGGGATCCCGGCGCTGCGCCTCAAGGGCGATTACCTCGCCATCATCACCCTGGGCTTTGGCGAGATCATCCGCGTCATCATCGAAAACGTCAAATTTACCGGCGGCGCGCAGGGCCTTTCGGGCATCCCGCGGCTGGCCAGCTTCGACGTGGTGTTCTGGCTCACCGCTTTGATCATTGCAATCCTGTTCGCCTTCGTCCGCTCCCGCCACGGCCGCGCGATCAAGGCGATCCGCGAGGACGACATCGCCTCGGAGGCGTGCGGCATCTCCAACACCTATTACAAGGTGATGGCATTCACCATGTCCGCATTTTTCGCAGGCATCGCAGGCGCGATCTATGCGCAGCAGATGGCGGTGCTCGGCGCTAAAACCTTTAACTTTCTCAAATCCATCGACATCCTCGTGATCGTCGTACTGGGCGGCCTCGGTTCCCTCACCGGCTCGATTGTGGCCGCCACCGGCCTCACCATCCTGCCCGAAGCGCTGCGCAGCTTCTCGGAGTACCGCATGGTCATCTATTCGCTGGCCCTCATCATCGTGATGATCTTTAAGCCCTCCGGCCTGTTCGGCAACTACGAATTCTCGCTGACCCATCTGTTAAGCAAGCTGAGACGGCCCAAATCCAACACCCCCGCCGCCGGCGGCGAATCCAAACAAAAGGAGGTCACCAAGGCATGACGGAATCTGTTTTGAAAGTGGAGCACCTCGGCATCGCCTTCGGCGGCCTGAAGGCTGTGGAGGACTTCCACCTGGAAATCGGCAAAAGCGAGCTGGTCGGTCTGATTGGGCCCAACGGCGCTGGCAAGACGACCATTTTCAACCTGCTCACCGGTGTGTACCAGCCCACCGAGGGCGCGATCTATCTGGACGGCGTGCCGATGGTTGGCAAAAAGCCTCACCAGATGGTGGCTGCCGGCATCGCCCGCACCTTCCAAAATATCCGCCTGTTCAAGGAACTTACGGTGCTGGAAAATGTGATGGTCTCCTTCAACCACACGATGAAATATTCCATCCTGAGCGGCATTCTGCGCACCAAAAATTACTGGAAAGAGGAAGCCGCGGCCCAACGGCGCGCGCTCGATCTGCTCAGGGTGATGCACATGGAGGATTACGCCGACCAGGTGGCGGCCAACCTGCCCTACGGCCAGCAGCGCAAGCTGGAGATCGCCCGCGCGCTGGCGACCGGGGCGAAAATCCTGCTGCTCGACGAGCCTGCGGCCGGTATGAACCCCACCGAAACCACCCAGTTGATGGACGCGATCCAGACCATCCGCGAAAAGTTTCAGATTTCGGTGCTGCTGATCGAGCACGACATGAGCCTGGTGATGAGCGTATGCGAACGCATCGTGGTGATCGACTACGGCCACATCATCGCCACCGGCACCCCATTTGAGATCGCCAACAACCCCAAGGTCATCGGCGCCTATCTGGGCACCGACGACCAGTGAGAAAGGAGAGGCCGCGATGCTGAAGGTTGAAAATTTAAACGTTCATTACGGCGCGATCCACGCTATCCACGGGGTAAGCCTGGAGGTACACCAGGGGGAGATCGTCTCCCTGATCGGCGCGAACGGCGCGGGCAAGACCACCGTGCTGCACACCATCTCGGGCCTCAAGAAGGCTACCAGCGGCACTGTCACGCTGGAAGGGCTCGACCTGTTCTCGATCGACCCGCACAAGATTGTGCAGCACGGCATGGCCCATGTGCCGGAGGGGCGGCGCATCTTTTCAGAGATGACGGTGATGGAAAACTTGGAGATGGGCGCCTACATCCGCAAGGACAAGGCTGGGATCGACGCGGACCTGGAAAAGATTTTCCACTACTTCCCCCGCCTGCGGGAGCGCTCCAAGCAGTTGGGCGGCACTCTGTCAGGCGGCGAGCAGCAGATGCTGGCGATCGGCCGCGCGCTGATGTCCCAGCCCAAAATCCTGCTGATGGATGAGCCGTCGATGGGCCTGTCCCCCCTGCTGGTCAAGGAAATCTTCCATATCATCGGGCAGCTCAACCGGGACGGCATGACCATCCTGCTGGTGGAGCAGAACGCCAAAATGGCGCTCTCAATTGCCAACCGCGCCTATGTGCTGGAAACCGGCAACGTGGTGATGAGCGGCAATGCCAGGGAGCTTCTGGAGGACGACAAGGTGCGCAAAGCCTATTTGGGCGCATAAATAAACGACAAAAAATCTCCGTCGGATTGATTTTCGACGGAGATTTTTTGTCTGTCGGGGTGTTTTTGCGCCCCGATACCGAAAGGAAAAAAGGTATAAAAGAGGAGTGAAATGAAAAACGATGGATTAGGCCCTGCCGTTAAACTCCTGGACCGCCTGGAACATGGCGATCAGATTTTCCACGGGGGTTTTCGCCACGATATTGTGGATGGTGTTGAACACATAGCCGCCGCCCGGCGAAAAGATTTCCAGACGCTCGAGCACCTGCTGGCGCACCTCCTCGGGCGTGCCATAGGGCAGGGTTTTCTGCGTATCCACACCGCCGCCCCAGAACACCAGCTTGTCGCCGTATTTCTCCTTGAGCATGTGGCCGTCCATCCCGTTGGCTGAAAGCTGCACGGGGTTTAGAATATCCACGCCCATTTCCACAAAGTCGTCGAGGAAGCTGACGATGCTGCCGCAGGAATGGTAGAAGGTTTTCCACTCTGTGTTCTCGTGCACCCAGTCGTTGACCCGTTTATAATAGGGTTTATAGAGCTCGCGGAAGATGTCAGGGGAGAAAAAGCCGCCGTTCTGGGTGCCGAAATCGGTGCCGCTGATCCACACAATCTGGATTTTGTCGCCCACCGCCTGCTTGTAGATCTCCAGGTTTTTGAGCATCACCTGGGTCTGCATCTCAAACACAGCCTGGATGTATTCGGGGTAGAGCATATGCGCCATCAGCCAATCGTCAAACCGGCGAATACCCTTGGGGTGTTTCTCATGCGGGCCGGGAACCATGGCCGAGTCGCCGATGCCGAAACCGCCCAGGTTGCCCACCAAGGCGTAATCGGTGTTCTGATAATAATGCTCCGCCTGCTTTTCTATGTAGCGCGCGGTGTCGTCGTCCATCACGCTGAACGCCTCGCTGAAGTCCTCTTCGGGCGTCAGGTCATCTTCGTCGAATTCCCCTGAGCGGTCGATATTGTCGAAAAAGCTGCCGCCTGCGGGCATTTTACCCGACGGAGGAACCGAGCGATCACCCTGCGGATAAGCCACCACCGACCCGTCGTCCAACTGCTCCAGCTCAATGCTGTCGCCCACCAGCGTGGGGGTTCCGTCGCTCATTACAAACGGTTTGTTGCAGGCGGTGTTCCGCCCGCCGAACATATCGCCAGGTCCGTTGATGCCGACGGCATCCGCGCCGACAAGCTGCCGCAGATCCTCGTCCACAGCGCCCAACATCTGGAATATCTCGGAAATTTCGATCGGCTTCTCGGGCAGGCCCAAAGCTGCGCGCAGCCGGTACAAAGTGGAGGCGTTGATTCCGGTCTGGCTGGTCGCCCCCAAATCCAACGGCACGCGGTCCGGCTGCTGATGGTGGATGGCCGCCCATACTCGTTCTCTGGAAGTCATCTGATTGTTCCCCTTTCGCCCAAAAGATTCAATTCCCTGCCCATTTTTGCGCAGGGTCGTTTCAATATCCGATTTGCGGCCGGATCGCCGCTTTCTTTCAATATCATTATAGCAGGTTTCAATTTCGTTTTGATGCTGTATAATTTCGATATTCTGCTCAACTTTCGACATTTGAAGAAAATTTTCCTGAAATTGGTTGTCAAATATCCACCTATGTGGTATATTTTGGATGGAACACAACCAAGCCGGGTATACTCGGCCTGGTTACGCACACGCTAAACAAAAGGAGTGGTTGCTGATGACAAAAACCGATCTGTTGATTGTGGGTGCAGGCTGTGCGGGGCTTACTGCCGCTGTCTACGCCATCCGCGCGGGTCATTCGGCCATCGTGTTGGAAAAAGGCATGTACGGCGGCCAGATCGCCTTGACCAGCGAGGTGGAGAATTACCCCTCGATTGAAAAAATCTCCGGCGTGGAATTGGCCACCTTGATCTACAACCAAGCGGTCAAACAGGGGGCGGACATCCGCTTTGAAGAGGTCACCGAAGCCCGGTTGGGTGCGGTGGAAAAGATCGTCGTCACCACCAGCGAGGAGTACCGGGCGCGCGCGGTCATTCTCGCCAACGGTGTGGAGCGCCGCAAGCTGGGCTGTCCCGGCGAGGCCGAATTTACCGGCCGCGGGGTGTCCTACTGCGCCACCTGCGACGGCGCCTTCTTCCGAGGCAAAGATGTCGCGGTGGTGGGAGGCGGCAATACTGCGCTCGAGGATGCGCTCTTTCTCTCCAACCTCTGCCGCAAGGTGTATCTGATTCACCGGCGCGACCAGTTCCGCGGCGAAAAGGTGATGGTAGACGCGGTTCTCGCGCGGGACAACATCGAAATCCTCTACCAGCACACGGTGGAGGAAATCCTCGGCGACAAGGTGGTGACCTCGGTGCGCGCCGCAGGGCTGGAGGACGGACAGCGCACCCTCGACGTGGCGGCGGTGTTCGTTGCCATCGGGCTGATCCCGGTCAACCAACTGTTCGCCGAGGCCGGACTGGACGCGAACGGCTACCTGGCGGCGGGGGAAGACTGCAACACCCAACTGCCCGGTGTGTACGCGGCTGGGGACACGCGCTCCAAGCCGCTGCGCCAGATCATCACCGCGGCGTCCGACGGCGCTGTGGCCGCTGTCGCCGCTTCCAACTATCTCAATGCGCAATAAAATTACAAACAACAAGGGGGCGTACCCGCGAGTGCGCCCCCTTTGTTTATTACATATAGAATAATCATATAAATATTATACAAAACTCCCCGAGCTTTCCTCCCAAAACAACCGAATCTGTTCGGGGGTGAGGCTCTGAGCGAACTCCTGTTTGGCCAACAGCAATTGTTCCACGTCGCTCACCAATTCAAACAACACCGCCCGCGCTTCAAATTCTTCGCGGGTTTCCGGCAGGTCGAGGGAACGAAAATGTGTGCGCAGCAAATACAGCTGAAACAGCAACTCGCCGGCGTTGTCGTAGCTGGAAAGCGACTGGGCGATCAGCTTCAGGAATTCCGCCACATCATTCGACTGCTGGGGCGCGCTCCTCAGCCGAGCCGTATTTTCCAGCATCCGGCGCAGCATGCGCTGCTGTTTGCGCCGCAGCTCGATATAGCTCAGGTAATAGCTGCGATCCTGAAAAATTACATTGTTCATCTGCTGGCTGACGCGCGCAATCGACTGCTCCAGCGCGCCGCTGAGCTCCTGAAGCTGCTCTTCAGCCCGGTCGCGATCCCCTTCAAGCAAGACGAGACGCGCAATCTCCTCCAGCAGGCGCCCCATCGCGCCGTCGATTCGGCGCTGGTCCTCCCGGATTTCCCGGATAAGACGCGGCATATAGGCGTTCATCAGCACCCCCATCGCAATGCCCAACAGCATCAGGGCCAGTTCGTTGAACATCGCCCGCGCAGTTAGTGTAGGAGCCGCCCAAAAGTGCAGGGTGAGCACGGTACTCATCGAGAGGCCGTCGAGCAGCCCAAACTGCTGGCAGGCCAAAGTGAACACCAACAGGAACAACCCCAACGCCGGGATGGTGTGCCCCATCCACCGGAAGATCACACTGGAGATAAGCAGTGAAGCGCCAAAGGCACACAGGCGCCGCGCTGCGACCTGTAGGGTGTCTCGCCGGGTATTTTGGACGCTCAGCAGCGTAATGGTGACCACCGACGTGCTGTGGTCGAGCCCAAAGCTGCGCGCCAGCACCAGCGCCAGGCAGCAGCCGAGCACAATTTTCGCCGCTTTGGATGGAACCATCCGGTTTTTCATCCAGCCGCCCCCTCAAACTGTTTTTTCTAGTTTGAGCGGCCGGACAGCCTTTTAACCAAAATGCCCTGGCGGATCCGTCATAGGTGAAGCGCTTTTTTGGGGCAATTGTCGATACACCGGAAGCAGAGGATACATTCCGTCCCGTACCTGCGGCGGCGCGAATTGTCCGTCATATCCACATCCATCGGGCAGGACTCTTTGCATTTTCCACAGGAAACGCACTTCCCCCGGTCAACCTTTACCCGCAGCAGGGAAAAATAGCTCGCGGGCTTCAGGAATACGGCCACAGGGCAGAGGTATTTACAAAACGCGCGGTTGTCGTGGAGCGCAAATGCCAGCGCGGCCCCGGCCGCATAGTAAAGGACATTTCCGATGAGGAAACTCCAGAACATGATCCGGTCCATCCCGGGGATGCGCAGCAGGAACATTCCGCCGACAAACAGCAAAGACGCCAAAAATGTGACGTATCGGAGGAACCCGAACCCCCTTCTGGGGTGCTCAGGCCGCTTGTAGGGCAACAGGTCCAAAACCATCGCTGTCCAGCAGGCGTACCCGCACCAGCCGCGCCCAAACAGCAGCGGGCCAAAAATCTTTGCCACTGCGTAATGGATGACGGCAGCCTCAAAAACGCCAAGGAACAGATAGTACCAGAACCCTTCGATCTGCATATTTTCATTCGAGAGAAGCCCGAGGTAGACCAGCATATACAGGCCGACCGCGAATTGTACCATGTTCCTGGCGTGCTTTACCTTTTGGGTATAAAAGAAAATCCCGAGCGCGAGGCAGGTGCCTATGTATGAAAAATTGAACAGGTAAAACACCTGGTCCAACGTCAGCCAGAGGACGACTGCGATGGCTTCAAACAGGAGCCACATACCCAGCGGAAACAAGAACTTTTTCATGGGATCACCTACAGATGAAATTAAGGGGAAGTCGCCAGACAATACGGCGGCTTCCCCTCTCAGGATACCATAAATTCTACTGAAACTCCACCTGAATCCGGGCAAATCCCGTATTTTTTGTGAATCAGGATGAGTTCTATGCATCCAGCTCTGTTTTCTTACGCAGGCCAAAGGTGAAATGATACTGCTTGCGGTACCCGATCAGATAACCTACGGAGACCAGGCAGGCCAGAAACTCCGCCACGGGAACCGCCAACCAGATGCCGTCCGCGCCGATAAACCGCGGCAACAGTAGCAGCGAAAGCACCAGGAGCACAAACGTGCGCAACACGGAGATGATCGCAGAAACCTTGCCGTTGTGCAAGGCGGTGAACAGCCCCGAAGCGTAGATGTTAAAGCCTGCAAACAGGTAGCTCACAGCAAACAACAGGAAACCGTGCAGCGCAAGCGGGAAGATATCGCTGCTCTGCCGGATGTAGACAGATACGATCGGCCGCGCCAGCAGGTAGGATGCGACCACCACCACCGCGGTCATCAGCAGTACGGTGAAGGTGCAGTGGCGGAAAAGCGTCGCCTGCCTCTTTTGGTTTCCGCTGCCCAAATTAAAGCTGATGATGGGGGCCGCTCCGCCGATGAATCCCATAAACACGGCGGTCAGCAGGAACTGCGCGTAAAGGACCACCGTGACGGCGGTGACGCCCGCCTCCTCCATATAATGCAGCGCCAGCTTATTAAACAGGAGCGTGGTCACCGAGACGGACAGGTTGCTGACCATCTCCGACGAGCCGTTGAAGCAGGAGAAGCCCAGCATCCTGGCCCGGAACTTGGGACGGACAAAGTACAGGCTCCCCCGCCTTTGAAACGAAAAATACAGCAGGGCCGGCACCGAGGCGATCAGATAGCCGGCGACCGTCCCCCAAGCAGAGCCTTCAATCCCCATATCAAGCGGTACCATCAGCACATAATCCAGGATAATGTTGCTGACGCCGGAAACCGCGGTCAGGAAAAAGCCCAGGCCCGGCCTGCCGGCGGTGATCAAAAAGGTGGAAAACACGATTTGAAGCGCCGCCATGGGCATGAACGGAATCAATGTGCCCAAATAGCCGAGGCAGTCGTCGTACAGGGCGGGGGTGGCCCCCAAAAAGCGGAGGAGCGGCTGCATAAACAGCATACTCAGGAGGGATAAGACCGCAGCCAGGACCGCCGCCGTCAACATAATGACGGTGAAATCCTCCTTCGCTTCCTGCTCCTTCCCCTCCCCCATCTTTCTTGCCACAATCGCGCTGCCACCGGTGGTGAGCATCAGGGTGATGGCCAGCATCACGCTGATGACCGGGTAGACGATATTCATCGACGCCAGGGCGTTTTCTCCGACAAAATTGGAGATAAAGATGGCGTCCACCATCTGATAGAGGGACATAAACAGCAAACTCAAAATGCTGGGAAGCGTGTATCGAAACAGCGCCAGCGCGCTGAAGTCCCTGTCCAAACGATTTGTCATAGGCGCTCTCTCCTTCTTTTCTTGATTTTTTTCGGCGCTATATGGTATCATAAACCTTACAGTAACTGTAATGTCAAGGGGTGACTTTGTGAACAATCTGAACCGGCGCCTGACCGTGGGGCAGCTCGCCGGGCTGCACGGCATCAACAAGCGAACCCTCCATTATTATGATCAAATCGGCCTGTTTTCTCCCGCTGTCAAGGGCGAAAACGGTTATCGGTACTACACACTGGATCAGATGCCCGACCTGGAGCTGATCCTGGCCTTTCGCGAACTGGGGATGTCCATCGAGCAGACGCAGGCGGCGATCCACTGCGGCGCGGGCGCCATAGAGGGCATCCTGTCCGACAAAATTGCGGATATCGATGCAAAAATTGAGCATCTGCGGAGCATGAAACGGCTGCTGAAGGCAAAACAGAAGCTCTCCTCCCTCTCCAAAACGGTGACCTTAAACCGGATCGAATCGGTCTTCTGCGAAGAGGAAACCTTTGTCCTGAGCGAACAGATCGTCGGGGACATGGACGAAAACTTCTATCTCGCGATGGGTCAACTCCTGCAGCAGGAGCGCCGTTACCGGCTATTCAACCACGAATACGGCATCATGCTCCACAGCGAAAAGGTCATGGCCGGCCGGTTTGAAGATTACGACCGGTTCTATATGAAGCCGGTTTCGGGCGAGGGCGAGCGGTTGTTTGTGCGGCCCGCCGGCGATTATCTGCGCATTGTCGTCAAGGGGAACTGGGACCGCCTGCCCTTGGCGTACCAGAAGCTGCGAGATCACGCCTTAAACCTCAGCCTTCATCTGGCCGGCTACGCCTACGAGCGCGGGCTCAATGAGACGCTGAGCAGCAACATGGAGGAATCCGTGACCGAAATTCTGGTCCGCTGGGTACCCAGCGACAGCGGTGCAGAGGCAACGCCCGCCAAATAGCGCAAAAGAGGCCGGTACCGAGCCGCAAAACGCGGCCAGGCACCGGCCTCTTGACCAATCGAGGGGTTATTCTTCCACTTTGGACACGCCAACCAGGCAGTCGGCGTCAAACGAGTTGCCGTCGCTGTCGATCACGCGCAGCGCCAGCGCATCGTCTGCGGCGGTCGCCAGGATTCCCACGGGCGGATTGTCCAGGCAGTTGACCAGCAGGCTGCAAATGCGGTCCTCGACCGATTTTCGGATCACCCGACGCAGGTCGCGCGCGCCGCTCTTCTGACCGTAGGCCTTGTCGGCGATCCAGAGGAGGGCGCTGTCGTCCCATGCAAAGCGGATGCCCTTCTCCTGCATCGGCTCCACCAGCTCGCCGAGCATCAGCGCAGCGATCTTCTGGTAATCGCCGCGGTCCAACGGGCGGAACACCACAATCTCGTCGATGCGGCCCAAAAATTCGGGGCGCAGGAACTCGGACAGCGCCTTGTAGGCCTTGTCGCGCGCCACGTCGCCCGGGCGCTTCTCAAAGCCCAGAGAGCCCTCGCGGCGTTCGCTGCCCGCATTGGAGGTCATCACGATGACCGTGTTTTCAAAGCTGACCGTCCGGCCATGGGCGTCGGTGATGCGGCCCTCGTCCAGGATTTGCAGCAGAATATTCATCACATCGGGGTGCGCCTTCTCGATCTCATCGAACAGCACCACCGAATAGGGTTTGCGGCGCACCTTCTCGGTGAGCTGGCCCGCCTCGTCGTAACCGACATAACCCGGTGGCGACCCGATGATGCGGCTGACCGAGTGCTTCTCCATGAACTCCGACATATCCAGGCGGATGAGCGGATCGGTGGTATCGAACAGCTCCTGCGAGAGCACCTTGACCAGCTCGGTCTTGCCTACGCCGGTGGGCCCCACAAAGATGAACGACGCCGGGCGGCGTTTGACCGAAATCTGCACGCGGGAACGGCGCACCGCCGCCGCGACCAGCTCGACCGCTTCGTCCTGGCCGATGATCCGCTTTTTGAGCACCGGTTCGAGGCGCGCGACCTTTTCCAGTTCGCTCTCCTCAATCTTGCTCGCGGGGATCCCCGTCCACTTCTCAATCACGCTCGCAAGGTCGTCCAGCGTGACCTGCGCGTTCAGCGCGGCGGGTTCCAGTTCGTGCATCCGGCTGTCGATGCGCATCAGCTCGGCGCGCACCCGCGCCAGGTGTTCATAATCCACATTGCCGTCCTCCGGCTGCTCAATCTGCTGCTCCTCTTCCTTCTTTTTGTGGTAGGTGAGGTTCAGCGTATCGAACTCGGCCAGCTCCTTGTTGCGCAGTGCGGCGCAGGAGCAGCCCTCGTCCAACAGATCGATCGCCTTGTCGGGCAGGAAGCGGTCGTTGATGTAGCGCTCGCTCATCAGCACCGCGCGGCGGACGATCTCCTCGGATACCGCGACGTGGTGGAACCGCTCGTAATAGCCTTTGACGCCGGTGAGCACGCGAATGGTGTCCTCGATGGTGGGTTCGTTGACCGTGACCGGCTGGAAACGGCGTTCGAGCGCGGCATCCTTCTCGATATATTTGCGGTATTCCTCAAAGGTGGTCGCGCCGATCACCTGGATTTCACCGCGCGAAAGCGCGGGTTTGAGGATGTTGGCGGCGTTCATGCTGCCTTCGGCGTCGCCCGCTCCCACCAGGTTGTGCACCTCATCGATAAACAGGATGATGTTACCCGCGGCGCTGACCTCCTCCACCAGGCCCTTTATGCGGCTCTCAAACTGGCCGCGGAACTGGGTGCCCGCGATCAGGCCGGTGAGGTCGAGCAGATGGAGCTCCTTGTCGAGCATCTTCGGGGGGACCTGCCCGCGCACAATCCGCTGGGCGATGCCCTCGGCAATCGCAGTTTTGCCCACACCGGGTTCGCCGATCAGGCAGGGGTTGTTCTTGGTACGGCGGTTGAGTATCTGAATGACCCGCGCGATTTCGTTGTCCCGACCGATGATCTCGTCGATCTTGCCGTCGGCCGCTTTGCGGGTGAGGTTCTCGGTGTACTGGTCGAGATACTTGCGCTTCTTCTCCTCTTTCTGCGGCTTTTTGATCTCGCGGCGGCGCTCCTTATGGCGCGGCGCCTCCTCGGAGGACTCGCCCTGCGCAGAGGGCTGTTGGCCGCTGAATAAGTTCTGCAAAAACGGAAACGGCTGTGCGCCGCCCATCTCAAAGTTGTCGTCACCTTCGGGGTTAATCATCTCCAGGAGCTGGTCGTCCATCTGGGCCATGTCCTCGTCGGTCAGGCCCATCTTATCCACCAGGTCGTTGATCGGCTTGATGCCAAGCTCCCTTGCGCATTGCAAACAGAGGCCCTCATTGATGGTCTTATCCCCGTCCAAGCGGGTCATATAGACCACGGCCACCCGTTTTTTGCATCTGCTACACATCATATTGTTCATATCAGCTGTTACACCTCTTAATATCATCAATGGCCCGGGGCTGCCTGTTCCGCCTCGGGCCTCATTTCATTCCTGTTTGGATGTTGCAATTTGAGTCGAAAAGTAAAATGGTATTTCAGGCTCGACCTTAGTATACCGCCGCGATGTGAACGGAATATGACAAAAATTTTGTTTATTTGTCAAATACACAAAATTCGTCGACTCTACTTGGAATCGTCCCTGCGGTTGAGTCTTAAAAACACCGGGATGTACATCACAAAGGCAAACAACATAAATGCGGCCATCACCAGCAGCAGACCGAACACCCAGGTTGATTCTAGGTTGGGGAACGCCACAATCATCAGCATAATGACGTAAAACACCACCGTATACAGCTTGCCGAACCATCTGGCGCCGTCCAACCGGTGGTCGCGGCGGTAGAGCTTGACCCCCGCGGCCAGCATCAACAGCTCCTTGACAATAAACAGGGCCAGGATCAGCCAAAAACCCGGATTGCGGATACCCAGCACGATGCAGGCGGCCGCCTGGGTGAGCTTGTCGGCCAGCGGATCGAGGATTTTGCCCAGCTGCGTGACCAGGTTAAATTTGCGCGCAATCAGGCCGTCGAGCAGGTCGGTGAGGCCCGAGACCAACAGGATCAGCGCCGCGATGTAAAACCAGGGCTGTTCCTGTGCGGTGAGGTAGACATAGCTGAATACCGGAATCAGCACAATGCGAAAGATGGACAACAGATTGGGCAGATTCATATATTTTGTACTCCTTGCAGCAGATTATGCCAGATCTCGAAGGCAGTCCAGCGGATTGAACCGCAGATACAGGCGGTAGACGTAGGTATCCTCCAACAGCTCATGGTTCAAAAAGCTCAGCGAGTTTTGGGTGATTACCATGATGAATTGGAGCAGGGTGATAATGACATACAGCCCCACCAAACCGGATAACAGGCCCACCACCGCGCCGCCGAACGAGTTGAACAGCCCGATGATTGGCACGCGGTTGACCCCGTAGAAGCAACGGGTCAGCCACCGCACCAGCACCATCAGCACCGAGAACAGCACCATGAACAGGATCATGGTGACCAGCCCGGTCAGCGCCGGGGCGAACACCTCGTCCACCAGGGTATCAGCGGCATTGGCGGAATAATCGGCCAGCCGGTCGGACAGCTCGCTTACGCTGTAACCGCCGATCACCAACATCTGGGTCAGGTACGCGGGCAGCGCATCCAGCAGGTCGGACGCGGCTTCGCCCAAATCAATCCCGCCGGGCAGGCTCGCCAGCGCGTCCTCCACGCGCGTGACCAGCCCGTCGCGCAGGAAAGTCTCAAACAACACCGGCGCAATGGTGCGGGAGAGCAGCCACGCCGCAGCCAACGCCGCCAGATAGCCGGCAAAGTTGACCACTGTGGCGGCAAGCCCGCGCCGGGAAGAAACATAAATGTAATAGAGCAGGAAGGCGATTGCCAAAAGATCGTATACAAAAGCCATGGATGCTGAAATCCTCCTTTTGTCGGTCTGTATGGAAAGCCTCCGGCTTTCCTCTCAATAGATAACGACGGCGACGCTTCCAATATAACACAGAACAGGAAGAAATTCAAACCGCCGCTATTCCAGCGCGAGCTTCTCGATGGCGTCCGGCGTCACCAGGTAGGCGTCGCGGCCGATCACCGTCGCCGCCAGAACCTCGCCCGGCACCGGCTGGGGATCCAGCGCATTGCCCGCGTAATCGTAGCTCTGCAGCTGGCCGTCCACCATCAGGCAGACGCGGGTCTTGCCCAGCGACAGCCGGTCGGCATGGGAGGATATCTGCGTCTCCCACAGCTTTTTGCCGTCCGGCCCCAGCAGGGTGACGGCGCTGTTTTTATTTTCGCGCGCGTCGCCGAACAGCAGGGCGGTATCGCCGTTTTCGCTGTGATCGAACGAGGCCAGCGCCTCATAGCCGTAGTCGTAGCGCTCCAGAACCTCCCCCGACGCGCCGAGCACCGCCGTTTGGCGGTCGGTCACCACGGTGAGACCCCCGCGGGCGGCATTGAGCGAATGGATCAGCTCGCCGACAAACTCCTGCCGGCCCGCCTCCTCCTCGCTGTCGAACCGGAACCGCCGCACCCCCGAGATCAGGTCGCCCTCGCGGGCATTGACCACGGCGACCGCGATCCCCTTGCCGTCCAGGTCGAATTCGAGGTCGGTGATGTAGTTTTCCGCCGATTTCCAGACATATTTGGCCGGGTCGGCGAGCATGTGGTCGTAGACCGTCATCTCCCCCAGCCGCCGCTGCGCGCCGGTGGCCACCGCCACCTCGCCGCGCGAGGAGATCGCCCCAGCGTAGATGGGGTAATCGAGCTCCTTCTGCGCCACGGTGCGGAGCATGTTTTCCACCCGCAGATGCTTACCGCCCCGGTCGTAGATCAAAACGCGCCGGCCAGACGCCCTCATCACCGGGTTGGAGTATTTATGCTGCACGTTGCGGATTTCCTTGCCGCTGGAATTGTATAAATAGAGGTTGGAATCGGTGAGCACCGCGAGATGCTCGCCCACGCGGGCGGTCTGGCGCACCTGCTCGCCGGCGAACTCCATGGGGTAGCCGTCGCCCGCGCCCATGCCGGCGATGCGCTCCTGAATGTAGTCGGTGAAGCCGATGGTGGACACCTCGTCCTTGATCGCATAGAGCCCAACGCCCAGAAGGGTGAGCGCCACCAGCAGCAGAATCCTTCCCAGCAAAACCTTTCTGCGCCGCTTTTTTCGGATTTTGTCGATGTCGGAAAGCTCTGCCAAAACTAATTCACATCCTTATTCGGAACGGTCCTGATAAAATACTTCGTCCAGATAGAGGCCGCAGGCGGGCATCGTCCGGCATTCCACCCGGCGCACCCCCAATTCCATCATACGGGGCAGGTCTCGAACATCCAGTCGATTTTCGTTGACTGCGAGCACCGTGCCCACCAGGATGCGCACCATATTGTAAAGAAAGCCGTCGCCCTCCACAAAAAATTCCACCAGGTCGCCGGAGCGGCGCATATCGCACGCGTAGATGGTGCGCACCGTGTCCTCCTTGGTGTTTTTGGACCCACAGAAGGCCGCAAAATCGTGTCTTCCCACAAAAAAACCGCAGACCTGCCGCGCCCGCTCCAGATCGATCGGGCGGAAGTAGTGGTACGTGAGTCCCGTGAGAAACGGGTTTCTGACCTCGCTGTTCCAGATTTTATAGACATAGCGCTTGCCCTTACAGGAGTAGCGCGCGTGAAACTCCTCCGGCGCATCCTCCGCCTCCAGCACTGCGATGTCGCCGGGCAACACCGCGTTGAGCCCCCGCTTGATGCGCCACGTGGGCAAGTCGGAGTCGGTGCGGAAGTTGAGGCAGTAGCGGTTGGCGTGCACACCCGAATCGGTGCGGGAGCACCCCTTGACGTCGTAACGCACCCCGAAGATGCGCTCGATCGCGTCCTGCACCGCCTCGCAGATGGTAATACCACCCGGCTGCACCTGAAAGCCGAGGTAGCCCGTGCCCCGGTAACAAAGGATCAATTTGATGTTGCGGATAGCCGTCTCCCCCTGTCGTTCGTCATACATGCTTTACCGGGGAACCAGCAGATTGATCGCCACAACCCCCGCGACGCACAGCGCCACAAAGGCGGCGCCCCAGAAATCCACCATGTGCATCCGAAGCTGTTTGAGGCGGGTGCGTCCGTCTCCGCCCCGGTAGCAGCGGCACTCCATCGCGAGCGCCAGCTCGTCCGCACGGCGGAAGGCCGATACAAACAGCGGGATCAGGATGGGGATGAGCGCCTTGGCGCGCTGCATCAGCCCGCCGTTGTCGAGGTCCGCGCCGCGCGCTTTCTGCGCGGACATGATCTTGTCGGTCTCCTCGATCAGCGTGGGGATGAACCGCAGCGCGATGGTCATCATCATCGCCAGCTCGTGCACCGGAAAGCGCAGCTTTTTCAGCGGATTCATCAGCCGCTCGATGCCGTCGGTGAGCGCGATGGGCGAGGTGGTGTAGGTGAGCAGCGAGGTGCCCGCGATCAGGCAGATGATGCGCACCGCCATCAGTACCGCGGTCTGGACGCCCTCGCGCGAAATTTTAAAGATCCACCAGGACCAGAGGGTGTCCCCCTCGATAAAAAACATGTTGAGCAGGGCGGTGAACAGGATGATCGGCACCACAGGTTTGAGGCTTTTGAGGATCATCTTGGCCGGGATGCGCGATACGCCGTAGGCGATGATGAGAAACGCCACCCCCACCAACAGCCCCCACATATCCTGGGCCAAAAACAGCATCACCACATAGGCGAGGGTGAGCACAATCTTCATGCGCGGGTCGAGCCGGTGCACACAGGAATCGCCGGGAAAATACTGGCCGATCGTGATATCCTTAAGCATGTGCGCTCCCCCCTTTCCGCAGCGTCTCCAGCAGGATCTGTTTGGCGGATTCCACCGTGTAGACATTGCTGGGCACGGGGTATCCGGCGCGGGCGAGCTCGATGAAGATGCGCGAAATCTGAGGCACGGCGAGCCCCATCCCGCGGATTTCCTCCACATGGGCGAACACCGCCTCGACCGTGTCGTACATGTACACCTTGGCCTGGTTCATCACCAGCAGCTTGCCGCAGTATTTGGCCACATCCTCCATACTGTGGCTGACCAGCAGCACGGTATTCCCCGCCTGCTCGTGGTACTCCTTGATCTGCCCCAGGATGCGGTCGCGCCCTTTGGGATCGAGGCCGGCGGTGGGTTCGTCCAGAATCAGCAGCTTGGGCCGCATGGCCAGCACCCCCGCGATGGCCACCCGGCGCTTCTGTCCGCCGGAGAGCTCGAACGGGCTCTTTTGCAGGTGATGCTCTTTGAGGCCGACAAACGCCGCGGCCTCGCGCACCCGCCGGTCGATCTCTTCCTCGTCCAGCTTCATATTTTTCGGCCCGAAGGCGATGTCCTTGTACACCGTCTCCTCAAAAAGCTGGTATTCGGGGTATTGAAACACCAGCCCAGCCTTAAAGCGCACGGCGCGGATGTCCACGCCCTCGCCCCAGATATCCTCGTTGTCGATCATCACCTTGCCCGAGGTGGGTTTGACCAGCCCGTTGAAGTGCTGGATCAGCGTGGATTTGCCCGAACCGGTGTGGCCGATCACGCCGACAAACTCCCCCTCCTCGATTTCGAGGTTGACGTCGTCGATCGCCGTCTTTTCAAACGGCGTCCCTGTGGAATAGGTATAAGTCAAATGTTCCGTTTTAATGATGGACATGGTTTTCCTCCAGCAGTTTTTCAATGGCCGCGACGCATTCGTCCTCCGAGATGATGTCCTGCGGGATGTTGTACCCCGCTTTTCTCAGCTCAAACGCGAGCTGGGTGGCCTGCGGCACATCCAGCCCCACGTCTTTGAGCACCTGCACATGGCTGAACACCTCTTTTGGCGCACCATCCAGCAGAATCCGGCCGTCGTCGATCACCACAACGCGGTCGCACTGGGCGGCCTCGTCCATATAATGGGTGATGAGCACCACGGTGATGCCGAACTGCTCGCCCAGCGCCTTGACCGCCTTCATCACCTGACGGCGGCCGTGCGGGTCAAGCATGGCGGTGGGCTCGTCCAACACGATGCAGTCGGGCCGCATGGCGATGATGCCCGCGATGGCCACCCGCTGCTTCTGCCCGCCCGAGAGTTGGTGCGGCGCGTGGCGGCGGTAATCGTACATATGCACCGCCTTGAGCGCGTCGTCCACCCGCCGGCGAATCTCCTCCGGCGGCACCCCCAGGTTCTCGGGCGCGAAGGCCACATCCTCCTCCACGATGGTGGCGACGATCTGGTTATCCGGGTTCTGGAACACCATACCCACCGTCTGGCGGATGTCGTAGATGCGGTCCTCCTCCTTGGTATTCATCCCCTCGACCAGCACATCCCCCTCCTGCGGAAGCAGGATAGCGTTGAACTGCTTGGCGAGGGTGGATTTTCCCGAGCCGTTGTGCCCGAGAACCGCCACCATACTGCCCCGCTGGATCTCGAGCGAGACGCCGCGGAGCACCGGACGCGGCGGCTGGTCGTCGTAGCCCGGGTATGCGAAGGTCACATGATCTGCGCGGATGATAGGTTCCATAGTCATTATCCTTACTGTTATAAGATCAATGCTCCCCTGCGGGAGTCATTGTCGGTTGCCGGTATCATTCGCGCCGGAGCAGTTCCTCCAGCGCCGCGTAGGCGTCCTCGATGATCGCGTCGCACGAGACGCGGTTCCGCTTGAGGTCGCGGCAGTCGAGCGAGCCATACTTCTCCTCAAGCTGCTTCATCAGCTGGGCCGCGGGTGCGCGCGTGCCGTTCTTCTGCGCGCTGTCGGTGCGGCCTCTCGCCGCGCCCAGGGCCATCAGCGCCCCCACCACCGCGCCGCAGGTGTCCCCGCAGGCCATGCCGCCGCCGAACGGGCTCGCCAGCTCGCTGGGGATTCTCATATCGTGCAGATCGTTACACGCCTTGACCATCGCCTCGGCGCAGTTGTAACCCTGATGTTTATATTCTACCGCAGTTGCCATTTTTTATCAGCCTCTTTCGTCTCATCAAATGATTTTAGCCCTGCCGCTTCAGCGGCGGAACAGCGCGGTCGAGCCGCAGGGCAGCGCATAGCCGCCGCTCTCCCGCACCGGCAGGCCGATTTCCGAGGCGGAAATCTCGCCCTTGTACCGGCGCCCAACCGTGACCCCCAGCAGATACTCCATCACCGAGGCCGGCAGACCGGTGGTGTAGGAGTTGAGCGCGAAGAACAGCGGGTCGTCTGAAAGCACCTGCGTGCACAAGTCCACCAGGCCGTAGACCGCCTCCTCCAGCTTCCACACCTCGCCGCCCGGGCCGCGCCCGTAGCTGGGCGGGTCCATAATCACTGCGTCGTAGCGGTTGCCGCGCCGGATCTCCCGCTCCACAAACTTTTTGCAGTCGTCCACAATCCAGCGGACGGGCTTGTCCGCCAGGCCGGAGAGGCGGGCGTTCTCCCGCGCCCAATTCACCATGCCCTTGGCCGCGTCCACATGGCAGACCTGCGCGCCCGCCGCCGCGCAGGCCAGCGTGGCCCCGCCGGTGTAGGCGAACAGGTTGAGCACCTTGACCGACCGCCCCGCGCCCCGGATCAGCTCGGAAAACAGGTCCCAGTTGACCGCCTGTTCGGGGAACAGGCCGGTGTGCTTGAACCCGGTGGGGCTCACCTGAAAGGTGAGCCCTTTGTATCGGATATTCCACTGCTTTTTGCGCAGGTTGTATTCCTCCCAGGCCCCGCCGCCCGCCGACGACCGGATATAGCGGGCGTCCGCCCGCTTCCAATCGGGGCAGGTCTTTGGGGTGTCCCAGATGATCTGCGGGTCGGGGCGGATGAGCAGCACATCCCCCCACCGCTCCAATTTTTCGCCGCCTGAGGCGTCGATGATCTCATAATCCTTCCAATCGGACGCGATTCTCATAGCTCCTCCCCGATCTGCCGCGCCAGACGGCCTGCAATCTCCTCGATCTGTGCGAGGTCTGCGCCCTCCACCATCACGCGGACGAGCGGTTCCGTCCCGGACGGCCGCAGCAGCACCCGCCCGTTGCCCGCGAGCTCCCGCTCACAGGCCTCCACGCTCTGCCAGATCGCTTTGGCATCGGGCAGGCGTTCCTTCTGCTCCTTGGTGACCCGCACGTTTTTGAGCACCTGCGGGTAGCGCACCATCACCTTTTTGAGCTCGCAAAGCGGCTTGCCGCTCTTGGCGATTGCTTCGAGCAGCTGCAAACCGGAGAGCTGGCCGTCGCCGGTGGTCATGTGCTCCAGGAAGATGACATGCCCGCTCTGCTCGCCGCCGATGTGGTACCCTTCGGCCAACATTTTTTCGAGCACATAGCGGTCGCCCACCTTGGTGGCGTGCACCTGGATGCCGTTCTGCTCGGCGAACCGAAAGAACCCGAGGTTGCTCATCACGGTGCCCACCACCGCGTCGCCCGGCAAACGGCCCTCCGCCTTCATGCGCTGGGCGAAGATCGCGATCATCACATCGCCGTCGATCACATCCCCCTCGCTGTCCACCGCGAGGCAGCGGTCGGCGTCGCCGTCGAACGCGAGCCCCAGGTCGAACCCGTTGGCCTTGACATAGTCGGCCAGCTTATCAACATGCATCGAGCCGCATCCGTCGTTGATGTTGACCCCGTCGGGGCTGGCGTTGAGGATGTAGACCTGTGCGCCCAGGCCGGTGAAGACACCTGCGGCGGTGCGGCTGGCGCTGCCGTTCGCGCAGTCCAGCGCCACCCGCAGCCCGGCAAAACCCCCGCCCACTGTGGAGCGCAGATGCTGGGTGTACAGGCTGATTTTATACTGTTCATCGGTCACGCGGCCGATATCGCCGCCCGACGCATATTCGATGGGCTCGGCATGGTCGAGGACGATCGCCTCGATCTCCTCCTCGTCCGCATCCGAGAGCTTGAAGCCCTGGCTGTTGAAAATCTTGATGCCGTTAAATTCATATGGGTTGTGGGACGCGGTGAGCATCACGCCCGCATCCGCCCCCAGCGCCTTTACCAGATAGGCCACCGCAGGGGTGGGCGTCACCCCCAGCAGCAAAACGTCCGCGCCAACGGCGCAAAGCCCGGCCACCATTGCGCTTTCCAGCATGGCGGACGAGATACGGGTATCCCGCCCCACCACAAAGACGGGTTTTGCGCCCTTTTCGCGTTTTAAAATCATGCCGGCCGCCTCGGCCACCTCCAGCGCACGCCGCACGCTCAAATCCCGGTTGGCGACGCCGCGCACGCCGTCGGTTCCAAATAGTCTGCCCATTGTCATCCCCCTGTTTCTGCCTGTCGGCAAGATGTTCTGTCGATCCGGTTACACATCCTCGATCCCGATCTGTTCAAACCCTTCCTCCACAGCCGAGCGCACCTGGGGGTTCGGCCGCATGTTCATATGCTGATAGCCCGGCAGGGTGACGCACCGCCCGCGCGGGGTGCGCGTCAAAAAGCCGAGTTGGATCAGATAAGGCTCGTAGACGTCCTCGATGGTCACCGATTCCTCGCCGATGGCCGCCGCCAGCGTATCCAGGCCCACCGGCCCGCCGGCGTAGTTTTTAATCATCGTCTCCAAAATCAGGCGGTCGATGTTATCCAGCCCCAGCTCGTCGATCTCCAGGCGGCCCAGCGCCTCGGCCGCAATCTGCCGGTGGATCGCCCCGTCGCCCAGCACCTGTGCGAAGTCGCGCACCCGCTTGAGCAGGCGGTTGGCGATGCGCGGGGTTCCGCGGCTGCGGCGCGCCAGCTCGTGCGCGCCCTCCTCGTCGCAATCGATGCCAAGGATGCCCGCGCTGCGCCGCACAATGTGCGCAAGCTGCTCCGGGGTGTATAGCTCCAGGCGCAGGATCACGCCGAAGCGGTCGCGCAGCGGGCCGGTGAGCTGCCCTGCGCGGGTGGTGGCGCCCACCAGCGTGAAGTGCGGCAGATCGATGCGGATGCTGCGCGCGCTCGGGCCCTTGCCGATGATGATGTCGAGCGCGTTGTCCTCCATGGCGGGGTAGAGAACCTCCTCCACAGCGCGCGAGAGGCGGTGGATTTCATCTATAAACAGTATATCGTTTTCGCTTAAATTGGTGAGAAGCGCGGCCAAATCGCCCGGTTTTTCAATCGCAGGGCCGGATGTGACGCGCAGGTTGACGTTCATCTCGTTGGCGATGATGCCCGCCAGCGTGGTCTTACCCAGGCCCGGCGGACCGTAGAGCAGCACGTGGTCGAGCGGCTCCCCCCTCTGCCGCGCAGCCTCGATATAGACCGAGAGGTTCTGCTTGGCCTTCTCCTGCCCGATGTACTCCGACAGGGTCTTGGGGCGCAGCGAACCCTCCACGTCCGAGTCCTCCCGGACGTAGTCGGGCGCGACAATGCGGTTTTCAAAATCCATTTCGTAGCTATCCAAACGGCTAATCTCCTTTATCTCCGGCCGGTTTGGGCGCGGCCGGCCGCTCTTTCCGCTCGCAGTAGGGCGGGTACTTGGGATGAAGGCGGTGGTGCTCCCGGCAGCTCTCACAATCCCCGCGCCGCGGGCAGCGCCTTCTCACGCACGGGCAATCCGGTCTTTCCCGCTGCATCGGGCATCCTCCTCCCCGCTCATCAGGCGAGCGGATCCACCTCGCGCAGGGTGATCACCTGCCAGGTGCCGTCGCCGTTGTCCCTCATATGATATTCCAGGGTGCTCTCCAAACATACCTGAACCGGGTCGGTATAGGTTTCGACATAGAGGAAGGTCTCGTCCGCGCCGTGGTCGATGCGCACAATCCGGTCGTTGGTGATATTGCCCCCGCGCCCCAGCATCACATAAAGCTGCGCCTGGGGATCGTAAAAGCGCGACTCCTGCCGCACAAACTCCTCCGCGCCGTAATAGCGCGCGGCCATCTCATCCATCTGCCCCTGCGTCAGGCCGTCCGGATACTCCGACGCGCCCATCGCGATCAGGTATTCGACATCCAGGTCGTCGGTCAGGTCGTCCGGCGTCTCGAACGGGCGGGACAAAAAGCCGAACGCCCGCGCCTGCATCACCTGCGCCGCGGCGGAGTCCTCGATCAGCTGCATCTCATCGATGTATCTGTCCTCCGGCGCGATGCAGAGCACCATCGGGATGGGGTCGTACCCCAGGCTGCCCACCCGCATCACATAGCTGCCGACGCCGGTAGCGAGCAGGGTTGGGCCCGCGTCGAGCACCTCCATCGTCAGCCGGTAGGTACCGCTGATCCCCTCGGACTGGATCGGCTCGCAGGAGATCTCCCCCAGGGAGACCTGCTTCCAATAGTCGCACTGCCCGCTCGGGGACTCGTAGCGCGCCGACAGAAATTCCATCTCGCCGGTGTCCCCCGCGCGCAGTGCCGCAACAAACCGCTCGGCCGCCTCGTCGGCGGTCTGCGGGAGCACCTGGGTCTCGTCCGCTGTACTGCTGGAGGAGGAAAGCGCCTCCGGCTCGGATGAAACCGGTTCGGACTGAGAGGAGGACTCCTCCGGCGCGGAGGAGGGGCGGCTCTCCCGCGCACAGCCCGGCAGCGCCGCCAACGCGGCGGCCAGCAGGACGGCAATCCATTTGTAGTTCATCTTCAGTTCCCCCTTTACGGCACAATGGCCAACCTTTTGAGGCCGCCCTTGATGAGTTCCTCCACCGGCAGGGCCGGGTCCAGCTTGGCCAGCGCCTGCGCAGCCTCGGCGCGCGCATAGCCCAGCGACTCCAGCGCGGCGGCAGCCTCGGCGAGATTGCCCGACCCGATCTCGGCGGCGGTGATCCCCTCGGGCGCGGACAGGCCAAACTCCGCGTCAGCCACCTTATCCTTGAGCTCCAGTACGATGCGCTGGGCAAGTTTGTTGCCCACGCCCGGCGAGCGCGTGAGGGTCTTGTGGTCGCCCGACGCGATGCACAGCGCCAAGCGGTCGGGGGTGAGGTCGGAGAGGATGGCGAGCGCCACCTTGGGCCCGACGCCTGAAACGGTAATCATCATTTTAAAGAAGCCCAGTTCCAGCTCGGTGGCAAAGCCGAACAGGTCGAGGGCGCTGTCTGTTATGTGCAGATAGGTGTAGAGCTGCGCTTCGCCCCCCTGCTTGGGCAGGGCGCTCAGGGTGGAGGTAGTGGTCTTGCAGGCATAACCCACACCGCCGCACTCCACCACCGCGAGGTTGGGCGCGGTGTGGATCAGTTTGCCCCTTAAACGGTAAATCATCGGCCTTCTCCTTTATTTAATCAGACGGAATAGCGAACCCGCGCAGTGTCCGTGGCAGATGGCCAAAGCCAACGCATCGGCGGTGTCGTCCGGCTTGGGGATGGTGTCCAGCTTGAGGATGGTGCGGGTCATCTCCTGCACCTGCGATTTGACGGCCTTGCCGTACCCCACCACGCTCTGCTTGACCTGCATCGGGGTGTACTCGTGGATCTCCACCCCGTTTTGACAGGCCGCCAGCAGGATGACCCCGCGTGCCTGCGCGACGTCGATCGCAGTGGTTTTATTGTTGGTGAAAAACAGTTTTTCGATCGACATCGCCTGCGGCCGGTACTTTTGCAGGACGCGGGTCATTTCGCGGTAGATTTGCTCGAGCCGCCGCTCAAACGGCGTGCCCGGCTGCGTGGCGATCGCGCCGTAGCCCAGGGTGGCAAACCGTCCCGCGCGGTAATCCAACACCCCGTAGCCCACAATCGCGTAACCGGGATCGATCCCCACAATCACCAAAGCACATCGTTCTCCTCACTAAATATATTGTATCTATGATAGCACAGGCATACAGCAAGCGGTGATTTCATTGCTCCAGCCCGCAGGGCGGACATAAAACCGCTTTGCGGTTATTATATCATATCGGCCGTTTGGGAACAATACAAACTGCCGCCGATGAGTCAAAAGATTTGGGCAAGATGCTGATGGATTCTTGCTTTTTTTGCACAATCTGTCCGTAAAATGATGCTTTCGCAAATATTTTAAAAAAAATTTGTGTCTTTGTCTTGATTTTTCTGTAAATACGTTGTATAATAATAAAGTCGCATCGGGGAATCACCGATTTGGACAACTTTATATATGGACGATTAGCTCAGCTGGTAGAGCATTCGCTTGACGTGCGAAGGGTCAGGGATTCGAGTTCCTTATCGTCCACCAGGGGTGCTGTCACTGCAATCGCGGTGGCGGTACTATTTTTTTACCCAAAAGTTACAATCCTGCTTTTCGGGGTGACTTTTCGGCCCAGATATGCTATTCTGGGGGCACCAGCGATACAAAGGAGGTTGTTACTATGAAACGAATTGCCATCTGTTCCCTGGCGCTGCTTTTTGCGCTTTCCACAGCCGCCTGCGGATGGAAGCGTCCCGCCTCGTCCTCTTCGGCCCCGGAACCCGCTTCTTCCACCCCGCCGGTTTCATCGAGCGCTGCGCCGTCACAGGCTGAGGCTGAGGGGGAAACGCCTGAGGAGGCGGTCAACAATCTGGTCAAAGCGGTCAAGGCGCTGGACCTGGAAACTGCAAAAGGTTACCTGGGCGGCGATCTGGCGCTCAAAACCGAGAAGCTCGACCTCACCAGCGAGCAAAATAAGGAATTGGCCCAGGCGGTAGTGAAGGACCTCTCATGCAAGGTGCTTTCGTCGGAGATGGACGGGGAAAACGCGACGGTAAAGGCGGAGATCACCACCCTGGATTTCGGCTCGGTGGTGCAGAGCTTCCTCGGGAAATCGATCGCGCTCACCATGGGGAATCTGGGCAAAAGCGGGGACGGCCTTAACACCAAGCTGATGGACGCCCTGCGGGAGTGCATCCAGGACTGTAACAAGACCGCCACCAAAACTGTGGATATCGCCCTGGAGCCGTCGGACGACAGCTGGGTGGTTTCCAACAGCGACGAACTGCAGGACGCCCTGCTCGGCGGGCTCTCCTCCCTGGTCAAGGAATTTTCCAGCCTGTTGCCCCAATAAGCCGCAGCTGAACCAAATTCCTTCCGCTAATGACCGGCATCCGTAAAACAGCTGACCCTCCGTATGGTTTCTGCCACACGGAGGGTCATTTTCCGCATAATATTTATGCTGAACTCCCCACTACGCGACAATTTGTGTTATGCGCTTCTTCTCATTTCCAAAAAACTTATCCTAAATATTTTTCAAGGCATACTAACTGAACATTTGGAATGCCGTTAAATACGCACTTTATCATACCTATTTCTTCATATCCCAACTTTTGATACAGCTTTCGTGCTCTTGTATTTAACACATTCGTATCCATACGCAATGCGACACAGCCATGCTGTTTTGCATAATCCTCATAAAATGCTACGAAAGCTTTTCCATAACCTTTCTTCTTTTCAAATGGGTCAACTGCCAAGCCATGAAGCACCATGATTTCATTGTCACTCGCGTTATGTTTCCATGTTGCATATTTATATTCATCAACTTGAATTTGATTGATTATCGCTACTGCTACCATTTTACTTTCATCCACCATAACAAACAAATCGTCTCTGTTCAAAGCATCTTCCGCTGTTTTTCTGGTAGGATAAACATTACGAATCCATCCAGTTATAGTCAATCCTTTTTCTTCCTCGTCATGAATATTCTCATAAATCCTTTCGATGCTGTCAATATCAGCTTTTTTCGCTTTTAATATTTCCATCACAGAACGCCTCTCCTCGCAAAAATTATCTGGTCGGCAAAGATCGATTCGTCACTTTATCATGCAAAATAGAGTATAGCAGAAAAGTGCGAAGCAATCTACCGGCTGAATACGAAACGCCCGAACATTTTTCGTTCGGGCGTTTCGTATATCATCGTGCTTCACGATTTCCTTTGCCTGTGCCTTGCAGGCGTTCATCTGGCGAACCCATTCCATTTGGTTTTCGGTTTTTCGGTCACGCCATACCGTTTCGCCAGCTCCGGCGCGATGCCCTTATCGCATCTGCTCGATAAATAGGGTTTGTCAATTTAACTTCATATATAAAAGTGGATATGGCTTTCCCTGCTCATCATGGTCCGTCCTTTTATAGCCTCGAAAACCCATATGTTCATAAAAGCCTTTCGCAAGGGGGTTTTGTTCATTAACAGCCAATTCCCTGATTGAGTAATTTTCAATCCCATATTGGATTAACTTTTTTCCTAAGCCTTTTCCTCTTTCTTCGGGTGCAATAAACAGCATTTCAAGTTTTTGTTCTTCCACGCCCATAAAGGCGACAGGACATCCGCTTTCGTTCTCCGCAACAACCAAATGGACGACACCCTTTAACGCTTGTGGGACATATTTTTTAATATCTTCTATTTCACTCTCTGATAAAAAGAGATGTGTGTCCTTTACAGACCTTTCCCATACTTCGGTTAGCTGTTCTATCAGCAGTGCCGTTCTTTCCTTAACTTCTATTATCTTCATATTGGTTCCACCTCACATTCCGATTAAGCTGTTTTATTTTCAAAAATAAGTATAGCATAGATCGGCGCCATTTTGACATCGAGCCATCAAATATTTTATCAATTTCAAAGGATATCTATGAAACGCCCACGCGACCTTTTCATTTGCTGCGGGCAACGGAATCATCGTGCTCGGCCGGCTGCACGGAAAGATAATTGCTTTGCAACCATTTTTTATTTATGCACAGTGGCGGGGCGGCTGACACCCGCCCTCAACCACACGAAGCTGCGGCTGTGCGGTGCAGGGCTGTTCCTCCTGCGCGCAAGCAGCCGCCTTTTTCTCTGCTTCGGACGCAGGCAAAAGCCAGTAGGCCAACGCACTGGCCGCTGCGGTCATAAAACAAATACTAGCTGCAATCCATTTCAAAAGCTCCATTGTCATCACCGGTTGTCCTCCTTTTAAACGTATGTTCTGCGCATATTTCCGTCTTAAAACATTTGTTCTTTTTCGAGTATAGCACATATGTTCGCGTTTGAAAAGGGGGTTTTCTAAAAAATTTTTTCCCGCCACAATATCACCGGCAGAGGAAAATGCTGGTTTACAAGCCCCGCGGTGAGATGGTATAATGATTCTAGGTTTTTGTCGAATCAGGACAATCAACATCTCTTTTCCCGCTGTGCGGCAGAGGGCGCACCCGGGAAATACAGGGGGACAACACTGTGAAAAAGAAATTCTGTCGGCCTTTCACCTCGTTTCTCGCGGTAGCGGTGGTAATTGCCTGCTTGGGCGCTTCTGTCTTCGCCGAGTGGGACCTCCCCACCGACACCGCGGTTTTGCCCGGCGTGGAGGAACGCACGCCCGACCTTGAGCAGCCCGATGGGGACAGCAGCGCAGAGGAAACGCCGCCGGACGATTCGGAATCGGAGGCATCGTCCGGGGAAGACACCTCCGAAGCGGGGGGCAGTTCAGAAAGCAGCGAAGTCCCCGAAGATGGGCCCTCCTCCTCTGAGACCTCATCCGAGGAGGAGAGCGCTCCCTCCAGCAGCGATGCGGACGAGGGCGAACCGGCGTCCTCCTCCAGCGCGCCGGATTCCTCGGAGAAAGCGGCGCCCATCCACCAGCCGGGTTGCACCCTTGCTCCCGACCATGAGGGGCCCTGTGAAACCGGCACGGCGGACAGCCACCCCACCGCTGAGCCCTCCGAGCCGCTGGGAGATGCTCAAGCGGAAACGCCCGTGTCTTTGGCAGCGCTTCCCGAGGAGGAGCCCCTGCCGGTTACGCTGATCCACGGCGGCGAAGAAACCTCCTACGCCACCCTGGAGGAGGCGGTGGAGCATTCCGCCGACGGCGACCGCATCCTGCTCGCCGCGGGGGAGGTGTACGCATCCAGCCGCACCCTCTCCATCGCGCACAGCCTGACCATCGAGGGCACGGGGGATAGCGAAGATCTGCCGGTTATCGCCGGCAGCGCCCTGTTCACCTGCGAAGCCGATGGGCAGACCATCGCGTTCCGTGATCTACATTTTTCCGTCGATGAGGGGAGCACCTGGGTGATCTACCTCAACGGGTCGGGCTCAACCGTCTCAGTGGACGGCTGCACCTTCACGCTCGCGGACGGCGCGGATTACGGCTTCAACCTGGTGCTGAATGAGACCGGAGCCTCCGGGCGCATTCTGTTCCGCGGCAACCTCGTGGACATGCTCTGTGTCGCGCCGGTGGTCGGCGCGGGCAACGGCAGCGTCATCACCGGAAACGAATTCCATATCGGCGCGGAGCAGGCCGGCGGATGGCGCACCGAGGTTATCTCGGTGACAGCCGGCGCGGACGGCGAGGTAGTCATTTCGGACAACTGGTTTCTCGGGGCCAACCGCGCGATCAGCGTCAACTATTCCGCCATGCCCGGCAGCGGCCTGACCTGCAAAAACAACCGCTTTCTCGATACCCGCTACGCCTTTGAGCTGGGCAGCGAGGCGAACCGGGGCTGCGGCCAATACGACCTCTCGGAAAACTACTACCGCTTTGGCGATGCCGTATTCGCGCCCCGCGTGCAGGACGCGGATGCGGACGGCGCCCTCTACAGCGGCGCCCAGGCGGTCGTCTACCCGTACTACCTGGACGAGGATTTGCAGGAGCTGAGCGATGCGGCGGACAGCAGCCTGGTCGCGGTGGCCAAGCCGGCGGTCTCGCGCATCGAGATCGACGGCGTCCCGGAGGCGCTGCGCGAGCTGGTGCAGCGCTCGGTGAACGAGATGATACAGAACGAAGCGGTGTCCACCGCCCCGCCGCGCGGCCTGGTGGAGGCGATCACCGGGCTTCCCGCAGCCGGCGACCTTCAGGTTTCGGTCATCCCCGCGATCGAGGAGCTCCGCGCCACACAGGTGCCGGGGGCAAACGGACAAAAGGAGCCGGTGATCACGGCGGTGGTGTTCGACGCCAAGGCGTATTACCAGCCGGCGGGTTCGTCGGAGGGGCCATGGGTGATCTCCAACCGCTATCTGCGGCAGCGCAACGTCACCTTCCGCCTGCCCATCCCCACCGCATTCGACGCCAAATACGCCCGTGTGGAGCACCGCTCCGATCGGGACGGCAGCACCGCCACCTCCTATCTCGACATCCTGACCAGCCCTGCGGGGAACGCGCGCTACGTCCTTGTCTCCGCGGACAGCTTTGGAACATTCACCCTGACGCCCACCAACCGCAAGCCTTCCGCATCTCATTCCGGAGGATCGGCGCAGCCGTCGGCCGCCAACACCGAATACGAATTCTGGATGGAAGTGAAGGACCGCATCGACAACGCCGCGGATGGGAATACTCTCTATGTGCAGGCAGGGGACTGGAACCACGTCTCATCGGCCGTGCTGCAGGCGCTGTACGGCCGCGACCTCTCCCTCACCATCTCCTACGGCAGATCCGGCGAACTCACTCTGAAGGGCGAGGAACTCGACCGGGTGGACGACGGGCGCATCTACTACACCATTGCGGAATTGATCGAGCGCTACAAGGCTCCGGCGGCTGAAGACGCCACATCCTCGCAGAGCACCGCCCCGGTGACGGTGCCGACCTTTACGGGAACGGTGACGACCTCCGCTTCCTCCGAGTCCTCGTCATCTCAAGCGTCGCCGTCCTCCTCCGCTGCACCAACCCCGTCGAGCTCCGACAGCGCCGCACCCACTGCGGCGAGCGGACAGCCCACTCCGGCTGAGTCGGAGCTCGAGATTCCACTCTGGGTGATGATCGCGGCGCCGCTCGCAGCGGTTCTGCTGGTGGTACTGATCAGCCTGCTGGTGGCGCACCGGCGCAAAAAGGCAAAGCAGGAGAATCCGCTGCCGCCCTACCCGCTCTCCCCCACTGAGTTTTCATCATCCACAGACGGGGCCGCCGCGGAAACTCAACCGGATTCCGCCAAGCCGACCGAGGACAACCCCTGGAATTGACCAACAATCCACGCTGGAAGGAATGATTCTACATGAACAGACAGCCCGGCCTCATCCACATCTACTGCGGCGACGGCAAGGGAAAAACCACCGCCGCCATGGGCTTAGCGCTACGCGCCGCAGGCAACGGGATGCAGGTTGCCATTGTGCAGTTTCTCAAGGGGCAGACGAGCGGCGAGCTCCGCTCCCTGGAGCTGCTGCCCAACATCACCGTCATCCGCGAGCAGATGAGTCCCAAGTTCACCTTCCAGATGAACCCAGAGGAGCTGGATCAGACCCGCGAGATCCACAGCCGCTACCTGCACTGTGCCTTAGAGCTCGCCCGCGAGGGGCGCTGCGATATGCTGATCCTGGATGAGCTGATGGGTGCGCTCAGCTGCGGCCTTATCGACGAGGCGCTGCTGCACGAGCTGGTCGATCACAAACCGGAGCCGCTCGAGCTGGTGATGACCGGGCGCAACCCGCCCCAGTGGCTGCTGGATCGGGCGGACTATGTATCGGAAATCTGCAAGCGCAAACATCCCTATGACCGGGGCATCGCGGCACGGCCGGGTGTGGAGCGCTGAATCAGCCAAAAAGTAAAAGAGGCGGGGCCCTGTTCTAAAAGGGTCCGCCTCTTTTTTGTTCCTCAGTAGTTGTTCGCCTTCTCCTGAAAATACGCCTGGCCGTAGCCGCACACCGGGCAAATCTGCGGCGCTGTGGTGCCGACATGCTCGTGGCCGCAGTTGCTGCAAATCCAGACGATCTTGTCGTCCTTTTGGAAGACCGCGCCGTTTTTGAGAGTCTCGATCAGCTCGCGGTAGCGCTTTTCGTGCTCCTTCTCGATCGCCGCCACCAGCTGCATCTTATTGGCGATCTCGTTGAAGCCCTCGGCCTTCGCCTGCTCGGCAAATTGGGGGTACATTTCGCTCCACTCGTAGTGTTCGCCGCCCGCGGCGTCGGTCAGGTTTACCTCGGTGTTTTTGAAGTCGCCGCCGTGCAGGTATTTCAGCCACTGTTCGGCGTGCGCCTTCTCGTTTTTTGCGGTCTCGTCAAAAATCTGTGCGAGCTGCTCATATCCGTCCTTGCGGGCGAGCTCCGCATAAATGGTATATTTTGTGCGCGCCTGCGATTCCCCCGCATATGCGGCCATCAGGTTGGCTTCCGTCTTGCTTCCTTTGAATTCCATCGTATTCCTCCCACATTGGTTGATTTAACCTTAATATGGGATAAAACGCCCGCGGTTATTCAGCCGGCGGCGGCAAATCCGGCTCCTGCGGCCGCCCGGACATCTCCAGTGCCAAGAGGTACAGCGCCGCGATAAATTCATCCGCAGCCAGCCTGCCGATCACCCGCATCAAGGGGGATTCGTCGCCGCGCTCGTACCCCTTGCGCAGCTCGCTGAGGAGGAACGCTGTGACATGCCGCCGATCGATCCCCTCCAGCAGAGCGAGCAGTTCCTTGGGTCGGCGCAGCTCCTCTAAATCGCTGCGCAGCTCCTCCAAATCCACCGCATGGAGCCGATCGGCCTCGCTGCGCAGCGCTGTGTTGAACTGCTCGAAGGTGTAGACCTCCAGCGGCGGGAGCGCAAAGATGCGCGCCGCTGTCTCGGCCGCCGCTGTGATACCCGCCGGGGTGGTCATGCGCACGCGCGCGCCGGATCGCACCGCGCGCGCCAAACAGAGCGCTGCGTTGGGGTCGGGCTGAAGCCGCGCCCTGTGGCAGGGCTGAACTGTGATCCCCAGTTTGATGGTGATAAGGTCGAAATATCGCCCCAGCTCGCGTGCGTTCTCAACGATCTCGCCCGGCCGGAATGCGTATGCCTCGCCCTCGAGTTTGCCGAACTCCTTGAGGCCGTCGAGGTAGCCGAGCTGCATATTGCGCACGGCCACCTCCTGATCGAACAGCAGAAACACCCCCAGATCCCACCGGCTGCGGACGTAGCGCAGCTTGACCCCGCTCTTGGCGTGAACCGCCTTTTGCCGCCCGATCGCCTCCAGATCGACCGCGACGATCTCCTCTGCGCCCCGCTCCATCGCCAGATTGACCGGCATGTTGTCGTAGTAGCCCCCATCGATATACTTCGCCCCGCCGATCTCCCGCATCTTCATCGCGGGGAAGCAGGCGGCGCTCGCCATCAGGTAATCCACCAGCTCGCCGGGCGGCAGGGTATCCTTGCTGATGATGCGCGGGGTCAGGCTGGGGTACTCCACCGTGACGATTGCAAAGTCGAGCGGCGAATTCCGGATGCGTTCTTCATCCACGCAGCGGCGCAAAATCTCCTCCAGCGGGCGCGGATCCGCCCCGCCGTTCTTTGCCATCTCCGAAAGGAACAGCGCCAGCTTGCTGTTGAAGTCACGCAGGCCGTCGATCTTGTCGTCGATCTGCATGTTGAGCACGTCGGTGGTCGAGATGCTCTGCCACATCTGGACCGCCGCGTCGTAATCCCCCTGCACCACCAGCGCGCCGTTGAGCGCGCCCACCGAGGTGCCGGTGACGATGTCAAAGTCCCATCCGAGCTCGCGCAGCGCGCGCCACACCCCGACCTGATAGGAACCGCGCGAGCCTCCGCCCGCCAAAACCAGCGCCCGTTTTCTCATCTCTGCCCCGCTCCTTCCTCACAGGTTCCCTGCGCCGCCCTGCCGCGGAACCCAAAGTACAGCCGCACCAGCCGCTCCGGCAGCCCCGTGCGGCGCGCGATATCCTCCAATGTGATCGCCTCGTCCCCCGTCTGCGGCTCCTCCATCAACAAGCAGGCACAGAAGAGGTCCGCTTCCAGTTCATAGCGCCGACCGTTGAACTGCTGCGTGTGGGCGCGCAGATACACGCTGTTGTAGTCGCGATGCAACACCGCGTGGCCCAACTCGTGCCCGCAGGTGACTCTCGCCTCGTTTTCCTCCAGCTCCTGATTGATAAAAACCATCTGTCTGCCTCTCAGAGACAGATAAAACCCTTTGACATCCACCGGCAGGTCACAAAAAAGCACTCCGATTCCAAGCGCCTCGCTCAGCGCAAACGGGTCGTTGGTTCCATATTGCCTGATTAGCCCGCCGACGGTCCTGAAGATGTCCGACACTCAGCTTCTTCCTCCGTTTTGTTTCATATTCTTTTGGCCCAGCACGATGCCGATGCCCAACCGGATGGCGTCGACGATCTTCTCACTATCCGCCGGATCGAGCAGCACGCCGTTGAACATCAGCCCCTCAGGCTGTAAAATCGCCTCGCGCACGCTCTCGATGATCTCATCCAGGTCGTGCTGCTGGCTTTCCCCGCCCGACCCGAGCAGGAAATCGCTCGAGACATGGAACACCGCGCACAGCTTTCCGAGCGTTTCGTGGTCCGGCTCCCGACGCCCTTGCTCATACATGCCGATAGCGCTGGGGGAAACACCGATTTCATGCGCCAGCTGCGCCTGGCTCATCCCCCTGATCTTCCGCAACTCCTTCAGTCGCACACCCAACAAATCAGCTCATCTCCTTTCTTATAGATTACACAATTTGTGTAGAAATGTCAAGAAAAATTTTTGGAATAATTTTCCTCGTTCACATTGACAGTTTCCCATTCCTGTGCTAGTCTTGAAGTTAAGGCCCCCTTGTTTCCACTCGGCAAGGGGGGCAGATTATTAGAACATATGTTTTATACATCCGCCCTGAGAGGTCTAAAAACACAAAACGTGTATTGGAAGGGAGAGTGCAAAATTTGAACTACAACGCCATGATCGAGGAATACACCCGCACGGAGGATCTGCTTCGCGGACGGGTCACAAGTATGCGCCAGGATATCAAACGGCTTCCCTTCGCCGAGCGGGATCTGCTCAAGCGCCGCTTGGCCGTGATGCAGGAGGAGCTGTACGATGTGATGCTGGTGCGCATGGAACTTGTGCGCCGCCAGCAGGAGGAGCGGGAGGGTGTGCTATGCTGAGGCCGAGAAGCAAGCGCGTCTTTCTGGTGGAGGATATCGACAGCATCTCCGCACAGGTGTGCGTCCAAGCGGATGAGGACAACACCAACCGCCAATTTCTCACCGCGCTGCTGCGCGCCACCCGCTATGCAGTGGACCACGAACTCACCGAACGCCAGCGGCAGTGCTTCACCAAGCGCTACTACGAGGGCCGCACCGTCACCGAGATCGCCGGCGAGCTGGGGTTGGACTGCTCCACCGTGTCACGGCATATCACGCTGGCGCGGCAGCGCATCCAGTCCCACGCGCGCTACTGCGTCTTTGCCTACCGCAATTCTCTGGATGGATATTCGGGAAACAACAGAAGTTGACCGATAATTTTTTATCATTATTTTCGACTGATTTTCCTCTTTTTTGTGTAGAATTTCTCATTGTAATCCGAATTTCCTTCGATTTTTTTGCAAAGCGGCTTGCCTTGACTATGATAAATGTCTATAATGAAGACAGGACAACCGGATTGATTACCACATTGGAGGTGCCCCATGGATTTCAACTTTTTTCTGCCCACGCGCGTCATCAGCGGTGCGGGCTGTGTGCGAAAGGGCGGCGCAGTTTTTTCCGCCCTGGGCCGCCGCTGTCTGATCATCACCGGGCGGCACAGCGCCAAGCTCAGCGGCGCGTTGGACGACTGCACCGCAGCATTGACCGAACAGGGCGTAACCTACGAGGTGTTCGACGGCATCGGCCCCAACCCGCTGCTCTCCTCCTGCGAGGAGGCCGGCCGCCGCGCTCAGGCATTTGGCGCGGACTTTCTCATCGGGATCGGAGGCGGCTCCCCGCTCGACGCGACCAAGGCCGCAGCCTTTTTCGCCACCGGGCTGGTGCACGGGACCGAGCTGTACGGCAAACTCCCCGATTGCGCCCTGCCCTTTGTACTGATCGGTACCACCGCCGGAACCGGCAGCGAAGTGACCCCCTACTCGGTGCTCACCGTGGACGAGACCGGCCGCAAGAAATCGTTTTGCGACCACACCGGCCACCGCACCTTTGCGGTCTGCGCCTTTGCCGACCCGCACTACACCGAGGCGCTCCCCTACGGCATCACCATCAGCACCGCATTGGACGCCCTCTGCCACGCCATCGAGGGGTATTTCTCCTCCAAAGCGACCGATCTCTCGGATCTATTTGCAGCGCGGGCGGTATCGCTGCTGGTGGATGCGCTGCGCGCTGTCCACAAGCGGCCCAACAATGGGGATATCCCCTATGCGGTGCGGGAGCGGCTGCTCTACGGATCGCTCTACGCCGGCGTGACCATCAGCACGACCGGGACGGGCTTTTGCCATCCGCTGGGGTATTTTCTCTCGGAGGAACACCAGATTCCGCACGGGCAGGCGTGCGCTGTCTATCTGCGTGCATTTTTGCGCGAAGCCAAGGCACACTGTTTTGAGAAGTACGCCCATCTGTTCGCCAGCCTGGGCTACGGCGGAAGCAGTGTCTCGGCGCTGATCGGCGAGCTGCTGGACGCCCCGCTGCCGCATCTCACCGACGAACAACTGCGCGAAGTGGCCCACCGCTGCGCGCCCACAGCAAACTTTGCGACCTCCCCGGGCGTATTCACCGAGGAGAAGGCATACACCCTATTGAAAGAGGTCTTCCCCGCCTGACGCGCCGGAGGAACCCACACCTATCATGAAAATTAGGCGCCCGCGGCGCTCAGGAAGGCGGAATAATACCATGAATATCTGGCACGACATCAGCCCCAAACGCATCACCCCCAAGGATTTTATGGCGGTCATCGAAATCCCCAAGGGGAGCAAAAAGAAATATGAGCTGGACAAGGATACCGGCCTCATCCGGCTGGACCGCATCCTCTACACCTCCACCCATTATCC
Organism: Ligaoa zhengdingensis; assembly: GCF_014384885.1. Classification (GTDB taxonomy): domain Bacteria; phylum Bacillota; class Clostridia; order Oscillospirales; family Ruminococcaceae; genus Ligaoa; species Ligaoa zhengdingensis. Next base: position 56,129 of record NZ_JACRST010000013.1, read on the forward strand.
CTCCAACTACGGCTTTATCCCCCGCACCTACGGCGACGACCTCGACCCGCTGGATGTGCTGGTTTTATGCAGTGAGCCGATCGACCCGCTCACCCTGGTGCGGTGTTATCCCATCGGGGTGATCACCATGATCGACAACGGCCGCAACGACGAAAAGATTGTGGCGATTCCGTTCGAGGACCCGACCTATAACAATTATCGCGATATCGACGACCTGCCGCGCCACATCTTTGACGAGATGACCCATTTTTTCCAGGTGTACAAAGCGCTGGAAAACAAGGAAACCGCGGTTAACGAGGTGGAGCACGCCGACCGCGCGGTTGAAGTCATTCAGAAGGCGTTGGAATCGTACATCGTACATTTCTGCCGCTGACGCCCATCCCAGCACTGGTTCCGCCGAAACAACCGCTCTGATAAACCGACAAAAAGGCGCCCCCTTCTCTTACCGAGAAAGGGGTGCCTTTTGTACGGTTATTTTCCCTATCGATGCGCCAACAGCGCTTCGACCAAGGAACCGGCTTTGTTGGGAATAGGGCCAGCGCCCGCATCCCAAAAGCTCAGTTTTACTTATTTCACAGAATCCATGTGCTGGATGAGCATCAGGACCTTGTTGCTGTAGCCCCACTCGTTGTCGTACCAGGAAACGAGTTTGACGAACTTATCGGTCAGAGCGATACCAGCCTTCGCATCGAAGATGGAGGTGTGCTCGTCGTGGATGAAGTCGCTGGAAACCACAGAATCCTCGGTGTAGCCCAGGATGCCCTTGAGCTCGCCCTCAGAAGCCTCTTTGACAGCGGCGCAGATCTCGTCGTAGGTGGCCGATTTCGCCAGGTTGACGGTCAGGTCAACAACAGAAACATCCAGGGTGGGAACGCGGAAAGACATACCGGTGAGCTTGCCGTTGAGCTCGGGGATGACCTTGCCGACCGCTTTCGCAGCGCCAGTGCTGGAGGGAATGATGTTGCCCGCAGCAGCACGGCCGCCTCTCCAGTCCTTCTTGGAAGGACCATCGACGGTCTTCTGGGTGCCGGTGGTGGAGTGAACGGTGGTCATCAGGCCGTCGACAATGCCGAACTTGTCGTTGATCACCTTCGCCAGAGGCGCCAGGCAGTTGGTGGTGCAGGACGCGTTGGAAACGATGTCCATATCTTTGGTGTACTTGTCCTGGTTCACGCCCATAACAAACATCGGGGCATCCTTGGAGGGAGCGGAGATGACAACCTTCTTCGCGCCAGCCTTCAGATGGGCCTCAGCTTTCTCCATGGTGGTGAACACGCCGGTGGACTCCACAACATACTCAGCGCCGCAAGCAGCCCAGGGGATGTTGACGGGATCCTTCTCCGCATAGAACTTGACCTCTTTGCCGTTGACGATGATCGCATCGTCGGTGAACTTGATGTCGCCCTTGTACTGGCCGTGGATGGTGTCATAGCGCAGCATATAAGCGCAGTAGTCGGGGGTCATGAACGGATCGTTGATGCCAACGAACTCGATCTCGGGGTTATCCAGACCCGCGCGAAAAACCAACCGGCCAATACGGCCAAAACCATTGATGCCTACCTTTATCATGGGGCTTACCTCCTAAATTTTAATCTATACCTATTTTATAACAAACCTATAAAAATGACAAGCACTTTGTGATATTATTAACTACAATTTCATTTTTTCGTGTAAATGTTTAAAATCCAGCAAATATTTCCCATCTTTTAATAAATAATGTAGACTTCGTCGCTATTTTTGTATATACTATCAGATAAGAGGGCTTGTTCTCTATGAAATATATCTGAATTTTGCGCGAAATAAGAGCCGCATTTCTTAAAATAAAAGGTTATTTGGAAAGGTGATTTTGCCATGGAAAAGGGCAAATGCTGGTGGGAGCGATTCAGCAGGGATTATCAGGCTGCCGATTATCCTGTTATTTTGGCGGACCGCGACCGCAAAATCGTATGGCACAATGAGGCGGCCAACAGCTTGCCGTTTGACACAACCATTGGGATGGACCTTATTTTTTTGCCGTGTATTTCGACAGTATTCGACCAATTTCTTCAGAGCGCCGACTTCCGGCTTGCCGTCGGTGGGATTCTGGATGGGCAGTATGACTGCCTGGTCTCTCTACTGTCCGAACAGGGGTACGTGCTGCAATTTTTCCCCTGCCACAGCTTTGCGCTTTCCTGTCCGCCCGGGCAGATACAGCGCGAGATCGATACCCTCACCCATCAGGCGCGCAACCCGCTCTCCACCATCTTCTCCGCGTTGATGAACATTTCCCACAGCAACAACGAAATTGGCGATCCTGATATTCACAACTATGTCAACAAAATTTCAACGCAGTGTTACCGGCTGCTGCGCAGCGCCACCAACCTCACCGAATGGCAGCGCTACGTCAACGGCCTGTCGGTCTACCAGCCGCAGCGGCAAAACCTCTGCCTGTTTTTGGAACAGCTCTGCCGCGTCATCTCGGTGATGATCGAACGAAGCGGGCTGCAATTTCAATATTCGGTGCCGGGCGAGCCGGTGAATGCGACCTTTGACCCCAACAAGCTGTCCACTGCGGTGCTCAACCTGATTTCCAACGCGGCAAAGTTTTCCGCAGAATCCGGCCGCATCCTGGTGAATCTCAGCATCAACCAGAAATTCGCTGCAATTTCGGTGGTGGACAACGGGTTCGGCATCCAGCCTGAGGCGCTTGAACACGCCTTTGAGCCGTTTTACAGCTACGACCCGCGCACCGCCAGCATCTGCGGGGACGGAGTGGGGCTCCCCCTGTGCAAGGAGATTGCCCGCGAGCTGGGCGGAAGCGTCGCTCTGGGAACCTCCGAAGGGCAGGGAACCCGAGCGATGCTCTGCATCCCCCTCTGCCCTGATGGCGGCCCGATCCTCTCGGTCAACGATTCGGCGGACCAGTATGTGTATGACCGGTTCTCCAATATGTTTGTCATCCTCTCCGACGTCTGCAAGGTGCCCGACTTTTAAACAACCGGCTTCCCCATCTGTTGACAACTCTGCGGCTTGGCATTAGACTAAGGGGCAGGACGGGCGCACAGCCGCCCGGCAAATCGAACAGAAGGAGGCCGTCGCCATGCCCTGTATTCAAACCAAGGTCAACGTCAAACTGTCACAGGAAACGGAACGATCGATCAAAGCCAAGTTGGGAGAAGCGATCGCACTGATCCCCGGCAAATCGGAGAACTGGCTGATGCTCACCTTTGAGGACCAATGCCGCATCTGGTTCCGCGGGGAGGATAACGCCCCGGCCGCTTTCGTCGAGGTCAAAATCTACGGCAAGGCGCCGGGTGCGGTCTACGATAAGCTCACCGCCCGGATTACGGAGATCCTCGACGAGGAGCTCGGCATCGCAGCCGATCACATCTACGTGAAATACGAGGAAGTCGCCCACTGGGGTTGGAACGGTTCCAACTTTTGATGCGTGAAACAGCGAGGGCCGCGGCGGTTTGCCGCGGCCCTCGCTTTGCTTCTACTGATCTGTCATGCGGTAGCCGACCCCCACCTCGGTGAGGATATACCGGGGCTCGGCGGGATTCTGTTCGATCTTGCGGCGGATGTTGGCCATGTTCACCCGCAAAATCTGGTTGTCATCGGCCGCATAGGGACCCCAAATCTGCTCGATGATGCTGTCATAGGTGAGCACCCGCCCCGCGTGCCTGCTGAGCAGGGCCACAATTTTGTACTCGATCTGGGTCAGGTGCACCGGTTCCCCGTCCACCGTGACGATCCGCTTTTCAAAGTCTATGGTAAAGCCGCCGTTGGTAAAACAGGCGTTGGGCGCATCGCTGCCCGCGACCTTTTGGTTGTGCCGCAGCGCGGTGCGGATGCGCGCGAGCAGCTCGGAGGTGCCGAACGGCTTGGTGATGTAGTCGTCCGCCCCCAGGTCGAGCGCCTCCACCTTTTCGCGCTCATAGCCGCGCGCCGACACCACGATGATCGGCACCGACGACCACTGGCGCACCGAGCGCAGCACCTCCAGCCCGTCGATGTCCGGCAGGCCCAGGTCGAGCAGCACCACATCGGGGCAATGCGAAGAGATCAGCGACAGGGTTTCCCGCCCGGTTTCGGTCTGAATGGTGCGGTAGCCGTTGCTAGTGAGCACCGTGGAGATAAAATGGCTGATCGCCCGTTCATCCTCCACAATCAGGATGGTAATTTTATTGGCCAATGGTCTTCACCTCATCAATTGGTAATGTAAAACGGAAAGTAGCCCCGCCGCCGGGCGGATTCTCCACCGAGATCTCTCCGCCGTGCGCCCGGACGATCGAGCTACAAATCGAAAGCCCGATGCCCATCCCACGGGACGAGTCGCTGCTGCGCGCCTGCTGTAGGTCGTAGCCCTCAAATAGCCGGGGGATCATCCCCGCAGGCACCCCCTTGCCGTAATCGCGCACCTCAAACAGCGCGTCGCCCCCGCGGCGGGTGATATGTACATTGATGGGCGGGGCTCCAGCCCCCATGGGGATACCGCTGTGCAGGATGGCGTTTTCCACCAGATTGATGAGCACCTGTTCAATCAGGGTGGCGTCCATCGGTACGAGCAAAAATTCATCGGGCACCCGCACATCCAGCGGCTGGCCGGGATAGCGCACCTTGATGCGGCCGACTGCCTCAGCCACGATCTCCTCTGCGGCTTCCGGCGCCTTGCGCACCGTCGCGGTTCCCCCCGCGCTGATGCGGGTGACCGACAACAGGTTTTCCACCATGCGGATCAGCCACTGGGAATCCTCGCGGATATCCCCCACCAATTTGTCGTGCGTTTCGCGGTCGATCTGCCCACTGCTCTCCAAAATCGCATCGCTCGCCCCCAGGATACTGGTCAACGGGGTGCGCAGGTCGTGTGAAATTGCGCGCAGCAGATTGCTGCGCATCTTCTCCCGCTCCGACTCCATCAGGATGGCGTTCTGCTCCTCCGAAAGCCGCTGGCGCTCCAGTGCCAGCGCCATCTGCGAGGCGAGGGAGTCAAGAAAGCCGAGCTGTTCTGCATCCGGTCTGCCGCCGTCGTCGTACAGCAGGCCGATCACCGCCAGCACCCCGTCCGCAGCGCACACCGGCTGATAAAAGACGGCCGAACGGGTGCACTCCTCGGTGCCCGCGCCGGCGGGCCGCCCGTGTGCGAATACCCAGCCCGCGGCGAAGCGCTCGCCGGAGGACCGCAGCACCAGCTCCTGTCCGGAGGAAGCGCCGCGCGTCCATACCGGGCAGTCCTCCTGCGCGGGGTTCCCACCGTAGAGGATACCGGGACGGGACAGGCCCGCGAGGCAGTCGAGCGCCGCCTGTGCGATCTGCTGTCCGCCGCGCGCCGCCAAAAAACGGCTGCTGATGCTGTAAAGCTCGCGGGTGTGGCGCTCCCGCTCCTCCGACTGGCGCGCCTGCTGCTTGATCTGTACAGTCATCGCGCTGGTCATCACCGACACCAGCAGCATACTGGCAAAGGTGAAGGGGTAGCCTGCGCGGGTAAAGTCGAGCGCGGAGTAGGGATAGGTAAAAAAGAAGTTCACCGCCACCACGCCAGCCACCGAAGCGGCGATTCCCCAGAAATAACCGTTTGTAAAACGAGATATCAATACTACTGCCAGGATATAAATGACGATCAGGCAGACGGTGTCGAAGCTGGAAATCACCGCCGCCAGAACGATGCAGGACAGGGTGGTGGCCAGCAGGATCGCCAGCGTCTTCACCGCGTCCGGCCGCAGCCAGCGGGGCGCTGAAAGCTGCGACAGACGCCGCAGCCAATTTGGCCGTTGCATGGCAGTCCTCCCCCTTTCCCCATGTTGCGTTCTATCCCCATTATACCGGAACGGGAGGAAACTGCAACGCAAAGCGCCATAAAAAAGTTGTTAAGATCATCTTTTACGCTTGCGGGCAGCGCCACAAAATGGTATGATTTTATTGATTATTTACCGCCATTTTTCTCGGTATTGACACAAAAGGAGAAACGTTGTGACAATTTCGTTAACAGAATTTCTCAGCCAGTTGGTTTCCAATCCCGCGCTTTTGGTCACGGTGCTGCTCACCCTCGGCGTCATCCTGGTAAACGGGTGGACCGACGCGCCCAACGCCATCGCCACCTGCATCTCCACGCGCTCGATGAGCCCGCGGGCGGCGATCCTGATGGCGGCCGTATTCAACTTTCTCGGCGTATTGTTTATGACGATGGTCAACGCCACTGTGGCCCAGACCATCTACAATATGGCCGACTTCGGCAACGACCCGCACGAGGCGCTCACCGCCCTGTGCGCGGCCCTGTTTGCGATTGTGGTGTGGGCCACGGCCGCCTGGGTGTTCGGCATCCCCACCAGCGAGAGCCACGCGCTGATCGCGGGCGTCTCGGGCGCGGCCATCGCGCTGCACAACGGCCTGGGCGGCATCAACTTCGGCGAGTGGGTCAAGGTTCTGTATGGCCTGGTATTTTCCACCCTGCTGGGGTTTGCGATGGGCTGGATCACCGTCAAGGCGATCGAGCTGATCTGCCGCAGGATCGACCGGCGAAAAACGGCCGGTTTCTTCCAAAAGGCGCAGGTGTGCGGCGGCGCCGCCATGGCGTTCATGCACGGCGCGCAGGACGGTCAGAAGTTCATGGGCATCTTTCTGCTGGGGGTGTTCCTCGCCAAGGGTCAGGCCGATGTCACCAACTTTGTCATCCCGGTCTGGCTGATGATCCTCTGCTCGGTGGTGATGGGGCTTGGCACCTCGGTCGGCGGCTACCGCATCATCAAGGCCGTCGGCATGGACATGGTCAAGCTCGAACGCTACCAGGGATTCGCGGCCGACCTGGCCGGCGCGGGCTGTCTGCTGATCTCCTCCCTCACCGGCGTACCGGTGAGCACCACCCACACCAAGACCACCGCCATCATGGGCGTGGGCGCGGCCAAGCGGCTGTCGTCGGTCAACTGGGGCGTGGTGAAGGAGATGGTGTACACCTGGGTGCTCACCTTCCCCGGCTGCGGGCTGATCGGCTTTTTGATGGCCAAGCTGTTTATGATACTCTTCTAAATCTACGGTTGGAAAGGACTTAAAAACGATGGGAAATCAACGCGATACCGCTTATTACGACCTGTTTGTCACCATGGTGGATTATTCCTGCCGTTCAGCGCAGCTGCTGGACGAGACGCTGCGCCACTTCCAGCCCAGCGAGCTGCGCGCCAAGCTGGACGAGCTGCACCAATTGGAGCACAGCGCGGACATGTGCAAGCACGACATGATGCATCAGCTCGCGCGGGAGTTCATCACCCCGATCGAGCGCGAGGACATCATCGGGCTCGCGCAGGAGATTGACGAGGTGACCGACAATATCGAGGACGTGTTGCTGCGCATCTTTATGTATAATATCACCGAGATCCGCCCCGAGGCGCTGGAGTTCACCTCTGTGGTCGTGAGCTGCTGTTCCGCGCTCAAAACCGCGATGGAGGAGTTCCACAACTTCCGCAAGTCCACCACCATTCACGGCAGCATTGTAGAGATCAACCGCCTGGAGGAAGTGGGCGACAAGCTGTACGTCGACTCGATGCGCAAACTTTATACCGACGGCAGCACCCCGGTGGAGATGCTCACCTGGAGCGAGACCTTCGACCGCCTGGAGGGGTGCTGTGACGCCTGCGAGCACGCGGCCGACGTGGTGGAAAGCATCATTATGAAGAACACCTAATAGCGTAGGCTCAACCCTTTCTCATACAAATTTCCACAAAACGCCCAACAGCCCGGGAGTGCAAATACACTCCCGGGCTGTTGGGCGTTTCGCTGGTTCAGTTGAAGATTACAGTCTCCGATTCCTTCTCAAACAGGTGCATCCGCTGAACGTCCAGCGCCACCTGAAGCCGGTCGTCTGTTTTGGCGGTGGAGCGCGAGGGCACCTTAGCGATCAGCTTTTTGCCCGAGCAATCGAGGTAGAGGTAGATCTCCGAACCCATCATCTCGGCCAGATCCACCCGCGCGTCCACCAGGCTGCGCTTGTCCGCGCTCTGCAAAAATGCCGGTTCGTCGTGGATGTTCTCCGGACGGACGCCGATCACCACCGGCTTGCCGAGATACCGTTCCAGCACCTCCGGCTCCGCCTTGCCCTGCGGGATGGGGATGTCGTACTCGGAAAACGACGCGACAAACTCCTCTCCCTTCTTGTTCAGCACACAGTCGATAAAGTTCATCTGCGGCGAACCGATGAAGCCCGCCACAAACAGGTTGCAGGGCTTTTCGTACAGGTTTTGCGGGGTGTCCACCTGCTGGATCAGGCCGTCCTTCATCACCACGATGCGGTCGCCCATCGTCATCGCCTCGGTCTGGTCGTGGGTGACATAGACAAAGGTGGTGCCCAGCCGCTTGTGCAGCTTGGTGATTTCAGTGCGCATCGAGGTGCGCAGCTTGGCGTCCAGGTTGGAAAGCGGCTCGTCCAACAGAAATACCGCCGGATTGCGGACCATCGCCCGCCCGAGCGCCACGCGCTGGCGCTGGCCGCCAGACAGCGCGCGCGGCTTGCGGCCCAGCAGGTGTTCGATATCCAGAATACGCGCCGCCTCCTGCACCTTGCGCTTGATCTCCTCCTTGGGCACCTTGCGCAGCTCCAGGCCGAACGCCATGTTTTTGAATACCGTCATATGGGGATAGAGCGCGTAGTTCTGGAACACCATAGCGATGTCGCGGTCCTTCGGCGGCACGTCGTTGACCAGCCGGTCCCCGATGCGCAGTTCCCCTTTGCTGATCTCCTCCAAACCTGCGATCATGCGCAGGGTGGTGGATTTGCCGCAGCCCGACGGGCCGACCAGGATGATGAACTCCTTGTCTGCGATCTCAAGGTTGAAATTCTCCACGGCGGTCACGTCGCCGGGATACACTTTATAGATATTTTTGAGACTGATGTTTGCCATTGCCGCACCCACTTTTCTTCAAATTCACTGGATACCGCCTCGCCCGGAACGAACAGCGCCGGGCGGTTGATTTTTGCGCGGAAGCCGGTATAATAGAACTATCCTGTTACAAGCATATTATGGACAGGCAAAACCCATTTTATTGCTCTGCCGCGCAAACCAATCCAATTTTTCCGAAAAGAGCGCTGCATTTTTTAAAAAAGGAGGTTTCTTCCATGGAATCCATCCGAATTCGTCTGGCCCGCCCCGAGGACGCCGACGCGCTGCTCGCTATTTACATCCCCTATGTGACCGGCAGTTCGATCACCTTTGAATATGAGCCGCCCAGCACGGAGGAATTCGCCCGCCGCATCCGGGAGATCAGCGCGCGTTACCCCTACCTGATCGCCGAACGGGACGGGCTTGTGCTGGGCTACGCCTATGCGGGCGTATACCGTTCCCGTGCAGCCTACAGCTGGGACGCCGAGCTCTCGATCTATCTGCGCCCCGAGGCGCAGGGCTGCGGTGCTGCGGGCATATTGTACGGCGCGCTGTTGGAGCTGCTGCGCGCGCAAGGGGTCTACAACGCCTACGCCTGTATCACCCACCCCAATGAACGCAGCGAACACTTCCACCGCGCGCGCGGATTCCGCACCGTCGGGGTGTTCTCCCATGCGGGCTACAAGTTTGGGGCATGGCGCGACGTAATTTGGATGGAAAAGGCCCTGCGGGAACCCGACGGCGAGCCGCTCCCGGTCGTGCCGGTGGATAGACTGGACCCCACGCTGGTGAACCAGATTTTGAATTGCGCATCATGATAGAAGGCCCCTCCGGCAATGCCGGAGGGGCCTTCTATCGCTTTATTCCTGATTAAAACCGCTCCACAGCCGCCGCTGTGACGCGCGCATAGACCAAATTGTGGGGCGCAGGCCGTTCCTGCGCAAAGGTGATCGCGCCCAGCAGCATCTGCTCGGCCTCCTGCACAGAGGCCTCTCGCGCAGTGAACAGCTCGGCGAGCACCTCGCCCCGCTCCACCCGGTCGCCCGTCTTGCGGTGCAGGAGGATGCCCGCGCTGTGGTCGATCGCGTCCTCCTTGCTGGCGCGGCCCGCCCCCAGCGCCACCGATGCGATGCCGCACCGGGTGGCGTCCATGTGGGAGATGTAGCCGCTCTGCGGGGCTTTTACCTCATGCACGATAGGGGCGCGGGGGAATTTCGCGGTATCGTCGAGTACCGACGTATCTCCGCCCTGCGCCGCCGCCATAGCCTTAAACTTGGCGAACGCGCGGCCGCTCGCGACCGCATCCTCAGCCATCGCGCGGCAGGCGGGCAGCTCTCCTTTGCCGGCAAGGAGGAGCATGTTGGAAGCGAGTTGCAGGCAGACCTCGGTGAAATCGGCCGGGCCGTGCCCTCTGAGGGTGTCCACCGCCTCGACCACCTCCAGCGCGTTGCCGATGGCATGACCCAACGGAAGGTCCATATCGGTGATGAGCGCCACCGTGCGTCGGCCCATCTGCTCCCCGATCGAGACCATCGCCTGTGCCAACGCTACTGAATCATCCAGCGTCTTCATAAACGCGCCGCTGCCGGTCTTTACGTCCAGCAGGATCGCGTCGCTGCCCGCCGCCAGCTTTTTGCTCATGATCGAGGAGGCGATCAGCGAAATGTTGTCCACCGTGGCGGTCACGTCGCGCAGCGCGTACAACTTTTTATCAGCCGGTGCGACGTCGCCCGTCTGGCCGATGATCGAGAGCCCCACATCCCGCACGATCTCGAAAAAGCGCTCCTTGCCGATATCCACCGAGAGTCCGGGGATCGACTCCAGCTTATCCAGCGTACCGCCGGTGTGGCCCAGGCCCCGCCCGCTCATTTTTGCCACCGGTACCCCGCAGGAGGCCACGATCGGACCGATCACCAGCGAGGTCTTGTCCCCCACCCCGCCGGTGCTGTGCTTATCCACCTTGACGCCCGGGATGGGGGACAGGTCGATCATATCGCCCGAACGGGCCATGCAATCGGTGAGATAGGCGGTCTCATGTTCGTTCATCCCCTGAAAACAGATGGCCATGAGCAGGGCGGACATCTGATAATCGGGGATGCAACCCCGGGTGAAGCCCTCCACCGCAAACCGGATCTGCTCATCGGTGAGAACCTGCCCGAGACGTTTTGCCATAATGATGTCGTACATGCGCATAACAGGGGCCCCTCCTTCTCATTCTCGATTCAACGCGCGCCCCTGCCGCAGGGATGCACAGCATGGCCAATAAGCTGGCGCGGCGGTGCACCGGCCGCGGTTTGCCCGTGGAAAATTGGATGCGGGGCAAAAAATATGGTTCACCACCGGCCGCCCTCCGGCGGGCCAAAGCTGTAAGGCAGCAGCGCCTCCAGCGTACAGCTCAGATAGTCGTCCTCGCTGCGTGCGGTGATGACGCGGAAGCTGTGCGGGTCGCAGAACTCGCGCATCACCTGGCGGCAGACCCCGCACGGGTAGGCGAAGCCAAACTGCTCAAGCGGGGTATCCGCCGCAGCGCCCACCACCGCGATCGCCTCGAACTCGGTCTCCCCCTCTGAAACCGCCTTGAAAAACGCGGTGCGTTCGGCGCAGTTGGTGGGGGTAAAGGAGGCGTTTTCGATATTGCACCCGTGGTAGACGCGACCGCCCTTGGCCAGCAGCGCCGCCCCCACCCGGTAGTTGGAATAGGGGGAATAGGAGCGCTCACGCGCCCGGAACGCCTCGCGGATCAATGCCTTTTCGTCCATATTTGTCCCCTCCTGTCCGGTTCAGCCGCAGATCAGCGGCGCCAGCGATTCCCCGCTGGTGTTTGCCCGCACCCCCAGCAGGTCCGCGGCGGTCTTTCCAATGTCCGCGAAGGTGGGCTGGGTGTGCAGGTCCACCCCCGGGCGGACGCCTCTGCCGTAAATCAGAAGCGGGGTGTATTCGCGGGAATGGTCGGTACTCGGCGTGGCGGGGTCGCAGCCGTGGTCGGCGGTGATCATCAGCACGTCGTCCTGCCGCAGCAGGGCCATCAGCTCGCCGAGCTGTCCGTCAACGCGGTTCAACGCCTCGGTGTAGCCCGCCACATTGTTCCGGTGACCGTAGACCATATCGAAATCCACCAGATTGACAAAGCACAGGCCGTTCCACTCCTCCCGCGCGTGGGCCAGTGTCTTTTGCATCCCGTCGTCGTTGTCCACTGTGCGCTGGGCGCTGGAGATGCCGTTCCCGGCGAAGATATCGTAGATTTTACCCACGCCGATGGTAGCCAGCCCAGCGCGCTGCAGGTCGTTGAGAAAGGTGTTCGCGGGCGGCTCCAGTGAAAAGTCGTGCCGGTTGGCGGTTCGCCTGTAGTCGGGGTAGGTCCCCACAAACGGCCGCGCGATCACCCGCCCCACGCCGTGCTCACCGGTGAGCAGACCGCGCGCGGTCCGGCAATGCTCATACAACTCCTCCACCGGCACGATCTCCTCGTGCGCCGCGATCTGAAAGACGCTGTCCGCCGAGGTGTAGACGATCAACGCGCCGGTCTCCACCTGCTCTCGGCCGTAATCGAGCAGCACCTGGGTTCCGGAATAGGGTCTGTTGCACAGGGTCTTGCGCCCGGTACGGCGCTCAAACTCCGCGATCACCCCCGGCGGGAATCCGTCCGGATAGGTCGGCAGGGGACGCGGCGAGATGATGCCCGCGATCTCCCAGTGGCCGATGGTGGTGTCCTTGCCCGCCGAGGCCTCCTGCATCCGGCCGAACGCCGCCAGGGGGGACGCCACCCCTTCGCCGCAGCCGATCCCTTCGATATTGAACAGGCCCAGCTTTTGCAGGTTGGGCACCCGCAGCTCGCCGGTGTCCCAGCAAGCCTTGACGGTGTGGCTTCCCTCATCGCCCCAACGGGCAGCGTCCGGCATCTCGCCGATGCCCATGCTGTCCAGTACAATCAAAAATACCCGTTTGGCGCGCGCCATGGCAATCCCTCCTTGGACATCCCCCTGCGGCAAACCAACCTCGCCGCATCTTTATGATAGAAAAGCGATCTGCAAAATGTGGCGGGGCGATCTCCCCCAGTGCAGCCGCGTTGTGCGAGGGGCGGCACAGCCGCCATAACACAGCGCGCCTTTTTATTCAACAGCGAGGATCGAAACCGCCGAGCTGGTGCCGATCCGGTCGCAGCCGGCGTTCAGGAACAGTTCCAGATCGGCCCTGGTCTTGATCCCTCCGGCCGCTTTGATCTTTACCGAAGGTCCGATGTGGCGGCGGAACAGCTCGATGTCCCCGATCTCTGCGCCCCCCGTGCCGAAACCGGTGGAGGTTTTGATATAATCGGCCCCGCCGTCGGTTACGCACCGGCACAGCGCAATCTTTTCCTCCTCGGTGAGGTAACAGGTTTCGATGATCACTTTGAGGATATGACGCCCCGCCGCGCGCTTGAGAACCGCAATCTCTTCGGTAACTTTTTTGAAATCGCCGTTTTTGACGTCGCCCAGGTTGACCACCACGTCCACCTCATTGGCCCCATCGGCGACGGCCTGCCTGATCTCCGCCTCCTTCACCGCAGTGGTGCTGTATCCCAGCGGGAACCCGACGACTGTACAGATGTTTACACGGCCGCCATAGGCCCGACGGATGCGTTCGATATACGACGGGGGCACGCACACCGATGCGGTGTGATATTGAAGCGACTCGTCGCACAGCTTTTGTATCTCCTCCCAAGAGGAAACCGCTTTTAGCAGCGTGTGGTCGATGTGCGCCATGATCTGGCTGTTCTCCATAGTGGCCTCCCTCCGAGTTTCCGATGTTTTCCGCTTTTGTTGCGCCCTTAAATTGATTACATGCTAACATATTTTGGAGAGGGCGTCAACCATATTTTGTTATTATTTTAACTTATTAACATTAAAAAGTGTGAAAATGTTTTTTTCTTTTCTTTCATTCGACGAAATTCCACAACTATTTAAACGGATCTTTACAATTTAAAATAAACATGTTAGAATTATGACATATTATAACATTTGTTGTAAAGGTGGGTTCACGGTGAACAAAAAGACCGAACGCATTGGAAAGTTGATCGAAATTCTAAAGGTGCGCGGCTATGTTTCGATTCATGAGCTCTCGTCTATGTTGGGAGTCTCTGAAATGACCGTGCGCCGCGACCTGCGCCTGCTGGAGCAAAACCGCGTGGCGGAAAATGTGGACGGCACCAGCGTGTACAACCCGGCGCACACCCTGACCAAGGACGACATGGGTTACAACCTGCTCGGCGAGATGCAGAAGCGCAACGAACAGAAGGACGACATCGGCCGGCTGGCGGCCACTCTGGTGAAAAAGGACGACATCGTCATCATGGATACCGGCACCACCACCGAGCGGATCGTCCAGCACCTGCCCACTCACCTGGACATCACCGTGTTGTGCTACAACATCAACATCCTCATGGAGCTGCGCCGCAATCCAGGGGTGCGTATGCTGTTTGCAGGGGGGCGTTATCACCCCAACACACAGATGTTCGAGAGCGAAGAGGGCATCGAATACATCCGCGGGCTGCGCGCCTGCAAGGTGTTCCTGTCCGCCTCCGGCGTGCACAGCGAGCTGGGCGTGACCTGCGCCAACAGCTACGAGGTCCCCACCAAGCGGGCGATCATTCGCTCCTCGGTGGAAAAAATTCTGGTGGCCGATTCCAGCAAATTCGGCGCGGTGCGGCCCGCCTACTTTTGCGACCTCACCGAGGTGAATGCGGTGATCACCGACCGCGGGCTCTCGGAGGAATGGCAAAATAAGCTGAAAGAGATGGGCATTCAGCTCTATCTGGCGTGATAGAATCGGTATAAAGAGGCGCGGGGTACAGACCCCCGCGCCTCTTTTGTTGGCGACAGCGCGCCGAAGCCCCTTCGTTATGAAAAGCCTTACGCCTCTTTCATCAACCGGGCGATCGGCTTTTTGGTTCTGGGCAGCCAGAACTGCACCAACGGGCCGGTTAGAAAAACAGCAGCGATCGTCCCTGCCCCCACTGTTCCGCCGAGCACAAACCCCAACGCCACAAAAAACACATCGCAGCCGACCCGCACCCAGCGGAACTCAACGGAAGGGATCTTATCCGATAGGATAATTGCCACGAGGTCGTTCGGCCCTGTCCCCGCATCGCTGTTAATCACAATCGACATCCCCGCCGCCAGGATGATACAGCCGGCTGCCAGGCTGATGATCCGCACCGCCATCCCGGCGTCCCCGTTGATATGGCCCCCCAGTATCCAGGTGAAAAAGTCAAGAATGGGGCCTCCGCAAAAGGCACAGACCACTGTGCCGGGCTTGACATATCCCTTTGTCGTCATGAGCATGACCGCCATCAATAAGCACAACATGATGACATGTACGGTTCCCACGGAGAGGCCGAACGTCCTGGCCAGACCCTGTATAAAGACGGTGAAGGTGTCTGTCCCCAACTCCGCCAGTAAGAACAGGCTGACGCCCAGGTGTGCAATCATCAGGCCGATCAGCAGAATCAGCAGCGCCTTCACCCAGCCGCCGATGGTTCTTTGCGATGTATCCGATGCAAATTGTGTCTTTTTTCCATTCGTCTTTGTGCCCATAATATCCTCTCCGTCAATTTATTTTACGCTGAATGGACCACGCTTTTTTCATCATACCATAAAATCCTGTTTTACCAAAGTTTTTTGGCCCGGGCGGTATAAACCGGGCAACCGATACTGACAGACCGGCCGGGTGAGCCAAGGCAGCCTGCGGCGCCCATCGAAAAGAATCCCCCCTGCTCATTCGCGTTGAATCAGTAGGAGGGATTCTTTTATCTTGTTATTGTTCGCGCCCCGCCATGCGCAGCTCGCAACCGCTGTAATAGTGGGTGAGAATCTCGTCGAACGAGGCGCCCTGGCGCGCCATATAGTCCGCGCCATACTGGGACAGCCCCACCCCATGTCCGTACCCGCGCACCGTGAAGGTGAAGGCCCCGCCACTGTATATCAGGTCGAAGTCGGACGAGCGGAGGTCAAAGATGCGCCGGACATCCTTGCCGGTGAGCGGCGTCTCCCCCGCCATGGCGCTCAGCACATAGCCCGATTCCGACCGGCTGAGGATGCGCAGCCAGTTGTTGCGGTCCTGCCCCAATTGGATCGAAGCGTCCTCCTGGAGCAGCCGGGTCTTGACCTCCTGCTCGGAAAACTGCACCGAGGTCTCGTATTCGGGCGCGAGGGTGTCGCCGAAGCTCTCGACCGGAACCAGATAGGGCGCGTCGCCCTGCCAGACGTTGCCCGCGTATTCTGTCTGCCCGGTGCTGATCGCGTGGTAGGCCGCGACGATCGGCTCGTCATTGTAGGCCATCACGTAGCCGCTGCCGAGGTCGGCCGCCTCACAGATTTTGGACCAGTATGCGTCGAATTTGTCGCCGAAGCGCTCCTTCGCCTGCGCCTCGGTCACGTAGCCACGCCAGTTGTCCGGGTCTGCGGAGAAGTCCGCGCCTTTCAGATCCGGGTCCGGGTTCTCCTGCTGTTCCAAATGGCACCGCACCGCGTAGGTGTTGGCGGCCACAGCCTGGGCCGCCAGGGCCTGGGTGTGAAAGCTGGGCGGCATCTCGGCGCACACCGCGCCGCGCACATAGTCGATGCGGCTGACCTCCTTCACCTTGCCGGTGGACAGGTTGAGTATGCGGAAGCTGTCCACCGTTTCGATTACCGGGGCGACAGGCGTGTCCGCCTTGGAAGCGGACGGCGCGACCGTCTGCTTGGTTGGAGCAGCCTCCCCGCGGTCCTGCGCAGCCTGTGGCGGCTCAGCCTGGGAGGACTGCGGCGCGGCTACCGGCGGCAGCGTGGCCCCCACCGCGGCCAACGGCAGGCAGAGGATGAGAGCTGCAAAGATGCTCATTAAGATCAGAGGCGCCTTCATTCCAAAACATCCTTCCTATTGCTGAAGTCGGATTTTTTTGCAGACCAAACTTAAGAAACTTTCATAATCATTCCCTTGTCCGCCGCAATATTGGGAATTTTTTCGTCAATCCGCCAATAATATGAATTGCAAAATTGTAAATCTTTCATTATTGGCAATTTTTTGCTTGACGGATCGGCGCAAGTGCGGTATAGTAGTAACAATATCATCTTGTGCGGCACAATGGGGTGCTGTGTCCCCCGTTCTGCGCACAAAATTAATTTGGAGGAGGCGGGGGAACCATTATGACTTTCAGTTCGGCCAAATATGGCGTCGCTCCCGAGGAGGAACGCGCTGATATCCACATCCTATGCGAAGAATACGGCAAGTATAACCACATCGACCCCGCCGCATTCGAGCGTTACCAGGTCAAACGCGGCCTGCGCAACGCCGACGGCACCGGTGTGATGGCGGGTGTGACAAACATCTGCAATGTCCACGGCTACATCGTGGACGAAGGTGAGAGGACGCCGGTGGACGGCCAGCTCATCTACCGCGGTGTCAACGTGGAGGATCTGGTCTCCGGCTGTAAACGGGAGGACCGGTACGGTTTTGAAGAGGCGGTCTATCTGCTGCTGTTCGGCAACCTGCCCACCAAATCGCAGCTGATCGAGTTCCGCACGCTGCTGGCCCAGACGCGCGAGCTGCCCGACACCTTCACCGAGGATATGATTCTGAAGGCCCCGTCGCCCAACATCATGAACAAGATGGCGCGTTCGGTGCTCGCGCTCTATTCCTACGACGACAACGCCGACGACACCTCGTTGGAAAACGTGATCCGGCAGTCGATCGAGCTGATTGCGCGGATGCCGACCATCATGGTCAGCGCCTACCAGGCCAAACGCCGGTTTTACGACCGCAAAAGCATGTACTTCCATCCGCCTCGCGCCGAGCATTCGATCGCCCAGACCATCCTTTATACCATGCGCTCGGATAAGGTCTTCACCGAAGAGGAGGCCAAGTTGCTCGATATGTGCATGATTCTGCACGCCGAGCACGGCGGCGGCAACAACTCCACCTTCGCCACCCGCGTGCTCACCTCGTCGGGCACCGACACCTATGCCGCCATCGCGGCCGGCATCGGCGCGCTTAAGGGTCCTCTGCACGGCGGCGCCAACGCCAAGGTGATGGAGATGCTGGGATATATCAAGGAAAATGTCAAGGATTGGCATAACGACGACGAGATCGCCGAATATTTGTCAAAACTGCTGCGCAAGGAGGCGGGCGACCGCTCCGGCAAGATCTACGGCATGGGCCACGCGGTCTACACCAAGAGCGACCCGCGCGCGCGCATCCTGAAGGCGAACGCCATGCGCATGGCGGAAAATTCGGAATATGCGGAGGAGTTCAAACTGCTGGAGGCCGTGGAGCGCCTCGCCCCGCAGGCTTTCTCGGCCGTCAAAGGCGACAAAAAGATGATCTGCGCCAACGTCGACCTCTATTCGGGTATGGTCTACAAAATCCTGCGTATCCCGCCCGAGCTGTACACCCCCCTGTTCGCAACCTCCCGCATCGGCGGCTGGTGCGCGCACCGCGTGGAGGAGCTGCTCACCGGCGGACGGATCATCCGCCCGGCTTATAAGGCGATCTCCCACCTGAAAGAATATGTCCCCTTGGAGGATCGCGGATAATTTTCTTGAAAAAATCGAATAATACGGTTATCATAAGAGGTGTACTGAAAAGGAACCCGGCGGCGGGCAGCCGCGCCGGGCGACTCCTTGCAGTGCACTTCTTTTTTACATGGAGGCTCATCAAATGGCCAACCAAATTTCTCACGGACAGACGGGTGCGGCGTTTTGGGTGTTTTTGCCCGGCAGCGCGGTGCTGATCTGCCTGCGCATCGTGCTGAAGCTCGATTTCATCGACCCCCAAACCGGATTTTATCGGAGCGGGAACCTCCTCTCCCCCGCTTTTCATATTGTTTATCTGCTTTGCCTGGCGTTGCTGCTGTTCTGCGTTTACAGCGCCAGGCCGCGCGAGAACGTGCTGCCCCCGCTGCGCCGGGCCGCGCCCTTTGCTGCGCTGCTCGGGCTGGCGATCCTCGGCAAAGAATTCCTAAACGGGGAGCATCTGATCGCGCGCCTTGCTGCGGGCGACCGTCCGCACCGCGTGGACCTCTTTCTCTCGGTATCCACCCTGTTGGTTGCGCTTGCCGCCGCCGCAACGCTGCTGGTGTTGGCCGCCAACCAACTGCGCGGCCGGTTGGAGAGCTACCCGCAGTCGCTTTCCCTCACCCTCACGGTACTCTATCAGTGTATGGCGCTGATCATCCGTTTCACTTCGCACACCTCGCCGCTTGCGGTCTCGGACGACCTGCTGGAGATCGCCCTGCTGATATTCGGCGTGTTATTTTTTATGGCACATGCGCGGATACTCACCCGGTTAGATGCGCGCCGCGGAGCTCAACTCATGGAATTTTCCGGCTACGCTCTCACGACCACCGCCTTGGTGCTTTTTGTCCCTGAATTGTTTGGCCTGATGATCGGGCGGCTGTCCACCTCCTCTGAGCAGGGCATCGAGCTGTTTTATCAGGCCGCATTGATGCTTTACAGCTTTGTGTTCACGCGCATTGTCTGTTCCCAGGCCCCGTTGGAGCCTCCAGTTGAGGAGGAAACAGCATGAAAAAGGTGATTCTGGCGCCCGATTCCTTTAAGGGGACGATGAGCTCGTCCGAGATCTGCCGCATCCTGGCGGCGGGTATCCATGCCCATTACCCCGACGCTGCGGTGCTCTCCATCCCGGTGGCCGACGGCGGCGAGGGCAGTGTGGATGCATTTCTCACCGCTGCGGGCGGGCGGAAGGTCAAAGTGCGGGTGAGCGGCCCGCATCTCGAGGAGATCGAAAGTTTTTATGGGCTGCTGGACGGCGGCCAAACCGCTGTCATCGAGATGGCGGCTTGTGCGGGTTTACCGCTGACCCAGGGGAACCCGCACGTCGAAACTGCCTCGACCTACGGAGTGGGGCAGTTGATCGCCCACGCAGCGGCACAGGGCTGCCGGAAGATCATCGTGGGGCTGGGGGGCAGCGCGACCAACGATTTCGGCGCCGGCGCGGCGGCGGCCCTCGGTATCCGCTTCCTCGACGCACAGGGTTGTGCGTTCCTCCCCGTCGGAGAAAGCCTCTCCCGCATCCGCCGCATCGACCGCTCCGGGCTGCTGCCCGCGCTCGAGGAAATCGAATTGATCGCCATGTGCGACATCGATAATCCTCTTTTCGGGGAGACTGGCGCTGCATACGTCTTTGCGCCGCAGAAAGGCGCAGGTCCCGAGGTCGTCCGTCTGCTTGACGAACAGCTCCGCGCGGTCTCGCAAACTGTCCAACAAGAACTCGGCCGGGATATCGCCCAGGTGCCCGGTGCGGGGGCGGCGGGCGGCATGGGCGGCGGCCTTACGGCACTGCTAAACGCGCGCCTTCAGATGGGGATTGAAACGGTGCTCGACACCGTTGGTTTTGACCGGTCGCTGGATGACACGGACCTTGTGATCACCGGCGAGGGCAAACTCGACACCCAGAGCCTGCGCGGCAAGGTGGTGGTGGGTGTGGCCCGCCGCTGTAAGCCGCGCGGCGTCCCTGTGGTAGCGATGGTGGGGGACATCGGCGACGGGATCGAAACGGTCTATGACGAGGGGGTCTCGGCGGTGTTCAGCATCAACCGGGCGGCAGTCGATTTTTCTGTTGCAAAAACGCGCAGCCGCGAAGATTTGGCGCTGACCATCGACAATCTCATGCGCTTTTTGCGGCAAATTGGATTCTAACTAGAAAAAGGAGGGGCGAATGGCTAAGCCATTCGCCCCTCCTTTTTACATGTCTCAACTATCTTGATATTTTCTTCTGATTACGGCGTAAGCCGCGCCGCCGATGACCGCTGCGGCTGCAATCGCCATCACGACGATCGCCCACACCGGCACGCCGCTCTCAGCTTCGGGGGCCACCTGCGCCGCAGGCGCTTCCGCCTCAGCCGGGGCCGCAGGCTCGATCACCGCGGGAACTTCGGGCGCCACGGGCGCTGCCGGAACAACCGCCTCAGGCGCCGCGGGCTCTGCCGCTGCCACCTCGCCGCCCGTCTCCGGGTTGCTGTTCGCTGCGGGGGCATTCACCGTGCCGCTCGCAGCAGGCGCGCCACCGGCCATCGCCTTGATCTCGTCGGAGGTGTAATACACTGCCGCCGCATTGTAGCCCTTCAGCTCACCTGCGCCGTTCACTGCGTAATCCTTGCCGCCGATCTCGAAGACCACCGTCACTCCCTTGTTCTTCAGGGCGTCGATCACTGTCGCGGGAACATTCGCTCCCTCATCCAGCTTCGCGTTCACTTTGCCGCCCTTTTCGGTCCCGTTGATCTTCTCGATCACTTCCGTCCAGTAGTCGCTGTCGCTCACCTGGCTCGTGCTGCCGCCCTTCGAGCTCGAAGGTTTCGCGGGCTCTACAGGATCCACAGGATCTGCCGGCTCAGGCTTCTGCTCCAGGCTGAGCGCCATCGCTTCCACATTCTCCGCTGCCGCTTTCGCTTCCTCCCACGTCAGCTCCTTCGCCTTCAGCAGCTCTTCCGCTTCCGCCAGCGCCGCACGGTACGCTTCCGCGCTCTCTTCCGTGCTTGCCGCCAACATCTCTTCGCTCACTGCCACCTTCTTCAGCGCCGCGCTCAACCGTACCTTCGCCATCGCTGTCGTCAGGTCTTTACCCATCTGATCCACTGCTGTCTGCTCCGCGTTCCCGTCCTCCAGAATCGCCTTTGCTTCTGCCAGCAGCTCTTCCACGTACTTCAGGCTTTCCGCGTCGTACTCCTCTGACTCTGTCATCCTCACTGCCAGGTTGTACGCCGCTTCCAGCGCCGCCTTATCCGCCTTCAGCTTCAGGTTCACTACCGACATCGACAGCTCATCGTATGCCGCCTTGATCCCCTCTTCCGTCGCTTCGTCGTCCGCGCTCACTTCCTGCGCCTTCCTTAACGCTTCTGCGAACTCGCTCCAGCTCTTCGGCGTGTACTTCTCTTCTTCCAGCTCCATTCCTTCGATCGATTCGATCAGGTCGTCCAGATATCCGCGGTCCACTCGCTCCACTGCCGC
>NZ_JACRST010000014.1 GCF_014384885.1 Ligaoa zhengdingensis
CTCCTTTCTCCGCCATGATACAAAAATACCGCCCGTAGTCTCGTTTGGGCGGTACTTTGTGTAAGATTGGCAGTCCATTATTAAGTTTTTTATTATGTTCCCTTTGTACACCGTTGCAACAGGAACCTCACCACCTATACCCGCGAAATGGTGCTGAAAAACTTGTCCCCCTATTCGGTGGAGAACTACGACCTTATGGTGGAGCGCCTTGCGGAGACCAATAACCTGGGCGGCGCGAAGGAGGAGGTCATAAAACAGTTTCAGCTGGAAACCATGATCCGGCTGCTGGAGGAGAAACCGGCCGGTTATGACTTCGTGTTTTCAATTCGGAAAGAGGATGGGATACGGTATAAGCAGGTCAATGTGCTGTGGGGAGGTGAAAACCACAGGATGGTCTGCCTGGTCCAGGCGGATGTGACCGACATGTTGACCGCAGAGCGCCAAACCAAAAAGGCGTTGGAGGGGGCGCTAACCGTTGCGGAGGAAGCAAACCGGGCGAAGAGCGACTTCCTTTCCGCCATGAGCCACGACATCCGCACCCCGATGAATGCCATCATGGGGATGACGGCGCTGGCGACCGCCCATTTGGACGATCGGGAGCGGGTGTCCGACTGTCTGCGGAAGATTTCCGTCTCGTCCAAGCATCTGATGAGCCTCATCAATGATATCCTGGATATGAGCAAGATTGAACGCTCTAAAATCACCTTGAACCGGATGAAAATATTCCTTCCAGACCTGATCGAACAGATGTCCGCGATGATGGCGCCGCAGGCCCGTGAGGCCAGTTTGCGGTTTGAAATCGAGGCGAAGGGGGTTCGGCACAACTATTTTTACGGCGATTCTCTGCGTATCAGCCAAATTTTGATCAATCTGCTGAGCAATGCGATCAAATTCACGCCCGAGGGCGGCGCGGTGCACTGCTTGGTGGAGGAGTTAGACCCGGCCGATGACCCGTTATGCGCGCGTTATCGGTTTACGATCAGCGATACTGGAATTGGAATGTCGGAGGAACTGCTTACACACATTTTTGAGCCGTTTGCGCGCAGCAGGAACGCGCGATATGTCGAGGGTACGGGCCTCGGCCTCAGCATCACCAAGGGCTTGGTCGACCTGATGAAGGGCGAAATTTCCGTGGAGAGCCGGGCGTATCAGGGCACCACGTTCCGGGTCGAATTGGAATGTGAATACCTGGGGGCTGAACTGGACGCGCGCACGGATGCCGGTGAAGCTCGCCCCCCCGCATCTGAGCATACAGAGATATTCGCCGGCCGCTGCTTCTTGGTGGCCGAGGATAACGCGATCAATTCGGAGATCCTGTGTGAGCTGCTTCAGATGTACGGTGCGAAGGCGGTTGTAAAGACAGACGGCGCACAGACGGTGCGAGCGTTCCAGGAAGCGGCGCCGGGCGCCTTTGACGCGATTCTGCTGGACATTCAGATGCCGGTGATGAATGGTTATGAAGCTGCACGGGCCATCCGAGGGATGAAGAGGGCTGATGCGGGGATCGTTCCGATCATTGCGATGACAGCCAATGCCTTTGCTGAGGATATCCAGGCGTCGATCGATGCCGGGATGGATGCGCATGTCGCCAAACCTATCGACCTGGAGGTGCTGAACGCCACATTTCTCAGGCTGTTGGGGAAGAACCGGACGGCTGAACAGTGAGCAGAAGGGTGATGCGGCCAAACGTCCGCTGCATCCACTGAAAAGTTCCTGGAACCACTGGTTTCAGGAACTTTTTGTATCGATGCGGTGGAATATTTTTCGCCCTTTTACCAACGCTAACAGTATTGGTATCGGGAGCGCGGCCGTTTGAAGGTTTCCTCCAAAAGATGCCTCCGGCGGATGGGGCGACACGCGCACTGCGCGCGTCCCCTCGCCAATGAACAAAGATGCTCTTATCGTCCCTTTCCTTCGCGCGATAAGGGCCTGCTTTCCAACAATATTTTGTGCCGGCGTGAAGCGGCGGAATGGAGAATTGATATGAGAGCGCTTGATTGTCAAGACATCCGAGCGGTACAGAAGCTCAGTGGCCGTATGAAAGGGGCGATGCGGCTGTGAACGAATCCATTTGGAGCAAAACGGTCCAGTTCCCGGAGCGTCCACCGCTTCCGGGCGACTTAACCGCTGATGCCGCCGTGATCGGCGGAGGTCTGGCAGGCGTGCTCACGGCGCATTTTTTGAAGGAGACGGGCCTGCGCGTGGTGGTTCTGGAGGCGTCCCGCGTGGGCAGCGGGCAGACCAAAAACACCACGGCCAAAATCACCTCCCAACACGGGTTGATCTATCACCGCCTGCTCGAACAGATCGGGGAAGAGCGGGCGAGGCAGTATGCCGAAGCCAACCAGCGCGCCATAGAGGAATACCGAACCCTTATCGCTGAGCGGCGGATGGAATGCGACTTTGCCGAAGCGCCCGCCTACCTTTATTCCACCGCTGAGCGGGAGTCGTTGGAGCAGGAGTTCAAAGCGGCAAGGCTGCTCGGGATCGACGCCGCCCTCTGCGACGGCGCGGAGCTCCCGTTTCCCGTAGCCGCCGCCCTGCGGTTCGACAGGCAGGCGCGGTTTCATCCGATGAAATTCCTGCGAACCGTGGCGGAGCCGCTGGAGATCTACGAACAAACCGCGGTGCAATCGGTGGAAGGGAACAGGTTGCAGACCGATCGCGGCACAGTGACGGCGCGGCACATTATCTTTGCGACCCATTATCCGTTCCTGAACGTCCCCGGTTATTACTTTATGCGGATGCATCAGGAGCGCAGTTATGTGCTGGCGCTGGAAAACGCCGCACAGCTTGCGGGGATGTACCTGGGGATTGATGAGGACGGCCTCTCTCTCCGCCCGCAGGGAGATCTGCTGTTGCTCGGCGGCGGCAATCACCGCACTGGGGAAAACTCAGCGGGTGGACAGTATCGCAAATTGCGGGAGACCGCAAGGCGGTATTGGCCGGAAAGCAGGGAAGCGGCCGCTTGGAGCGCTCAGGACTGCATGACGCTGGACGGCGTGCCCTATATCGGGCGGTTTTCGTCCTCCACGCCGAATTGGTATGTGGCGACTGGATTCCAAAAATGGGGGATGACCTCGTCGATGGTTTCCGCCCTGCTTTTGACCGATTTGATCGTAAAGGGTGAAAGCCCGTGGGAAGCGGCGTTCACCCCCCAGCGCTTCGAGCCTACCGCTTCGGCGAAGGCGCTGATGCAGGAGACCGCCCAGGCCACCAAGGGGTTGGCGCGCAAGCTCTTCACGCCGCCCCGGGCGGACATCGAGGCGCTCCCCAACGGGCACGGCGGAGTGGTGGAATACGACGGCGATAAGGTAGGCGTCTACAAGGACAACAGCGGCGAAGTGTTCATCGTTTCAATCCGCTGCCCGCACCTGGGCTGTCAGTTGGAGTGGAACCCGGACGAAAAAAGCTGGGACTGCCCCTGCCACGGTTCCCGGTTCGATTACCGCGGGAATCTCATCGACAATCCCGCACAGAAGGGGTTGGAACATGAGTGAAAATCTGCTGATCCATGAAAAGTCGCCCTATCTGCTCCAACATGCCCACAACCCGGTGCATTGGTATCCCTGGGGCGACGAGGCGTTCCAGGCCGCCCGCCGGGAGGATAAGCCGATCTTTCTCTCCGTCGGCTATTCCACCTGCCATTGGTGCCATGTGATGGAGCGGGAATCCTTTGAAGATGAAGAGGCCGCGGCGCTCCTCAACCGGGCGTTTCTTGCAATCAAGGTGGACCGGGAGGAGCGGCCGGATGTGGACGCTGTTTATATGGCGGTATGCCAGGCGCTGACCGGGTCCGGCGGATGGCCGCTCACCATTCTGATGACCCCGGATCAAAAACCGTTTTGGGCGGGTACCTATCTGCCCAAGCGCAGCCGCTACGGCCAGACGGGCCTGATGGAGCTTTTGGAGCGGGTGGAAGCCCTCTGGAATACCGGCCGGGAACAGCTCTTGCAGGCCGGGGACGAGATTGCGGCCCACATCGCCCGCCCCGAAAACACGCGGGCATCGGAGCCGGACAAGGAATTGCTGCACGAGGCTGTGAAGCTGTTCCGCCGCAGCTTCGACGGCAAAGACGGAGGTTTTGGGGCGGCGCCCAAATTTCCAACGCCCCACAACCTTTTGTTTCTTATGGAGTATGCAGGGCTGGAAGGCGCCCCAGATTCCCTCCACATGGCGGAAACAACCCTCGTTCAGATGGCGAGGGGAGGGCTGTTCGACCAGATCGGCGGTGGATTTTCGCGTTACTCCACGGACAAGCGGTGGCTGGCGCCCCACTTTGAAAAGATGCTCTACGACAATGCGCTGCTTGCCTACACCTACCTAGAGGCGTTTCAGCGGACGGAGCGACAGTTCTACCGGGTTGTGGTCGAACGCACGCTGGATTATGTCCTGCGGGAGCTCACCGGCCCATCGGGGGAGTTCTACTGCGGCCAGGATGCCGACAGCGACGGTGAGGAGGGCGGATATTACCTGTTTACACCGGGCGAGGTGGAGCGGGTACTTTCTGCAGGGGAGAGTAACTTGTTTTGCAAGTGGTACGGAATCACCCAGCAGGGCAACTTTGAGGGAAAGTGCATCCCGAACCTGCTGATGAACCCCGATTATGATCGGGAACCGCCCGAGCTCGCCCAGGTACGCCAAAAGCTGTACGAGTACCGCCTGAACCGCACCAAGCTACACCGGGACGACAAGGTGTTGACCGCCTGGAACGCCCTGATGATAGCAGCCCTGGCAAAGGCGTACCGGGTGCTGGGGGAAACGAAGTATCTGGATGCTGCATGCCGTGCACGGGATTTTATCCGTGAGAATATCGCCCTTCCGGATGGGCGGCTCCGGCTGCGCTGGCGGGAAGGGGAGGCCGCACATGCCGGGCAGTTGGACGATTATGCGTTTTACGCCTGGGCACTGTTGGAGCTCTACGCTGCAAATTTTGATGCCTCCTGCCTGATGGAGGCGGTGTCGCTTGCGGAACAGATGAGGGAACACTTTTGGGATGAACAGCGCGGCGGCTTTTATCTCACCGCCAACGATGCGGAACAGCTCATCGCCCGGCCGAAAGAGACGTATGACGGCGCGATGCCCTCCGGGAATTCGGTCGCCGGGTTGGTGCTGGTCCGGCTGTGGAAACTGACCGGAGAGGAAAAATGGTCAGAGCTTGCAGGCCGTCAGCTATCGTTTTTGGCTGGCAGCGCGCAGGAGTATCCGGCGGGTTTCAGCTTCGCGCTGCTGTCAATTTGCGAAATGCTCTATCCCTCGCGGGAGATGGTCTGTGTCACGGCGAACGGCGTGCCGGATGGACTGTGTAAGCTCAGCGAACAGAACCGGCTGCACACCCTGCTCAAGTCTCGAGAAAACGCGGATTTGCTGACACAGGCTGTACCGTTCACGGAGCACTATTCCGTGCCGAAATCGGGGAATGCTTTTTATCTCTGCAAAAACGGTGCCTGCGCCGCCCCGGTTTACGATCTAGAGGAGCTCAAGCGAATGATATAGAAGTAGCGAGGCCACTATTTTCTACGCGCATCCGGGCACTTCGTGCCCTGGCGCTTTCGATTCTAAGGTCGTGGGGCGCCTAACGCCTCACATGGCCGCTTTTTATATCTTGCCCTGGGGCGAGATATAAAAAAACCGCCTCTTCACAAAATGGAGAGGCAGTTTTGCTCGCTGCTTTATTTTAAGACCGCTGCTTCACGGGTGCAGCCAGAATTTCGTCTTTTCTCTGTAAAAGTGTGTCGGAGAACAGTTCCTGCTCC
Source organism: Ligaoa zhengdingensis (assembly GCF_014384885.1). Lineage (GTDB taxonomy): Bacteria > Bacillota > Clostridia > Oscillospirales > Ruminococcaceae > Ligaoa > Ligaoa zhengdingensis. The sequence continues at coordinate 5,757 of NZ_JACRST010000014.1, forward strand.
AGTTTCTCAACCCCAATCCGGTCAATGGCGGCTCCCAAGCGCTCCTTTTGGCAGGCGTTTTCTTTGAACCAAAGCATGGTCTTTTCCAACAGTGGGAAGATTTCGTCCTCCTCCACCATGCGGGAAAGGGCGGTGCCCATGCGGGTGTGCTTGCCCCAGGTACCGCCTACAAAAATTTGATACAGCACGTGGTCGTGGCGCTCCACCGCACCAAAGGGGCATTTGCCGGTGCACACCCCGCAGGTTTTGCAGGTATCGTCTATCACCAGCTTTCCGCCTTTTAACGAGGCGGCCTTTACCGGGCAGCATTTTTCTATTTGGCAAACCTTGCAGCCCCGGCATTTTTCATCGCTGTAATGCGGCGCACGGTGCCCTTCAACGCCAAAGTCGTTCAAGCTGGGCTTCATGCAGCTGTTGGGGCAGCCGCCCACAGCGATTTTAAATTTATGGGGCAGCTTCACGTCCCGCCACCCTTCGTAATAGCGTTGATGAATTTCCCTGGCCATAGCCTGGGTGTCAAAATTTCCATAGACACAGGTCGTGCCCTTACAGGCGGTGACTGGCCTGATCTTGGCGCCGGTTCCCCCAAATTGCAGCCCGCGTTCCGCCGCGTAGGCCACCGCGCCTTCTATGTTTTCGTAGGGGATCCCCACAATTTCTGCGGTGAGCCTGGTGGTAAAGGCCACTTTGCCGCTGCCAAATCGATCGGCTATTTCTGAAATCACCTGCAAATCCGCCGCGCTGAACACGCAGCCGGCGGGCACAATGCGGCCGGAAAATTCTTCCGTCCCCCTGTTAAGTAAAAAGCCCATCGCTTTTACTTCGGCAATTTGTGCTGGTTTCAACGACATTTTTACCATCCTTTCTCTTTTTCACACATTTCCTATTGTACACCCAGCCAGTTATTTTGTATAATATCAATATCGCGTTGTTTTAATAGGTAAATAGCTATAGATGGAAGGGGAAAACAGAATGACGCAACGCCTGCTGTATATCTTTCTGGCGGTGGTGGATGAAGGAACTATGAGCGCAGCCGCCAAAAAACTTTATATTGCCCAGCCTTCCATCAGCGGGGCTATCGCAGAGTTGGAGCGGCACTACAACACAAAATTGTTTGACCGTCTGGGTCGCCGCTTATACCTCACCGAAGCGGGGCGCAGGCTGAGCATCCATGCCCGCCGCCTGCTGGAAATGGAGCGGCAGATGGAGCTGGAGATGCGGGAGAACGCCCAAAATACGCCCCTGCGCCTGGGCGCCACTGTGACCGTGGGAGCCACCATTTTAAGCGGCATTATCAAGCGTCTCAACAGCCCTGCCGCCCCCTTTGTGCGCATCGATAATTCCGCAGAAATAGAAACCCTGCTGCTGAAAAGTGAATTGGACGCGGCGCTGGTGGAGGGCTGTGTCCACAGCCCGGACCTGCTGGTAAAACCGGTGATTCAAGATGAGCTGATTTTGCTGTGCCCACCGGGACATCCGTTTGCTCAAAAGCGGGAAATTTCGCTGCACATGCTGGACCAGCAGCCCTTTATCCTGCGGGAAGCCGGCAGCGGGACCCGATCCCTTTTTGAAGAAACCCTGCGCAGCCATAACATCGCCATCCGGCAGCAATGGGTATGCAGCAGCCCTGCCGCGATTTTGCAGGCGGTGGAAAATGGCCTCGGACTCACAGTTATCAGCCGCCGCTTGGCGCAGGAGAAAATGGACCAGGGCAGGGTGTGCGGGGTGGCTTTTGAAAACCATTGCTTGCAGAGGGATTTCAGCCTGGTCTATCACCGGGATAAATATTTGACGCCTCAGCTTTTGGAGTTTTTTGTTCAATGTGAAGAGGTCTGATTTTGCTGTAAAAAGGCACGGCAATAGGCTGTGTGCTCTCCGCGGCGCAGCCTTAAAGCAGGTTTTATAACCCATAAAAGCGCAACAGGGCAGCCAGGATTTTTCCTAGCCGCCCTGCACTGATGCGGTAAAGTTACTATTTAACGGGACCAATGAGATGTTGAACTATATTCAGCTTCAAGACACCGATCCCGTGGCGTTGTGGCTGGTGGTTTGATAAAGAACGATATCTTGTGGAATGTTTTTTCCTGAGGCTCAAGACCTTCACGCGTATTGCACCAGATATGAAAAGAAAGCACGTTTCTTTGCTGCTGCTCTCTCTTGCATCTTCGTTTGGTCACTTTGATAATTTTAAAGCAGACTTTAGTGCGTCCGCCATTCCGCCATCCTCGCATTTATATGACACAGGCTATAGTTCTTGCTTTTACAACGAGATTCGTTGACATTCGCGATTGGATGTAGTATAATCTTCCTTAACAACTGAATAGAACTATATCAAGTGCTCTGCCCACAGGCGCAGAGATAATAGGGAATTGGGTGAGAATCCCAAACGGACCCGCCGCTGTAAACGTGGAGTGCAGCTTTTATTATGTCACTGAGCAATCGCTTGGGAAGACGAAGCTGCGTGAGGATGCGTGAGCCAGAAGACCTGCTTGGTATTTCACTGGAAGCAAACTACGTGGAGAACAGTTTGTGAGGGGGCGTTTTTCGCCTTTTGTTGTTGCGAATACGTGCGACGGTCAGAATTTTCTGATCGTCGCATTTTGTTTTGCAGGGCAGATCGCGGAAAGAGCTGACGTATAGCTGTGAAAACGGACGGCCGTGGAAACTTTGGTTTCCGCGGCCGTTTTGATTTTTTAAATACAATCGGCTGTCCCACCGTTCTGACCGCAAATTTGCCTCTGAACAAGTATGAAAAAAGGAGATTCCGACTTTGAGCGCCATGCGCTCAAAGTCTCTCTTATGGGAGGTGTGGCCGATCGTTTCGCACATGGCGGTATCCATACATTCAGCAGAAGAAAAACATTGATTGAGGATCAGTGAAAGGGGTAGAATTTGATGAAATCAAGTTTTAAAATGCGGAGATTAAACCGCATTGTGTCCTTGGTACTAAGCATCGTGCTGGCATTTTCCCAGTTTTCGGTCTTAGTTTATGCGAACGACACAGGGATGAATGCGGGTTGGGCTATTTCCCCCCGGATCGAAAGTGAAACTCATCAGGAAAACAATGAAGAACTGGTAACGGACAGCAAAGCAGAGAATCGGCCAGAAGCTCCACCCGCAATAGAAGGTGGTTCCGATTCCAAAGAAGAGGATCGTCCGGACGATCCGGGGAACCAGCCGACGCCGGAATGCACCTGCGAGGTGTCGGAGGGCGAATCCCACACGGAGGATTGCCCGCTGTATGTGGGGCCGTTTGAAGCCTCTGCGACAGTTGAGGGCGTCATCGTAGAAGTGAAAGCGGATACAGGCGTGCTGCCAGCTGGCGTTTGCATGGAGGTCCGGGCCATTGTGGACGAGGGCGAGACCGCACAAATCCGAGAGGCCATTGAGAGTCAACTGGACGGCGGAAGAGTCATTCGCAGGATTAATTCCTATGACATCAGCTTCTGGAGTTATGGGGAAAAGGCCCATAGCACGGATTGTGCGTCGCTGAGCGGGGAGAACTGCAATTGTGGCTCTCAATCGGGGAAGGCATTGGAGGTCCAGCCGGACAACGCCAAGGGCTCTGTTACTGTGACATTCCGTGAGATCGAGGCGGAGGATCCGGAGACGCTGGAGGTGTTCCATGTGGACGCCCAAGTGGAATCGGCCGAAACTATGGAGATCACGGCGCAAGCAGATGCAGTTGTATTCCAGGCTCCGCACTTTTCGACCTATGCATTGGTGGAACTTGAGAATGCATTTGAAGCCGGAAACGGCAGTCGGGCGACCCCTTATGAGATCAAGACTGTGGAACAACTAGAAAATCTTTCCGCATTGGTTGCGGCGGGAACGACTTTCGAATACAAGTACTTTAAGTTGACTTCAGACCTGGACCTTTCCGGCGTTTGCCATCCGGCGGGACCAGGCGTTGAAGAAAAGAGCTGGAACCCCATCGGAACCAGCGCTTTTCGGGGTGGCGATTGGGAACCATGGGATCCTGCCAAGGGATTTGGCGGGTATTTCGACGGAGACGGGCATTCCGTTACCGAGCTTTATATCAACCGGCCCGAAGAGGATTTCCAGGGCCTTTTTGGATATGTACACAGCAATGGTTGGATTCAGAACCTATCAGTCTCAGGCACTGTGACTGGTAAGGACTATGTAGGAGCGATTGCGGGATTCTATTATGCGTACGGTAACGCAAAGAACTGCTATGCGGAATCGAAGGTGTCGGGACATGACTCCGTAGGTGGTCTCTTTGGACAATGTACAGGAATTATAGATTCCTGTGGCGGAGATATCGAGGTTCGTGGACGCCAGTTGGTGGGGGGCCTGGCCGGCTACGGCAGGAATGGGGCCCAGAGCTCCTTCTCGCAGGGAATTGTCTCCGGAGAAAGCAGTGTCGGTGGCCTGATCGGTGGCTCTGAAGATTCTGCGACCATTAAAAACTGCTACAGCATCGCGGAGGTATCGACGACCGGAGAAGCCCCGCTGGCCGGCGGCCTGGTGGGGGGTGACGCCAACCCGAAGATCCAGTACAGCTTCTATTATTGTGAAAGTACACGGATGGGCGTTGCGCCTTCCACACATACCGGCGCACTGACCGAGGCGATGTACCTTTCAGATTCTGAGTTGGAGGGTGCGCGAGGAAGCGCCACTGATGCGGACGCTTTTCGCTATGGAGAGGCGATCTGGCGGCTGAACGGCGGCGCGAAGTTCAGCGGCATCTGGGAGCAGGGGGCGCGTTATCCGCAGCTCGCCTCGGGCGCGACCCCTTCGCAGACATACCGGGTGCGGCTGATTCCGTATACACCGGAGACCTCCGCACCCGTGACCTTTACCAATGTGGACGAAAATATCAAGATTCTTCCCTATGACGGAGGGCAGCAGGTTTATGTCCCGTCCGCCGGCATCAAGCTGGAGCTGGCAGGCGTCAGCGAGGCGGTCGTCTTTGAACCCGCGGACGCGGTGGAAAAGGATCCCGTGACCGGAGTTTACAGCATCACGGTGAGCGGCAATGTGGATATCGTTTACTATGTCGAGGAGGACCTGACCAAGCCCTCCACCGCTTGGTACAGCGACCTTGGGGCCGAGTTTACCCTGGTCCGCCTCTCGCAGCTGCAAGGGCTCCCGATATTGGTCAACAGCGGCGAGAGTATGTCGAATAAAACGATTATCCTCGGGGATGACATGGATCTCACCGGTATCCAGTGGACACCGATAGGCACTGAGGACGCTCCCTTCTCAGGGACGTTCAACGCCAACCACAAGACGATCAGCGGTCTGACCGTCGCCTCGGAAGATGGGTATGCAGGCCTGTTTGGATACACTTCTGGTGCCAAAATCTACGATCTCACCGTGACGGGAAGGGTCTCGGGAGGTGCGAACGGCGGCGATTATGTCGGCGGCATTGTAGGTTATATGGAAAAAGGATCACTATACAACAGCACATTCGGCAGCGAGGCAGAGCCTGGCTCTGTGTCGGGTCACGATTATGTGGGCGGGCTGGTTGGACACAGCACAGGTTCGATTGCAGCTCAGAGCGACTCCACCGCCGTCAGCCACGCGGCCGTCACCGGCAGGGATTACGTTGGCGGAATCGTGGGAGCCATGACCACCGGCATCGCCACCTCGAGTAAGGCGGCGGTGAAAAATCTGGGTAAGGTATCCGGCAGGACCTATGTTGGCGGTATTGTAGGACGGACCACCGGATCGCTGGCGACCAGCGGTTCCTCGATGGCCGTCAACGATGCGGATGTTGAAGGAACCTCCTACGTGGGCGGCCTAGTGGGCGAAAGCACCTCGACGGTTGGCGGCTCCTCTTCGATTGTGCAAAATAATGGGACCGTGACTGCGACGGGGATGCGCGTGGGCGGTATCGCGGGTTCTTCGTCCGGCAGTATCGGAAATCAGTCCGGCGGTACCTTAGAGAATCATGGCGCGGTTTCCGGCGGACAAAGCACGGGCGGTATTGTTGGCTATACGCAGAGCAATGTCTATCGCGGCGTCAGCGAAGCCGCCGTGACCGGTACGTCCCAGGTGGGCGGCATCGCGGGGTACAACGCCGGAACGATTGCCTATTGCCGCACTATGGTGAAGCCGGAGGGCGAGGATAACACGCTCGGAGGGCTCGCAGGTTTCAACGCGGGCACGATCAAAAACAGCTATTCCTATCATTCTGGTGCGCTGGATGTCTGCGGATCGGCCAGCACAGGAGAAGTTCGAAACAGCTTTTACTTGGCAGATGCGTCTATCGAGAATGCCTTTGGCGAGGCAAAGGCTGCCGGGGAATTTAACAAGAACAGCACTCTGTATGCGCTGAATCTGGATGAAACTGCGCACCGCAATTACTGGGTCGCGGGTGACGAGGGCTATCCTCTGCTTGGCAAGGATGGAACGGCGCTCTATCGCGTTCGTCTGCTCCCCTACACCGAGGGAACGGACCGTGGCCTGGTGGCGTTTGCCGCCTCCAATACGGTGCCGCCGGAGGGCGATTCCATTTATGTGGAGAAGGGCAGCAAGGTTGTGTTAGAGCTACAGGACACTCAAGGCCTGTTCTTGGTGCTGGATTCGGTGGTCACACCGGAGGGGGCCAGCTATGAAGTAACGGTTAATAAGGACATTGACGTCGTATTCGGACTAGGGAGCGATTTGAACGATGGGACGGCCTGGTATCTGGACAATCCCGGGTTGACCGCTTACGCCATCTTTTCGGAAAACCAGCTCAAGGGCCTTGCCAAATTGGTCAACGGAACGGCGGTGGATAAGGCCGGCAACGCCCACGGCGCCGTCAATTTTTCTGGTATAACCATCACTCTGGGGGCGGACATCGACTTGGGTGGTACCGCATGGATCCCCATTGGCGACGAAGAGCATCCCTTCGCAGGCATCTTTCAGGGTGGCGGAAAGAGAATCAGCGGACTACTGGTCGGCAGTAAGGAAGACTACCAAGGCTTGTTCGGTTATTCCACCGGAAAGATCAGCGACCTCGACGTGACAGGTTCGGTGACGGGCGCGGATTATGTCGGCGGTATCGTGGGCCGCACAACCGCTCCGCTCGACAACTGCACCTTTGGCGAAGAGGCGGGCACCAGCAGCGTATCGGGCCGTAGCTATGTGGGCGGTATCGTGGGATATGTCACGGGGTCCCTTGCTTCCAGCAATGCGAGTGAACTTGTAAACCATGCCTCGGTGACGGCGCTGGGCGACTATGTCGGCGGCATCGCGGGCTATTCCTCCGGCGGCGCGGGTGCGGGAAGCGGCAGTGTACTGCGCAATACGGCCTCCATCCGGGGCGCGGGAAGCGTCGGCGGCATTATGGGCAATGCCTGGTATCAGGGCTATGGTGGCACGTCCCTGGGTGCGGGCCAGAAGTCAATAGTGGAAAACACCGGTTCGGTGACGGGCTCCGCTGATTGTGTCGGCGGCATCGTGGGACAAACCGGAGGACAGATTGGAAACGGGCGCCAATGTGTGGTTCACAATACGGGCGTGGTGGCAGGAAAACAGAATGTGGGCGGCATCGTCGGCCTCTCCACATATGCGGACGCCAACGCAAACGCGGCCGTTTCACGCGGCTGGAATTCCGGCGCGGTTTCGGGCGTACAGAACGTGGGCGGCATTGCCGGATCAGCGTCCAGACTGGTCAAGTCCAGCTGGAACGAGGCGTCTGTGACCGGTTCCAGCGTGGTGGGCGCGATCTTGGGCGACGGCCCTCTCGTCTCGTTCAGCTACTCCACCGTGCCGATGACGTTGTTGGGCGACGATGAGGGAATGGTCAGCGACTCGTATTACTGCGCGGCAACGGAAGTTCCAGGTGCGAAGGGCGAGGCCAAGACCCCGGAGGTCTGCCTGAGCGGCGAGGTTGCATGGCTTCTGGATGGCGGAGACGCCATCCGTACCAATAATTGGACGCAGGATGACACTGCTAGCGGACCGAGACTGGCTATCAGCGACAGCGATAAATCTGTGATCCGCTATCAGGTTACGCTGGATGCGGTGCTTCCGGGTGCGTCAGCAGTGTTGGAAGCGGACGCTGGGAAGTATCTTACCATGGAAACGGATGGTGTTGGCGCCGCGACCACCCAGGGCGCACGGCAGTGGGTCTACCTGTGGCAGGGGAACGAGATCCGGCTTGTGGTGACCACGCCGGCCGACGGCACGCATGTGCTCATGCCGGAACAAAACACCTTGGAGGTAGCAGGCCAGGTAACGACTTATACCATCGTTCCAACAGCGAGTAAACCGACGCTTTCCTGCCGTTTTGGAACGGAGGGCATAGTTCCTGACTATAGTTGGTATGTCAAGGACGATGGCACCCTAATGCCGGATCCCTACACCATTACAACGGCGGCCCAGCTGTTTGGATTGGCCCGGCTTGTCAACGGAACCGCGACCAAGGACGACCTACATATGCCGGAAGCGGATGGGACCGCTGCCCCTGCGGTGAACTTTGAGGAAAAAACGATTCAGCTCGGGGGAGACATTGATCTTGCATCCGCCGCTTGGACCGCGATCGGCAGCAAAACTGCACCCTTCGCCGGGACCTTCGACGGCAAGGATTTCCGGATCAGAGGATTAAACGTGGCCGGAAGTACAACCGCGGAATCAACCACCAATTATTTGGGGCTATTGGGCTATGTGTCGGGTGCGACCATCCGCAACGTGACTGTGACCGGCATGGTGACGAATCCGAAGCAGTACACTGGCGGCATTGCGGGATACGCGGCAGAGGGGAGCAGTTTTGAAAACTGCGTCTTCGGCGACTCGACGGGCGCCTTGGTATCCAAGCTGGTATGCGGTAACCAGGGCGGGGGTATCGTCGGCTCCATCGCATCATCGGCGGATAAGCCGACGACGCTGAAGAACTGTGCCAACTACGCCGAAATCTCGGGTGCTTCTAACGCTGCAGGCATCGTGGGTTCCACCAGTGGAAACGGCGCCGCGATCTCCGACTGTCAGAACAGCGGCACGGTGACGGGCTCCTCCAATGTCGCAGGCATCGTGGGCTCCGCCAGTGGAGACGGCGTCGCGCTCTCCGGCTGTCAGAACAACGGCACGGTGACGGGATCTTCTAACATCGCTGGTATCGCGGGCAGCATATCCGGGGATAAAAAAGAAATCATCGGCTGTGTGAACATCGGGAACATCACGGCGTCCGGTAACACGGCGGCGGGTATAGCTGCCTATTTGACGGCGGGAGGTACTATCAGCCTTTCTATGAACGAGGGGTGGATCAAGGCGAGCCAACAGGTCGGCGGAATCGTGGGCAGCATGACCAACGGCGAAGGAAAAGTCACCCATTGTTATAATGCGGGAACCATAGAGGGCACGACAACATCCCTCGAATCCAACGGCGTCGGTGGAATTATGGGCGGCGGAAACTCGGACTCTTCCGTCACGTATTGTCATAACTACGGCGACATCCGAGCGGCCGCGCCGCACTATGTTGGCGCAATTACCGGTAAGAGCTTCAAAGAGAATGCCAACAATTTCTACTTGGAGGGCTGCATGGGCTACAACCGGCCGGCGGATGCCAGCTATGCCATCGCCGCTACCGCCGAGCAGTTTGCCAGTGGCGAAATCGCCTACCGGCTGGACAACGGTAAAAGCCTCCTGCGTACACGGCATTGGAGCCAAGGCAAGGACTACCCGGTCTTTGTCGATGAAACCAAGGGACTCAAGCCGGTCTACCGTTTGATGAGCGGAAGCGTTTCCGAGGGCGGTTGGGTGCGCGTTCCAGAGTACGTACAAGCCGGTTCCCGAGTACAAATCACCGTTGATCGCATTACCGGACAGATATTAAAGCTGCTGTCGATCACCGGCACGTCCGGCGAGACGGTAAACAGCGAAAGCGAGACCGGACTTAAGGAGGGCGGCGTTTTTGAGTTTATTATGGACGCTTTCGATATGATCTATAACGCACTCTTTGCGTCCAAGCCCGCGGCGGGCAGCCAATTCACCGTAACGTTCGACAGTAATGGCGGAACTGAGGTTTCTCCGGCCACGGTAGATGGAGGGAAGAAAGTTTCGGAACCCTCCGTACCCACAAAGGCCGGGGAGGACTTCGTCGGCTGGACCCTGGACGGCGAACGGTATGATTTCAACACTGCGGTCACTGGGAACATCACCCTGACGGCACAATGGAAGACAACGGACGCACTGCGGGTGCGTTTTGACACAAACCGTGGCGGCGCGGCTGGAAGCCGGGCTCCAGCGGATCAGTACGTCACCGATGAAGATCTTCTGACCCGGCCGGACAATCCGACTTGGGAGGACGAAAAGCTGGAAGGATCGGTCATCACCTCCTATCAGTTCCTGGGGTGGTACACCGCGGCCGTTGGCGGCAAGCGCTGGGACTTTGACCAGGATAAAATGGGGAGCACGGAAATGACCCTCTATGCCCAGTGGAAGGAAGAGGATGCGTTTTCCAGCGGCACTCGCACGGACCCCTACGAAATTTCCAGCGAGGATGTTCTGGCCAAGCTTGCGGAGCGCGTCAACGAAGAGGAACGTACCTATGAGGACTGCTATTTCCTGCTGACCAAAGATTTAACACTGACCGACTGGACTCCCATCGGAAAATTCGGAAAGGGCTATTTTGCCGGAAATCTGGACGGCGGAAACCACGAGATTGACTTGACTATCAACGCAAAGGCGGATTATCAGGGCCTGTTCGGTTATGCGGTCGGCGCCACCATTGAAAATATGACCATCCATGCCGACATCACCGGGCGCGGCGGCGTGGCCGGCGTGGCGGGCCTCCTTCGCAATGGGACGCTGCGCAACATCACGGTGACCGGCAGCATTACGGGCGATAAGGCTGTCGGCGGCTTGGTGGGCGGAAACTCGGGCAACAATATCATCGGAACCCTGATCAATTGCCATAACGAGGCGGAAATCTACAGCTCGGGCTACTCGGCCGAGGCGGTAAGCTGGAGCGGTTACAGTTATGTCGGCGGCCTGGTGGGCTGGGGAGGTGCAACCGCCACTGGATGCACCAACAGCGGCGATGTAACCGGCCCTGGCGCCTGTGTTGGCGGCTTCTTTGGATGGGCCAATAAGCACATCATCACCGATTCTCACAACAGTGGAAATATCACCGGCCAGGGCGGTTACGTCGGCGGGCTAATTGGGCAGGGCGGCACCGCCGACAGCCGGATTGAAGATTGTACCAATAGTGGAACCATCGATGGCGGCAGCGGCTTTACTGGGGGAAGCTCTGGCGGTATCATTATCCGGTGCACCAACAGCGGACGGATCATTGGAGGCGCTGGAATCGGTGACGGCGTGACGATCATTCAGGACTGCACCAACACTGGAGAGGTCACCGGAACCAATGCAGCGGGCATTTCCACAAGGACGGAAGCCGCTGGTTGCACCAATAGCGGCGTTGTTACAGGTACCAGTTCGGCTTACGGCATCACCCAAAGCGGCGCTGCCACCGGCTGCACCAATACCGGGGCCGTGACGGCCACCGCCGGCTCGGCCGCGGGTATCACCAGCGGCGCTGCGACAGACTGTTCCAACTCCGGCGCCATCAAGGGAAGCACTGCTGTGGGCGGCGTGACTTCCGGTGGTTCCGCGACTCGGTGCTATAATACCGGCACAGTCGCGGGGGGCAAAAATGTCGGCGGTATCACCGGTAATGGGGCTAGCGCGGTCATCACCAACTGCTATAATCTCGGTGAAATCACCGGCAGCAGCTGTGTCGGCGGGATCAGCGGCTATCTCGGCACGGTCACCGGCAGCTTCTCCTACGTTCCCACCCAAGCACTGAGCATTACCGGTGCGGGCGGGACGGTCACCAACAGCTACTATCTCGCCAATTCCGCAGCCTCGGGGGCATCTGGGACACCGGCCAACGCGGCGGCATTCGTTTCGGGCGAGGCCGCATGGGGCATTGACGGCGGCGAGGGCGCGCACCAGAACGTCTGGACCCAGGGTTCGGCCTATCCCGTTTATGGAGCACCTTCCTATTATCGGGTTTCGGCCGGCGAACCGGAAAATGGTACGTTACGGGTCAATAACAGCTCTGTGGTTTATGCCCCGGCTGGCACGCGGGTCTCTGTCACGGCGGAGGCTGATAAAGATTTCCGTCTGAAGGGATTATTCGTCATCTACGCCGGTGGAGAAACCCAGACCATTTCGGATAGCATGACGATGCGGACGGAAAATGCGGTCGTTACCGCATCGTTTGAAGAGAAAGAAACCGGGGGCGGCGGGGGAAATGACGGCCACGGCGGAAACGGTGCCAGCACTGGAACAGGAAGCTACACCGGGGCAGGAAACGGCTCTGGTGACGCGGAACAGGCCGGTGGTCTGCCAGAAGGAACGAATGATGCAGTCGCAGAGGGCGCAGAGACCGCACCCGCCGCAGCGGAGGAAGCAGAGCCCGTCGAAGAAGCGGTGGAAGCATTTGCGCCGCAGGAGGATGAGGCGGCAGCGATGGGTGGCTCAGCGGCGAGTGGGACAGATGAGGACGCGGATCCTGGAGAAAAGGAACAAAAAGTGTTCGAGATCATCGTCCAAACGCTGAAAAGCAATCCGCTCCTTGTTGCGAGCATCTTGATCCTGCTCTTCCTGATTCTGGGCGTCGCGGGCTTCAAGCGGTACCGGAACTATAAAAAGAGCGAAAAATAACCAGTCATAGACAAAAAGGCGCGGGTATTGCTTCTGCAATACCCGCGCCTTTCTCTTTGGTTCTGTGGGTTGTGGTGTGAAAACGCCACAAAGCAACGCCAAACAAAGGAAACACTTTAGCAATAAAAATGGACGAAGGGAATATCGATTTCACCCGGCTCAGAGCCTATCTTTTATTAGAAGGACTGCGTTGTATTTAAAGGAGTCAGTCATGCGGCTTGCCTCCTTTCTGGTTTTTGCCCCTGTTTGGGGATAAAAAATATCGCGTTGAAAGTGAAACTTACGCTTCGTCTTTCTTCGCGATAATTTACTTTGCGGTAAAAGCAAGAGCTCGTGCCTTTCCAGACAGCTTTGAATCGTTATGCGCTCTTACTTTTTCGGGAGAGATCCCATCCGAGCTCCGATTCCAACCACAGAAGTGACTCTTTCGCCGCCTGAGCGTCGTTGATCTCCAGCGTACAGCTCACTCCAAAATGGTTTTCTTGAAGGCTTTTCAGAAATTCCTTCATTGGAATCGCCCCGTCAGATAGGGCACGATGCTGGTCAAGGTTCCCGTCATTGTTGTGCAGATGGAAGTGTCCAATATGACTTCCCAAGCCCTCCAGCCATTCCAACACCGGACGGCTGGAAAAGACATTTGCATGGCCCACATCTAGACATGCAGTGAAGATTGGGTTTTCCACCTCGTCCAGTAAACGCTTGATCGGTTCCCAATATGGATCATATAAATTCTCCAGATGAATCTGGATGCCGTCCCCCTTTCCGGCCAGGAACTCCTTCCAAAAGGAAATGGAATTTTCCAGCCAGTTTTTCGCGTGATAAATGAGGGGCAAAAAGCCAGAATGAAATATAATCCGATCCGCCCCCACATGCTGGGCGGCTAGATAACAGGCCTCAAATCGCTCCATGGTGGCGGCCCTAACTCTGCTGTCATAACACCCCGGATTTAAATCGAGAAATGGCCCATGCAGGGACAAACCTTCTGTACAGACCGGGCCTAAATCCCGTTGAAATCGTTCTGCCGACGCATGCCAGTCATCCAGCGCCTCGCCGATACCCAATTCGTAGCTTTCCAAACCCAGATGATAAACGTCAACCAAAGCTCGCATCTGCTCCTTATGCTCCAGTTGTCCTAAATAGATCATATTTCCACCTTCCTTTAGAGCGTTTCTGAAAAGCATGCGCATCCGTTTTTTTAACAACAAATTCGCTATATTGCGCCGTTTTCCCCCGAAATCCACCCAGAATTCCTGCAAAAACAGTTTACCTGACAAAGTTTTGTCTAAAATTTTGGACACAGCCACCTTTCAGAAATGCTCTAAGAATACGACTCGTCTAAACCATATTTTTTCTTGACCCTTTGCAGCTTTGTGCCAATGGGTTTGGTCAAAACCATTAGAAATATTACGTTTGACACCGCATACTCCAATGTAAATGGCAGTGCGAGGCCAATGCTCGTCCAATACCGCGTCCAGCTCCAGGTTCCATCCAGGGAAAGTACTGTCCAGATATCCATGATCATAGAATAGGCCACGCCTGCAAAGATGCCGAATAAGGATAGACGGATTCTCCAATGATTCGATTCCAACAACCATTTCTGCAACAGGCCGCCAAGAAGGCCGATTATCCCCCAGCCAAACATCTGGAAAGGTGTCCAAGGCCCCTGACCGAAAAAAAGATTGGAGATCACTGCGGAAAGGGAACCGGTCAGAAATCCGGCTTGGGGGCCGAAGTACAGGGCGGTGATGACGGTGATCGCGGTCACCGGCTTGAATCCTGGGATGGGCGCAAAAATAATCCGTCCCACTGATGACAGCGCCACCATGACGGCAACCAGAATCATCTCGGTGGTCTTCATTTGCTTTTTCTCATAGGCCAGGAAAAACGGCACACATGAGAGCAAAGCGATGAGGATGGATATGATATTGTATTTCCTATCATGAAACAGCGCGACCCCCGCCACAATCACAGTCAATATCGCGGCGAGCGTAACAACCGTAACGGTCCACTTGCGTTTCATTGCAATCCTCCATTCCGGCTGCACAGTTCCACCACATCTTCCACCGTCACTGTATTTTCGTACAGCGTCCTGGAAATCCGGCTGGCCGCCGTCGTGTAAAAGGTGTTGGTTGAGAAGAACTCCCTGGGACGTTCCGCATCCATGATCTCCCCATGAAACAGCATGGCGCAGCGGTCTGCACAGGATGCCGCAAACTCCACATCATGGGTCACCATGATCGTGGTGATTCCCTGCTGTTGCAGTTCTTTCAAAATCTGTTCCAGGGTGTTCTTGGCATAGGCGTCAATCCCTTTGGTGGGTTCATCCAGCAGGAGCAGGCGCGGACGCAGCAGAAGAACCTTGCAGAGCGCCGCCCGCTGCTGTTCTCCTCCGGACAGGTCATAAGGATGCCGGTCCAGCAGGGCGGAAATTTCCAACTGCTCCGCCAGGCGCGCCACCACGCCCTCCGCCTCTTGCTTCTCATAGCCCATAGCGCTACAAATCTCCTGGAAGTCCTGCTTTACCGTCGGTTTCAAAAATACGGACTGTGGATCCTGCGGCAGGAATGCCACGTTATGACGGTAGAGCTCCGTCCCCTTATAAGACTGGAGCTTTTTCCCAAATAGCTCCACCTTTCCGCGGTAGGCGGCGTTTTGCCCAGAAATCGCCCGCAGCATTGTGCTTTTTCCCGAACCATTTTCTCCCAGAACGGCAAAAATCTCCCCCTGTTCCACCGTGAGATAGAGCCCTTTCAGCACGTCTGGCAGATTCCTTTCATAGCGAAACCAAAGTTCTTTGGTTTGAACGGCGGGGAGTTCCTTTCCCAGGGGTTTGAGCTCGCCATCCTCGATCCGGCGGCAGGCTTGGTTGGAGGCATGCGCCTTCAGAAACAAACGGCCTTCCTTCACCGTCAGAGGGCAGGCCCCAGTGGCATTCAGTCCACTAAAGATGCGCACTGCGCTGGGCATTCCCAGCAGCATCCTGCCCTTTTCCGGGCAGTCGCGCAGGAGACCGCCCACCGTCCTTGGGGTATCGTTGAACAGCACACGCCCCCGGTCCATGACCACGGCCTTGTCCGCGATGGCAAATACCTCTTCCAGCCGGTGTTCCACCAACAGGATGGTGAGGCCCAGATCCCGGTTCAGTTTATGCAGTGTGGTGATGAACTCCGCCGCACCCACTGGATCCAACTGGGAGGTGGGTTCGTCTAAGATCAGCACTCGGGGTTGCATCACCATAACGGATGCCAGATTCAGCAGCTGTTTCTGCCCGCCGGAAAGCTCCGATGTCTTTCGGTCAAACCAGCGGTTGATGCCGAAGAAGCTGGCCATCTCCCCAACGCGGCGGCGTATCTCCCCGTTGGGCAGGCCCAGATTTTCCAGGCCGAACGCCAGCTCATGCCAGACCTTGTCCGTCACCACTTGGTTTTCAGGATTCTGCATCACAAAGCCGATCTCCCCGGCCGAAACCCGGTCGTCCAGTTCCTCCTGTAGGGTTCCGAGGTACCGAATCTCTCCTTCCCGCTTTCCATGAGGGGAAAGCTCCCGTTTCAGCAGACGAAGCAGCGTGGTTTTACCGCAGCCGGATGGGCCGCAGACCACCATAAACTCCCCTTCACTCACTGTGAGGTTGACGGAGTTCAAGACCTTTTGGGCCTCGTCGGGATATGTAAAACTTAAATCTTTGATCGAAAATAATTCCATACGAGATTCTCCTTGACCTCTATCAAAAATGGGAGGAACATCAGTGCGGAGACAACGGCATAGCCTGCCAGAACAACCGGAGTGAGGGAGAGCGCCGCAACGCGGGGGTAATAGGAAAATTCCAATACCTTAGTTTTCATTCCCCACAGCGAGCCCCCCAGCAGGACCGCCAGAATACCCAATGCGGCCCCGTCCCGCGGCGTGAACCGGTAGATAGAATAGTTGCTGCGACCCGGCAAACCGTAGCCTCTGGCTCGCATGGATGCCGCCGTATCCACAGCATTTTCCAGCGACCAGGTTACAATGGCGGAAAACACCCGGAAACCGCCGCGCAGCCGATCCACTTTGCTTTCAGAGGAATAAAGGCCCATCGTCTTTTGAATCCGGCTGATCTTCTTCACCTGTGCCTTAAACAGCGGGACAAAGCGCAACGCCATAGAAAGAATAAGGCTGAGCTTTGGAATGAGCTTTCCAAACAGGTACAAGAACTTATCCGATGTCACCACCGTATTGTAGCACCGGCACCAATACATCACGGATATGACCATTCCCGCGGCCGCGGCTCCGTAAAGGATTGCCTCCAGGGTTACCGGGTTGTCATTCATAAAAAAGAGCGGAGTCACGCCGTTGTGGGAAAACAGCGGATTCGTGACCGCGATCAGCAAAAACATGGGGACATAGAATCCCAGGCTCACCAACACCGCGCGGGGAGTCTCCAACATTGACGCAAACAGAACCGCCCCCAGCAGAGAAAAAAACAGCAGGACTGGATGCAGGGTGAACATGGTGAGTAACAAAACGCTGATGAAGTAAAAAAACAGCACCAATGGATGGAAATTGGAAAACGCTTTCATGAGCCTGCTTCCTCCTTCCAATCGTTGCCCACATCTCGGCCCAAGTCGCAAGTGTATACCCATTCGATCACATCGCCGTCCTTGAGCTCATAACGGCTGCATCCGTATAGGGGGAATTCCCCGTTTACCCGATACATCCAGCCGGAGAGCGGACCGCAGGAAAATTCGTATAGATAGTGAATCCCCTGTATATAGACGCTTTTATAGATGTTCTGATCGGCCCCCTGATACTCCATCTGGATCTTGTTGTAGCGCACCGCCCGCTCTAGGATATCGAAAACCGTGTCGCCTGGGCGCAAAACATATTCCGTGGGTGGCAGGATCACGCCGTCGGACGGCACGAACTCCTCCGATTGCAGGGAAGGGTCCAAGTCATCCCAGTTCTTCAGAATGTTGGAGCATTCAATGCTGACCGTCACCGTTTCCGATTCCGGCGTGATGTCGTCGATGTGGGTAAGGTAGTACTCCTCCACGGTCTGAAATTTTGTTCCAGACAGCAACACCGCTACGATCAGCAGCACGAACCCCAGTGCCAGTAGGTCCTTTTTCATAGATCCTCATCCTTATATTGTTCTGCCAACTGCTCCATCGCGCGTTTTTTGCTTCCGGCGCGGTTGCAGAGACGCCTTACCGCCACGAGGGCCAAAATCAGGGCCAGCCCGGCTAGAACAATGGCAATGTAAACGGCCCGCTGCAGGTTATCCACCTGGGTTTTAGTTTTAACTACATCGTCCCAGCGGAGGATTTTCCCTTGGTCGTAGCTTGACAGTCGCTCATAGCGGGACACAATGGAGTCCACCGTTTTTTTATCCTTAAGAGAAATTTTATTAAATGGATAGAGTTTCTCCAACACGTCCCGGTTGATACCATCGATCTCGTCCTGGACGGCCTGAATCTGTTCCTTCGCCTCATTCAAAACTGAAGTATAGTGCTCTTTGCCCTCAAAATCCTCGCTTTTTTCCAGCTTGTCCAGCAGTTTGATCACCGTGACGTAATTTTCTGTGGTCAAAAGGCCGGGTAATGCGTCCACCGCGTCCCGGTCGCTCTGTGCAAAATAGAGTAACACGGAGCTGTCCTCCTGACTCCCGGCATCAGCGTGGACCGAGCGGGGATCATCCGGCGGAAGGCCATCCGCACTGCCCTCCGGCCGAAAGTCATACAGCGCATTTTTTCCATTTTGCTGCCGCCACAGCGCGGTCAGGGCATAGACTGTCTGTTCCCCGGCCATGGTGTTGGATTGATTGGGCAAAGACGAGGGATTGTCAGCGTCATAGACTCTGGAGTGAAGGAACCCCCCATCCGGCTGGCGGAAGCTCAGGATCGCGTCCAAAAGCGTGTTTCCATTTTTGACAAACCGGGCATCGGAAAGGGGGTCGATTCCCAAGCTGCAAAGCGCCACCAAAACCTGATCGGCGCTCTCCACGTTCTCAGTCCCCCAGCTGGCATACCCCCCGTTTTCCAGCTGCATGACGGATAGACAGGCCAACGCTTCGTCCACCACCTCCCGCACCGTGCGGCTGACCTCCTGTTGCCCTCTCCGATAGGAGTAGACCGCGTCGCTGATGTAGTAGGGGGCCAATGCCTGGAGGGCCATTGCCGTAATATCGGGGTCGGCCACACTGCCCGTCAGTGCGAAGCCGCCGTCCGGCAACTGGCGCTGTAAAATCTGCTTTAAGATATCGGCTCGGGAATAGTAGGCGCCCTCTGGAATCTCATAGCGCATGGAGTCCAATGCGATAAGCCCCCAGATCCAGCCATTGATCCCTTGGCGGCCCAGAGAAGCGGTGTTCCCTCGGTTATACACGCCGTCCGCGATCAAATTGATGGGGTTCCCAGCCTCGTCCACGCCAAAACAGGTCGGATCCCCCCCACAGGCCAAGACCGCCAACGAGATGCGGTGCCACTCCGTGGCCTTGTCCCGGTTGAGCTTTTCCGGCTTGCGGTAGCGTTCCTGAACCTTTTCTTTTAACATAGCCAAATAGGCCCCATAGTCTTCCTCATATCCAAACCGGCCCATGCCGATGGGATACCAGTCGCCCGCAGTGGTTCCCGCCTGACCTAAATAGGCATCGTTAAAAAAGGATTCCTCCGGGGCCGATCCATTCTCCGCCTTTTTCCAGAGAATGATCCCCTCGATAACCTCCTCCAGCGGGGAATTTTCCACACCGAGCGGCTCCGCCGCCCATGCGGCGGACATCTGTGTCAAGAGCATAGTCAGGGCGATTACCACGGATATGATACGGCTCCACCATTGTTTCATTTTCGCCGCTTCCTTCCGTTCCTTTATTTTGCAGCTTTCTTTTTGCGCATCATGACCACGATCAAGATGATGATCAGAATGATCAAGACTGGAATACCCACAGTGGTTGCTACCTTCAGGTTATGATCCTTTTGCTCCTTGGCGGCTTTCTGTGCCTCATAAGAGGATATTCCCTCCTGCAGGGCGGTCAGGGCTTCATCGATCCGCGCCTGCTCCGAGGTGGCGTCTGTGAGGACCGCCATAGCGTTGGTGTATGCCTCGATGGTTTGCAGCTCCTCGCGGGGCATAGCCGCATTCAGCTCTGCGACCTGCCAGATCAGGGCGTCCTTATCACCCACGTTCACCAGGCTCTCCGAGCCCCACTCGGAGTTATCCGCGTTTAAGTCAGAACCATAACCGTAAATTGTATACTGCCAGCGCATGACCTCGCCGTCATTTAGATGCCAATCCGCCGCGCCCACCGGCGGGAACGTGGCGTCGCCGGTCTCCTCCGCCGTTCCAATCGTGTACATCCAGCCAGACATATTATAAAAATCAAACTCGCCCAGCCATTCATCCTCGGCGTCGGCGTAATTCAAATCAGCGCCTACCTTGTCCAGCAGGAACTGGGGAATGTTCGCCATATCCCGATGGTCTGGGTCATACACCTGGGAGAGATAAAACCCGCTTGTGATCTCTCCGGTATGCTGATAAGGTGGAACCACCTCCGGGTATTTCTCCTGGAGAAGGTTGGTGATGACCACAGAGGCCTGGGTTCCCTTCGGTACCTTGACCAAGGTGGGCTCAATGATGTATCCCTGACCCAGCGTCAACTTCTCCATAGTCACACACACCGTGATTTCATTTTCTCCGGGTTGGCTCTCCTCCGGGGCTTCGGCAAAGGCGGTTATCTGCATGCAGCCGGCCATCACAACAGCCATCAGGCCTGCCAGCCATCTTTTTTTACTCAGTTTCAATGTTTTTCCTCTTTTCTTTCATTTTTTATTGGTCAGTGGGCATGATTACATACATTTTTCCGGTCTCGGGGTCCTCGTATACGACGCCCCGCTCCTGGTAGGCGGCCGCGGAGTTGATGTCCTTGACCGCTTTTTCAGGGTCTTCCACCTCCACCAGTTGTTCCTGTTCCAGAATCTTCACCTTGTTTTGGCTGAGGTCCACGTTCCAATTCAAGATCAGAGCTACCATCAGCCCGCAGGCAAACACCAGCATCACATCCGCCAGATTTGCCACACCAGCCATCGGATCCGCTTCCTCCACGCCAAACGAGTGCCGGTTTTTGAGCCGTCCGCTATTCAGCATCCTCTATCACCTCCTGCAAGGTCGCTTCCATCAAGGTTTCCAAGATTACCATATCATCGTGATACCAGCGATTACGGATGTTGGAGATCACCGAAGCCACTGCCGCGCTGATGAGTCCCGCGATAGTGGTATCGAAGGCAACCGCCAGAGAACTAGACAGAGTGGTCGTGTCCCCCTGCCCCAGGGCTACAATGCCCGGCCCTAAGGGAATCAGCGTCCCCAATAGCCCAAACATAGGCCCCAACTTGGCCACCAGATTGGTGACGGCCACGGTCTTCTCACAGCGCCTTTCCGCCGTCGCCAGCTGGCTCTGTGCCAGGGCCACCAGGGATTCCTTGGGCAGGTTATCCGCTTGGATCATCGAGAGGAGGATATCTTTCTGCCCCCGCAGGAGGCCGCTGGCCTCGATCTGCTTCGCAAGGTGTTCCTTTCCGCCTGCATGCAGCGCTTGCATGAGCTCCGGCACTTTTACGCGATATTTCCGCCGTTCCACCAGCAGTTCTACCAGCAGGTCACCCACCTGCCAGACGGCCACCGCCATGAGCAGGAACAGCACGACCAAGCAAGGGTTCATCAACGCCTGGCCAATGGTGTGCAAAATATCTTCTAATGTAAAATCCACTGACTACACTCCTTTTATTGAACCCGCTTTCGGGTTATCCTTCGAAAAACTCACCGGGGAGGCCTTATGCTTTTCAGCCAAATTAAATGTACGTTTTTTCATTGGCTGGACGATTGAGCCCGCAAAGGTACAATCTGGCATCCGATAGCGAATCTTTTGATGCGGGGTATCCTTGTAAAGCACCTTGCCGGAGGGTGCCGCCGGGCGTTTAAGTACCGTCCACATCCGGAGAAAGCCGCTCCAATGCAGCTCCTCGCCGTTCTCCAAAAGCTCCTGAACTGTCCCACGCATCGCTTCCAGAACCGTTTCCACGGTGTCTTCTGGAACCCCTGTGCGTGCCGCAATCTTTTTTCGTAACCCATTTTGATTCAACGTCTTATCCTCCTGTTCTCTGTGACAAAAGCGTCCTGTTTTTCGGTCCCCGCTCCGCCCATCTTCTGGGCAAAAAGGAGGACCCTCCTCTGCAACTCGAGGACGGCCCTTTTTACTTTTGCCAATCCGCCGAGCACAAATTAAAAAGCAACATGGACGCACAGCAATCACCTCCCGCCAAAAAACGGCTGGAAACCATTGGTAGCCTGTGTTCCATTGCGGGCCAATCCCTTGGATCGGCTCCCTGCTTTCTGCTTCGTGCTCGCTAACAGATCTCAGCTTCCGCACAAGGATGGATTCTGGCTCGAGGACGAGTCCTCTCACAGCAGCGGCACTGCCCGGGATTTTCACCCGATTCCAAATTACGCCGGGAGGGATTTGCCCCCCTGGGCAGCCCGGCGACTTGCGCTTCATGAACGATATTCAGTTGTTTCACTTTTCGGTTTTCTACCCAGCAAATAAAAAAACAGCAACTGGAAACTCCAGCTGCTGCCCGTCTTTGCAACAACAAATAAGCCATAGAACCTATGGCGACAAACATTCCCGGTTACCGGCAGGAATGTTTTCGGCGAATGAAGCAGGTCTTCTGGCTCACGTATCCACATCGGCTTTTGTCTTCCCAGGCGACTGCCCAGTGACATTCAGCAAGCCGACTCCACGTCTACAGCGGCGGGTCCGCACGGGATTTTCACCCGTTTCCCTATTCTCTCCCCAGAGGGAGCACTTCATCACTTATTTTTCTGTCGGTTTTTATTATAGGACAAGAAATATCAATTTTCAAGCAATTTTCACCTTAAGTTCATAAACAATTTATTTTTCGGAGAAATTCACACTTTTCTTTTCATAATCTCACATTTTGCACAAAAATGAATCTCACTAAGAAGCGTATCAGAACATATACCGCAGAAGGTGAACGGTCTCACAAAACTTTTTGAAATACAAAAAAGGCGGCTGCGTTTTGAGAAGGAAGAACACAGCCGCCTTAAAGTACTCAGCAAGTGGAAGCTATTTGATTGGATTCTCTTGAGACTCTTTTCGGCCTTAAAATAGAAACACCCCGCTTTTTTCAAAAAACAGGATGTTTCTATAAAAACGGGGATTTCGAATGGTAAATTCAAAATCCCCGCCAAGCCGCATAGACGCCAGGTTTTTAAACTCAGCATCTATTCATAATATGGAGCTAGTAGTCGGACTCGAACCGACGACCTGCGCATTACGAATGCGCTGCTCTACCAACTGAGCCATACTAGCATCTTTCAAATTGCAAACAGAAACGTTCACCTAAACCGCCCTGGTCAAGCGATTAAATCCAGCGGACAACATACAATATTATACATAATAAAGGGCTTTCCGTCAAGAAATTTTTTTGTATCCCTTAGCGAAAAAGGAATTTTACAACGAGTAAAATATTGTTGGATAAAAATGGTGGTTATTCCACGGCTTCAACCGAGTTTTCCACGGACCGGTTGGCGATGTGGAGCAGTTTTCGAGGAATAAGGCCATTTTATGTGGAAAATTTGGTTGGAAGTGTTGATTACGGAACGTATAATTGCTATAGATGTGGAAAAGTATGTGCAAAACTGGAGGACAAAAGACGTTTTTATTCGGCAGAAACGCAGAAAAATCCCTTGTGGAAACGGTGGAGAAGGTGGGGAAAGCGCAGGATCAAATTTTCTTTACGGAGTATTCCTGTGGAGAATATGGGAAGACTGTTCCACAGATTTGTAGCCGATTATAGCGGAATAAATTCACAAAATAGCAATGGCAATGATAACGGGTTTGTAGTATAATAAAAACTCAGTTACAGCTTTTCCGGCGAAGCCGGTGAAGGGCAAAGGGGAACAGGCATGGCAAGAAATCGGGAAGTGTTTACCAGTCACAATAGAAAAAAGCCTTCGGCGGCCGGGGGGGCGTTGGTGATCCTGCTGCTGTCCGCAATGGTGGCGTTTGTGGGCGCGTATGCGTGGCAGAGCTTCAGCGGGGATCAGGAGAAGCTGGAAGCCAAGCAGTCGATGCAATCGATGCTTGAGGCTGGGATCGGCGCAAGCTCCTCCTCGATATCGGAGCCGGCGCCGTCTGAGCCCGCCAGCAGCACTGAGCCTGAGCCGGAAAGCTCGTCTGAGCCGCCCGAGATGACCTCGGTGGTGGTGCCCAAGGGGGAGCGAGTGAGCAGCTCGTACTTTGACGACGCGCTGTTTGTCGGCGATTCGATCACCAGCGGCATCCTCTCGTATGAGATCATGAAGAATACCACGGTCATCGCGCACACCGGCATCAATCCGGACACCATCCGCACCAAGAAGGTCTACCGCAACTCCCAGGGGGAGCTGGTGACCATACTCGACGGGATGAAGGAGTATCCGGACGCGAAGAAGATCTACATCATGCTGGGGGCGAACGGGCTGGCCTGGATTGAGCAGGACCTCTTTATTGAATACTACGAGGAATTTCTGCGCGATGTGATGGACGCGTTCCCGGATGCGACCATCTATGTGCAGTCGATTCTGCCGGTCACCAAGGCCAAGTCGGACGGGGATGAGCGGTATGCAAACAGCAAGATCGACGCGTACAACGCGGATATCCTGGCGCTGACCGAAAAATTGGGGCTCTATTATGTCAACGTGGCGGAGGCGTTCAAGGACGAAAGTGGCGCGCTGCCGGACGACGCGAGCCCCAGCGATGGGATGCACTTCACCTCAAAGTATTATCAGAAGTGGTTTGACTATTTAAAGACCCATACAGTACAAAAATAAGGAAGCAAGAGGGCGGTCCTCCGCCCGACATCGAAAGGAAGTTGAATGACAATGGCGATGAAAAAAACTGCGGTGACGGTATTGACGATTCTCCTTGCGCTGAGTGCGATTTTGAGCGGCTGCGGCAAGCAGGCGGCTGCGGATGTCAATGCGGCGTCGATTGCACAGGCGCTGATGGACGGGCTGACCTTCCAGGATGAAATGAAGGAGAACGATATCTCCATCGTAAACAATTTTTATCCGACAGTCGATGCGAGCACGTTGGCCGGCTTCAAGATGTACAAAGGCGCTTCGGGCGGCACGGCAGAGGAGATCGCGGTGTTTGAGGCGAAGGATGCCGAAGGGGTCGCAGCGATCGAAGAAGCGGTGCAGATGCGGCTGGAGGATCTGATGTTCCAGTTCGAGGACTATGTGCCGGAGGAGGTCAAAAAGATAAACGACGCCGTGACCGAGACCAAGGGCAAGATCGTGGTGCTGGTGGTGGCTGACGATGCGGACGCGGCGCAGAAGATTGTGGACGAACAACTGGGATAATGATATAATAAAAGAGGAATTCTAACAACAAGATTCAGGAAGGGGAGGGAACTGCCTTGTTGGTGGAAAGCTGGGTCATCATTGTCCTGATCCTGCTGATGGCGGCGATCATCTTTCGCACGGGCCGTGCAGGTCAGGCAGTTGCGGTGCTGCCGCTGGCCACAGTGCCGCTCTTTCATCTGCTCGGGATACCGCTGT
Source organism: Ligaoa zhengdingensis (assembly GCF_014384885.1). Lineage (GTDB taxonomy): Bacteria > Bacillota > Clostridia > Oscillospirales > Ruminococcaceae > Ligaoa > Ligaoa zhengdingensis. The sequence goes on from NZ_JACRST010000014.1 coordinate 30,975, forward strand.
CGCACCTGCTGGACGGTTGGTTTTCCGGGATGTCATCCGATCTGTTTCAGGTTTCATTTCAGGTGGTGGGTTTGGTGATCGCCTGTGTGCTGTACGGCCTGCTGGCCGGTAACATGGGTTCACGCAAGGGACGGCGGGTCTATATGATCCTGTGCGGCATCTTCAGCGCGCTGCTGACGATCGTTCTGGTCAACAGCACCCTTCAACTGTAACCGTTTTTTGCCGGGCGGCGATGGATTATTCCTCACCGCCCATTTTTTCTGCCTTTTGGCGCGTTTTGACGGCCAAACAACCGACGGTTGGGCCAAAATCAACCGGCAGTAGGGGGAATTCAACGGTTGTGCGCTTCCATTTCGGCCCGTTTTACAGAATAATGGGGAGCAGAATCCAATGGAGATGTTGCGATTCAAAGAAACAGCCGGAACCGGCGGACAGGAGGATTCAAAATGGAAAGCAGTATGGGAAAAAGAATTGCGGATTTGAGAAAAAAGAAGGGGCTCACCCAGGACCAGCTCGCGGAGCAGTTTTCGGTGTCCGCGCAGGCGGTGTCCAAATGGGAGAACGATATCTCCTGCCCGGACATCATGATGTTGCCGCAGTTGGCGGATTTCTTTCATATTTCGGTCGATGAGCTGCTGCGCGGCAGGCAGGAGGAATCGGTGCGGATGGTGCCGAAGGGGGAGCGCAAGGAACTCGACGATATGATGCTCAAGGTGATTGTGGACAGCCCAAAGGGGGATCGCGTGCGCATCAACCTGCCGATATTGCTCGTCAAGGTTGGGGTGGAGATCGGGATGCAGATTCCGGAGGTGGCGAACAATACGGCGTTGCAGCAGGTGGATTTCGCTAAAATTTTTGAGTTGGTGGAGCAGGGTGTGATCGGAAAGCTGGTCGAGGTCGATTCAGCGGAAGGCGAACATGTGGAAGTTGTGGTGGAATGAGGATTTTTGTCAAAGATAAGCGCCATTTTCTGTGGCTGCCCATCCCAACAGCGCTGCTCTACAGCGGGCTGGCCGAGCGCATCCTGTTATCCGAGGCAAAGCGGCGAGGCGCCACGCTGGAAATAGAACAGGCGCGCCGCATTCTGGAGGAGCTCCGCCGCATTGTGCGGCGTCACCCCAAATTGATGCTGGTGGATATCAAAGACCGGCACGGGGCGCGGGTACAGATTCGATTATAACGGAAAAAAAGCGGGCGACCGGGGAACAATACCCTTGGCCGCCCGCTTTTTCTTAAATTGTTTACAAATTAGACTTGTTTTTTTTGGCAATATGTATTATTATAATTTTAGCACTCAAATGTAATGAGTGCTAAAACAAATGCAAAGCTATTTCACGATAGAGGAGTGAACGCAATGAATGCACAAAAATTGACGCAAAAATCGCTGGAGGCCCTGCAAAGCGCGCAGACGCTGGCGATCGAGCACCAGAATATGCAGATCGAGCAGGCGCACCTGGTGTACGCGCTGCTCGGGCAGGAGAACGGGCTGATCCCGCAGCTCCTCAAAAAGATGGACGTGGATGTCGAGGGCTTAGCCCGCGCGGTGGACGGCGAGATCGCCAGAATCCCGGGAGTGAGCGGATCGGGGCGCAAGAGCGGCGAAATCTATATTTCCCAGGAAGTGGATGCCGCCCTGGCGCAGGCGGAAAAGACAGCCGACAAGATGAAGGATGAGTATGTGTCGGTCGAACACATCTTTCTGGCGCTGCTCGAAAAGCCGAACAGCGCCATGGGGCGTGTGTTCAGCGCGTACTCCATCGATAAAAACAAGTTTCTGGCCGCGTTGCAGACGGTGCGCGGAAACACCCGCGTCACCAGCGACACCCCCGAGGACACCTACGACGTGCTCAAAAAGTACGGGCAGGACTTGGTGGAGCTGGCAAAAAACCATAAGCTCGATCCGGTCATCGGGCGCGATGCGGAGATCCGCAACGTCATCCGCATCCTGTCGCGCAAGACCAAGAACAACCCTGTGCTGATCGGCGAACCAGGCGTTGGCAAGACCGCCATCGCCGAGGGGCTGGCGCTGCGCATCGTGCGCGGCGACGTGCCCACCACCCTGAAGGACCGCAAAATCTTCTCGCTGGACATGGGCGCACTGATCGCAGGCGCCAAGTTCCGCGGCGAATTTGAGGAGCGGCTCAAGGCGGTGTTGCAGGAGATCAAAAAGAGCGAGGGCAAGATCATCCTGTTCATCGACGAGCTGCACACCATCGTGGGCGCGGGCAAGACCGACGGCGCGATGGATGCGGGCAACCTGCTCAAGCCCATGCTGGCGCGCGGCGAGCTGCACTGCATCGGCGCCACCACCCTGAATGAATACCGCCAGTACATCGAAAAGGATGCCGCGCTCGAACGCCGGTTCCAGCCGGTGATGGTGGATGAACCGACCGTTGAGGACACCATCTCGATCCTGCGCGGTTTAAAGGAGCGTTACGAGGTGTTCCACGGCGTCAAAATACAGGATCAGGCGCTGATCGCGGCCGCGGTACTCTCCAACCGCTATATCACCGACCGGTTCCTGCCCGACAAGGCGATCGACCTGGTGGACGAGGCGTGCGCCACCATCCGCACCGAGATCGACTCGATGCCCACCGAGATGGACGACCTCCAGCGCAAGATCATGCAGCATGAAATCGAGGAGGCGGCGCTCAAAAAGGAGAAGGATCAGCTCTCGCAGGAGCACCTGGCCGAAATCCAGAAGGAGCTGGCCGACATGCGGGCCAAGTTCAAAGAGATGAAAGCCAAGTGGGAGAACGAAAAAAATGCCATCCAGAAGGTGCGCTCCCTCAAGGAGGAGCTGGAACAGGTAAACGGCGAGATCGAAAAGGCGGAGCGCGCCTACGACCTCAACAGAGCTGCTGAGCTCAAATATGGCAAACTGCCTGAGCTGCAAAAGGCGCTGCGGCAGGAGGAAGAGGTCGCCGCCAAGGCCGAACAGGGCGACAGCCTGCTGCGGGATAAGGTCACCGAGGAGGAGATCGCCCGCATCGTCGGCCGCTGGACCGGCATCCCTGTGTCAAAACTGATGGAGGGGGAGCGCGAGAAGCTGCTGCACCTGGAGGACACCCTGCACGAGCGGGTGATCGGCCAGGATGAGGCGGTGGAGCGGGTCTCCGAGGCGATCCTGCGCTCGCGCGCGGGCATCCAGGACCCCAACCGCCCGATCGGTTCCTTCCTGTTCCTCGGCCCCACTGGCGTGGGCAAGACCGAGCTTGCCAAGGCGCTGGCACAGAGCCTGTTCGATGATGAGCGCAACATGGTGCGCATCGATATGAGCGAATACATGGAGAAGTACAGCGTCTCCCGCCTGATCGGTGCCCCTCCGGGATACGTCGGCTACGACGAGGGAGGCCAGCTCACCGAAGCGGTGCGCCGCAAGCCCTATTCGGTGGTGCTGTTCGACGAGATCGAGAAGGCGCACCCCGATGTGTTCAATGTGCTGCTCCAGGTGCTGGACGACGGCCGCATCACCGATTCGCAGGGCCGCACGGTGGACTTTAAAAATACCATCATCATTTTGACCTCCAACCTCGGCAGCAGCTATATCCTCGAGGGCATCGGGGCGGACGGCTCGATCAGCGAGGAGGCGCGCGCGCAGGTGAACGCGCTGCTCAAGCAGCAGTTCCGCCCCGAGTTCCTCAACCGTTTGGATGAGATCGTCTTCTATAAGCCGCTCACCCGGGAGGAAATCTCCTCGATTGTGGACCTGATGATGAAGGACCTGGCCGGCCGCTTGAAGGAGAAACAGCTCACCATCGCAGTGATGCCCGCCGCCAAGGAGTTCATCGTGGAGCACGGGTACGACCCGGTTTACGGCGCGCGCCCGCTGCGCCGCTATATTCAGCAGAAGGTCGAAACCATGCTGGCGCGCAAGATCATCGGCGAGGACCTCGCCCCGGGCACCCGCCTCACGGTGGATTGCACGGACGGCAATCTGACCCTCCGCAGGGAATAAATTCCCGCTGTTGGGCGGGCCCGTAAGTTTCCGGGCCCGCCTTTTCCATGCGCAAACAGGCTGAAAAATTCCATAGGCATGATACAATCTTCGCTTGCGTCCCCCGCAAGGAACCGATATAATGGAACGTGGAAAGCTATTTCTTATTTTAAATTTCTCCGCGCAAGCGGCTCAGGAGGTATATGATGGACGAAAAAGCATTGTATCAAAGATGGCTCGAGCTGGCGGTGGACGACCCCGACCTGCACCGGGAGCTCAGCGAGATCGCGGGCAGGGAGGAGGAAATCTTTGACCGCTTCTACCGGGAATTGGAGTTCGGCACCGCCGGACTGCGCGGCGTGATCGGCGCGGGAACCAACCGCATGAACATCTACACCGTGCGCAAGGCCACCCAGGGCCTGGCCATGATGCTCAAGGAGCGCTCGGACGCCCCCATGGTCGCGATTTCCTACGATTCGCGCATCAAGTCCGACCTGTTTGCCAGGGAAGCTGCGCGCGTGCTGGCGGGCAACGGCGTTAAGGCGTGGCTCTATCCCGAGCTGATGCCCACCCCGGCGCTCTCCTTCGCGGTGCGCGAGCTGCGCTGCCAGGCGGGTATCATGGTGACCGCCAGCCACAACCCTGCCAAATATAACGGCTACAAGGCCTACGGCGCGGACGGCTGCCAGCTCGGCACCGAGGAATCCGCCCGTGTGCTGGAGCACGCAAACAGCGTGGACTTGTTCACCGGCGTCAAGCTGGCCGATTACGACGAGGCGCTGCGCACCGGCATGATCGAATTGATCGGCGAAGAGGTGGTGCAGAGCTTTCTCGACCACGTGCAGGCCCAGGCAATCCGCAAGGGCATCTGCGAGCGCGCCGGCCTCAAGGTGGTTTACACTCCCCTCAACGGCGCGGGCAACCGCTGCGTGCGCTCTATCCTCGACCGCATCGGTGTGAAGGACGTGGTGACAGTGCCCGAGCAGGAGAAGCCGGATGGCAACTTCACCACCTGCCCGTTCCCCAACCCCGAGATCCGCGAGGCGTTGCAGAAGGGGCTCGACCTGTGCGAAAAGGAGAATCCCTCCATCCTGCTGGCCACCGACCCCGACTGCGACCGCGTGGGCATTGCGGTGAACCATCACGGCGAATACATTCTGCTCACCGGCAACGAGGTGGGCGTGCTGCTCACCCACTATATCGCCACCAGCCGCACCGAGCTGGGCACCATGCCCAAGGATCCGATCGTGGTCAAGACGATCGTCACCACATCGATGGTCAATAATATGGGCGAGGACCTCGACATTCAGGTGATCGACATCCTCACCGGCTTCAAATACATCGGCGAGCAGATCGCGCTGCTCGAGGCCAAAGGCGAAGAGAACCGCTTCCTGCTCGGTTTTGAGGAGAGCTACGGCTATCTGTCGGGCACCTATGTGCGAGACAAGGACGCGGTGGTCGCCTCCATGCTGATCTGCGAGATGACCGCCTACTACAAGGAGCAGGGCATGACCCTGGTGGACGCGCTGCAAAAGCTGTATGAGAAATACGGCGTACATAAGAATGTGCAGTCCAACTTCTACTGCGAGGGCGCCAGCGGGATGCAGCGGATGGCTGAGCTGATGAACTCGCTGCGTACCGATCCGCCCAAGGCGCTGGCCGGCCTCAAGGTGGTTGCGGTGGCGGACTACGAAACCTCGGTGAAAAAGCGTGTGGACGGCGGCGAGACGCCGATCACCCTGCCCAAGTCGAACGTGCTTTCGTACGACCTCGAGGGGGATTGCCAGGTGGTGATCCGTCCCTCCGGCACCGAGCCCAAGATCAAAGCTTATTATATGGTGAAAGCGGACACCCAGCAGCGCGCGGATGAGATTGCGCAGAAGCTGGTGGCGGATGTCACCAGCTTGCTGGGTTTCTAAGCGAAAAGAAGCTCTGCCAATCCCGGTGGCACAGCGCTGGCTGCGCTCCGCAGAAGAAAGACAGAAAAACAGCCCCCGTATCTAATTTCGATGCAGGGGCTGTTTTTTTATGTTGTCCTTATCCATGAATACTGTCGATCTCCCGCCGGATGCGATCGATCAGCGCGCGGCCGTGTTCGCCGATCGGCCGCTTGCGCGGATAAGCGATCACATCTTTATTCGAGAGGTCGGCCAACGCGCAGTGGCGCAGCACCAGGCCGTTGCGCTGAACCACCTCGTCGGGCATGGGGGAGACCCAGAGGTAGCTGCCCCGCACCTGGCGGAGCAGCTCAAACTGGCTGCCGCGATCGTAGATATATAGCCGTTTGGAGGGGCTGCTGAAGCTGGCGTCCTTGTTGATTTGAGAGAAGGAGAGGGAGGGCACCTGGAAATCGCCGTGCACAATCTCGGTGAATCCGCTGAGCATGTGGTAGGGCACATCGTCGTAGTGGGCCAGCGGATGCGTTTCGGACATCAGCAGCATCATTTTAAATTCCCATAGGGGCTCGTAGTCCAGCTCTTGTTCCCGCAGCAGATGGACAAAGTACCGCTCGTAGATGGTCTGGAACCGGACGATTGCAAAATCCGATTCCCCGCTCGCCACATCGTTTACCGCTCCCATCGAGCTCGTCTCTTTGTAGCGCAAATCGACATGAGGCTCGTTTACGAACCGGCCGGCAAAGGCCGCGAAGGCGGTGGATACATACGAGGCGCGCGGCACTGAGACACATAGTTCCACGGCGTTGTCGGGGCGCGGTTTGTAAAGGCTCTCCAACTCATCCACCTGGGAGATGATCGTATGTGCGTAGGAGAGGAATTCGGCGCCTTTGCGGGTCGGCTCCACCCCGCGTGAGGTGCGCTTGAACACCGTGATGCCGATTTCACTCTCCAGTTCCTTGATGGCTTTGCTCAGGTTGGGCTGCCCCATATAGAGGTTTTGCGCGGCTTTGGTGATCGAACCGGTGCGTTCGACCTCAAGGAGATATCTGAGGTGGGTCAAATTCATTGGCAGGTTCCTCCTATGCAGATTCCGATATACCCGATATTGATATTTTACATTACCCGTGCGATAAAAACAATGATAAAATATTAACAAAGAGGGCGAAATCCCCTCTTTTCCGGCGGAAAGCGACAAAATATCCATCGCTGTGACGCCCCTGCGCACCCCGTCGGGGGTTACGGCGTTCGGGTATTGCTGGCCGGCGGTATTCGAAGGTTCCATCTGACGATTATATATGGGAGGAATTGTTTATGGCACGGTTTACATTACCGAGAGATCTGTATCATGGTTCCGGTTCTCTGGCGGAACTCAAAAACCTGAAGGGCAAGCGGGCTATCGTTGTTGTGGGCGGCGGTTCAATGAAGCGCTTCGGCTTTTTGGACAAATCGGTCGATTACCTGAAAGAGGCCGGCATGGAGGTGCGCCTGTTTGAGAATGTCGAGCCCGACCCGTCGGTGGAGACGGTGATGAAGGGCGCGGCTGCCATGCGCGAGTTCCAGCCCGACTGGATCGTCGCAATGGGCGGCGGTTCCCCCATCGATGCGGCCAAGGCGATGTGGGTGTTTTACGAGTACCCCGACACCACCTTTGAGGAGATCATCCAGCCGTTTTCCTTCCCGACGCTGCGCCAGAAGGCGAAGTTTGTCGCCATTCCCTCCACCTCCGGCACTGCGACTGAGGTGACCGCGTTCTCGGTCATCACCGATTATGCGAAGGGCATCAAATATCCGCTGGCCGATTTCAACATCACCCCGGATGTGGCGATCGTCGATTCCGACCTGGCTCAGACCATGCCTGCAAAGCTGACTGCGCACACCGGCATGGACGCCCTGACCCATGCGATCGAGGCGTATGTTTCCACCCTGCACTGCGACTACACCGATCCTTTGGCGCTCAAGGCCATCGATATGGTGTTCCGTTATCTGAAAGCGTCCTATGACGGCGATAAGAAGGCGCGCGAGAGCATGCACAACGCGCAGTGCCTGGCCGGCATGGCCTTCTCCAATGCTCTGCTGGGCATCGTGCACTCGATGGCGCACAAAACCGGTGCGGCCTACAAAAACGGCCACATTGTACACGGTTGTGCCAACGCCATGTATCTGACTAAGGTGATCAAATTCAACGCGAAAAATCCCGAGGCAGCCGAGCGCTATGCCGAAATCGCCAAGTTTGTCGGCTTGACCGGCGGCACCACCGCTGAGTTGGTGGACGCCCTGTGCAAAAAGATCGACGACTACAATGTGCAGCTCAACATCCCGAAGTGCATCAAGGACTATGAAAACGGCATGGTGCCGGAGGATGAGTTCCTGGAGAAGCTGCCGAAGGTGGCCGAGCTCGCCATTGGCGATGCCTGCACCGGTTCCAACCCGAGAATCCCCACCCAGGAGGAAATGGAGAAGCTGCTGAAGTGCTGCTATTACGGCACTGAAGTGGATTTCTGATCCTGTTTCTCAATCTATTTTTGTACGGGCTCCCCGTTTTCCCCTATTGGTGGAAAGCGGGGAGCTTTTTAGATAAAAAGCGGCCGGCGCCCCCCAAGAGCACCGGCCGCTTAACGGTTAGGCTTTCTTTTTCTTTGTTCCCTTGCGCTGCCATGCCCCGACAAACAGGTAGCAGAGGATGGCGAACACCACGCTGAACAGGCAGACCACAAAGGATGTGTAGTTGAAAATCTGTCCGATGAACACCAGGGCAACCACCATGACGCCCAGATAGACCTGAAACGCGGTGGCCATAGCCCGTTGGCTGCGCCTCGCTGCATCCTCGTCCGGGATTTCTGCGGCCGCCGCCGCGAGCTTTTCCCGGTTGGACATCATCAGCAGCGCTTTGACAGCGGAGCCGATACCAAAGACCAACAGGGCGATGCCCATGCCGATCACGTAGGCCTTATAAAAATCGAATAGCCCGCTGTGTGGGGAGGAAAACCACCATGCCAACACGGCCGCACCGAACAGCGCGACGACCAGGTAGGCGGCTAGCTTTATCAGCAGCTTCTTTCTATATTGTACCACGCGTGAATCCTGTGAATCTCCCATTGAACAACACTCCTCCAAATCACCGTTTCCGTCTGGGCCGCATCCTGCGGCAGACAAAAGAGAATAACGGTCTTAGTATAGCCAAATTTGCCGCTTTTTGCAAGGAGAGCGCAATCCCACTCGAGCGGGCCGCAACTTGACTACTGGTAGAATAAACCATCGATGTGAAGCGGATATTCGTAGGATGTGACAAAATTGTGAATTTATGATGGTGGTTTCGCCCAATTCTATGTCGCATCTGGGGCCGAAAAAACAAAAATGCGATCGGTTTTCGCCGAATTTTTGGATTGTAAAAAACAGCTTCATCTTGTATAATTACGGTTGAGGTCCGCTTTTTGAGGAGCCTTGATTTCTGTTGTTTCGTCGAGGAAATTTGCCGCTGGATGCATGGCCTACACCCAACGGGAACAGAATACATATGATGGCAGTAGGGAGCAGATGTGGTGTGACAGGTACAATCGTCAATACATTAGCCATTCTCGTCGGCGGCGCGCTCGGCCTTTTGATCAAGCGCGGCGTCCCCAAGCATATTGAAAATTCCGTGATGATATCGCTGGGCGTGGGTATCGTGATTGTGGCGCTCAACGGGGTGATCGCCTCGATGTTCACCGCCTCGCCCGAGGGAAAGCTCTCGGACAGCGGCGGTTTGCTGCTCATCGTCAGCCTGGCGCTGGGCACCCTGGTGGGGGAGCTGCTGCGCATCGACGACCACCTGAGCAATCTCGGCATGAAGATCGAAAATAAGCTGGGGGTCGCGGGCTTCGCCAAGGGGTTCATCAGCGCTTCTCTGATCTTCTGCGTGGGCGCTATGTCGATCATCGGGCCGCTCAACGACGGCCTGCGGGGGGACTCCAGCGTGCTGTTCATCAAGAGCGCGCTCGACGGGACCACCTCGCTGATTTTGGCCTCCACCCTGGGGGTTGGCGTATTGTTTTCGGCGGTGCCGGTGCTGGTCTATCAGGGCGCGGTGGCGCTGCTGGCCGGCGTGCTCACCCAGGTGGTGTCCGACAGCCTGCTGTCGATGATCTGCATGGTGGGATATGCGATTGTTCTGTGCATCGGCCTCAATTTTGTGGGCTGTGCCAAAATCAAGACTGCGAATCTGCTCCCGGCGTTGCTGGTTCCGGTCGTGTATAATATGCTGATTATGTTGAAAACTTTATGGTGAACATAGACAAATGAGCCGCTCCGTATCATTACGTATCTATAAAAACAACAGAAAATCGGGAAAATCCGGCAAACGGGCCGGAAATTCCGTTGACGAAACTTACCAGTATGTTATAATAAGGATATTGAATCGGACACACTGTCGCGCGCCGAACACGAATCACATAGAAACTGATCGATTGGGAGAGTATGAATTATGTTTGTGAAAGATGTAACCGTTCAGAATCAGGTTGGCCTGCATGCGCGTCCCGCAACCTTTTTTATTCAGAAGGCAAATGAGTACAAATCTTCCATCTGGGTAGAAAAGGAAGAGCGCCGGGTCAATGCGAAGAGCTTGCTGGGCGTTTTGTCGCTGGGTATCGTCGGGGGCACCGATATCCGTATCATCGCCGACGGCCCGGATGAGCAGGCTGCGGTGGAAGGGCTCATCAAGCTGATCGAGTCCGGTTTTACCGAGTGAGATTGACAACAGGGGAAAAGGTTAGATCTGCTGCAACATGCGCGCTGTCAGTTATGGCAGCGCGTTTTTTGTCCCAAGGGAGGTGTGGAACGATTGAACAACGACCGTTTGCCGTGGCTGCGCGACAAGGTGAAAAAGCTGCCGCTCGACCCCGGCTGTTACATCATGAAGGACAAGGCCGGTAAGATCATCTATATCGGCAAGGCCAAGGCGCTGCGCAACCGCGTTTCCAGCTACTTTCGCAGCGTCGAGAAGCATACCGAAAAGGTCTACCGGATGGTGGAATCGGTCTACGACTTTGAATATATCGTCACCGCGAGCGAATTCGAGGCGTTGGTGTTGGAGTGCAGCCTCATCAAGGAGTACACGCCAAAATACAACATTCTGCTCAAGGACGACAAGGGCTATTCCTATGTGAAAATCTCCCCCGGTCCGTGGAGCCGCATCACCGCCGAAAAGCAGCGCACAGACGACGGCGCAACCTACCTGGGTCCCTACACCTCCTCGTTTGTGGTCAGCCAGACGGTGGACGAGGCTAACAAAATCTTTTCGTTGCCCACCTGCACCCGGCGTTTTCCGCAGGAGTTCGGCAAGGGGCGGCCCTGCCTCAACTTCCACATCAAGCAGTGTATGGGGGTCTGCCGGGGGCGGATCAGTGAGGAGGACTACGCCCAGACGCTGGCCGCTGCGGTGGATTTCGTCAAAAGCGGCAGCACGCAGGCGCTCGATCAGCTGCGCGCCGAGATGAACACGGCGGCGGGGAACCTCGAGTTCGAGAAGGCCGCCCGCCTGCGCGACCGCATCCGCGCCATCGAGCGCATCACCGAGCGGCAGAAAGTGTTCAACACCCGCGCGGACAACCAGGACATTGTGGGCTTCGCCCAGGTGGACCGGCTGACCTGCGCGGCGGTGCTCAAGTTCCGCAACGCACGGCTGGTGGACAAGGACGATTACATTTTCACCGATGCGGGGACGCTGCAGCAGTTCCGGGCGGAGTTCCTTGCCAGCTATTACAGCACCCGGACCGACCTGCCCAAGGTGGTCAGCGTGGACGGCGAGTTCGACGACATGGAGATGACCGAGCGGTATCTCACCAGCCGGGCGGGGCACAAGGTCTCCCTGCACATCCCCAAGCGCAGCGAGGGGTATCAGCTGGTGGAGATGGCGCGCAACAACGCCGCCCAGCGCCTGTCGCACGAGACCGGGCGTACCGGGCGGGAGGTGGCCGCGCTGGATGAACTGGCGCGCCTGCTGGGGCTGTCCGCGCCGCCCACCTACATCGAGGCGTACGATATCTCCAACATCGGCTCGGACACGATGGTGGCGGGTATGGTGGTATTTGAAGATGCGCGCCCCAAAAAGGACGCCTATAAGAAGTTTTCGATCAAGACCCAGTTTACGCCGGACGATTACGCCTGTATGCGCGAAGTGCTCTCCCGCCGGTTCCAGCGCTACTTCGAGGAACAGGAGACCGGCCGCGGGTTCGGCCGCAAGCCCGATTTGATCCTGTTGGACGGCGGCAAAGGGCACGTCGGGGTGATCCGGCCGCTGCTCCGTGAGATGGGGCTGGGCGATATCCCGGTGTTCGGCATGGTCAAGGACGACAAGCACAAGACCCGCGCCATCGCCGAGGACGGCGGGGAGATCGCCATCCATTCCCACCGCACCGCCTTCACGCTGGTCTCCAAAATCCAGGAGGAGGTGCACCGCTTTTCCATCGCTTACTCCCGCAGCAAGCACAAGGCCACCGCGTTTGAGCTGGCGCTCACCCAGGTGCCGGGCATCGGCGAAAAGCGCGCCCGGGAGCTGTTCCGTCACTTCAAGACGGTGAAGGCGATGAAGGCGGCGAGCATGGAGGAGCTGGCGCAGGCCCCCGCCATGACCGAAAAGACGGCCGCCGCGCTCTACCGTCATCTGCACGAGGATGAAGCGCCGGAAGGGAATTTACAGTTGACACCGGATAAAATATAACCGATAATAAATAGAAATTGATAGCCCGTCCCACGGCGCGGGCTTTCCGAAACGGGGGAACCGCGATGAGAGTCATTACAGGTACGGCGCGGGGCCGAAAGCTGGTCACGCCCGAGGGGCTGGATACCCGGCCCACCACCGATATGGTCAAAGAATCGATCTTTTCCATCATACAGTTTGAAATCATGGGCGCGCGGGTGCTCGATCTGTTCGCCGGCTCCGGCCAGTTGGGCATTGAGGCGCTCTCCCGCGGGGCCCAGTCGGCCGACTTTGTGGACAGCGACCGCCGCGCGATCACTGCGGTGCGCCAGAATCTGGACAGCACCGGCTTTGCGGACCGCGCCAGGGTCTATCCGATGGAGGCGCAAACCTACCTCTCCGGCGCGGCCGGACGGTACGACATCGCCTTCCTCGATCCGCCCTACCATCACGGGCTGGCGGCCCAGGCGCTGCCTGAGGTGGCCAAACGGATGGAGAGCAGCGGCGTCATTGTGTGCGAGACGCAGCGGGACGAGGAGCTGCCGGAGGAGGTGGGCGGGTTCCGCCTGTACCGGACCTACCGCTACGGCAAAATCATGCTGCATGTTTACCGCGGCCGAGAGGAGGAAGAAGCATGAGATTGGCCGTCTGCCCGGGCAGCTTCGACCCTATCACCAAAGGGCATCTCGACATCATCAACCGCGCGTCCAAGCTGTTCGACCGGATCATCGTGCTGGTGGTGGTCAATGTGGAAAAACACCCCAGTTTTACCACCGAGGAGCGGGTGGAGCTGATCCGCCGCGCGACCGCTGGCATCCCCAACATGGAGGTGGATACTTTCTCCGGCCTGCTGATGGACTATGTGCGGGATAAGAACGCGGTGGCCATCGTCAAGGGCCTGCGTGCGGTGACCGACTTTGAATATGAGTTCCAGATGGCGCTGATCAACAAAAAGCTCAATCCCAGTGCTGACACGCTGTTTTTGACCACGGCTGCTGAGAACATGTATCTGAGCTCCAGCATCGTCAAGCAGATCGCCTCGTTCGGCGGCGACATCGCCGACTTCGTGCCGGAGGAGATCGTGGAGGACGTGAAGTGCCGGCTGTGCCGGAAGGAGGAATGAAGATGAATGTGGAAGAGATCTTAGATATCTTGGATGAAATGATCGACCGCGCGTGGAATCTGCCGATGACCGGTGGGCGCTGCGTGCTCGATGCGGACAAGGTCCGCGACCTGATCGACGATATCCGTTCCAACCTGCCGCCCGAGATCGCGCACGCGAAAAAGATCGTGGCCGACCGCACCGAAATCATCGCGGAGGCCAAGCGTGAGGCGGAGGGGATCGTGCGCCGCGCTGAGGAGCGCGCTAAGGCGCTGGTCGACCAGTCGGAGATCACCCGCCAGGCGCAGCAAAAGGCGCAGGAGATGGTATCTCAGGCGCAGATGAAGGCGCGCGAGATGCGCCAGGCGTCTCAGGAGTTTGCGGATAAGGTGCTCAAAAACACCGAAGAGGGTCTGGCAAGGGGTCTGATGGAGGTCAAAAATACCCGGCAGGCGCTGCGCGGCGGGAAAAAATAGCCCACACGGAACGCCGACAAAATAGAATGAACGCAACGATGAAACCGCATGATGACAGGATGCGGTTTCTTTTTTTGCTGCATTTTGGCAGAACTGGAGGTGAAACAAGGGAAAACAAAACGAAGGAGCAAGAGGATATGGGAAAATATTACATTGCATCCTGAATTTGTAGAAAAAACACGCCAAAAAGAAAATATTTTCATTGCATTTCTAGTAGGAACTCGTTATAATAGAACTACGGTGGCAAGAAGTGTCATCAAGTGGGGTAAAAATCCTAAAATAAATCCTGCAGAGCAAGGCGGTGGGGAAGGTGCTGATCGGAAAATACGCGCACAGCTTGGACGCGAAGGGCCGAGTCAGCTTTCCCGCCAAAATGCGCGAGGACATGGGCGACCATGTTATTCTCACCCAGGGGTGGGAGCGCTGCCTGTTCGTCTATTCACTGGAGGAGTGGGCGCGGCTGGACGAAAAGATCAAGGCCCTGCCCATGAGCAAAGCGGGCAATCTGCAACGGTTTTTGTTCGCCAGCGCGGTGGATGTCGAGCTGGACAAGCAGGGGCGGTTGCTCATCCCGCAGGATCTGCGCGATTATGCGGGGCTCACCAAAGATGTCATGATCACCGGCGTATCGGTTCGCGCGGAGATCTGGGATCGGGAGACCTGGCTGGGCAAGAGCCAAGCCATCACCCCGGAGATGGTGGCGCAGGCGATGGACGAGCTGGGCTTCTGATCTTGCGGGAGGTGCGACATGGAATTCCATCATCAATCGGTGCTGCTGGAGGAGTGCATACAGGCGCTCAATATCCGGCCGGCCGGCGTCTATGTGGACGGCACGGTGGGGGGCGCGGGGCATTCCGTGCAGATCGCCGCGCGGCTGACCACCGGACGGCTGATCGCGCTGGATAAGGATCCAGACGCGGTCCGCATCGCCCGCGAGCGGCTGGCACAGTACCCCGGCGCACAGGTGGTGCAGAGCGACTTCGCCTGCATGACCGATGTGCTCGATTCGCTCGGCATCGACCGGGTGGACGGCATCCTGCTCGACCTCGGGGTTTCTTCCCACCAGCTGGACACGGCGGAGCGGGGGTTTTCCTATCTACAAGACGCCAAGCTGGACATGCGTATGAGCCAGACGGGCGTCAGCGCCTACGATGTGGTCAACACCTATTCCGCCGACGACCTGGCCCGTATCCTGCGGGAGTTCGGCGAAGAAAAATTTGCCTGGAAGATCGCGCAGAACATCGTTAAAGCGCGGGAACAAGGCCTGGTGGAGACGACGCTTCAATTGCTGGAAATCGTCAAGCGGTCGGTGCCCGCTGCTCTCAAGCGGGAGGGTAACCCCGGCAAACGAACCTTCCAGGCCATTCGCATTGCGGTCAACGGCGAGCTGGACAGCCTGTCCGCCGCGCTTGACACCGCGTTCGACCGGCTCAACCCCGGCGGCCGGTTTGCGGTTATCACCTTTCATTCCCTGGAGGACCGCATGGTTAAGCAAAAGTTTGCGGCGCTCACCAAAGGGTGCGTCTGTCCGCCTGATTTTCCGGTGTGCGTCTGCGGCCGCAAGCCGCAGGGCAAGCTGACGCCACGCAAACCGATCGAGCCGTCGGAAGCGGAGCTGGAACGCAACCGCCGCAGCCGCAGCGCGCGCCTGCGGGTAATTGAAAAATTGTAAGGGATCCTGTTGTTAAACTGTTTCAGATAGATTGTTAAACTATTTTTAAAGGGGAGGACGAACAAATGGCTGGCGACAGACAACACAACTCAGCGGTAGCCTATGACCTTTCGCGGTTTGAAGAACACAGCGAGCGACGCACCCTTCGGGTGGTCAAAAACAATCGGCCTGCACCCAGCCTTTTGTTCGGCCTGTCCCCGCTGGCGGTGATCTTCACAGCGGTGATCGTGGTTTCCATCACGGCGCTGTTCATCTATAACAATGTCATGCTCACCGAGATTGGCGCCCAGATCAGTGTGGCAAATCAGCAGTATGCTGAGCTGGAAAGCGAGAACGTGCGGCTGAAAGCCTCGCTGGACAACAAAATGTCCACCAAGAGTATTGAGGAAGCGGCGGAGGACAGGTTGGGCCTGGTCAAGATGGATCGGAACCAGATCGAATACATCAATCTGGCGCCGAACGACGTGGTTGAGGTGGCACAAAAGGACCTGGCGGATGGGAACCTGCTGGAGCGGACGGTCGCCAAAATAAAGGAATACCTTAACCACTGAGAAAATAAGTATGGAGTAAGCTCCGAAAAGAGTTAAGGATTTTGATATTCTTGACTCTTTCTTCATTTTCGGACAAAGCATGTCCAAAATTCGGGCAAAGCCGCCCCGGTTAGACAGGCCGGGTGCGCGGCGGGCAAAGGAGGAATTTCCGCATGGCGGTCACAGGACCGAGTTCTAAAATGAAACGGCGCATGATGGTCTGCATGGCGCTGCTGTGCGTATTTGGCACATTGGGGCTGTTGGTGCGCCTGTTCACCCTCCAGGTGGTGGACGCAGCGCAGTATCAGCGCAAGGCGGCGGAGCAGCAGCTCCGCGAGGCGGATATCTCGCCCAAGCGCGGTTTCATCTATGACCGCAACATGAAAACTCTGGCGAAGAGCGCAACCGTGTGGACGGTGGTGCTCTCCCCCTCGGACATCAGCGACAAAAGGGATTCGGACGGGAACATCGTGCGTTCGGCTGAGGAGCTGCGCTATCTCATCGCGGATGGTCTCTCCGAAATCCTCGGGGTGGACCGGGAGACGATCATCGAAAAGTCCCACCGCAAAACCTACTATGAGATCATCAAGCGGCGTGTGGAGCGCTCGGTGGCCGATCAGGTGCTGGAGTTCGCCTCCGAGAACGACATCACCTGCATCAACCTGGAGGAGGACAACAAGCGGTACTATCCGTATGGCAGCCTGGCTTCCACCGTGTTGGGATTCACCGGCAGCGAGAACCACGGCGCCTACGGCCTGGAGGCCAAGTACGACAGCGTGCTCAGCGGGACGCCCGGGCGGGTCGTATCGGCCAAAAACGCCTGGGGCACCGACATGCCCTTCCAGTACAACAAGATGTACCCGGCGGAGGATGGCAACAGCATCGTCCTCACCATCGACGAGACAATCCAGCACTTTGTGGAGAAGCACCTCGAGACGGCGGTCAAGGAGCACAACGTCCAGGCGCGCGCCACCTGCATTGTGATGGACCCCAACACCGGGGAGGTTCTCGCGATGGCCACCAAGAATGACTTCGACCCCAACGACCCTTACACCATCACCGATCCGCTGGCGCTCGCTAAGCTGGCGGAGCTCGACCCGGAAAGCGACGAGTACGCCGACCTCAAGCTGGAGCTGCAATACGACCAGTGGCGGAACAAGGCGATTTCCGACCCCTATGAGCCGGGTTCGGTGTTCAAGCTGATCACCGCAGCCTCCGCGCTGGAGGAGGGCGCGGTCGATCCCGACCACTTCTCCTACACCTGCAGCGGGTCCATCCAGATCGCCAACAAGCGCATCTCCTGCTGGAAGGGGGCGGGCCATGGAACACAGAACTTCACCGAAATCATGATGCACTCCTGCAACCCGGGCTTCATCACCGTGGGCCAGATGCTGGGGGCGGATAAGTTCACCCAGTACCGCGAGGCGTTCGGTCTGCAGGAGAAAACCGGCATCGACCTGCCGGGTGAGGCGGGCAACGCGGGGCTTTACCACTCCCGCGACCTGATGATGGCCAACAACCCCAGCGTCGAGCTCGCGTCGGAATCGTTCGGTCAGACCTTTAAGGTCACGCCGATCCAGCTGATCACCGCGGTTTCGGCGGTCATCAACGGCGGCAAGCTGATGCAGCCGCACCTGGTCAAGCAGATCATCGATTCGGACGGCAACATTGTGGAGAACATCGAGCCGGTGGTCAAGCGCCAGGTGATTTCCGAGGAGACCAGCCGCCAGGTGGCGCTGATGGCCGAGCAGGTGGTCGGCGGCGTGGGCGGCTCCGGTAAGAACGCCTATATCCCCGGCTATCGCGTGGGCGGCAAGACCGGTACCTCCGAGAAGCTGGACAGCAAGAACGAAGCGGGCGAGGTGGATAAGAGAATCTCGTCCTTCCTGGGCTTTGCGCCCGCAAACGACCCGCAGGTCATCTGTCTGCTGATGCTCGACGAGCCCTATATGTCGAACCCCTTCGGTTCGGTCATCGCCGCGCCGGTGGTCGGCGCAATCCTGAGCGAGACGCTGCCCTATTTGGGGGTGGAACCGCAGTACACCGAGGAGGAGCTCGCCAAGGTCGATATCAAGGTCCCCGACGTGGTCGGCAAGGGCACTTTGGACGCCTACGGCATCATCGGTCCGCTGGGCCTTGAATATGAAGTGATCGGTGAGGGAACAACAGTTATCAAGCAGACACCCAAGGCGCTGACCTCGGTGCCAAAGGGCAGCAAGGTGCTGCTCTATACCGACACGCAGAGCCTCGATGAAATGGTGGAAGTGCCCAACGTGGTGGGCATGACGGCGCAGCAGGCCAATGTGGCCCTGGTGGACGCCAAGCTCAACATCAAGCTGGCGGGCGCGACCGACGGGGTCAACACGGCGGCAAAACAGAGCATCGAGGCCGGCACGCTGGTGGAACCCGGCACCGTCGTCACCGTGCAGTTTATCAGCAATGACACCGCCGACTAGC
Organism: Ligaoa zhengdingensis; assembly: GCF_014384885.1. Lineage (GTDB taxonomy): Bacteria > Bacillota > Clostridia > Oscillospirales > Ruminococcaceae > Ligaoa > Ligaoa zhengdingensis. The sequence goes on from NZ_JACRST010000014.1 coordinate 49,720, forward strand.
CGGTTCGGCACAACCAATACGATCCGCCGGGGCAGCAACCGGGCGGGGGAGGAGGCCGCTTGTAAATGAAGCTTTCCAGGCTTTTACAGGGCATTCAGACAGAAAGTCCGTGGCAGGACTGTGAAATCACAAAGGTCACCTGCGACAACCGTCAGGTGGCAGCGGGCGCGCTGTTCGTCTGCATCAAGGGGACTAAATTCGACGGGCATTCCGTCGCGGGCAAGGCGCTCGAGGCGGGCGCCGCCGCGGTGGTCGCCGAGCGGGACCTGGGTTTGCCCCACCAGATTCTGGTGCCAGATACGCGGGAAGCCTACGCCGTCCTGTGCGGCAACTACTGCGGCAATCCGGCGCGATCCCTCAAGCTGATCGGCATCACGGGAACCAATGGGAAGACCACCATCACCTACCTCATCAAGCATGTGCTGGAGGCGGCCGGCAAGAAGGTCGGCCTGATCGGCACCATCCACAACGAGATCGGCGGCATGGATATCCCGGCCACCCACACCACCCCGGACCCGGCTGAGCTGCACGTCCTGTTTTCGCGCATGGTTGCGGCGGGCTGCGAATATGTGGTGATGGAGGTGTCCTCCCATGCGCTAGACCAGCACCGGCTGGGGGGCTGCCATTTTTCGGTGGGGGTGTTCACCAACCTGACGCAGGATCATCTCGACTACCACATCACCATGGAGAACTACTACCAGGCGAAAAAGCGCCTGTTCTCGATGTGCGACACCGCGGTCATCAACCTCGATGATGAATACGGCCGGCGCCTGGCCGGGGAAGTGGGCTGCAAGACGCTCACCTTCTCCACCGAAAGCGACAGCGCCGACTTCACGGCGCGCAACATCGTTCCCTCCGCCACCGGCAGCCGCTTCGCCCTGGTGGGCGACAGCCTGATTGGCCGCGTGAGCTTTTGTATGCCGGGGCGGTTTTCGGTGTCCAACGCGATGGCGGCCGGCGTGGCCTGTCTGGCAGCCGGCGTCGCATTCGAGGACGTGGTGAGCGGCCTGTGCACCTGTACCGGCGTGGTGGGGCGCACCGAGGTGCTGCCCACCGGCACCGAATTTACCGTGATACGCGACTATGCCCACAGCCCGGACGGACTGGAGAAGGTGATCTCCGCCGTCAAGGAGTTCGCATCCGGCCGGGTGATCACCCTGTTCGGCTGCGCGGGCAATCGGGACCGCACCAAACGACCCAAGATGGCGGAGATTGTCTCGCGCCTGTCCGACTTCGTGATTTTGACATCCGACAATCCGCGGGATGAGGACCCGCTTCAGATCATCGACGACGCAAAGCCAGGTCTGCTGGAGCACCCCACCCCCTATCAGATCCTGCCCGACCGCTATGAAGCGATCGAATGGGCGCTGGATTTTGCACAGCCCAACGACATCCTGCTGCTGTGCGGCAAGGGGCATGAGGACTACCAGGTGCTGGGGTTCGGCACCATCTACTTCGACGAAAAAGAAATCGTGCTGCGGCTGCTGGAGGAAAAGCGGCGGCCCGGCGATACGGACTGACAAAAGACCAGCGGGGTTAGCCCGCGAAAGGAGACACCTATGGATATCACCCTATCGCTGTCAGCGATCTGCGAGGCCATCTGTGCCGATCAAAAACTGTTTGGCGATATCAGCTTTGTCACCACCGATTCCCGGCAGGCCTGCCCGGGCAGCCTGTTTGTCGCGCTGCGCGGCGAGCGGTTCGACGGGCATCAGTTCATCGGGCAGGCTCTTGAAAAGGGCGCGCGGTGCGTGGTGGCGGATACGCCGGGGGACTACCCGATGGAGCGGACGCTTCTGGTGGGCAACACCGAACGCGCCCTGCGGCGGATTGCAGCGCTTTATCGCAGCCGCCTGCGCACCAAAATTGTGGCGGTGACCGGCAGTGTGGGCAAGACCTCCACCCGCGACATGGCGGCGGCGGTGCTGTCTTCGGCCTATCGCACGGCCAAAACCCAGGGAAACCTCAACAACCAAGTCGGGGTGCCGCAGACCGTTCTGGCGATCGATAGAACCCACCAGGCCGCTGTGGTCGAGATGGGAATGTCCGGCTTTGGGGAGATTGAAGAGATTTCGCTCTGTGCCTCGCCCGATGTGGCGATCATCACCAACATCGGCGTCTCCCACATGGAGCGGTTGGGCAGCCGCGAGGGCATCTTCCGCGCCAAGACGGAGATTGTGCGCGGGTTACGGCCGGGCGCGCCGCTCATCCTCAACGGGGACGACGACCTGCTGTGCACCTATCGGAATCCCGACTGCGACATCCTGTTGTTCGGTATCGACAACCCGCGGTGTGCGGTGCGCGCCTCGGATATCCAGGACGGTTTGCAGGAAACGCTGTTTGTCATCCACTATGCCGGGGAATGCTATCCGGCGCGCATCCCGGCGCTGGGCCGGCACAACGTGCTCAACGCCCTGGCCGGATTTGCGGCGGGCGTGGCGTTGGGAATCGCGCCCGAACAGGCGGCGCGGGCCCTCGGGGAGTTCGAGGCCACCGGTATGCGGCAAAGGATGGTGACCTGCGGCGGCTTCACTGTGGTCGAGGACTGTTACAACGCAAGCCCCGATTCCTTCCGGGCGGCGCTGCACACCCTGGCGCAGCGCCCATGCGCGGGGCGCCGCATCCTGATCGCGGCCGACATGCTCGAACTGGGTGATATCGCCGCAGAGGCCCACCGCGCGGTGGGCGCACTCGCGGGGGAGCTCGGCATCGACGCGGTGTACACCTTCGGCGAGCTCGGGCGGGAGATCGCCGCGGGCGCGGCCGCGGGCGGCGTGCCGGACGTGCGGCAGTTTACAAACAAGCCGGATTTGGCGGCCGACCTGGCCGCGGCGGCAAAGCCCGGCGACCTGCTCTGGTTCAAGGCGAGCCGGGGCATGAAGCTGGAGGACGTGATTGAGACGGTTTACGAGGAGCGTGGAAAGTGACATGAACGCATTTGTAGTAATTTTGACGGCGGTGATCTCCTTCGTGGTGACATCGGTGCTGGGCATCTGGTTCATTCCGTTTTTACATAAGGTAAAATATGGGCAGCCGATCAACGAGATCGGGCCCACCTGGCACAAAAATAAACAGGGGACTCCGACCATGGGCGGCGTCCTGTTCATCATCGGCATTCTGATCGCCACCACGGCCGGGTACATCACCTACATGTTTCAGAATATCGAGTCGTCCGCCGTTGAGCTCAACAACACCCGGCTGATGGCCGGGCTGATTATGGCGCTGGCGTTCGGATTCATGGGCTTCATCGACGACTACATCAAGGTGGTGCGCAAGCGCAACCTGGGGCTGACCGCCATGCAGAAAATTATCATGCAGGTGGTTATTTCGGCGGCCTACCTGGCAACACTGTATATGCGGGGGGACACCTCCACCGCATTGGTCATCCCGTTTATCGGCCAGCTCGACCTGGGGATTCTCTATTATCCGGTGATGCTGTTGTTCATCATCTTCATGGTCAACGCGGTCAATTTGACCGACGGCATCGACGGACTGTGCGGCTCGGTCACCTTTGTGGTGGCGGCCTGCTTTATGATCCTCACGGGAATGCTGCATTACTTTGAGCTCAACATCCTGGCCACCGCGGTGGCTGGCGCGATGATCGGCTACTTAATCTGGAATTTTCATCCGGCCAAGGTGTTTATGGGGGACACCGGCTCGATGTTCCTGGGCGGCCTCGTGGTGGCGCTTGGATTCGGCGTAGGCCTGCCCGCGTTTTTGATCCCCATCGGTCTGGTATACATCTGTGAGGCGGGCTCGGTGGTGCTGCAGGTGACCAGCTTCAAGCTGACCGGCAAGCGCATCTTCAAGATGAGCCCCATCCACCACCACTTTGAGATGTCGGGGTGGAGCGAGGTCAAGATCGTCAGCGTCTTTTCGCTGACCGCGGCGGTGGGCTGTGTGCTGGCTGTTTGGGCGGTGCGGATGCTGCTGTCGTAACTCTACAGTTGAATGAGGAAGGCGGGCATATCGTTTGAAAGCATTTTCTTCAAACGATGCCTTTGGCGGATGTGCAGGGCGATGTGCGCTGTGTGCACTCGTTCCCCAATGCACAGAAATGTTCTTATCATCCCTTTGCTTCGCGTGATAAGAGCCTGCCTTCCACCAATATTTTGTGCCGACGTGAAGCGGCGGAATGGAGCATGAGTATGGACCAGGCGAGAGCAGGCGGCGCTGCGCGGCCGCGCGGCGGGCGCGAACATGCGATGGAAAAGCCCAAAGTGGCGCGCGGCAGCATCGATGTGACCTTTCTGGTGCTGGTGCTGCTGTTGGTCACCTTCGGCTTGATTATGCTCTTTTCGGCGAGCTATGCCAACGCCTATTATCACAACAACGACAGCTTTTACTATGTCAAAAAACAGATCGTCTGGGTGGCACTGGGTATCGTAGGCATGATCGCCGCCGCACTGTTTGATTACCGCTGGTTCAACAAACTCGCCCTTCCTATCTTTGTTGTCACGCTGCTGCTGCTGGTGATCGTGCTGTTCATGCCGGCGAGTAACGGCGCCAAGCGCTGGATCTGGCTGCCCGGCGGGGGCAGCGTGCAGCCCTCGGAGATTGCAAAGTTCGCGGTGGTCATTCTGTTTGCACGGCTGATCGCTGCCAACCAGGATCGGATGAAGACCTTCCGGTATGGTATCCTGCCGTTCATCACTATCCTCGGCATGGTGGCCGGTTTGATGATTTTGGAGCCCCATCTATCGGGCACCATCCTGATTCTGTCCATCGGCGCGATCATGATGTTCATCGGCGGCACCGATCTCAAATGGTTTGCCATCGCCATCATCTGCGGTGTGGTGGCCATCGGCGTGGTCATCATGATCCCCGGCGTAATCGAATACGCCGCGTCGCGCATCGAGCACTGGCTCAACCCGTTCCTCGACCCGCGCGGCAAGGGCTATCAGACCATCCAGTCGCTCTACGCCATCGCATCGGGCGGCCTGATGGGCCTGGGGCTGGGCAACTCGAGGCAGAAATACCTCTATATCCCCGAGCCGCAGAACGACTTCATCTTCGCCATCGTGTGTGAGGAGCTCGGCTTCGTGGGCGCCGCGATTATCATCATTCTGTTCGCTCTGCTGGTGTGGCGCGGCTTTGTTATCGCCATGAAGGCGCGCGACAAATTCGGCGCTATGGTGGCTGTGGGCCTCACCGTTCAGGTGGGATTACAGGCGCTGCTCAATATCTGCGTGGTGACCAACACCATTCCCAACACCGGAATCAGTCTGCCGTTTTTCTCCTACGGCGGCACTTCGCTGACCATGCTGCTCGCGCAGATGGGCGTGGTGCTCTCGGTTTCGCGGCGCGCTGCGCTGGAGAAGGAATAGCGAACACTTTGGAAAGGAAGGTCCGCAATGAAAATCCTGTTTGCCTGTGGCGGCACCGCCGGGCACATCAATCCCGCCATTGCGGTGGCGCAGCTGATCCGCCGCAAAAACCCGGGTTCGGCGATCCGGTTCGCGGGCAACCCGGACGGCATGGAGGCGCGCCTGGTGCGCGAGGAGGGGTTCGAGTTCGTCCCCATCCATGTCAAGGGCTTCCAGCGGCAGATCTGCTGGCGCAACATCAAGAATAACTGCCGGGCGGTGGCCTATCTCACCACGGCCTCCCGCCGCGCCAAACAAATTTTGGACGATTTTCACCCCGACGTGGTGATGGGGACCGGGGGATATGTCAGCGGCCCGGTGCTGCGCGAGGCGGCGAAGCTCGGGTACAAAACCCTGACCCACGAATCCAACGCGTTTCCCGGTGTGACCACAAAGCTGCTCAGCCGTTATGTCGATAAGCTGTTGCTGGCGGTGCCGGAGGCGGCGGATTACCTGCACCCCCACTGCCAGACGGTGGTGACCGGCAACCCGGTGCGGCAGGATATCATCTTTGCCGACCGCGAAGAGGCGCGCCGCTCGCTCAGTGTGGGGGACCGCATCTGCATCCTGTCGTTCGGCGGCAGCAACGGCGCGCGCGCGGTCAACGAATCGATCGCCAAGCTGATGGCATGGCACTGCCGCACCGGCCGCATCTACCATATCCACGCCACCGGCCGGTTCGGCGTCGATCTGCTGCCGCGCCTGCTGGCGCAGGAGGGGATCGATGATCCGCGCGCTTACCCTAACCTGGATATCCGCGAGTATATCTCGGACATGCCGCGCTGTCTGGCCGCGGCCGACCTGGTGATCTCCCGTTCGGGTGCGCTCACCCTCAGCGAGCTTCAGGCGGCGGGCCGCGCGTCCATTCTGATTCCGTCGCCCAATGTGGCCGAGAACCACCAGTATCACAACGCTATGGTGCTGCAAAAGGCGGACGCCGCGTGCGTGATCGAGGAGAAGGATCTCACCGGGGAGAAGCTGATCGAGACGGTGCAGTCGATGATCGCGGACCCGAACCGCCTGCGGCAGCTCGGGCGCAACGCCTCGAAAATGGCCATCCTCGATGCGAATGAGCGCATCTACGACGAGATCGTGGAGCTGATCGGGCGCAGCTAGCGGCGCCGAAACTATTTCCGCAGCACAGCTTTTGGGTTTTGCCGCGGAAATCAGCTACATAGGAAGATATTGTCAATGATTTGTACCATTCCCTGTGATATACTGGATTTGCAAATCACACATTTTTTGGCCTTGCATAAGATGGTTTATAGCGAAGTGCAGCTTACATCGAATGCGAGGGAGACAATATGCAGAAATATTTGATTCAAGGCGGCAGCCGAATCTCCGGGGAGGTCCGTGTCCAGGGCGCCAAAAACAGCAGCCTGCCGGTTCTGGCGGCCACGGTGGTCTGCTCGGGCGAATCGGTGCTGCACAACTGCCCGGATCTTTTGGATACCGAATATGCGGTGAAAATACTGGAGTATCTGGGCTGCCAATGCCGCCGGGAGGGCGGTTCGGTCATCGTGGACAGCTCCACAGTGTCGCGCTGGGAGGTGCCGGACCGGCTGATGCGGGAGATGCGGTCCTCGATTATCTTTTTGGGAGCGATCGCGTCCCGCTGCGGGCGTTGCCGCCTGAGCTATCCGGGCGGATGTGAAATCGGCCAGCGGCCAATCGACCTGCACCTGCTGGCGCTGCAGCAGATGGGGATGCAGATCACCGAGGATCACGGCTACCTCGACTGCCGGGTGGACGGCGGCTTCAAAGGGGCGAACGTGGTGCTCTCTTTCCCGAGTGTGGGCGCGACGGAAAACGTCATTCTGGCTGCGGTGCTTGCCAAGGGCACTACGGTCATCACCAACGCGGCGCGCGAGCCGGAAATCGCCGACCTGGCCGATTACCTCAACCGGTGCGGGGCGCGGATTTTCGGCGCGGGCGAAGGTACTATCCGCGTCGAGGGGGTGGAAAAGCTCAGCGCATGCGAGCACACCATCATCCCCGACCGCATCGTGGCGACCACCTACCTCACAGCGGCGGCCATGACCTCCGGATCGGTCCGGCTGACCGGCGTGGACTGTCGGCATTTGAGTTCGATCTTACCGCTGTTTGAAGAGGCGGGCTGCGAGGTGCGGCGCCTGCCCAATGAAGTCATCCTGGAGACCAGCCGTCGGCCGCTGCCCATCGGGCTGATCCGCACCATGCCTTATCCCGGCTTCCCCACCGATGCACAGGCGCCCCTGATGGCAATGATGACCATGGCGCGCGGCACGTCGGTTTTTGTCGAAAACATCTTTGAAAACCGCTACAAACACGCCGCCGAACTCCAGCGCATGGGCGCGCACATCAAGGTGGAGGGCCGCGTGGCGATTGTGGAGGGAATTCAGCGGCTGCACAGCGCCGAAGTGGCCGCCACCGACCTGCGGGGCGGAGCCGCGCTGGTTTTGGCCGCGTTGGCCGCCGAAGGCACCACCGAGGTGGGGCGCATCCATTACATCGACCGCGGCTACGACCGCCTGGAACAACAGCTCACCGCGCTGGGCGCGCACATCAAACGTCTGGACTGACAGACAAGGACGAAAAACATGGAGATGGACTATGCAGGACACGCGAAAGAAAAACAGAACAGCGCGGCCCGGCCGGCGGGAGAATGTGTACGAGGCGCAGCAGCAGAGCCGCGCCCGCACGCAGAAGCGCCACAAGCGCAAACGCCGCCGCAGCTACCTTGCGCTCTATCTGACGGTGCTGGTGGTGATGCTCGCCGTCGGGCTGGTGCTGATTTTTACGGTTTTCTTCAAGGTGCTGACCATTGAAACAGAGGGGCTTACCCGCTACGACGAGGATCAGGTGATCGCGTCCAGCGGCATTGTGGAGGGGGTCAACCTGTTTCGGATCAACCGGCCGGCCGTGGAGGAAAAGCTGGTGCAGAGTTACAGCTACTTTGAATCGGTCCATCTACGCTACAAGCTGCCCGACCAGGTGACCATCCAGGTCACCGAAGCTGAGCCGGTGGGCGCAATCCGCCAGGGGGAGACCTTCCTGCTCATCTCCGACGCGGGGCGGGTGCTGGAGTCCGCTGTGACCGAGCCGCCTCCCCAGGTGGTACAGATCAAAGGGTTCAACGCGCTTTCCATCGAGACGGGGGACACCCTGTGGGGGATGCTCGAGCGGATGCAGAAGAGCGCGGAGAAAGCGGCGGCGATCAAGCCCGAGGATACCGCGGAGACGCGCGCTGCCAAAACCGCCACCAAACAGGCCAACGACCAGGTGATCGGCAACATCAAGAGCCGCGTGGCGATGCTCGACGCCTACTTTGCCGCCGCGCGGGAGACAGGGTTCGACGAGACGACGGTTATCGACCTGAGCGACCAATTCAACCTGATCGCCAACCTGGGCGACGGCATCGTGGTGGAGTTTGGGTCTGAGGCCGAGCTCGCCTATAAGATGCAGATGGTGCAGGCGGTGCTGGCGGAACAGGACGAGGGCTTTGAGGGAAGGATCGACGCCTCCAAGCCGGGGCGCGCCGGGGTTCGCCGCATGAGCCGCGAGGAGATGGAGATGACCCCGGATGAATACGCCGAATACCTCTATGAGCAGGCGGCCAGCGCCGCGCCCGAAAACGGGGAGGAAGCAGGGTTGCCCGACGGAGAGGACATCCCCTCCTCACAGCAGGAACCCTCCGCACCATCGGAGGACGAGCCTCCGCCGCAGGCGGAGCCGGAGAGCTCGCAGGAGGAACCTGTGGATGGACTCGATTCCCAGGGTTTGCCTGAAATCTATTGAGAAACCCACAACAGATTGTATTTGTTCGCCATGATATTACCGAATTTGCGGATTTGTTGTGCTATCCTATTGAATTGAGAGCGAAAACATGTTAAAGTGAAATATATATATAAAATGATGATAACAACAGGATTTTACATACTCCATCAAGATTAATAGGGGGAAACCTTGGATGTTTAACAATTTCAGCATTGATATGGAATACGACAATTGCGTGTCGATCAAAGTCCTCGGTGTGGGCGGCGGCGGCGGCAACGCGGTCAACCGCATGATCCAGGCGGGAATGCAGGGGGTCGACTTCGTCACAGTGAACACCGACCACCAGGCGCTGATGTATTCCCAGGCGGCACAGAAGATCCAGATCGGCGAAAAACTCACCAAGGGCCGCGGTGCGGGCGGAGATCCCGACAAGGGTCAGCGTGCGGCGGAGGAAAGCCGCGACGAGATCGCCGCCGCGCTCAAGGGCACCAGCATGGTGTTCATCACAGCGGGTATGGGCGGCGGCACCGGCACGGGTGCTGCTCCGGTGATTGCTGAAATTGCAAAAGAAATGGACATCCTCACCGTGGGCGTGGTGACCAAGCCGTTCCACTTCGAGGGCAAGCGCCGCGCCGAGCAGGCTGAGCGCGGCATCACCGCGCTGAAGGATCAGGTGGACGCGCTGGTGGTCATCCCCAACGAGCGGCTGAAGACCGTCTCGGATCAGAAGATTTCCCTCGCAAATGCGTTTTTGATGGCGGACGATGTGGTGCGCCAGGGCGTGCAGAGCATCTCCGATTTGATCAATGTCACCGGCGTGGTCAACCTGGACTTCGCGGATGTCACCACGGTGATGAAGGACGCGGGCTTTGCGCACATGGGCGTGGGCCGCGCCTCCGGCAAGGACAAGGCCAAGATGGCGGCGCAGGCGGCCATTTCCAGCCCGCTGCTCGAGACCTCGATCAACGGCGCGCGCGGCGTGATCGTCAACTTCACCGTTTCCCCCGATATCGACCTCGAGGAGATCGACGTGGCTTCCTCCATGATCCACGAGGCGACCCATCCGGATGTCAACCTGATCTGGGGTGTCGCATACGACGAGACCCTCAACGACGAGATCAAGGTCACGGTGATCGCCACCGGCTTCGACGACGACCTGATCGAGCTCCCCTATGAATTCCAGACAGCACCGGCGGCGCAGCCAGCCGCCTCGACTTCCCCCCGCAGCAGCGCTGCAACTGCGACACAGGCGCGTCCGGCGGTGCAGGAGGTCGCCCCCACCCCTGTTCCTGAGCCGCTCAAGGCCGAAGAGGACGACGATGACGCCGATTTCTTCGATATTATGAAGATTTTCAATCAGAAAAACTAATTGCGCATAAAAAGCGTCCGCTTTCACAGCGGGCGCTTTTCTCATGCTCGCTGCAGGCATATGCGGCGGCTGTGCCCTCATACACTGTAATACCGGCTTTATGCCCGCCTTTGCGCGGCGGAACCGGCAAACGAACATGGTTGCGGGGGATGGAGATTTGCGGCGAGCTCAAAGAATCTATCTGAGTGTCGTGGCGCTGCTGGCGGCATGCACGGTGGTATCTGCGGTGTCGCTTGGAATGCGCGTCGCGCCGGCGCTGGCACAGGCGGAAACCGAAAAGAAGGATTACATCAAATGGGTCAGCTTCGATGTGCCCGCCTCGGCGCTGGACAAAGCCTACAAGGCGGCGCTGCAAGCCAACGAGGAGGAGCTCAGCCTGGATATGGCGCACATCCTTGGATATTTGGCGGCAACCTACTGGGGCAACTGGCGCTCCTTTAAGAGCGCCGATGTGGATCGTCTGCTCGAGCGTGTGCGCGCTGGCGAAAACGTCGACGAGATGGCTGCCCAGTACAAGGACTATCGCTACTTTTGCGAGGCGTACGACGCCGTGCTGGGCGGCATGGTGGGGGACTACGCCATCGAACTGCCGGATGAAAACGGCGAGCTGCATTGGGTGGAAAAGTACGGCCTAAAGGCGTATCTGCCGCTTGCAGAGGGGTTCGGCTTCAGCCACTGCGACGACTTCGGCAATGCGCGGTCGTTCGGTTACCGGCGCAAGCATCTGGGCCACGACATGATGGGCACGGTGGGTACGCCGGTTGTGGCGGTAGAATCGGGCACAGTGGAGGTGATGGGCTGGAACCGCTACGGTGGCTGGCGCATCGGCATCCGCAGCTTCAACAGTAAGCGCTACTATTACTACGCGCACCTGCGCAAGGATAAACCGTTCCAGCCCGGCCTCAAGGAAGGGGATATCGTGCAGGCGGGCGATGTGATCGGCTACCTGGGCATGACCGGCTACTCCGACAAAGAGAATGTCAACGGCATGAATGTGCCGCATCTGCACTTCGGCCTGCAACTGATCTTCGACGAGTCTCAGAAGGACGGCAACGGGGAGATATGGATCGACGTCTATCAGCTTGTGCAGTTCCTCGGCCGCAACCGCAGCACGGTGACAAGGGATGAGGAGACCGGTTACTACCGACGCAAGTACACCTATATCGACTTCGATGCGCTCAACCAGACCGCGCCCGCGCCCAGGACCACGCCGCTTGACCCGGAGATGGGGGATGAGGATTGTCCCATCCAGCCGGAAGAACCGGCCGCGCGCAAGGAGCAGGAGACGGAATAAACAAAATAAAGACGCCCGGTGCGGAACAATTCCGCCGCCGAGGCGTCTTTTTCTATCACCAGATGCGGTCGATCAGGATCGTTTTGGCCACCCCGAGCCATTCGCGCGCATAGTACATCGGGATCAGGCCGGGCGGGGTGCGGGAGCTGATTGCGGTGGGGGTGAGCCCCGCGTGGCGCGCCTGCAGCGCGGCGCGCAGCTGGTGGAACCCGTCGGTGCAGAGCGCAACGTTGGGATCCAGTCCGTTTTTACGGATCACCTCGGCTGAGTAGGCGAGGTTTTCCGCCGTATTGGTGGAGGCGTTTTCCTCATAGATGCGGTCGGAGGAGATGCCGCGCGCCTCCAGATAGAGCCGCATCACCTCGCTTTCCGCGTAGGTTTCGCCGTCGCCCAGCCCGCCAGAGCAGACCACCACGGCCTGCGGATGGCGCTCCAGATAATCGAACGCGGATTTGAGCCGCTGCTGTAGGATCAGGCTCGGAGAATCCCCGTTGATCTTGGCACCCAGGATCACGACCGTACCGGGCGGGTTGTTCACATCGGGGACGTTTCCGTAGGCGAACCACAGCATCACGGCCGTGAGCGCAGTGAGCACAGCCAGCCCCATTGCCCATAGCAGGTTAAGAATGATGTGGGCCCTATGGGGCATCCGGTCGTAAAACGCGAGATAGAGCAGGCCGGCGGCGCCCAGCAGGAGCAACGCGAAATTTCCCGCGTTCCAAAAGTTGAACAACAGCATCGAAATTGTGGAGTAGAGTACGAGGCCGCCCGACAGAATCAGGCCGCCCCTGCGCAGGATAGGATGGCTCATAGCAACGCCCCGTTTGATTGGAATGCCACCAGTCTACCAGAATTTTGTGAACAGGGTTTGACAGCATTCCGGCGAAACAGGGAATTTTTCGGAAGATGACCCCCGGCCGTAACCTCTTGAGGCGACTACAGCTTTGTGGTTTTCTTCCCCATGGTTTCCCGCCTGCGGTAATCCCGTGTTGCGCGGAATACTACACCCGAGAGCCCCAGCAGGCCGATGAGGTTTGGAACCACCATCAGGCCATTGAGGGTGTCGGAGATGCTCCACACCGTTTCCAGCTGCGTGACTGCGCCCACCGGAATCAGCAGGATGAACAGGTAACGGTAGATCCAAACCGCCCAGCGCTTGCCGCCCGTGAGGTAGCCCAGGCAGCTTTCGCCGTAGTAGCACCAGCCGAGCATCGAAGCGATGGCGAAAAACACCAGCGCCACCGAGACAAAGATCCCGCCCGGTTTCCCCAGGGCGCTGGAGAAGGCGGCCGAGGTCATCGCCCCTCCCGAGATCGGGCGGTGCAGCACCCCGGTGGTGAGCAGCACCAGCGCGGTGAGGGTGCAGCAGATCAGGGTGTCTGCGAAGACCTCAAACATGCCCCACATGCCCTGCTCCACCGGGCTGTCGGTGTCCGCAGCCGCGTGAGCGATGGGTGCGCTGCCCAGGCCCGCCTCGTTGGAGAAGATGCCGCGCGCAAAGCCGTAGTGCATCGCGCGGGCGAGGCCGTAGCCGCCGCATCCGCCCAGTGCGGAGACAGGGGAGAACGCGCCCGCGAAAATTTCTGCAAAGGCCGCGGGTACGGCGGCGATATTGCGGGCGATCACCCAGAGAGAGAACAGGATATAGAGCGCGGACATCAGGGGGATGGTGAGCTCGGTGATGCGGGCGATGCGCTTGAGCCCGCCCACGACGATGAGCCCCACCACCAGGGCCGCAGCGAGCCCCGTCGCCCAGGTGGGGATCGAAAAACTGGCCTGGAGCGCCCCTGAGATCGCATTGGCCTGCGTCATATTGCCCATGCCGAACGAGGCCGCCACGCACAGCAGCGAGAAGATGCCCGCGAGCAGTGGCGCGCGCAGCCCTTCGCTCAGATAGAGCATCGGGCCGCCGAAGTGCGCGCCCTTGGAATCGGTACCGCGGTATTTCACCGCCAGCAGCACCTCGGCGTATTTGGTCATCATGCCGAGCAGCGCGCTCACCCACATCCAGAAGATCGCGCCCGGACCGCCCAGCAGCAGCGCGGTGGCCACGCCGGTGATGTTGCCCACCCCCATGGTGCCGGCCAGCGCGGTGGACATCGCCTGGAACGGGGAAATGCCGTTTCCCCGCTTTTTGCGCCCGAACAGGCTGCCTATCGTGACCCTGAGCATCCGCCTGAAGTGGGTGAATTGGAACAGGCCGCTGCCCAGGGTGAAGTACAGCCCGGAGCCGATGAGCAGAAGCAGCATGGCGGGGCCCCACACCAGGGCGCTGAGCTGGTCGTTGATGCGCGATACAAGTTCCAAGGGTAGCCCTCCTCCATACGGTACTGGTATCACTATATGAAAAAAAGCGCAAAAAAAGAAGGCGCCGAAGCGCCCTCGCAGCTTAAGCCTTTTCGGGGATGATCTCGATCCAGTAGCCGTCCGGATCGCTGATGAAGTAGATCCCCATAGCGGGATTCTCATAGCAGATACAGCCCATCTCCCGGTGCTTTTGGTGTGCAGCCTCCAGGTCGTCCACTGAAAATGCCAAATGGATTTCGTTGTCCCCCAGGTTGTAGGGCTCCCTGCGGTCGCGCAGCCAGGTCAACTCCAGCTGATGGGCGTGTTCCCGACCATCCCCCAAAAACACCAGCGTGAAGCTGCCGTCCTTCGCCTGTTTGCGGCGGAGCTCCACAAGGCCCAATGCCTCCTGATAAAATGCCAGGGACTTCTCTAAATCCAGAACGTTCAGATTGTTGTGCGCAAATGCAAATTTCACAGCGTATAACCTCCTTTGCCTGATAGCGCTATTGTACCCGAAACAGGCGCGGTGCGCAAGCATTCAGGGGGTTTACGAGGTGTAATCTTCGATCAGGGAGACCAGCTCGGCGTAGTCCTTGGCAGCGACGCCGTTTTGCAGTTGGCTCTGGTCCAGTTCCGGCAGGGTTTTGACGTAGACGTCGAATACGAGGTCGGGCGCGGTCGAGCCGCGCTGGTACACGGCCAGGCGGCCCTGGTAATTTTTCAGGAGATATTCGTAGTTTTCGGCGTCCTCCATGGGCACTGCGGCGCCGCTTTGCCCAATGGGTTCGGCGCTGTGCGGGGTAGTCAGCTGGACCAGGCCGAACCCCAGCAGGGCGGCGGCCGCCAGCGATAGGATAGTCGCAGTGAAGCTGGCGCGCATAGCGGAGCCCCCTTTCCAACAGAATTGCGCGATTCCATACTCTTGTGCCTAGTGTGAACAGAAATCGGAAAATTTATACAGAAATCTAAAAAAGGAATCGCATACAATTCCTTTTAAAAAAATTAACATTTTGTGCCGTGAATATGGTATAATAGTAAAAGTTATCGGCTTTTGTCCCATCGGAAACACAAGCCCGCACGTGCCACATGGCTGGACGCGGGCGTTTCATCAAGCTACACAAGGGGGCGACAACACTTCCATGACTTCAAATAATAATCTGCCGCAACGCCCGAAGCGTCCGGCCAACCGGAGTTCCAGCGCGAGGCAGTCCAGACCGGATGCCGAGCGGAATCGCCAAAGGCGAAACAACGCCCAGGATGTCGATCTGGCCAGGGGCATCAAGGGCACGTTATCGATCATTGGAAAAACGCTGGCCACCATCTTTTTCATCATGGTGATCACCGGTTCGATCGTGGCCTCCGTGATGACCGTCTATGTGGTCAATTTCCTCGACGATCAGACAGAATATAACCTGCGCGACCTCAACCTGAAATATACCACCACATTATATGCTGTGGACAGCGAGACGGGTGAGGATCATCCGCTTCAGGTGATCAAGGGCGACGATAACCGCATCTGGATCAACTTTGAAGATATCCCGGACACCATGCAGCTCGCGGTGATCGCGGCTGAGGACAAGCGCTTCCAGACCCACCAGGGGGTGGACTGGAAGATGACCTTTAAAGCATTTTTGAACATGCTCAAGCCGGGCGGGGAGACCACCGGCGGTTCCACCATCACGCAACAGCTCATCAAAAACATCTCCGGTGAAAAGGAGGTGCGCGTCGACCGCAAAATCCGCGAGATTTTCCGCGCGTTGGCCCTGGAGAAGGAATACTCCAAGGACGATATCATGGAGGCGTACCTCAACACCATCGGCCTTGGCGGCAATACCTACGGCATCCAGGCCGCATCCAACCGCTACTTCGGCAAAAATGTGCAGGAGCTGGACAAGGCTGAGTGTGCAGCGATCATCGCCATCACTCAGAACCCCAGCAAGCTGGAGTTGTTCAACCACGAGGAGGAAAACCGCGTGCGCCGCTCCTACATCCTCGATCAGATGCTGGATATCGAGCTGACACAGCTCAAAGCGCGCCTGGATGGCAAGGAATCGACCGAATACGGCCCGGTGGAGGGCGGCAGTATCTCACAAAGCGAATACGAAAAGCAGAAGAAAAAGCTCGAAAGCGAGTATGCGGCCGCCAAAAAGGAGAAGCTGGTGATCCAGCCCAGCGCGGCGCAGCAGACCCGTGCCGAGATTTATAGTTACTTTGTCGACTATGTGATCGAAGAGGTCATGGCCGATCTGATGGATCAGTACGGCTATGAAAAACAAAAGGCGTGGGACATGGTCTATAACGGCGGCCTTTCGATTTACACCACTGTCGACGAGCGTATCCAGGGTATCCTGGATGAAAAATTCATCACCAACGAAATCGAATACGACCCAGAGACCTCCATTTTCCAAAATGTCAAGGGGCAGTACATCATCAACGGTGGGCAGAGCTACGGCGATTATGTGGACGGGCAGCCCCAGTGCGCGATGGTGATTATGGATTACGAGGGGAACATCAAGGGGATTGCGGGCGGACGCGGGGAAAAGACCGGCGACCGCACCTTCAACCTCGCCACCGACGGCGTGCGTCAGACCGGTTCGTCGATCAAACCCCTTTCGGTTTACGGTCCGGCTGTCGACCTCGACCTGGTGCACTGGTCCTATATGACTGCGGACGAGCCGTTCGGCTATCTGGTCGACGGCCGGTTGGTTCGCGCCACCGAGGTGGAAACAGTGGAGGAAGAGGATGAGGACGGCAACATCGTCGAGAAAAAAAAGGTGGTGGGCACCCCCTGGCCGGTCAACTACGACGCGTATCGCGGGCCCCAGGGAATCATCACCATCAACCGGGCGCTGCAAAACTCGGTGAATACCGTGGCGGTAAAGACCCTTGACCTGCTCACACCGCAGGTGTCCTACGACTTTTTGTACCGCAACCTCAATATCAAGACGCTCGACCCCGATCACGACATCGATTATGCACCCTTGGCACTGGGCGCGCAGAGCGGCGGCGTTTCGGTGCTGGATATGACTGCGGCCTACCAGATCTTTGGCAACGGCGGGCTTTATTATGAGCCGCACTCCTATACCCGTGTGGTGGACAGCCAGGGCAACGTGCTCCTGGAATCGGATGATCCGCCGCGCCGTGTGATCTCGGAGGACACCGCCGAGGTGATGAACCGCCTGCTGCAAAGCGTGGTCACCGGAGGCACCGGCTCCCCGGCGGCGCTGGGATATGTCCCCGTCATGGGCAAGACCGGTACCTCCAACATGGATAAGGACCAGTGGTTCATGGGCGGCACTCCCAACTATGTCGCGGGCGTGTGGTTTGGTTTTGATAAGGAAAACGCTGGTATCCCGCATTATAACCCCTATCCGCCGCCGCAGATCTGGAAGCGGATCATGAGCGAGGTGGATGCGGAGCCGGTCAACACAGCGTTCCCGGTGAGCGGAAGCGTTGTGCAGGAGACCTACTGCGCCGAGTCGGGCGACCTGGCGACCCCATCCTGCCCCAAAACAGGCGTGGGCTGGTACAAGGAGAGCGCGCTGCCGGGCTATTGCTCGCTGCACAGCGGCGTCATCGAATCCGAAGAGGTCGATTGACCCCCATTGAAAAATAATAAATTTGTTTTGAGGCGGGTCACCCCTAAGGGGTGACCCGCCTCAGCGCGTTTGGAGAGGCGCTTCCGCCCTTCGTCCTCCATCCCGCCATCGGAAATCTCTCCGCCCCCTTTGCTTTCTTTCCCCTCCTCTTCCACTTT
>NZ_JACRST010000015.1 GCF_014384885.1 Ligaoa zhengdingensis
GACTGGAATCTTCGGAATCGGCGGAGTGGATCATGCAGTGAACGGCGCGGGCGAGCTGAAGGGCTACAGCGCGGCGGCTGTGTACTACACCTCCGACGAGATCAAGGCGATGGCCGGCAACGCTCCTGCTGCGAGCGGCACGACGGCCAGCAACCCGGAGACGGGCGGCGAGGTTCCCGCAGCGGTAGCGCCTGCGGCACCTGAGGCGACGATTCCTGTGGAGCCCGTAGTACCCGAGGCTCCTGCGGTGATCGAGCCGGCGGTTCCCGCTGCACCTGAGGCCCCCGCGGCTCAGGCTGAGACGGCGGAAGCCGGTATGCCGGTCTGGGCGATCGTGGCGATTGTGATTGCGGCTGCTGTCATCGGTGGCGCTGCTCTGATCGTGGTTCGCAGAAAACACGAGAACTGAGACTTGCATGACTGACCGCTGAAAGCGGACGGAAAATAAAAGAAATCGCGCTCGGCGCGTTCCAAAATGGGATGCGCCGAGCGCTTTTCCGCTCCTGTTCCAAAAGATTGTGCTGAATTGGCCGTGTTGCTTTGGCAATCTTCACAAAAATCGGAAAAACATATGGACAAAGCGATCAAAATATGCGATGATGGGAACACGGCCCAAAATGATGGATGGGATGAAGTCCGTTTTTTCTGCCTCAGCGCGGGAAAAACGGTGAAAACAGGAAAAAAGCCGGATGACGGGTGATATCCTGCAAGGGGAGCCCATCGAGCGGCGAAGGAGGTAGCTATGGAGATTACAAAGAAAAAATTTGGCGTCACCCACGTCGGGGATGAGGTCACCGCCTACACCCTCAAAAATTCTTCGGGCGCTTATGTAACTCTGCTGGATTACGGCTGCACAATTCAGGCGATCTGCGTGCCGGACCGCGATGGAAAGCTGGTCGATGTCTGCCTGGGTTATCATACAATCGAAGAGTATGAACAGAACGACAGCTATTTGGGCGCGGTGATCGGCCGCTTTGGCAACCGCATTGAGAAGGGCCGCTTTGAATTGAACGGAAAGACCTATGAGGTGGCGGTCAACAACGGCCCCAATCATCTGCACGGCGGCATGAAGGGCTTCGATAAATACATATGGGATGTACTGACCACAGACGATTCGATTCAATTTTCCCGCCTTTCCCCCGATATGGAGGAGGGCTATCCCGGCAACTTGGCCGTTTCAGTGACCTATCGTTTCACAGAAGAAAACGAGCTGGTGCTGGATTATCAGGCGAAGAGCGACGCGGATACCGTCCTCAACCTGACCAACCACTGCTATTTCAACCTCTCCGGCGAGGGCAGCGGCACCGTTCTCGACCATGACCTGCAACTGCTTTCCAGCCATTATATGGAGGGCGACGCCGATTGTCTGGCCACCGGCAAGGTGCTGGACGTGGCGGGCACCCCGTTTGACTTCCGCGAGGCCAAAAAGATCGGCCGCGACATCGGGATGGACGACGTCCAGCTCAAATATGGCGGCGGCTACGACCACAACTTCATCATCGACAGCAAAGCATACCTGAAGAAAACCGCAGTGCTGAGCTCGAACGCCACCGGCATCCGGATGACCGTCTGGACCACGCAGCCCGGCGTACAGGTGTACAGCGGCAACGTGTTGACCCATCGCCAGGGCAAAACCGGCGTTTATGACCCGCACGACGCCCTGTGCCTGGAGACCCAGCACTTCCCCAACTCAGTCGGCAAGAAGGAATTTCCCAGCGTCATCCTCAAAAAAGGCGAGGAATACAGCCAGCTGACTGTCTATCACTTTGAAAGATAACGATTTTACTCCTTGCGGGGTCAAATCGCTGTCTATACAGCAAGTTGATTGCCAAGAAAACAAGCGGTCAAATTGCCTAAAATGGGTTAAGAAAATGGAATGTTTTTATCCGCGCAATGCGATTTTAGCTCAAGATGTTAAAAAATCGCAAATTTATGTTTTTTTATCGTAAAGACTAACCGGTCTTTTTGCGATAAAATAAAAACACCGAAAGGGACATAAAGTCCCTCAAATTAAAGGAGGATTTTTACATGAAAAAAATATTGGCAGCCATGTTGGCTATGTGCATGGTGACTGCGGTCCTGAGCGGCTGCGGCAGCACTCCGTCTTCTTCTGATCCTGCTCCCGCTCCCTCTTCTTCTGCTGCGGAGCCCGCTCCTGCTGAGCCCTCCAAGGCTGAGAACGAGAAACTGGTTGTTGGTTTCGCTCAGATCGGCCAGGAGTCCGGCTGGCGTGACGCTGAGACCGCTGACCTGCAGTGGTATGCGGCTCAGAACATCGACACCATCGATTTCAAATTTGCTGATGCTCAGCAGAAACAGGAAAATCAGATCAAAGCGATCAAATCCTTCATCGACATGGGCGTTGACGTCATCGGTCTGGCTCCCGTCGTTGAGACCGGTTGGGACGCTGTTCTGACCGAGGCCAAAGAGGCTGGCATCCCCGTTATCTTCCTGGATCGTAGCGCTGCTGTTGCTGACGATCTGTATGCGACCTTCATCGGCGCTGACTTCGAGCTCGAGGGCAGAACCGCTTGCGACGAGATGGCTACCCTGCTCGGCGCTGAGGGAGGCAAAGTTGTTGAGCTGGTTGGTACCGTTGGTGCTACCGCTGCGATCGGCCGTCAG
This sequence comes from Ligaoa zhengdingensis, assembly GCF_014384885.1. Classification (GTDB taxonomy): domain Bacteria; phylum Bacillota; class Clostridia; order Oscillospirales; family Ruminococcaceae; genus Ligaoa; species Ligaoa zhengdingensis. Next base: position 2,626 of record NZ_JACRST010000015.1, read on the forward strand.
AAAGGCTTCACCGATCAGCTGGCCAATCATCCCGAGATCGAAGTGATCGACTCTCAGAGCGGTGACTTCACCCGTGCGAAGGGCAAAGAGGTTATGGAGTCCTTCCTGAAGACCTATGGCGCTGAGATCAAAGGCGTTTATGCTCACAACGATGACATGATGCTCGGTGCGATCGAGGCTATCAAAGAGGCTGGCTTCAAACCCGGCCAGGACATCAAGACCGTTTCCATCGATGGCGTTAAGGCGATCTTCGAGGCTATGGCTGCTGGCGAAGCGAACGTCAACGTCGAGTGCAACCCGCTGCTGGGCGAGTACTTCTTCACCACCGCTGCGAAACTGAAAGCTGGCGAGGCTGTTGATCACAGAATCGTTGTTCCCGCTGAAGTGCATCGTGCGGAGACCGCTGCTGAGGATCTGCCGAACCGCAAGTGGTAATCATTCGTATCTAATTTCGCTTTTTTCATTTTCTTAATCCAATAAACTGTCGAAATCCGCTCCGGCAATGAATGAGTCGGAGCGGATTTCCTCAGTTAAGGGATAAATTTCGACGCAAGGGAGGATATTGCTGTGAGTAAGGAAAATGCGCTGGTCCAGATGTCGCACATCTCCAAACGCTTCCCTGCGGTAATCGCATTGAATGATGTGCAATTCGAGCTGAAGCGTGGAGAAATTCATGCGCTGCTTGGAGAAAATGGCGCTGGCAAATCGACGCTCATCAAAGTGTTGACGGGCGTGGAGATTCGTGACGAGGGCACAGTACTGATGGAGGGGAAAGAAATTTTCCCGCACAGTCCGTTGGAGGCCCAGGAAGTTGGCATCAGCACCGTGTACCAGGAGGTTAACCTCTGTCCCAACCTGTCGGTGGCGGAGAACATCTACATCGGCAGAGAACCCCGCAAGGCGGGACACATAGACTGGAAGACAATCAACAAAAACGCGGCGGAGCTGCTCGCCCGTTTTGATATGAATATAGATGTGACAAAGACCTTGGATTCGTATTCCGTCGCCGTGCAGCAGATGGTCGCCATCGCGCGCGCGGTGGACATTTCGGCGAAGGTTCTCATTTTGGACGAACCGACCTCGAGTTTGACTGCAATTGAGGTTCAGAAGCTGTTCGACATCATGCGGAGACTGCGCGGCGAGGGCATGGGAATCATCTTTGTTACCCACTTCCTCGATCAGGTGTACGAAGTTTCAGACACCATCACGGTTCTGCGCAACGGCGAGTATGTCGGCACCTATGCGGCGGCCGATCTGCCCAGGGTGGAGCTGGTCGGTAAGATGATCGGTAAGGATTACGCCGAGCTGGACAAGAGCGCGAAGGAGAACCGCGCCAGCAAAGAAGCCGGCGAGTTGTGGATGAGCGTCCGCGGCGCCTCTACCACGGGTATTGCGGATGTCGATCTGGATATCCACAAGGGCGAGGTGCTCGGCTTCTCCGGCCTGCTCGGCTCCGGCCGCAGTGAGACCGCACGCCTGCTCTTCGGTATCGACCACATGGAAAAGGGCGACGTGACGATCGCCGGGAAAAAGGTGGAGCTGAAAGGCACCTTGACGGCGATCCGCAGCGGCATAGCGTTCTGCCCGGAAAACCGCAAGACGGAAGGCATCATCGGCGACCTGAGCATCCGCGAAAATATCATGCTGGCGCTTCAGACCAAGCGCGGCCTGTTTAGAAAGCTTTCCCGCTCTGAGGCGGAAAAGCTGGCGGATGAGTACATCAAGAAGCTGGAGATCAAGACCCCGTCTCAGGATCAGCTCATCAAAAACCTGTCCGGTGGTAACCAGCAGAAGGTCATTCTGGCCCGTTGGCTGGCCACCAATCCCGATCTGCTCATGCTGGATGAGCCCACCCGCGGCATCGATATCGGTACCAAGGCGGAAATCCAGAAGATCGTCGTGCAGTTGGCCGACGAAGGGATGGCGGTTGTCTTTATCTCGTCTGAGATCGACGAGATGCTGCGTTGTTGCGGCCGCATGGTGGTTCTGCGCGACAAGAAGCGCGCTGCGGAGCTGACCGGCAACGAGATTTCTGAGGCTACCATTATGCAATATATCGCAGGAGGTGTGGAGAATGCAAAGCAAGCTGAAGAAGTTAACTAAGTATCAGTTCTTCTGGCCTTTGATGGTGCTGCTGCTGATCATTTTGATCAATGGTATCATTTCGGGCGGTTCTTTCTTCCAGATTAACATCGTAGATGGCCACCTCTATGGCCGACTCATCGACATCCTCCGCAATGGCAGTAAGTTGATGATTTTGGCCACTGGTATGACCATGGTTTTGGCTACCGGCGGCACCGATATTTCGGTCGGTTCGGTTATGGCCATCAGCGGCGCAATCGCGTGCTGCATCATTGATGGAAGACTTCTTCCGAGCGCTGGCGGCAGCGTGGCGGTCGCAGTGACCCTTGCTCTGTTGGCCGGTTTGGCCTGCGGCATCTGGAACGGATTTTTGGTTGCTAAGGTCAAAATTCAGCCGATCGTTGCCACTATGATTCTGATGGTCGCTGGCCGCGGCATTGCGCAGTTGGTCACCCAAGGTAAAATTGTCACCATCAACTCGGCTGGCTATTACTACATCAACGGCGGCTACATTTTGGGTTTACCCTTCCCGCTGTATATTGTCGCTTTTGTGGTGTTGATAACCTTGCTTTTTGTGAAAAAGAGTGCCTTCGGCCTGTTCGTTGAATCGATCGGCTGCAACTCCACGGCGAGTAAATTTACCGGCATCAAGGTGGACAACATCAAATGGGCCATCTACGCGTTCTGCGGTTTGATGGCGGCCTTGGCGGGACTGATCGAGAGCGCGGGCATCAAAGCGGCGGACTGCAACAACTGCGGCTTGATGATCGAGCTGGATGGCATCCTTGCGGTAGCTATCGGCGGTACTTCCTTGGCGGGTGGCCGTTTCTCCATCCCCGCCAGCCTGATCGGCGCTTTGGTCGTTCAGAGTATCACGACTACGGTGTTGGCTCTGGGTATTGCGCCTGAGATCACCAGCGTATTTAAAGCAATCGTCGTTGTTATCATCTGCCTGATCCAGTCCAAGGAGTTCAAGGAGATGCTCACAAAGCGCTTTGCCGGTAAAAAAGGAAAGGCGGTGGCGCAGGCATGAGTACTTTGAGCGTGGAAAAAAAGAATAATAAAAAATTAAGTATTACAAATATTTCCCTTTTGATTACGATTGCACTGTTGGTTCTGACATTTGTTGTCGGCTCTTTGCGCTACGACAAATTCGGTTCCCTTTCCACCATCTTCAATGTGTTCAATGATAACGCATACCTGATGGTGGTGGCTGTGGGCGTCAACTTTGTTTTGCTCACGGGCGGCATCGACATTTCGGTCGCCTCCACTGTGGCATTCACCAGTGTTCTCACCGCCTTCCTGCTGCGTGCGGGCTGGAATCCTGTCCTGGCCATCGCCTTGGTCCTGATCATCAGCATGGCTGTGGGTGCTGGCATGGGCGTCCTGATTCAGTGCTTCAAGGTTCAGCCCTTTATCGCTACCCTTGCGGGCCAGTTCCTATTGCGCGGCATGTGTACGGTTATCACCATCGACTCCATCCCCATCACCGATGACTTCTTTATGTTCATGGCGCTGAAGAAGCTCACCATTGGAAAAGCCAAGCTGTACTACTATGTGTTGGTGGCCTTGGCCATCATCGCGATTGCTTACTACGTGCTCAAATTCACCAAATTTGGCCGCAATGTGTACGCGATCGGCGGCAATGAGCAGAGCGCTCTTCTGATGGGTCTGCCGGTGGCCCGCACCAAGATTCTGGTCTATGTCATCAGCAGCTTCTGCGCTTCGCTGGGCGGCCTGCTCTTCAGCTTCTACACGCTGGCCGGCTATCCTCTGCAGAACATGGGCATGGAGATGGACGCGATTTCCTCCTGCGTTATCGGTGGTACCCTGCTGACCGGCGGTGTCGGCAATGTCATCGGTTCCGCGTTCGGTGTTCTGATTCAGGGCCTGATTCAGACGATCGTCACCTATGAGAATCTGAATACCTGGTGGACCAAAGTTACCATCGCGGCGTTGCTCTGCATCTTCATCGTGATTCAGCGTTTGCTCGCAATCCGTGCTGAGAAGATGAAAGCGAAATAAGAGCGATAGGTCAATACAATACTCAATCAATAAATAGTCTGGCTACTGAAAACGTAGCCAGACTATTTCCGTTGGAAGCACATCGCTTTGCGGCTGGGGAAAATCAGGGCGGCGGCGAAGGAAATTCAAGATATTCGCGATATTCGACATAATTCGACAAAATATTTTTGAAAATCGCCGTACCATAAATTTACGCCCTATGACTTGTCTGCGGCTGTTCCAGCACGGACGGGTGCTTTTAGGAGGAGGGGGAAACGTGGAGAAAATCCTCGATTTTATCCGCAATACAAAACTGAAAAATAAGCTGATTTTCGCCTTCCTATTGATGGCGCTGATCCCGTTTGCCATCTTTTCCGTATTTAATGTGGGGTCGTTCATCAAGCAGACGCAGAAAAACGCGATGGACCACACCTCGCAGATGGTGGGGCAGGTGAACAACTCGATCGACACCTATATTGGATCAATCGATAAGATGGTGAACTACATCAGCCTTTCGCTGCGCAAGAGCCCTGTCTTTGATATCACCACAGAGGATGACGAAAATTGGGCGGAAGAGACCGAAGAGATTGAACAGCGATTGCAGAACATCGCCGCTTCCCACCACGAGGTAGCGGGCATTCTGCTGGCTACCAAGAACGATTTGTATGTGAGCACAGGCATGTCCCGCGTCTCCAAGGACCCATTTGCCAACGAAAAGTGGTATCAGGATGCGATCGCTGCGCCCGACGAGATCATCCTGGTCAGCAAGGCGTCCGGCCGGAATATTGTGACCAACCATGACTACAGTGTGGACGACGTATTTTCCATTGCCAAGGCGATCCGCAATCCGGTGGGGGGCGAGGCGCTGGGGGTCATCCTGCTGGACGTGCGCCACGACATCATCAAAAATTCAATTAATAACATCACCATCGGGGAGAAGGGCTTTGTATTTGTCACCGACAGCTCCAACGAGGTGGTCTATGCGCCGGTGAACAATGTGGTTTACCGCATCAATCCCAAGTGGTTGAGCCTGGGTGAGGATCAGCCGGTTTCGGCCAACATCCGCGGGGAGCAGTATCAGATCCGCTATAAACAGTCGGATTATACCGGCTGGAAGACGGTGGGCGTCTTTTCAGTCGATGAGATTATGGGCGCTGTCACTTATGTCACCTATGTGTTCGGACTTTGTATCGCGGTGGCGATGATCGTGGTGATCGCGCTTTCCTTCCGGCTCGCCAACACCATCACCAAACCGATCCTCAAGCTCAAACACTTGATGAAGCAGGCGGAGCGCGGCGATCTGACGGTGCGGTTTGACAGCCGGTACAACGACGAGGTGGGCGAGCTGGGTCTCAGCTTCAACCATATGATCGACCAGATTGACCAGTTGATCCATATGGTGTATGTCGAGCAGCAGAACAAGCGCGAGGCGGAGCTCAAGAGCTTGCAGGAACAGATCAAGCCCCACTTTTTGTACAACACCCTGGACACCATCAGTTGGATGGCGCGCGACTATGAGGCGGACGACATCGTGCGGCTGGTGGATGCGCTCACCAGCATGTTCCGCATTGGGTTGAGCCACGGCAAGGACATCATTACCCTCAAGGAGGAGATCACCCATGTCTCGAATTATCTCTATATCCAAAAGATTCGCTATAAAGACAAGCTGAACTACACCATCGAGGTGAGCGACCAGCTCTACAAATACCGGGTACCGAAGCTGATCGTGCAGCCGTTGGTGGAAAATGCCATCTACCACGGCATCAAGGCAAAGCGCGGGGGAGGCATCATCCACATCAGTGCGGCCCTGCGGCAGGACGGCAAAAAATTGACGATTTCGATACACGATAACGGGGCGGGAATCCCGCCGGATAAGCTGGAGGAGCTGAACCAACGGCTGAGCCAGCGGGCGGCCGCGGACGAAAACAGCAGCTTTGGCCTTTTCTACATCAAGGAGAGAATAAAACTCAGTTATGGTCCTGAGTACGGAATCCACCTGGAAAGCTCCCTTGGTGAGTGGACAACTGTGACTTTGACATTGCCGGCAGACGTTAATTTCTAAAAGAATAAGGATATGGTGAAACTATGTATCGAGTTCTTATCGCTGACGACGAAGAGATCATCCGCAGAGGGATTGCCAAACTGCTGGAGAAAGACAACGAAATCGAAGTGGTGGCGCAGGCAGAGGATGGGGAATATGCGCTGGAGCTCGCAAAGAAGTATCAGCCCGAACTGCTGTTTGTGGACATCAACATGCCCTTTTTAAACGGGCTGGAGTTTATTGAAAAAATCCACGAGGAGTTGGCGGAATCGCTGATTGTCATCATCACCGGATATGACGACTTCAAGTATGCGCAGCGGGCGCTGCAACTGGGGGTATTTGAATATCAGCTCAAGCCGATCAGTGAGGAGCGCTTTTACGATACCCTGAACCGGGCGAAACAGCGTTTGAGCAGCAGCCACAAGCAGCAGCGCTACCTCGATTGGGCGCGGATGCAACTGGAGAAAAATAAGGCCAACCTCACGGCAGAATTTTTGGATAAGTGGTTTGAGGGGCTCTATAGCGAGACCGAGATTGAGGAGCGCATTTCCTACCTGGGAATGGAGCTGCCCGACAAGTTCGGCGTGTCGATCGTGCACTTTCTGTCCAACGACATCTATGCGGAGACAGGGCAGAAGTGGGACGAGGAGCTGCTGTTTTACGCGGTGGAAAACATCGCGCGTGAGGTTTATGAGCCGCTCGCGCCCATCTCCTCCTGCAAGAACAGCTCGGGCGACCTGATTTTAATCTCCGCGAGCATCCCCGTGGAACAGTGGAACCTGGTGGAGGAGCGGCTGAAGATGCTGCTGCTGCAATATCTCAACCTGGAGGTCAGCCTGGTGCGCTGCGTGGGGGAGAACTACCTGACGCTGCCAGAGGTGTACGAGCACGCGCTCAGCGAGATCGAACGCCAGAGCGAATGTCCGCAGATTATCCGCGAGATCAAGGATTACATAGAGGAAAACTATTCCGATGAAAACTTCTCGCTGCAAGATGCGGCCAACTTCGCCCATGTGTCGCCGCAGCATCTCAGCCGGGTGTTCCGCCATGAAATCGGCATCACCTTTATGGATTATGTGACGCGCATCCGCATCCGCAAGGCGATCGAACTGCTGCGCGACGCGGATCTCAAAATTTATGAGATCGCACAGAAGGTGGGCTACTCCAGCCAACATTATTTCAGCAGCGCGTTCAAGCGGGTTCTGGGGGTATCCCCGCTGGAATACCGCAAGAACGAACAACACCGCTGACACCGTGGCCGGGAATATAAACTGGAAAGGAAGGCCGCGTGCATCATGAATGAAGATGGACAAAATATTAAAAAAATTATCTGGCGCGTGCTGGCAATGCTGGCCCTCATCTTGATGCTCCTCAGCATGTTTTCAGGTTGTCCACCAAAATCGCCGGACGAGGTGGAATACCTGATCGGCATTTCGCAGGCCAATATGCGGGAACCGTGGCGCCTGGTGCTGATGAGGGAGATCCAGGAGGAGGCCAAAAAGTACGACAATGTGCGCATTGTCTCCACCGACGCCACGCAGAACAGCGACAAACAGGTGAGCGATATCAAGCGCCTGCTCGACTACGGTGTAGATCTGCTGATCGTGTCCCCGTGTGATGCGCAGAAGATCACTCCGGTGGTCAGCGACGTCTATCAGTCGATTCCGGTGGTGGTGCTCGACCGCGCGGTGGAGGGTTTCGACTACTCCCTCTTCATCGGCCCGGATAACACGATCATCGGCAAGCAGGCCGGCGAAGCGGTGGTGGAACTGGCCGCAGGAGAGCAGGCCAGGGTTCTGGAAATCTGCGGGGATACCAGCGCACAGGCGACCATCGACCGCAGCAAGGGCTTTTCTTATGTGATCGGCGACTATCCCGGCATCCAGAGCATGCAGATCAGCGTGCCGACCGAGGCGCGCGACGCAGCCGAGGAGCAGGTGCTCAAATATGGCCAGGAGCTGGAGAACATCGATGTCATCTTTGCCTACAACGACTATATGGCGCTGGGCGCTTATCGCGCCGTGATGAAGCTGGGATACCAGGACATCAAAATTGTCGGCATCGACGGCTTTACCGGGGAGGACGGCGGGCTGGAATTGGTGCGCCGCGGAATCATCAGCGAGACGATCACCTGCCCAACCGGCGGCAAAGAGGCCGTACAGTACGCGATGGATATCCTGAAGGAGGTAAGCGGCGTGCCCAAACAGGTAATCCTGCGCAGCCACCGCGTGACAAAGGAGAATCTCGACGAGTACCAGGCGCGGCTGGAGGCACAGCCGGTCAAAGCGGATCGAATCATTCAGGTGGGTTACGCCCAGGTCGGCACCGAGAGCACCTTCCGCATCGCCGCTAACAATTCTGTCAAGGCGGCGGCCAAGGATGAGGGGATCAACCTGTTGAGCCTGGACGCCGATCAGGACCAGGAGCGGCAGATCGCAGCGGTGCGCGAATTCATCGCCCGCGGGGTGGATGTCATCGTCATCTCCCCTGTGGTCGAGACCGGGTGGGACGAGGTGCTTCAGGAGGCGCGCGACGCGGGCATCCCGGTGCTGCTCTCCGACCGAAAGATCATGGTGGAGGACGACAGCCTGGTGATGTCCTATATCGGCGCGGACTTCATCGAAGAGGGGCGCCGCGCGATGAAGTGGCTGCTGGAGGAGACCAAGAGCCAAAAGAAGCCGATCAAGATCATGGAGTTGCAGGGCACCAAGGGGGCGTCGCCCACCACCGAGCGCAAGCAGGGCTTTGAAGACGCCTTGCTCACCGCGCCCGGCTACAGCATCGTCTATTCGCGCGGCGGCGACTTCACCTACGAGGGCGGCAAGCGCATCGTGGAGGAATATCTCAAGGAGCACGAGTGGGAGATCGATGTGATCTTCTCCCACAACGACGACATGGCGCTGGGCGCGGTCGAGGCGCTGGAGGAGCACGACATCAACCCGGGTGTGGATGTCAAGATCATTTCGGTGGACGGCACCAAGCCCGCGCTGACCGCGTTGCAGGAGGGGAAGATCAACTGCGTGGTCGAATGCAACCCGCTGCTCGGCCCGCAACTGATGAAAGCGGTCGGCGACCTCACCTCGGGCAAGGAATTGCCCCTGCGCATCATCACCGACGAGAAGATATTTACCAAAGAAAATATCAATCGAGAGATCAAAAATAGAAATTATTAAAAAACAACCGCGGGCCGCGATAAAAAAGCGCGGCCCGCGGTTGTTTTGCGCCTTGCGGCAGGCAAAAGGGGAGTTTGATTCAAACTCCCCTTTTTCGATCAAAATACTGCACTAAGTTTTGGACAATCCGCTTTTCCTCCTCATTCAATCCGGAAAGATCGAGCGTTTGTTCTGTGGACAGTCCTAAAATATAATCGGTGGAAACCCGAAAAAGTCCGGCCAGCTCAATGATATATTGCGCGGTCGGACAGGACAGGCCCTGCTCCCATGCGCAGACGCTGGAGCGCGTGATATTGAGTCGTCTGGCCAGTTGGGTTTGCGACAGACCGCTTTGTTCCCGAAGCGCCTTGATCGTATTTGCTATCATTGCAGGCCCTCCCTTCTTTGTTAAGTATAACCGTACATAATTGATATTAGATTATCATTATATGTATAGTTTTATTGACAAAGAAAAAGAAATTTGCTATTCTTAATTTCAGTAGAAGGAACAACCTTCTTCCGGAAGGCCTTTTTTCAGCAGGAAGAAAAGATGCTAAAAAATTGTAAAATCTCCCTAAATAATTGCAAATACAGACGGGCAAAAAGCTGGTATGATTAGCTTGAATACGTGTGGGGTTGTTCCCGCACATGGAAAGGATGGGAAAATGAAATGGTAACTGAACTGAAACGCTGCAAGGAGGAAATTACACGCCACTTGGAGAACGAGCTGATCCCGTTTTGGATCAAAAACAGCTTGGACGAGCAGTATGGCGGTTACCTGACCTGCTTTGACAGCGATGGCGTCGCCACAGGGGACACCGACAAATATATCGTGACGCAAACCCGCATGATCTGGGGCTTCTCCGCCCTCTACCGGATGTACGGGGATCAGCGCTACCTGGAAGCGGCTAGGCAGGGACTTGAATTCTTCATCAAATATTTTTGGGATGAGGAATTCGGCGGCTGGTATTGGAAGGTTGCGCGCGACGGCGCCCTGCTGGACAACGGCAAGGTGGTATATGGGCAGACCTTCGCCATCTATGCACTCAGCGAATACACCTTGGCGAGCGGCGACCCGGTGGGCAAACAGTACGCCTGTAGGACCTTCGACCTGTTGCAAAAGTATTGCACCGATACGGCCAACGGCGGCTACTTTGAGAACCTCGAGCGCGACTGGTCCCTTTCAGCGCCCGGCTTTGCGGCGGGCGACCTCAAGTCGCTCGATATCCACATGCACACGATGGAGGCGTATACCACCCTCTACGAGTGCACCGGGGAGGAGATCCACAAGCGCAAGCTGGAGGAGATCATCGACCTGATTCTGACCAAGATGACCGACACCACGATCGGCTGCGGCTTCAACCAGTTTGATATCCACTTCAACCGCAAGCCGGCCATCAACATCCGGCGCACCTGGAATGCCGAGCGCGAGACCGGCGAGACGATCGATACCCCCACCGACACCACATCCTACGGCCACAACGTCGAGCTCTGCTGGCTGCTCAACCGCGCAGGCGAGATTCTGGGCAAGCCCGCCGACACCTGGAACGCGGTGGAGCGCAGCATGGTGGATCACGCGCTCCGCTACGGTTTCGACCACGACCGCGGCGGCGTCTACCGCGACGGCCCGCATCAGGGCGCGCCGTTGGTCACCGACAAGGAGTGGTGGCAGAACTGCGAGGTGCTGATCGGCTTCCTGGACGCCTACGAACACCTGGGCGATGAAAAATACGCCGAGGCGTTCGTCGCCACCTGGGATTTCGACAACCGCAACATGATCAACCACGAGGTGGGCGAGTGGCGCCAGCTTCTCACCGCCGACGGCAAGGTGATTATCCCCAATATCGGGAACCCCTGGAAGGGCATCTACCACACCGGCCGCGCCATGATGGAATGCAAGCGCCGCCTGGATAGGATGAGCCTGTAAAAAAGCGTGCTCTTAACAGCTCCCAACGGAGTGTAAGATATATATTGCCCGCGAACTGCGGGGTTATAAGGACGGGGAACACAGCGCGCGGCGAACTGCCGCACGCCGCGGCCGCGTCCGAAAGTAAAAAGGGAGGTGAGGAGAGGACGGCAGACTTTGGCAAGGTGTTTGGCCGAGAAACAAAGATTAAATGGAGGTAACATTGTGGGAAAAGGAAAAACATTTCAGAGAGCGGTTTCGATCGTTTTGGCAGCAGCCATGACGCTCGGCTCCTCCCTGCAAGCCGTTGCTGCACCGTCAGGGAGTGCGGAGGGGCGCAGGGGAAACTCGAATTATCTTTCCAATCAGGGTGAGCTGATGGATACGCCCCTGGTGCAGCTTCCAGTGGGCGCAGTGCGCGCACGCGGCTGGCTGGAAAACCAGTTGCTGCTGCAAAAGGACAACCTGACTGGCAACATGAAGGGCTACAACGACTACAACGAGGCGACCAGCGCCTGGCTCGGCAGCTCGGGCGAAAGCTGGGAGCGCGGCCCGTATTATATGAGAGGACTCGTCGCCCTGGCCTATGTGCTGGACGACGCGGAGCTCAAAGAGGAGGCCCAGGCTTGGGTCGAGGCTGTGCTGAAGAGCCAGCGCGACAACGGCTATTTCGGCCCCGGCGCAAACGACTGGTGGTCGAGAATGCCGGTGCTGATGGCGCTGCGCGACTACTATGAGGCGACCGAAGCCGCGGGCGAGCCCGACGAGCGCGTGATCTCCTTCATGGAGAACTATTTCCGCTACCAGGAGAAGGAGTTGCCCGGCCGGCCGCTCAGCAACTGAGCGGATGCGCGCGGCGGCGACAATATCGACAGCGTGTACTGGCTGTACAACCGCCTGTACGATTCGTCCAACCCGAGCGCCACCAAGTGGCTGCTCGACCTGGGCGCACTGCTGGAGAGCCAGACGACCGACTGGACCTACCAGTATAACGACACGACCGTGCGCCAGCACGTGGTGAACACCAGCCAGGGCATGAAGACCCCCGCGGTGTTCTACCAGTACTCCGGCGAGGAGCGCGACAAGATCGCCCTCCAGAACGGCCTGCTCAACATGTCCATCGACCACGGCCGCGTGGACGGCCTGCCCAACTCGGATGAGGCGGCCAGGGAGAACCGCTCCACCCGCGGCACCGAGAACTGCGGCATCGTGGAGGGCCTGCTCTCCACCGAGATCGCGCAGAAGGTGCTGGGCGAGGCGTGGATCGGCGACCGCATCGAGCAGCTCGCTTACAACGCGCTGCCTGCGGCCTACACCCCCGATCTTTCCGGACATGTCTACTATGTCCTGCAAAACCAGGTTATGGCGACTCTGGGCAACCACGAGTTCGGCAACGACCACGGCGACAGCTCGGCGTTCGGCGCGCCCTGCGGCTTTGACTGCTGCTACTCGAACACCCATATGGGCTGGCCGAAATTCGTGCAGAACATGTGGATGGCCACCGCCGACAACGGCCTGGCGATCGTGGCCTACGGCCCCAACAAGGTGACTGCGAAGGTCGCGGACGGCAAGACCGCTGTGTTCCTGCAGGAGACCGACTACCCGTTCAAGGACAGCGTGAAGCTCGCCTACGGCGGCGACACCGCCCGCTTTGAACTCAAGGTGAGAATCCCCGCCTGGGCTGCGGGCGCGACGGTCACCGTCAACGGCGTGGCGCAGGAAGGCGTCGCTACCGGCGATTACTACACCATCGAACGCACCTGGGTGGAGGGCGACGTGGTCGACCTGGAGTTCCCCAGTGAGATCAAAACCTCCACTTGGTACAACGACTCTGTTGCAGTGGAAAAAGGCGCCCTGATCTACGGCCTCAAGATCGAGGAGGATTGGCGCACCTACGAGTCCAACGACGCGCGTGAGCTCAAGGTGGAGCATCAGCCCCAGTCCCCGCTGCGCGAGGTCTATCCGGCCAGCGCGTGGAACTACGGCCTGATTGTCAATCCCGACGACCCGGCTTCCAGCTTCGAGGTGGTCGAATTTGAGGATGTGGCGCTGCAGCCGTTCAGCTCCGAGACCGCCCCGGTGGTGCTCAAAGCGAAGGGTCAGCTCATCCCCGACTGGACCTACGACGGCAACCTGGCCGGCCCGCAGCCCTATGGCCCCACGGCTTACGATGAGTCGCTGGTGCGCGACATCGAGCTGATCCCCTACGGCAGCGGCCGTCTGCGCATCGCCCACTTCCCGAAGATCGGCGAGGCGACTGACACCGTGGTTAAGACCGCGGCGCTCGACAGCGAGATGATCCGCCACAACGGCACCGATTACCAGGAATTCGCCAACATCGTGGTGCCCCAGGCGAAGAGCTACACCCTCAAGGTGACCGGCTCCGGCTCCGGCACCCTGGTGATCAACAACAAATATTCGCAGGCGCTCGACCTCTCCTCCGGCGAGGCGGAAGTCACCGATCTGCAGAATAAGCTCAGCGGCGGCTTCCAGTTCACCGCTGGCCATTACAACAACATCCGCTTTACCACCTCGCTCAATGTGGAATCGATCGAGGTCATCCCGGTTGGCCGCACCATCACCGATATCGTGGTGAAGAGCAGCAACCGCAACGAAGAAGCGATCAAGATCAATACCAACCTCGATTGGCAGGAGACCCCCTACAAAGTGGTTTACGGCACCGAGAGCGGCAACTACACCAACACCGTATACGGCTTTGAGAGTTCCACCGCCACCATCACCGGCATCGATGAGAGCAAAGACTATTATGCCAAGGTGATCGCGTTTATCCAGGGCGAGCAGAAGGAGAGCGAGGAGCTCGTCTTCCTGTCCAGCACTTCCTCAGAAGGCGGGCTGAAGCCCAACCCGGGTGTGCCGAACGCCACCTATGCGGGCTTCCCCACCCTCAACTACATGGACCGCGACTGGACGAAGTTCGACCCTGAAGGCAAGGTCGAGTTTGTACAGAACGGCGACACCACCAACATCAAGTTCGGCAAAGGCCCCAAAGTGAAGGCGGTCCTGCTGCCGGAAGATGCCCAGGGTAACGAGTACACCCTGGACTGGGTTGACTATGTTGTGGAAGCCACGCTGTCGGTCGATGCAGTGGACAACAACAGTTGCGGCGTCATGTTCCGTTCCACCAACATCGGCGACGATCCCGATGAGTTCCACGGCTATTTCGCGGGCATCGGTTATCTGAATGTCGGCAACATCGACGGCGCGCCCTACAAGGGCCCCGGCCTGATGATCGGCTACGCCGACGGCGGCTGGCACGACATCCAGCCGTTGAAAGCCGATATCCAGCCCGGCGAGCAGTACACCCTGAAGGTTGTCGTTTTCGGCGACCGGTTCGCGGTGTATCTGGACAACGAGCTGATGGCAACCTTCCGCGACGACCAATTCGGCAACGGCACCGTCGGCCTGCGCTCCTACAACGAGGCGTTCACCGCCTACAGCCTGTCGGTGCGCCCGGTGGAGCAGGAGGACCTCGTCGATTTTGAAGAGGACGAAGTGGTCGAGATCCATCCCGATCCCGATGCGCCCAACGCGGTGTACGAGGGCCTCGGCACTCAGGCGGAGATCGAGAGCGAATGGACCAAATACGACCCCGAAGACAAGATTGAGTTTATCGACAACGGCATCGTGCTCGGCAAGGGTCCCAAAGTAAAGGCCGCCCTCACCCTGGACGGCGCTCAGGCGCAGGCTGAGAACGAGACCCAGCTGGCGGCCGATGAGGCGGAGCCCGCAGAGGAATCCGCACCCGTGGAGGAGCCTGCAGCGGCCCTCGAACAGACCCCGGCCGAAACCCCGGCGGAGGACGAAGCGGTTCTGGCCCCAATGGCGGCTCTGACACTGGCCGATGGCGAGCCTGAAGCCCAGCCGGAGGAGGACGTGGAAGAGGAATCCGTGGAGGCGTCCGCGCCCCGTATGCTCCGCGCGGGCAGCGAAGCGGACGACCCGCTGACCTGGACCGACTACGTTGTGGAAGCGGAGCTCTCGGTCGATATGGTTGACAACAACAACTGCGGCCTCATGTTCCGCGCCACCGAGATCGGCGATGATCCCGACGCATATCATGGATTCTTCGCCGGCATCGGCCTGGCGGGCGGCAAACCTGGCGTCATGGTCGGTTATGCAGACGGCGGCTGGCACGACATCAAGATCATCCCGAAGGAGATCGTGGCCGGCCAGAAATACGACCTGAAGGTCGTGGTATTCGGCGACAAGTTCGCGGTTTACCTGAATAACGACCTGCAATATGTGGGCGACGCCTCCCTGTTCTCGCAGGGCACCGTCGGCGTCCGTTCCTACAACGAGGCTTTCAAGGTTTACGACGTGACTGTGCGCAACATTGAACAGAACGATCTGGTCGTCTTCGGCGGCAAGCCCGACGCAGTGGCCGAGGAACTGTTCAGCGAGGACTTTGAGGATGCCCAGGCTGCGGCTGCTACCTGGACCAAGGTGCCCGCGAATGCGAACATCACCTTTGCGAGCGGCGAGGTTTCGCTGGGCTCCACCACCGATATCAAGCTGACCGCGGGCGACGAGAGCTGGGATAACTACGTCTATGAGGCGGATGTGAAGATCGCCACCAACGGCAACAACAGCGGCATCATCTTCCGCACCACCCAGGAGGGCTCCGGCGCTGACAACTACTACGGCTATTATTTCGGCCTCAACAGCACCGGTTTTGAGATCGGCAAATCCAGCAACAGCTGGACACAGTTGGTCTCCAAGACCTACGATGTCCATCCGGGCTCCTATCACCGTCTGAAGGTGATGGCCTACAATTCAAACTTCAAGTTCTACATCGACGATGTCCTGGTACATAGCATGAAGGACGGCACACATGCTGCGGGCAAGATCGGCCTGCGCGGCTACAACCGCAGCTTTACGGCCGACAATGTGATGGTTCGCACCCTGAGCGCGGAGGAGATCGAAGAGATGTCCGTCACCACGCCGGTGGATAGCATGACCATCTCGGCAGCCCCCTTCTACAACGGTTTCCAGGTGCACTATCCCAAGGGCAACGCCGCCACCTACAAGGTGCAGTTCGGCACTGAGCCCGGCGTTTATACCCACGAGTTTGTGGATGTGAAGTTCAACAACTACGGCGGCAAGATGGAAGCTGACAAGGTGGCTGTCGCTGTTCCGGCTCCGGGCACCTACTATGTGCGCCTGGTCGGCCTGTCCGGCACCACGCCTGTGTCGATTTCCAACGAGGTGGAGGTCACCACCGGATACAACGAGCCGACCGAGTCCGACCGCGCCAAGATGAACGCGGCGCTGGCGGATGCCAAGGCGGCTGATACCTCCGCCTACACCAAGACCAGCAAGGCGCGCCTCGACGAGGCGATTGCTGCGGCTGAGGCGCTCACCGCGCAGGACGATGCGAGCCAGATGGATCTTTCGCTGGCGGCGAGTATGCTGAAAGTCGCGCTGCGCGTGACCGATTCCGAGGATATCGTCTTCACCAAGCCGGTCAACAATGCGGCTCTGGCGGAGGGCACCCTGGCTGGAACGCGCTTCACCGGCGACTTCGCGGGCGGCAAGACCCCGGCACAGAGCACGGTTCTCAAGGCGGAGATCGCCAGCACGGCGGCGGGCGATGCACAGCTGAGCCTGAGCGCGAGCGCGGAGAACGCTGCGATCTGCTATGTGGTCAAGGCGGAAGCCCCGGCCTCTGCGAGTGAGTACACAAACCTCTACACCGCTCCGATCAGCGTGTCGGTTGCGAACGGCGAGTCCATCTGGGTGGAAGTGACCGCAGAGGATGGCGAGACCAAGCTCTATTACAAGGTGGAAGTGAGCACTTACAACGAGATCGATTCGGTTGCTGTGAAACTGTTCGCTCCCGAGGCCGACACGATTATTTCCGAAACCGGCGAGGCTTCGGTGGACAGCGAGGCTCCTTACACCCACGTCAGCACCGGCTGGACGGGTGCGACCGGCCTGCTGCTCAACGATGCGCCCGAGGCGCGTTACGCGGGCTTCGGCAGCCAGGCGGAGACGGTTCCGAACTGGACCGAGTACGACCCCGAAAATAAGGTTTCGTTCACCGCGGACAGCGCGGAGGGCAAGACCAGCATCCATGTGGGAACAGGTCCCCGCGTGAAGGCGGCGCTCAACGTCGCGGGTTCCTCCGAGTGGACCGACTACGTGGTGGAAGCCGACCTGTCGGTGGGCACCAACGACAACAACAACGCGGGTATCATGCTCCGCGCGACCAACATCGGCAACGATTCCGACGAGTACAACGGCCTGTTTGTTGGCATCGGTTACGTGCCCGGCAATACCCAGGCCCAGGCTGTGATGATCGGCTACGCTGACGGCAAGTGGCATGACATCAAACCGATCCCGCATCCCATCGAGGTCAACCGCGTCTACAACCTCAAGGTGGTGGCCTACGGCCAGAACTTTGCGGTATACCTGGACGATGAGTTCATCAGCACCTTCACCAACAGCACCTTCACCAAGGGCACCGTCGGCGTGCGCTCCTACAACACGCCGTTCGACGTCTACGACCTGACCGTGCGGCCGCTCGTGAAGGACGACCTCAAGGTGTTCGCCAACAACGGCCTGAAGGGCGAAGTCTGGGCGAATGGCGACATTCCGGTGGCCACTGTGCGCCTGGCTGCGAAGGATGGCTACACCTTCAAGGGCTTGGAAGCAAAAGATATTTTGGTGGATATCGGCAACAACATTGGCGCATCGGTCAGCTTCGCGTCCGGCCAGGGCGTGAGCACCGACGGCAAGACCCTCACCTTCACCGCGACCTATCCCGAGGTGGGTGCGGTAATAAAGGAAGCGTTGCAGCAACTGATTGAAAGTGCTGAGGCGTTGAACGAAGATAGTTATACCCCTGAAACTTGGGCAAAACTGGCCGAGGCGCTGACTGAGGCGAAAGGGCTCATCGGCAACGATGCAGCCACCCAGGATCAGGTCAACGCAGCTTACGACAAGCTGGAAGCTGCGATCGGCGATCTGGACTTTAAACCCGTGGATCCCTCCGACGTAGACAAGACAGCGCTGAAGGCGCTGATCGCGGCGGTCGACGGGAAATACGACGAAGGCCGCTACACCGCAGAGAGCTGGAAAGCTCTGACCGAGGCGCTGAATGCAGCGAAGGCGGTCGTTGCTGACGCGGCTGCAACCGAGAGCCAGGTATTCGACGCGTACCTCGCGCTGGTAGCGGCGCGCGACGGCCTGACCTATGCGCCCGACAAGAGCCTGCTTACGCTGGCGGTCGAGATCGCGGAAGACCTGTTGAAGGACGAAAGCCTGACTGCGGCCACGAAGGAAGCGCTACAGGTGGCAGTGAACAGCGCGAAAGCGGTGCTGGATAACGCGGACGCGACGCAGGCGGAGATCAACGCCGAGTACGCGGCGGTGATGACCAGGATCACCGAGCTGGTGAAGGCGGATAAGACCCTGCTGAGACAGCTGATCGCAATGGCGGAAGAATTGAAAGAAGGAAACTACCGCCCGAGCAGCTGGGCGAATCTGCAAGCGGTGTTGACCGAGGCGAAGGCAGTGGAAGCAAACGGCAACGCGACCGAGGCGATGATCTCAGAGGCGTGCAGCAAGCTGACAGCCGCAATCAACGCATTGCAGAGCGAGTTCAACTATGCGGCGATCAACGCAGCGCTCAAGCTGGCGAAGGAAATCCTGGCAGACAGCAAGTACGACGAGGCGAGCAAAGCTGGCCTGGCAGAGCTGGTTGTCGAAGCGGAAGCGCTGTGCGAGAGCGATGAAGCGACCCAGAAAGGTCTCGACGATATGGCAGCGGAGCTGACCAGAGCGATTGCGAAGGTGCGCCTCATGCAGGCGGTGGCCGAAGTGAACGGGCTGAACGCGGCGCGTTACACGGCGGCAAGCTGGAATGCGGTGCAGGCAGCGCAGGCGGAAGCGAAGGCGCTGCTGGCGAACGAAAACGCGACGGCAGAAGAGCTGACCGGCGCAGCGACCAAGCTGGCGAACGCAGTGAAGGGCCTGAAGACGAAGAGCGGCTCGAGCGGCTCCGTTTCTAAAGTAAACGACAACGATTACTGGAACGGGATCATCGAGAAGACCAACGGAACCGAAAAGGGCGGCACGGTAAACGCGACGCTGGAGAGCGGAGCGATGACGCCGGCGGCGGTGATCGATGCAGCGGCGGCGAAGGGCGTGAAGCTGAACATCGAGATCGGCGGGAAGGCATACCTGCTGAGCAATTACGCAATCGACGCATCCGCGGTGTACTACAGCGCGGCGGAACTGATTGCGATGGCGGACGGCGAGACGGCGGCACAGAGCGGCGCCATCAGCCTGAACCCGGAGACGGGCGGCGAGGTGGCAGCGACGGTGCCGAACGCGGCGGCGCCTGCTGGCGAAGCGGCCAGTGCGAACGAGACGATCGGCGGCGCGCAGCAAGCGGCGGCGGAGCAGGGCGAGAACCTCTCGGGCCTGTGGCTGCTGGTGCTGGCGGCTGCGGCTATCGGCGGCGTGAGCCTGGTCGTGGTGCGCAAGAAACATCAGGAGAAATAATCCGCACGAAAAAGGCGGCCGGATCCAATTTGGATCCGGCCGCCTTTTATGTATGCAAGCAGGACATCCGTCCGCGCCATAGGCGGTGTCCAGAAAGCGATTAGAACAGCGAATAGGTGAGGAACAGGACGGAAAGCAGGGAAGAGACGAGCGAGATCACCGTGATCTGGGTATTGATGGACGGGCCGGCGGTGTCCTTAAAGGGATCGCCCACGGTGTCGCCCACAACGGCGGCCTTGTGCGCATCGGAACCCTTGCCGCCCTCGTGTCCGGATTCCACATACTTTTTGGCGTTGTCCCACAGGCCGCCCGAGTTGGACATAAACAGCGCAAGCAGCAGGCCGCTGACGATATTGCCGGTGAGAAATCCGCCGATCGCCTCAACGCCGCCGATGAATCCGACTCCTATGGTGGCCACAATCGCCATCAGCCCGGCGGGAATCAGCTCGCGGATTGCGCCGGCGGTGGCAATGTCGATGCATTTGTTGTATTCGGGTTCCGCTTTGCCCTCGCGCAGCCCGACGATCTCCCGGAACTGGCGGTGGATTTCCGCCACCATGCGCTGTGCGTTGCGATCCACACCCAACATCAGCATCGCAGAAAAGACAGCCGGAATCGCCGCGCCCACCAGCATGCCGAAGAACACCAACGGGTTCATCACGTCAAATCCAGTGAGGCCGGGGAGACCCAGGGAAGAAGCGGCGCTGTTCACCTCGCTCATAAAAGCGCCGAGCAGCGCGATGACCGTAAGGCCGGCAGCCGCGATGGCAAAGCCCTTGGTGACCGCCTTGACCGTATTGCCGGCCGAATCCAGCTCATCGGTGATTTCAAGAACATCGTCGCCCAAGCTGCCCATCTCCGCGAGGCCGCGCGCATTGTCAACAATCGGGCCATAGGCGTCGTTGGAAACAATCATGCCGACAATCGAGAGCATACCGACCGCCGCCATAGAGATGCCGAACATCGCGTATTCCAGCGAGTTGGCCGGGTCGATCGGTTCGCAGAGCTTATAGGCGGCGAGCGCCGATATGCCGATGCCGATCATGGCGGGCAGAGTGCTCAGAAAACCATACGAGATGCCGGAGAGGATAGTGAAAGCCGGGCCGGATTTGGATGCCCCTGCCACAAAGTGAACCGGTTTTTTGCTGTCATCGGTGAAATAATCGGTCGCGATGCCGATCACCACGCCCACCAGTAGGCCGACGATACACGCGCCCCAGATGCGCCACTCCAGATTTGCAAGGGCGGTGACAACAGCGGTGAGCGCCACATAAACCGCCGTGGTGACATAGGTGCTCATATTCAAGGCGCGCGTCGGATTCCCCTTTTTCCCGATGCGGGCGGTCATCACCCCGATCACCGAGGCCAACAGGCCCAGCGCTGCATAACAAAAGACGGTCGCCACATGGGAGGTCCCACCGTAGCGCAGGTCGAGGGAGCCGGCCATAACCAGCGCCGCCGCCATGCTTGCCACGTTGGAGTCGAACAGGTCGGCGCCCATACCGGCCACGTCGCCCACGTTATCCCCCACATTGTCTGCGATGACGGCGGGGTTGCGCGGGTCGTCCTCGGGGATGCCGAGCTCCACTTTACCGGTGAGGTCGGCGCTGATGTCGGCGGTTTTGGTGAAGATACCGCCGCCCGCTTTGGCAAAAAGTGCGAGGGAGCTGGCGCCGAAGCTGAAGCCCAGAATTGCGGTTCCGTCGCCGGTGATGAGATAAACCAGAGCGACGCCCAGCAGGCTGGCGCCGACAACCGCCATTCCCATCACGGCGCCGCCGCGGAAGCCCACCATAAAGGAGGGCTTGATGCCCTTCTGTGCGGCCTCCGCGCATCTTCCGTTGGCGATGGTTGCAATCTCAATGCCGATTTTTCCAGCAATCGCGGAAAACAGGGTGCCGGCCAGATATGCGACCGCCATGATGACGTTGTCGGTGAAATTGCCTTTCCAAATCGGGGCCGGCAAAAAGAGAAGGATCAGGAGGGCGGCGACCGATGCGAAGCGGGCCAGCACGCCGTACTCCTTGCGCAGAAAGGTGCGCGCCCCGAGCCGGATCAGAAGGCTGACCTGCTCGATGCGCTGGTTTTGGGCGGGTTGCCTTTTCACCCAAAGGTACAGCCAAGCCGCAAAGGCGAAGGCCACAAGGGAGATAAGGATGGACATAATCTGTAAAGTGGTAGCGTTCAATTGGGATACCCCCTAGTCATGTAATAAAATGTTTTGGCGCTTTTTCGCCTATTGTAACAAATATGGATTTATTTAAGAAGTATTTTTATTTGTTCTTTACGAAATATTTATACGGCCGCCAGGGTTTGGAACAAACAAAAAGGCGCTGCACAAGCTGTGTCCCGCCTAAAAATAAAAACCTCTGATTCGCAAAACGCGAACCAGAGGCTGAAAACGCGGGTGAAAAAATAAAACGCGCCCCACAAAGTAAGATGCGGGTTTTGTGGGCAGGGCACGCTCTGATTGTTGTAAAAAAATCGGAGCAAGCGATGCATCGCTTGCTCCGACATGGTGCCGGTAGTCGGGGTCGAACCGACACGGTGTCGCCACCACTGGATTTTGAGTCCAGCACGTCTGCCAATTCCATCATACCGGCGTAATAAATTTATTTTACACGAACAGACGCAAAAAATCAAGCGTGGAACGGCATTTTTTTTACTTTTTAAGACCAAAATGGGGAGAAAGAGCTGCTCAATGCGGGGGAAATGAATGAAGGTTTGGGGGTAAGAACTGGTGATATTCACCAAGTTTGTGAAATGTACATAAAATAGTTGACAAAACCAACTTTTCCGTGTATCATTAGTTCACAATCGATATTTGTGAGAGTACCATTTCGGAGAGAACTTGCATGCGGGAAAAATTTTTACCTGACGATGAGCTGGTAAAACAAGCGAAAGCGTCGGATGCCGATGCCTTTGCCACACTGGTTGTCCGGTATGAGCCCGTTGCCAAGATATTGGTGAAGGGTTACGATGTCGCGGGCCTGGAGCCGGACGATCTGGTTCAGGAGGCGCTGACCGGGCTACTCAAGGCTGTCCGAAGTTACAACGACAGAAACGGCGTCCCGTTTCGCGCTTATGCGACTCTTTGTATGCGGCGGCAGGTTCAGACAGCGATCAAGGCGGGTCTGGCCGGCAAACAGCAGCCGCTTCGGGATTACTTACCCCTCGACGACAACCCTGAGTTGTCCGTGTATACACCCGGCGATCGCCGCACGGCGAGCCCAGAATCCATTGTGATTATGGAGGAAGAGGCCAACCACCGCAAACATAAAATCGATTCCCTTTTGTCTGCATTTGAACAGGAGGCACTCAATCTTTACCTCAGCGGCCACTCCTATCAAGAGATGTCCAGGAGGATGAAGTCCACCCCCAAGGCGGTGGACAATGCCCTGCAACGAGTAAGACGAAAGCTCAGGTCAATGAAGCCGTGATGCGCGGTGTCATTGACTCCTTCCCATGAATATAACCCGATATCGGGCTATAGAATAATGTCCCTGGTATGTCTGACGCGTTGGTAACTCAATGTACGGCACAACATCTATGGGCAAATTTTAAAAGCGAGGTAAAGACTATGTACGAAGACAGAACCCTTATTTGCAAAGAGTGTGGAGCAGAATTCGTTTTCACCGCTGGTGAGCAGGAATTCTACGCAGAGAAAGGCTTTGTAAACGAGCCGCAGAGATGTAAAGCCTGCCGTGACGCGCGGAAAAACAGCATGAAATCTGAAAGAGAGATGTTCACCGCTACTTGCGCTGCTTGCGGCAAAGAAGCGAAAGTTCCTTTCAGACCCCGTGAGGACAGACCTGTTTATTGCAGCGAGTGCTTTGCGAAGATGAAAGCCGAATAATTTAAGCTTTACGAGGGGCGTCCGGCCGAGCTGGGCGCCCTTTTGTTTTGTCGCGGCGGGACAATTTTTGCGTATTTATCGTTGTATCCTGCGAAAGATATTGTTATAATAAGGATAAATACGGGATGAAGCCATCCCCGAGGGAGGAATTGGATATGGCGTTTACTGTGACCCCAGACAGCGTAATCGGTGAGATTTTGGACTACGACGGGACCACCGCGCAATATTTTTTGGAGATGGGGATGCACTGCCTGGGCTGCCCGGCATCGCGCGCCGAAACCCTGGCGGAGGCGTGCGAGGTGCACGGGGTGGACTGCAACGAATTGGTGGACAAGCTCAACGCGCACTGCAATCAATAAGAAAAAGCGCACGGTGGAGGGGCGGACGCGGTTCGCCCCTTTCGTGTTTTTATCCGGGAGGATTGTGACAAAATGGGACAAAATAGCGACCTGCCCGCGCTCGACGGGCGCCTGGCGCTGATCGCGCGTCTGGTGCGGCCCGGCTCGGTGGTGGCGGATATCGGTTCTGACCACGGTTACTTGGTGGCCTGGCTGGTGGGGACAAACACCTGCCCGCGCGGATATGCCTGCGATATCAACAGGCAGCCGCTGGAGCACAGCCGCGCGACCGCTGAACGCTGCGGGGTGGCCGGCCGCGTGACCGCGCTGTTGGGGGGCGGCCTGTCCCGCCTCAGGGAAGCGGACGTGGACGACATTGTGATTGCGGGGATGGGCGGAGACCTGATCGCACAGATTTTGGGCGACGCGGATTGGCAAGGCCCGGACAAGCGCTACCTGTTGCAGCCGATGACCCGCGCGGACGAGCTGCGGCGTTGGCTGTGCGCCAACGGCTACCGCATCGAGGCGGAACACGCCGCGTGCGCCCGGCGGTTCTGTTACGCGGTGCTCACGGTGCGCCGCACCGGCGAGGCGACCCCCTGTGACGACTGCTACGCCGCAGTGGGCCGTATGCCGGAGTGCGATTGCGAGGATGCACGCATCTACATCCGGCACCAGGCGGGTGTGATTTTAAAGAAAGCGTCCGGGCTGGAGTGTTCGCGCGGACGCGCCGCGGAGGCGGTGCGCTGCCGCGCGCTCGCCGCGCGCATTTTGGCGACGATAGGGGAGGAGACAACATGAGCACGGTCAAGGAAATCTACAATTGGATCGATTCGATCGCGCCGTTCGCGGCGGTCGAGAGTTGGGACAACAGCGGTTTGCTGGTGGAGACCGGGGAGCCCGAGATCGACCGGGTGCTGCTGGCGCTGGACATCACCGGGGAGGTGGCGCAGGAGGCGCAGGAGATTAGCGCGCAGCTCATCGTGGCGCACCACCCGGTCATCTTTCATCCGCTGCGTTCGCTCCATCCCGGGCAGCCCGCCTATTGGCTGGTGCGCTACGGGATCAACGCCATCTGTGCGCACACCAACTTGGATGTGGCGGTGGGCGGCGTGAACGACGCGTTGGCCCGGCGCCTCGGGCTGCGCTGTCTGGAACCGCTCGAGGTGCCGGGGACAAGCGGGCTTTCGCTCGGCCGCATCGGCGAGCTGGAGCGGCCGGTGGACGCGGGGGCGTACCCGGAGCTGGTCAAGCGCGCCCTCGGTTGCGGCGGGCTCAAATATGTCCCGCGCAGCGGCGAAATCCGCCGCGTGGCGGTGTGCGGGGGCGCGGGAGCGGATCTCATCTACCGCGCGCGGGAGCTGGGCGCAGACGCGCTGGTGACCGCAGACAGCAAGCACAACCTGCTGCTGGACGCTGAGGCGATGGGCCTCATGCTGATCGACGCGGGGCACGCCTGCACCGAGCGGGTGGTGCTGGAGCCGCTGGCGGAACGGCTGCGCGCGGCGTTCCCCGAGGTGGAATTTTGCCTGTCGCGCTGTGCGGCCGATCCCGCGCGATACATCTGACGACACGGCCCGCGCATGGTGTGCGGGCCCAACCTGGAGGTGATTCCAATGGCTTTGGACGGAGCCTTTTTGAGCCAGCTCAAATATGAGATCGAGTCGGCCGCGCTGGAAAGCCGCGTCGACCGCATCCACCAGCCCTCGCGCGAGGAGCTGGTGATCGCCCTGCGCTGGCGGGGCGGCGGGGCTAAGCTGCTGCTCTCCGCGGGGGCCAACAGCCCGCGCATCCACTTCACCGAGGTGGCCATCGAAAACCCCAAGCAGCCCCCCATGTTCTGTATGCTGCTGCGCAAGCACCTGGGCAACGCGAAGCTGGTTGCGGTGCGCCAGATCGGACTCGACCGCATCCTGCACCTGGACTTTGAATCGGTCAACGAGATGGGCGACCTTGTCACCCTCACCCTTGCGGTGGAGATTATGGGCCGCCACTCCAATATCATCCTGATCGGGCCGGACGGGCGTGTGATCGACGCGATCAAGCGCATCGACGACGAGATGTCCTCGGTGCGGCAGATCCTGCCCGGCATGACCTATGTGCTGCCCCCCGCGCAGGATAAGCTGGTGCTGACCGACTGCGAGCCCGAGCAGGTGCTCGAACGGCTGCGCGCCGGCCGGGCGGTCGAGCTCTCCAAGGGGCTGATGGAAGCGCTGATGGGCGTGTCCCCCATCCTCTGCCGGGAGCTGGCCCACTATGCGGCGCGCGGGCGGGAGCTGCTCGCCACCGAGCTGGATGGGGACGCCGCGGACCGGCTGGCGTTTCGGCTGCGGGGCCTGATCGAGACGCTCCGGACACATACGGGCGAGCCCACGATGGTGTCCGAGCCGAACGGCCGCCCGCGCGATTTCTCGTTCATCGACATCCACCAGTACGGCCACCTGATGGTGACCCGGCGGTGCGGCAGCTATTCCGAGCTGCTCGACCGCTTTTACAGTGAACGGGACGGCATGGAGCGCATGAAGGTGCGCTCCCACGACCTGCTGCGCCTGCTCGCCAACAACAGTGATCGCGTCGCCCGCAAGCTGGCGGCCCAGCGGGAGGAGCTCAAGGAGTGCGCCAATCGCGAGCGGTTTAAAATCCAGGGGGACCTCATCAATGCAAACATCTACCGCCTTGAGAAGGGGATGACCTACTTCGACGCGGAGAACTTCTATGAGGAGGGCAGCCCCACTGTGCGCATCCCGCTCGACCCGCAGTACCCGCCCGCGAAAAACGCGCAGCGGTATTACGCGGAATACCGCAAGGCGGACACCGCGGAAAAGATGCTGCACACCCTGATCGCGCAGGGGGAGGAGGAAGCCCTCTACCTCGACAGCGTGTTCGATTCCCTGGCCCGCGCCACCACCGAAGCGGAGCTCGCGGCCATCCGCGAGGAGCTCGCGGCGGGCGGTTACATCAAGAACTACAAGGCGCGCAACAAGAAGCCCGAGAAGGTAGCACCCCACCGCTACCGCTCGAGCGACGGGTTCACCATCTTATCCGGGCGGAACAACGTGCAGAACGACCAGCTCACCCTGCGCCAGGCGCGGGGTGGCGACATCTGGCTGCACACCCAGAAGATCCCAGGCTCGCACACCATCGTGTTCACCGAGGGCCGGCCGGTGCCCGACCGCACCATGACCGAGGCCGCAATCATCGCCGCCTGGAACAGCCGCGCGCGCGATTCTGCGCAGGTCGCGGTGGACTACACCCCGGCGCGCAATGTGAAAAAGCCCAGGGGCGCCAAGCCCGGCATGGTGGTTTACGACCCCTACCAGACCGCATATGTCACTCCCGACAAGGAGCTGGTGGAGCGGCTGGAGGAGCATTGAATCGAGGAGGGAGCTGCATGAAGCGTTTTTCTGTGTCAGCCCTGGCGCTGGCGTTCGCCCTGTTGCTGGCCGCCTGCGCCAAGGAACCCCAGGTTTCCAAGAGCGGGTCCGATCAGCCGGTGCAGAGCGCCTCCGTATCCGCGCCGGATGCGCCCGCCGAACCGGTGGAATCGGTCCGCGCGCGGTTGTCCGAGCTGCACGCCGAGTGGCAGAATTGGCCCGAACTGGCCGAACGGGAGGGTTATGTGCTGTGCAGCGGCCGGCCTGTAAACCAGGATGGGGTGGAGCGCTTTCTCGCCTCCTATCAGGCGGGCGAACCGGCTTCGCTGACCGTGCTGAGC
The DNA here is from genome assembly GCF_014384885.1 of Ligaoa zhengdingensis. Lineage (GTDB taxonomy): Bacteria > Bacillota > Clostridia > Oscillospirales > Ruminococcaceae > Ligaoa > Ligaoa zhengdingensis. The sequence goes on from NZ_JACRST010000015.1 coordinate 30,249, forward strand.
TACGGCAGCACGATCCCGATGGTTTATCAGATCGATTTCGACGGCCAGGGCGCGATGTGTGCGACCATCTGTAAAGGCGAAGGCCAATTTGAAGAGGCGGAGTCGGCCGGTGTCTACAGCCGCGCGACCGACTATGTGTTCGAGGGGTTCGGCCTTGTGGTGCCCAAGGAGGAGGAGGCTGAGCGAAGCGAGCTGGACGCCGCGCCCGGCGAGCAGCTGCTCGCCGGCGGCATCTCCCCGGAGCGCGCGGTACAGATTGCGCGGCAGGCCAACGAGCGCCTGTACGCCTACCGCAGCGCGGGGGATGGGGCCGGATTCGGCGCCAGGGGCGTGGTGATCCCGGACAGCATCCCAGAAGACCCCGGCCCCAGGGCGGACGGAATCGCTCTGGATTACCGCCCGGCCGGTGGGGAACGGTTGGGGGAGCGGCCCTGCTACCGCGTCGAAACCTACCGGGAAGGCGAGGGGGATGCCTACTACGACGTCCTCCTGGTGGATGCCCGGGACGGGAGCCTCGTGTGGACGATCGAGATGGTGAACGGCAGCGCGGTTCCCATCTACGACGCTGATCAAACCTACATCACCTGCCCGGCAGCATAAAAAGGGGGCGGACAGCCGTTATCGGCCGTCCGCCCCTTTGGCGTTTCTTTGAGTGGCGCTGTCCAGCCGCGCCTCGGCTTCGCGGTAAAAGATGTCGAGAACGCCGCGGTAGTTGGGCTTCCAGGGCTTGTTGCGCCCGCAGTAGTGGATGAGCGAGGTGTTGGCGCGCACCCAGTCGAGGTCCAGCCGCCTGTCCGCACCTGCATAGAGGTTGTGCAGCCGCAGCACCTTGTCGCTAAGGTTGTAGCGCAGCGGGTCCACCGCGAGGATGCGTCCGCCATACAGCGCGTTGATGATGTCCTGATCGGGCAGAAACAGCCGGTTTTTGTGTTCGCGGATGTAGGACAGAATCTCCTGGGGGTCCAGCTCGGCGCGCAGAAGGGCGAGATTCATCAGCATCACGCCGGAATTGACGTAGGCCGCATCCGGGTCCATCCCCAGCCGCACCTCGTTGAACTTCTGAAACTGCCGATGCACATGCGAGCTGGCGGCAAAAAGGTTGTCGCCGAGGTCCAGGTTGTAAAGCGCGCCGATCGGGTTGACCGCGACAATGTCCGGGTCGAGGTAGAGGATGCGGTCGAGCGAATCGGGCAGGAAGCGCGGGGCGAACAGCCGGTAGTACATCTCGTGCGGGTAACGGCCGCTGGTGGGGGCGAAAGCGATCATCTCGTCGCTCACCCGGATGCTGTGCAGCGCGCAGCGGCCGCCCAGCATGCGCTCCATTTCGTCGAGCTGCGCCTGCTCCAGCGAGGAGTGGGCGACGTAGACGCAAAATTCCTCCCCTGGGTTGGCGGCCAGCAGCGAGGAAAGCAGCACCGCGAGCTGGCGCAGATAGCCCGCGTTGAGAGAGACCAGAATATTTTTCATCCAAAAACCTCCGCAAAAAGAATCTTCCATTTTCTATGGTAGCCCGCAAATGACGGGTTGTCAAACCATATCGGCAAAAATAATCGGGCCGGGGTGAATAATCCCGGTTAAATCTTGGAATTTTAATGGTAGGCAATTTCATAATGATTCTGCCCCCGGGGTGGAACAGCGATACACCCCCAGCACAACGAAAGGAATGGAAGGTTTTTATGAAAAGCAAAAGAATATTGGCAACCCTCCTCGCTGCGGTTCTGGCGTTCCCCGCGGCGGCCTGCACCAAGAAGAACGACAACAGCTCGTCGAGTTCTTCCGGAGGCACCAACGCCAAACAGACCGAGGTCGATATCTTCCAGTTTAAGGTGGAAATCTCCGATGCGCTGCAAAAGGCTGCCCAGACCTATATGGACGCCAACCCCGGCATCAAAATCAACATCGATACAGTCGGCGGCGGCGACGACTACGGCGCGGCCCTCAAGGCGAAGATGCAGTCCGGCACCAAGCCGGATATCTTCAACATCGGCGGCCCGCAGGACCTGCGCGACTGGGACGGCCGCCTGGAGGATCTGAGCGATCAGCCGTGGGTGGCGAACGCGGTGGAGGGCACCCTGCTCGCGGTGAGCGAAAACGGCAAGGTCTACGGTCTGCCGTATGCGATTGAGGGCTACGGCCTCATTTACAACCGCGCGATCTTTGAGACGGCGGGCATCTCCACCGACGGCCTCAACACCTTCGACGGCATCGAGGCCGCGATGAAATCCCTCAAGGCCAAGATCGACGACGGCAGCCTGAAGGAGAAATACCCCGCGCTCGAGGCGGTGTTTGAGCTGCCCGCCAAGGAGACCTGGGTGACCGGCCTGCACACCCTCAACCTCGCGCTGACCAACGAGTTTGAAGGCCCGATCGATGCGTTTGAGGCCGGTACGGTCGAGTTCACCCATGCCGATGCGCTCAAGTCGCTGATCGACCTGCAAGCGGCCTACACCAAGAACGCCGGCGACCTGGGCAAGCTCAACGCGGTGGATTACGCCACCCAGGTGGGCAGCGGCCTGGCCACCGAGCGTGTGGCGATGATTCAGCAGGGCAACTGGATTTACGGCGAGGTCGCCACGGTGGACGAGGATGTGGCGCGCAACCTGGATATGCTGCCGCTGCCGCTCAAGGGCGTGGTCGAGGACTCGATCCCGGTGGGTGTGCCGATGTACTGGTGCATCAACAACGAGAGCAGCGCCCCCGAAAAGGAGGCGGCCAAGGACTTCCTCAACTGGCTGTATCAGAGCGAGGAGGGCAAGCGCATCATCGTGGAGGAGTTCGGCTTCATCCCGGCCTTCACCAACTATGAGGACTTGACCCCCTCCGACTCGCTGGGACGCGCCGTGAAGCGCTATGCCGACGCGGGCAAGACCATGCCGTGGGTGTTCATGGGCTTCCCCACCGCGTGGGGCCAGGAGGTGTTCGGTGCAAACCTGCAAAAATACTTTGCGGGTGAAATGACCTGGGAGGACCTGCTCGCAGATGCGCGCACCAAATGGGAAGAAGCGCGCAAGGACGTCACGGGCGGCGGTTCTTCATCGGCCGCTGAGAGTTCCGGCGCCGCCTCGTCGGGGACATCTTCCGCAGCCTAAATCCGTATGAAACACAAGCGCCCGGCAAGCCGCCGCATCGGCCCGCCGGGCGCTTTGCTGTGCGGGAGTTTCCAAAAATTAGAGAAAAACCGTTGCATAGCGGGCCGGGGATGCGATACAATAGCGTTATTGGCCGATGATGAGGGAGGTACCTTGTATGATCGAAAAAGAAAAATTGATATCTGAGCTGGAAGAAGAGCTCGAGATGGAATATCAGACCACGCTGGAGCGAGCCACCCCGGCACAGCTCCACTTTGCGCTGGGCCGCTGGGCGAGCGGAGCGCTCTATTCCCGTTGGCAGGGGTGCCGGCACAGCCACGCCAACCGCAAGCGCGCTTACTATCTGTCCGCTGAATTTTTGATGGGGCGGCTGGTGTTCAGCAATCTGTACAACATGGGGGTGCTGGACGAGGTGCGCGCCATTTTGGCCGACAAGGGGGTCGATCTGGCCTGCCTGGAGGAGGTCGAGGACGCGGCGCTGGGCAACGGCGGATTGGGGCGGCTGGCGGCCTGCTACCTCGATTCGGCAGCCACCCACAACCTGCCGCTCGACGGTTACGGCATCCGCTACCAGTACGGCCTGTTCAAACAGGCGATCGTGAACGGCGAGCAGAGGGAATCCGCCGACGACTGGCAGCGGCAGGGCGACCCGTGGAGCCTGCGCTGCGAGGCCGACGCCGTGACGGTGGAATTCGGCGACCAGACGGTGAACGCGGTGCCCTACGACATGGCCGTGGTGGGCTACGGCGAGGGCAGCGTGAACACCCTGCGCCTGTGGCAGGCCGAGGCGGTGGAGCCGTTCGATTTCGGCCTGTTCAACGCACAGAAATACGAAGAAGCGCTGCGCCAGAAAAACGAGGCGGAGAACATCTCGCGGGTGCTCTACCCCAACGACGACACCGAAGCGGGCAAAATTCTGCGCCTCAAGCAGCAGTATTTCTTTACCAGCGCATCCCTCAAGGACATTTTGCGCCGGTATAAGGCGGTGTATGGGGACGACTTTTCCAAGTTTGCGGACAGCTACGCCATCCAGCTCAACGACACCCACCCCGTGATCGCCATCCCCGAGCTGCTGCGCCTGCTCATCGACAACGAGCGCATGGAGTTTAACGAGGCGTTTGAGATCGCCCAGAAGGTGTTCTCCTACACCAACCACACCATCATGCCAGAGGCGATGGAAACATGGAGCGCCGGCCTGATGGCAGGGGTCGCCCCGCGCGTGCTGGAGATCATCCGCCTCATCAACGAGCGCCTGATCCGCGAGCTCAATGCGCGCGGCCTCACCCGCGGGCAGGTGCTCGATTACCTCATTCTGGCGCGCGGCCGGGTGCATATGGCGCGCCTGGCGGTATACGTCAGCCACAAGACCAACGGCGTGGCGCGCATCCACACCGAAATCCTCAAATCCCACACCCTGCGCGAATGGTATCAGCTCTACCCCGAGCGGTTTGTCAACAAGACCAACGGCATCACCCAGCGGCGATGGCTGGGCCTGTGCAACCCGGCCCTCGCCTCGATGATCACCGAGCTGCTGGGCAGCGACCGCTGGATCACCGATCTGAGCGAGCTGGCCGGCCTGCGCCGGTACGCCGACGACACGGCGGTGCTTGACCGTCTCATCCGCATCAAGCAGGAGAACAAGCGGCGGCTGTGCGAACACATCAAGCGGCACGACGGCATCAGCCTCAACCCCGAGTTCCTGTTCGATATCCAGGTCAAGCGCCTGCATGAATACAAGCGCCAACTGCTCAATGCGCTGTCGATCATCGACATCTACTTTGGGATCAAGGAGGGCCGCATCGAGAACTTCACCCCGACGGCATTCCTGTTCGGCGCGAAAGCGGCGCCCGGTTACTACCGCGCCAAGGGTATCATCAAGCTGATCGGCGAGATCGCCCGCGTGGTGGACAGCGACCCCGGGGTGAAGAACCTGCTCTCGGTGGCGTTTGTGCAGAACTACAACGTCTCCTATGCGGAGCTGCTGATGCCCGCCGCGGATGTGTCTGAGCAGATTTCCACCGCGGGCACCGAGGCCTCAGGCACCGGCAACATGAAGCTGGCGCTGAACGGCGCGGTGACGCTGGGCACCTACGACGGCGCCAACATCGAGATTGTGGAGCAGGCCGGGGAGGAGAACAACTATATCTTCGGCTTGCGTGTGGAGGAGATCGACAAGCTCCGCCCCTCCTACAACCCCAGGCAGCTCTACGAGTCCAATCCGCGCATCCGCCGGGTGCTCGACACCCTCATCGACGGCACGTTCGACGACGGCGGCACCGGCGTCTTCCAGGACCTGTACGACAGCCTGCTCAAGGGCGCGAGCTGGCACGCCCCCGACCAGTATTTCCTGCTGGCCGACTTCGAGAGCTACCTCGACGCCAAGCTGCGGGTCAACCGCGATTACCGCGACCGCTACGGCTTTGCGCGCAAGTGCCTGCTCAACATCGCGGGCTGCGGCATGTTCTCCAGCGACCGCGCGATCAAGGAATATGCCGACGAGATTTGGGGGATCGCCGACCGGGCGTGAACCGCTGCAAAGAAAAAGGCCCCGGCCCTCTTAGATGAGCCCGGAGCCTTTTTCTTTTAGACGCAGTTAGTGAAACACCGCCTGCACCAGCACCATATAGAGCGCGGTGCCCGCCCCGATGCTGAGCAGGGTGTTCTTTTTCCAGAGGTGCAGCGCGGCCACCGCCGCCACGCTCAGCAGCTCGGGCAGCCCGTAAGGGGCCTGCGCCGGCTGGATATCCTTGAGGCAGAACACCACCAGCAGTCCGATCACAGCCGCGGGCAGCACCGTCCCCAGGTAACGCAGATAGCGCGGGATGGCGCGGTGCTCGGGGAACAGCAGGAACGGCAGCGCGCGGGTCAGCAGGGTGACAGCCGCGATCAGGCCGAAAAAAACGAGCGATTGCCCGGTAGTCATCGTCATGGCAGCTCCTCCCTCGCAAGCGGCTTTTGCAGCAATGTCACCAGCAGCAGGATGCAGGCCATCGCGGGCAGCACAAAGCTGTCCGCGCCGAACAGCATCCGGCAGAGAACCGAGCCGCCCACGCCGATCAGCGCAGGCAGGCGGTTGCGCCGCTCCTGCCACTGGCCTGCGAAGATCACCACAAACAGCGCGGTCAGGGCAAAATCCATGCCGGTGGTGTCGAACGGCAGCAGGCCGCCCACCAGGCCGCCCAGCACCGAACCCGCCACCCAGTAGAGCTGGTCGAGCAGGGTGACAAAAAAGTAGAACCAGCCGCGGTCCACCCCTTCGGGCGGGTCGGTGGTACAGACGATCGAAAAGGTCTCGTCGGTCAGTCCAAAGATGAGGTAGGGCTTCACCTTTTTGATCCCGCGGTAGCGCCCCAGCATGGCGATGCCGTAAAACAGATGCCGCGCGTTGACCATCAGCGTCATCGCGCAGGCATAGAGCGGGTGGAACCCCGCAGTCAGCAGGCCGATCGAAACGAACTGCATCGAGCCCGCAAAGATCAATAAGCTGGTGAGCAGCGCCCAGACCGCGCCGTAGCCCTTGTCCGCCAACAGGATGCCATAGGCTGTGCCCAGCACCAGATACCCGGTCATCACCGGAATGGTGAGCGGAAAGGCGGCGCGCAGCGCGCGTCGTTTGGTATCCATGATGATCCCCCCGGATAATTTGTCACAGCAGGCGGTAGCGCGCCGCCTGGTCGCGCTCGCCCAGCAGGTGCAGCGTGCGCTCGAGCATCACACCCTCGCGCGGGTCGGTGCCGTAGGAGAAGGTGGTCTTGATCGCCGTCTCCACAAAGCGGGTCGCCCGGTCCATCGCGATGGGCAGGCTGTCGCCGCTTAAAAAGCCGCCGGTCAGCACGCTCGCAAAGATGTCCCCGGTACCGGGGTAGGTCGCGGGCACATAGTCGCAGTCCACGCACCAAAACGCGCCGCGCTCCTTGTCGTAACCGATATTGCACATGCCGCTGGCCGCCAGGCTCACCCCGGTGACGACCACCAACCGCGGTCCCTTCTCCGACAGGCGGGCGAGCATACTCTTGGCCTTCTGCTGGGTCAGCGGTTCAAAGGCATAGGGCTCGTCCAGCAGGATGCAGGCCTCGGTGAGATTGGGGGTGATCGCGTCGGCCACCGCCACCAGCTCCGCCGTCCGCCGCTGCATGGCCGCGGTGTAGGTTTTGTAAGGCTTGCCGTGGTCGCCCATCACCGGATCTACCACCGCCAGCGCATCGGGATAGGCCGCAAAAAAGTCGAGGCAGTGGTCGATCTGCTCAACCGAACCGAGAAACCCCGAGTAGACACACTCGAACTCCAGCCCCAGCCGACGGTAGTGGGCGAGGGCGGGCCCGATGTAGTCGGTGAGGTCGCGGAACTCCACCTCGCCGAAGCCGCCGGTGTGCGTCGAAAGCACAGCGGTGGGCACGGGGCAGACCTGCACCCCCATGGCGGAGAGCACCGGCAGGATCACTGAGAGCGAGCACCGCCCGAACCCCGAAAGGTCGTGGATCGCCGCCACCCGCGCGGGCCGTTTGTACATCGGGCACCCCTCCTTGTATGGCCGCATGGCGCGGCCTGAATGCAATTTATTATAATGCAGCGGCGAGAAAAAAACAATATCCGCCGGGCGCAGCGGCGCCCGCAAAATTTGAAAACTGGAAAAATTGCCACGGTTAAAGGCCCGCCGCCTGCAAAAGCTAAAGAAGCAAAGAAGATTTGCGCAAATTTGAACCGGGGAGGCGACCACTTTGAAAAACAGCAAAGCGACGGGCGCCGCGATCACCGGCGTGTGCGTTGCAATGGCGGCGGGCACGGCGGCCTATATGATGGCGGGGCACAACAGCAAAAAAATGAATACCAAAAAGCTCAAACGCAATGCGGGCAAGGCGATCCGCGCGGTCGGCGACGTTGTCGACAGCATGGGTACCTATCTGCGCTGACCGGGCGGCAAAAAAAGAGGGAAACGCATATGCGTTTCCCTCTTTTGCTGCTCTCCTGGCGGGCCTTGCACCTCATCGATAGACCAGATAGAGATAGGTCTTTCCGCTTTGATTGAGGGCGCAGGTCGAGCTGCCGGTCACAGCCGTGGCGTTGGTTTCCACCGTAAAGCCGTTGTCGGTCGCGGCGATCCCCTTGGAGACGCCCAGCGGGGTGATCGCCGCGGAATAGACGTTGTTGGTGTTGACCGCCGCATTGTATTCGCACAGCGGCCGGTCGGCGGTGAACAGCAGCAGAACGCGCGGCCGGTAGCCCAGCGCAATGGCGCGCGAGGCGGCGCCGTCTCCCACATAGCTGCCCAGCGTGAACGCCCCGGAATTCCAGGTCTCGCGTTCGGCGTCGGTGACGTGCGCGCCGGTGTCCTGCACATGGGTTTTGATTGCGCTGTCGATCAGTTGGTTGTCGAGGTTGAAATCCTCGCGCTTGGGCTTGTCGCTGCCCAGCCAGTGGTTGAGCTGCAAATGGGATGTCTTTTGTGAACTTGCCATTTAATGATCTCCCTCCAAAATACCCGCCCCGTCCAGGTCGAGTTGATTCCAGGTCGCGTCTTTGGCCTCAAAGCCTGTCCAGGTCAGGTCGGCGGCGTCGAAGATATCCCAGGTGAGGGTGCCGATCTCAAAATCCGCCTCGAGATGGGCGGGCAGCATCCGCCGGACCTCCTCCTTCACCGCGTCCATATCCTCAAAATTGCCGATGTACCCGTCCTCGACGATGCGGATGCGTTCGTTTGCGATGTCCTCCACGATTTGGGCGTTGAGGCCGGCCGCCCGCACCGATCCGGTCATGCCCGCGAGGTTGTAGTCGTTGGGCGCGACCGCGAGGCGGTAGAGCAGCAGCTCGCGCCGTTTTTCCACCGTATTCTGCGGCCGCAGAAAGAGCTGCATCGCCGCCTCGCGCAGCGACAGCCCGTAGTCCTCGGCGGTCTGCAAAAAGCATTCGCGTTCGAGCGCGCCGAGCTGCGCCTCCACCAGCGCGAACCCCGCGCCGTAGGCCGCCAGCTCGGCGTCCACCAGGGTGCCGCCCTCGAGCGAATACAGGCCGAGCGGCCGCAGCAGGCGAATCATGTCTGTCAAGCTGTTTGTCATGACACAACCGCCATTCTGCTGATGGTCACCGTACCCAGCGTGAAGAGCTGGTTGGCCTCCGCCTCTTGGTCGGCGGTGGGCGCGGTCAGCTTGTAGTTGTAAAGGCCCTCGGTGTGATACAGCGCGTCGCCGACCGACGAGAGCAGCAGGTCCTGTCCCACAGCCAGCCCGCGGAAGAAATCGGTGAGGCGCTGGGTACAGGCGGCCTTGAGGCTTTCAAACTCCACGCCGCTGGTTCCCTCAATTTGCAGCGTGAGGTTGACCGGCACGGCCTGGGCGCTCGCCACCGTCACATCCACATTGATCTCGCGCGCCTGCGAGAGCCGCGCCTCGATCTCCTGCACCAGCTCAGAGGATGCGGGCGCGCCCTCGCCCGCGAGGTAGACCCCCACCGTGCCCCGGCCGGATACGCGCGGCACCACATTGGCCGACGCGATGCCGTCAAAGCCCATGGCGAAGTCGTAGTAGAACGCGGCGTTCGCGCCGTTGCTGATCGAGGCGAAGCTCCTCAGCAGGCGGGCGCGCAGTTGATCGTCGGTTTCAGCGTCGGCCCCGCCCGAGAAGGCCGCGGGGTTGGTCACACCCGACAGGCCCTGCACCGGCGTCACCAGCACGCATACCGCGCCGGGCGCGGCGTTGGTGTCGGCCCCGCCCCGGTCGGCGCGCGCGGGCAGGTCGATCGAGGTATCGCCGGCCTCCAGGACGCCCGCAGCCGTGGTGACAAAGCGCAGCTCGGCCTCCCCGCCGGTCTGGCGCAGGGCGCACACCACCCCCTCGGGGACGGAGATATCCGCAGCGGACGGGGTGTCGCGGTAGAGCCGCAGCGTGCCGGAGGAGGGCGCCGCCGCCTTGCGGGAGAGGCCGCGCGTCTCGGCGTGGTAGTCAAGCCACCCGTTCGACGCGGTCTGCGGGAACGCCTCGGCCTTCAGCGCCTCCACCCGGCCGGAGAGCGCCGCAAGCTGGGTCGCCAGCACCTTTAGCCGGATGCCGATGTCCGAGGCGTCGTCGGCCGAAAAGCCGGTCTGCGCTGCATATTCCGCCTGCATGGCGGAAAGGAATTCGGAATAATCGCTCATATTCCCAGGTTCACCTCCAGGGTTTTGGTTTCATTGCCCACGGTCAAGGTCACGTTCACGCGCAGCCGATCGCCCGTGCGGGAGCAGGACACTCCGGTCACCGACACCCCAGCGAGGGGCGTCAGCGCCTGATGCGCGAGGCTGAGCGCGGCCGCGTCCAGGTCGCGCGCGCCAACAGCGCCCAGGGTGTAGAAGGCGCTGCCCAACTCTGGGTCGGGTGCAAAGCTACCGCGCCGCACCGCCAGGCGGATCATCGCCCGTTGGATCAGCTCATCGCTCCCGCCGATCGAGACCGGCAGGCCGCGCGAACCGCGCTTGTGGTCGCCCTGATACAAAAGCGTGTCTATGTCGCATCCCTCCCGCTTGCAGCTTGGGCGATGGTGCCGTCCGGGGCGACGACCGCCCCGTTGATCCACACCTCGCCGTTGTTTTTTAACACGATGGCCGCACCGCCAGCCGAGCTGAGGCGCAGCTCGCCGGGTGCGAGGCCCTCGCCGCCCGCGCACAGCGCGCCGATACAGGCGTAGCCGCCGTCCAACGGCAGAAACAGCGCTCGCGTCCCCTCCGGCGGCAGTCCATACACCCCGTAGGGCGCGTAGAGGGGCGCGCAGAACCAGTCGGTGCTGTCGGTTGCGTCCACCGTGCCCCCGCCGCTGCGGGTCACCGGGGCGGCCGCGCAGGCCGGCGTGTCGCCGTGCAGCATCTGAGAAAACAGCATATTCATCGCCTCCTAGCTGAGATAGTCGTCCTGCACCAGCAGCAGGGTGGTGCTCTGCTTCGCGCCGTCCGCGCGGTGGGTCGCTTCATAGACGATCAGCCGACCCAGCCCCACCAGGTCGGCCAGCTCGGCGGTGTCCCCCGGTCCGGCCGGAACAAGCCCGGGCAGCACAGCGGTGACCGTCCGCTTTTTGAGCATCGAGTCGCGCATCATGCGGTCGGCGCTGCGGCGAGGATTGACCCATTCGCGGGGCGGGCTGACGTAGCGCTTGCGGCGGATTCCGAGCGCCTCCCCCTGCGGGTTATACACCGGCGTGTCGTAAAGCTTGGTGTCGCTCTTGAGAATCACCTTGGAGATCACCCCATAGCGGCGGTTGCTGAGCTGGAAGGAGGAGTAGCGCAGCCCGTCCGCTGTGATGTTGGAGAGCGTCAGGCGCCGCGCGGGCTTCCGCGGGCGCGCGGCGATGTACTGCCCCTCCACATGCGGGATGAGCTCGAGTGTCTGGCGGCAGAAGTTTTCGAGGGCCTGCCACTCGCTCTGCCCCTTGGCCACCGTGAAGGAGGACAGGGTGGGGTTGCGCTCATACAGGATGCCCGCGAAGCCGTATTGGCGGCAGTGGGCGTTGTAGATGTCCCGCAGGCTGACGTGTTGGAAGGTCTGCGGAATCGCTTCGTTGTCGAGGAGTAAGGCTGCGCGGCTGCGGGCGCGCAGGGTGAGCCGCACGCCGGCCGCGTCCCTCGTGAGCACCTGCTCGTCCACCAGCCCGTCGAAGACGAGCTCGCCGTCGAGCAGCAGCCGCAGCTCGGTCAGCTCCCCGAGCTCCTCCAGCGCGTCCGCGGGGAACACCGCGTCTAGCCCGTCGGCCGGCACGTCGTAGGCGCGCGCACACTCCAGCGAAATCGGCGCGGGCAGCTCAAAGTAGCTGCCGTGTAGCACCTTGGCATATAGGTTCATCACGAATACACCACCGCCCCGCCGATGCCGCCGCGCGCCGCGCCAGAGGAGAGGTCCTCCACAAATTCAAACGAATAGCGCAGCACCGCCGGGCCCGCCTCGCCCACCACACGCAGGCTGGAAAAGTAGGCGTAGATCGGCTCGCATAGCGGGCAGAGCAGAAGCCCTGCCCCGCCCCGCAGGAACTCGGCCTGGAGTTCGGAAAACCGGGCGGTGCAACTCGGGCCGAACAGCTCGCCCTCCCCCTTCACCACGCGGGGGCGCGCCTGCTGTTCCCGTACCAGCGCGGGTGAAAACGGCATGTCGGTGACGGAGACCGGGCGCAGATAGCCCACCTCGATTTTGCGGGGATTGTAACGGAAGGAAAAACCGTTGTATTGCATCACATTGGCCATCAAAGCACCTCCTGTGCGGCGATGTCGCTGGCATAGCGCCGGCAGTGGGCGCAGATCGCGCCGCTGAGCGTGGCCAGGTCGGGCGTAGCTTCCGTGAGCTGAACGGTCACGCCGCTCGTCGCGCCGGGGAGGGAAGCGAAGCTGTCCGCCTCCCATCCGATGCCGACGGACCGCCCGCCCGCCCCCATCGATTCGGCCTGGGCGGTAAAGCTGCGCGCAGCTGCGGCGTCAGCGGGCGCTGCGGCGCGGAATTCCTGGCTCGAGGCGGCGGGGGAGACAGTCCCCCCGCGCCCGGCGAGCGCCGCTGCCGCCGATTTCAGGCGTTCCCACAGCACGCTCATGACAGTTCCATCCTTTTGCCAGCCACAATGGTGGCCTTCTCCAGCGCCGCCTCGCCGAGCGCCGCTGTCTCGAGGATCTCGCCCCACTCGCATTCCGAATAGATGATCTGGCGGTCAGGCTTCACGATCACCACGTTAAACCCCGAGAGGGAATAAAAGTCGATGCCGTCGCTCACTGCGTCGCGGGTGGCACAGATGCGCGAGAGCTCGAGGATGTGCTTTTGACGGCCGCCCACCGTGCCCACCGGCTGTTCGCTGCCGAACGCCTCGATGTAGCGGCTTTCACGGCTGGTTTTCACCTTGTAGCCCTGCGCGACCGCCAGGCGGCGGCCGTTGATCTCAATATAGATATCCTTGCTGGTTGGAAATAGAATCGCCAAACACAGCCCCCCTTATCAAACTGGCTTGCTGCGGCGTCACAACGAGATGCGCGCCGCAATGTGGATTTGATTGATCGCGGTGGCCGGGGTGAACGCGAGCTCCACCACGCACACCGACGGGTCGTCCGCTGAAATCGACGCGAGCGGGGTGGCGAATTCGCTGAGCAGCCCCTCGCTTTCCGCCTCGGCGAGCAGTACCGCCATCTGCGCCACGATGCTTTGCAAGGTGGCCGCGTTGCCGCGCGCGTTTTTCAGCAACAGCTTCATGCGAGCGCGGGCGCGTTGCAGCACCTGGTCGATGATGCGCACGGTCGAGACGTTGGCGAGGCTGTAATCGGCCACGCCGTCGGATTTGGTACGGGTGGTCATCCCGCGGATACATTCGACCGCGCCGCCCACCGTCTCAAACACGGTGACGCCCGCGCCGAGCAGGGTTTGCACCGCGCTTTCGGCCAGATTTTCCCCGTCCAGCGCGATCGATTCGCACACGCTCCCGCTGAGATTTTCCCCCACGCCCGAGGTGAGCAGCAGCCCGGTGTAAGCGCAGGCGGTGTAGAACGCGCCGGTCTGCCCCTCGTATACCGAGGCCGGGCAGCACAGACAGATGCGTTCACTGGCCAGCGCGAGCGCCTGGGCCGCTGCGGATTCCGCGTTCGCCATCGCCACAATGCCCAGCCGCTCGCGCAGCGCGGCGCTCGCCTCGCACACACTGGCCTTCAGCAGCGTGTGCACCGCGGCCTTTTCACTGTCGCAGACCACCGCGCCGATGTTTTCAATCGCGGCCACCGCGTCGAACGCGTCCCCATAGGCGCTGTCTGCGGGTTCGGTTCCGTCGGTGCTCACCGGTACGCAGACCACCTGCGATACACCGGCGCGCAGCAGCAGCCGGGCGCCGTAGTAGAGCGCCCCGCCTGTAAAGGTATTGGCCAGCTCCTCCAAGCTGGAGAAGCGGTAGACCGTCCCGGCCGTGCCGCCCACGGCGCGCGCGCAGATTGCCGCGTACTGCGCCGATACGGCCGCCGCCGAGCCCGAGGAGATGGTGTAGGTCGAAAACACCCCCGGGCGCAAGCTATTGGTCGCCGTCATAAACTCACTCTCCTGATTACAAAGTCGAGGGCTCCGTCCACGCCCTCGGATGCCTGCACCGCCAGCCGCAGCCGCGCATAGCAGGGCAGCACGAGCGCGCCGAGCTCCCTGTCGTAGGTCACCTTGCCGCACCACACCCGCTTTACCTCATAGGCGAGGCCGCCGAACAGCAGCGTGTCGCAGAGCTTTGAAAATACCGCCTGGCATCCGGCCGCTTCATCGCCGGTCGGGCAGCAGACGGACAATGCGGCCGTCAGCTCCAGGCTGCGGGCGAACACCCCGCCGTCCTCATCCAGCCCGGCGAAATCGGCCAGCGCGCAGGGAAGCACCTCCGCATCCTGGATACCCACCGCGACCACCTGCCGGCTCAGCGGGGACGGACGGGCCTTGTCGGGGTACTCCGCCGCAACGCGGATTCCATCGCCGGCCAGGGCGGAGCTGAGTACCCGGATCAGATCGCCTGTGACCTGCGCGATACTTCCGGTCATCGCGTCCCCTCCTCGTCCTCGGGGTGGGCGCGCCGCAGAATACCCCACATATAAAACGGCTGATCGCCCACCCGCATCATTTCACAGACCGAGACGATAAACCACTCGCCGCAGTCCAGCACCAGGTCGCCCACCGCAAGGGAGGCGCCCGCCCCCTCGGGGGACCCGATATAGAGGAAGGCGTTCTGGTCGCGGTAGCCGAGCGTCGAATATTTGTCGTCGAGATATTGCCGGTTTTCGTGGTTGAACGGCGCGATGTAGGCGGCGCACAGGTGGCGCTCGGTTCCCTTGCGCAGCGTTACAGTGCGCCCATAGCGCCCCAACAGCTCCAAAAAGGTCCGGTATAGATCCCTCATACCGCCTCCACCTGCACCAGGAACGCCCCGTCCGCCCGCAGCAGCGGCGCGATTGCAGCCATCAGCTCATCGCGCGCGTTCCGTGCGTCCAAAAGGCTGATTTTCGCCCCGCCGCTGATCGACAGGTCGCCCAGCTTGAAACTGCCGTCCGCCGACTGGGGCAGCGCCGCGTATTGGCAGAGCAGGAGGCTCGCCGCCGCGGTGCACAGCTCGCGCGCGTGTTCTGCCTCGTCCACATCGGGGCGCAGGCGGGAGCGCAGATGCGCCGCGCACAGGCGCGCCATCGGCGCAAAGCCCTGGCAGTCGGATGCGGAAAGTCCGGTAAGGTCGGCAAACTGGCGCAAAATCTCAGAAATTTTCATCCATTGGCCCCCTTTTTGGTGGGCCGGACGGAGAGCCTTCTCCGCCCGGCCGGCCCGCTGTTATAAAATTAGGATTGGGTGGTCTTGATCTTGAGCACCTTGACCGCGTCGGGGAAGATTTTTCCGAAGCCTGCAATCGAGGTCACGGCCGCGCGTTCCAGCTGGGTGTTGATCAGCTTGTCGTAATCCACCTGCACACCGCCGGCGGTCACCATCTCCAAAGCGAAGCGTTTGTCCAGCGCGATCAGCTTGTCGTCCGCCACGCAGGAGGTCTTGATGATCTTCGCGCCCAGCGGGGTGATGAGCTTGCCGGTGCCGTGGAAGGCGAGGCCCGCAGCCGCATCCTGCATCTCGGTGAGGGAGAGCAGCTTCTGCACCATAGCAGGGCTTGCGATCAGGGTGTTCATCTCGTAGGCGCTGTCGAACTGGCTCCACAAATTGATCAGGTCGCTGTAGGCGACGGTGGACGCGGTGGCGGTGTCGATCGGAGTGACGTCTGCCAGCAGCTCGGTCACCGCGTCGCCCAGCTGCGCGCGGGCGATGTATGCGTCGATCTGACGCAGCGCCACGGTGAACAGGTCGAGACGCTGGAACTTGACCGCTTCATAGGAAGCGGAGAGCAGGCGTCCGCGCTTTTGCAGGGTCACCAGATCCTCCTTGAGGGAGATGGTAGTCTCCGGGATCGCGCTGCCCTCGGCCACCACCGGCGCGGTCTGGCTGGCCGATGCGAAGTCCACTACGATCGAGCGGTAGTCCGGCGCGTTGATGTCGGTGCGCACGGCGATAATCTCATCGATCAGCTGCGCGTCGTTCATCCCCTGCGCCACCGCGCGGGATACGTACTCGGGGAACAGGCAGCTGCTGTCCGAGGTGGAGAAAAATTTCTGGATGCTGTCCGACTGCGGGCCGCTCACATGGATGTCGAAGCGCTTGAGCTGGCGCTGGTAGGCGTCCAACCCGGCCAGCTCGGTGCCGGCGTAGTCGGCCGACGGATCGAGCCGTTCCAGCTCGCGGGTAAACGAACTGCCGCCCACCTGGTACATCGATTTGTCGAGGGTGATCGATTTGGTCAAAGACATAGAGAGTTCCTCCTTGTTAAATTAAAAATTGTGCGTTGTCCGCGGGTTGGGATGCTTCCTGGCTGCCCGCGAGCTGCACCTGGGGCACATAGCGGTGTTCACCGGCCGCTGCAAAGGTTTTTTTGAGCGCGCGCAGCTCCTCCGGGTTGAGCTTGTCGGCGATCGCTGAGACCGTCTTGACATCGATGCCACTGCCGGACAGCGCGGCCGCGCGCAGCACCTCCTTCTTGAGCTGTGCAAGGTAGCTCTCCCCGGCCTTGGCGAGCGTTTGCAGCCGCTCCAGCTCGCCCGCCAGCGCTGCCGCGTCGCCCGGCGTCAGGGCTTCGCCTGCCTGGGCCGCCTTCAGGCGGCCCAGCAGGCCGTCCGCATCCGGGCGGACGGCCCCGCCGGGCGCGAGCAGCGCCTTGGTCACGCCGGCGGCGGGCTGGGCGGGCACCGCGACAAAGCTCCATTCGTAGGCGTCGGTGGGCCGCTCGAGGATGCGGTGGCAGACAGCCCCGTTGTAGGTTTTGCCCACCTTGTGTTCGCAGGGGCGCTCCTTCACGTTTCTGCCGCAGATCGAGCAGACCACGGCCTCCACCGCGCAGCCCACGCTCACTTCCTTTTTGATGCCGGCGTCGATCTCGAGGATCAGGTCGGCGTTTTTGTCGCTGCGCACCATGTAGGCGCGCGCGGTCAGAAAGTGGTACTCCTCGCCCCCCTGGGTTTTGCGCAGCGGGTCCTTCTCCACCGCGGTGGAAAAGATGCGCGCGGTCTGGTTCTGACCCTTTGGGTTGTGGTCGAAGATGCCGGTTTTCCCCAAAAACAGCCGGCGCAGCTTATGCAGCGCATCAATTGAAAAGCGCTCGCCGTCGCGGTCCACCTCGTTGTCGCACAGGATCAGCGGGAAGACGTAAACCTCGTCGGCGCTGAGCTCCCGGCGGGTGTAGCGGTTGATTTTTTGCAGGTCCTCCTCGGTAGCCCCGGCCGATTCAAACCCCTTGTAGATCATGGCCTGTTTGGTCGTCATTCGGTTGCCTCCTGTTCTTTTGCGGCCTGCGCCAGCAGCAGCTGCGCCTGGGCGGTCTCCAGCTCGTCCTGGAGATTGATCATATCCCATTCCACCGTCACGTCGGCCGCAATGCCCTCCAGCGCGAGAAACACGCCGCAGATTTTCTGGATTACCGGCGTGAGCACGCGGCGGTAGGCCTCCAGCTCGCTGGTCAGGATATCCGCCTGCTGCTTGCTCATCCGCTCGGTGGTGCTCCAGGAGAGCCCCAGCAGGAAGGGCGGCAAGCCCAACTTGGCCACCATCTGCTGCAGCATCTGCTCCACGGGCACCTTGGTGTCGATCACCTGGTTGTCCGCGCCGATCACCTTGATGTCCACGTCGCCCACCGCGACGAAGTCCTTGACACGCCCCTTGGCGGAGGCGGACATCGCTTCGCCCCACTCCTGCGCGATGTTCTGCGCGATCTCCCGCGCGCTTGCAGCGTCCACCGCGTTGTCACCCGGGCGGTAGGTGACGGCGAAACGCACATTGCCCACCCGGTCGAAGTTTTTGCCGATACATTCGTAGATGCGCATCAAAATGTCCCCGATCATCGGCAGGCCGCGCAGCAGCGAACGCCCGCGCAGCTCGCCCGCCTCGGGGCCCAGTGCGCTGTAAAGAATCAGTCCCGGCTGGGCGATCGGGCTGACGGTCAGCCCATCTCGCCGGAAAAATTCCGCCTGCACCGGGCTGTTGGGCGCAGCAACCTCCAGGGCAGAAAGCGGGCTGTTGTAGAGCGCAAAGATGCCGTCCTGCTCCTCGTTGAGCACGATCTCTCCCGCAGCGCCGCCGTAGGTGAGCAGGTCGTCGAGGTAGCAGGACAGAAATGCGTCCAGGCCGGTTTGCACCCCGCCCACCGGGACGCCCGCCGCAAAGCGGCGCAGCTGATCCTGTGCGTCGGGGTCGGTGCAGTCCAGCCGGAACCCGCCCACCAGCCGCACGATCTTCTGGATCGCTGCGTCCACAAGCGGCACGCTTTCCCGCAGCCGTTCATACAGGCGGTGTTCCGCTGTCAGCAGGGCCTGCCGGTGGGACGGGCTGTCCCATCCGAGGTTCCGCGGGGCTGTCTGCACACAGGCCGCGCCCGGCGGCCTGCCGCCCGACAGCCTTTGCAAAAATCCCAAGGAATCATCCCTCCAATCATTCTTTCTCCCCCGCAGCTTTCCGGCCGGCGGCGAGCGCGAAGAACCCGCCCCCCGCCTCCCGCAGCGCGGTCATCACGAAGTAACGCATGTCGTCCATGGCGTGGTCGTGCTCTTTTTTGGGGCAGTCCCGCCCGGCTCCCTCGTCCCAGCGGTAGAGGGAAAACTCCCGCAGGATGTCGGGGCATTGTGAAGAAAAGAGCAGCTTGCCCTCCCGCAGCAGGTCGCCCACCCGCCGGATGCCGGTGGCCACATCGTTGATTGCCGGAATGCACCGGAACCGCTCGTGCCGCCGCACACATTGGATAAAGCTGGCTGCCGAGGGGTCGACGATCACCGCCGTCACCGGCAGGCCGCCCGCCAGCTCCTCGAGCGCCGCGTAATACTCTTCGTCGGTGCGCTGTACCCCGGCCGCGCGGGAATCGTGGTAATATTCCCGCAGGCGGTACCACACGCCGCCGCAGAGTCCCCAGAGCCCCATCGACATGGGGTTGACCGTGCCGTAGTCGCAGGAGATATAATATTGTTCGCACGCCGAAGGGAGGGTGCGCGCCACATGGCGGTCCTCGCGGAACATCGGGTAGACCAGCCCTTGGGCAGCCACCCAGCGCCCCAGCACGAACCGCTCGTAGAACGCACCCGAATACATCCCCTCGTACCGTCGCCGGATGGCGGGGGAGAGGGAGGGGTTGTCCCGCATGGTGAAATGCAGGTAGAGCGCGTTTTTCTGCTGCGCCTTCTGAATCCATTCGGTGTGGAACCAGTGAAAGGGATGCTCCGGATTGCAGTTGAACCAAAAGCGGGAACCGGGGACTGAGCAGCGCGCGATCGCCTGCTCCACAAAGGAGCGGGGCATCAGCGCCACCTCGTCGAGCAGCACCCCGGCCAGCGTCACACCCTGAATCAGCGCAGCGGACCCCTCGTCCTTGCCGCCGAACAGGTAGTAGCGGTTTTCCCGCCCGCCAAAGCGGATGTCGATGCGGTTTTGCGAGAGCCTGTCGCGGCAATCGAAGCCCAAATCCCGGAGATTTTGCAGCAACGGAACAACCAGGTTGCGCCGCACTGATGTCACCGTCTTGCCACAGATGGCAAAGGCCATGCCGTCAAAACAGGCCATGCTCCACGCTGCAAAGCCCAGCGACATGCACAGGGTCTTGCCGCTGCGGATCGCGCCGTCGCAGATGATCGCGTCCCGCCCCGCGTGGGGGCTGCCCGGGCACCACCAGTTGATGGCGGTGCGCTGCTTGCGCGAAAAGGCGTAGAACTCAGTCATCGCGTCCGCCGTCTTCCGCCGGCTGCTCCACGCTGCCCAGCAGCGCGCGGTAGAAGGGCAGGGCCGTTCCGGCCGTCGTTTCCGGCCGGTCCAGGGCGGCGAGCGCCTCCAGCGCCTTGATGCGGTCAAAAAATTTGACCTCCACGCCGTTTTTGCCACGCCGCAGCTCGGCCACCTGAAACAGGTCCAGGCCCTCCAGCGCCTGCGGGCCGGGGTCCTCCTCCCAGAAGAGCAGTTTGGCCGCGTCGGCCGCGCTGCCAAACGCGAGCCGGTGGAGCCCGGCCCGCACCTGCGAGGCGAGGTCGCGCCCCTCCTCCTCGCGGGCGAGCGCCGCGAGCTGCGCGCTAATCTCCGGCCGGGCCAGCAGCGCGCGGCCGGCGCGCGCCGCCCGGTCGGCCGGATACCCAGCGGCGAGGGCCGCTTCGCGCGGATTTTGCAGGGAATGATAGTGGATACAGAACGCCAGTTCCTTTTGGTTGAGTGCCTGTTTCAATCGCATAAGCCTCCCTTTCAAATCGAAGGGGACAACCCCGCCCCGATGGGGTAAAACGGCGCAAAAACTACACAAAAGCGCAAAAATTCCGCGAAAATCCAAACCTTCCTATTGTGCAATCAGAAGTGAACGGGTATAATAATCGGGGATGTTTTGGCAAATTCCGTTTGACGGGGCGCCAAAGCGGAAATACTGCAAGAAAGGGAGCGCGTCTTAACAGAATGCCTACCTTAAACCTTGTGCTCGTCGAACCTCAGATCCCGCAGAACACCGGCAACATTGCGCGCACCTGCGCAGCGACCGGCGCGCGGCTGCATCTGGTGGGCCCGATGGGCTTTACCATCGATGATAAAAAGCTCAAACGGGCGGGGCTGGACTACTGGCACCTGCTCGACATTACCTATTACGAAAATACCGAGGACTTTTTCCGGAGGAACGCGGGCGGGGAGTTTTTTTATTTCACCACCAAGGGGCGGCGGATCCACAGCGAAGTGGCCTTCCCGCACAACGCCTACCTGGTGTTCGGCCGGGAGGACGCGGGCCTGCCCGAGCCGCTGCTCTTCGACCATCCCGACCGCTGCGTGCGCCTGCCGATGATCACCCAGGCGCGCAGCCTCAACCTGTCCAATACCGTGGCGGTGGCCGCCTACGAGGCGCTGCGCCAATGGGGCTATCCCGAACTTTCCTCGGCGGGTCAGCTCACCAAATATAAATGGGAGGATAAACAGCTTGGATAAAATCAAATTTTTGACCGATTCCGCCTGCGACCTGCCGGAGGAACTGGCGCGCGAATACGATATCGCCGTTTTGCCCATCCCCATCGCGGTGGATGGCGTGGGCTACCACGAGCGGGTGGATTTCACCGCGCAGGAGTTTTACAAAATCCTGCTGGACGCCAAGACCATTCCGGTGACCAGCCATATCACCCACATCGCGTTTGCCGACCAATACCGCGCGGCGTTTGAACAGGGGTATACCCATGTGGTGGTCACCACAATCAACTCCAAGGGCTCCAATATGTTCGAGGCCGCCAACATGGCCAAAACCCTGTTCTACGACGACTGCCCCGAGGCCAGCGGCAAGCTGGAGGTGGTCGTGATCGACTCCAAGACCTACACCATCCCCTACGGCCTGGCGCAGGTGGAGGCCGCCAAGCTCGCGCGGGCGGGCAAGCCGTGCACTGAGGTGGTGGAATTCCTCTACGACTTCTTCGACCGGCTGGAGATCTACTTCGGCGTGTATTCCCTCGAGTTTGCCAAAAAGTCCGGCCGCATCAGCTGCGCCGCCGCCTTTGTGGGGGATGTCCTGGGCCTGCGGCCGATCCTTTCGATCATCGATGGGGAGATGAAGATCGTCGACAAGGTGCGCGGCGACAAAAATGTGGTTCCCAGGCTGGTTGATTTTGCCTGCCGCGATCGTAAGGGCGATTCCCCCTATCTGTGCATCCGCGCGCTGACCGACGAGGTGGGCGAGCAGGCGGCCGCCCTGATGGAGGAGCGAACCGGGCAAAAGCCGGTGGGGCTTTACTATGCGGGCGCGTGCATCACCATCAATGCAGGCCCGCGTCTGGCGGCTGTGGCGGTGCTCGGGGAAAAAAGAACCAAAAAATAGCGCTAAAAATCGGCTTTTTGTCAAACTGTACAGTTGCAAATCTGCGGGGTATCAGCTACAATAAGGATGGATTTGTGATACGTTTAACAATGCCTGGCATCAGGCGGAAAATAGAATTTTTGAATACAGGAAGGAAGAACGATATGACAGCTCTCAACAAGAAGACCGTCGATGATATCAACGTCGCCGGCAAAAAGGTTTTGGTGCGCTGCGACTTCAACGTCCCTCTGAAAAACGGCGTGATTACCGATGAAAACCGCATCGTGGCGGCGCTGCCCACCATCAAAAAACTGATCGCGGACGGCGGCAAGGTCATCCTCTGCTCCCACCTGGGCAAGCCCAAGGGCGAGCCGAAGCCCGAGCTTTCGTTGGCCCCTGTCGCTGCGCGTCTCTCCGAGCTGCTGGGCCAAGAGGTCGTCTTTGCAGCTGACGACAATGTGGTGGGCGAGAACGCCAAGAAAGCGGTCGCCGCGATGAAGGACGGCGACGTGGTGCTGCTGCAAAACACCCGTTACCGTGCGGAGGAGACCAAGAACGGCGAGGCGTTCAGCAAGGAGCTGGCTGAGCTGTGCGACGGACAGGTGTTCGTCAACGACGCGTTCGGCGCTGCGCACCGCGCGCACTGCTCCACCGTGGGCGTGGCTTCCTTTGTAAAAGAGGCGGCCGTCGGCTACCTGATGGGTAAGGAGCTCAAATATCTGGGTAACGCAGTCAACGATCCGGCCCGTCCGTTCGTCACCATCCTGGGCGGCGCGAAGGTCGCGGATAAGCTCAACGTCATCGAAAACCTGCTGAGCAAGGCCGACACCCTCATCATCGGCGGCGGCATGGCGTACACCTTCCTGGCGGCCAAGGGCTACGGCGTGGGCACCTCCCTGCTGGACAACGAGAAGATCGACTACTGCAAGGAGATGCTGAAGAAGGCGGACGAGAAGGGCGTCAAGATCCTGCTGCCCATCGACTGCACCATCGCCAAATCCTTCCCCGATCCGATCGATGCGGAGATCGAGGTCAAGGTGGTCGATGCGGATAAGATCCCGGACGATTACATGGGTCTGGATATCGGCACCAAGACGGCCGAGCTGTTTGCCAACGAAGTGAAATCCGCCAAGACGGTTGTGTGGAACGGCCCCATGGGCGTATTCGAGAACCCGATCCTTGCGAAGGGCACCATCGCGGTGGCCAAGTCGCTGGCTGAGACCGACGCCATCACCATCATCGGCGGCGGCGATTCCGCGGCTGCGGTCAACACCTTGGGCTTCGGCGACAAGATGACCCACATCTCCACCGGCGGCGGCGCCTCCCTGGAGTTCCTCGAGGGCAAGGAGCTGCCGGGCATCGCCTGCGTGAACGACCGCTGAATCCGGTTGCAGCGCGGCCCTGCCTTTTGAACATGAGTGAGAACGGGCGGCTGCCCGTCTGACGACAGGGCGCGGGCAGATCACCGCGCCCTGTTCCATTGAAAAACAACAAAGGAGAAGACTTGTTATGAATAAAGCACTGCGCAAGGCGGTTATCGCCGGCAACTGGAAGATGAACAAAACCCGCCCCGAGGCGAAGGCACTCATTGAGGAGCTCAAACCCCTCGTGGCGGACGCGGGCTGCGATGTGGTCATCTGCGTGCCCTATACCAACCTCGAAACCGCCCTGGAGCTCACCAAGGGCACCAACATCGGCGTGGGCGCGGAGAACTGCCACTGGGCGAAATCCGGCGCGTTCACCGGCGAAATTTCGGCGGATATGCTCGCGGAAATGGGCGTACAGTATGTCGTGATCGGCCATTCAGAGCGCCGCCAGTATTTCGGTGAGACCGACGTCACCGTCAACAAGCGCGTGCGCGCGGCTCTCGACGCGGGCCTCACCGTCATCCTCTGCGTGGGCGAGCTGCTGGAGCAGCGCGAACAGGGGGTCACCGAGGAGATCGTCGGGATGCAGACCAAAATCGCGCTGCAGGGCGTCTCGGAGAAGGAGCTCAAAAAGATCATTATCGCCTACGAGCCGGTCTGGGCGATCGGTACCGGCAAGACCGCAACCGCCGATCAGGCGGATGAGGTCAACGGCTGCATCCGCGGCGTGATCGCGAAGCTGTACGGCAAAGCTGCGGCGGATGCTGTCACGGTGCAGTACGGCGGTTCGATGAACGCGGGCAATGCCGAGGAGCTGTTGAATAAAGAGCATGTGGACGGCGGCCTGATCGGCGGCGCGTCCCTGAAAGCGCCCGATTTTGCGGCGATTGTCAAGGCTGCCAGCCGCTAAGGCGGGGCAATCCGGCGGAATTTCCTGTATCTTGTATTTGGCATACCCGGTGGTTCACCGGGCCTTGCCCGGAAAGGATGGATCACTATGGCAAAACGACCCCTCGCTTTGATTATTTTAGATGGCTTTGGCTACAATCCCAGCGAATACGGCAACGCGGTCAAGACGGCCAACACCCCCAACCTGGACCGGCTGTTCGCCGAATATCCGCACACCCTGATCGGCGCGTCCGGCATGGATGTGGGCCTGCCCGACGGGCAGATGGGCAACTCCGAGGTGGGCCACACCAACATCGGTGCGGGCCGCATCGTCTATCAGGAGCTCACCCGCATCACGAAATCGATCCAGGACGGCGATTTCTTCCAGAATGAGGCGCTGCTCGGCGCGATGGAAAACTGCAAAAAGAACGGCTCCGCACTGCATCTGATGGGCCTCGTGTCGGACGGCGGCGTGCACAGCCACAACCAGCACCTGTACGGCCTGCTGGAACTCGCCAAAAAGGCGGGGCTTTCCGAGGTATACGTCCACTGCTTCATGGATGGCCGCGACGTTCCCCCCTCCTCGGGCCGCGACTACCTCGCCGAGCTGGAGGCGAAGATGGCGGAGATCGGCGTCGGCCGCATCGCCACCGTGATGGGCCGCTACTACGCGATGGACCGCGACAACCGTTGGGAGCGCGTGGAGAAGGCGTATGCGGCGATGGTTTACGGCGAAGGCAACCAGAACCCCAGCGCCGTGGACACGATGGAGAAATCTTACGCCGATGATGTCACCGACGAATTTGTCATCCCCACCGTCTGCGCAAAGGGCGCTACCATCAAAGCGAATGATTCGGTTGTGTTCTTCAACTTCCGCCCTGACCGCGCGCGTGAGATCACCCGCACCCTCGTGGATGAGGCGTTCGAGGGCTTCCAGCGCAAAAACGGGTTCTTCCCGCTGTACTTTGTGTGCATGACCCAGTACGACGTGACCATGCCCAATGTGCATGTCGCTTTCAAGCCGGAATCTCTTACAAATACCTTCGGCGAGTATATCTCCAACAAGGGCCTGACTCAGCTGCGCATCGCGGAAACCGAAAAATATGCCCACGTCACCTTCTTCTTCAACGGCGGCGTGGAGAAGGCTTACCAGGGTGAGGACCGTGCGCTGATCCCGTCCCCCAAGGTCGCCACCTACGATCTCAAGCCGGAGATGAGCGCCTATGAGGTGACCGAGGAGTTGCTGGGGCGGATTGAGAGCGACAAATACGACGTAATCATCTGCAACTATGCGAACTGCGACATGGTCGGCCACACCGGCGTGTTCGAGGCAGCGGTCAAAGCGGTGGAGGCGGTTGACGCCTGCGTGGGCAAGGGGGTTTCCGCCATCTTGGCCAAGGGGGGCGCATTGCTGATCACCGCTGACCACGGAAACGCGGATAAGATGTACGAGGAGGACGGCTCGCCGTTCACCGCGCACACCACCAATCCGGTGCCGTTCCTGGTGGTGGGGTATCCCTGCGAGTTGCGTGAGGGCGGCCGCCTGGCCGATATCGCCCCCACTATGTTAAAGGTTTTGGGTCTGGAACAGCCCCCGGAGATCACCGGCGAGTCGATTATCCGCTAATTCATTCGGAGCATAAATGCAAAGGGCCTGCGTATACTACCATGGAAACGCAGGCCTTTTGTTTTATTGAAAAAATGCTTGTTATTTTGCGCCAGTGGGCTTATAATAAAACCAGTTTCGCTGGAAAAAATAAACTCTGAGGATGAAAGGAGGCCCTCCTATGAAAAAAGGAACCTTGGTATCAATCATCATCGCGCTGATTGCGGTGGCAGGCGCACTGCTCGGGCTGGTGGCCTATATGAGAAGCCGCAGATGCCTTGAGTGCGGCGATGTCGAGGAGGATTATGTTCCGGACGCGCAGGGTGATTACGATATGGAATACTATGTCGACGATCAGCCCGAGGCGGTGTCGGAGGCAGCGACCTCCCCCGAGTATGTGTCCGCTCCGGTGGACGATACCAGCGTGGAAGGCGACGATATCACCGAGTGAGAAAAGAGCAAAAATACCCTTTGTAAAAAAAATTACAAAGGGTATTGCTTTTTCTAATTAGATATAGTATAATAATAAAGCACTCAAAATTAGATATCGCGGGGTGGAGCAGTTCGGTAGCTCGTCGGGCTCATAACCCGAAGGTCGTAGGTTCAAATCCTACCCCCGCAACCACCAGACAGAGTCTGGACGCAGTTCGCGTTCGGACTCTGTCTTTTTGTTCGGATAAGGCGCCCGCAACGGAGATGGAATCTAAAATGTCCGCCCCTTCTATTAAAAAACGCCAGAGAAGTAGTTTCCTCCGGCGTTTTTTATATCAGGGAAAACCATGCGATAGTCGCGTGGTGGGTTTAAGCGATGGAAACTCCCGAAGGGACTACCGTTGCCCCCTCTGTTTCGGGATGCCAATTTCATATGAATTGTGAGAAAATATTTATTTTAAAAAACAGAACCCGGCGTATCCTGTAAAGGATGCGCCGGGTATTTCTTGTGTTCAGCAAAAAATGAAATGGCATGTAACTTCATCCGTAAAAGGCATGGGAAAGAAAGCGTGTCGCTTAGTCGTTGCCGGAAGAGCATTTCGCCGCATCGATTGCGAGCACGATCATCAGAGAATAGAGGACATTTTCCGGCTTTACTACGTCGATTTCATAGGTATCGGTGAAGTTCCACAGCCGCTTGGAGGCGCGCATGATGGTTTCACTGCCGTTCATCACCTCGTAATCCCATTGCCAGAAGTTCCCTTCCACCGTCCATCCGTTAAAATCCAGCGTGAATTTTGGCCGGAAGAAGGTGAACTCCTTGCGGATTTCCCCCATCAGTTGATCCGCTACATAGATGCGGAATCGGGGCAAAAAGGTCAATACCTCTTCCTTCACAGTGCCAAGGTGCAGGCCCGCCATGTTGTAGATTTCGAGACAGTGCCCCCATGAGATTCGTCCCTCAACTTGGAACACCACATTGCCCGTCTCATCAAAAATATCGTAGCTGTCCAACCACGAAAAAAAGCGTTGTTTAAAAAGCAGTTTCATCGTTTGATCCCCTTCCAATGCATCATCGGCGAAACTATCTACCTGTAAAAGTATAAGCCGCCTGTGCATTTCCATTTGCGGCTATTATATCACACCGGGCGAATTGGCGAAACAGGGGAGTTTTTCTGCTTTTCGCCGGGGAAGGAGCGGCGCAGTGCAAATATCCCGGCAACAGAGGCGATTGCCTCCGCGCAAGGGAAGGAAAGCCATACCCCGTTCATCCCCCAGAGGGCGGCCAACGCAAACACCGCTGGGAGGATCGCCACACACCCCCGCAGAATGCAGACCGCAAAGGCAGGGCGCGGCTGCGCGACTGCGCTGAGATAGGCGGACGTGACAATGTTGAAGCCTGCGAACAGGAATCCGGCGAAGTAAAGCAGAAGGCCGTCTTTGGCGAGCGCCGCCAGCTGCGGGTCGGCCTCCCGGTTGAAGATCGCGACCAGCCCGTCCGAAAACAGGCAGGCCACGAGATACAGAAGGACGGCCAACACGACCGACAACAGGACGGCATAACGCAACAACTGGCTCAGTTCTACATACTGTGCGCGGCCATAACTGCTGCTGACCAGCGGCTGTAGTCCTTGGGCGATCCCTGTGAAGATGGAGATGACGACCAGAGAGAGATTGGCGACCACGCTGTAGGCGGCGACCCCGATGTTTCCCGACAGGCGCAGGATGACCAGGTTGAAGACGATCAGCACAAGGCCGGACGCGAGTTCAGTGATCAGCGAGGAGAGACCGAGCGAGCACAGGTCAAGCGCGCAAGCTGGGTCGGGCCGGATACGGCGCAGGTGGAACCCGTTGCGCCGCTTTACGATATGGATGGACAGAACAGCCATGCCGAGGATCGGGGCGAGGCCGGTTGCGAGGGCGGCGCCGAAGATGCCCATATCGAGGGGGAAGATGAGGATGTAATCCAGCAGCACATTGCTCAGGCTGCCCGCCAGCATGGCAGCCATGGCGAGGTGAGGGTTGCCGTCATTGCGAACAAAGGCCAGCATCAGGTTGTTGAGGATGAAAAATGGAGAGAAGCAGAGGACGGTTTTCAGGTAGAGAGCGGTCATGTCGAGGATCAGCCCATCCGCGCCGAGCAGGCGGCTGATCGGCGTGGAAAGAAAGAGGCCGGCCGCCGCAAACAGGAATCCGGCGGCGATTGCCAGTACTACTGAGTGGGTAAAGACACGGTTTGCCGCATCGTGCTTCCCCTGCGATTTCCAAATGGCGTACCGCGTCGCGCCGCCCACCCCGATCATCAGGCCGGTGCCCTGGATGAAGCTGTATCCCGAGATTGCAAGCCCCAGGGCGGTGAGACCGTTTGTGCCAAGCCCCTTGGCAACAAAGAAGGTGTCGGCCAGGATGTAACAGGACAGGCCGATCATGCCGAGCACATTAAGCGAGACAAAATGCGTAAAATCCTTGAGAATGGCGTTGGGTTTCATCGATAACTCCTTTCGCTGCCGCGCATGGATAAAGATAATAGAAGTGTGTCCCTGCCCACACGAAAATCTGACAGGAATAAATTGTAATGGAATGGCCGGAACATGCCTTATCACAGAAAAAACGCCCGAATTTTCATACCTTCAAAGGCCTACGGTATGAAATCCGAACGCTCATCAAGCGGCTTTACCCGGCGGTAAAGCGAGGAAATACGTTTAAAAACGCATTCCTCAAAATTCAATTTTAAGACGAAACTCAGTTTAACAGAAAGCGAAACAAAAGGCAAATGTGAATTTATCCCACCTCGGCAGAAAAACAATCACCAAAAACGCTTTTTCTTAAAAAACCAGATACAGAACAGCAGGATTGCGGCGCTCAACAGGCAGACCGCGGGATATCCAAAGCGCCAGGAGAGCTCTGGCATATGGACAAAATTCATTCCATACCAGCCGGCGATCAGCGAGAGGGGGAGAAAGATCGTGGTGACAATCGTCAGAATCTTCATAATCTTATTTTGCCGGATATCGATTTGCGCTTGATAGACCTCCCGAATCTGCATGGAATACTCACGCAGCATCTGTGTCTCCTGCCGCAGCCGTTCAGCACGTTCCGCGAACAGCCGGAGTGCCCGCAGCTCCTTTTCAGAAAAAAAGGAGTCGGCATTTTCCTGAATAGAGACCGACAGATCCGCCAACTGGCTGTAGTAATGAGAAAAAGCCGCCAGTTCCTTGCGCAGGCCCATCATCCTGTGATCAAAATGTTCGGTGGAATCCGAAAGGACCGCACTCTCCATCCGCTCAGCGCGGTTCTCCAGCTCCTCCAGATAGGTGAGGTCATTTCCGATCAGATAGTTCAAAAGGTCGCAGAACACAAGCCCCGCGTCGATGGGCCCCCTGCTTTTCACCGATTGAAAGGTGAGCAGATAGGCGGACAGAAAGCTGTCGTCACCGATTAGAAGCAGGTTGCCATCCCATAGAAAAAAAGAGATGCCCTGCTTTCTTTTTGATTCACCCTTGCCTGGAATGAGCAGGGTGCCGTACAGATAGTCCGCTTCGTTTTCCACTTTGCAGAAACGGACCGTTTTTAAAAGGAGCGGGCGGTAGGCCGCAAACCGGTCGGGAAGAAAAGAAAGGGAGGCTTCCTCCTGCGGGAGCAACCCCAGGACATGGTCCCAGGTGATTTCTTTGTCCTCCGGCCACGGCTCCAAATTTTCACCGAGTGTATAAAACATCCGATCACCTCACAGTTCCATTTTAACCGGTGCCGCAGGATTTGCAAGAGAAAAATATTTCAAAAGATTTGGACGAAGGTGTTTTCATCCACCTAAAAATATGCTATAATAATTAGGCGCTATCAAAATGATGATCTGCTGGACGGTGGAACATCAGGTAGCAACCCAATACGCGCCCGTAGCTCAGCTGGATAGAGCGTTGGACTCCGACTCCAAAGGTCGCAGATTCGAATTCTGTCGGGCGTACCAGCAGGTTGGACCTGCACCCAAATCGCGCTTCAGGACCTCCCTGAGGCGCGATTTTTTGTCCGCGCCAGGGCACGTTTTCCAAAACAGTATAAAATCCCCCGCCTATTTTGCAAGATGGGCGGGGGATTTTTCTATCGGCTATATCTAGTTTTTGAATTTTTTCTGGAGCATGAGATAGCTCACGCCGCCGCTTGCTGCGCGCCGCCGATCGTCTCGTTCGCACTGTTCGCTTCGCCAGCAGCGCCTTCGCTTCCGCCTGCGCTGCTTGCACCGCATTCCAGCTTGCCGCCGTGTATCGCGCCGTGTTCAGCTCATTCACTTCGGCCACCGCCTGCGCCAGGCGCACCTTCGCGATCGCTCTGGTCAGCTCCGCTGCCATATCGTCGAGACCTTTCTGGGTTGCTTCATCGCTCTCGCACAGCGCTTCCGCTTTGGCCACCAGCTCGGCCAGGCCGGTCTTGCTCGCCTCGTCGTACTTGCTGTCAGCCAGGATCTCCTTCGCCAGCTTGAGCGCTGCGTTGATCGCCGCATAGTTGAACTCGCTCTGCAATGCGTTGATTGCGGCTGTCAGCTTGCTGCACGCCTCTGCGATCATCGCCTCGGTCGCGTTGCCGTTTGCTTCCACTGCCTTCGCCTCGGTCAACACCGCTTGCAGGTTCGCCCAACTGCTCGGGCGGTAGTTGCCTTCTTCCAATGCGTCCGCCGCTGCGATCAGCTGTCTCAGCAGGGTCTTATCCGCTTTCACCAGTTCGGTGATCCTGGTCATCACCGCTTCGTACTCGGTGTTGATCTCAGCCTGCGTCGCGTCCGCGTTATCCAGCACCGCTTTCGCGCTGTTCACTGCCACCTGTAGCGCTTCCTTCGTGGCCGCAGTCAGGCTTTCGTCCTTCAACAGGTCTTCCGCGATCTCGACCGCCAGCGTAAGCAGGCTCTTGTCGGGCGCATAGGTCAGGCCGTCGCGCGCCGCTACCAGCGCGAGGTAGGCATCGAACACCTGGCTTTCGGTTGCAGCCACGTCAGCAACGACCGTCTTCGCTGCATTCAGCGCATCGGTCAGAGCTTTCCAGCTCTCTGCGGTGTAGCGGTCTTTGTCGTATTTCCCCTCGACCGTCGCGATCAGCGCCTTCAGCGAAGTCTTGTCTACGTCGGAGGGCTGCTCGCCCGTCACGGTAACGGTGCAGACAGCGGTTTCCGAAGTGCCGGTCATCGTTCCGCTCACCGTGAATGTGTCGGGTCTTCCATATTGGTCCTCTGTGACGGCATCCCAGACCACCGGATAGACCGCTGTTTCCTGTGCGCCGTAGCCCACAGTCACCGTTTCCGGCAGTACAGGGGCTGTACCCAGAGCGGTTTCCACCGCGGCGGGTTCCACATGGGAGATCGGCTTGAGTACAAATGCATCCACAGCCAGATACTTGCTTGCGATGCCGCCCTCACCGGGAACCACCAGACGAACGGTGTGCTCCCGATCCTCCAACCCATTCACCGCGTATACACTTTCGCTGCTCACGCCGACGCTGGTGTTGGGCGCGTTGAGATCCAGGGTCGTCAGTTTTACCCCATCGAGATAGACGTCTACCGTGGTGAAATTGGTCTCATGGTAAGCCAGCCATTCAAAGGCGGTCCCGGTAAAAATGAAAGCCGGTGAGATCGGCTTTTTCCGCCGGACGGTCCAGCTCCGGGGGCGCGAACAGGAACTCCCATTCCTGCCCGTCTGCAGAGTTCAGTCCGAAATCGCGACCCCGCCGAGCGGGGAATTTTTCGCTGCCGCAAGGTTCGGCTGGACTTCACTGTTTCCTTCAAACGGGATTTCAATTTCTGTAAGGGGCGCTTCTTGCGGCTGCTCGCCGCCTGTGGCCGGTGTTTCGGCATCCGGCAGCGGCTGGTTAGTTTCCTCCAGTGGCATTGGATCGACCAAGGTGCCCTCCGCCTGCGGCGGAATAGGGTTCTCCTGTAGGCCGAACACTGCGGTCGTACCCAGCTGCGCCACAAGCGCTCCGGCCATTATTATGCCGAGCGCTCTGTGGACGAGTTTCCTTTTCATGTGAACCATCCTCTCTCTTCATAACAAAAAAGGGATTTTAGCCCTCTTTTTTAACATCATAACAATTTATTTAGCGAAAACGAATGCACAAAACGGAAAGATATATATTTATCGGAAAAATGGAAGAAAAAGTTTTGGCCGCTTTTTGGGACAGATTCAATAAAACAGTTCTCTTTTTATAAGGGTATAACCTATCTAAAATAAGTACTTCGGTCAGACGAAGAACCCGATATCTTGACGGATGGTCAAATAGTTCCTATAATAGAGGAAAATCCTTTTGGAGTGGCAAGCCTAAGCACAATTCGAGATTTTTTTAACTTTTTTGCCAAAAGAGTATTGACAAAGGGGGAGGGGCGTGGTAATATAAATAAGCTGTCCGACGGGGTGAGCGAAAGCGAGCCAGAAGCATTGAAAAAAA
The DNA here is from genome assembly GCF_014384885.1 of Ligaoa zhengdingensis. Classification (GTDB taxonomy): domain Bacteria; phylum Bacillota; class Clostridia; order Oscillospirales; family Ruminococcaceae; genus Ligaoa; species Ligaoa zhengdingensis. Next base: position 62,876 of record NZ_JACRST010000015.1, read on the forward strand.
GTGCTTGACAAACAGTAGGGCGGTGTGGTAAGATAAGAAAGTTCCACTCCTGACGGGGCGGGGCGCTTACCAGAACGGAACCTTGAAAATTGAACAACATTCGGTTTTGAA
>NZ_JACRST010000016.1 GCF_014384885.1 Ligaoa zhengdingensis
TGGTAGCGGTGTCCCAGTTGGTCACTGCTTGCGCTGTTTTGCTCAACGCACTCACGTCGGCCGCGGTCAGCGTCACCGCGCCGGTCTTGCCGTTCACCGATTCCACCGCTCCGCCGCTGCCGCCGCCCTCCGGTGCGGTCATGGTGCCGTCCGCATTGACAGTGACGTTTCCGCCGTTTTTGACGCCGCCGAGCGCGGTCCCCGCAACCGGCAGGACATAGTTGTTGGCCCCTGTGGCGACGCCGTTGAGCTTGGTTTTGTCTGCGGCAGACATGAACCCCCCTGCGCTGGTGGTGGCTGCGCTGTGGGTGTGCCCCGAGGTTGCCGCGCCTACCTCCGCCGCTGTGGGCGTCCAGCTATCCGGCCGCGCCCCTGTATCTTCGGCTGTGATAGTCACATTTCCGCTCGAATCAGGCGTTTTTCCGTTCACGCTGGACACTGCGCCCTTCAGCGATATTTCATCAATGATTTCGTTTACCTTGTCTGTCACAGCGATTGGCGTAGTCTTTTCTGTGATCTTGTCCAAATCTTCACCACTCCTCTCTAATGTTTTAGAATTGGATTTCGTTACCGCAGATAGGTAATATTTGCATTGGTCGCACCCCACGGCGCGCCCGATACCGCCCCCTGCGCAAAGTCGCAGGTAATTTGGGTCAGGTTGGTGCAGTCGGTAAATGCGTTTGTTGCTATCGATTTCAGCGCATTGCCCAGCCTCAGTCTCGTCAAGCCGGTGCATCCATTAAATGCATTAAAGCTGATGTCGGTCAGGCCGGATGGCAGTTCGGTCAGCGCGAGGCTCGTGCAATTCTTAAATGAGGTAATGCCGATTAAAGTTAAGTTGTCTGGTAACTCAGTCAGTGCGAGGCTCGTACAGCCTTCAAATGCACTGGTGCCGATGCTGGTCACACCGGGCGGCAACTCAGTCAGCGCAAGGCCTGCGCAGTACTTAAATACACTTAAGTTAATACTGGTCAATCCGGCGGGTAATTCAGTCAGTGCAAGTTTGTCGCATCCCTCAAATGCATTGGAGCCAATACTGGTCAAACTGGCAGGTAACGCAGTCAGCGCAAGGTTTCTACAATATAGAAATGCATTGTTTCCGATATTGGTCAAATCAGCGGGCAGTTCATTCAACGTAAGGCTACCGCAATATGCAAATGCTGAACTTTTAATAGACGTGACGCTGGCCGGTATCGCAACCGTATGGAGATTGACGCAATTATAGAATGCACCCGTCCCGATTTCCTGTGTCCCATCAGGGATTGTAAATGTCTTAAATGATCGATCCACTATTTTTGTGAGGATGTCATCGACCCCGTCCGCCAACTCCTGGAAGGTCGCCACATCATCCTCCTTGGAAACCGTTCCGCCACCGTCGCTAATGGCGGTTTCCAAGAGCTGCTTTCCACTAGCGACAGATTGAAAATTTTCTTCCAGCGCCTCCTGTACGGTGGTGGCCTGCATCCCGGAAATCGCAGAAATCCCAATGGCCGACGCTGCGTGGCTGTGGTTACCCGCCGCCACATTGCTCGCTCCGGTTCCCACATTCTTTGTCGCCGCGCTGCCCAGGCCGGTGATCGCCGTATAGGAATGGGTATGGCTCGCCGCAGCCGCGCCCACTTGCGTATATGTATGCGTATGGCTATTCGTAGCCGCGCCTACTTGGCTCGCAGTAAGCGTGACCGCGCCTTCCCCATTGGGGAATACCCCATTGATAGACCGCACCACACCGCCGCTGGATGATCCGCCGCCTTCGCCGTCCTCTGCAGTGAGCAGATAGCCCGCAAACTTGTCGTATGAGATTGCGCTGACTGTTCCGTTAAGCGATTCAATGTCGCAGACCGACAGCTTGTATTTATCCCCGTCCTTGCGGAATACACAGATGGGGTTTTGATCCTCAAGAGATAATGTCAATGTGTATCTCCCGTCGGTCAGCGCCGACCACCTCGCGTCAGTTTCGGTAAAGTCGGTGCGATTCAGCTTTGCGCCGGCGTCCGGGGCGGTCATGGTGCCGTCAGAGTTCACCACTACGTTGCCGCCGTTTTTGACTCCACCTAGCTCGTCTCCTGCGATGGGAATGGTAATATTGTTTAACTCTTCTGTAAGCGAGCGATTTCCTGAGAACGTAATATCTCCTGCAAGATTCAGATTTCCGTTCCAATCCACTGTCATTGCATTGGAACGATTCGATGTTGACGTGCCATTTCCAAGAATCAATGCTGCAGTTATGTCTTCTGCATTATACTTACCGATAGCAGATTGGCAATTTGAGTTTGTAAGCGTATAATATCCCCTTGCATGGGAATAATCCCCTCTAGCCTCCGTACAACTTCCTTCTGCATGAGCGGCGTATCCGATTGCTTTTGTTTCGGTGCCCTCTGCATGAGAGCAGTTTCCGCTTGCCTCTGAATAGTTTCCTTCTGCATGAGCAGCATAATCGATGGCTTTTGTGGATTTTCCCTCCGCATGAGAATAAGACCCACTAGCCTCTGAATCGTATCCTTCTGCATGGACAACGTAACCGGTGGCTTTTGTGGATTTCCCTTCCGCATGAGAATAAGACCCGCTGGCCTCTGTAGAATCTCCCTCCGCATGTGCAGTTTTGCCACTCGCTATTGTATTTTTACCTTCCGCTGTTGATTCTGCTCCAACAATCGTTCCATCTCTTCGTCCAACACTTACATAACCAGACGTTGCAACAGGGTCTAAACCCGAAATATCGTCTGCGGTATGCGTGTGGACAGCTGGTGCCGCCCCCACATCTTCCGCAGTCAGATTGCTCAACTCGTCTGTGAGCGAGCGGTCTCCCGAAAAGGTGACGTCTCCCGCGAGTTTCAGGTTTCCGTTCCAGTCCAGCGTCATCGCATTGGAACGCGCGTCTTCTGATTCTCCGTTACCGACGATTACCGCTGCATTTGTGTCTTCTTCGTTAAATTTTCCGATTGCAAACTGATTCTCTGCGCTTGCTATAGTGTGGTTTCCTCCGGAATGGCTCGCGTTACCAGATGCACTCGTGCTAGTGCCCTCAGCGTGTGCATGATCTCCACGAGCACTTGATGTTCCTTCTGCATGTGAGCAAACTCCTGAAGCAGAAGATATTTTCCCTTCCGCATGAGACCATTCGCCCGTTGCGCTCGTCCCAAAGCCTTCCGCATGAGCCCCTTTTTCGGTTGCATCAGTCATATAACCCTCTGCGTGAGAGTAATCTCCTGTCGCCTTGGTAAAGCTTCCCTCGGCATGAGAAAACCCATATATGTAGCCAGAAGCTAAGGTGTTACTGCCCTCCGCATGGCTTGCACGACCGGATGCATTTGTGTTGATCCCCTCCGCATGAGAATAAGATCCGCTCGCCACATTGTCCGGAACGTTAAATATTTCCGCCCCAGTTGCGGGCGTCCCGTCCCCTTTTGCTCCGTGGCGGCCGATCATCTTGACATAATTGGTTCCGTCTGCGGAATACTCCACCACGCCGTTTTCGTCCAGGCGCATCTTCAGAATGTCGTCCGACACAATCCTGCTGCCCAACTCAGTGTCCAGCTCGTCGATCAGCGCGTTGTATTTTGGCTGTACGACCTCCTTCACCGCGCGGTCAAATACGTATTTGTTTTCCTGCGCGGTTCCGGTCAGCCTGTCGGGCGCGCTGACCACGTCTTTATCGGCGTAGTCGGCCGCCGTTATCTTTTTATCTGTAATCAATCGATCACCCCTTTGCATAGTTGCCCTTTACATACCGCTTGATGATGCCCAAAATGCCAAAGCCCTCGTTTTTGGCCTTGTTTCGGACGATGAATTGCAGCGTCTTGTACTTCTTCACCTTAAAATTCATCGGAACCACCTGCGGCGCGTCGTTGCTGTTGAAGCTGATGCGTTCAAAATCGATATCGCTCCAGTTCCAGATGTCCATATAGGCGCTCGTCATCGATTGCTCAAGCGTGTCCCGGTCGGTGCGCACCAAAATCTCCACGCTGCTGCGCTGATAGGGCTTGATCTGGATGCCGCTGCCCTTCTTCGGCATGGTCTTGAGGGTCATAAAATCCCCGTCATCGTCCGCCTTGGTGGCCCATTGGCAGTAGATCGCCTCGCTGTTATCTTTTGTTTCATCAGCGTGCCAGTTGTCGCTGTATGCCTCCATCGGGCGCTCACTCATCGCCAAATCGTTGTTAAATCGGCAAATCCATCCGTCCGCCTTGCCAAAGTACAGGTCGCCATCGTGTTCAAAGAAACAGACAGCCGGTATGTTGTTCCAGTGGTAACATTCATAGATGTAGTCCCCGTTCGTCTTTGATACATACGATTTCGGCTGGTTCCCGTCGAGGACATAGCAGTTGTTGTTGACGCACACCAAATACTTGTTGTTCCAGTTCACCGCAATCGCCCCCGCCAAATTGGGCTCCTTGGTCAATGCCGGATCGACATAATAGCTGCGGTTCTGCACGGTGCGTTCCGCGTTGATCAGATTGGAGGTGATCGCATACACGCCGGTGCGGGCCAAAAACAGCGGCTCGTCGTCGATGGTGGCGAAGCTCCCCGGAGCAATCGCCCCGATGCCCGCGATCCCCTGCTTGAGCGGAAAGGTGATCGTGGTCCCGTCGTAGGAGGCGCTGCGGAAAAAGATGGTGGAATCCTGCGCGTTGTCCTCCTTGATGATCGCCAGGTATTCGCCCACGCGCGCATAGCCCATAATCGCCGTCCCCGAAACGCCCACGTTGGAATAATTCATGTCCGGGAAGTAGGTCGGGTCGTTGATGTTTGAAATCCAGTCGGTGTTCGGATAGTCCGGGTTTCCCGAAACAATCACGCGGTCGGTGTTTCCGTATCCGTACTGGGTGCAGATGGTGCACCCCAGAATCCGGTTCTGGTAACCCTTCGTCGTCTTGGTAAAGGTGATCTGCACATTGTCCTGGCCCGTCACAGTCGGCTTTCCCGGCGCAGTCGTGAACGTCACCTTGCCCGCCGGGGCGTCCACCGTGTACTTCGTCGTTGTATCGCTGTTTTCTACTTCCTCTCCATTCACCATCACCTTGTCCACGCTTTCGATGTCGTCACTGGTGAGCTGGTACACCGTCGCTTCTCCATCCGCCAAAAACGAATTCGTCCGTTTCTTTTGCAGCAGGTTCACGCTGTAAAGCGGCGTCCCGCCTCCGCTCGGTGCGCGCCCGATCACCACCGTCGGCACATAAGCGTCCTCGGTCGCGTCCTTCACATTGATCTGATATTCTCCCTCAGCTTCGCCCTCCACCGCCTCGCAGACCAGATATTCCGCCCCGGTGAGAAGGTAAAATTTATCATTGAACACAAAGCCGCTCGACTTCCCGTTGCGAATTTGAACGCCCTCGATCTCCTGCGGCGCATCCGACAGGTTCCATCGGTAGAGCTTCGTGCCGCCGTGAACAAAATAATACTTCTCGCCCTTCAGCTTGGCGTAGAAAATCCCATTGACCGGTGAATCCACCTGGTGCAACCGCCGCCATCCCACCCGCTTCTCCGGGAAGTTGTCGTTGTCCGATACCAGGTTGGGCGCATAGGGAGAGCGCGAATTGTCTATCTTGGTCGGGTCGCTCGCCATGTCCACGCCCTTGAAATTGGAATACACGGTGGTATAAATCTTCGCCATGCTACCACCTCGCCTTCACCGTCGCCATCGGTCCGGGAATCGCTGTATTAAGAGTGGCCACCATTCTGTCGTAAAGCGCCAGCAGCGAGCGATAATCCACCACCAGGTCCACAACAAGCTGCTGTGCCGCCACCCAGTAGGGCATACACTCCTGTGCATCGGGGTCGATCTCAAACTCGTAGCTGTCCGGCGTCTCTTCGGTGATCGGCGCGGGATATGCGAAGTATTCCAGCTCCACGCGCCTGGTTTCGTCCGCCGGCAAAACAAGCGATTTCCCGATCCATTTTCCAATGCCGATGGTCTCATAGTCAGCCCACAGCCGCAGCGGCATATAAAAGTCGTCCGGCGCGGGGTACTCGATGTACTTCTCGTCATTATCAGGAGGGTGGATCGGCACGACATACCGGCGTTGGATGCGCTTGATGGTCGCCATATTCCGTTGTGCAGCGTCGAAAAACGCGTTCATCTTGAGGTTGATATCCTTGTCGATTGTCTTGTTTCCCCCCGAGGAGTATTCGTCCATCAGCTTGATGACCTTATCCTTTGCTTCTCCCAATGTCATACCGTTCTCCTCCTTTCAAAAAAGGGCGGAGCAATGCCCCGCCCTTTGGATGTTGTCTCCGTCACGGCAAAACCACACAGGCCGCCTTGATGGTAGCCGGTCCGGTGATTTGGATTTTCCCTCTATTTTCGCCGGAAACGTTGACAAACGCGCCGCTCTCCAGGTTGACGCACTGTGTCCCGGCCGCCGAGAAGGTCACCGTCAAATCCTTGACGCCCTGCAGGCCGTTGCCCGCCTTGATGACCGCGCTGCCGGCCGCTGTGGCCTCCAGGATAATCAGCATCTTTTCATCCGCCGCCGCGGTGATGAGCGCGCCGTCCGATGCATTCAGCGCCGCGGGTGCGGTGTACGCTGCGGGCGTATTTCTGGAAAGAACGGTGTTTACAATTGCTGTCGCTGCCATAGGTTACCCCTCCTTAGCTGTTGTGGCATTTGAGCACGGCCAATTCCTTGGGCCGCACCACCTTGCCACCGTAGGTGTTCAGTCCTTTGATCGCGTCCGAAAAGCGCTTCTCCGGGCGATACGCTTCCAACTTGTCGATGCCGTTGCAGTATGCGGCGGCCTTCGAGGTCTTGACGATGATGTAATCGTCGGTGCCGTCGTTGTAGATGTTGTTGGACATCTTCACACGGGCGCTTTTGTACAGGCCGAGCACGCCCTTTGCAATCAGGCCGTCGTTGTCGGTCTTGAGCTCCACCAGGCGGTCGGAAAACAGGTCGTAGAACCAGGGCGTCAGATAGATCGTCACCTTGTCCTTGGTCGATACCCCGTTGTCCCACAGCTTGACAAACAGCTTGTCAATCGCCTTTTTGGCCGCGTCCGCCGTGGTGATGCTGGTGGAATTGCTGGTGAAGCCGGCTCCCAGGGCCAACACCTTGGCGAGGAAGGTGTCCTCCGCTTCCGCCAGGCCGCGCGTGGTCTCCTCAGACAGCGCGGGCATGAGGCCAGGCGTCGCCTGCGCTTTGTCGATGTCGTCGATCCCGTAGTTGAAATAGTCGTACTGGTCGATATCCAGGAACACGCTGGTGTCGGGCGGGGTCTCCGGCGCGTCGATGTCCGTCTCCGGCACATATTTCTTGATGGTCGGGCGGCTCACGCCGAGAATCTTCACACGCTTGCCCTGTTTTGCCTCACCCTCAAACTTGTAGTCGCAATCCTGTTTGAATACGGTGAACTTGGGCAGCTCCAACTGAATGTGCTTGCTCCACACTGTGGGTTTAAAATTTGAATATGCCATACCTCAAATCACTCCTTATCTCCATTTTGTCATTGACCGCTGCACCGCTTCCATCACGCGCGGATTCTCCAAGTCCTTTTCGGACAACCGGTCCACCTCCTCGGGGGAATAGTAGTCCTTTTCCTTCGGGGTGCTGGTGTTCACCGCGCCAATCTCGGGCGGCGCAGGCTTGGTGTTCTGCTGCCGCGTCTGGCTAACTGCGTTGTAAGCGGTCTGCGTATCCACCCCGGCCGCGCGTAGGGCGAGGAACTGCGGCCCCAAATCCAACACGCTTTTTGCCGTCTCCCCCGGATTCAGCCGCTTGATCTCCCCCAGGTCATCGTCTAAAATCCGCTGGTCCTCGCGCCGCTGGTACTCCGCGAGCTGCTGCCTCATCTGTACGACCTCCGGCGCGTTTTGCATCGCCTGCCGGAACCGCTCTTCCTCCGCTGCCCGCTCCTGTCTGAGCTCAGACACGCTGATGTTCCTCTGGGCCGCCTCCAGCGTGTCGAGAACTTCGTCCAGGTTGTCGCCCTGGTACCCGTACCGGTTCAGGACATTCTGGGCGCGCTGGGCTGCCGCCCTGGCCTGTTCCGCTTCCCGGCGCGCCGCCTGGGCCTCCCGGCGAAACTGTGCGAACCTGGCGTTTTCCTCCGCCGTCTGCGCAGGCTTGGCGGGTGCCTGCGGGCCGGGTTCCGTCGTCTGTTCCCCGGCGGTTGCGCCATCCTCTGCGGCGGGTTCCTGAGCCGCCACGACCGGCTCCTGTCCCGCGTCATCCTCTGTGCTGAGAATGCTATCAGGATTTAACTCTTCCATCGCTTCACTGCTCCTTTTCTTCTATTTGTTCTGCTTCCGGCGGTTGATAATTCGGGCACTGCCGGTTCCAGCACCCGTATTCCGGGTTGTCCTCCTGATCCACCCGGTTGATCTGCATCTCATTGCGGCAAAACGGGCACAGCATTTCCCGCACCTCCTCCCATTGCCTGCTGCATGGTCTGGATAGTCTGTTGCTGCTGCTGAATAATCCCAATCGCCTGCTGCAACTGATCCTCCTGGGCCTGCTGCCTTTTTTCTATGATCTCCTGTAGCTTTGCCTTCGGTGCACTGGCGTTGTCGTCCAGCGCCTCGACATATTCCTCAAAGGTGATCGCCCCGGAATCGAACAGGGCTTGGATCGCCTGTTCCTGCGCAAACTTGCTGTAGGGGTTGTTTGGGGAGACGTCGATGCGGATAAACACCCGCATCTGCTGCAAAACTTCAGCTGGAATCACTTCCACCTGCTTCATCCCGTCCCGCTCGATCTCCACCTCCAGGCCGTTGGGGTTGTACGCGGCCCAAATGGCGAACCACACGCTCGCAACGTCCTCCACAAACTGCCGGAACGCCGCCACCTGCTCGTTGAGCGGAAGCGCCGCCTGCTCCTGCACCGCCACAATCGCCGCGCCGCTCGCCTGTGTCGGGTCCACCTGGCCGGTCGCCGCATCGCCCGCCCCGGCCAGTTCCCGCGTCTGTGTAATCAGCTCATCGGTCAACTCCTTGGCGTCGCCCGACATCGGCGCGGGGTTGAGGTAGGTCACCATGTCGCGCACATTGGAGACGCCGCCCTGCACTTCGATTGCCGCGCCCACCTCGTCGAGCTGGTCGATGTTCTCCACCATCTGCCCGTTGTACACCAGCCGCGCAAAGGCGGTGATCTTGGCGTTGATGAGGCGGCGCGCCAGCAGGCGGTTGACCTCGATCTGGTTGGGGATCAGCTCCTTGACCTCGCCCATGCCGCGGGCGCTGTTTCTTCCGCGCTTCCACACAAGGCTTGCGATCGGGTATTGTGTCAATTTGCCCGCGATATTCCCCTCCGCGTCCTCCGACTGCACCGCGGTGTCCTTTTGATAGATCACATTCCGGGTTGCCCTGCAAATATGCACCACGCCGTCCTTCTTCTCCATATAGAGCAGGCTGGTGCACTTCTCGTCCTCTCCCACCTCGCGGCGCTCTTCGTCGCTGGTCCGGTGTTCCGGCTCGTCCGGCTGGATCAGGTCGATTTCATCCTCTGTCAGCCCGTTTTTCTTCGCCTCCTCCCGCAGCTCAGACACAAATCTCCGCTCTGCAAGGATGATATATTTCTGTTTCTGTAGATCCGGGCACTGCTCGTCCGACAGGTACACGTCGGTGTTGCCGATGAGCTGGGCGTTGCCCTCTCCGTCGTAGAAAAACACATACGCGTCGCCGGAGATGCAGGCGTCTTTGACCACATCCCAGCACATTCGGTCCATCTTGCGCAGTTCCCACTGGCGCGCCGCGTTGGCGTCCAGCAGTTCGCAGACCTCCCGTTCCTCCTCGCCGCTGCCCGGTCTCATGCTGCTGTAGTGGATGGACATGTTGTTCTGCGCCACCGTTGCAACCTTGTATTCCACCGTCGGCTGGATCACGTTCATAACAGGCATCCGCTCGCCGCCGCTCTCCAACCCGTGCCACTGATCCCCCAGGAAAAACCGGTACGCCTCTTCTGTTTTGCTGTACAGATTTTGCCGGTTGAAGTAGTCCACGCCTTTCTGGTATAGCTTCCAAATTTCTGTGCAGGCTTCGTTTTGCCAATCCATATCATTTCACCTTCTTTTGGCCCTGGCTCGTACCGTTATACGCCTGGATGTTGCTCTCAATCTGCGTCCAGCGTTGTAGCTCCGCGCCCCCCAGGGGGCCCTCTCTCGGCCCTCCGGGCCGATTCACCTTGTTTGACCTCACGCGCCTTTTCGGCCTCCTTACAACAGACGCCCCCGGTTCGTCCCGCGCCGTCCGCCGTCCGTCTATCGTCCCCTGCCGGTAGGCCAACAGCACCATGACCGGGGTCGCCACCAGCAATATCGCCATAACCAGTTCCGTCGTCATACCACTTTCACCTTGTCCCCTCTCCCTGTCGCGTTCTTTTTCGGCTTTTCCCACGAAAAGTTGTAATGCTTCTCCGGTTTCGGCCTTCTGCCCGGCGCTGGGCGGCCCGCCACAAAGTAGCGGATCGCATCCGGCGCGTGGGTGATCTCGTGCGGCTCGTCTGCGCAGTCGTTGGGGTCCTTGTCGTCAAATTGCAGCGCGGGCAGTGTGCGGATGAGATTGACGCAATTCGCAAATATCCTCAGCCCTGCGCATGGGTTCCCCCGCTCGTCCGTGTCCGGCGCCAGCCACTCGTGCAGGTTAAGCCACCCCTGCACCCTGTCGTTGTCCGCCTTGACCAGATTCACCCCGTGCTCCGCAAAAAGTTCCGCCGCGCTCTTGCCGCTGTCCTGCCGGCGGTTCCACAGGTCGGGCGGGGCGATATACTGGTAGATTTTCTCGCCCTGGGGCGTCAGCTCCCGGATGCGCGCCGCCGCGTCCCGGATGATATGACCGGCCCCGTTTTTGCCCCGCTCGTTGTCCCTGCCCTCGTATAGCTCCCGATACACATATGCCCGACCCTGGTGATCCACCGCGATCCAGTAGCCCGCCAGCATGTCCAAACCGTAGTCCATAGCGAAATACCGCCGCCAGTCCGCCGGGATTGGAAACGGCTCCATCACGTGGATATCCCGGTTAAACTCGCTGAAATACTGCCCGTCGAAGATATCCCAATCTCCGTCCAGCATCGCCTTGCGGCGCTTTTCCGGCAGATTTTCCAGCGTCCGCACATAGTCGGGGGAGTTTTTCATCAGAAAATCGTTGTCGTATACCTTCGCCGGAATGAAGGTGTAGTCCTCTGCTCGCTCAGACCGCCGGTAGTCTCGGGTGATGAACAGCCGTTTCACCCATTCGTGCCCCACGCCGCCCGGGTTGCAGGTAAAGTACATCCGCGGTGAAAACGCCTCCCTGCACAGCCCGCTCGACCGGTTGCATTCCGTGAGCGCCTGAAACTGGAACTCGGTGAACTGCGTGGCCTCCTCCATAAAAATCACGTCGTATGCCTGCCCCTGGTATTGCAGCACGTCCCGTTCCGCCGCGCAGTAGCCCAACACGATACGGCTTCCGTTTTCAAAGACAAACTCTTTGCTCTGCTCCTTATATCTCGCCACCCCGCTCAGCATCCTGAGCAGTGGAATGGTGTGATTTTCCCGCAACTCCGGCAGCGTCCGTCGCAGAAGCAATATCTGTAAGCCCGGATACCGCAGCGCAAGCAGCACCGTCTTGGTTCTCGCCGCATGGCTTTTCCCGCCGCCGCGCGCCCCGCCGTATGCGATATATCTGGTTTTTGCCTTGTAAAATTCGATCTGCTTGGGGTATGGCTTGGGTATCTTGATCGTTATTCCGCCCATGCGTCCGCCTCGTCCACAAATTCCACAGTGATCCCGCCGCTGTGTTCGGTCTCCTGCTTGTCCTTATATCCGAGGCAGTTCTTCCCGAAAAACTGCGCGAATTGCGCGTTATACTGTCCACCCATACCATTGACGAGCCATATTTTTTCCTGTAATTCTTTCGCGTGTGAATATGCTGCGGAAAACCTTGCGTATTTTCCGCGCCATTCTGTCAATGTGGACATATCCACCCCGATGGAATCCGCGAATCCTTGGAAGGTCGGAAACTGTATCCCAACTGTGACCGGCTCCTCGCTCTTGACGCCCCCATCTGCATAATAGGTGCGTTTATATTCCACCCGCTGCGGTTCCACCCGAAAATAATCGACGATTTTTTCGCAATAGTCCGCCTGATATTTTGTCGGTCTGCCGCCCGGATGCTTCTCTGTGCTTTCTCGCGCCACGCTATCACCTCCTCAAAACTGAATTCGTCCGCTCATGTTGTCCATCATATCGCGGATCGTCTGCAAGAGCTCTTGTTGCTCAAGATGCAATAGCATATCCCGGCGCACCAGCGCGCTGATCCTATACCAATTTTTGCGTTTGTGGATTTCTCGCCGCCTACCTTCCAGCGCCGTTATCTCCTCTTGGTACTCCCGGATTAGATCATACATCCCGCTCTCTCCTGCAAAAAAACAAACAGGGGCCACAAGCATCTCTGCTCATAGCCCCTGTTGGCTGTATCCGCCTACCCAATTATAGGCGTCTTACTTTTCACTTTTCGTTTGATCCGCACGACCACAATTTGGCCGTGTTCCCTTTTCACTTCCGCCGTGTCGCCGGATTTTACAATCTGTAGAATTTCATCCAGCATCTTGCTGTATCTTTCCGCTCCATCGGCCATCTTTATACCTCTAGTATATCATATGTTCCATAACTTTTCAACCGATCGATTTTTCTCATATTTATTATACCACAACTGTGATACAAAAGTTAAAACCTCAACAACAATGCCCCGGGCTTGAACCTGGGGTATTGTTGTTTCTATATTCTCATGTTTGCACATGTAAAAATATTTGTTTTTCTGTTGACAAATACTTTTATATGTGTTATTATGATATCGTCGGGAGGAAAGTACATGAAAAGCTATTCATCAAGGGAAGTTATCGCGATACTAAAAGCGGATGGATGGTATGAAGTGGACGTGACCGGAAGTCACCACCAGTTCAAGCACCCAACCAAAAAAGGGCGGACAACGGTAAAACATCCAGACAAGGATATCCCCCGCAAAACACTTGACAGTATCGAACGACAGTCGGGGCTTAAATTCAGGTAAGCCCCGACTCCCTCCCCTTAATTTTAACAGGAGGCTTTGTTTATGAAGAAAACCGAACGCTATATTTATCCCGCTGTATTCACCTATGATGCTGGTCAGGAAATCGCCGTTGTCTTTCCTGACTTGGATGTTGCTACCAGCGGCGTAGATGACAACGATGCGCTGTTATCTGCAAGAGAACTGCTGGGCTGTGCCCTCTACGGCATGGAGGAGGATAACGAGGAAATCCCCACACCTACGCCGCTGTCTGATATAACAACCGCCAAAAACGAACGGGCTGTGCTGGTCGATGTATATATGCCCTCTATCCGCATGGCGAAAGTTAACCGGTCTGTTAATCGCACTGTGACATTGCCTGCATGGCTCAATGCTGCGGCGCTGGAACGCAATATCAACTTTTCCCAGGTTTTGCAGGAAGCCCTCATGACAAAAATTCAGACAAACAGAATGTAACAGCAAACAATGTGCCGGGTATATACCCGGCACATTGTTTATTGGTGACCGCCCATTTTTCTCAATCTATCATTCTCCCACAAACTGGGCAAAACTTATATTTGATGTGTTCATATCGCCCGTCTCCGACATACGCAGACCATCCCTTGTTTTTTCTAAATATTTCGCACCATTTGCATTCGGGCCCCGTCGCCCGTTCCAGCTTTTCTTTCATAGACGCCAGCGCAATCGCTTTAGCCTCTTCGCTGATCTTCGGGCGCATATTGCGGTGATATGCATCGTCCTCAAATTCTTGGATTGCTTTCTCGAGCTCCCCCCGCATTGTCTGCCCTCCTGTTCCACACCGCTGTCAGTCATTCCGCATCCCCCCACTTGGTGACAAATCCATCTTCCAGATTTTCTTTGTCTAGCGAAAACCCTGCAAAGTTATTTATACCATCTTCATCGACATAGACAACATCCATTCCAACCGCCCACGTTGTGTCTGGAATCTCAATCGTAATGCGTTTCATTTTGCATCCTCCCTTACCGTCAGTCCCATCTGCACCACCCGGCGCCGGAGCAGTTCGTCCGCCACATCATCCGCCTGCGCTTCCTTGTATTCTTCCGTCAGCGTTTCATAACGCTCAAACATCCTCTGCATCCGCTTCGCCCCGATTCCCAGCGCGTCATTCATCGCAATGCACATCAGCCATTGCGCCTTAACAATTGCATCATGGATCACCTGGTCGCACAGTTCCGCTGCCATCTGCTTTTGCCGGTTCGTGTATTGCCACCTGATATGGCTTTTCATTCGTCACCATCCCTCCAACGCAATTTGATCTTCGTCGGCTGTCTCCTGCGTCCTGTCCTCTATCCACCACGCAAACCAGTCCTCCGCGCTGCGGTGGTGTGGATAGAGCGGCAACCCTTTGTCTGTCCGCGCGGCAATCATCCGTTGTAATGCCCGGAGGTAGGCTTCCCGAAATTTCGGCCACCGGGCAAACTGCATCTCCCGCTCCCGCCTGGATGCATTTGGGCACCCGATACACCCCAGTCGCCGGAACCCTTCCTGGTATAGTTGACATTGCTCCAGGTGTACATCCTCGCTGTATGCCCATACATCCGCTGTCGTCCAATATGCAATCGGATTGACGCGTCGCTCCGCAAATTTTTGACACGCCTCGAAAGTTCTCCGGTTTTCGTCGTCGTCCCACGGCATGATGATGTTTTTGCCCTTGCGTCCGTTGGCGACGATCTCCAACTCATCCCTCTTTTTCGCCCGGCCGGCGCTCTCGCTCTTGCGCACCCCCATGGCCATGATCGCCCGGCCCTGCTCCGGCACATATCTCTCCTTGAGGCTCAGACAACAGTACCGCATTTGGCGCATTGGCGGGACGCCTCTCTCGAGCATCAGGGTCCACATGGATTTGTCATACATCACGTCGTATGTAAGGTGTCCCGCATCTTCATAAGCCCGGAAGTTCCGGCGCTGGAAATAGATCAGCTCCGGCGGGTCAATCCCGGTGATGTTGTGCAGGTAATAGTGCCTCACCCCGGCGCGGCGCATCAGATGTCCCACTACGCGACTGTCCTTCCCCTCGCTCGTGCTCACGCAATATCCGCGGGGATCGTATTCGATTGCCATGTGCTCGTAATATTGCAGCAGCTTCACCGCTTCGTCATCTGGTTGGCCGCGGGTCAGGCTTGTCTGGTATTGCATCACTCAGCCCTCCTCGGCTTATACTGCACAAAACACTCCCGGATCGCCTCCGCTTGCTCCCTCGTGATCGGCTGTGCCAGTGCCTTGCCTACGTCGTCCATGCAGCGATTCAGCGTCTGCGCGATCACCCCCGCCGGCATCCCCTCCGCTGCATACTTGTGCACCAGATATACCGTCGTCGGAGTGATCTCGCGTGGCTCTGTGGTTTCTTGCTGCGCCTCTGCGCGGCTCTCCATATGCCTCTCCCGGTAATAATAATTTTGTCTGCATCTGTCCCCGCAAAACACGCGCTTTGCGCTCTTTGAATCGAGCTTTGCGCCGCAATATTTGCAGTATTCCCGCCCAGGCGTCCTCCGTTTTGCGTACATCGCCCTGCTTCGACACGCCTTGCTGCAATAGATTTGCTGCTTGCCGTGCAGTTTGGCCCCACACACGATGCAGTTCATTCTCCCGCCTCCGTGATCTCCACCTCTGTCCGGGGGCGGTTACGGTCAACCTTCACGCGGCTCCCGTCCGTCCCTACCACGATCCGCGGGGACAAAGAACTGTCGTCCTTGAGCACCCCAGCCTTCACCAGCACGTCGTGCAGGGCGCTGTCGAGGTTGGTTATGTCCACACGCCGCGCCTGCGGCATGTAATACACCGCCTTCACGATCACCGGCCGGTCGATCTGCTGCTTGTATTCGGCCGGGATCAGCAGCTCGCACTGCCGCTCATACTCCTGGTATGCATCCGATTGCGCTATGTACGGATTGCCTGTTTTATGATTCCTCCTGATTTGCTGGTGGTTCTTCTTCGTCACCGGCCTCAGCGGGATTGTAAATTTCATCAACATGTACCCCCTCCCTTTGGGGAACTGTTTCTCAGATATTCTTCCAGTTCGTCAATGTTGTAGGATGATTTCTGCGCACTCCCCCGCTGCTTCTCCGGTAGGTCGCCGTCGTCATAATTCCCATCCAGCACCTTCGCCATGTTGGCGTCTTTTATCAGCCAGTCGAACGTCGCTTTCCAGTTGCGGTTGTTCTTTCCCCGCAAAAAGCTGCTAGCCTGTGCCTTTTCAAACAAGCGCCTAAAGTCTTCCTCGCTTCGCCCGCTGTTCATCCTCGCCTGAATCGCTTTCTTCCGTGCATCGGATAGCGCAGTCAGTTTGGGAAACGACGAACAGATTTCGTTGTACATCTCCGCAATAAGAGAGTAATTAGTTTCGTTTCGTTTAGTTTTATTAATACCGACACTTTGTGCGACAGGTTGTGCGACACTTTGTAGGACACTTTGTGCGACACTTTGCACGACACTTTGTGCGACATTTTCACAATTTGTTAATATTTTCGCCCGATCCAACGAGACCATGGTGTACACCGCCGACTGATTCCCGATTCTCTTCTTCCATGTGATGAGGCCGGCCTGCGCCAGTTTATTTCTTGCACGTTCGATCGCTTTTGCGTTGAGCCCGGTTTTAACCTCCAGCACCGATACCGCTACCGCAAACTCTTGCTGCCAATCCGTTTTATTCGCTATGTGCATCAATGCGTGCCATACGGCGATGGCGGATGAGGGCAGCGGATTTGTTTCGAGCAGATCATAAAATGCTTTGATTTCGGTTATGTAATTCACAGGCTCACCGCCTTAAAACGGAAGATCGCCGTCGCTATCGACCTCTTCAAAGTCGCTCGCATCGTAGGTTTGCTCCTGCGGGGCGTCGTCGGTCTGTCTGCGCTCCCTGGACCCGGTGAACTCCACATTCTCGCAGATCACCTCGTATGCCCTGCGCTTGTTGCCCTGCTTGTCCTCGTAGCTGCGCACCTGCAAGCGCCCTTCCAGCGCGATCGGGTCGCCCTTTGCAAAGTACCGCGCCACGAATTCCGCCGTGCCTCTCCACGCCACACACTCGATGAAGTCTGCCAGCTGCTCCTTCTCCTTCTGATACGACCGGTTCACCGCCACCGCAAACGACGCCACCGCAACATTGTTCACCGTCTGCCTCAGTTCCGGGTCGCGCGCCAGGCGCCCCAGTAAGATCACTCGATTCATGCGTTTCTCCACTCCCTGTCAATCTGATTTTCCAATACCTTGATCTGCAACTTATAGCAGTTGATCGCCTCCATCGCGGATTTATATACCACATCCGCAATATCACGCTCCAACCGCAGTTTTGCTATCTCGCGGTCTCCTCTGCATACGTCCGACATAATCGTCGCCGGCGTCCCCTTGTCGCGCTCCATCAGTATCTTCTGCCCCAGCGCTACGCGGTAATCGTGATCCGCCTGCGCCGCCGCCCGCCCGCGGTTTCCCAGCGCGCCCAGCGCCTTATCCAGCAGCGCCACGCGGTCCTGGAGCTCCAAATATATCTCCTGCCCGCTCATAGGTAGCTCCTCCCGATCAGCTCCATAAACTCATCCCGGCTGTGTGTTTCTTCATATTTCCGCTGGCATTCCCGCTTTAATCGCAAATCCAGCGCGCGGTCAAAATGCACCCCTGCGTCGGACAGGTTGTGCAGCGCTCCGACCAACCACACCCACAGCCCGTTCTCCTCCGACACCTGACGCAGCCCGTTTCCGAAGTAGATATGGTGCTTATGTAAGCCTCTTGTC
Organism: Ligaoa zhengdingensis; assembly: GCF_014384885.1. Classification (GTDB taxonomy): domain Bacteria; phylum Bacillota; class Clostridia; order Oscillospirales; family Ruminococcaceae; genus Ligaoa; species Ligaoa zhengdingensis. The sequence continues at coordinate 17,729 of NZ_JACRST010000016.1, forward strand.
AGCCCTGTGATGTAACATGCTTTTTGATCCTGCATTATGCTCTTTGCCACACAAACACCCGCTCCTTTCGTGTTGTATTGATGATCGACAGGCCGGAGATTTTTCGCGCCTCGTTGTATACGATCTTTTCCACCGTAAATTTGTCGTTGGTGTAAACCCGCCCGTTTTGCGCTTTCATTACCCCGGCCTTTTCCGCCGGTATCCAGATAAAAGGCGCGCTGTACAGTTCCCTCCCGATTCCCCAGCGGAAACCCGCGCGTTTGAATGCGTCCGACGCCTCCCCCTTCTTCTGGTTGCCCTCGTCGTCCTCCCGGCTCTCAATCCCGCAGTCCCATTTCCACACTTCGTTGATCCCGATGCCGCAGTACAGGTTCCCCTTGATCTCTTTATAATCGTCCTGCCAGTTCTCCGGCCCATAGGTTTCGTCCAGGATATCCATATCCACCCGCGCCGTCTTGTACAGCAGGGCGACAACCCCCTTCTCCGTCACCTTTTTCACCTTAACTTCGATTTCATCCGCACTGAGCAGTCTCGGCTTCTCCATCCTGCCGCGCCTCCTTCATTTTAATTGCGCAATTTGATCCGATGGTCACGCTCGGATAAAACAGTATCTCCCGCGTTTCAAAACAGATCATCCGGCCATAGTTGTCCGGGTCTTTCACACACAGCGGACAATACAGACAGCACACCTTATCCTCCGGAAAATGGATCGTTATGGTCAGTTCCGCATCCGTGTAATACGACGCCCCGTTCTTTACGCCCACATCTTCATCTCCTCCCGGTTGTCCCGCAGCGCCTTTTCCAGCAGCGCGTTGTGCTCCAGCGCTGCATTTAGCTGCTTTTTCAGATCGTCGATCTCCTCCTGCTGTTCTATCATCCTGATTGTCATGGACACATAGTCCATTGTTTCAATTTGCACCAATGCCAAGGCGTTCGTCCCTCCATCTCTCGTACTCCTCATCCGGGTCCGGGCCGTCGTCCTCGTAGGGGTTGTATTCCGGTTCCTCCAGCCACGACCGTTCCGCCTCGCTGTAGCGATTATTTTCCGCTATGGTCATTGCTTTTTCCTCCGGTTTCTGTTATAATATGGATAATCTATTTTTATCCTTTCCTTGCGCTCGTCTGGAGTTCATAGCTCCGGCGGGCGTTCTTTTTTTGTCCTTCGAGCTCTGCGCTGAGCCGGGCGACCTCCCGCTCCAGCAGCTTGATTTGGTAGCCGCTATCCGCCTGCATCTCTTTGTATGCTGCGATCTGCTCCGCATCCCGCTCCAGCTCATAGGCCGCCTCCAGCAGCCCGTAGCGATCTTCGCCGCAGCTTTCCGCTATGTACTTACCAGTTTCCCTCAGTTGCGCGATCAGTCTTTCTCGCATCTGTGTCATCTCCCCTTCCTGCACCGTCCCAGCGCGTAGCCCAGCAGGAGACTGCACACCAGGCCCATGAGCTCCAGCGCTCCCGCCACGCCCTCAAACCGCACGATTCCCAGGTCAAGCATCTGCGTCACCGTCCTCTGTCATAACTCCGCCGGCGATCAGGATTAGGCTTGCGAGACCCGCGATGATGCCTGCCCAGGTCTGCCCACCGTCCAGTAAGCTGCCGGTCATCGGCAGGCCAATCCATATCCCTATGATGCTCAGTGCCGCCCTTGTCACGTTGCCTCCTCCTTCCGTCCTGCGCGTTTGGCCTCCTCTTGCAGCACCTTGCGCCATCTCTGGATATCCGGCCTGTCCCATTCTACAAGCAGCCGTTCCATCCCTTTGATCCACTTCTCAATCCGCTCCCGCTCGCTCATTCTGTTCTCGTCTCCTCTCACGACAGCCATCGCGCAAAGCTGATAAGCGCTACTTTATAGTACCGGCCCATCTTTTTACGCGGAAACGTTCTGTCCGCCAATAGGGTTCTTGGGTCGATTCCGCAGTATTTCGCAGCGTGCGATAGGTTGATGAATACAGTTTCTTTGCCGAACCGCTCATGCAATGCGGTTAAATTTTCATGGAAATTTTCTTTTTCCATCTATTTCCGCTCCTTCCTCTTTCGTTTTGATTACATTACCACCGTCCTGCTCCATGGGCGGTGTTTTATTTTTCACAATCTTCTTCATGTTTCGACGCTATTCTTCCTCTATTTGTCTATTAAAAGTGTATAATTTATAAAAATTCGTCATTTTTCTGAGAAGTAAACTTCATGGTAGCGTTCTTCACCTACAGGTAAAATTTTCCTATCTTCTCTCAAAGCTAGGAGGTTTTATCATGCGTGAATACAAAGAAATTTTTAAACAGCATGTTCAGGTGGTAGCCATCCAATATCGCATCGGCCACGGACTGACGCAAGAGGCCATGGCTGAACTTCTGCACATTTCACCGCGCGCCTATTGTGCGATGGAAAACGGAGATTACAGCTTTTCCGCTACTACATTCGCTTTCTTTCTGCTCTTGTTGCCGCCCGAGGAAGTCTCCCGCTTCCTCATTCAGTTCGGTAACCTCATAGAGCAGATGGAAATGGGAAACGAACCTTTACCCGTATAATCCGACTTCCTCTTCCTGCCGCCCTTCCGGGCGGCTTTTCTTTTGCACGCTCAACCGATCTTACCCGGCTGCGCGGCCGTTATCGCATAAATCTTTCACATCGCAGTCCAGTAAAGCTGCAATTTCTACGCTCACCTGCAAAGACGGATTTTTGGTCTCCCGCTCGATCTGGCAGAGCATCGCTTGAGAAATTCCCGCCTTTTCTGCCAGATATGCCTGCGTCAGTCCCCGCTCTTCGCGGATACGCCGGATATTCGCGCCTACGCTCAATTCTTCCACCTCCTTATAATCATCCCAATCAGGATGATATCCACTGTAATCGTGAGAATATCCACGATAACGCCTAGCATAACTTTCCCTCCTTCTATCTTGACAACAAGCTTGGGAAAAGGTATCCTTTTAGCAAGGGGAGTTTCCTCCCCCTTGCTCTACTCCATCAGCCTGCCGATCAGATTGATCAGCGCGGTGATGAGTTGGAGGATAACCGTAATCAAGATTATGACTTTGTTCGGGTCGTTCTGATTACGGTTTTTCTTTTTCCTGCTCATTGTGCTTGCCTCCTTTTTGTGGTATTGTTAAGGTAGTTCCTTAACATAGTTATATTATATCATGCTATAGCTTGATTTTCAATAGATTTTCATGTTTTAACTTGATTTTTTATGTTTTGCACAAAAAGGAGAATTTCTTTTATGTACATTACACAAGATATTGCATTAAGAATCAAAAATCGTGCAAAGGTTCAAAAAATCGCCATAAAAACCATGCTTGCTGATTGCGAGATGAATATCAACGCCATTTCGGAATTTGGGAAAGGCAAACAACTATCCTGTATCAGCCTCGCCCGCATTGCCGACTACCTTGACTGTTCGGTTGACTACCTCCTCGGCCGTACCGACAAACCAGAAATAAATAAATGATCTGACATGGCCAATAGAACAGACATTCAACCAAACTTGATTCGTCTTGTTGAATGTTTCAGCCGTTTTATTTACTACAAAATTGGTATGATTTTCCAGCTAAGGTTTATTGTCTGCCAAGTAGAGGGAATTATTGAGGTTGTCAAGGACAACCTCAATAAAATATGTTTAACGTAGTTATAACATATTTTTCGCCGCCTTCTGGGCGGTTTTTTTATTTATTTCGACATAACTCGACATTTCATTGACGCTGCTGTGCATCGTTGCTCCTGTACTTCGATGTTTGTCAGCGATTTTTTTATTTTTTAGACACGTTTCCCCATTATCCCCCTTTCCATTTATGCTACTTTATGGGCAAGGAGGAGATATTTTGAAAAAATTCCAAAAAGCATTTCTTTTGTTTCTATGTGCAATTTTTTTGGCAACGCCAATTTCCGCACACTCAGGCCGGACAGATGCCAGCGGTGGACACAAAGATAATAATAACGTCAGCGGCCTCGGCCCATACCACTATCATCATGGGTATGAAGCCCACCTTCATCCGGGTGGGGTTTGCCCCTTTGACACCGGGGTTGGTATCACAAACATTGATGATTCTTCATCGAATTCCGGTAATAATTACTCGCCATCTATCGATGCCCCGCACATAACCAGGGAAGAATTTGACAAAATTTTGAGTGGAGAGGATTATCAGCCTAGCATTAGCAGGGAACGCTTTAATGAAATTCTTGGAATTTCGTCAGATAATGATCGTCCAACTGTCTACTTAGATAATCCAGTTCCGCAAGACCCGTTGGAAATCGCAGAGGAATTTCAAGAAAATTTCGACTCCACTTATGGAAAATGGTACAACGATGGATATGCAAAGGGAAAGGCTACAGGATATGAAGATGGAATTTCACGTGGTGAAGAAATTGCGACAAACGTCTTTACTCCCAAGCTCCAGAAGGCTGAAAAGACAATTCAAAACCAACAATCCGGAATATGCGCGCTTGTGATTGTAGCTGTTGTCGCTATCTGCTCCGCCATCCGCAGTAAAAAGAAACTTGCAAGAATGCTTTCTCAACAGGAAGGAGATCAAGATGCAGTTTCGTAACTTTTTGGCTGAGCATAAAGTTCTTGCAGTAATTTTTGCAATATTTTGCTTGATTGTGATGTTTTTTGGCATTTCTCATTTGGTATACATAAGCAATAAAGATGATGCGCTGAAGCATATACCAGAATCCGGTGTGATCGATATGAAAGTTTCCTACGACACCGAATTAGTTTCCAATAATTCAGTTGGTAACGAATGGTCTTTTGAATGTAAGGTAAACGGAAAAGACTTGGACAAAGGCGAAGACTGTACCATGCCCATCAACATCAAGCAACCTATAAAAATAAGCAGTAAGGTCACCGAATACGACGCAAGTTATTCAGATATTGGGACAAAATCAGATTCTCACTCTTCCAACGATTTACCCAATTTTGATATCACCCATCGGGTTACTGTTACTGAGAAGAACGGAAGATACACCGGTAATCAAGCTGTTTGGAAAATCCGTTACCATTTTGAACGGCAGCTTCCATACTGGGATATCGTTTTAGGCAATTACTGAATCTCAAAAATTTGAAAGAAGGATCATTATGGTTTATGTATGGATGTTTTTAGTCTTCATCGGCTCATTCTTTATTGGTGTTTGGGGATTTTGCCAAATTGTTGGCAGTATCCAACAAGCAGCGGTTAGGGGGCCAGTGTTAACAACTATAACCATATCTATTTGGAGTATAATTTTAGTTGCAACCGCTATAGCTGTTCATTGCTGGTTATACGATTATCGGATCGCCTATTACATAGGAACCGCAATTGGACTGCTGGGCACATTACGAGCGGGAAAAATCGAATAGTAAAAAGTCGCACCTGCCGCCCTCCGTGGCGGCTTTCTTTTTCCCCGCTTTTTGGTCGTGGCTGAAATGCGCTGGAACCGCTTTGGGGAACGATATACATAAAAAAGAGCCGATGGTAAAACCATCAGCTCAAGAAACATAGCAAATTATTTTGATTTTTAATATTTATCTATTTTCTATTGAATTTCATTATCAAAAATGGTATAAAAAAGTTAATGTATCTGCATGATGAATATTCTTCGTCTTTTATGATGAGTTGACACTCCTCCCAGCCAAAGCCGGGGGGAGTGTCAATCTTATTCGGAAGCAGGCACAAGCTCAATCTTAAAATCCAGAGCGGCAGCAACCTTTAGAAGTGTGTCGAGCTGAGGGATAGCTGCTTTGCTCTCAAGTCGAGCTATAGCGGGCTGAGCGAGGTTTGCGGCTTCGGCTAATTGTCTTTGTGTAAGCCCTTTCGCTTTTCTAAGCTCTATAAGTTCGTCAATGATGGCAATACAATTATCAGGCAATAGAAGCACCCCCTATAGATTCACCGTTTTCATAAAGGTATTCGGGGGCAATATCAATATCGCCGTTGTTCCAAACAGTTACGCCATAATCTATATAAACGGAGTTAAAAACGGCTTTATCTTTTAATGGGGAAAACGCAGGAGAATTAAGCTCCTTTGAAAAATCAAAAATTTTTACTTCTCCATTGCTAAATCTTATCCACAGCTTGTAATCTTCAAGGGGGCGCACACCGCTTATTTTTAGCGGCTGTTTTTGTTCCCCAGCATATGCGATCCCATTTTTAATATACATTTATGCGCACTCCTATCTTAACGGCTCAATCTTGCCGAACGGTATATTTCTAACTGCGTTATTCCAAGCGGCATATAACTCATCTTCATGAATTACAGCCCATGCCTGTACGAGCTTTAATTGTTTTACTGGAAGGCTTCCGGCTAACAACTCGCCGTCAACCCCCACAGACGCTTCATATTCAGCATAGTACACATGAAAGTGCGGTTTGTGGTGCTGGTCGTTGTCGCTGAAAATCATCTTAATCACAATATTAAAAAATCTGCATAACTCCGGCATTTTGTTCATCCCCTTTACTGTGATTATATTATAACATATTCGTTATAATATGTCGATAACAAATTCGTTATTTTCCAAAAATATTTTGTGCTCACATTTCTTTTTTATACGACTAAAAAGAAATGACATATAAAGTATGCCCAAAGGAGGTTTTTCACAATGACGCGCCGCAAAGATGGTCTGTGGCAGCAGCAAATGACCGTGACGGAGCACGGAGTGAAAAAACAAAAATTTTTCTACGGAAAAACCAAGCAGGAGGTACTTAAAAAGATCGCCGAGTATCGAGAAGAAAAAGAGCTGGGAGCAATGTTTGAAACCGTCGCGGATGAGTGGTGGGAGGAAGCCGAGCCCTCCTTGTCCTTCAACTCCACCAAGAACTACAAACCCGCTTACGTCCGTGCGAAGGAGCGTTTCGCAGCCTCACGCATCGCTCAAATCAGGCCGGCGGATATCAACCGGTTCATCAAAGACTTTGTGAAAGAAAAGCACGCCGCAGATAAGACCGCCAGGACACAGCTCATGGTAGTGAACCTAATCTTCAAGTATGCTGTCGCGAACGGATACTGTGATACAAACCCAGCGCGGGATTTGACTGTCCCCAAAGACTTGCCGAAAGCGAAACGGGACATGCCGTCAGATGACGATATCACGCGCGTAAAGAATTCGACAACCTGCACATTCGGGATGTTTGCCTTTTGGGCGCTCTATACCGGCATGAGGCGCGGAGAGCTGCTCGCGCTGGATTGGTCGGACGTGAGTACCGCCGACAAAACTATTACCATCTCTAAAAGCGTTTATTTTGACGGCAACAAACCCATGATTAAAGCGCCAAAAACTGAGAGTGGAATTCGCACTGTGCCACTCATGGCAAGGCTAGAAGAAAAGCTCAAAACCCAAAAAGGCCCCGTCTTCCCCGGCCCGGACGGTAAACATATGACCTCTTCGTTTTTTGACGATCAATGGAAAAAGTATTGTGAAGAAAGCGGCGTGTCCTGCACACCACACCAGCTTCGCCACGCATACGCGACCATGTTGTTCGAGAACGATATCTCTGAATCCGACGCGCAGGAGCTGCTCGGCCATGCGCAAATATCCACCACCAAAGACATCTATACCCATATCCGGGAAACGCGGAAGAAAGCAGTGAGAGATAAACTACTGGACGTGGATATTGCCTAAAAGATTTGTATAATGCAGTAATCATGTAGACATGCTATTTTTTCGCATTATTACGTCATTTCATGTTAGTTCGAATCTCTCCATCTCCGCCACTAGAAAAACCGCATGAGTAAGCCAAAATCGGTTTGTTCATGCGGTTTTTTTATATATTGAGACATGCTTGGACAGGTTGCGAAATGGAGCGAAGATAATATAAAAATCCTGCGATAGACCATCCACCATCTGAATGCGGTTAAACTTACCCCGCTCTCGTCTCCATAAAACGGCACAACCTTGGGGGTAAAACCCGGGGCATAAGCTGGATTTGTACTGCCCAAGCGGTGAACAATCATAATTGGACAACTTGTGCTTATACTAATCCCGAGGTGATGACGATGTCTAAGGCCAGCATTTATTTCACCGTGAACAAGGTGGACGGCAAGCATGATGTAAAGCAAATGAAACGGGGGCTTGACGCCTTGCCCGGGGTGATCTCTGTCAGTGTCAACGAGAGTACCAACCGTGTGGCGGTGGATTTTGACACCACCGGCGTCCAAACGGCGCGAATCGGAAAGCAGCTTGAACAGATGGGCTATAAAATTCTCGATCAGAGGCTAGAAAACCATGTGATGTAGGAGGCAGAATATGCAGGAAAAACCGGTTCAAACATCCTCCAACGAGAAGGCTGAGAAAAATCAGCAGCTGAAGAACCAAAACCCGAATCAACAGCACAACAGCAAAAAAGAGGGGCTCGGCCCCAATACCAAACGATAAGGAGGGGTTCTATGCCGAAGGACAGCCAGCCGGACCCGAAAGGCGTCCGGGAGAAAAAAGCGAATGGGCAGACGCCCATCACCCGTGAAAATCAGAATCAGAACAAAAATGCAAAGAAAAAATCGATTAAAAACAATGATGTGTGACTGCAAGGGCGCCGGAAGATCCGGCGCTTTTTTTCTGACATAGTCATAACGGAAATCAATAAAAACCGCATGAGCAGGCCTGCAATAGCTTGTTCATGCGGTTTTTGCTGTGTATTTATCTTTACTCTTCCATCAGGTCGCCGCCGGTGGAGACCACGCACACCTGCCACGGGATCATCTTCCCGCTCGCCTGAAGGGCGCGTTTCACCGCGTTTTCGATCCCGCCGCAGCAGGGCACCTCCATGCGGACGACGGTGACGCTTTTGATCTCGTTCTCCCGCAGGATTGCGGTGAGCTTTTCGGCGTAATCACCCTCGTCCAGCTTGGGGCAGCCGATCAGCGCAATGTGGCCCCGCAGGAACCTCCGATGAAAATCGGCGTAGGCGTAGGCGGTGCAGTCGGCCGCGATCAGCAGGCGCGCGCCATCAAAGTATGGGGCGTTCACCGGCACCAGCTTGATCTGCACCGGCCACTGGTTGAGCTCGCTTTGCACCGAGGCGGCCGGTTCCACAGCGACGCGCTCTTTGCGCGCGATGGTCTTCACCTGCGTGCCGGGGCAGCCGCAGGGCAACTTCTCTTTTTTGGCGCGCTGCGCCGCTTCAACAGCGGCCTGGTCGTACGCGGGGGCCTCCCTCACCTCGAAGCTGATCGCCCCGGTGGGGCAGGCGGGCAGGCAGTCGCCCAAGCCGTCGCAATAATCCTCGCGCAGCAGCTTCGCCTTGCCGCCGACCATACCGATGGCGCCCTCGTGGCAAGCCTGGGCACACAAACCGCAGCCGTTGCAAAGCTCTTCATCAATCTTAATGATTTTTCGTTTCATAAATGTGATCCTCCCTTGTTTTTTCTGTCCCTATTATCCTATAATAAGAGGAACATGTCTGTTGTATTTCCAACACATCGGAGGTTCTGATGAAAAATTACGAGGAAATTTTGCGAAAAGTCCCGCTCTTTGGCGGCATTGGCGACGCGGAACGGGATCAGATGCTCGCCTGCCTGGAGGCCCGGCAGCAGCGCTACGCCGCGGGGGAACTCATTCTTTTGGCGGGGCAGCCGGTAAAAACGATCGGTATCCTGTTGGCCGGGCGCGCTCAGGTGATCCGCGAGGACTTCTCCGGCAGCCGCACCATTCTGACCGAGCTTGTTCCCGGCGAGATGTTCGCGGAAGCGTTTGTCTGTGCGGGCGTAAAGGCCCTCCCCGTCACCGTCCTGTCGGTATCTGAGTGCTCGGTTCTGACGATCGATTACCGGAGGATGATCCAAACCTGCCCCTCCTCCTGTCCGTTCCACGCGCAGATGATCCAGAACATGCTGGCGGTGCTTGCCAACAAAAACCTCCTGCTCAACCGGAGAATGGGTCATCTTTCCAATCGCACCACCCGGGAAAAGCTGCTCTCCTACCTCTTGGAACAGGCGGCCGCGCAGGGCAGCGACACCTTCACCATCCCGTTCAGCCGCCAGGAGCTGGCGGATTATCTCTGCGTGGAGCGCAGCGCCATGTCGGCGGTGCTGGGCAAGCTGCGCGAGGAAGGGGTGTTATCCTTTCACCGCAACCGCTTTGCGCTCCATATCCGCTGACCTACCGCCGCCCCTCTTTTCAACGGACAAAAATTGGCGTATGATGGAGCTACAGGATATGTATTCAACCGAAAGGTGGCTTTTTTCTCATGAAGATGCGCTATGATGTGGTCGCCCTGGGCGAACTGCTGATTGATTTTACCAGCAACGGGAGCAGCGAACAGGGCAATCCCCTGTTCGAGGCCAACCCCGGCGGCGCCCCCTGCAACATGCTCGCCATGCTCTCCAAGCTGGGGCGGAAAACCGCTTTTCTCGGCAAGGTTGGGGATGACTTGTTCGGCCGGATGCTCCGCGCAGCTATCGAGGGCGCGGGCATCGACAGCCATGGCTTGGTAGACGACCCGGAGGCCAACACCACGCTGGCGTTTGTGCAGACAGCGCCGGACGGCGACCGCGACTTCAGCTTTTTCCGCAACCCCGGTGCGGACACCCAGCTGACCCCCGGGGAACTCGACCTGGATGCGCTGCACAGAACCCGCATCTTTCACTTCGGTTCGCTTTCGCTGACCGACGAACCCGCGCGCAGCGCCACTGTCCGTGCGGTGGCTGAGGCGAAGGCCGCGGGGGCGCTTATCAGCTTCGACCCCAATCTGCGCGAACCGTTGTGGCGCTCGTTGGACGAAGCCAGGGAGCAGATGCTCTGGGGTGCGGCCCAGTGCGACATCCTCAAGGTGGCGGAGGAAGAACTCGCGTTTCTCACCGGCCTGGACGATCTGGAGGCCGGCCAGGCCGCGCTGCGCGCCTGCTTCCCGCAGGTGCGCATCCTATTTGTGACGCGGGGCAAACAAGGTGCGCACGCCTACTGCGGCGAGCTCAGGGCGCAGCGTGCAGCCTTCACAGAGCTGCACACCATCGACACCACCGGCGCGGGCGATACCTTCTGCGGGTGCTGCCTGGCCAAGCTGTTGGAATACGGCATCGGCAACCTGACCGAGGGGCAGCTCGACGACATGCTGTTGTTTGCCAACGCAGCCGCCAGCCTGGTCACGACCAAGCGCGGGGCGATCCGCGCGATGCCCATCGAGGCGGAAATCCTCGTCCTGATGGATACAGCGCGCAGAGCATAAAAAAACGGGGACCCACCGGCGATGCGGTGGGTTCCCGTTTTTGTGCGCCCATTTTTGGGCGGGGGTGCTTATTTTTTCAGCCCTTCTACGATGGCGGACTGCACATCGGCGCCGTTCTCGCTCATCACAAGAACGATCGTGCCGTCGTCCAGGGTCTCCACAGTGGCCGCTTTGGCAATCTCATACTGATCCTGCAGGTAATTTTCGAACGATTTCTGCTGATTCTCCACCCAGGTCTTCAGCGCGGTGGCGATCGCCTCGCCCTTACCCTCGACGGGTTTGATGATGGCTACGCCATACGCCTTGACATTCATGGGGGACACGCTCAGCGCGAACGCCTCCATGTCGTCGTAGCTGACGCCCAGCATCTCGCCGATCATCTGGGCTTGCGGGTCATCCTTGCTCATGATGATGCCGAACGCATCGTTGATCTCCTGGTCGCGGGCGGCGGTGATGACGTCACCCAGCGCTTTGTTCGCCTCCGGCACCTCAACCTCCGGCTCGCTCTCCGAGGATTCGTCCTCGGACGGTTCGGAGGACTCGGAAATCGAGCTGGACGGCTCGGACGAAGAGGAAGAGCTGCTCTGATTATTGGCGGTGCAAGCCACCATCGTGGCAGCCAGAGCCGCAGCGATCAGAAAGGTCATAATTTTTTTCATGGAAAAAGACTCCTTTAAAATCAAATTCATTTGGGACCGGCGGCGGTGTGTTTCCGCCGACTTCGCTTAGTATAACGTGAAATCGCCCAAAAATCAAATAAACATTTTGTTAGAATTGCTAATAAACTGTGAATGCACACCAAACATATCGTTTGGGTTTGTGCCGAAGGGCCGAATATGCTATAGTTATGATAGGAAGAATTCCCAGGTCGCAGCCAAGGCAGAACGGCCCTTTGGGCTGAAGAAAGGGTCCGGAAGGGCGAAGAAACCGGCGGCCTGAAAATATTAACTTGTTCAGGAAAGAAGGATTTTTAACGCCATGGTCAAGCTGTTGGAACGTTTTTATACCACTGACCGGATGTTGAAGCCCGGTCAGGCGCTGGGAAAAATACCTTCCACCGCACAAGCTTATAAAATCAACTTTAACGTCGCGTGGCCCTCCGCTGTGGAGGCGGTGCTGGTCTCGTTGATCGCATCTGTCGATACCATCATGGTGGGCGTGCTGGGTCCGCAGGCCATTTCAGCGGTCGGCATCACCACACAGCCCAAGTTTATCATCCTGTCGGTGATCCTTTCGCTCAACATCGGTATCACCGCCCTGGTGGCGCGGCTCAAGGGCGAAAACGACCGCGAGGGCGCAGTGAGCTGTCTCAAGCAGGGCATCCTGATCTGTGCTCTGTTCTCGCTGTTGCTCACCATCTTCGGCTTTGTCTATGCCGACGAAATTATCCTGTTTGCGGGTGCGCAAGATGACATCATTGAAAACGCTGTGATCTATTTCCGCATTATTTTGATCGGCAACTTTTTTTCCTCGCTGAGCCTCACCATCAACGCGGCGCAGCGGGGCATCGGCCACACCCAGATATCGATGCGCACCAATCTGGCAGCCAACGGGGTCAACCTGGTGTTCAACTACCTGCTCATCGGCGGCAACTTCGGCTTCCCCGCGTGGGGGGTGGCGGGGGCTGCCGTGGCGACCACCATCGGCAACATCGTGGGATTTGTCATCTCGATGGTATCGGTGCTGCACCGCGACAGCTACCTGAGGCTATCTGTCTGCAAGGGGTGGCGCTTCGACCTGCGCACCATCAAGAGCGTCTCCAAGGTGGCGGCAAGCGCTATGGTCGAGCAGGTGTTTATGCGGTTCGGGTTCTTCAGCTATGCCAAAATTGTGGCCGGGTTGGGCTCCGTGGCGTTCGCCACCCATCAAATCTGTATGAATATCATCAACATCTCCTTTTCGTTCGGCGACGGCCTCGGCATCGCCGCCTCGTCGCTGGTCGGGCAGAGCCTGGGCTCCAAGCGGCCGGATGTGGCCATCATCTACGCCAAAGTGGGGCAACGCTTTGCCTTCACCATATCGGTGGCTCTTTTTATCCTTTTTACTGCAGGGAATACATTTTTTGTCTCGCTTTTTTCCAACGATCCCCAAATTATTGAGATGGGCCGCCCGCTTATGATCATTATTGCGTTCGTCACCCTCGGCCAGATCACCACTGTGCTGCTCTCAGGCTGCCTGCGCGGCGCGGGCGACACGGTCTACACCGCTGTGGTTTCGTTTGTGAGCATCGGCATCCTGCGCCCGTTCGTCTCCTGGCTGCTCTGCATCCCCTTGGGGCTCGGCCTGGTGGGCGCCTGGATCGGCCTCGCGGTGGATCAGGTCTGCCGTCTGGTGCTGGTGGTGCTGCGTTTTGCGAGCAACAAATGGACCAAGATTGAGCTATAAGGCGGATGGGCGCGGAATGCGCCCTTTCCACTTTTCGAGCCGCTTTACTTGACTACCATAGTAAAGCGTGCTATAGTAGATAAAAACAAAAAAGGATGGTGGGCATGGATTTGTTTCTGGACCGCTTGAAGGACGAAGAGCGCGTGACCTTTGCGCTGCGCGGATTGTACGAGCAGCACGGCTATAAGAAGGTGCGCGTCCATAAATTCGAGGAGTACAGCCTCTATATAGACAATAAAAATTTTCTCAAGACCGAAAATATCATCACCTTTATGGACCTGGACGGCAAGCTGCTCGCCCTGCGCCCGGACGTGACTCTCTCGATCGTCAAAAATCTGGACGCCCACAAGAACGGCAGCTTTGAGAAGCTCTACTACATGGAAAAGGTCTACCGCCTGTCGCGGCAGACCCACTCCTACAAGGAGATCAGCCAGATCGGGCTGGAGTGCATCGGCGATCTGGATGCCTGTGCCGCGATCGAAGTGATCCGGCTGGCCGCGGAAAGTCTCTCGGCGGTGGACGACCGCTACCTGCTGGACCTGTCGCACATGGGATTTCTGGCCGGCTTGCTCGAGCCGCTGGAGATCGACCAGGAGCTGAAGCAGGAGATCGCCCGCTGCATCCGCCAGAAAGACCGCTTTGAGCTGGGGCTGCTCCTGCGCCGCGCGGGCCTGCCTGCGGATTGCTGTGAGCGCCTGATGCAGATTCCGCTGCTGTACGGAAGCTTCGCCAAGGTGCTACCCGCCGCCCGCGCGCTGGCTGTGACCGACGGCATGAATGCCGCGTTGGACGAGCTGGAGACCCTCTATTCTGCCTTTGCGGGCACGCCGCTGGCCAAGAGGCTGAACATCGATTTCTCGGTGGTCAACGACCTCGACTACTACAACGGCCTGATCTTCCAGGGCTATGTCGAGGGCATCCCCCGCGCGGTGCTCACCGGCGGGCGGTACGACAACCTGCTGCACAAGTTCGGCAAGGAGAAGGGCGCCATGGGTTTTGCCATCTACCTGGATGAGCTGGAACACTTCTATCAGCGCGAGGCGGAAGACGACGCCGATCTGCTGATCCTCTACGACCAAATCGATGACTACGCCGCATTCACCGCGCTGGTGGAGGAAAAAATCTCGGCCGGGATGCGGGTGCGGTTGGAGCGCACCGCGCCGCCGGGCTTCCGCTGTAAACAGATTCTGCACTATCAAAACGGCGCGCTGATTGGGGAGGTGCCGACATGCTGAACATTGCGCTGCCCAAGGGGCGGTTGGGCGACAAGGTCTATGAGATGTTCTCTCAGATCGGGTACGACTGCCGCGCCATCTACGAGGATAACCGCAAGCTGGTGTTTGAAAACGCCGAAAACGGGGTGCGCTACCTGCTGGTAAAGCCGTCCGACGTGGCCATCTATGTGGAGCACGGCGCGGCCGACATCGGCGTGGTGGGCAAGGACATCCTACTGGAGAGCTCGCCGGATGTGTACGAGCTGCTCAACCTGGGCATCGGCAAATGCCGCGTGGCGGTGGCTGCGAAAAATGGCTATGTCGAGCAGCCCGACCGCGTGCTGCGGGTCGCCACCAAATATATGAACATCGCTAAAAACTACTATGCCGGGATCAACCGGGAGATCGAGATCATCAAGCTCAACGGTTCGATCGAGCTGGCCCCCATCCTGGGGCTGTCCGATGTGATCGTGGACATCGTGGAGACCGGCAGCACCCTCAAGGAAAACGACCTGAAGGTCATCACCGATATCGTGCCGATTTCAGCGCGGTTCATCGCAAACAAATCCAGCTTTAAATTCAAAAATGATAGGATCGAAGAGATGCTGCAAAAGCTGAACGCCCTGCTGCAGCAACGCGAGGAGGCAAAAAAGGTATGATCGCTGTGATCGACTACGGCGTGGGGAACCTGTTTTCCCTAGTGAGCTCGCTGCGCTACCTCGGCCTCGACGCCGAAGTGACCGGTGATGCAGAAAAGATTGGGGCCGCCGACCGGATCATCCTGCCGGGTGTGGGCGCATTTGCCGACGCGATGGCAAAGCTGCGCCAGACGGGGCTGGACGAGGTGGTGACCGGGCAGGCAGAGGCGGGCAAACCGCTTCTGGGCATCTGCCTTGGGATGCAGGTGCTGTTCGACACCAGCCTGGAATACGGCGAGCACAGGGGACTGGGGCTGATCCCCGGCCGAGTGGCGCCGATTTTAGACGATCTGTCCCCCGCCGACCGGGCGGCGCTCAAAATCCCACATATGGGCTGGAACCGGCTGGAGATCGTGCGGGACTGTCCCCTGCTGCGCTACAGCCGCACCGGCGATTATGTCTACTATGTGCACAGCTACTACGCCCGCGACTGTGCGGACAGCGTGGCGGCTGTGAGCGAATACGGCATCCCCATCACCGGCGCGGTGGTGCGGGGCAACGTGATGGGCACCCAGTTCCATCCGGAAAAGAGCGGAGAGACCGGCTTGCGGATTCTCAAGGCATTCAGCGAGATAGGAGGTTGACGGTATGGAATTGTTTCCCGCGATCGATCTGCGCGGCGGTCAGGTGGTGCGCCTGCACCAGGGCGACTACGGAAAGATGACGGTCTATTCCTCCTCGCCCACCGAAGTGGCGAGGGATTTTCTGGCGCAGGGGGCGCGCAACCTACATGTTGTCGATCTGGACGGCGCCAAGGACGGCGCGCTCTCCAACTACGACAGCATCTGCGACATCCTGCGGGTGGGCGGCCTCTCGGTGCAGGTGGGCGGCGGCATCCGCGACGAGGAGCGCATCCGCCGCTACCTCGACCTGGGGGTGGACCGGGTGATCCTCGGCACCGCCGCGCTCGACCGGCCGTTTCTCGCCAAAATGCTCGCCAAGTTCGGCTCCCACATCGCGGTGGGGGTGGACGCCAGGGACGGCCGGATGGCGGTGCGCGGCTGGCTGGAGATCAGCGATGTGGATTCGGTGCAGTTTTGCCGCGACCTCGCGGGCATGGGGGTGGCCACCATCATCTACACCGATATCGCCCGCGACGGCGCGATGTCCGGCACCAACCTGGAGCTCTACCGCCAGCTCAAGCAGGACGTGAGCTGCCGCATCATCGCGTCGGGCGGGGTGTCGTTCGAGCGCGAGATCACCGAGCTCACCTCGATTGGCATGTACGGTGCGATCATCGGCAAGGCGCTGTACACCGGCGCAATCGACCTCAGGCGCGCCATCGGGCTGGCCGACGCGGAGGTGTGCGTATGATATCAAAACGGATCATCCCCTGCCTGGACGTGCGCGACGGGCGGGTGGTCAAGGGCAAAAACTTCGAGGGCATCCAGGATGTATCCGACCCGGTGGAGCTGGCCCGCTACTACAACGAGACCGGCGCGGACGAACTGGTGTTCTACGATATCACCGCCAGCGTGGAGGGACGCGGCCTGTTCACCGATGTGCTGCGCCGGGTCGCCAGCCAGATTTTCATCCCACTCACGGTGGGCGGCGGCATCAACACCGTGGAGGATTTCGACCGGGTGCTCAAATGCGGCGCGGATAAGGTCAGCGTCAACTCGGGCGCGATCCGCAACCCGGACCTCATCGGGCAGGCGGCGCGCAAATACGGCAACCAATGCGTGGTGCTCTCGATGGACGTCAAACGGGTGGACGGCATGTTCCGCATCTTCGCCAAGGGCGGGCGCGAGGACACCGGCATCGACGCGATCGAGTGGGCCAAGCGGGGCGAGGCGAGCGGCGCGGGCGAGCTGGTGGTCAACTCGATCGACACCGACGGCGTGAAGGGCGGCTTTGACCTGGAAATGCTGGACGCGATGGCTGCGGCGGTGCAAATCCCGATCATCGCGTCGGGCGGCGCGGGCAAGCGGGAGGACTTTGCCGAGCTGTTTTGCCACAGCGGCGTGGACGCGGGGCTCGCGGCCTCGATCTTTCACTACAAGGAGGTCGTCATCACCGACCTCAAGCGCTATCTGCGCGAACAGGGCGTGGAGATGCGCCTGTAACAAACAATCGAAAGGCTGGATTATATGACCGGAATCGAACAACTCAAATTTGACGCGCAGGAGCTCATCCCCTGCGTGGTGCAGGATTATTACACCAAGAAGGTGCTCACGGTGGCCTACATGAACCGCGAGAGCCTGGAGATCAGCATGAAGGAGGGCCGCACCTGCTTCTGGAGCCGCAGCCGCCAGGAGCTGTGGCGCAAGGGCGAGACCAGCGGCAATGTGCAGAAGATCGTCTCGATCACCGCCGACTGCGACTGCGACGCGCTCACCGTCGAGGTGGTCAAAAGCGGCCCGGCCTGTCACACCGGGGAGGAGAGCTGCTTCTTTAACACGATCTACCAGAGCGAGGAGAAAAGTCCCTTTTCGATGGACGCGCTGTACGACCTGATCGCAGGGCGCAAGACCTGCCCGGTGGAGGGCAGCTACACCACCTACCTGTTCCAGAAGGGCTTGGATAAAATCCTCAAAAAGGTGGGTGAGGAGTCCACCGAGGTGATCATCGGTGCGATGAACGACGCGGCCCGCGGCAAAAACGAGGAGGCCATCTTCGAGATCGCCGACCTCGCCTACCACCTGCTGGTGCTGATGGTACATCAGGGCATCACCCTGGCCGACGTGCTGGACGAGCTGGCGGGACGCCATGTGGTGGACAAAAAGGTCAAGCAGGAGACTTTAAAATAACCTCATTGGGATCAGGGGACGGCCCGCGCCGGTGTGTGCGGATCGTCCCTTTGTTTCTTTCCTAGCATTCCCCCGCATATAAATTCTCGAAAGGGCCTGTTTGCCGCAGGCGGCGGCCCGACACCAAACGGATGCGGGTGAAGCAATGAAGAAAATCAAGGCGTTTTTCTGGAACGCGGTGCTGCTCACGGCCACCTCCTTTTTGATGCGCACGGTCGGGGTCAGCTTCAGCGTCTATGTCTCCAATAAAATCGGGGCGGCGGGCATGGGCCTCTATGAGCTGATTATGTCGGTCTACGGCCTGTCGGTCACCCTCGCCTGCTCCGGCATCAACCTGGCCGCCACCCGGCTGGTGGCCGAGGAGCTGGGGCGGAACAACCCTGCCGGCGCCAAACAGGCGATGCGCCGCTGCCTGTGCTACAGCCTCGTATTCGGCACCGCCACCGCGGCGGCGCTGTTCTGCAATGCGGAGTACATTGGCACCCATTGGCTGGGGGACGCGCGCACCATCACGTCGCTGCGGGCGCTGGCCATCAGTATGCCGTTCCTTTCGATGTCCTCCTCGGTGAGCGGCTACTTCACCGCGGTGCGGCGGGTGTTCAAAAGCGCCTCCGCACAGGTGTTCGAGCAGGCCGTACGCATCGGACTCACCATTGTGGGGCTCACCCTGATCGCGCCCGACGGCCTGGAATACGCCTGCCTCGCCATTGTGTTGGGCGGCGCGCTCGCGGAGATCGCGTCGTTTTCCTATTCGCTGCTCCTGTTCCTGCTGGACAGCCGGCGCTACCGCTGCAAGGAGCGCCCCCCGGCGGGCGGGCTCACCCGCCGGATGCTGGGCATCTCCCTGCCGGTGGCCTTCTCCGCCTACGCGCGCTCGGGGCTGGTCACCATCGAGCACCTGCTGATTCCGCGCGGGCTGCGCAGGCACGGCGCCACCGGGGACGCTGCGCTCGCCTCCTACGGCCTGCTGCACGGCATGGTACTGCCCATCCTGCTGTTTCCCGCCGCCTTTTTGCAGGCGCTGTCCGGCCTGCTGGTACCCGAGCTGGCCGAGTGCCGCGCCCAGTGCCACGAGATCCGCATCAACTACATCGCCGGGCGGGTGTTTCAGATCACCCTGCTCTTCTCCATCGGGGTGGCGGGGGCGATGTTCAGCTTCTCCGGCGAGCTCGCCACCGCCATCTACGGCAACACCGACACCTCCGGCTATCTGCGCATCCTCGCCCCGCTCATCCCGGTGATGTACCTCGACACCGCCGTGGACGGGATGCTCAAAGGGCTGGGCGAGCAGGTGAGCTCGATGCGCTACAACATCATCGACGCCTCGTGCAGCGTGGTGCTGGTCTACTTTTTGGTGCCCTGGCTGGGCCTGCCCGGTTATGTCATCACCATCTTTTTTACCGAACTGCTCAACGCCGCGCTTTCGGCCAACCGCCTGATCTCGGTCACCCAGTTCCGCATCAATCTGTGGGATTGCGTGCTCAAGCCGGTGTTCGGCGTCGCCGGCGCAACCTCCGCCTCACGGCTGTTGCTGCGCCTGCTGGGGACGGCCTTTTCTTCGCCTGTCACCGAGGCGGCCGCACACATCGCCCTGGCCGCCGCGATCTATCTCTTGTTTCTGCGGCTTGCGGCCTGTGTCACCCG
Source organism: Ligaoa zhengdingensis (assembly GCF_014384885.1). Lineage (GTDB taxonomy): Bacteria > Bacillota > Clostridia > Oscillospirales > Ruminococcaceae > Ligaoa > Ligaoa zhengdingensis. The sequence goes on from NZ_JACRST010000016.1 coordinate 37,547, forward strand.
CGAGGATATCCGCTGGGCGACCGGGATTCTTCGGTGATTGTTTGATTCACAGGCATTTTGTGGTATAATAGCTGCAAAATATCTGATAGAAAAAACAACGATTGGAGCGATGCCATATGCTGGCTGTTGGAATCAAGGCCCCGCAGTTTACCCTGCAAGACGCGCAGGGCAACGAGGTGAGCCTCGCAGATTTTCTGGGAAAAAAGGTGGTGCTGTACTTCTACCCGCGCGACAATACCCCCGGCTGTACCCGCCAGGCCTGCGCCTTCCGGGACGCATACGACGGTTTCCGCGAAAACGGCGTTGCGGTCATCGGCATCAGCCGCGACAGCGTGAAATCCCACCAGAACTTTGCCGGCAAATATGAGCTGCCGTTTGTGCTGCTCTCCGACCCAGAGCTCGCCGCCATCCAGGCCTACGATGTGTGGCAGGAGAAAAAGATGTACGGCAAGGTGAGCATGGGGGTGGTGCGCGCCACCTACGTGATCGACGAAGGCGGCACGATTGAAAAGGTATTCCCCAGGGCCAAGCCGGACACCAATGCCGCGGAGATTCTGGAGTATCTGAATCGATGAACAAGGTCCTCGGCATTCTGGCCCATGTGGATGCGGGCAAGACCACGCTCTCCGAACAGCTGCTCTACCGCACCCAAAGCATCCGCACCCTCGGCCGGGTAGATCACCGGGACGCGTTTCTCGACCACAACCGCTTGGAGCGGGAGCGCGGTATCACCATCTTCTCAGACCAGGCCCATTTTTCTTACGGTGGAAACTGTTATTTCCTGGTGGACACCCCGGGACATGTCGATTTTTCGGCCGAAATGGAGCGGGTGTTGGGGGTACTGGATTTCGCCATTGTGGTGGTGAGCTGTGTCGAAGGGGTACAGGGGCACACCGAAACAATTTGGCAACTGCTGGAGCGCTATCGGGTGCCCGCGCTGTTCTTCCTCAATAAGACCGACCGCGAGGGGGCCGACCCCGAGCGGGTGCAGCGGGAATTGCAGGCCAAGTTCTCCCCCGCTGTCTGCGACTTCACCGCCAGCTTCACCGAACCGCTCGTCGAGCGGCTGGCCGAGCTGGACGACAATCTGCTCGAGCGCTACCTTGGGGCCGGATTCGACGAGGCCGCCTGGCTGGAAGCGGCGCGGGAGCTGGTTCATGAGCGGCGGTTGTTTCCCTGCTTTTGTGGGGCGGCCCTCTCTGGCGATGGGATCGATGCGTTCTTGCAGTGGCTGGACAAGCTCACCCACACCGGTTATAACGCCGACGCCCCGTTTGCCGCGCGCGTGTACCAGGTCCGTCACGACGCCCGCGGGGACCGGCTTGCCCTGCTCAAGGTCACGTCCGGCACGCTCCGGGTGAAGGACGCGGTCGGCGCGGAAAAGGTCAACGAAATCCGAAGGTACAACGGCACCAAATACGTCCCCGCGCAGCAGTCCTGCGCGGGCGAGCTCTGCGCTGTCACAGGGCTCGCGTCGGTACGGCCGGGCGACGCGCTGGGCGCGGAGCCGCCCTGGTCCTCCCCCTGCCCCACGCCGCCCTTGATGGCGCGGGTGGAGTTCGACCGCGCCCTGCCCGCGCGCACAGTGCTGGGGCAGTTCCGCCTGCTGGAAGAGGAGGACCCCGCCTTGGCGGTGGAATGGCAAGAGGAATTGCAGGAAATCCGGGTGCGCATCATGGGAGAAATCCAGCTGGAGGTGCTGCGCGAACTGGTGTGTGACCGCTTTGGGACCGAAGTCTCGTTCGGATCTCCAGAAATTCTCTACCAGGAGACGATCGCGGCGCCGGTGATCGGATACGGCCACTACGAGCCGCTGCGCCACTACGCCGAGGTGCACCTGCGCCTGGAACCGGGTGCGCGCGGCCGCGGGATCACCTTCCGCTCGGAGTGCCCGACCGACCTGCTCGCGCTCAACTGGCAGCGGCTGATCGAGACGCACGTGTTTGAACGGGTGCACCGCGGGGTGCTCACCGGGTCGCCGCTCACCGACGTCGCGGTGGTGCTGCTCACCGGCCGCGCACATGACAAGCACACCGAGGGCGGCGACTTCCGGCAGGCGGTCTACCGGGCAATCCGGCAGGGGCTGGAACAGGAGAAAAGTCTGCTGCTGGAGCCCTATTACGCCTTTGTCATCTCGGTGGACACCACGCTGGTGGGGCGCGTCCTCGCCGACCTCCAGCGGATGTCCGGCCGCTTCGAGCCGCCCGAGCTGGAATGCGGCCGGGCGGTGATCCGCGGGCGCGCGCCGGTGGCCACGATGATGAGCTATGGCCGCGACCTGGCCGCCTTCAGCCGCGGACGCGGATCGATCAGCCTGCGGGTGGACGGGTACGAGCCCTGCCACAATCCGGACGACGTCATCGCACGCCGCGCCTACGACCGGACTCGCGACCTCGCCAACCCCTCGGATTCGGTATTCTGCTCGCACGGCGCGGGATTTCCGGTGCCGTGGTACGAAGTGGAGCGCTACCTCCACTGCAAATAAAACAGTGATGAAAAAACCGCTTGCTTCCGAACCGGAAAACAAGCGGTTTTTCTCATGTCCTGTTTAAAAAGAGAAATCGACGGATTTTTCGCAAACAGCGAGCAACCGCAAGGCAAAAAACGCGGGAACACTTGCCGTATTCCGAGGCGTTTTCACGCAGTGCGCCCCCGCTTGTAGAAAAAGGCCGGAATTTGCAAGCAGCGCCTAGTCCCTAATCAGGGTTTCGCAGCCGATTTCGCGCAGCGCGTCATAGACGTCGTCCCGCTCCAGGTCGTGCCCGTAGACGTTTACCTGGCCGGTGCGGATGCAGGTTTCCACCAGGTCCACGCCGGTCATACACTCCAGCCGGCCGCGCACCCGGTCGGCCGCCGCTTCGGTGCGCATCCCGATCACCTGTGCTTCCACTTTGCTCTCCATTGTAGGTTCTCCCCCATCCTGTTTGAGATGGCGGTCCGCTCTGCAAAAAAGAAAAGACCGCGCACCGCAAATCCCGCCGCGGGCAGGTCTGCGGTACACAGTCTAGTATAAACCCCTGTCAAAACGCTATGCGTACACGGGCGGTGTCGTTATTTTCCTTCCGTGCGGTCCTTGCCTAAAAAGAAAATTGCGATGGTGCCCGGCCCGGAATGCGCCCCAATGGTAGGCCCAACGTAGTTGAACAGAAAATTCTTGATTTTATATTTTTTCTTAATCTCTTCCGCGCAAAATTTCGCCTCGTCCAGCGCATCGCCGTGCGAAATGAACACGATCTCGTTGTCCATCCCCTCCATCTTGGGCCCCATGCGGTTGATGAGCTCCAGCATCGACTGTTTTCGCCCGCGCACCTTGCCCATCGGGACCAAGTGCCCTTCCGCATCCACGTACATCACCGGCTTGATGCCCAGCATGGTGCCGAATACCGCGGTCGCCTTGGAGACGCGGCCGCCCCGGTAGAGGTGATTGAGATCCTCCACCGTGAAGTAATGGAGGAAGTTCTGCCGGTGGGATTCGATCCATGCGGCGGTTTCCTCCAGCGATTTGCCCGCTTTTTTGAGCTGTACCGCGTAATAAACCATCAGGCCCTGGCCCAAGGAGGCCGACAAGGAATCGATGACCACCACTTTCGCTTCGGGGTAGCGCTCGCGCACCTCAGCCGCGCCCATCTCAGCGCTGTTGTAGCTGCCCGACAGGCCGGACGAAAAAGCGATGTGCAGCACGTCAAAGCCCTGCGTCACCAGCGCCTCGAACGATTTTTCCGCCTGCTCCGGGTTGATCTGCATGGTGGTTGGCATGCCGCCCGCGCGCATCCGCTCGTAAAAATCGTGCGGATCGATGGTGCGGTCGTCGCTAAAGCGGGTCACTCCGTCCATCGTATAGCCCAGCCCCATCAGATTGATATTGTTTTCATCTATGAAAGAAAACGGCAGGTCCGAATTGGTATCGGTGCTGATGATAAATTCCCGGTTATTCTCCATGAAGAAACCCCCTTAGCCTCTTTTCGTATTTGCAGGACACCCGCCCGCTGGCCACTGTTCTTTATTATACTGGAAACCTCCGTATTTTTCAATCCATATTTGCGATGCCATCCGCGATCTCCTTAAATACCGGCGCGGCGTAGGTGCTGCCCGAGTCCGCGCCCTGCGCAAGCACCACGATGGTGTAGCGCGGCTGCTGGGCTGGATAGAATCCGACAAACCATGCTTCCACAATCTCGTTGGTGCGCTCCTCGTCGTAATACTGCCCGGTCTGGGCGGAGGCGGTCTTGCCGCCGGCGCCGCCCACCTCGGGCTTGGCGCGCTGTCCGCTGCCCTCTTCCACGACGGTGATCATCAGCTCGCGCACCCGCCGGGCGGTCTCCTCCCTGATGATGCGATTGGAGGCATAGCGTGGCGCAGGCTGTTCCACAACCGTCCCGCTGGCGTCCGAAACGCCCTCCACCAGCCGGGGGGAGACCAGGTATCCGCCGTTGGCGAACACGCTGACCATGCGCGCGAGCTGCACCGGGGTGGCCATCAGCACGCCCTGGCCGAAGCCGAAGTTGGCCACATCGGCCGGGTTGAGCAGCTCGTCCGGCTCAGGCAGGTTGCCCGCCGCGCTTTCGATGCCCTCGGCGAGCTGGTTGGACCGTCCAAAACCGAACTGCATCGCGGTTTCGCGCAGGGTTTCTCCCCCCACCCGCTCGGCGAGATGAATGAAATAAGGGTTGCAGGAGACCTGGAGCGCGCGCGGCAGATCCACCCAGCCGTGGCCATCGTGGTTGTTGCATCGGAAAATCTGGCCCTCCACGTCGATCTGTCCGGTGCACTCGAACGCGCCCGGCTCGATGCCGTTCTCCAACGCGGCCGCGGTGACCACCAGCTTGAAGCTAGAACCCACGTTGAAGGGGGAAAACGCCTTGTTGACAAACGGTGTGTCCGCCTTTTCAAAGCTCGCCGCCACGTTGTCCGGATCAAAGGCAGGCAGGCTGACAGCCGCCTTGATCGCGCCGGTGTTGCAGTCCATCACCACCACGGCGCCCTTGTTGTTCACATGCTTTTTGGCGGCCTTTTCCGCGATCTCCTGGATGCGCTCGTCCAGCGTGAGCACCAGGCCGGGCTTCGGCTCGGCCGTGGTATCGATCACCTCCGGCGCCTCCCCCGAGAGCGGCCGCCCGGTGGCGTCCACCGCGTAGCGCACCTCGATCACTCCGCCGTTTTCCTCCAGAAAATCGTTGTACGCCTGCTCGATACCGTAGACTCCGACGCCGTCCTGCAGATGGCCGATCACATGCACCGCAGTAGGGACCGCCGCATACCGCCGCGGCACCTCAAATACCCGCACCGCACTGTTCGCCTGGGTATCAGCGGCCGCCCTCAGCACCACCGGCTTCTGCTCCTCCAGCTTCTGCAAAAACGCCTCCCTGTCGGGCATCAGGCGCTGCATGATGGAAACCGCCTCGGGGCTCGGCAGGACCGCGGCGCGGTACTCCATGCGCGTATTGACCAGCGGCACAAGGTTGCAGTCGTAGATCATCCCCCGCGTATGCGCCACCTCCAGCGTATAGGTACTCTGGCTGCGCGCCACCTGGGCGAGGCTTTCCCCCTGACTGAGTGAAAACACCCGGTAATACACCCCGCTGAACAACAGGATCAGCGCACAGAAGACTGCGATCACCCGTTTTTCCATGCTGACACCTCCGCAGTTTTTTATGCTTAGCATGGGCAGCGCATCAAAAAATATGCAAAAAAACGGCGGGATCCGCATGATTTTCGGATTCCGCCGCATATTTCTTGCTGGATTATTTGGACGCTGCGAGCGCCCGCTTGCCGATGTCGGTGCGGCAATGCATCCCCTCAAAGCGGATGCTGTCCACCGCGCGGTAGGCCTTTTCGAGCGCCTCCTCGAGGGTCGCGCCCTTGGCGGTGACCCCCAGCACGCGGCCGCCCGCTGTCTTGTAGATATCGCCGTCCCGCGCGGTGCCCGCGTGGTAGACGGTGACGCCCGCCGCCTGGCCGTTCTTGTCCAGCCCGGAGATCGGATAGCCGGTCTGGTAACGCTGCGGATAGCCGCCGCTCGCCGCCACGACACAGGCCGCCGCGCCGTCCTCCCACTCGATGGGCAGGTCGGACAACCGCTCTTCGACCACAGCCTGCACAATCTCCAGCAGGTCGGTCTTGAGCAGCGGCAGCACCACCTGGGTTTCGGGGTCGCCGAAGCGGCAGTTGTACTCGATCACCTTGGGGCCGTCCGCGGTGAGCATCAGGCCGAAGTAGAGGCAGCCCTTGAAGGGGCGGCCTTCCTTGTTCATCGCCTCCACGGTGGGCAGAAAGATGCGCTCCATACACTCCGCGGCGACCGCCGGGGTGTAGTACGGGTTGGGCGCAACGGTGCCCATGCCGCCGGTGTTGAGCCCCTCGTCGCCGTCCAGCGCGCGCTTGTGGTCCATCGAGGAGACCATCGGCTTGACGCAGTGGCCGTCGGTGAACGCCAGCACCGACACCTCGGGGCCGGTGAGGAACTCCTCGATCACGATGTGGTTGCCCGACGCGCCGAAAATTTTATCCTCCATGATGCTGACGACGGCGTTCTCCGCCTCCTGCATCGTCTGGGCGATGATGACGCCCTTGCCCAGCGCCAGGCCGTCCGCCTTGATGACCACCGGGAATTTATTCTCGCGCGCGATGTAGCCGATCGCGTCGGCGGAGTTGTCAAACTGCTCATAGGCGGCGGTGGGGATATGATACCGCTTCATCAGCTCCTTGGAGAACACCTTGCTGCCCTCCAGGATAGCGGCATTGGCGCGCGGGCCGAACGCCGGGATGCCGCGCTCCCCCAGCCGGTCCACAAGGCCCGCCACCAGCGGGTCGTCCGGCGCGACGAACACCAGGTCGGGGCGGTTCTCCTCCGCCCAGGCCGTGATCCCGTCGAGGTCGGTGGGCTTGAGCGGCACGCACACAGCGTCCGCCGAGATGCCGCCGTTGCCGCTGGCGCAATAGAGTTCCGGCGCCTGCGGGCTCTCCTTCAGCTTGCGGATGATCGCGTGTTCGCGGCCGCCCGAGCCGACTACCAGTATTTTCATAGGGGGATTCCCTCCATTCCAAAATTGGTGCGGCATCCGCCGCCGATCAGTGGTGGAACAGGCGGATGCCGGTGAACGCCATCGCGATGCCGTACTTGTTGCAGGTCTCGATCACGTTGTCGTCGCGGATGGAACCGCCGGGCTGTGCGATATACTGCACGCCGCTGCGGTGGGCGCGCTCGATGTTGTCCCCGAACGGGAAGAACGCGTCCGAACCGAGGGCCACGCCGGTGAGGGTATCCAGCCAGGCGCGCTTCTCCTCGCGGGTGAGCGGCTCGGGCTGTTCGGTGAAGAACTGCTGCCACATCCCGTCGGCCAGCACGTCCATGTAATCGTCCGAGATGTACACGTCGATGGTGTTGTCGCGGTCGGGGCGGCGGATATCCGCTTTGAACGGCAGGTTCAGCACCTTCTCGTGCTGGCGCAGATACCAGATATCCGCCTTGTTGCCCGCCAGGCGGGTGCAGTGGATGCGGCTCTGCTGGCCCGCGCCCACGCCGATGGTCTTGCCGTCCTTGGCGTAGCAGACCGAGTTGGACTGGGTGTATTTGAGGGTGATGAGGGCCAGCACCAGGTCGCGCTTGGCGCTCTCGGGGATTTCCTTGTTGTCGGTCACGATGTTCTGGAGCATGTCGCTGTCGATCTTCAGATCGTTGCGGCCCTGCTCAAAGGTGACGCCGAACACGTCCTTGTGCTCGATCGGCGCGGGGACGTAGCTTTCGTCGATCTTGACCACGTTGTAACCGCCCTTGCGCTTGGTCTTTAAAATCTCCAGCGCCTTATCGGTGTAGCCGGGCGCAATCACGCCGTCGGACACCTCGCGGGCGAGCATCCGGGCGGTCTGCTCGTCGCACTCGTCGGACAGGGCGACCCAGTCGCCGTAGCTGGACATGCGATCCGCGCCGCGGGCGCGCGCATAGGCGCAGGCCAGCGGGGAGAGCTCGAGGTCATCTACAAAGTAGATTTTCTTCTCCACCTCAGAAAGCGGAGTGCCCACCGCTGCACCTGCGGGGCTGACATGCTTAAAGGAGGCGGCGCAGGGCAGGCCGGTGGCCGCCTTCAGCTCGCGCACCAGCTGCCAACTGTTGAACGCATCCAAAAAGTTGATAAAACCGGGCTTGCCGTTGAGTACCTCAATCGGCAGCTCCCCCTCCTGCATGAAGATGCGGGAGGGCTTCTGGTTGGGGTTACAGCCGTATTTCAGCTCCAGTTCCTTTGCCATTGATCCAAACGCCTCCTACTGATTTTTATTGACGATGCGGGTCTGCACCTCGCCGGTTTTCACGTTGATGTACCGGGTGAACAGGCTCACCTTGTTATCGGGGTTGAGGTTGTTCCACACCAGGTCGGTGAACTCGTCGATATCTCCAACGAGCTCCACCTGCTCGGGCTCCCCTTCAAACGATGGGATCGGGTTGCCGTCGCAGCGGTAGGTGTGGATAAAGTGGCCCTGGCCGGCCAGCGGGTTGCGGTATTCGTAGAAGTAGCGGCGGGTGCTCGACGGGTCGCCGTCCGCGCTCTTGAGGATCGAGAGCTTGTAGTCGAAGCCCTCCACCCCGCCCGAGATGCGCGGGGTGTAGTTGGGCGCATCCGGCTCGAAGGTGCGGGTGCGCAGCGCATCCTCAAAAGTGTTGCCCGCCGCAAACGCATCGTAGATGGTGTCGGTCTGGTCGCCGTTGGTGACGATCGTCACGCTGGTGTCCTCATTGCGGAACACCCGAACCGGCGCATAGATGATGAGGGACGGATCGGTGAGCTTGGAGGGGTCGAACGCCTGGGTCCGGATGCCGTCCCCCTGCTCGACAAACACGCGGTTGCGGCTGTTTTCGCTGCGGCCCATGATGAAATAGGCGATCACCGCGTGCTCGCCGTCGTCGCTGCGGCCGATCACGATGCCGCGGCCGGGGTAGCTGTTCTCGCTGAGAAGCATTGCAAGCTGTTCTGTTTTCATCGGTTTTCCTCCCTAGTCAAAGTTCGCCCGCGCAGAACAGGGCCACCGCCTTGGGCAGCAGCACCCACTCCGCCTCGGTCATCACGCGCTTTTGCAGCGCTTCCGGGGTGTCGCCCGGCAGGATGTCCACCGCCTTTTGCAGGATGATCTCCCCGCCGTCGGTGATCTCGTTGACAAAGTGGACGGTCGCTCCGGTCACCTTGACCCCGCGCGCGAGCGCCGCCTCGTGTACGCGCAACCCGTAAAAACCGTCCCCGCAGAAGGAGGGGATCAGCGAGGGGTGCACGTTGATGATCCGCCGTTCATACTCAGCGAGGACCTCGGGCCCCAAAATGGAGAGGAAGCCCGCGAGCACCACCAGATCGATGCCGTGGGAACGCAGCGTCTCGCACAGGACGTGGTCGAACGCCGCTGGGTCGTCAAAATCTTTGCGGCGCACCACGGCGCGCTCGATGCCCGCCTTCGCCGCGCGCTCCAGCGCGTAGGCGTCCGGCCGCGAGGCCACCACCAGCGCGATCTCTCCGCCCGGGATTTCGCCCCGGCCCTGCGCGTCGATCAGCGCCTGAAGGTTGGTGCCGCCGCCCGACACCAAAACTGCGATCTTCAGCATATCGTAACACCCTTTTCGCCGTCCTGAATTTCGCCCAGCAGATAGGCGGTTTCGCCGCACGCATTGAGCACCTCCAGGGCCTTATCCGCCTGCGCGGCGGGCACGGTGACGCACATGCCCACACCCATGTTGAAGGTGTTGAACATGTCGCGCTCGTCGATACCGCCCACCTTGGCGATCAGGTCGAAGATTGGCAGCACGCGGACCGCCGCGCGCTCGACCACCGCGCGCTTGCCCTCGGGCAGGGCGCGGGGGATGTTCTCGTAGAAGCCGCCGCCGGTGATGTGAGAAACCGATTTGATGGTCACCGCTTTTGCGAGCTCCAGAATGGGTTTCACATAGATTTTGGTGGGAGTCAGCAGGGTCTCGCCCAGGCCGCGCCCCAGCTCGGCGCTGTAGGCGGACAGGTCGCAGTGTTCGATGTCGAACACCTTGCGCACCAGCGAGAAGCCGTTGGAGTGCACCCCGGACGAGGCCAGCGCGATGATCGCGTCGCCCGCCTGGATGGCGGAGCTGTCGAAGATTTTGTCTTTATCCACAACGCCGACCGAAAAACCGGCCAGGTCGTATTCATCCGCCGGGTAGAAGCCGGGCATCTCGGCGGTCTCGCCGCCCACCAGCGCGCAACCGGCCTGCACGCAGCCCTCGGCCACGCCGGAGACGATCGCAGCGATCTTCTCCGGCACGTTTTTGCCACAGGCGATGTAGTCGAGGAATTGCAGCGGCTTCGCGCCGCAGCAGACGATGTCGTTGACGCACATGGCCACGCAGTCGATGCCGACCGTGTTGTGCTTGTCCAGCAGGAAGGCGAGCTTGAGCTTGGTGCCCACCCCGTCGGTGCCGGAGACCAGCACCGGCTTACGGATATCGGTGAGATCCAGCTCGAACAGGCCGCCAAACCCGCCGATGCCGTCGAGCACGCCGGGGGTCACGGTGCGTTTCACGTGCTGTTTCATCAGCTCCACGGCCTTGTAGCCGGCGGTCACATCCACGCCCGCTTCCTTGTAGGAGTTGCTGTAGCTGTTATTCATGGCTGTTTTCCCTCCGAAATTTTCTGCTCAAAGCGGCATTTTGGCATCTCTGCGGGGACATCGATCGGATATTTCCCGGTGAAGCAGCCGACGCAGAAGTCACACTTCGCACCCTCCGCAATTTTTGTAATGTTGTCCACGCTCAGGTAGCCCAGGCTGTCCACCCCGATCTCCCGGGCGATCTCCTCCTGGGTCATGCGGCAGGCGATCAGCTTGTCGCGGCTGTCCACATCCACGCCGAAGTAGCAGGGGTGCAGGAACGGCGGGCTGGAGACGCGCATGTGCACCTCGGTAGCGCCCGCTTCACGCAGCAGGTCGACGATCTTGCGGCTGGTGGTACCGCGCACAATCGAGTCGTCTACCAGCACCACCCGCTTGCCCTTGACACAGGCGCCCAGCGCGTTGAGCTTGATGCGCACCGCGCGCTCGCGCATGGCCTGGGTGGGCTGGATGAAGGTGCGGCCGACATAGCGGTTTTTGATGAAGCCGATCCCGTACGGGATACCCGACTGCTTGGCGTAGCCCATGGCCGCGTCCAGGCCGGAATCCGGCACGCCGATCACCACATCCGCCTGCACCGGATGCTCCAGCGCGAGGTAGGCGCCGGCACGCTGGCGCGCCAGATGGACCGACGCGCCCTCGATCACCGAGTCGGGGCGGGCGATATAGACGAATTCAAACACGCACATGGCGGTCTTCTGGCCGCAGTGGGTGCGGATACTGCGCAGGCCGTTCTCATCCGCGACCACGATCTCACCCGCCTCCACGTCGCGCACATAGTGCGCGCCGAGCGAATCGAGCGCGCAGGTCTCGGAGGCAAAGATATAGCTGCCGTCGAGCTCACCGATCACCAGCGGGCGGAAGCCCTGCGGGTCGCGGGCCGCGATCAGCTTTTTGGGGGACATGATGACCAGCGAATAGGCGCCCTTGAGCTCGTTCATCGCCTGCTCCACCGCCTGCTCGATGCTGCCCGCCTTGAGCCGCGCAGTGGTAATCAGGTAGGCGATCACCTCGGAATCGTTGGTGGTGTGGAAAATCGCGCCTGAGAGCTCCAGCTTTTCGCGCAGCTCCTGCGCGTTGACCAGGCTGCCGTTGTGGCACAGCGCCATCGTGCCCTTGATGTGGCGCACCACCAGCGGCTGCGCATTGCTGCGGCTGGCGAGCCCCGTGGTGGAGTAGCGCACATGCCCCACCGCCATCTGGCCCTGGCCCAGCTTGGCCAGCACCTCGCTGTTGAATACGTCCGGCACGAGCCCAACGTCCTTGTGCGCTGTGATCACACCGTCGTCGTTCACCGCGATGCCGCAGCTTTCCTGGCCGCGGTGTTGCAGGGCGTACAGCGCGTAATAGGCGGAAGCGGCCACGTCAGCCGTGTGGTTTTCATAGATACCGAACACGCCGCATTCCTCATGAATTGTATCAAACATATTTCTTCATCCTCTCCGAAGTGCATCCTGCACCCTTGCAGACTTATTCACCCAGCAGGCGCTTCATGATCTCGTGGTAGGCGTCCTCCACGCCGCCCAGGTCGCGGCGGAAGCGGTCCTTGTCCAGCTTCTCATGGGTCTTGCTGTCCCAGAAGCGGCAGGTATCCGGCGAAATCTCGTCCGCCAGCACGATGGTGCCGTCGCTGGTCTTGCCGAACTCCAGCTTGAAGTCGATCAGCTCGATGCCGAGGTCCTTCAGATAGTCGGTGAGCACCTCGTTTACTTTGAGCGAATAGGAGGCGATCAGGTCGAGCTCCTCCTTGGTGCAGTACTCCATCGCCATGATGTGGTACTCGTTGACCATCGGGTCGCCCAGCGCATCGTCCTTGTAGCAGTATTCCAGCACGGTGCGCTTCATCTTGTAGCCCTCCTCCAGACCCAGGCGCTTGGCCAGCGAGCCCGCGGCGATGTTGCGCACGATCACCTCCAGCGGCACGATGGTGACCTTTTTCACCACCGTCTCGCGGTCGGAGATCTCTTCCACCAGGTGGGTGGGCACGCCGTTTTTCTCCAGCAGCTTCATCAGATGGTTGGTGACGCGGTTGTTGATCGCGCCCTTGCCCAAGATCGTGCCCTTTTTGAGGCCGTTAAAGGCGGTCGCATCGTCCTTATAATCGACGATCAGCAGCTCGGGGTCCTCGGTGGTATAGACCTTTTTGGCCTTTCCTTCGTACAGCAGTTCACATTTTTTCATAATCTTCCATCCTTCTTTATCTTAAAATTTTATATTCAGCTAAATTAAAGCTGCTCCTGGAGCTTGCGGTCCTTGGCGATCACCTCGTCGGCCATCCTCCGCTTCATCGCGTCCAGCTTGCCCGCCAGCTCCGGATCGGAGACCGCCAAAATCTGGATCGCCAACAGCGCCGCGTTTTTTGCGCCGTCGATGGCCACAGTCGCCACCGGGATGCCGCTGGGCATCTGCACGGTCGCGAGCAGCGCATCCAGCCCGTCGAGGGTGGAGGATTTCACCGGGATGCCGATGACCGGCAGGGTGGTGTGGGCCGCCAACACGCCCGCAAGGTGCGCCGCCTTGCCCGCCGCCGCGATGATCGCGCCGAAGCCGTTCGCGCGCGCTTCTTTTGCAAAGCTGCACGCCTGCTCAGGGGTTCGGTGGGCGCTCATCACATGCGCCTCCACCGGGACGCCGAACTCCTTGCAGGTGTCGATCGCCGCCTTTACCACCGGCAGGTCGCTGTCGCTGCCCATGATGACCGCTACCTTTTTCTGTTCCGCCATAGTTTCTTGCTCCTTTCCAAAATAAAAAGGACTGCAAGCGCCTCTGCTTACAGCCATACCGTTACCAGTTTCCTGCACCTCTCCCGAGGATGCTGTTATTTCCGAGGTGGTACACCTCCGCCTTGTCCGCATTTTTCTGCGCGCAGGGGGACCCGCTGTGCCGATAGCAATACCCGATGTGTATGCTCGTTAAAAGCATTGCGGCGCCCTCCCCACTGATTAAAATCAATTCTATTCTATTGTACCATACCGGTCGCCAAATTCAATGCGCTTTTTCCCTTTCTCGGCAAATTCGTATACTCAGGGCAACCGCGGCAAACCCCGCCACCCGAAATTATGCAAATGGCTGACTGGTCATACTCTTCTTTCCGTCCGCCTGCCCAGGAAATGATTGCCTTGTACTTGCCGCAGCTTTTCCGATATAATGAAAAAAAGCAAGGTGTCGAGGATTTTCGCCGTTTTTCGCGGAGCGGGCTTTGTAAAGGACGAGCCCGAATTTATTTTATAAAAAATTGTACATAACCTTGCAACAATTTCCCAATCTGGTTGCACCTAGTAAGTGTAACCCATAAAGTGTGGTGTGGTGAATTGAATATTGATCTACAGACGGTTGCTTCCGCGAAGGCCGGCAGTTCAGAGAGTTTCTCTCTGCTCTATGAGCAGGTGCAGGATGAGCTGTACAAGTACGCGTTGTACACACTTGGCAACGCGCATGACGCGGAGGATGCGGTGGCCGACACCTTTGTGGAGGCCTGGAGAGGGATATCCAACCTGCGCGACGAAGCCGCGTTCAAGGCGTGGATTTTCCGCATCCTCTCGGTGCGCATGAAACGGAAGATCGCCGATCTGATCAAACGCAAAAACACGCTGAATATCGAGGACTTTGTAAGCGACTTTACTGCAGATACCGACATCGAACGGGAGACCTCCGACAAAGTTATTGTTCTGGGAGCGCTGGGTAAGCTCTCCAACCAGGAGCGGATGATCGTCGTCCTCTCCGCCATCCAGGGTTACACCACCCGTGAGATTTCCGAGATGCTGGGCTGCCCGCACGGCACTGTGAGTTCCAAACTTCACAGGGCCTTAATTAAGATGCGCAAAATGATAGAAATGGGGTGATACGATGACTGATTTTTACGAGCAAGACCAGGAAAACCTGAACTTTATATCCGAAAAGTTGCAGCAGATCGATCGGGAAATTCCGGTTCCGGAATCGGTCACCGCATCCCGGCTGATACAGCGCATGGAAAATGATGAAAAATCGCCGAGGCTCCGGGTGGTGCGTCCACGCACCTGGCAGCGGGCCGCCGGTTATGCGGCGGCATTCCTGCTGCTGCTCGGCGGCGGCCTGTATTGGACGGTCATCGGCCACCAGATGGGGAAACAGGCCCCTGCGCCGCAGGAGCTGATGTCCTCGGCCGCAACTGCCTGCGATTCCGCCATGATGCTGGAAAGCGCGCCGGCAGCAACCGCCGAGGATGACCCCGGCGCGGAACTGCTCGAACACATTGAGGCGATGCGCTCCTACTACGCCAGCGATTATGCCCAGGTTCGCGAGACCCTCAAGCTGGTGATCGACGCGCCCCGGGCGTGGGAGCCCGAACCAATGGAAGAAGAAGTAGCCAATGAGAAGTCGGACCCGATGACCGGCGGAGTGGGCGTAGATACCGGCTTTGAAAGCGGCGCGGCCAACGGCATGACGGCCGATTCCCACCCCGACGCCGGCGGGGACGGGGAACGCGCGCCGGGCGGCGGCGATGTCTACAGCACCAATGTGCAGACCCAGGACGTGGATGAGGCGGACATCGTCAAGACCGACGGGGAATATATCTATTACCTCTCCAACCAGGGCAGCGAGGAACCGCAAATCAGCATTTTAGCGGCGGACGATCTGACGCTCGCTTCGACCATCTCCATCCAGCCGGACGTCATCCCCATCGATCTCTTCCTGGCCGACGGCAAGCTGGCGGTTCTGTCCAACACCTACAACTTCACGGAGCTCCCGCGGTATGCCCTGTACACCGACGGGGTCAAACAGGTCGGGACACGAACGACCTCCGCGGTGAGCGTGGATGTCTACGATATCTCCGATCCGGCCAACCCGGTGAACGAGCGCACATTCGAGCAGCAGGGGGATTATGTCTCCTCCCGGCTGGTGGACGATGTGGTTTACTTGGTGAGCCGCAGCGCCAACACCTGCAACCCCCATTATGAAGAATATGACGACGCCATGCTCGTGCCATCCGTGCTGGATACCGCAGTGGATCAAACGCCGCGGACGATGGCGGCCTCAGATATCTGCATCCCCGCCGAGGTGACCGACAGCAACTATACCGTGCTGTCTGCGGTGCGCCTGGATGACCCGGACGACAGCACCACCAAAGCGGTGTTGGGCGGCGGGAACACCGTTTATATGTCCACCGACAACCTCTATGTGGCGGGATACCGGTATGACGGTGACAACTACCTGATGGAAGCAGGCGAGACCACCCTGCTTAAATTCTCAGTGGACGGCACTGATATCGATCTGATCGCACAGGGCAGCGTGCCCGGCCGCATCGACGGGCAGTTCGCCCTCGACGAAGGCGAAACAGGCGAGCTGCGCATCGCAACCACCACTGAGCGCTACGCCGACCCCGAGGCTGCGCGCAAGGCGCGTGAGGAGAACGAGCGATTGCGGGAAGAGCGCAAGCGGGCCAGAATGGCAGCCCCCGCGAAACCCGATATCGAGGAAGTTGCGGAGGAGGATATCGCCGAAGTGAATCCGGACACCAGCTCAATCTCACCGGAAGACGACCCCTACCGAACGGTCACCGATAACAACATTTATGTTCTAGATGAATATCTAGAACATCTGGGCAGCCTCATGGGGCTAGCCCCTGAGGAGTCGATCTATTCGGTGCGCTACATCGGCGACATCGCTTATCTCGTGACCTTTGAACAGGTGGACCCGCTGTTTGCAATCGATCTCTCCGACCCGGCCAATCCGGTGCTGCTCGGCCAGCTCAAAGTGCCCGGCTTTTCGGAATACCTGCACCCCATCGGGGAAAACACCCTGCTCGGGTTCGGCTACGAAACCGCAGTCACCGAGGACGGCGGCGTGACCACACAGGGGCTCAAGCTCTCACTGTTCGACGTGAGCGATCCGACCAACCCGCGTGAAACCGAAGTCTACCGGCTGGGCGACCAAGGCAGCTACTCCCCCGCCCTCTACGATCACCGCGCCTTTCTCCACTACTCCAGCAAGGATATCATCGGCATCCCGGTGACCCTGTACGAGCAGTTCGGCAACAACAGCGGCGACCGGTGGTCGCGCAACTACAAGTTCGCCTTTGACGGCTTGTACCTGTTCCGCGTCACCGAGGAGTCGATCAAATTTGTCGGCCACCTCTCGCAGAGCGATGGAATCACCGATGAGGGGGAGATCTACCGGCAGAATTTAAACATCCGGCGCGGCGTCTACATCGGCGACCGCATCTATCTCTTCTCTGACGCCAGGGCCTCGATGTATTCCTTGGATACCCTGGAGCTGCTCGAGGAAACCGACCTTTAAAATATGATCTCGCTTTGGCAGGCGCCATCCGATATGCGGATGGCGCCTGTTTTTTGCCTGTGGGCCAGGTCCAATTGGAAAAGAGCATCGGATTTGATAATTTCTTGGTCGCATTTGAAAATTTAGGTCGTGTATAATAAAAGTACTATAATTTTCATTTTTAGCTGTGAAAATATGTGCAAAAATTACGTGGTACTCACAACAGCAAAATGGAAAAAAGGAGGATAATAAATGGAAAAGAGGAGCAACCGATTCATCGCCGGCCTGTTGGCAGTTGCGCTTGCAGCCGGCGCCTCGACGCCGGCCTGGGCAGCCAAATCGCCCAGCCCAGCGCCTGTGAGCACCGCTGGGGGGGACATATCGTTCATCCCGTCCAGCGCGATTGAAAGCATCACGGCCGACAAACAGGCCCCGGCTGGATACGAACCGGAAAAGGCGGTGGATGGCGACCCGTCCACCATCTGGCACAGCCCGTGGAACGATGAAGCGACGGAGGGCTTTCCGCACGAGCTCATCATTGAATTTACCGAGCCGCAGCAGATCGATACAATCGCCTATCAGCCGCGCCTGGACGGCGGCCATGGGACCGATCCGGCCCAGTTTATTAATGATTACGAATTCCTGATGAGCGACAGTGCGAATGGGGAATTCACACCGGTCAAGGAACTGACCAAATGGACGATGACAAACGAACGCAGCGAGGTCTCCACCCGCTTTGTCGAGCCGGTGACCGCCAAACGGATCAAATTTTTGATTAAGGGCCAGTATACGGAGGCCGCGGACAAATTCTGCACCTCGGTAGCGGAGTTGCGGTTCGGCCTTTCGTTCGAGCCGGTCGAATCGGAACGGGTGCTGCGGATGACCGCAATCGGTTGTTCCAGTGAAAATCCCGGCTATGTAAAGGAATTCGCCGTGGACGGCCTGACCAACACCTTCTGGCACAACGAATGGACGCCGCAGGCGCCCTTTCCTCACTGGATCGAGATCGACATGGGCCACGTGTACGCCCTCACCGGTCTCGATATCCTGCCGCGCCAGGATCAAGACTCGATGGCGATCACCCAGTTCAACCTGTATGCCAAAACCGAGCTGGATGACGAATACACCCTGGTTGCGGATAAATGGACGCTGAAGATCCCTGAGAAGGGCGAATACGCCCAGATTGTACTGCCCGAAAGCGTGCCTGCGCGGTATATCAAGATTGAATCGCTCCAGGATAAGTCGGGGAAAAATTCCGCGATCGCCGAGCTGACCGCCTGGTTTGAAAAGGGAAGCGAGAGCGACGCGTGGATGGAACTCTACCAGGGTATTCTGGCCGCGCGCAAGGTAGCTGGCAGCACCGCGATTGGCACCGGCGCCGATCAGTTCCCGGCTGAGGCGGTCGAGGCATTTCTCGCGGCGATCGACGACGCGGAAGCGGTTTTGAACCTCTCCGGCCTGGAGGACAGCGAGCTTGTGAAGGCGATCGAAGCGCTCGCCGATGCGCAGGATGAGCTGGAGAGCCACCGTATCCTGTATACGCTTGCGCAGCTCGGGGCGCTCATCGAGAAGGCGCAGCAGCTGCATGAAAGCGCCGAGGGCGCAGGCCCCACGGAGGAACAGTTGAAGGCGTTCAGCAACGCGATTGAGAATGCTGCTTCTGTGATGGATGCCGCGCAGGAGGGCAGAGCGGTTCATGACGCCTATAAGCAGCTGACTGCGGCCGTTGAGCGGATCGAAGGAAAGATCAACCGCTCGGAGATTTCCCTGGCGGGCGTCTGGGGATTTAAGATGGGCGCTTTCTCATCCGGTGAGACCCTTGAAGATACCGTCCGCCTGCCCGGCACCATGGACGAAAATCAGAAGGGCAACATCAACAACAACTATACCGACAAAACCCGGTTGACCCCGCGTTATACCTATGTGGGCAAGGCCTCCTATCAGAAGGAAATCGTAGTGCCCGACAACTGGGCGGGTAAAAAAGTTACCCTGGCCCTGGAGCGCACCCGTAAGACAAAGGTCTGGCTTAACGACATCCTCGTCGGCGAGAGCGACGCGCTGGGCGTGGCGCAGACCTTCGATCTCACCGGCCTCGATCCGACGGTGCAAAACATTCTCACCGTAGAGGTGGACAACAGCAGCTATGAGACGCAAACCTGGCGCTCCCATATGGTGGTGGAGGAGACCCAGGGCAACTGGAACGGCATTGTGGGCGAGATTTCGCTCAAGATGCAGGAGCCGGTCTACATAGACGATCTGCGCATCTATTCCGACAAGCGTTCGCCGGAAGATGAAACGGTGAATGTTGCGCGCATCCAGTTGGATGTGGGCAACCTGACCGATGCGGATGCGGATGTGACGGTGAGTGTGAGCGCGAAGAGCCGCAACACCGAAAAACCGGAGCAGGTTGTGGCGCAGCAGACCTTCTCAGGGACGGCAGCCGCCAATACAACGACCCCTCTGGAGTTCCGCTACGACATGGGCGACAACGTTTACCTCTGGGACGAATTCGACCCCGCCCTCTATGATTTCACTGTCACGCTGGCCGCCGGCGACATCTCTGAAACGCAAACGGCCACCAGCGGTATGCGCGAATTCACCGCCGACGAGGATCACTTCATCATCAACGGCAAAACGATCTTCCTGCGCGGCGAGGCGAACTGCGCGGTGTTCCCGCTGACCGCTTATCCGCCGATGGAGAAAGAATTCTGGTTGGAGCTGCTGGGCACGGCGCGGGAATACGGGCTCAACCATTACCGCTTCCACAGCTGGTCGCCGCCCAAAGCTGCTTATGAAGCGGCGGACGAGCTGGGCATGTACCTCCAGCCGGAGTTGTACGCCTTTACGGGCAACCCGTTTGCTGCGGGCAGCTCGGAAAACTCCTTCTATTCCCGGGAATCCAAACGGATTGTGAAAGAGATGGCGTGTCATCCCTCCTTCACAACCTTCACTTTCGGCAACGAGATGTTCCCCACGCAGAGCGACTCCGTGGTTCTGCTGAATGACCTCCAAAAGCTCGACCCGACCCGCCTGTTCGCCACCGGTTCCAACAACCGCTGCGGCGGCGGCTCCGGTTACGACCCCGGCGACCAGTTCTGGATCAGCCTCTCCTCCAACAAGGGCGACGGCCAGATCCGCGGCTCGAACGGAGCGGCCGGATTCATCAATACGGAAACTCCAGCCACCACGCGCACCTACTTCGGGGCGATCGACGGCCTCGAAATCCCCTTTGTCTCCCACGAGATCGGGCAGTTCCAGCAGTACCCCGATTTTGATCAGATCGACCAATACACCGGCGTGTTTGACGCGCGCAACCTGAAGATTGCCAAGGCGAGCCTGGAGAGCAAGGGTATGGGCGATCAGAACAAGGCGTTTGCCGAGGCGTCCGGCGCTCTGGCCGCCATCTGCTACCGCGCCGAGGTCGAAGCCGCGCTGCGCACCAGCAACCAGGGTGGTTATCAGCTGCTCGGTTTGCAGGACTTTCCCGGCCAGGGGTCGGCATTGGTCGGCATCCTGAACAACTTTATGGAGCAAAAGCCCGGTATGCCCTCCGGTGAGGAGTTCATCCGGCACAACTCGGCTGTCACCGCACTGGCGTTGATGCCGCAGTATGTGTGGACCAACGACCAGACCTTTACCGCCCAGATTCAGATTGCTAACTACGGCGAAGGCAACCTGAACGGCGTGAAAGCTCGCTGGGTGCTCAAGCATCAGAACGGCGAGGTCATCGCGCAGGGCGAAGGGGAAACGATGGATCTCCCGCAGGGCAGCCTGACCACCATCGGGGAGGTTTCCGCTTCCCTTGCTTCTCTGAAAAATGCGGAGCAGATCAAGTTGGAGGTCGGCCTGGTGGGCGACCCCATCCTCTCCAACGAATACGACGTGTGGGTATTCCCCGCCGAAATTGACACCACAGGCTCGGCGGATATCATGATCGCATCCAGCTACAACAGCCAGGTCAAAGAGCGGCTTGCGGAGGGCGGAAAGGTTTTGCTGCTCCCCAAGATCAATCCGACCGCGCTGCCCAAGAGTGTGAACGGCAACTTCACCCCCACCTTCTGGTCGGGCATGTGGTTCCCCACCACCTTCAACACCATGGGCTTTGTCACCGATGAAACCCATCCGATCTTCGCAGATTTCCCGACCGAGTCGCATTCCAACTGGCAGTGGTGGAATCTGGTGAAGAATTCCCGGCCGATCATCCTGGACGACACCGATTTGAGTTACCGGCCGATTTTGCAGGCGATCGACAACTTCGGCAACGACAAAACGGTGGATGGCGCGGCCAACAACCGCAAGCTGGGCCTCATTTTTGAGGGCAAGGTGGACGGCGGCGACCTGCTGGTCTGCTCGATCGACCTGACCAGGGGGAACGCCGGCAAACCCGAGGCCAAACAGCTGCTTTCCAGCATCCTGCAATATATGGAGTCGGATGAATTTGCACCCGACCAGACGCTCGACGGTGAACTGATCGGCGAGCTGATTCCGGGGCAGGAATCGAGCGGCAGCATTGCGGTCAACGATTCCCTGACCGGTTATCCGCAGCCGTTTGCCTCCTTCTCACTCGAAAATGTCCCTAAAAGGCTGTGGAATATCATCGACGATAACACCGATATCACCGAGCCCAACAATTCCTGGACCAACTGGCAGTCCGGCGAACAGCGCCCCGGCGACCACATCGGGGTGGATTTTGGCAGGAATGTTAAAACAGGCAGTATCGCAATTCATGTATTCACCGATCATGGCTGCCAGCCCCCAAAGGACTTTGACCTGCAATATTGGGACGGCTCCGATTGGATTTCCGCACAGAATCAGATGCTGGCGGGAAAAGAAACCATGACACAGGGCGAAAACGCCATCATATTTGATAAAGTGATCACCAGTAAGCTGCGTTTTGTCATGCAGGCTGCGGATGGCTATGCACTGGCGGTCTCTGAATTCCAGGTGTTTGGCGATTATGTCACTGAAGAACCCTCGGATGTGGATAAGAGCTACCTGGAAGCGCTGATCGCGGCGGTTGACGGCGTGTATGAGGAAGAG
Organism: Ligaoa zhengdingensis; assembly: GCF_014384885.1. Taxonomy (GTDB): domain Bacteria; phylum Bacillota; class Clostridia; order Oscillospirales; family Ruminococcaceae; genus Ligaoa; species Ligaoa zhengdingensis. Next base: position 59,456 of record NZ_JACRST010000016.1, read on the forward strand.
CGCTTCACAGCGGAGAGCTGGGCGGCGTTCGACGAAGCGCTGACTGCTGCGAAAGACGTGATTGAGAGCGACGCGGCGACCCAGGAGGATGTATTGAGTGCATACCTCGATCTGGTCATGGCGCGCGACGGCCTGGAGTATGCACCGGACAAGAGTGCGCTGAAACTGGCCGTTGAGCTGGCGAATGCGCTGCTGGGCGACGAGACTCTGGATCTCACCGACGAGTCGAAGGCAGCCCTGGAAGAGGCGATTGCAGCTGCAAACCTCGTGATTGAAGATACCGAAGCGACCCAGGAGGATATCGATGCGGCGTATGAAGATGTGATGTACGCGATTGTGTCGGTCATGGAGAATGAGGTGGACAAAGAGTTCCTGAAGTCCCTGATCGATCAGGCGAAC
>NZ_JACRST010000017.1 GCF_014384885.1 Ligaoa zhengdingensis
GCACCCACTATATCCTCCTTCTGCCGGAAGTGTGCAGCAGCACCCTCCGGCTTGCTTGATTATTGTGAAAGTCCTTTGTTTTCGGTCAAAAAAAGAAGGGACTAAGCCAGAATGCCTTGATTTTCAAGGTCTTTCTGATTTAGTCCTATTATCGCACAATAATCTTTGACGATAACCGTCTTGACCTTTCCGCTCTCTACAAGGCGTATCATTTCATTCCAACCGGGCCTGTCGAACGTTACCCCAGACACCCCATCATCAATGAAAAACGTCGGATTGGAAAAGCCGTTGTCTGTGGCGTACTTCAAAAGGATTTTCTTTTGATTGGCTATGGAATTGCTCTCCCCGTCGAGCGCGTCCTCTTGGCTTAACCGGGCGTATAAAGCGGTGATGTTGTCGGGATAAATTGTATTCGTCATGTGTTCATTCCTCCTGTAATGAACGCCCGACAAACAGGTTGCTACCGTCATTATAACGCTCTTTCTTTTCCTTGTCAGCAGGCGTTTTGCCGGTTTCTGCTTTTATGAGCCGTTTCATTTTGCTGTAAAGCGGTTCAGAGCCGCCGCAGGAGGTTTCCACCTCGTAGATCGTGCCGCCGATTTTGTAGCAGACAGTTTCGCTTAATGGATTGCCCCGTTTGGGAAGAAAACCGCCGCTTTCCTCTTTTCGCTTCTGTTCCATTCCTTTCCGTCCTTTCCTTGATATTGAGCAGGGAGCAAGCACAGCAAACGAGTACCCGTTTGCCCTTTTTCGCTTGTTGGGAATATCCCAAACCCTTTCCTTCCTCTCACTCCATATCCCGCTGGAACAGGGCCGTTTGTTGCGTGTTTCTTTACCTATGAAGCAAAGAATTGCAGCGTATTTGCGCTGCAATTCTAAATTATTATTCTCACAGAAGTCTATTGCAAATCTCTTTAAAATATGGTTATATTTATAGTATACTATATAGAATTGGAGTTACTTACATGGGCAGAGAAAATAAGAAAGAAGCAGTTGCGGCATTGCACAGAGAACAGATTTTGAAGGCTGCTGAAAAACTCTTTTCAGAAAAGGGGTTTTCGCAAACAACAATAGATGATATTTCAAAAGCGTCTGAATACAGTCGGCGTACTATTTATGCCTATTACGAAAGCAAAGATGATATTTTGTACCATATCGTCGAAAAGGGGTTGATCGAATTAAAAAAGGACATTGAAAGTGCAATCAATCTCAATGAGGATTTTATAACAGAATACAAAGCGATCTGTATGGCAATGAGCAAATATCAATGCGAATATTCTCATTCAGCCGACAATGTAAATCGTGCAAATACGGCTAATTTTGATTTTGAAAACCTTTCTGATACGGTTAAGCACATTCTATTGTTAGGAACAGAAATCAACACCATTCTTGCCGCATTTATTGAAGATGGAAAAGAAAAAGGTATTGTGCGGCAAGATATAATCCCTATGCTGACCGTTTATATTTTGTGGTCAAGCATTACTTCGTTTCTTACGCTTGCGCAGACAAAAGGACAATTCATATCAAAACAGTTTTCTATCTCTGAGAATGAGCTTTTAGATTATGGTTTTAAGCAACTAATCAACTCTATTTTGGAGGTGCGGATTTGATGAAAAAAAGCAGTTGGCTAATATGTCCTATATGTGGAGGGAAAACCCGTAATCAAGTTCGGGAAGATACGGTTTTGATAAACTATCCTCTTTTCTGTCCGAAGTGCAAGAAAGTAACGCTAATCAATGTGAAACAATTAAATATGAGCCTTATAAAAGAGCCAGACGCACAGACGCAGAGCCGATAAATCTATTTGATTATCGGCTCTGCCTGTTTTTTAGGGAAGCGAGGGATATGATGAATAATTACAATTCAGATTTTTCACTTGTCGCAATCAACAGTTCTCTTATGGAACGGCAGGCGACAGATAAGATACTTGCCTGTAATGAAGAAATCAAGAAATACGGTTTGGTTTTAACCGAACAACAGGCATTGGCGTTAGTACAAACACGCACAAACGCATTGAAAGAAAATAAGCGTATCGAATTGAACGGGGGCATTGTTGACAAACTGATTTTAGCCTTTTGTAATTCGCCTTATGTTGACAAAGACACCTATGAAGATACTTTGCATGAATTGATTAGCTTATTCTATGACTTGAAGAATAACACATGGGACACCATTTCAGATGATGACGTTATTGAGTTTATGAAAAACGCCTTTAACAATCGCTGTCATGGTTCATTGGAATTGCTTGCAGGTGAAGCACTCCGATTGTCCGAGCATATTCATTGTGGCAAAACGATAAAAACATTCAAGGAGGATTGAAATGGAAGCACTTGACATACTTCACCCGATTAAAGAAGAAATGTTAAACTCGAAATACTACTTTCAATCTCTCATAGAGCAAGCCTGCTATTGTGGTTTGCTGTCGGAAAAAGAGTTATCCGCAGTTCAGACGGACTTACTCTTAATACTTGCCGAGCAGACAGATAAGTGGAGCAAGGGCGAAAGCAGCTCTATTCCCACAGAGAAAGCGCAGGATATAATGACCTCTATCCTGTTTGTGATTGGCATACAATTAAAGTCATATCAAACGCCAGAACAGGCAGTAGATGTACTGAAATCGGAACCGTTGAAATTGCTTTTTGAAAATGGTCTGAAACTTGTACGCCGAAAAATGGCTGTTTCCCGCCATTTGCAAAAAAGGATTTTAGATCATCTTCTTGATACGCCAAATGTTTATTACCGTTCTACCGTAGCCGACGGTGTCAATGGATTTTTCAAATTATACCGCCCGCAGTTTGCCGCCCATGAGATACACATAACGGCTGACTATCCCATTTTTTTAGGGAGGCCAGAATTAGAGGGGATCGAGTTTATCGAAAAATACTTGCGCTGTATTCAAGCGGAAAACGCATTTTGCGTGTGCTTTGCGCCGCAGGATATACACCATTTGTTATGTGGGCTTACACAGGATTACCGCAGCGTTCCGCTAAACATTTTCGAGCCAGTGCTGCTATCCGCACTTGGGCTTATGATACAAGAGCGGAACCCGAAACGGCTTGATTTAACTGAACACGATATTTCCTTTTTGTATCGGCTGTTTTCCGGTCAATCGGAAAAAGAAGTACAAAGTTGCCTAAAAAAAGCTCTTTTCTGCCTAAATGAAAAAATCGACTTACCACAGATTTCCATACAGTATGCGTCTTTGTGCATACCAAAGCTAACCGCTACAATTCTAAATGCGGTAAAGATGGAAACGCTTGATAAGGTGTTTTTGATACCCACCTACCCGGAGCAGGAACCTCAAATTATCCTTTCCTATGGCGATAGAATGAACGATAACGCATATCAAAAATTAGTTGAAAGGATTTTGCAGACAGACAGCAGCGAAGAAAAAATAGCACTTATTTTGGATGAGGTACACTCCCTTGCCGATTTACTGGATATATTGTCTGATACGGAACTTTACGCAGATGAATTTGACCTTTTAATCAATAGGTTTCCTTTACCAGTATTTGCAATGTTGCTATCACAATATCCAAATGATGATTTTTTAGATAGAAAAACTTACTAAATTTCTGATTATCTTTTCATAAGTTGGTAAATGCCGATATATCCCGTATTTTAGGGCTTTATCGGTATTTTCTTTTTGGAAGATACCTTGCATAAGCTGGCATTTACCAGCATGAAAATGCAACCAAAAGTAGTAAATGAGTAGTAAATATAAGCTCCGATATTAACAAGCCAGTCTTTCCAGTTCTGCTTTTGCAGATTGAAATGTACCGTGTGCATAATAGCCAAGTGTCATGGTTATGTTAGCGTGTCCCATAAGATATTGCAGGGTGTTTGGGTTCATTCCTCTGTTTGCCATATTCGTACAGTAAGTATGTCGGAATGAATGTGGTGTGATGTTCGGTAACTTGTCCGTGTGATACTTGTTATACTTCTTAATTAGTCCTCGCACCATGCCCTCATAGTTTCCTGCAACTTTAGGTAAGCCCTCACGGTTCAAGAATAGGAAATTGCTATAACCACCTACAATCAACGGTTGTGCCTTTCCTCTGTTCTTTAGTATTCTTTGGATTGCTTGATAAGCCCGTTCTGTCAATGGAAGTTCTCGTTTTCCGTTTTTGGTCTTTGGCGTTTCAATATAGTAGCCGATTTCGCTGTCTTTCAATAACTGGTGGTCTATATTGAGTATTCTGTTCTGCATATCAATATGCGTCGTTAGTCCGCAAAATTCAGAAATACGAAGTCCCGTTTCCAGCAGAAGCACAACCTCATCATAATACTTGCTGTAAATCTTATCCTTTTCCATAAAGGCAAGCAGGCGTTCTTCCTGCTCTGGTGTAAGGATAACTTTCTGCTCCGTATCATCTTCCAGAACATCACTTAGCTTAAATTCAAACGGGTTCTTTCTGATACAGTCGTCTTGTATCGCCATGTAAAATGACGCTTTCAAGGAACGCTTGTAGTTATCAATCGTTTTATAGGCGTATCCTTTTTCGCTCATTCTGATAGCCCATTCTTTAGCGTCCGACTGCTTAACAGTATCAATCGCCCTCATACCCAATGGGTCATTTTTCAGAGCGTTCATAAGATACTGTCGTCCTTTTTCAGTAGCCCTCTTGATGTTCTTTCTTTGGCTGTTCTTCTTGTCGTAGAGCTGGCAGACTGTCATTTTACCGCCTGCTGTATCGATACCGTCGTTAAGGTCTTTTTTAATCTGTGTTTCTTTTTCCCTCAACGATATATCATCACGCTTTCCAGCAGGTGTCTTGTCTGTCGGTACAAGTTTCCAAGAATAGATAAATTGTGGCTTTCCGTATATATCGGTATATTTATAAACGTATCTTCCGTCTTTTCGCTGGCTCTCTCCATTACGCAAATTGCGATTTTTACTGTCTTTTCGTTTTACATTAGACATAGTGTAAAGCTCCTTTCCGTCATGGAACGAGCCGTGATACGCTATATTTATTATACCATATCTACGGCTCAATGACATTAGATTTCGTCCAATGTATCTATGATTTTTTCAAATTGTTTTCGCTTAATCTGAATACGGTTGCCGTTCACGATAACCCAGCCAGCGTCAAGATTTTCTTCGGCTAATTTACGCAATTTCTTTTCGCCAATGCGGAAGTATTTGGACGCTTCTTCAACCGTCAGCGTATATTTTTCCCAAATAGGCACATCAGTATTGTTCATAATCTATGCACCCCCCTTTACTGTGTGTCGTTTTTTACAAGCAGGCAGACGGCTTTGGAAAGCTCCATTAGTATCTCAACTATTCCCATTCTTGTGGGCAGAACCGCACCATGCGGACGTATCATTATTCTGTGAGGATAGGTCGTGGCAAAACAACTTTTCCAACAGTCGCTCTCGGATCACTGCGTGGGTCGCTCGCTTTCTTTTGAAAAGGTCGTGGCGTACAGTCCCCGTGGCTCGCCATCTCACAAACGTATCTGTCTGCTTTATTCAGTTGTCAAAGAGCTGTGGTGAAAGCGTGTTGCTTTCATATAAAAGCAGGTGGCAGAGCAGGAAAGAGGGGGATATTAAATCATGCTCCGCTAAAAACTGCTTATTCTTCTGGTTCTAAGTCCATATCTTCAATATCAAAACCTAAAATCATTTTGATAAGTGCTTCTCTGATACGTCCTTTTAATTCCATATCTACAACGATATAAACATTGCCGTATTCATCATAAAGTGAACGCAAACAGCACTTTGATATGTAAGGGTCATAAAATGCCAGTAATTTTTCAATCGCTTTTTCGTTTCCGTCCATAGCTGATGAAATCAAGTAATAAGACGGTTTCTTAAATAACTGTTTCATTTTCTAATGTTCCTCCTTGAGTATTTTTTTCATAGTTTCCAAAGCGTGATGTCGGTTTCTAAATACACCGCTTTGCGTGATTTTCTGCAAGTTGGCAATTTCACTTTCTGTCATTTCCAAGAAGTAATACATCAACAGAGTATTGCGTTTTCTTTCTGGAAGTTTCTTCAAGGCTTCTGCCAATTCATCATCAAGGACACGAATATCAATGCCACATACTGAAAAGATTGTATAATCTGTTTCGTAGTCGTCCCAAACAGCCATTTTATCAACAAGGACATCTGGCAATTCGCTGAAAGATATTTCTTTATTCTTACGACGGTTTAATTCCTTGTAATAATCTTTCACGACACTACGGACAACTTTCTTTAAACAACTTTCAAAACGACATTGAACTGTTTTCTGGAAGTCAGACGGTTTCATCAATCTCACCTCCTTTCCTTTATGATTTGAAAAGTGTTTATCCCTCTTTCCGCACCATATAAGGACAGCTAGGTGTGATTTAATGACCTCTTTTGAAAAATTTTTTAAATTTTTTCGGGTATGAAAAAAGCCCGCACAAAACATATAGTCTGTACGAGCCTTTAAAGCTAAAACATAGTAATATTGTATCATTAAGAATCACAAATCACAAGTGATTTGTGATTAATCACTTGTGATTTGTGATAAGTGATTTGTGATTAATATATAAAAGCCCTCTTTAAAGGGCTTTTATGTTTAGTTTGCGCGCCATGGGCGCGCTCTAACGGGTGAAAGTCCCGAACACGCCCAGATAGTGGGAAGTGTATAGCTGAACAACAAGGGTGTCCATCGTGAGATGGAATCTGAAGGAAGCTGTAAGCAAATCTCTGGTCCGACGGACAGAAATCACATATAAGGCTAGGCTATGAGAGATAAGTTGGCTAAAAGCAACGAAGTCTAATAACTATCACTTTTGTAGTAGCAGAGTAAATGTGGCGGATATATGGAGAGAAAGAGCGTGCACCTTAAGCGTGGAGGTCTCACAGAGGTTCCATTAGCCTAGTAACAACGAACTGTGAGAAGTCAGCCGAGCCCATAGTAGTGAAGAAGTTTCTGTAATGGAAATGGAGCAAAGGGGCGAACAATCAATAAGTTTGAGTATGTCTCGTATTGCAGAAATGGCAACATCTGCCGTAACCAATCGGGTAAAAGATGGTCAAATCAAGCGAGACGGAAAGGAAAGAACGCATGGACACAAGTAGTCTAATGGAGCAGATTTTATCTAGCGGTAATCTCAACAGAGCATATCTGCAAGTCGTACGAAATAAAGGTGCAGAGGGAGTGGACGGAATGAAGTACACGGAACTCAAAGAACATCTTGAAAAGAACGGCGAAATCATCAAGGAACAGTTGAGGACAAGAAAGTATAAACCTCAACCAGTACGAAGAGTGGAGATACCAAAGCCTGATGGCGGTGTCAGAAACCTAGGAGTACCAACAGTAACAGACAGATTCATACAGCAAGCCATTGCACAGGTATTAACACCAATCTACGAGGAACAATTCCATGAACATAGTTATGGATTCAGACCGAATAGATGTGCACAGCAAGCAATCCTAACAGCACTTGACATGATGAATGATGGTAACGATTGGATTGTAGACATTGACTTGGAAAAGTTCTTTGACACGGTAAACCATGACAAGCTTATGACTATCATAGGCAGAACTATAAAAGATGGAGATGTTATCTCTATCATAAGGAAATACCTTGTCAGCGGAATCATGATTGACGATGAATATGAGGATTCTATTGTGGGAACACCGCAAGGAGGAAATCTTTCGCCGTTATTGGCAAACATCATGCTCAATGAACTTGATAAGGAAATGGAAAAGCGAGGGCTTAACTTTGTGCGATATGCAGATGACTGTATTATCATGGTTGGAAGTGAAATGTCTGCAAATCGGGTAATGAGAAACATATCTCGATTTATTGAGGAGAAACTAGGTCTCAAGGTCAACATGACAAAGAGTAAAGTAGACAGACCAAGCGGACTTAAATACCTTGGGTTTGGGTTCTACTTTGACACAAGAGCACATCAGTTTAAGGCAAAACCACATGCAAAATCAGTAGCGAAGTTTAAGAAAAGAATGAAAGAACTCACATGCCGTAGCTGGGGCGTTAGCAACAGCTACAAGGTGGAGAAATTAAATCAACTCATCAGAGGTTGGATAAATTACTTTAGAATTGGAAGTATGAAAACACTTTGTCGAGAACTAGATGGTAGCATCAGATACAGACTTCGTATGTGCATTTGGAAACATTGGAAAACTCCACAAAACAGAGCAAAGAACCTTATGAAGCTTGATGTACCAAGATGGGCAGCATTTAAAATAGCGTATTGCGGAGACAGATATGCAAGACTTGCCCACAATGGATGGATACAAAAGGCTATAAGTATAAAGAGACTAACCTCATTTGGATTAGTCTCAATGTTAGATTACTACACCGAAAGGTGTGTTACTTGTTAAGTTGATTGAACCGCCGTGTACCGAACGGTAAGCACGGTGGTGTGAGAGGTCGGGAAATTTAGTTAAATTTCCCTCCTACTCGATTTTTGAAAAAGAGATAAAATCAATATATCCCTTTTCCCCAATTTTTACAACGGCATTGTAGGGCTTTTTCTCTTTGTTTTTGATTCCTTTTACCAGGGTTTCTTTTCCCTCCAGTAATTCTTTTACATTCGTTTTGGTTAGTTTTTTCTTTCTAAAATGTTCAGCTAAAGTAAACTTACATTCAGGATAATTTGAACAACCATAAAACGATTTTTTTAATACAATATTGTTGCCACACTTAGGACATTTTCCTACAAGGGGTCCCGAGCGCTTAGTGGGAATTTGTACCCCTTATCGATACAAATTCCCCGTAGGCGCTAGGGACCTCTTTAGCTTCTTGGAAGCTGTCAGTAGTATATCTAATAATTTATCTCCATTCCCTTTAGTAACGTGTAACTTTCCAAATTTAAAAAAGCGACTCATAGAATTATTTCCTCCCGTTAAATAATAGATAACTATTAAAAATAGACAATACTTGCTCATAAGTAATGGTACTTAAATTGTTTACTTTGGCGTGTTTCATTGCTTGATGAAACTGATTTTTAGTAAACAGTTGACGATATTCTCGATTGACCCATTTTGAAACAAAGTACGTATATAGCTTCCAATATTTATCTGGAACATCTGTGGTATGGCGGGTAAGTTTTATTAAGACACTGTTTACTTTTGGTTTAGGATGAAAGCATTCCGCTGGCAGCTTAAGCAATTGCTGAATCGAGACTTGAGTGTGCAAGAGCAACCCTAGTGTTCGGTGAATATCCAAGGTACGCTTGTAGAATCCTTCTTCAACAATCAGATAGATGTCAGACGCACGGCTTTCAAAAACCACTTTTTTAATAATTTGTGTGCTTAAATGGTAAGGAATATTCCCAACAATTTTATACCTCTGTTTGTTAGGGAATTGAAACTGTAGAATATCTTGGTGAATTAAAGTGACACGAGTATTCAGTTTTAATTTTTCTGACGATAAGTTGAATAGATGACTGTCTAATTCAATAGACGTTACCTGTTTACTTATTTTAGCCAGTTTCGTCGTTAAATGCCCTTTACCTGTTCCAATTTCGTAAACGGTATCGGTTTCTTTTAAATTCAATTGTTTTATTATTTGGTTGAGTACTTTTTCACTCGTTAAAAAGTTTTGAGAATATTTTATATTTTTGTTCATGTAATCACTCCTGAAGTGATTACATCTGTAAATAAATACAGAAGTTAAACGATTTGTTTGTAATTTTAGTTATCTGTTTAAAAAGTCATAAGATTAGTCACTGGTAGGAATTAATCTAACGTATTTATTTATCTGCGTAATCACTGTTTTTAGTCTGTTTCAAAACAGTAGATGTTTTATCTACATTACGCATTTGGAATACCAACATGACGAATCCCTCCTTCTTAATTACAAATTTTTAGCATCTAATTTAACTTCAATTCCTATTATACAAAATTTTAAGATAACAGTCAAGAACATATCTGCACAAGTTGTAGATATACCATAAATGCTGATAATCAACATGATTACGCTTACCATCAAATAAGTAAGTGTTTCTTGCTTATTAAAATTATCCATAGTACAACGTGAATTCCAGAGAAAAAGAGAAATCGCACCAAGAATAATACTTAAAACAAAAATGACATTTCTTTTTTTACTGTCACGGAACATTTTCTTTTCATTTTGTTTGTCAAAATAAAGAAAATCACGTATCGTCATTTTACTTATTCTTCTTAATAGATTAAGCAAAACCAAAACATAAATAGTTAAAAAATAAATTATCAATAGTCCAATAGAAACGAAATTCAAAGAAATAAAGAGAGTTTTTGGAATACCCAGTAAGTTTACAATTACTAACGACACAAACTGGCTGAATAAAAAGCCAATAGGAATAGCTAATACAAATGCTAAAATTCCCAACAGTATATTTTCAATTACAACTAAGTGGGCAATTTCTTTTTTCTTAATGCCAAGAAGCATATATGTTCCTAATTCTTTACTTCTTTTTTCAAACATAAATTTCGTTGTATAGTTGATCAAAAAGCATATCACAAAAATAATAAGAATATTTACAGCGAACAATGAATTCTTAAATGCATCCATACTGGAACATAACTTTACAATTTCATCAGAATTTGCCACCAAATTAAAAGCAAATATAAGAGAAAAGGATGCAGTAACGGTTATCAGATAAATCAAATAATCTTTAATATTTCTTTTTGTATTTCTATACGCTAACTTACCTAACATTTCCCACTTCACCTCCGAGCAAGGTTAATATATCCAGTATTTCATTGAAGAAATCTTTTCTGCTTTTTTCCCCTCTGAAAATTTCATTGAATATTTTACCGTCTTTCAAGAACAAAATACGTTCACAGAAAGACGCACTAAACGGGTCATGTGTTACCATTAAAATAGTAGCCTGCATTTTCTTGTTGATTTCAGACATTGTTTCCAGTAATAATCTGGAAGCTTTTGAGTCCAAAGCTCCCGTCGGTTCATCAGCTAAAATCAGTTTCGGTTCATTGATTAAGGCTCTAGCACAAGCACAACGCTGTTTTTGTCCGCCAGAAACTTCATAAGGAAATTTCGATAAAATATCACGAATACCCAATTTATCGGCGATAGCATGAACTCTTTTCTCAATATCAGTAGGGTTCTGTTTGTTGATAACCAATGATAAAGAAATGTTTTCTCCAATCGTTAAAGTATCTAAAAGGTTGAAATCTTGAAAAATGAACCCTAAATTTTCACGTCTGAAATCAGCAAAATCTTTATCCTTGATTTTGGTAATATCTTGATTATTGACTGTAATGTGTCCGCTGGTTACAGTATCAATCGTAGAGATACAGTTTAATAGGGTAGTCTTTCCAGAACCACTAGCTCCCATGATTGCGACAAATTCGCCCTTATCTACATACATAGAAATACCGTCTACTGCCTTTGTGATATTTCCAGAGTTACCCCCGTAGTATTTTTTTACTTGCTCTAAATTTAAAATGTGTTCCATTAAAAATCGCTCCTTTCTTCCTGCCACATTTATTTGTTTTGGAATACAATTAAATTATAGCAAGGGCAGTATTCAATTACACTTACAGTTTTGAAAGTAAACAGAGAGTAAAAGAGCCGTGATAATGCAGATCACAATTTTGTGAAGCATTTCCACGACCCTTTTATTATAATTTTGCCTTTGTCTTTTTCGTAATGATATAAATATATTCTTCTGGTGTAGGGCGTTTATTCCCAAAATACTTTTTGAAATTTGCCTGCACCTCTGGGTCGGTGCTATTCATAGCTTCATCAATCGTAGCTTCAATATCCGCCCGAACATCAGCCAATGATACACCGCCAGCTTTTGCACCAGCTTTCAATGCCTTTTTTATATCTCTTTTGTTCAGTCCTATCATATTCATACCTCAATTCTACTTTTTAAAGCTAATAAGTTTTCCATTGTATTTTACAATGATGAATATGATATAAAACACTCCTACAACAATCAAAATAAGACCTATGTAATAGCCTAATTCAGAATGAGAGATTAAATTGATAATCGGCATAACAAGAATACCAATACTAACCAGTAAAGTGCCTATTCCTATTTTTTTTGTAAACACCTTTTTATCTTTAGGGTCAAGTTGTGTATAATGATAACCATGTAATAAAGTAATATTCTCTTTTATACCTATTTGATAAGATGTAAAAAGTAAAAACAATCCTATAACTATTTCAACAATCAATTCCTCTAATTCCATAATCGTTCTCTCCTTTAATCAAAATAAAATAATTCTTCAAATTTTTTATCTAAAGCTATACAAAGCACTAATGCCAATTTTGCTGTTGGATTAAATTGTCCAGTTTCAATAGAACTAACTGTATTCCGAGAAACCCCGACTAGTTCAGCTAATTCTGTTTGTGATAATTTTTTTTCTTTTCGTACAGTTTTTAATCTGTTTCGCAAAATTAAATGTTCGTCCATTCTATAAACCTACCATTAAAAATTTATAAAAGTAATACCCCATAAATAGAAAAAAGAATAAAGCAATAACAAATTTGGATTTATTTTTTGAAATATGTGCTTCATAACCCATAGAGCCAAATGCCACAGACCCAATAATTGTCATTATGTCATAGTAAGGTTCTTTACAAACTGCTTTAATGAAAAGAATTAAAATGCAGATAAATAAAACAAACATTAAGCCAAAAGATTTCCCTTGAAGTTTAATATGTTTTTCGTATTCATCAAGATATAGATTCTCTTTTTTGTTTTGTGATAGTATTTTTTCTTTATCCATTATATAACGCTCCCTTCAAATAATACCAAGTACACTTGTCATTTATATTATAGCATTCGGTCATTACAAGTCAATATTTTTGCACAGTTTTCTTGTCGTTTTGTAAAAGCGTGCAAATCTGATAGGAAATGCACGCTATATCATTTATCCTACAATCTTCCAGTTACTATCCTTATGTAGCACAAGCTCATACTGCGATACCTGCGTCGCTTTTGTCTGATTATCAATGAATTTTACCGCAACCTTGACTTTCACATTGTCGCCGTCCTTTATAAAGATAGGGTTTACCAGTTCAGAATAAAGGTAGTCCCTGCCGATAGGTTCAATCACATTTCCCAATACATAGTAAGCAAGCTCTTTTTCCGTCGCTGTTGGGTACAGCTTAAAGAATGTTTCCAGAAAAGCGGTAGCGTCATTTACCGTATCAGCGTCCACGCTTGCGTCTGCTTCTGGTGTCTTAGGCTCATAGTCTGATTTTTCAACTGCTGGTGCAAGGGTAGGGTTTTGAACGATTACCATATCCCCGTCTGCGTCCACATAGACTTTTACAGTATAGGTTGCTTTCACATTGCTTGTCTGTTCTCCCTCTTTTATCTGCTGATCTACTTCGTAGGTAGCAGAAAAAGTGTCCGCTCCCGATTGCTCGATATGCCATACAATCACATCTGTAACCGTGGAGCTGGTCGGTATATCGGTTCTAATGGTGTCTACATTTAAGTCCTGCAATTCCTTTGTCAGATAACCGCTGATTGCCTGCGTCCTTGCTTCGATAGCTTCTTTGCTGTTATCCCATGTGTAATAGGACTTCGCAAAGTTTTTCACGAAATTTTCTATCCCGTTGGTGTCCTGCAAGCAAAGTTCAATGATTTCTTTTTCATGGGTGGTGTGCTGGTCGATAGCCGTAAAATTCTTATACACCCCAAAGCTCACGCTTGCGACAAGCACCACCCACAACGCAATCACGGTTTTCTTATGTGTGCCTACCTTGACAGTACGCACCTTTTTTTCTTTTGGTTCTTTGATAGTTTCTGTCTGTTTCTTATTCTTCTTAAACATATTTTTCAAGTCCTTTCTATTGTTTTACTCGTCCTGCACCGATTAAGTGCTGTTGCCAGTAACTACTACTTAGGTCTGCATATCCTATCGGGTCGCCTGCGTGGTACATCTGTGTCGGCGAAACAAGAATACCGACGTGTGTTACATACGAACCAGCGTTATAGGTGGAATGGAAAAACACCAAATCGCCTGCTTTTGCCTGCGAGAGTGGCAGATGTTGGGTTGCGTCATACTGTGCTTGTGCTGTTCTCGGTAAGGAGATACCAGCTTTTCCATAGCACCATTGCGTCAATCCCGAACAATCAAAGGAAGTATTCGGGTTACTGCCACCATACACATACTTCCAGCCTTGATATTTCAACGCTTCATTCATTACCTTTTGTGCCAGTTCTCCCGATACCTGCGGAACTGCTAAATACTGATTGACTACTTCCACATAGAACATATTTCCATAGCCATACCGCCAGCCCCCATTCTTAGCAACGGCTATCGGGTTGGTGTAGGTTACTTTCTTTCCACCCGATTTCTCACGGGCGAAGCTCTCTGCAAGATTAAAAGTGTGTTTTTTTCCTTTTCCTGCCACATATCCCACATAGCCACCGCCATAGTTATAAGACTGTATCGCTACATTCAAGTCGTCGATACCTTGATTTTTGCAGGAAGAAAGCAGGGACGCAAAATACTTACACCCCTGCTTGATTGAGCTTTCCGTATCTAAGGAATTAGGCGGTAAACCAAGACTTTCCGAACTCTGCATAACATCTTCTGCCGTACCGCCACTTTCTACTTGAATGATAGCAAGTAACACATTGACATACTCGGAGATACCGTTTTCTCTGGCGTATTTTTCTACCATAGGCTGATGTTTCAAGACTTCTGCGGATAGGTTCATACCCGTAATGCCAGAAGAAAAATTGCTGTTCTCGTCGTCGCTGTCCGCACTAATGAGGACGCCAAAGAAAAGCACCAGAGAAAAGAGGATAGGAAACAGACTGCCAATGATAGCGATATGTTTCAGTTTCATTTTTTCTTCTGTCCTTTCTTCGTTACAAGGTTACGGGTTTTCTCTATGGTCTGCTGGTTCTTCTGGACGCTCTGGGTCTGCTGAACCTTTATCCTGCGGTCTTTGGTGTCATTCTGGCGTGTTTCCTGCGATACCACTTTTTCTACATTCTGCCTATGTACTGTCTGTGTAGGCTGGGGTGCTTTCTTATCAGAAGCACCAGAAGATAACGGACGCTCTTTGATAACATTTGTCTTGACTGGCTCACTTGCTTTCGGAGTTGGAGCTGTGGCTGGGCGTTTGACTTCCTGCATTTTTTCAACACTCGGCTTTGGAATGGTTGAAGCTGTGACTGGTCGCTCATGGGGACGGGTAGCTCCCGTTGTCGCTGATCCGTCAGCCTTTCGCTGTACCTGCCTTGCTTCTTGTGCCTTTTGAAGCTCCATACGTTTGTCAGCGATATTTTTCTTACGCTGTTCCTGCTTTTCCAAGCGTCCCGTCTGTCTGGACTGCTGTTCCTGCACCATGCCACGCTTGAAGTCGGACACGCTGGACTTTGCCTTTTCCTTTGCGGAATACACCGCATAAGCGGTCTGTGTCGGCATATCCTTGATATTCTCTTTGACAGCGTTTGCCTTGTCTTTCACTTTATTTTTCGTATCTAAAACAGCACCGACTTTTGAACCTGCACGCTGTCCCATGCTGGAAGTGGTATTGCCCCGATTTTCTTTAGAAGCCGTATTTTTTCTTTCGGCTCTCTTGCCAGCAACGGCACTTCCAGCCACCGCACCAGCTACACCGCCCGAAATACCGCCAGCACTTACCGCCCTTGCAATACGGTGTTCCATACGCCTAGCCCGATGTCGCATAAACAGATACGGTCTGCGGAATATGCGTCGTCCCATGCTTTGACTGTCGCCAGCATTAAGTGAGAACATACTCATTAAGTCGCCCAGCTTCATGTAGATACCAGCGAAACATACTATCTGCAAGAACGCCACCATAAAGAATGGGTAGTCTGTGGAAATGTTGTAAAACATACTGGAAATACTAAATGCCACCGTTACAATGAGCGTTATTCCTGCCCGTGTCATTATGGTATTAAATACTCTCACGATTGCCTGCTTTGCCATGCTTTCATAGCTCGGTATCATGGAAAGTAAAAAACTGATAGGTAAAAACATTGCAAAGATAATAAAAAGTATCTGGCTGAACAACATCATGCCCGTAAGCAAGAATACAAATATCGTGATACCCAAGTTAAAGAACAAGAGGAAGAACACCATACCCAAACGGTTCACGACCTGCGGTATTGTCAGATTGTTATTGTCGTTGTCCTCGATTTCTGTTTTCACGACTTCCTCTCTGGTTTTCCCGTCCTCGTCCTCTGGACTTGCCGATACGAGAGCTTCTACACGGTCTGTCCCGATTTCTTCTGCGTTGCTGTTCCCGAATTGAAGCAAGAGCCACGGCTGTTCCACTTGAATAGAAAATAGGCTGTCCCGTATCAAGTCCACGCTGTCCTTACCCTCGCTGTCGGAGTTAGGGAGCATGATTTTTGTTCCCAAATCCAAAGAAGCGGTACTGATGTCTGATGAAAATTCATTTATCTTCTTGATATAGTCGGGAGCATAAGCAATAAATGAAGCGGACAGCACGAACACCACCACAAAGTTGATAACAGCGTGAAGTGCTTTGCTGGTTTCCCGTTTTATCAGTCCCGTATAAGCAACGTACATTCCCACCACTAAGATAATGAGAAGCAGGAAACCAACATAGAAGCCCGTAGAAGAAAAGCCGTTCTCGGTAACGCCTGCAAGGGTCTGTATGCTCTTTCCGATACTGTCTGCCATATCATTGATGAAGTCCAGCTTATAGGCTTCCTGCACCACATAGCCCGTTGCATTACTCAAATACAAACTGATAGTCCAGACAAAGTTGGTAATGCAGTACAGCCCGTATTGTACCGATTTTCCGATACCGTCGAGCCAGTTCCACGGAAGCCACGACCAGCTATTATCGACGAAAAAATCAAGCTGGTAGTTGGAAAGGGGATATTTTGAATAAAGATTTTCTGCGTTTATGGTATCGTCTACAAGCCCCGTCGCATGAGCCACCGTCCCCAAAAGTGAAAGCAGGATAAGGGAGAGTGCCACCACGAACAGAGCCATTTTGAGAAAGTGGAAAATCTTCTTTTTTGTGAACACACCTTTTATCCTTTCTTTCATCACTCCACCTCATTTCTCTGTACGGGCGGTCTGGTATCAAAGGCGTGTAGCAGTTCTTCAAAGACTGGGTGTATCTGCACCACACCGACACGCCCGTATAAGTCCTGCAATAAGCATTGTCCGTTCTCCAAATCACGCAAGCGTTTCTGGTTGTTCTCATCGTCCTTGTCGATACCGAAAAACTCTAAGGTCTGCTTTATCTCGTTTATATCCGTGCTTCTAAATGCAAACTTTAAGCCGATATTGTTTTTCAGACTTTCCTTTGACACGTCATAGGCAGACTGGGTAACGAAATAAACGCCTGCCTGCATAGCTCGCCCAGCACGAACCAGCTTATTTGATAAGGTTTCTCCTTGTGCCACATTTAAGAACGCCCACGCTTCGTCTAAATCGACAATCTTAAAAATGCTTCTGTCCGAATGGATAAAATCAAGGGCAAAGGTACTAATCACAATCAGCATAGACACAGACAACAATTCAATGGTCGTGTATTCTTCAAAAGTGGTATCTTTATCTGGCAGTACAAGGTCGGCTACTTGAATGATATTGAGCTGATTATCCAGACTGATAGCATTTTCTACCGTACCGTCTGAAAACAGCAGGTGTGCAAAGTCGTAGTCCGTGAAGCTGTCGATATGGTCTGCGATATTTCTTGATATGGGCGTATCTTCACGGCGTAGCTCGTCTATCACATGGAGCAAGCCCCGACTGTCGCTCTGGGTAACGGAGCGTACTGCCTTACGAAGTACGGGGAATTTTTCGCCGTCCCTTGAAGAAATACCCGTAAGGAATGTTAAGATGTCGATTGCCAGACTTTCAGCGTCTTTTACATTCTTCATAATCACAAACGGGTCAAGAAGCCCTGCATTGTCCTTATCGCTGGTAAGATTTACGATATTGATTTCATGTGCAATCTCTGGGAGCGTTTCTTTCCAGTTACCACGCTCACTTTTAGGGTCTAACAGAAGTGCTTGACCGCCAAACAGCACCGCATAATATACCAGAAGATTGTTACAGAACGATTTCCCACCGCCAAGCGAACCGACAAAAGCAGACGCTAAAGCGTTGGTAACTGTACCTTTTACACCTTGACTGGCAAGGGACGGTTGCAGGTACACATTTCTTCCCGTATCAACAGAATAGCCCATATAGATACCCGTAGTTTCTCCTAACTGCTGTGTCGCACCAAAGCCAAGCCCAGCTAAAAAATCTGATTTTACATACTGCACATAGTCATTGATATATCGCTTGCTGGCTGGTAAAAATTCAGAATGAAGCCCCAGCATATCCCCAGCAGGACGCACCAGCTTTACATTGAGGTCGTCGTAAAAGTCCTTGACTTCATCACAACGGCGTTTCAGCTCGTCAAGATCGGGTGCAGACACCCGTATGACGTAGCTTAACTTATACATACTTTCTTTTGTCTGGTCTAAATCAGTTTCCAGCTCGTCCACGCTGTCTAAAGCGTCCACCACATTTGAGCTGGTTTCACTTCCTGCTTGATAGGCGTGATTATCAAGGTCTTTCAGTTCCTTTTTCTTGTTGCGGACGGTCGTTAATGCTTTCCGATTTTCCACGATTTCTACATTCATGCTCGTATCAACGGGGAATGTGAATTGCTGTTGCTGGAAATAGAAGATTTCAGACGACGGAAAATCAAGCTCTCCTACAATCGCATTGACGGTAAAATAGGACACATAGCTTTCCTTGTCCTCATGTTCCAATCGTAAATACCGCTGGCTTTCCTCAATCACACACCTTGTCGGACGGATAAGGTCGTAGTATTTTATCAGCGTCTCTTTGTTCAATTTTTTCTTTGGTAGCTGGTACTCATAATCTTCATAAGCGATACCGTCCCTGCCGTAAAGATGTTCCATGAGATACCCAAAATCATGGATTTCCAAGCGACGCACCTTAAAGCGACGGGAGATTTTATTTTCCAGTAACTTTTCCATTTTTATGTAACGGTTGATTTCATCATTCGGCATGGAAACAAAATCATTCATCAGCGTGTGGTTCACTTCATGGAGAAATTCTGTGAACGTCAGCCACACCGATTTTTTGATGTTCTTCAGATTGAGCTGTTCTTCCGTAACCATGAGCTTAAAGCCAAGAAAAAAGCGGTAGTCCACTTGATTGTCCCCAATCATAGATACTAACGCTTCGGTCTGTTCGTCTATCTTCTGGCAGGCAACTTCCTTTAATTTTCCAGTTACCAGCTTCTTTGACTGTTCCTGCATACTGCGGATTGAGCTTTCTGTGGCAATCTGCAACGCATGAATTTTACCCTCACGGGACTGTGCGATAAGCTGTCGGAAACTGTCATGCACGATAAATTTCTGCTCTGCGGATAGAAAAGAATAGTTGTATGGTATCAGCTCATAGTAGGCGAACACCTCATTGTCCTTGTTCCAGACAAGGTTATTGTCAATATATTTTATCGGGAACATAGTTCACACTCCTTACTGCCGTGATTGTTTCATTCAATATCTGCTTATGCAGTTTTACGGCTTTTCCTGCATAAGTGATTTTTGGTCGCAGGGCATAGGTTATCTGTGATTTCAAAAAGCTGTACGGCTTCTTTCCGTCAAAGGTTTTCTGCGACATGAACCAAGTGAGAGCAACGGGAATACCAAAGTATTTGAGAAATGCTCCCTCAATCATGGAAAGTGGGGGAATATCCCCAAACAGAATGATGATAAATTCCGTAATCACAAACCATGTAATCTGTGTAAAAGTAACGGGAAAGGGTAAGTTAAAGTCATTGATTGCATACAAGACTTTTTCCACGTTCCAGATACCCGTGTAGCTTTTAATCTTTTTCAAGTTCTTTCAGCTCCTTTCAAAATAGAAAAGGACAGCCATTTTCAGACTGTCCCTTAAAGAGAAATACGCTGTCAGTAGCAACAATGCTTGTCGCTGATCTTCCAGCGTTAATATGGTATCTCGCACATACCTCGGCTTGTTTCAATAAAGCAACCGCCCATATCCAAATCTCGCCCGTAGGCTTCATAGTCAATGTAATTCTGTAAGCTGGGTGGAATGTCCCCAAGTGCCTGCAATTCGTCTATGTAGTAGTAGGCAACATCTGTCATGGTTTCACAGTCGGGATAATAGTAAATATCGTCCTTATGTTCCACGACTTCTTCCAGCGTCCCATAGTGGCTGATAAATTCGTCCAGACACTCTACAATATAGTCGGGAAGTTCCTCTATCATTTCATACATCTCATTGAGTTCTTCAATGGAAACATACTCGCCAATCGCAATGGGAAAGTTGTCGGTATCATGGATAGCGTATTCCTCATACTGTTCATTCAAGCCGATTTTTTCTTTCACATCTTCCTCGTCAATGGGGAACGTGAACCAAGCACCGACTAAATAGCCCTCATTGTATTTGCCAAGATTAGCAATATAAACCGCCATATCATCAATCATAAGCACCACCTCATTTCCTACTCTGGCAGTTCAAAGATACCGTGTTCTGTTACTAAAAATTTCCCGTGTTCCTGCAAGTGAGAAGCGTAGGCTTCAAAGTCAAAGTAGTATTCTTGACAGTCCTCGGATAAATGCTTGAACATCGGGTCGTTCATCAGCTTTTGCCTTGCAACATCTATCATGCTTTTACAGTCGGGATAAACAATAATCACGTTCCTGCAAATATAAAGTGCTTCTAAATTTTCAAACACCGTAAGTAGTGATACATATTCTTCCTGCATATCACTTGAAAGCTGGCGGTACATAAAATCTAATTCGTTGAGCTGGTACACGCTGGTGTGTTCGTGGACTTCATCAGCATAAGGCAACACCTTTTCGATAATACGATAATCCCCACTTTCTGCACCGATACCTAACTTTTCTTCAAACTCGGCAACATCTATCGGCAGGTCGAACCAGTATGATATTGTTTCTTCGCCAGTTGTTCCTCTCGTTTCCACCAGCACCCTTGTTTCCTGCATTGTTCCTCACGTCCTTTCTGTTGCTTCATCACATCTTTTAAGCTCTGGTACGACATACCAAACACATACTTTGAAAAATCTTCTAACTGTTTTATATCATAATTCGTAAGCGGTAATCGCTTCATTTCATGCCACACTTTACGCTTGTAAGAGGGCAGGTTAGAAATATAATCACAGCCGACGTTTGCCTGCATATCCTTAAAAATATCGCTCATTTCATCACTCCAATCTGATTTTAGGTAAGAAAAAAGCAGTCAATCCTAAGACTAACTGCTTTATGTATATGGATATAATTTGATTAAGTTTTAAAACCAGTTTGTTTTTTCATCTCTAAATTGAGGGTTATCGCTGTGTTGATATGGATTATAGTTATTCAGATTGCAACCATATTCTTTTAATGATTTGATTTTGTTATCTTCTGTCCATTCAATTAAGGAAATACCGTCAAATTCTTCAACGCTTCCCGTATTCATTTCATTTTTAAAATACCATTCTACGACAGTTTGATTTTCTTTATGAAAGAACTGTTTAATATCCCAAATAATGACTTTACCACGAGTATTCCATTCATTAAACCAATGTTTTACTGTTTTAAGATTTTCATATTTAGGACACCAGCTTTCCGTATAAACAACATCTTCTGTAAAAATTTTATCTATTCCTAAGTCTTGCTGTTTCAACCACATATCAAACCATAAACGAATAATTTTTTCTCTCTCATTCAAAATAGAACACCTCGATTACTTCTTTTTTCACATTATAGCACCCATACATCAGCCCCACAATAAAATTTTATGCACCGATAATCTTATTGAACAGCTCTAACAGTACATCTTTCACACCGCCAGCATTGAATACCAAGCCGACAGCAATCAAGGCAACTACCAAGAAACCGATAAGTTTTGAAAACTCACGCTTGAACCCTAAGTAGATACCGATAACCACAATCGACATAAGCACTAAGCTCTGTGCGTTGCTTAAAAACCATTGATACAAATTTTGCCCGAAATTCATGTTATTTGTCCTCGCTTTCTTTTAATTTCTTCATTTCATAGTCAGCTCCTTTGCCAACACTTAAAATACACATCAAGGCTACGCCGATACCCGTTCCAACAGATACCAGCAGGAAGTCTTTCAATAATTCCCACATTTTTTCATCACTCCTAACTTTCTACTAAATCTTTTGCAGGGGTCGTCTGCTGTTTGATTATCATTTCATGCTTTTCTGTGAGCTTTGCCTGCTGTTCGATAGTTTTCATGTAGTCTGTTCCGTTTCCCTTATCAATCCTTTTCAGCATTTTCAAGGTCGGTGCTACCTGCCGTTGTACCCACCGCAATGTACGGTCTAAGGTGTAAGGCTCTGGCTTTGTCGTCAGCTTCAAGCTCTGTCTGTTATCGCCGATAAACCACGCCCAGCGGTCATTGAGTTTCCAGTCATTTTTTCGCTTGTCTGCTTCTTCATCAACAAACCGCACATACTGGTTGATGATAGAAAAGGCAGTCTGCTCTGCGTCATAATAGGTCAGCAAATCTCGTACTGCATAATAGGCACGTTCATTTCTAAGCCGTATCTCAAAACGGTTGATAATGTCGGCTTCTTCCAGCGGTGTCCCTAACTTGACGTACTGCTCATAGTCCTTTTCATAGATACAGAAATACACATCTGATTTTAGCGAACCAAGATAAAGGGTGCGTCCCATATATTCTCTGTCGTCCTCTCTATGCTTGATAAGCTCGCCCGACTGATAAAACTTATAACTTCTGGACTTTCCGATATATTCCCGTTTCCTGCATTTTTCCGCAAGCTCTGGAATATCCAAAATACCCGTATGGTCGTTGATAGCAAGGTCGATACGCTTCATCACGCCACCGTCTATGAGTGCGTCCATGAGAAAGTCATACCAACTTCTTTGTTGTGCCAGCAGGTAACTTTCAAACTGTCGGCAACCACGCCCCTTTAACTCTAAAAGGACACCTTTTTCTTCGTCAGCCGACGTATAGATAAAGATGTCCCCTAAAGAATAATGCTCCGTATAACTGTAATGTCCGTAATCTTCATGGAGCATATAATTGATATTCAGTTTTAATATATCTTTGATGATGTGCTGTATATCCAGCGTGGGAAAACGAATTTTCACATAATCAAACAGCATGGTAAGCGGTACTTCTGGATTGAACCTTGCCAGTTCCTTATGCAGAGTTTCCAGAAGTTCCTTTGACGGCTTCATTTTTCCACTTTCTATCTTGTTGAAATATTCCCTTGTGATACCAGAAGCCACCGCCAGCCTGCCTTGTGAGATACCGTAAGCAATCCGTTTCTCCCGTAATTCTTTTATCCGTTGTTCTTCATTCAGAACCATACCCCCAATCTGTAAAGTGTGAAGTTTTTTAAGGCGACTTCACAGCCGATTTTTGCTAGAAAACCATGCCAGAAGCCTTATGTTTCCTATGTTTTTTGTCTATTGTCTATTTGCAAACGTACCCCTCTGTTAGATACCGAGGGGTTTTACCTGCTGGCGTGGCTGACGCCACACCAGCAACGGCTAGTCCGTGCCGTCGCCTTTCGCTTCGCACGTCGCCGTCCCGTCCTGCCTTGCTTGTGCAAGAGAGCTGATAGTCTGTAAAAAATCATGTCCTTTTGGGACTAAAGGCGTGTAAAACTCACTTATGACGCTTGTTCCCACATCACAATAGCCACGCCCCTTGATACGCTTCTGGAAAAACTGCTTTTTCACATCTGAACCAAACAGCATACCGTAACCTAATTCGCTGATACGCCCAAGTCCCACACGGAAATTGAAGTTATCTCTGATACCATCTGAAAAATACTTTGCGTCTGGACGCTGGCAGGCAACAATAAGGAAATAACCTGCTTGTCGCCCTAACATAACGATTTTCTTTAACTGGCTAAGTAAGCTCACGCTTTCTTTTGTCCCCAACATTTCAAAAAACGCTACATATTCATCAAAGATAAGAAAGCAGGGTGGAAGTCCCAGATAGGCGTAGTTTTCGCCCGTCTTATAGTTCGGGTGTTGCTTCATTTCCTCACTTCGCCGTACCATGCCCTCATAAAAGGCATTGACGCAATCAATCATTTCTTCTTTGGTGTGATAGACATTAGGCATGACTGTTCCCAAGTCTGCAAGGTCGCTGTTCTTTGGGTCTAAGATATAAAGGACAGCGTTGGTATGCAGTAAGGCTTCAATGAGCGTCAGCAGAAAATAAGTTTTACCGCCACCAGTCCCACCAGCAATCAAAGCGTGAGGGAGTGCGTCATATTCCCACACAAGATTTTTCATCAGCCTAAGACAGCCGTTTTCTGCCCATACTTCATCAATGGTAATGCGGTTTGCTATCATGTCATAAAGCAGGGTGTATTCAATATAGCCGTCATGTAAGGTCTTGTCGGTCAGCTCGCAATACAAGCCACTTTCCAATTTATCCTCTAACCGTAAAAGCTGGTCTTGATATTTTCCTAACGTGATTTCACAGCGGATATGGAGCAATCCCTTTTCCATTTGATAATAAATCTTTGGAAACCAGACGATTTTTTCCCTTGATCTGCTTTGCAGGTCAGTAAAAAAACCGCTGTCTTGTACGGTATCGGCTTCATACCACTTATTTTCCAGTATCATTCGTGCCAGCTTTTGACGGTGCAATAGCTTCTTGAAACTGTCGTAACAGAAGCGGTAATACAGAAAAGCGACCAATGCACAAACACCAGTCGCTATCAGCACAGTTATGAAGTTGTAAGGGGAAAGCGTCAAGCCGTTTTCTAACAAGCTGAAATGTTCCCAGTCGGTACGCATGAGCTGTTTGATGTTCAGTAGCAGAAGAACCGCCATGAATACAAACAGAAGCGTCCCTATGGAAAAGTGGTAGACAAGGTGCTTGTCGCTGGCTCTGATACGGTGTCCTTTGTTCCAAATCATACGCATAAATCAATCCTTTCTAGGTATGAAAAAAGC
Organism: Ligaoa zhengdingensis; assembly: GCF_014384885.1. Taxonomy (GTDB): domain Bacteria; phylum Bacillota; class Clostridia; order Oscillospirales; family Ruminococcaceae; genus Ligaoa; species Ligaoa zhengdingensis. Next base: position 24,902 of record NZ_JACRST010000017.1, read on the forward strand.
AGTCAATCCTAAGACTAACTGCTTAATCAACAATAAAGTGTAAATTTTATTGTTTCTTTTCTTCTTTTTTATCTTTTTTATTTTTTCTATCCCACCAAGTACCTGCTAATGAACAACTTCCGCCCATAACTATAAAGCCAATCATAATAAGCCAAAATTCCATGATTTCTCCTCCCTTTTAATTTGTTAAATGCTGGCAAATAAAAATTACAACAAAACATATAATAAGTGCGATTACACCTGCAATGAATGCAAATATGATTTTTTGATAATTTCTTTTTCCTATTTCTTGTTGTGTTTCATCATGCGTTAATTGCTTTCCGTCAATAAATGCCAAAATTTCTTTATAGGTTTGAATGTCATGGCTCTTTTTGAATTTTTCAATCTTACTTGCCGTATAGAGCGTTATTGCAAACAAGCATAACCAAATAATAATTCCTATATTTCCCTTAATACTAAATAAAGGATAGGCACTTATGGCTACGACTATCAATTCAATTAGGAAAACTACACTTATCACATTAAACTTTTTAATAGTTGCTTTTTCTACAATCTCCCTCATCTCCTTTATATCTTCTTTTATAAAATTATCTAAAGACACATTGAAGATATTAGATAAAGTAATTAAACTTTTAACATCTGGACAACTTTTATTTGTTTCCCAGTTAGAAATTGTTTGTCTTGAAACAAATATTTTAAGAGCCAGTTCTTCTTGAGAAATTTTTTGTTGTTCCCTAAATTTTTTGATTTGTAATCCAATATCCATCTTGAATCTTCTCCTTTATTGTATATGAATATAGCTATTTTGTCTGTCAAAAGCCTTTGACATTGCCATTTTCCCTTGTCAAAATAGTTTTACATGGCTTAAAACAGAACTTTTCAACTAATTATATCGGTTCTATATATAAGTTACAAGAAAAATATGGGCTCACATTTATTTTTTCATCTGTCCTTGCGGTACATGGTTCTGTGGATTGCCTGCGTTCTGATTGCCTTTATTCTTCAACACAATATCCTCTGCCTTTACATACCAGTCCACATCTGCACCCGTATAGGTTTTTCGTGATACCGTATCGGCTACTGGATTGACAAGCTCCACAACTGCATTGTACGGAAATTCCCTTACTGGTACTTCTGGCGGTACAGACACGGGGATAATTCCACCATGCAGACTGCACTTCAAATCATAGATACGCTTTTTAAGCTGGGTACTCGGTGTCCCGTCCTCATTCTGCAAGAATACATCACGCACTGCTGTAAATTTTAATTCTCCAAATGTTTTCTCTTTGTCAATAACAAAACCGTTTGATAATCTCATAATATTTTCACTCCTTTACTTTTCTTCAACTGCTACAATATCATCAGCAAGTAACACATAATCGGTATGTCCCATATCCCCAATTGCGTAACCTCTGCCGTATAATTTCGGATTGACAAGTTTTACTTTCTGTTCATACTTGAAATGCTTTTCGCCAGCCTGCACGGGAATTTCCACGACAACATTTTCGCCTTTCTGCACATCAGAATAAAGGTTGTAGCTTCGTCTGGCTAAGACCCTGCGGTTATTTTTATCTCTTTCAAAGATAGGCTCGCTTTCGCCTGCAAATTCAAGTGTTCCAAAAGACTGTGCCATATCTGGCACGACATATTTCATTTCCATATTGTTTTACCTCGTTTCTTTCTATATTTGATAAGTTTTTGATAGTGATTTCTTATTCTGGCGGTTAGGGAAGTACCAGCAAGTCCCCAGATAGTAAAGGGTAAAATAAATGCTTACGCACCCTTGACTATCCGTGTTCTTGCAGGTAAGTAGCAGACAAGCCAGAATAAGCGGAAGTCTGCCGACACGGTATCGGCGGAGAACGTGATTTTTCTTTTCTCATATCGTTACCGCCTTATGATTTCTTCATTTTACGGCGTTTGCAGAAGAAGATACCTGCCAGTCCAGCACCAGAAGTTAGTAATAATGCAAGCAGTCCGTAAAGGTTCGTGTTATCGCCCGTTTTTGGACTGTCTGTTTTATGCGGTGTATCTGGTGTCTGTGGTGTTTTGGGTTTCTCTGGTTCTTCTGGGACTTCGGGTTTTTCCTTAAAGGTAATCGTCTGTCCCTCGTTGTCAATGTCTTTATGCTCGGTAACTTTCTTCGGCTCGTCTGGATTGCTTAAATCGTACAATTCTTCAAAAGTTACAAGCTGTTTGCCGTCAAGAGAAGTAGCGTCAAAGGTAAAGGCAACTTCCGCTTTCATAGTTTCGCTGTCTGCGGTAAAGGTGTAATCACTTTCCACACGTTTTCCATTGATAAGAAGCTCTGCATTTTCTTCTTTCAACATCTGCCAGCCTACAAGTTTGTACTGTGTGCCGACTTCTAAGCCCTCTAAGGTTATGGTATCAATGATTGTTACCTCTTTTCCAGCTTCAAGCTCTTTGTTGCCGTCCTTATCGGTAGCAGTCGTATGAATTTTGATGATACGCTCTGTGATAAGTACCGTCTGTCCGTCGTCCTCAATGTCTTTATGTTCCGCAACTTTTACGGGTTCTTCTGGATTGCTCAAATCGTATAATTCCTCGAATGTTACCAGATTTTTACCGCCAAGCTCGGACGCATTGAATGTATAAGTAATTTCCACTTTCATAGCTTCATCATCAGCGATAAAGGTATAGTCATTTTCTACACGCTTTCCATTGATAAGAAGCTCGGTGTTTTCTTCCTTTAACATCTGCCAGCCTTTGAGCTGATATTTTGTGCCTTTTGTAAGTCCGTCTAATTTGACGGTATCAACGATTGTTACCTCTTTTCCTGCAAGGATTGTCTTTTCGCCGTCCTTACTGGTCGCTGTGGTATGGATAGAGATTTCTTTTTCGTATTCATCAGTCAAAGTACCTAAATCAATCACAAGGTTATTTCTTGATACCACGATTTCAAAAGGTGGGATAAGCTCAAAGCCTTTGTTACTATCGCAACGCATTTCTTCAATGATGTAGGTATCATAAGGCAACGCCCCTTTGCTGTCGTCTGGTTTAGAAGTTCCAAACCATACACCGTCCTCGCTGGTCTTTCCTGCGTTGGTATTATGCTTATGAGAAGCCCAGTCAGAAGAAGTGGAGAATTGCCCGTTATCATCAGTTACCACAACATGACTTTCGCCCGTTGTCTTGCTTGTGATCCTAAAGGGAACATCAGCAAGACGCTTGTGTGTGCCTGCTCCGATTTTTACGCCCTCAATATCTCCACGCTTAATCTGATTGTAGATAGAATGGGCTTCGTCGGTTAAATCAACGATTTTTCCATTCTCTGTGATTGCAAAATCAATCGGTTTTGCACCGTCTGTCAAATATCCGTTTGGAGCTTCACTCTCAACGATACGGAATTTTCCATAAGGTAAAAGGTCAGCAGACGTAGAAGCGACACCCTCAATGTCTGTATGGATTGTCTTTACCACTTCATTTTTCTTGTATAGCTTGCCCTCAACCAGTACCGCATTATCATTTAAGGAAATGATGTCAAAGGCAGTATCTTTCAAAGTGGCACTTCCTTGTGGTTTTGTATCGCCCGTTTCTAAATCTCGTTTCTGAATTTTCACACCGCCACGGATAACCTTGTCTGATACAGAAAACTGGTTACTTCCAGTCAATACGGCAAGGTCGCCGTCCTCGGTAATCTGTGTTACATATAAGCCCTTAATCTGTTCGGACTTATCGCCAGCCTGCATATATGCACCGTCCAGCAAGTAACCGTTTGGAGCTTTTGTTTCTTCTACGGTTAGTGTTCCAAGTGGAAGAACGGCTTTGCCGTCCTGCATATAGAAACTGTCGCCAGATACCTTGTATGCGTCCGCTAATTTTGTAACATAGTGGATTGTACCGTCGCTGTCTGTTTCGGCGATTGTCTTTGTAACCCATGTTCTTGTAGCTTCGGCAGGGAGATTGTCTTTATTGTAGAAGCCAGTATAATACTTCCATGTAAATTCCGCACCTGCTAAAGAAGCGTTCCCCTGCGGATTGTCTTTCTGTGTTTCCATATCAATCTTGAAGAGTTCAATCAAAGTGTCTGTTACCTTTGGTGTATCTGATACGTTCAAGGTCGCTGTCTTTCCAGCTTCAACCTTTAAGGAATATATATTTGTATCAACCTTATATCCTGCTGGTGCGGATAATTCCTTGATATAGACTGTGTCAGCCGTTACCTCTACGACATCTGTATTTCCGTTTTCATCAGTCGTAAGGGTGGCAAGCTGTTTCGTGCAGTCCTTATCAGCAAAGACACCGTATGTCGCACCAGCGATAGAGTAATTCCCGTTACCGTCTGTAATGCTGGTATTACTGGAAGTCTTTTGAAGTTTCGCATTTCCAACATTGAGTTTCGCCCAGAATTGTCCCAATTCCTGCCCCTCGCCAGAGTAGATATAACCGCCACATTCATAGCGTCCTTTATTCTCTTTGACAAAGGCTTTTGCACCAGCGAAAACTTCGTCCTGCGTTGCCTTTGGAATTTCATCATAAGAAGCTCGCACGTTATCGCATTGCCAGCCAAGATGTACGCTTAATCTCTGCCAGACAACAAGCTGTCTTAAAAGGTAGGCGTGGTTTTTGCTTATTCCGTTGTGGCTGTCTGTGTACTGTTTTACATATTCGATAGATAAGGCAACGTCGCTTATCTGGTCGGCACTCATACGGGTGCTTGCGTCAGCTCTGGTCTTGTAGCCATTCTTAAAGTCTGTGTTAATGTCGATACAGTAAGCGTCCTCGCCCTCAACGGTCAAATGTCCCTCATTAAAGGTAGAACCAATCGAACCGTCATTCATTACTTTTTCAACGATACCGACACGCTCTTTTGACTCCGTCCAGTATTGCTTACTTTCTGCATGAACGGGTGTAGTCGGCAAAGCAGTAACGACAGTTGCAAGAGCTAAGAAGCCCGTACACAATCGTTTTAACATCTTTTTCATAAATCTAATGCTCCTTTCATTTTTGGTAATAAAATAACCGTCCATAATGAACGGCTGAAAATAGAAAAGGAACGTCATTTTAGGCGTTCCATAGTCTATGAGTTATTCAATTTTTCTTGTTTCAATACTGATGTGCTGTACCATATCTTTGCATATCTAGGAAAACTTGCGTATCAAGGCTCATTCAATGGTAGTAAATAAGTAGTAAATTGATGTGTTTGTTTCCTTGAAAATGCTGATAGATACTGTGTTTTAGCGGATAATCAGATTTTTATTGTGTTTTTTTGATAAGAAAGTGAACAGCTTTTATTTGTCGCATTACAGAAAAGGAAACAGCAGCTTTCTATGGAAGAAAAGAAACAAATTGAACAAGTGATAAGCGCACTTCAACGGGAAGAAACGTAAAATTATCTTATCAAAGAGCCAGACGCATAAGACGCAGGGCCGACAATTTGTGATTGCTCACAAAATTGTCGGCCTTTGTTTTTTGAAGGTAAAGAGAAAACTTCAAACCGCCGTTTTCCTTTTTGAAAAATTGGATTACGGAGGGTGTATTAAAGTCGCCCTTTTTTAAGGATACGGCGGTATCTGGGAGGTATCGTCGTGTCCGTTTTTATTTACTGTAATCCGCCTAATAGCTTGCGGTCAAAAAAAGCCTTTATTCACCGTCGGGACTTTTCGCCTATGAGTATGAACTGTCAGTTCATTTAGTATGTCTTAATAACTCATATTACCCAAATGCTCATGCCGCCTTTGCTGCATGGGCGTTTGCTGTAATGGCCCCCTACCGGGAAGAAAGGGGGTGAGTTATGATGACAGAAATGGAAAAATACAGAGTGCATATCGAATATACCTTTAACGCCTTTTGTAAAATTTTCCTTTACCATGCGTCCATCAATATCTGCCGGAAATTGCGGAAGAAACAACAGTATGAAGTATCTCTTGACTACCTTGAAGAAATCCATTTTGAGCCGGAGTATACCGAGGAAGCCCATACCGCCTTTCTCTTTCGTGGTACAGAAATATCCATAGAAAACGAGCAGTTGGCCTGTGCCCTTTTGAAGCTGCCGGAGAAGCGGCGGGAAATCCTATTTTTAAGGTTCTTTCTTGGTTATAGCGATATGGAAATCGGCAAGATGTATGGGCGTTGCAGGACAACAATCTTTCGTAGACGGAAGGCGGCGTTGCGACTGTTGCGAAAAGAAATGGAGGCACCAAAAAATGAAGAATGAAAGACACAATTTACTGCCCTATGAAGTCATTGAAAAGGCCGTTGCCGGAGAGCCGGAAGCGGTAAACACAGTATTGCAGCATTACGCAGGCTACATCAAATATCTGTCCTGCTTTCAAGGCCGCATCAACGACGAGATACAGGAGCAGCTAAAATCTGACCTGCTTGCAGCCCTGTTTCGGTTCCGGTTTGACAGGTAACAAGTAGCAAAGATAGGAAAATCCGTCAAGGATAAACGTTGCGCTTCGCGCCCTTGACGGATTTTCCTGTCTTTGCTGTTCGGCAATCAAGCGGGCGCAAACGGATAAACCGCTTGCGCCCGCTGTTATTATGGTATCCGCTACACTTGGTATTAGCAGCGTGGGCATTTAGGGCAATAAAAAGCCTGTATTCATGCGGCTTGCAGAATGTAGAAATGAAGTGGGCAATGTAATATCTCTCGGAGGCGGCAAAACAATGTTCTATCGTTCCACAGGATATGAAAAACGGGCAAGAAGCTGCCTAACCTCTTGCCCGTTTTCTGTTGCAACCTGTTTGCCAGACGTTTAGTTAGTCTGCTTCTCAATACGTCCTTATCGGTAGTGGCCTTTAGGGCTTTCCCGCCTTGATTACCTCTCAGCAAGGAGGGCCGAGTCTTTGTCTACAGATCCCACACCTTTAAGCCGGTGGCTGGGTCGTCCGCGCGGCCGATCCTGCCGTCCAACCGCCGGAGGAAAATTTCCGCCGTGGCGCTGATGATGGCTTCGCTTAAGTGCCCGCCCCAGGCGCGGCCTTCACGGTCGCCAAAAACTGCGTGCAGGTGCAGGTAGGGCTCCCCCGCACAGGCGGTGACGCTGCCGGTCAGCGACGCGATCTCCAGCGGGCCCTCCAGCCGGTTGGGACAAAACTGCTTTGCCGCGAGGTCGTAGATCCCCACCACCGCGGAGGAGGCCGCACCCAGTCCCGACACCGAGGCAAGGGTGATCTGTTCCCGCCCGCACAGGCTCAGGATCGACGCGATTACCTCCTCGCCCGGCTCCAGCCGCAGCGCATAGGTATCGCCCAATACGCGGTATTTCATCCGTTCTCACTCCTTTTTGTTCGGGCTTACAGCAGCCCCAGGCATTTCATCATGTAAAGGCCGCCCAGCAGGGTGAACAGCGAAAACGCCGTGGAGACGAACACCATCTGCCCGGCGAGCTCGCCATCCGGCCCCATGCTGCTGGCCATGATAAAGCTGGAAATAGACATCGGTGCGGACACCAGAATGAAGATGGCGCCCAGCTCCGCTGCGGAGAAGCAACCCAGCGCGACCGCCAGCGCCAGAACCGCAGCCGGGAAAAGGATCAGCTTGATGACCACGGCCACCGCGATGGGCAGCCTGTTGCGGCGCATACTGGGGAACCGGATCTGCGCGCCCAACAGGATCAGGCCGAAGGCCGATGCGACGCCGCCGATATCCGAGATGGTGTCGGTGACCACCTCCGGCAGCGGGATACGGAACAGGGCGAACGGCACCGCCACCAGCGTGCCCACCACCAACGGATTTTTGAGAATTTTGAGCAGGATCTCACCCCAATGGATTTTGTGGTCGCGCTCATCGGCAGAAAAAATCGACAACACTGCCACCCCGAGGATATTGTAAAGCGGGATGCTGTAGGCCATCACCAGAGAGGTGGGGCCCATGCCCGCTGCGCCGTACATGTTGGCGGCAAGCGGCAGGCCCAGCAAGATGACATTGCCCCGAAACGCGCCCTGGATGACAATGCCGCACTGGCTGCGGTCGGGAAAAAAGCGGGGCATGATGAGCGAAAGCAGCAGCACTGCGGCCACATGGGTGACCACCACGAACAGCACCAGCCGGAGGTTGAACACAGCGGTGAAATCGGAACCGTAGAGGTTCATGAACAGCGAGCAGGGCAGCATCACATAGAAGAGGATGTGGGTGCCCACCTCGATGAAGTTGTCGTTGGTGATCCCCCGCACCCGCAACAGGTAGCCCAACCCCACCATAGCAAAGATTGGAAAGATGATCTTTGCGCAGAGGATAAAATTCTCCATGCCCTCGCCCCGTTTCCCCGCGTGAATTGTTTCTTTTATTTTACGCCCCCTCGCCGCGCGCGTCAATATGACAAAAAGCGGGACGGATCGCACTGATCCGCCCCGCTCTGGTCGATCGCCATTATTCCTGGCCGACGACTTCCTTGTATACTTTGATGTACTCGTTCGCCGAACGGCCCCAGCTGAAGTCGCACTCCAGCGCATGTTTGACCATCTGCTCCCATTCGGGCTTGTAATCGAACTTCGCCTTGCAGCGCTCGATCGCGCCGAGCATGTCGTGCGCATTGTAGGACTTGAAGGTGAAGCCGTTGCCGTCCTCCCCGCCAAAATCGCGGATGGAATCGCGCAGGCCGCCGGTTTCGCGCACGATCGGGATCGCGCCGTAACGCAGGGCGATCATCTGCGACAGGCCGCATGGCTCGCTCTTGCTCGGCATCAGGAAGGCATCCGCACCGGCGTACACCTGGCGGGAGACGCTGGGGATGAACCCGATCTTGACCGCCAGCTTATCCGGATGGCGCGCCTGCATCTCGGTGAAGAAATTCTCGTACAGGTAGTCGCCCGATCCGAGCACCGCCACCTGCACATCCAGCCGCAGGAGGTCCTCCAGGATATATTTGATGAGGTCGAGGCCCTTGTGCGCCACCAGGCGCGAGACGATGCCGATGAGCATGGCGTTCTCGTTGACCGGCAGGCCGAACTCCTTCTGGAGCGCCTCCTTATTGGGCTTTTTCAGTTCCGGCTCCTGGGCCGAATAGTTCTGGAAGATCACCTGGTCGGTGGCCGGATCGTAGTTCTTGGTGTCGATACCGTTGAGGATACCCCGCAAACGGTGGCTCTTGTTGCGCAGCACCGGGTCCAGCCCGTGCGAATACCACGGGTCGAGGATTTCCTCCGCGTAAGTGGGGCTGACGGTGGTGACCATATCCGACTGGACGATTGCGCCCTTCATGTAGTTGACACAGCCGTCACATTCCACAACTGTGGAGGCATACTGTGGAATTCCCAGCAGGTCGCTGACGATCTCCATGCCGTATTTGCCCTGGTACTGGATATTATGGATGGTGAACACCGTCTTGATGCGCCGGAATTTGGGGATGTTGCGGTAGAACAGGTTGAGGTAGACCGGCACCAGGGCGGTCTGCCAATCGTTGCAGTGGATGATCTCCGGCTCAAAGTCGATGTAGTTGACCATCTCCAAAATCGCCTTGGCGAAAAACGCGAACCGCTCGCCATCGTCGTAGAAGCCGTAGATGCCCCGGCGCTTAAAATAATACTCGTTGTCGAGGAAGTAATAGATGACGCCATCCACCGTGCATTCAAACACACCGCAGTACTGGCGGCGCCAGGCCAACGCCACGGTAAAATTGGTGACATATTTGAGCTTGGAACGCATCTCGGGCGAGATGTCGCCGTACAGCGGCATCACCACGCGACATGCATGCATCCGGGTGCGGATCGCCTTGGGCAGGCTGCCCGCCACATCCGCCAGTCCCCCGGAAGCGATGAAGGGAAGCGCTTCACTGGCTGCATACAGAATCTTCATACTGTTACCACCCCTGCTTTCTGAAAAATATCGGCGGCCCGCGGTCGGGCGGGTCCGCGCCCCCGAGGGGGCTTCTGGGTCCTAAAGCATATCGAAGGAAACGCCGCTGTTACACGGTGCTGCCCTTGGTGATGTAAACCGGGTAGGTGTTGTAGCCCATGAGGCTGCGCCCCGCGCGCACCGTCACATCCTTGTCGATAATCACACATTCCAGGTTGGAATTTTCGCCGACATCGCATCCCTGCATGATGATGGAATTTTTGATCTTTGCGCCCTTACCCACCTTCACACCGCGGAACAGGATGGAGTTTTCGACCTCGCCCTCGATCACACAGCCGTCGGCCACCAGGCTGTTGGCGCACACGGCGTTGAGGCCGTATTTCGCGGGCGCTTCGTCGCGCACCTTGGTATAGACCGGCTTGTTGTCCGGGAACAGCTCGTCGATCACCTCGAGGTTGAGCAGATCCATATTGGCTTTATAATAGGACTTCATGCTGTTGATCTTGACCGCATAGCCGCCGTATTCATAGCCGCGGATATCGAGCGTTGCGTGCTGTGCAATCAGCACGTCGCGCTTGAAGCTCTTCTTGTTGCGGGCCACCCCTTCGGCGATGATGCGCTCCAAGCGGCTCTTTTCAATCACAGCGATATCCAGGTAGCAGCAGTGCTCGCCGTCCGATTCCGGGCTGCTGAGCACGTCGTTCACCCGGCCGTTTTCATCGAAGCAGAGCACGGTGGTATCGCTCGAGCGGTTGAGCTTGCTGCGCTCGCGTTTATAGACCAGGGTGAGATCCGCGCCGCTTTCGCGGTGCTGCGCCAATACCTTGGAGAGATCGATGTTGCAGATCACGTCGCAGTCGGCCATCACCACATACCGCGCCTTGCTGCGCTTGATATAGTTCTGGATGCCGGCCAGCGCATCCAAACGGCCCTGGTAGATGCCGGAATTGGCGCTGGAAAACGGCGGCAGGATGCAGAGTCCGCCGCGCTTGCGCGCCAGGTCCCAGTCGCGGCCGCTGCCCAGATGATCCATCAGGCTCTGGTAGTTGCTTTTGGTGATCACGCCGATATCCTCGATGCCGGAGTTGACCATATTGGAAAGGGTGAAGTCGATCAGGCGATACCTCCCGCCGAACGGGACCGAAGCCATGGTGCGGTTGTGCGTGATCTCGCCCATATATTCGTCGTGCATATTGGAAAATACAATGCCCAATACCTTTGTCTCTTTCATCGCTTCATCCCTCCCTTCAAACGTCTGTATCAATCATGGATTTTGGCGCGATGGACGCGCCGCAACTGATCTTGACCTTGCTGCCGATGACTGTAACGCCCCATTTGTCCTTGTCCTCGCACTCCTCGGGGCGCATCCCTACCCGCGCACCCTCGCCGATCACCGCATTTTCCGCCACGATAGAGTACTCCACCACAGCGCCGCGCTTGACCACAGCGCCCGGCATGATGATGCTGTCGCGCACCACCGCGCCGTCCTCGACGCGCGCGCCCGCGAACAGCACCGAGAAATCCACGGTGCCCGCGATGAAGCAGCCCTCGGTCACGATCGAATTCTCGACCAATGCGCCCTGCGCGACATAGTGCGGCGGTTTCACCGGGTTGCGGGAGTAGACCTTCCAGGACGGGTCGTAGAGGTCGAGCGGCACCTTGGGATTGAGCAGATCCATGTTGGCCTCCCAAAGGCTGTCGATTGTGCCGACATCCTTCCAATATCCCTCAAAGTTGTGGGTGAACATCCGCTCGCCCGCCTCCAGCATGGCCGGGAGCACGTCGTGGCCAAAATCCTTGGAGGAGTTCGGATTCTGTTCATCCAGTTCGAGGTAATGGCGGAGCTTCGACCAGGTAAAGATGTAGATCCCCATCGACGCGAGGTTGCTCTTGGGGTGGGCCGGCTTCTCTTCAAACTCGTAGATGCTGCCGTCCGGGTTGGTGTTCATAATGCCGAACCGGGAGGCCTCCTCCATCTCCACCTGCAGGGCGGCGATGGTGCAGGCGGCATCGTTGTCCCTGTGTGTCTTGAGCATCTCGGAGTAATCCATCTTGTAGATGTGGTCGCCCGAGAGGATCAGCACATAATCCGGGTCGTAGCGGTCGATGAATTTGATGTTCTGATAGATCGCATTCGCCGTGCCCTTGTACCAGTCCGAGCCGGAACTCTTTTGATAGGGGGGAAGCACGAACACACCGCCGTTGAGGCGGTCGAGGTCCCAGGGCTGCCCGCTGCCGATGTACTCATTGAGCTCCAACGGCTGGTACTGGGTGAGCACGCCCACCGTATCAATGCCGGAGTTCACGCAGTTGGACAAGGGAAAATCGATGATGCGGTACTTCCCGCCGAAGGGAACCGCTGGTTTTGCCTGATTTTTTGTCAAGGTGTAGAGCCTGCTGCCCTGCCCGCCAGCCAGCAGCATGGCCACACATTCCTTTTTGCGCGTCATAAACTCTCTCTCCCATTTTGAACTGTTTGGTTTCCCGGGCTTGGGGGCGCTCCGGAGCCCGCCATGGTACGAATTCTATTATTTTGCCTCGCTATCGGGCTTGCTATCAGGCTTTCCGGATTTTCCCGCGGCCTCCGTCCCTTCCGGCTCCACTTTGGGGGCCGCTTTTTTGCGGGGCTTACGCGCGGGTTTTTCCGCTGTTTTCGGTGCGGTCTCGGCTGCGGCCGTCTCCGGCGCGGCCTTTTTCCTCACCGGGGCCTTGCGCGGCTTGGCCGCAGGTTTGGGCGCCTCCGCCTCCAAAACAGCCTCTGCCTTGACCGCCTTCGCCGCGGCGGCATCCTCCGTTTTGGGCTTAGCGGGGCGGTCGCGCTTGGCGGGCGCTTTCTTTTCGGGCTTCTCTTCGGCCGTTTCGGCGTTCTTCTTGGCCGGCTTCACGGCGGCTTTGCCCTTCTTCTTGGTGTGTTTTCTGCGTCCGGGTACCGCCTTAAAGAACAGGCAGGAGAGCGGCGGCACCTGGAATTCAATCGACTGCTCAAAGCCGTGCATCTCGATATCCTCGACCGGCACCGGTTCGTTCAGCCTACCCTCGCCACCGAACGCCACATCGTCGGTATTCAGCACTTCCTGGTATTTGGCCGCGTCTGGAACGCCGATGCGGTAAGCCGTGCGGCCCACCGGGCAGAAGTTGCACAGCACCACAACCTCGTTGCCCTTCTCGTCGATCCGGCGGAAGCTGACGATGTTCTGGGCGTGGTCGTCGTGCGAAATCCACTGGAAGCCGTCCCAACTGTCCTCCACCTGCCACATGCAGGGATTGTCGAGGTAGAAATGGTTGATCGTCCGGACAAAATCGTGCATCTTGCGGTGCTTTTCAAAATCGAACAGGTTCCAATCCAGCTCGGTCTGGTAGTTCCACTCGTTGAACTGGGCGAATTCCTGGCCCATGAACAGCAGCTTTTTGCCCGGATGCGCCATCATATAGCCGAGGAACGCGCGCATCCCCGCGAACTTCTGATCGTATTCGCCCGGCATCTTGTTGATGAGCGAGCACTTGCCGTACACCACCTCGTCGTGTGAGATGGGCAGGATAAAGTTCTCAGAGAATGCATAGAACATGCTGAAGGTGAGCTTGTCGTGGTTGTAGGCGCGGTAGATCGGGTCGAGCGAGGTGTAGGCCAGCATATCGTTCATCCAGCCCATGTTCCATTTGAAGTTGAAGCCCAGGCCTCCCACCATCGGGGGCTTGGTCACCAGCGGCCAAGAGGTGGATTCCTCCGCAATCATCAGCGCCGACGGGTGCTCAGTGAGCACCGCTGTGTTGAGCTTCTGCAAAAATGCCACGGCCTCCAGGTTCTCCTTGCCGCCGTTGACGTTGGGGGTCCACTGCCACTGTTCCCGCCCGTAATCGAGATAGAGCATGGACGCCACCGCGTCCACGCGGATACCGTCCATGTGGTACTGCTCCACCCAAAACATCGCGGACGAAATCAGGAAGGAGAGCACCTCGTTGCGCCCGTAGTCGAAAATGCGGGTGCCCCACTGCTCATGCTCGCGCTTCTGCGGGTCGGAGTATTCGTAGCAATATCCCCCGTCGTATTCATACAGCCCGTAGGCATCCTTGGGAAAATGCCCGGGTACCCAGTCCATGATGACGCCCAGGTCCGCCTGGTGGCACTGGTCGATGAAGTACATCAGATCCTGCGGGGTGCCATAGCGGGAGGTCGGCGCGAAATAGCCGGTGACCTGATACCCCCATGAGCCGTCGAACGGGTATTCGGTGATGGGCATGATCTCCAGGTGGGTGTAGCCCATATCCTTGGCGTAGGGGATGAGCTCCTCAGCCATCTTGCGGTAGTCGAATTGGGCGCCATCCTCATAGGTGCGCCAGGAACCCAGATGGACCTCGTAGATGTTCATCGGACTGTGGTAGATGTTGAGCCCCTGCTTTTTGGCGTACCAGGCATCGTCGCCCCAGCTGTAACCGGAGATATCCACAAACTTGGATGCAGTACCCGGCCGCGTCTCGGCGTGGAAAGCATAGGGATCGGCCTTATAGATCTCTCTGCCGTCCGCGGCGGTGATACAATATTTATAGTTGTCGTAAACCTTGACCCCCGGAACAAATACTTCCCACACGCCGTTGTCGCTGATGCGCTGCATGGGGTTTGCTTCCGGCTTCCAATCGTTGAAATCGCCTGTTACCGAAACCGCCCTGGCGTTGGGCGCCCAGGTGCGGAAAATCGCCCCGGTGCTTCTCCCCTGTTTATGCGGATGCGCCCCCAAATATTCATAAGTCTTATAGTTCGTCCCTTGATGAAACAGGTACAGCGGCAGGTTCTCTTTTTTTACTGTTTTGGCCATTGGAAACATACCTCCTTTGAAAACTTGGCCACTGTCGAAGGACATCTCCGCCCGAATTGGAACGAAGGTTTTCCCCCTCCGATGGTTTCTACACCAATCATAGCATCAAACCGGCCTCTTTTCAAGTATTAATTGTATAACACTTGTAAAACCGGCCTTGCAACCGATTGGTAATTTAGTTTAATTGCACAAATATGTTAATTTTTTCTGAACGGATTGTTGGATTTTTCTTCCATTTTTCGCATAAAATCTAGTATAACAAGTTTGATCGGTCGAAAAGGAGCGAACCAGCCGCGCGAAAAAACGTGTTTTTGCACAAAATATGTATATTATTATTGTGAATTATATTGGAAAAATTCTCCTCACACATTTTCCTTTTAACAACCCTTACAAGCATTTTTCCTATATACTATCTATATTTGCTATATTCATCTCGGGATATCCCCCTGTCAGCCCCAAAACAAACAAAATTTTTAGCCTATCTCAGCGAAAAAGGCCCGGCCGTGGTATCCCCCACAGCCGGGTCTTCGTTTTAAAGCCAAACCATATCGCGGCCGATGTCGGAGAGCCGGTTGGCGCCCGCCATCGCCATCGTTTCGGCGAGCTCGCCGCCCACCTTTTCCGCATAGAGCACGGCGCCCGCTGCGCCGCCGCCGTACACCGCTGTGACGAACGGCCGGCCGATCAGCGCCGCGTCCGCGCCGAGGGCCAGCACCTTGAACACATCCAGTCCAGTGCGGATACCCCCGTCGATAAAAATTTTCATGCGACCCTGCACCGCCTGCGCGATTTCGGGCAACACCTCCACGGTGGCCGGCGTCTGGTCGAGCACCCGTCCGCCGTGGTTGGACACCACGATGCCGTAGGCCCCAGCTTCCAGCGCCTTGAGCGCGCCCCGCACCGTCATGATCCCCTTGACCACGACCGGCAGCCGGGTGGAGGCCACCACCTCGCCCAGCTCGGTCACCGTCTTGGGCGACACCGGGGTGGGCACATTTTTGAGCAGCGCCAGACCCGAGGCGTCCACATCGGTTGCTACAGCAATTGCGCCCGCCGCCTCGGCCATGCGGATTTTCTCCTTCATCAACCCCACATCCCACGGCTTCACCGTGGGGATGCCGACGCCGCCCGCGTTCCTGATCGATTCGAGCGCGCCGCCGTACACCTGTGGGTCGATGCCGTCGCCGGTGAACGCCGCAATCCCTGCGGAGCAGCAGCCCTCCACCAGCTCGGCGTTATAGCTCAGGTCGTCGTGCAGGTGGCCGTAATGCAGCTTCATCGCGCCGATCGGGGCGGCGAACACCGGATAGCGGAAGGTGCGGCCAAACAGCTCCACCGAAGTATCGGTGGGCTCGCCGTCATACAAGGTATCGAGGTTGATCTTGATCTCCTGCAATTTTTCAAAGTTGCGGCGGAACACGCCTCCAGTCCCCTTGCCGCCCGGCCCCGGGATCTTATTTTTGCATGCCGCACCGTTGCATTCCGGGCAGGCCAGGCAGTAGCCGTCCATATTTTTTCTCGCTTGTTCCAACAGTTCCGTGTAGGTCATTTCGTCACATCCAATTCCCATACTTTTATTTTCATTGTACTATGCCGCCCGGCATCTTTCAACCAGAATTCGCCCGCAAGTCACTTTCCCCGGCTTTCGCGCCGTTCTCCCGACTTGCGCAGGGCCGCCCTCCATGTTATACTAATACGGTAGGGGTGCCGGTTGGCCCGGTCTTCCCCGTTGTGCGTGAGAAAGCGCGCCTTTAGAGTCTATTGTGGAGGATTGCATATGAAAATGTCCACCAAAGGGCGCTACGGACTGCGCCTGATGCTCGATCTCGCGATGAACAGCGGCAGCCGCCCGGTTGCACTCAAGGATGTCGCCGCCCGGCAGGAGATCAGCGAGAAATATCTGGAACAGATCATCATCCGGCTTTCGCGCGCGGGTCTGGTGCGCGGAACCCGGGGTGCGCGCGGCGGCTATGTGCTGGCCCGCGACCCACAGGAGATCACAGTGGGGGATATTCTTCGTGCGGTGGAGGGCAGCCTCTCCCCGGTGGATTGTGCGGATTGCGCGGGCGGCCCGGTCTGTGACCGCGCGGATAGCTGTATGACCATCGATTTGTGGCGGGAAATGCGGCAGGCGTTGGAGGATGTGGTGGACAATCGCACCCTCGCCGATCTGATCGCTCAGCGTCCACAGGCAAAAAATGAGACATAAAACTTCGTGTACCTGTGTTCACCACGAAATTTTGCATAGAGAAAGCGCCGGATGAAAAGTTCCATCCGGCGCTTTACTTTGTCTTTAAGCGTTTTCGCGGTACAGCGCGAGCAGCAGGTCGACCATCCGGCCGTAACTCTGCACCCCATCATGCTGGTCGTTCGCCTTTAAATAGGCGTCGTTGACACTGTTGGACACCGTGCTGATCACCGTGTCGTCAAACTGCCGCCAATAGGCGGAGTCCACCGTCAAATCCAGCCGCACCCCTTCGCTGTAGCTCTGAATCAATTCACGGTACCGGTCCTGATCCACCCGGTAAAGTTGATTGCCCGCATATACCAGCGCCAGCATGGTGCCGCTGTAGCGAAACTCGACGCTGTCCGAGCACATGCAGGCGAGGTATGCAATAAAGTTTGCCTCGTCCTCCCGCATGAACCCCCTCAGATGGGAGAGCTCATGGCACATGGTCGCGGGGATGGTGTACTCAGTACAGGCCACGTTTACATTGGCTTCCATTGTGAATGGGCAGTAGACCCCTGTCAGCTGGGTGCGCGACATAAACCCGGAAAACAGCACCCGCTTCACCGGGGGATAGTACCCCTCCAGCACAGGATACTGGGCGGCCAATGTCTTCATGGCGCTGCGTGCCTGATCGGAAACTGCGCGATATCCCTCGTGGAACACCGCCGGAGTGCCATCCTCGCCCAGGTTTGTAATCTGTGCGCGCAGCTCGTTGGCCTCCTGGGCGAGGTC
This sequence comes from Ligaoa zhengdingensis, assembly GCF_014384885.1. Classification (GTDB taxonomy): domain Bacteria; phylum Bacillota; class Clostridia; order Oscillospirales; family Ruminococcaceae; genus Ligaoa; species Ligaoa zhengdingensis. The sequence goes on from NZ_JACRST010000017.1 coordinate 42,438, forward strand.
GCAGCACAGGGCGGCGAGCTCGTCCGCTGTGGAAGGACGGATTTCCAACCCACTGTAGCGGCTGAACGGAGAGCGGTAATAGTTGACCCCGCACAACAGGGTAAATACAAAATAACCCGCGCTCGCCAGGCAGAGCAGACGGAAACCCACCCATCCGGCGAAGGCTGCGCGATATCCTTTCCTTCGGATGAGCCCGCGCACAAACCACACGATCACGCCAACCGTCAACAGGACCAGGGCGATGATTCCAAACTCCAACAGGGAGAATGGCAGTAGGCCGGTCACCCGGCTCAACCCGTTGGAAACCCAGCGGTAAACGCCCAGTGCAAACACCTGTTCGGCAAGTTCAGGGGTATTTTTAGCAAGCCACGACATCAGCAGCGCTACTGGGAACAGCACCAATAGCCAGCTGATCGGGGGAATTTTCCGGCGCGGGGGCTTCCGCTGTTCAACACAAACACCCGCTGCCGCCGTCCCGCTTAGGGCGGCGCTTCTCTCCCGCCCCCTCATAGCAACACGATGGTCACGCCATGGTTTTGGCGGTTGTAGTCGATATCCCGCGCCATCTGCGGACAGCGCTCAACGATCAGCCGTGCAGAAGCGTCGAATGGTGAAAAGTCCTCCCCCTTTACATACGCCTTGATCTGCCCCGCAGACCGCTTTTGCTGGAGTACCCGCTGCACATCCGCCTTGATGGCCCCTCCCGTTCCGCTGCTGCCGTATCCGTGAATCACCTTTGCCACGGTATAGCCCGCGGACTTTGCATTGCGCAAACTCTGATTGAGCCGGGCGCGCGCCACGTCCACCGTGGGGCGGCCGCTTTCGATGTTGATAATTTGACATCCTGCCATTGCCGAACACCTGCCCTTTTGGAATCAAAATTGCCATTCTAGGACTGCGATACCATGAACACAAAGCATAAAGGCATTCATTGCGCCTATCAGCCGGAGCGCTGGAAAGGCGCAAATGGCCTGCGCATCACCGGTATTATGGTAGCTTTGCAGTCATTATACCATAAAGCGGACTAGAATGTTATGGCAATTAATTTCCAATTTGCGGAATGGATGGACGGCCAAATTTTTCACGTTTCAACAAAATTCATTTCAATACAACAAGTATTTGTTTTGTTCTGCATTACGTTTCGTTGTTTTATTTTTCTCCGCTCAGTTCCTGGATGCAAGACTTGCAGATCATCTTCTCTTTGATGGGGCTCAGTTCCTGATCCGATCCGCAGATAACGCACCGCTCGCTCTTCTTGTGAAGCGTCACCTGGCCGTGCTCCAAATGAATTTCCAGAGGCTCTCTGTCCTGGAGGCCGATTTCCTCTCGCAGCTCACGTGGCAGCACAATTCTACCTAATTCGTCTACTTTTCTAGTCCAACATTTTCCCGTCATTGGGGCCCAACTCCCTTCTGTATGTTTAAAAGCCTCGTCACTCGCAACGTTTTTCTCTCCGGCACCTCCGCTCAATGCAGGTACAGGGCGGGCGGAAACAAAACGCGTTTCTTGGTTTTTCGCAGAGCGGCCAGGTCTGCGAATCGACAGAAATTGTAAAACATTTACATAATATCCCACAATCCAAAGATTGTCAATTCAGTTTTTGGTTTGTTTTCCAAAATGTTACTTTTTTGTGTAAATTCATTTACTTATTTGGTTATTTGAGTCGATGATTATACTATTTGTTTATATTTTTGCCTTTTTGTCCTTTTTTGACGGACGAAAACCATAGGATTGTTTGCGAGCATCCTGCGATATCCCCAAGGGCTCTTTTCGGCCTTGATGCCGGGGTAGGCAACTGTAGGTACTGTAAAGTGTTGGGCTGCGGGCTATTTCGCCCTGTTTTTCAATTTTGCCGAGCTTATCTGTCCACCGTGAATGGACATTCGCCAAAAATCGCCCCGCATGTTACACAAAAAGAGCGCGACACCTCAAATCCCAGGATTTGGACATCGCGCTCTTTTTCACTTTAGCTGTTCACATCAGAGCACTGCGACCCCGATACTGTAAGCCTTTGATTACGCCTTGGGATATTTGATCGCAGCCTGTGCAGCGGCGAGGCGAGCGATGGGAACACGGAAGGGGGAGCAGGACACATAGTTGAGGCCCACTCTGTGGCAGAACTCGACCGATGTCGGGTCGCCGCCGTGCTCGCCGCAGATGCCCAGGTGGATGTCGGGACGGGTCTTGCGGCCCAGCTCGGCAGCCATCTCAACCAGCTTGCCCACGCCCTTCTGGTCGAGGTGCGCAAACGGGTCGGACTCGTAAATCTTGTTGGCGTAGTAGTAATCCAAGAATTTGCCCGCGTCGTCGCGGCTGAAGCCGAAGGTCATCTGGGTGAGGTCGTTGGTGCCGAAGGAGAAGAACTCGGCCTCTTTCGCGATCTCGTCGGCGGTCAGGGCCGCTCTCGGGATCTCGATCATGGTGCCGACTTCGTACTTCATGTCGATGCCGGCCTCTTCGATCAGCTTATCGGCGGTGGCAACCACGACATCCTTGACGAACTTCAGCTCTTTGACCTCGCCAACCAGCGGGATCATGATGAGCGGAGTGACCTTGAAGCTGCTGCGTTTGGTCACATTGATGGCCGCAGTGATGACAGCGGTGGTCTGCATCTCGGCGATCTCCGGGTAGGAGACAGCCAGACGGCAGCCGCGGTGGCCCATCATCGGGTTGAACTCGTGCAGACCCTCGATGACCGATTTCAATTTCTCTACCGTGACGCCGAGCTCGCCGGCGATCTCCGCGATGTCCTCCTCCTTGGTGGGCAGGAACTCATGCAGCGGCGGATCGAGGAAGCGGATGGTGACCGGTTTGCCCTCCATCGCCTCGTACAGGCCCTCGAAGTCGCCCTGCTGATAGGGCAGGATCTTGGCCAGCGCCTTCTTGCGGTCCTCGACATTGTCCGCAACGATCATCTCGCGCATCGCTTTGATGCGGGTCTCTTCAAAAAACATGTGCTCGGTGCGGCACAGGCCAATGCCCTCAGCGCCGAACTCGCGGCCCTGCTTCGCATCGCGCGGGGTGTCCGCATTGGTGAACACCTGCAGCTTGCGCTCCTTATCCGCCCAGCCCATGAAGCGGCCGAAGTCGCCGGAGATGGTAGCGGCGGCGGTGGGGATCGCCTCGCCGTAGATGTTGCCGGTGGAGCCGTCGATGGAGATGTAGTCGCCCTCGTTGAAGGTCTGTCCGCCCAGGGTGAATACTTTCTTCTCCTCGTCGATATCAATTTCGCCGCAGCCGGACACGCAACAGGTGCCCATGCCGCGCGCGACAACCGCCGCGTGGGAGGTCATGCCGCCGCGAACGGTCAGGATGCCCTGCGCGACCGCCATACCCTCGATATCCTCGGGGGAGGTTTCACGGCGAACCAGGACGACCTTCTCGCCCTTCTCGGCCCACTCTTTGGCATCCTCAGCGGTGAAGACGACCTTGCCGCAGGCAGCGCCCGGGGAAGCGGCGAGGCCCTTGCCGATGACCTTGGCGGCCTTCATCTTGGCGGCGTCAAACTGGGGATGCAGCAGGGAGTCGAGCTGCTTGGGCTCGACGCGCAGAACGGCGGTCTTCTCGTCGATCATGCCCTCATCCACCAGGTCGACCGCGATTTTCAGCGCGGCGGCCGCGGTGCGCTTACCATTTCTGGTCTGCAGCATGAACAGCTTGCCGTTCTCGATGGTGAACTCCATATCCTGCATATCCTTGTAGTGTTTCTCCAGACGGTCGGCGATCGCCGCGAACTGGTCGTACACCTCGGGCATATCCTCTTTCAGGTGGCTGATGGGGGAGGGGGTGCGCACGCCGGCGACCACGTCCTCGCCCTGCGCGTTGATCAGATACTCGCCGAACAGCGCCTTCTCGCCGGTGGCGGGGTTGCGGGTGAACGCAACGCCGGTGCCCGAACGGTCACCCGAGTTGCCGAACACCATCTGCTGCACATTGACGGCGGTGCCCCAGTCGTAGGGGATCTCGTTCATGCGGCGGTAGACGTTCGCGCGGGGGTTATCCCAGGAACGGAACACGGCCTTGACCGCTTCCATCAGCTGGATCTTCGGGTCGCTGGGGAAATCCTCGCCCTTTTTCTCTTTGTAGAACGCTTTGAAGCGGACGACCAGATCCTTCATATCGTCGGCATCCAGCTCGATGTCCTCTTTGACGCCCTTCTCGGCCTTCTTCGCGTCGATGATCTTCTCGAACTCCGGTTTCGGGAGCTCCATCACGACGTCGGAGAACATCTGGATAAAACGGCGGTAGGAGTCGTAAGCAAAGCGGGGGTTGTTGGTGAATTTGGCAAAGCCCTCCACCACCTCGTCGTTGAGGCCGAGGTTGAGGATGGTATCCATCATGCCGGGCATGGAAGCACGCGCGCCCGAACGGACCGAAACGAGCAGCGGGTTGTTGGGATCGGCGAACTTTTTGCCGCAGATCTCTTCCATCTTGCCCAGGTACTCATAGATTTCGGCCTGAATCTCATCGTTGATCTTTCTGCCGTCCTCGTAATACTTGGTGCAGGCCTCGGTGGACACGGTAAAGCCCTGCGGAACCGGCATGCCGAGGTTGGTCATCTCGGCCAGGTTCGCACCTTTACCGCCGAGGAGCTCTCTCATCGAGCCGTTACCCTCGGAGAACAGGTAAACGTATTTTTTGCCCATTGTAATCTACCTCCTGAATTTTGTGGATCTTACACGGAACCATCTATGAAAAATTTTATCCCCTGCCGCCCTGCGGGCGCGGGTTAAAATCTTTTTCCGTACAAAACGTTACACCTACCGGGAAGTAGGCGTATAAATAGTATACCAAATCAAGGCTATTTTTTCCACAATAAGTTTGAAAAAATTTGCAAATTCATAGATTTCAACAATATTGTTTCCGATCCGGGCGAAACACTTGAAAATACTAATAAAAATTGCAATAATAGATGTGTAACCGCATAAGTATAGATTGACGTTTTTTCACCGGTTCATACCAGACAGCGGCGAAAACATGCATTTTTTGGCGATCCAGGCGCCGCGGCGCCGCTTATTTTTTGTAACAGCGAGGTGGCTATTTTGCAGAAGGTATGTGCAGTGGTCCTGTGCGCGGGCGACGGCAAGCGGATGAAATCGAGCCGTCCCAAGGTGATGTGCGAGGTCCTCTTCAAGCCGATGATCCACTGGATCACCGATGCCCTGCGCGAGGCCGGCATCGACGACCTGTGCCTGGTGTGCTCCGACCGGTCAGACGAGGTGCAGAAGGCGGTGCCCGGGGTGGAAATTGCAATCCAGTACGAGCGGCGCGGCACCGGCCACGCGGTGATGCAGGCGCGCGACTACCTGACCCGCCGCAGGGGCGGCGACTGCGTGGTGCTGTGCGGCGACGCGCCCTTTTTAAGCGCAGAGGTGATCGAGCGCTCTTACCGCCACCATAAGGAGGGCGGCAACGCGATGACCGTGATTACCGCGGAGCTGGCCGACCCGTTCGGCTACGGCCGAATTGTCCGCGATTCGCGCACAGGATTGGTGCGCGGCATCGTGGAGCAGGCGGACACCGACAGCGCCACCGCGCCCATCCGCGAGGTGAATTCGGGGGCGTACTGGTTCCAGATCGACTACCTGCTGGACGCGCTCGGGGCGCTGACCACAGACAACCGCCAGGGGGAATACTACCTGACCGACACGGTGACCTACGGCGCGCGGCGCGGCCTGCCGGTGGGCGGCTTTCAGGCCGACCCGGACGTCATTTTGGGTGCGAACGACCGCGCGGGGCTTCTGCGCCTCAACGAGGTGGCGCGCGCCCGCACCTTGCAGGCGGCGCTGCAAAACGGCGTGGAGGTGCTGGTGAGCGACGGGGTGATCATCGGCGCGGACGTGACGGTCGGGCCGGACACCCGCATCCTGCCCGGCACCATCCTGCGCGGGCGGGTGACGATCGGTTCGGGCTGCACCATCGGGCCCAATACCCTGATCGAAAACAGCACGGTGGGCGACAACACCACTGTCAACGCCTGCCAGGTGTTCGATTCCGAGATCGGCAGTTCCGTGCGCCTGGGGCCCTTCAGCTACGTGCGGCCGGGCTGCAAAATTAAAGACAACGCCAAGATCGGCGACTTTGTGGAGCTCAAAAACACGGTGATCGGGGAGCGCACCTCGGTGGCGCACCTCTCCTATCTCGGGGACGCCGAGCTCGGGCAGCGCATCAACATGGGGGGCGGCATCATCATCTGCAACTACGATGGCAAGCACAAATACCGCACGGTGATCGAGGACGACGCCTTTGTGGGCTGCAACACCAACCTGGTGGCCCCGGTGACGGTAGAGGCGGGCGCCTATGTGGCGGCCGGCTCCACCATCACCGAGACGGTGCCGGCGGGCTCCCTCTCGATTGCGCGCGCGCGCCAGGTCAACAAGGAGGGCTGGCGCGGGGACCCGCGCGGCGGCTCCAGGGAATAAACCGCACCGGGCGCACCGCGCGGTGCATCCGGTATCTTTTGACGTAGGGAGAGCGAACGGATGAATCTTCACGGCAAGGACATCAAAATTTTTACCGGCAACGCCAATCCGGGCGTGGCCGAATCGATCGCAAAATGCCTGGGGCTGCCGCTGGGGAGGTGCGACGTGGGCACCTTCTCGGACGGCGAAATCTCGGTGGCAATCCACGAATCGGTGCGCGGCTCGGACGTGTTCGTGGTGCAGTCCACCTGCCACCCGGTCAACAACAACCTGATGGAACTGCTCATCATGATCGACGCGCTCAAACGCGCTTCGGCCGGGCGCATCACGGCGGTGATACCCTACTACGGCTACGCGCGGCAGGACCGCAAGGCCCGCTCGCGCGACCCGATCACCGCGAAGCTGGTGGCGGACATGATCGCCGCGGCCGGTGCGGACCGCGTGCTCACCATGGACCTGCACGCGCCCCAAATCCAGGGGTTTTTCAACATCCCGGTGGATCATCTGCGCGGCGTTCCCCTGTTGGCCCCCTACTATGTGGAAAAGTACAAAGACCGCAAGGATGAGATCGTGGTGGTTTCACCCGATCTCGGCTCGGTGGGGCGCGCCCGACAGTTCGCTGAAAAGCTGGAAGCGCCGCTCGCCATCATCGATAAACGGCGGCCCAAGGCAAATGTCTGCGAGGTGATGAACATCATCGGCGACGTGAAGGACAAGATCGCCATCATCGTGGACGACCTGATCGACACCGCCGGCACCTTATGCAACGGCGCGCAGGCGGTGCTGGAGCTGGGCGGCGCGCGGCGCGTCTACGCCTGCGCCACCCACGGGGTGCTCTCGGGCCCGGCGCTGGCCCGCATCGAAAAGAGCTGCATCAGGCGTCTCGCCATCCTCGACACAATTCCCCTGCCCGAATCCAAAAAAAGTGATAAGATTGTGGTGCTGCCGGTCGGCCCGGTGTTTGCTGAGGCGATCGAGCGCATCTACGCGGACAAGCCGATCTCGTCGCTTTTTATTTGATACAATCGAAACTGAAAACGCTGCAAACAGGTGGGGCGGATTGCCGTCCCACCCTTTCGGCCTGTTTACCGGAGGAACGATATGATCGACATTTTCGCACAACTGGAAAAACTCAAAAAAAAGCCCGCCGGCGCCGCCCCCACCGGCCCGGTGGAATTCCTGGTGGTGGGGCTGGGCAACCCGGGCGGCAAATATGAGATCACCCGGCACAACGCGGGCTTTCTCGCCGTGGACCGCTGCGCTGAGAAACTCGGCGTCAAGATCGACCGCATCAAGTTCAAAAGCCTGTGCGGCGAGGCGATGATCGCCGGGCGCCGGGTGCTCTTTCTCAAGCCGTCCACCTTTATGAACAATTCGGGCGAGGCGGTGCGGGACGCTGCCCAATTCCACAAGGTGCCCAGCGACCGCATCCTCGTCATCTACGACGATATCTCGCTGGACGTGGGCGGGGTGCGCATCCGCCGCAAGGGCTCGGACGGCGGCCACAACGGCATCAAGAGCATCCTCTACCTGCTCGGCCGCGACGATTTCCCCCGCATCAAGATCGGCGTGGGCAAAAAGCCGCACCCCGACTACGACCTGGCCGACTGGGTGCTCAGCCGTTTCACCTCCAAGGATTTGGAGGTCTTAAATCCCGTATTTGACAATACGCTGGATATGGTGACCAAGATCGTCTCCGGCCAGATCGACCAAGCCATGAACCTCTACAACCACAACTGATTTTTCCCGCGGGAAAAGGAGCTTACCATATGATCCACAACATCATCGCATCCACCCCCGAATACCGCCGCATGGCCGACGACCTGCAAAGCGGGCGCGCGCCCGTCGAAATCGCCGGCCTTTCGGGCATCCACAAGGCGGCCCTCTGCGCCACCGCGTCCCTCTCCGGCCCGGTGCTGGTGGTCACGCCGGACGAGGCGGCCGCCACCCGCATGGCCGAGGATATCAACGCCTTTTTGCGCCGCGAGGACGCGGCCCTGCTCTTTCCGGTGCGCGAGCTGGTGCTGCGCGACATCGAAGGCAGCAGCCGCGACTACGAACACGCCCGTTTGCGGGTACTGGGACAGGTGCTGAACGGCGACTGCCCGGTTGTGGTGGCCAGCCTGGAGGCCGCCATGCAGTTCCTGCCGCCCGCGGAGGTGCTGCGGGAAAACACCCTGGTGCTGAAGCCCGGCGACACCTGCGAGATCGCCGCCCTGACCGAGCGGCTGGTGCACGCGGGCTATGAGCGGCGCGACCAGGTGGACGGCACCTGCCAATTCGCCCAGCGCGGCGGTATCCTGGACTTCTATCCGCCCGACAGCCCCGCGCCCATCCGCGTGGAGTTTTGGGGGGATGAGATCGACACGGTATCCGCCTTCGACCTGGACACCCAGCGGCGCGTGGACACCATGCGCTCCGCCTCGATCACCCCGGCGCGGGAGGTGCTCTATCCCAGCGCCGAATGGCTGTGCAAGCGCCTCGCCCAGCAGTCCTCCGCGCTGCGCGGCAAGGCCGGGGTGAAAGCCAAAGAGCTGATCGCCGCGGACATCGCGCGGCTGGAGGGCGGGCTTTCCCTCAACAACCTGGACAAATACCTGCCGCTGATCTACTCGCAGCCGGCCACCCTGTTCGACTACATGCGCAGCGCGACCCTGTTTGTCAGCGAGCTGGTGACCGCGCGCGAAACGGTCAAAAACAGCATGTGGCAGTTCTACGAGGATCTCTCGATCCTGATGGAGGAGGGGATACTTTTCAAGGGCTGCGAGCGGTTCGCGCTGGAGCCCGCTGAGGTGCTCTCGATCCTGCAAAAGAATGACGGCGTGCTGCTGGACACCTTTGCGCGCACCGTGCCCGACCTGCGGCTGGGCGACCTCATCAATGTGAACGGCATCGCGCTCTCCCCCTGGGGCGGCGACCTCACGCTGCTGTTCGACGACGTGGACGCCTATCTCGAGCGCGACTTCTGCTGCGTGGTGCTGGCGGGCACCGGCAAGGCGGCAGCCGCCCTGCGCGACGACCTCGCCGGCCACGGCATCTCCGCCGCTATTGTGGAGCGTGTGGACCACATCGCGCCCCACGCCGTGTTCATTACCGAAGGGTGCCTCTCCAGCGGGCTGGAGCTGCCCGACAGCCGCTTTGCGGTCATCACACACGTAAAATCCGGGGCAAACCCGCTCTCGGCCGCGCGCAAGCGCCGCAAAAAGAAGGCGGGCGAACAGATCCGCAGCCTCTCCGACCTCGCGGTGGGCGACCTGGTGGTGCATTCCGCCCACGGCATCGGCGTGTTCGAGGGCATCATCAAGCGGGACATCCACAGGGTGGTCAAGGACTATATCAAAATCCGGTACGCGGGCACCGACGCGCTGTTTGTGCCGGTCACCCAGCTCGACCTGGTCTCCAAGTACATCGGCCCCAAGGAGGACGGCGCTGTCAAGCTCAACAAGCTCAACTCGGTGGAATGGCAGAACACCCGCAAGCGGGTCAAAGCCGCGGTTGCGGATATGGCCAAGGAGCTGATTCAGCTCTACGCCCAACGCATGGCTGTGAAGGGGTACGCCTTTTCAGCGGACAACGAGTGGCAGCGCGAATTTGAGGAGCGCTTCCCCTACAACGAGACCGACGACCAGCTGCGCTGCATCGAGGAGATCAAGCACGATATGGAGAGCCCCACGCCGATGGACCGCCTGCTGTGCGGCGACGTGGGCTTTGGAAAAACGGAAGTGGCGCTGCGCGGCGCCTTCAAATGCGTGATGGACGCGAAACAGTGCGCGGTGCTGGTGCCCACCACCATCCTGGCGTGGCAGCACTACAAGACCTTTGTCGACCGGATGCAGGGCTTCCCCATCAACATCGAGTTGCTTTCGCGCTTCCGCTCCCCCAAGCAGCAGGAGGAGATCATCAAAAAGCTGCGGCGCGGGGAGATCGACATCATCATCGGAACCCACCGCCTGCTGCAAAAGGACGTGGTGTTCAAGGACCTGGGCCTGTGCATCATCGACGAGGAGCAGCGGTTCGGCGTGGCGCACAAGGAGCGCTTCAAGGAGCTGCGCAACAACGTGGATGTGCTCACCCTGTCCGCCACCCCCATCCCCCGCACCCTCAACATGGCGATGAGCGGCATCCGCGACATGTCCACCATCGAGGAGTCGCCGCAGGACCGCCATCCGGTGCAGACCTATGTGATCGAGCATGACGACGGCATCGTCGCCGAGGCGCTCAAGCGCGAGTTGCGGCGCGGCGGACAGGCGTTCTACCTGCACAACCGGGTGGAGTCGATCGACTCCTGCGCCTACAAAATCCAACAGATGCTGCCCGACGCGCGCATTGTCACCGCGCACGGCAAGATGAGCGAGGAACAGCTCTCGGACGTGTGGCAGCAGCTCATCGACCACGAGATCGATATCCTGGTGTGCACCACCATCATCGAGACCGGCGTGGATGTGCCCAACTGCAACACCCTCATCATCGAGGACGCCGACCGCTACGGCCTGGCGCAGCTTTACCAGCTGCGCGGGCGGGTGGGGCGCTCCAGCCGCCGCGCCTACGCCTACCTCACCTTCCGGCGCGGCAAGGCGCTCACCGACATCGCCACCAAGCGCCTGTCAGCCATCAAGGAGTTCACCACCTTCGGTTCGGGCTTCCGCATCGCCATGCGCGACCTCGAAATCCGCGGCGCAGGCAACATTTTGGGGGCGAGCCAGCACGGGCATATGGAGGCGGTGGGATACGATATGTACCTCAAGCTGCTCTCCCAGGCGGTGGAGGAGCAGCGCGGCGAGGCCCCGGAGATCACCAGCGACGAATGCCTCATCGATATCCGCATCGGCGCGCACATCCCCGAAAGCTACATCGACAACCTCACCCAGCGCATCGATATCTACAAAAAGATCGCCGCCATCCAGACCGAGGACGACGCGCTGGACGTGACCGACGAGCTGATCGACCGCTTTGGCGAGCCGCCCGAGGCGGTGAAGGGCCTCATCGACGTAGCCCTCATCCGCAACATCGCAGCGCAGAACAGCATCTACGAGATTTCGCAGCGGAACGAGAGCATGGTGTTCTACCCCTCGCGCCTCGACCTCAAAAAGATTTCGGGCCTCTCCGCCCTGCTGCGCGGCCGCGTGAGCATCAACGCCGGGGCCAAGCCCAGCATCACGGTGAAGATGGGCAAAACCGAAAAGCCCGTGGACATCATCCGCACCACGCTGTATGCCCTGAGCAAGGAATAAACCGGATTTTCGATGTTGGCCACGCCTGTGCCTCGGGTTGCGCGGCGGCCAACATCGCCGGTGGATAGGATACGGACCACCTTATCAAATAAGCGGAACCTCCGCCGGCTTTACGGCGCTGAGGTTCCGCTTATTTTTTCGGATATTCGTTTTTGACATCGCTGATGCCGCAGAGGTAATCCATGCTGACGTTATAATATTTCGCCAAATACAGCAGGCTGGGCACCGGGATGCGGGTTTTGCCCAGCTCGTAGTCGGAGTAGGTCTTTTGCGCCACATGCAAAAGTGAAGCCACAAATTCCTGGGAGAGGTCGCGGTCTTCCCTCAGCTGTCGAATGCGTTCATAATATTCCATTCTATCACCTGAGAACAGTATGCCTTAGAGTTTATTGCACTATTGACTTTTAGTGCTATAAACTCTAAAATTGTCCTGAGGTGAGCTTTCATGCCAATTTTCTGTGAAAACTGTTTTTGTATCTATTGGAGGGCCAGCACCTGCGCCTTCGATGAAATTTCGCTGGACGCGCAGGGCAGCTGCCAGGATTGCATTTATCTTGACCTGCCGGAGGAACAGTTGCAGCAGTACGAGCGCGAATGGGACGGGCTGTGCGGGGAAGCGAATTGGAACGAATGAGAACGTTTCCAATTTGTCTATGGACTTTTGTGAAGAAATTGCGTATAATAGTGAGGTATGTAAGCTAAAATTATCCCCAATGGGATTCAACTGGGAGGAAGTCAAATGAACCTGAAAAAAACAGCGGCCGCGCTTTTGGCTGCGGTGATGGCGGTATCGTTCACAGCCTGCGCTTCCAAGAATATCTCCTGGATCGCAACCAACAATGGCGAGCAGGTTCCCGCCGGCATCTATCTGGACTACATGGTCAACGCCTATTATGAGGCCGCATCCAAGACTGAAAAACAGGGCAAGGACGTGCTCAAGGAGCAGATCGACGGCGTATCCGGTTCGGCGTGGATTCAGAACAAGACCGACGAGGACTTTAAGAAATATATCGCCGTGACCAACAAGGCCGCGGAAGAAGGCATGGCCCTCACCGATGAGGAGATCGCACAGATCGACGCGCAGGTATATTACCAGTGGCAGATGATGGGCGGGCTGTTCGAGCAGAACGGCGTGAGCTATGAATCGTTCCTTGCGGTGTCGCACAACGATTACCTGCTCAACAAGGCCTTTGAAAACGAATACGGCACAAACGGCAAAAACCCCGTATCGGACGCCGACCTGCTGAAGGCATTCCAGGAAAACTACTTCCGTGTGCGCACCATCACCATGAGCCTCAACAACACCGACGGCACAGCCAAGGACGAAGCCGCGCAGCAGAAGGTGATGGACAAGGCCAACGAGATCCTCGGGAAGGTGAATTCCGACGGCTCCAACTACCTGGACGTGATCCTGGAGTATGAGAAGGAGCAGGCCGCAAGCCGCGGCGAGGACGCCAGCACCGTCCATGAGCACACCGAAACCTCCCATGTCAGCTATATGCAGAAGGGCAACATCAACTACACCCAGGAGATGATGGACGCCATCGAAACGATGGGGAACAACGAGGTCAAGGTGCTCACCTCGAATTCGATGGTGTATGTCCTGCAAAAGCTGGACATCTCCTCCACCACCGCTGAAGACATGTCGCCCTACCGCACCGGCGTGCTGCAAATGCTCAAGGGCGACGAGTTTGACGCCACCATCCAGAGCTGGGCGGACGCCACCACGGTGGACTACAACGCCGAAGCGAAAAACTTCTACAAACCGGAAAAACTCAAGCTCACCGTGAAGCGCTCCTCCAGCGAAAGCTGATCGCCGCATCAAAGCGACGGCCCGGAACACCAGCCAAGTGTTCCGGGCCTTTTTGTAAAAGCGGCTTATTCGCCCGCTACTTTTGCGCCAAAATATCATGTTGTGAGGTGTCTTTATGCCTGAAACCGTTCCGATGAAGATTATCGCGCGCATCCACAGCGATTTTCCCTCCAAATTCGGCATCCCCCGCCAAAGCGGCCTGGTGGACGCCCTCAAGGCGACCGTCGTGTTCGAGCCGGAGTTCCGCAATCCCGACGCCCTGCGCGGCCTGGAGGGGTACTCCCATATCTGGCTGCTCTGGCAGTTCTCCAAGGCTATGCGGGAGGACTGGTCGCCCACCGTGCGGCCGCCGCGCCTGGGCGGCAACGCGCGCATGGGCGTGTTCGCAACCCGTTCCCCTTTCCGGCCCAACGCCATCGGGCTGTCCTCGGTGCGGCTGGACGGGGTCGAGCTGCACACCAAGCTGGGGCCGCTGCTGCACATCTCGGGCGCCGACCTGATGGACAGCAGCCCGATCTACGACGTCAAGCCCTATCTGCCCTACACCGATTCCCATCCGGACGCCACGAGCTGCTTTGTTTTGCCCAGGCAGGAGGATCTCTTGCAGGTGGATTTCCCACCCGCGCTGCTCGAGCAGATCCCGGAGGACCGGCGCGACGGCCTGCTCGCTGTGCTCGCGCAGGATCCCCGCCCCGCATATCAGAACTCCCCCGATCGGGTATATGGGCTGGACTTTGCCGGATATGCGGTGCGCTTCACGGTGGAAAGCGGGTGTCTCACTGTCCGCGAGGTAACGCGCCTGCCCTGATAAAAATCTTCGATACCGCAAAAAAGGCCGCTGGCATGAGAGCCAGCGGCCTTTTCCATATTAATCTTTGTGTTGGCGGAAACAGCAACGCTTTGCCTTACCCCACGAGAGAGGATATGTTATCTTCTCTGTTTCCGAACCAGCAGCACAGCGCCGCCGATGACAGTTGCCGCCGCAATCACAATCGCCACGATCGCCCATGCCGGCATACCAGCTTCCGCCGTCTCGACAGGAGCCTCAGCCTGAGCCGCGGGGGCCTCGGGTGCAGCGGGAACCACAGGCTCGATCACTGCGGGAGCCTCGGGTACGACCGGCTCCACAGGAACCGTCGCCTCGGGTGCCGCAGGCGCTACCGCCGCGGGAACCTCGCCGCCCGTCTCCGGGTTGCTGTTCGCAGCAGGCGTTGTCGGTGCAACCACCGCAGGCGCGCCGCCGGCCATCGCCTTGATCTCGTCGGAGGTGTAGTACACAGCCGCCGCATTGTAGCCCTTCAGCTCGCCCGCGCCGTTCACTGCATGATCCACTCCGCCGATTCCGAAGATTCCAGTCACGCCTCTGTCCTTCAGAGCGTCGATCACTGTCGCGGGCACCATCGCGCCCTCGTCCAGTTTCGCGTTCACTTTGCCGCCCTTTTCAGTCGCATTGATCTTCTCGACCACTTCCGCCCAGTAGTCGCTATCCGCTACCTGGCTCGTGCTGCCCTTGTTGGGTTTGCTCGGCTTCGGAGGATCAACCGGCTTGTCGTCGTCCACCAGTTTCAGCGCATCTACCGCCTTATCCAGCTTCTGTGCAGTCGT
>NZ_JACRST010000018.1 GCF_014384885.1 Ligaoa zhengdingensis
TTCCAATGGAAGATTGAAGGGCTGTCCCTTCCTGCGATTGCAGACCGGCTTGATGCAATGAACGCGCCCAATCCGGAGTTTCAGAAGTATCAGGTCGGCGTCCGCACAGGCAATGCTACGGCAAAGAAGATTTGGAACAAGTCTTCACTGACTACCATTCTGGATAATCCCCATTACGTCGGAGATACCGTACTCGGACGAACGCTGAACGCCATCTACAAGGGCGTCAGGAATCAGCATATCGACCGCGAGGAATGGATTGTCTTTCCCAATACGCACAAGGCTATTATTTCCCGTGAGGATTTCCAGAAGGTGCGAGAAATGCGGAACGCCGCTGCAAGGACAAGGATTGAGAAGATGGAGCGCACGGAAGAAATCCGCGCTACGCTGATCAATCTTTTTGAAGACAAAATCGTCTGTGCAGACTGCGGCAGAAAACTCTACTTCCACCGCAAGCGCGTTGATAAACGCAAGGACGGCGCGTGGTATGCCTTCTATGAATGCAGCTCATCCGTCAAACGCGGCAACCTCTGTACACCGCATTATACGCGGCAGGATAAGCTCGAAGCCGATGTGCTTGCGGCGATCCAGCTTCAAGTCAAGGCAGCTCTCAATTACGACAAGCTGCTTGCCAAACTGAGAAACAGCGAAGGCGAACGCAGCATCCGCGATCAGCAGAATGCACTCATTACAAGCCTGAATCTGAAACTCAGCGGCATCTCCAAGAAGCGTACTCGGCTCTATGAGGACTTCACGGAAGGCATTCTCGATGAAGAGGAATACACCTTTGCCAAGAAAGCCTACGATGAGCAGTATGCCGACCTTTCCCGGCGGTTGGATGAAGCGGTTCAGCGGAAGGTAAAGTTTGCCGAGGCAATGTCCGAGGACAATAAGTGGCTCACACTGATGAAATCTGTCAGCGGTGCAACGATGCTCTCTCAGGAGTTGGTTGACGAGTCCGTAGAGCTTGTGAAAGTCCATGAGGGCGGCTCAATCGAGCTGGTCATGAAATACGGCGATATTTACGCTCTGACCGTTCAGAGCATTAAAGAAGTACAGGAGGTGATGTAAATGAGCAAGGAATACAACATCGGCATCTACATCCGCCTCTCAATGGCTGATGAAGATACCGGCTATGGAAACAAAGCGGAAAGTGACAGCATCGGCAACCAGCGTATGCTCATCAATCGCTTTCTCGACAATCATCCGGAGCTGTCTCGCTGTCAGCGGTCTGAGTTTGCGGATGACGGTTATACCGGCACGAACTTTCACCGTCCTCAGTTCACGCAGATGATGGAGAAGGTCAAGCGCGGCGAGATTAACCTGATCTGCGTCAAAGACTTTTCCCGCTTTTCTCGTGACTACATTGAAACGGGAAACTATCTGGAATGCACTTTTCCGTTCATGGGCGTCCGCTTTATTTCCATCAACGACGGCTATGACAGCGACGATTACAAAGGCACAACGGGCGGTCTGGAAGTGGTTATGCGCAGCATCATCTACGCCGCATACAGCAAAGACCTTTCCGTAAAGACCACATCGGCAAAAATCCAGATGATGAAGCAGGGCAAGTATGTCGGTGGCTACGCTCCATACGGCTACGTCCTGCATCCCACCATTCGGAACAAACTTGCCGTAGACCCGGAGGCGGCTGATGTGATCCGTCGTATTTTCCACGAGGCTCTGGAAGGCAGCAACACCTCTCAGATCGCCCGCAGCCTGAATGATGACGGTATCCCGACGCCGGGGCAATACTTCAAGAGCAAGCATCCCGACAAGAAGAAGTTCAGTAACATGAGCGAGAAAATCAGTTGGGAAACCGTGATGGTCTATAACATCCTCAAAAACCTTGTTTACACCGGAACGCTGGTCAGTCGCAAAATGAAGTCCTGCGGTGTCGGCTCAAAAAAGCGCGTTGTCAATGAGCCGATCATCGTAGAAGGAACCCATGAAGCCATTGTCAGCAAGGAAGACTTTGAGCTTGCTCAGAAGGTCATTCGAGGTGGAGGACGGAATCCCACGCGCAAGCAGCATGACTATCCGCTCAAGGGACTTGTCCGCTGCTGTAACTGTAAACGTGCTATGACACGCCGCAAGAACAAGGCTGGCATTCGGTACTTCCAGTGCATCCACTCGATCAACAACGGAAACACAGACTGTCCGATTGGCAGGAGCTTTCCGGAAATGGATATTGAGAAGGTTGTATTCCATGCCCTTACTCAGTTTCTCGCTTTGGCACAGAAGGAAGCAATACAGAACCGCGAAGTCGGTGATCTACGGAAATCTGCCATCAAGGAATGTGCTGATAAAATCCGCACTCTGCAAAAGCAGAACGAGCAGCACAAGGCGTCGAAGCTGAGGCTTTACGAGAAGTATGCCGCCGGGAGCATCACGAAGGAAGCGTACATTCAACAAAAGGCGACAACGGATGCGAAGATGGCTGAAAACGATGAAGCAATCCAGCGCAGTCACGAGCGGATGAAGGAGCTTGACTCCGAGACCTCCTGTTCAGATGAAAAGCTGGATGCTGTCTGCGATCAGTACGCCGACTGCAAAGCTCTGACCTATGAGCTGACCCACGCATTCATTTCTGCGGTCTACATTTACGATCTCGACAACATAGAAATCGTCTGGAAGTTCAAGGACTTCCTCACTACATCAGAAGGAGAAGCCAAATGAAAGTATTTCTTTATATCCGCGTTGCCTGTGCGGATCAGCTTGCGGCAACAGACCAGCGGGAAGAGCTGGAACGCTATGCGAAGGACAAAGGCTATGAGGTGGCTGCTGCTGTGGCGGCAGACGGCATCTCCGGCGTCCATACGGAAGGTATCATGAACTTCCTGCTGAACGAAGCCAAGCGTCAGGACATCGGTACGATCCTCACCCGTGACACCTCACGGATTAGCCGGGACACTTCCTCTTTCATAAGGTTTGAGCGAAAGTTCCGGGAGAACGGCATCCGGTTCGAGTATCTGTCCAAGCCTGACAACGAGCTTCCGGTCACTCCAATGATGGAGGCGTTTGAGACGGCGTATAAGAAACGTCGCACAAAGAACGGCAAAAGAGCATAGAGAAAACGCAAGCCGTTCACGGGTGGTTGTCCACCTATGAACGGCTTGTAAATTCTCAAAATTTTTTTAGTCCCTACTTGACACAAGAAGATATGTCCCGCATGGGGAGGGATTATCTGAAAGTAGGCTATTACACAGAAACATTATGGACAAGGACACAAAGGGGCAGGCCGTGAAACGGGCTGCTGACAACAAATAAAGGCCGAACATCGGGCGCATGGAAAGCGCAGATGTTCGGCCTTTTTTGTTGTCCGGGGGTTTCCAAAGGGGGGGCTTGGCCTCCCCTTTGGCACACGACCTTGCTTGCAAGGTGTAGTGTGTTATACCTGCTGGCGCGTCTGACGGGGGAAGCGGGGGGCGGTGCGGTATGCGCCCCGCTTCCCTCGGCAGGAAAACGGGCGGAGGTTTTGTGACCGGGAGGGAACAAAACGCCTGCCCGTTTTCAGAAAGCGGCGGCAGGTATACAAGCCCCCGTCCCTCGTCCTCCGTCCCCCGCTGGTGGGACAAAGTGTCCCGAAGCAGAGCGGCGAGCGCCCGTCAAGGCTGAAACAAGCGGGCTTACGCCCGGCCTTGACCGCCGCCCGCCGCTCCGCTTGTGGGTGGGCAAGGCGGCCAATCCCCTAACGGCGCTTGGCCGCCTGTTTCAGCGTGGGGCCGTTCTCTCCCAAAATCAAAAGGGGCGGGCAAGCACCCTTGGGGCTTGCCCGCCTTGATTACCATACAGCAAGACCGGGTGGGGCGGTCAATGGCGGCGCACTTGTGCGCCGCCATTGACGGCCACGCCTGGGGTTGCTACCCCGCCGCTGTCAGTCCTCCCACTCGCCCTTGTGCTGTTCCCACCACGCCGGGAACGCCGGGTCTTTCGGGGAGAGGGTGGGCTTGACCAGCAGACGGGCGATATGCGCCGTGTTGGATTTTTTGGTAAAGGGCTGAATGCCGTGGATTACTTCGCCCAGATGGAACAACTCCATCAGGGTGACGGTATCGACAGTCCATTTGGCCCCGTCGTAGCGGTAAATCGCCGTGGCGGAAGTAAGCCTCAAATCATCCTCATGGACAGTTTTAAACTGGCCCAGGAGATAGAGGATATTTTTCTTATTCTTCTCAAGCCTGCCCTTATGGAAAAAGATAGGCTTGCTGTCCTCGTCATAGCCCAAATCCCGCTGGAACAGGACGCTGGAAGTTACATCGTCAAGGTCATCCTCTTTCGTTGCCAAACACCTGTTGAAGATGGCCTGGACATTGTTCTCGTTCAGTTCCAACGGAGTAAACGACTTCAAAATTTCTTCCTTTGCCGCTTTCGCTTTATTCAGATTAAAGCCCACAATATAAGCCCCCCTCAAGCGCCAGAACGGCGCAGAAATTCAGATGGTCCTATTATACAGGCGGGCGGGCCAAAGCGCAAGGGCGGGGGCGGGATTTTTTGCCCCTGTCCGTCAAAAAATTTCCCGCTGTGCGTCCGCTCCTGCTGGAACAATTTGTATACACTTATGCCGTAAAAAATTAGTGAGATAGAACGGCCAGAGGCCCCGCAAGCTGCTTTCAGCTTGCGGGGCCTCTGCGCTCCCCAAAATCAAACACGGAGAGGAGGTCTGCCATGTTACCATTTAGAGGGTAAAAAGCCCTGATTTTTCAAGGCTTCCCGGCCCCGGAACAGAGGGGGGCTGTGTCCTATCATTCCCACCCCACGAAACGGGGAAACGCTGTCAACATACATGGAAAGGAAAGGTGATTTTATAAGCAATATCCGCTACAAGAAAGAAACAGAGGTCGTAATTTTTCAGGGAAAGGAAATCACGCTGGAAAACCTCTCCCCGGTGTTTACCCCGGAGCAGGAAGCGGCGAAACGCCGGGAGTTGGAACAGCAGCTTTACGAGGTGTTCCGCAAGTACGCCGATAAACGGAAAAGTGAAGAAGCCGGGGCGTAAGGTTTTCCAAAGCCACCGTTGATTTGCGGGGCTGCTGGCGGTATAATAATACCGTCAGCAGCTCCGTTTCTTTTTTAAGAAAAGGAGCGACAACATGGATAATAGAATAGACGCAATCTATGCAAGACAATCGGTAGACAAAAAGGATAGTATTTCCATTGAAAGCCAGATTGAGTTTTGCAAATACGAGTTGAAAGGCGGTAACTGTAAAGAGTACAAAGACAAGGGCTATTCCGGGAAAAACACGGAACGCCCGGAGTTCCAGCAGCTTATGCGGGATATTGAAAGCGGCCTTGTGCGGAAAGTGGTGGTCTATAAGCTTGACCGTATCAGTCGGTCTATCCTCGACTTTGCGAAGATGATGGACTTCTTCCAAAAGTACGAGGTGGAGTTTGTGTCCTCCACAGAGAAGTTCGACACCTCCACCCCGATGGGGCGGGCTATGCTGAATATCTGTATCGTGTTCGCCCAGCTTGAACGGGAAACGATACAGAAGCGGGTGCAGGACGCATGGCACTCCCGCTGTCAGCGGGGCTTCAAGATGGGCGGCAAAACGCCCTACGGGTTCCGGACAGAGCCGTATGTGATGGACGGGGTGCGCACAAAGAAGTTGGTGATAGAGCCAACGGAAGCGGCCTTTGTGCGGCAGATGTACGAGATGTACGCCAATCCGCAGGTGTCCCTCCACGACATCACAAAGAAGCTGACGGCGGACGGGATGCGCACTTACCACGGCAGGCCGCTGTCAAGGGCCACCTTGAGCGTTATCCTCCGCAATCCCATTTATGTGATGGCAGACCTCGACATCTATGAGTTTTACAAAAGTCAGGGGACGGATATTTACAACGACGCCGCCGACTTTGCGGGAACGAACGGCTGCTATTACTATCAGGGCAAGGGGAACACGGCGGACAAGCATAAGCACCTGCAAGGGCAGACGCTGGTGCTTGCGCCCAGCGAGGGCTTTATCCCCTCGGAACTGTGGCTGAAATGCCGCAAGAAGCTGCTCGCCAGTCACACCTACCAACCGGCGAGGAAGGCCCGGAACACATGGATGGCGGGAAAAATCAAGTGCGGGAAGTGCGGGTATGCGCTGATGTCGGCGCACGCCAACGGTATCCTCTATATGCGCTGCACCGTCCATGCGGACAGCGGGGCCTGTCCCGGCTGCGGGTGCGTGAAGCTGCACGAACTGGAAGCGGTGGTCTATGGGGCGATGGTAAAGAAGCTGAAGGACTTCAAGACGCTGACGGGCCGGAAAAAGGCGGCGAAAATCTCCCCGAAGCTGACGGCGAAGCGGCTGGAACTGGCGCAGGTGGAGAGCGAGATTGAAAAGCTGCTGGACACGCTGACGGGCGCAACCCCGGTTTTGCTCTCCTACGCCAACAGCAGGATTGAAGAACTGGACGCAAGGCGGCAGGACATCTCCCATGAGATTGCGAAGCTCTCGGCGGACGCTGTCCCGGCTGAACGGATCGAGAGCATTTCCGGGTATCTGGCCGACTGGGAGAATGTCAGCTTTGAGGACAAGCGGCAGGTGGTGGACGCATTGATAACCGTTATCCGGGCGACGAATGAAAAGGTAGAAATCGAGTGGAAAATCTGACGGGCTGACCCCCGCCGTACCTTATCCCTTTTGTGCTCTTGTCTATAATGGTGAAAGTTTCTTTGCCGAGCGAGATATTCGCTATATCGCAATCAACGACGGTGTGGACAGCGACAAGGGCGACAACGATTTTACCCCGTTTCGCAATCTTTTCAATGATTTTTACGCACGCGATACAAGCAAGAAAATCCGAGCCGTCATGCGGGCAAAGGGCAACGCCGGGGAACATCTTTGCAGCAACCCACCCTATGGGTATGTGAAAGACCCCAACGACAAGAAAAAATGGATTGTAGACGAGGAAGCCGCCGAAGTTGTGAAAAGGGTTTTTGATTTGTGCGTTGCAGGGAAAGGGCCGATGCAGATTGCAAAAGTCTTGACTGCCGACAGGGTTCTAACAGCGAAAGCTCACTATGCAAGGCGCGACGGAAAGGCCATGCCGGACAACCCCTTTCGGTGGGATTACAAATCTGTCGCGGCGATTTTGGAGCGTTCAGAATATACGGGGTGTACGGTCAACTTCAAAACCTATTCCAAGTCCCACAAGCTGAAAAAGCGTCTGCAAAATGCACCGGAAAACCAACGGATTTTCCCCGATACCCAACCTGCCATTATTGACCGCAATGTATTTGAGCGAGTGCAGGAATTACGGGCAAACAAACGCCGCCCCGCCAAGCAAGCGGAACGGCAAGGGCTGTTTTCTGGACTGTTGTACTGCGCGGATTGTGGGAGTAAGCTGCATTTCTCAACAGGCAAGGGCATGACCCCAGACCAAGACTGTTACAGGTGTTCCAAATACAAGAGCAATACGGGCGATTGCACCATGCACTATATCCGCGAAGAAACCTTGAAGCTGTTTGTACTGCGCCGGATATTCGACGTAACCGCGCTATTCTTTGAGGACATCACAAGTTTTCGGGAAACGGTACATCAGCAGCGTTTCGAGGAAGCGGAAAAAGAGGCAAGGAAACGCAAGCGGGAAATCGCCCAAGCGGAAAAGCGGATAGCAGAACTTGACCGGATTTTCAAGCGTATCTACGAGGACGATATATCGGGCGCGATTTCCCATGAACGGTTTTTGAAGCTGTCGGCGGAGTATGAAGCGGAACAGGAAGAATTGACACAGAAAGTCAAGATGGGCCGGGAAATGGTAAGCACCTACGAACAGGACAAAGCGGATTTTGACAGTTTCGCCGCCGTCATTCGGAAGTATGTAGGGATTACCGAACTAACGCCTACGATTGTCAACGAGTTTGTGAAGAAGATTATCATCCATGCGCCGGATAAGTCCACCGGACACCGGCGGCAGAAAATCCAGATTATCTGGAACTTCGTCGGAGAATTGAAGCAGGACGAGGACGCACAGACCGTAGAACGGCACAGAAAAAGCAGGACAGCATAGCAAAACTGCCATGCTGTCCTACAAACATCAATTTACTTCCCTATGGGTAGGCGGCTAAAACGGCTTCCCGTCCATTTCAATTTTGAGAGAAAAATCCGTCTGCTCTTCTGGGAATGTGGCTACAAGTTCGGGACATTTTGTCCTGAAGTCCGGCGTGGGGCAAAAGACGGGGGCTCTCATGTATGCCCTGTCTGCTGATGAAATCAGCCCTGCGCTTGTGCCTCCACGCCACGCAACCGCAATCCTGTTTTCCTGCTGATCCTGCCGTTGCCCTCCCCGGCGGTATGGCATTTTCACGACAACGCTGACAGAGCGTACAACACATTACACTTTGCAAGCAAATTCGTGTGCCAAGGGGCAAGCCCCTTTGGAAACCCTGGACAACAAGACAGACGGTATGCTGTCCTCTGTGGCTTGAACAAGTGAAAGCCAGCGTCTTTTAGGCGCTGGCTTTTCTTTCGGCCTTATAGGCCGCTCCTCATGGCCACGCCTCAACCGGCGAACAGTACGCTCAACGCAATCAATGTCTGGCCGGTGTAATACACCGCTGCACCCACGCCCTCCATCGCTCGGTTGCGCGCCCTGGGCAGAAACAGATAAAACGCATAGAGTAGGTTGGAGAGAAAGAACAGCCCGCCGCCCAGCGCCACGAGCTGGTTGCGCATCAGGTGCGCGCCTGCGCCGTAGAGCAGCGAGAGCGACTTGACAAACATGAAAATTGCAGTCAACGCGTATGCGGTGACATAGCTGTGCATGTTGAGAAAATCAATCCGCAGCAGACGGGCCCCCAGCGCCAGAAGGGCCAAAACGGCGGCGGAGACAAAGAAATCGAGGGGGAACACCCCCGCGATGCTGCAAAACAGGATGAGAAAGGCGACGTTGGCGGAGAAAAAAGAGATGAGCGCGTAGATAAAATAGTTGATGCCCAGCTCGTCGGTCTTGGAAATTTCAAGGAATACGTCCCCGAAAGTGCACAGCGCGAGGGCGATGAGCAGGTAGATAAAGTAGTGCCGGTCTGCGTCGGCCACCCAGCAGGCAGCCACAGCGATGGCCACGAACAACAGGCTGGTGATGGCCTTGGAGAGAACGCGGATGCGTTGCCGGTTGCGGTAGAGCGAAAAGAAGTAAAAGCACAGGCTCAGCGCCAGCGCGGATACCAACAGGTAAGCGATCATCATCCGTCCTCCTCTCCCGCAGCGCCCCTGCGAATTCGGGGCAGGTTGAAGCGAAAATAGACGCTGGCCAGGCGGAATGCGACGATGAACGCGATGCAGACGTAGCAGGAGATCAGCTCGCCGGCAAAGCGGTAGATCGCCCAGTAGAGCAGCGCCCCGGCCAGCGAGGCGGTCGCGTAGATCTCCCGCCGCATGATGACGGGCACCCGGCTGCACAGCAGGTCGCGGATCACCCCGCCGCCCACCGCAGTGATCACCGACATGAATACGAACGACAGAAGGTTGTAGTGGGAGGCGGCGGCCTTGATGCAGGTGTCCACGGTGAACACCGCCAGGCCGATCGCATCCATGATGGTGATGATAAAGGTCCATTTGTAGTAATTTTTCAAAAACAACACCAGCGTGGCCGCCACCAGGATGATAAAAAAGGAACGGTAGCTGGTAAAAAAGACGGGGATGCCGCGCCCCATCACCACATCGCGCGTGATGCCGCCGCCCATCGCGGTGACGATGGCGAGGGTGTAGATGCCGAACAGGTCCATATTCTTTTGCGTCGCTACATAAGCGCCTGACATCGCGAAGGCAAACACTCCGATGCCCTCCAAAACCGTTAAAACGCCCATTGCTCTCCTCATTTCTGTGCACTGCTTTCGGTCCGCCCCAGAGGGACAGCCCTCTGCTCCTATTTCATCACAAAAGCGCCGAAAAAGCAACGAATATTTGCCGAAAGGCGGGCCAAAATAGGAATTATTTTGCTGTTTGGCGCATAACATGACTGCGGAGCCCATTTTTGAGGCGTGGGTTAAAATTTTGCGGCGAAGGGTTCTTTTTTTGCAGACAAGGGTCGAATTTTTGCAAAGACAGCCCTGTTTTTTGCAGAAATGGCTTTAATTTTTACAAAAATGTGAATTTTCCAAGATTTTTTCAATTTGCTCTTGATTTTTTCTGGAAAATGATTAGAATAGTATTTAGCACTCAAAGATAAAGAGTGCCAAATCAAACACGTCAAAAATATTTAAGATATTGGAGGAATACACCATGACAATCAAACCTCTTGCAGACAGAGTGGTAATCAAGATGGTTGAAGCGGAAGAGACCACCAAGAGCGGCATCATCCTGGCTGGTTCGGCCAAAGAGAAGCCGCAGGTGGCCGAGGTTGTAGCGGTAGGCCCGGGCGGCACGGTGGATGGCAAAGAAGTCAAAATGTACCTGAAGGTCGGGGACAAGGTCCTGATGAGCAAGTACTCCGGCACTGAGGTGAAGGTTGACGGCCAGGAGTACACCATTCTGCGTCAGGACGACGTTCTCGCAATCGTCGAGTAAACATCCCCATTGCCTGCGCGGGGCTCAGGATGCGGCTCCGGTGGGATTTGAGCTTGCAGCATCCCAACTTTTTGAGATAAATGGAGGAATTCGACTATGGCAAAACAGATCATCTACGGCGAGGAAGCCCGCAAAGCGCTCCAGGCCGGTATCGACAAACTTTCCAACACCGTTAAAATCACCCTGGGTCCCAAGGGCCGCAACGTGGTGCTCGATAAAAAGTTCGGCGCGCCGCTCATCACCAACGACGGCGTGACCATCGCCAAGGAGATCGAGCTGGAGGACGAGTTTGAAAACATGGGCGCGCAGCTGGTCAAAGAGGTTGCCACCAAGACCAACGACGCGGCGGGCGACGGCACCACCACCGCCACCCTGCTGGCGCAGGCGCTGGTGCGCGAGGGCATGAAGAACGTGGCTGCGGGCGCCAACCCGATGGTGCTCAAGAAGGGTATGCAGAAGGCTGTGGACACGGCTGTGGACGCGATCGTTGCGAACTCCAAGATGGTTGCGGGCTCGGACGATATCGCCCGTGTGGCCACCGTCTCCTGCGGGGACGAGACGATCGGCAAGCTGATCGCCGAGGCGATGGACAAGGTTTCTTCGGACGGCGTCATCACCATCGAGGAATCCAAGACCGCCGAGACCTACAGCGAAGTGGTCGAGGGTATGCAGTTTGACCGCGGCTACATCTCCCCCTACATGGTCACCGATACCGACAAGATGGAGGCTGTCATCGACGACGCCTACATCCTCATCACCGATAAGAAGATCTCCGCGATCCAGGAGATTCTGCCCCTGCTCGAGCAGATCGTGCAGTCCGGCAAGAAGCTCGTCATCATCGCCGAGGACGTGGAGGGCGAAGCGCTCACCACCCTGCTGGTCAACCGCCTGCGCGGCACCTTCACCTGTGTCGCGGTCAAGGCGCCCGGCTTCGGCGACCGCCGCAAGGAGATGCTGCGCGATATCGCCACCCTCACCGGCGGCCAGGTCATCAGCGAGGAGCTGGGCCTCGAGCTGAAGGAGACCACCATGGATATGCTGGGCCGCGCGCGCCAGGTCAAGGTCCAGAAGGAGAACACCATCATCGTCGGCGGCGCCGGCGACCAGACCGAGATCAAAAACCGCGTCGCGCAGATCCGCGCCCAGATCGAGACCACGACCTCCGATTTCGATAGAGAGAAATTGCAGGAGCGTCTGGCGAAGCTGGCGGGCGGCGTAGCGGTCATCAAGGTCGGCGCAGCCACCGAGGTTGAGATGAAGGAGAAGAAGCTGCGCATCGAGGACGCGCTGGCGGCCACCAAGGCGGCCGTGGAGGAGGGCATCGTCGCCGGCGGCGGCGTGGCCCCGATCAATGCGATCCCCGCTGTGGAGAAGCTGGTCGCCTCCTGCGACGGCGATGAAAAGACCGGTGCCAAGATCGTCGCCAAGGCCCTGGAGGAGCCGATCCGCCAGATCGCGCTCAACGCGGGCATGGACGGCTCGGTCATTATCGACAAGATCAAGCGCTCCCGCAAGGTGGGCTACGGCTACGACGCCTACAACGAGGTCTACTGCGATATGATTCCCGCAGGCATCGTGGACCCGACCAAGGTCACCCGTTCCGCGCTGCAGAACGCCGCTTCGGTCGCCGCGATGGTGCTGACCACCGAGAGCCTGGTCACCGATATCAAAGAGGAAACCCCTGCCGCGCCCGCTATGCCGGCTGGCGGCGGTATGTATTAATCCGCACAATCAATCAAAGCGCCGGATGGAGCGTTCCATCCGGCGCTTTTTCAGTATCCGAGGGAGGAGGGGAGCGAATGACCATCTTTGTGGATGCGGACGCCTGCCCGGTGGTGGACCGCACCATCCGGCTGGGCAGGGCGCACGGCGTGCCGGTGGTGCTGCTGTGCGACACCACCCACCGCATCGAGCGGGAGGGTGCGCAGACCGTCGTCGTGTCCCAGGGAGCGGACAGCGTCGATCTCGCGCTCGCCAACCGGATCGGCCCGGGCGACGTCGCCGTGACGCAGGATTACGGCCTCGCAGCGCTGTGCCTCGCGCGCGGCGCGGCGGCGCTCAGCCAAAACGGACTGGTCTACACCGGGGAAAATATCGACGCGCTGCTGTTGGCGCGGCACACCGCCCGAAAAATCCGGGGAGCGGGCGGTCGTCTGAAGGGCCCAGCTAAGCGCACGCGCGCGCAGGATGAGGCGTTTGAGTGCGCGCTTGCGGCGCTGCTCAGTCCTTGATGCGCTTCCAGCCCCACATCACCGCCTGCGCGGGCAGCAGCTTGGCAGCGGCGCGGTGCAGCTGGTTCCACAGCCCGCACACCGAGACCGCCCTGCCGCGCGCTGAGTCGCGCAGCGCCTGTTCGGCCACCGCGCGCGGCGTCTGCAAAAACGGGAAGCGGCTGACCGCTCCGCTGTCCGCGCCGCGCCGGGCCACTTCGAGAAATTCGGTCCGCATCCAGCCCGCGCATACCGCCGTGCAGGTGACGCCGCGGCTGCGCAGCTCCTCGTGCAGCGCGCGGGAATAGCTGGCGACGAACGCCTTGGTGGCCGCGTACACCGCCATGTCTGGCAGCGGCTGGAAGGACGAGGTGGAGGCCATCTGTAAAATGCGCGCGCCGCGTCCCAAATAGGGCAGCGCTGCGGTGGTCACCGCGGTGAGTGCGCGGCAGTTGAGGTCGATCATCCCCAGCGCGGCCTGCTCGGGCACCGCATCGTAGCGACCGAATTTGCCGTAGCCCGCCGCGTTCACCAACAGGCAGACCAGGGGATGCAGCCGTTTCAGCTCGGCTTTCAGCACCTCAGGCCCCTCCGGCCGGGTCAGGTCGAGGAAAAACAGGCGAGCGGGTACCGGAAGTTCGCGGCGCAGCGCCTCCAGCCGGTCGCGCCGGCGCGCCACCAGCCAAAGCTCATCCAGAGGTTCGGGGCCGGCCGCAATCAGCCGGGCGAATTCCCACCCGATGCCCGACGAAGCGCCGGTTACAATCGCAATTTTCATCAAAAATCCCGCCTTTCGTTTGATCGGTCTCTATCGTATCATATTGGGCGAAGTTTTGCCAGAATAAACAGCGTCTCATCTCCCTGACAGACAAGAAAAAGCAGCCACCTTAAAGCTGGCGGCTGCCCGATCAATGGGAAGCTGTAACTCAACGTAAAAATGATTGGTCACAGCGCGTATTCATACAATTTATAATTTGTCCATCCGGTATCTTCATAAAACATTTTTAAAGTGTGCATATATTGAAATCCTAAACCTGTATATAGTTTTTCGGCGGGAAGATTCCCTTCCAGTACATCCAGCCTGATCGCCTTTTGATGATTTCTTTTAGCAACTTCAAATGCTTTATCAACCATTTGCTTTGCATATCCCTTTCCCTTCTTCTGAGGATGAACGCCAAGCGCATGAATGATAGTTACTTCGGAATGCTCTGTTTTTGTCGGCCATTCAAATTCCTGATATCCATCGTTACATTCATGATTTAACACCATCGCCGCAGCAATTTTATTTTCTTCTGTTCCGATGAACAAATCCCCGTTGGCGATAGAATCTTTCAAAAAGTCAGGCGATGGATAGATGTCCTTTTTCCAGCCGATATCGAATTCTGAATTTTGCATTCCTTCGATCAAAGAATGATAAAAGGCCCTGACCATAGGATAATCCTCTTTTATGGCGGTGTGTATTTCCATATCGTTTCCTCCGAAATTTCCAGTTTGACGGTTTCATTCTACCATACAACTAAACTGTCCTCAACAGGGGCTGTCGGTGCGATGACCGGAGTGGAAACCCGGCGGCGCTTATGGCGAAAGGGAGGAAAGAGCGGGGAGGTTTGCAAAGGCGTAGCTTTGTGGTATACTAAGAAATAATTGTCAGCCAGAATTTAAAAAGATAGGGGAACAGACCATGGGAAATATGGATTTTCTTTTTGCAGTGGGATTTTTAGCGCTGGGCGTCGCCTTTAAGCTGGGCTACTGCAAGAATTGGCTGCTGGGCAACGACCCGGAGACCCGCAAGAAATACAAGGAGAAGGAGACGCTCAACTACTTCTCCCTGCTGATGTTTGTGCTCTCCGCCGTCAACTGGATCTCGGTGGTGGGCGCTGCGATCGAACGGCCGGAGCTGATCTATCTCAGTGTGATCCTCAACGCCATTGTGATCGTCATCGGTCTGGGCTACTTCTTAAAGAGCAAGCGCTTCCGCAACTGAGCGGCGGCCGCATCAAAAAATAAAAGGAATGTCCCTTGCGCATCCGGCGCAGGGGGCATTTTTTTGCGCTTTTCGGCAATGATAAGGACAGTTGCCGCGCTGTGCGATCGGACGCGGAAAATTCAAGCGAAAGGGGCCTTATGATGAAGCTGCCCTTGATCGATCTCGTCCGCCGCCATGCCGCTGACGGGCCGGACGCCGAACGCGCCCTGCGCGCTGTGATGGAAAGCGGGCGATACATCCTGGGGGAAAATGTCGCGGCGCTGGAGCGGGAGATGGCGGACTACCTGGGGGTGAGCCACGCGGTGGCCGTTGCCAACGGCACCGATGCGCTCACCATCGCTCTGCGCGCGCTGGGGATTGGCGGGGGCGACGAGGTGATCACCACCCCATACACCTTCTTTGCCACCACCGAAGCGATCCTGGCGGTGGGCGCGAAGCCGGTGTTTGTGGACGTGCGGCCGGACACCTACAACCTCGACGAAAACCGCGTGGAGGAGCGCGTCACCAGCCGCACCCGGGCGATCCTGCCGGTGCACCTATTCGGCCTGCCTGCCGAGATGGATCTGCTGCACCGCGTCGCGGGGCGCTACGGCCTCGCGGTGGTGGAGGACGCCTGTCAGGCGATCGGCGCGGACTACGAAGGAAACAGGGCGGGCGCGATGGGAGATCTGGGCTGCTTCTCCTTTTTCCCCACCAAGAACCTCTCCTGCGCCGGGGACGGCGGCATGATCGTTACAAATTCCGAACGGCTGGCGCGCATCTGCCGGGCGCTCGCCACCCACGGCAGCGGCGAGAACGGCCGTCTGGCGGCGGCCGGGCTGGGCAGCGCCCCGCCCGATGGAGCTTTGCCCACCGATAAATATCACCATTACCTGGCGGGTTACAACTCCCGGCTGGACGAGCTGCACGCCGCGCTGCTGCGGGTGCGCCTGCGGCGGCTGGACGCGGACACCGCGCGCCGCCGGGCCATCGCGGCTTACTACACCGAGGCGCTGCGCGGCACGCCGCTCGTCTTGCCAGCATCGCCCGCGCATCTGTCGCCCGCCTGGCACCTCTATGTGCTGCAAAGCGGCCGGCGGGAGCGGATATTGGCCCGCCTGACGGAGGAGGGGATCGCCACCGGCGTCTACTACCCAGTGCCCGTACCATTGCAGCCCGCCTGCGCCGCGCTGGGTGCAAAGCCGGGGGACTTCCCGGTCGCGGAGGCTCTGTCGGAGCGGTGCTTTGCCATCCCGCTGTTCCCTGAGCTCACCGACAGCGAGGTGGAATGGGTAGCTGATTGCGTCCGCCGCGCCGCGTTGGAGGAGGAACCCGGATGAACCAGACGCAGCCTTATTTTGCGCACGAGTCCGCCTGGATCGACCGGCCCTGCACCATCGGCGCGGGGACGAGGATCTGGCACTTCTGCCACGTGATGGCGGGCGCGGTGATCGGGAATGATTGCAGCCTCGGTCAGAACGTGGTGATTGCGGGCGGCGCGCGGCTGGGTGACCGGGTGCGGGTGCAGAACAACGTGTCGGTGTACGACGGGGTGGTCTGCGAGGACGACGTCTTTCTGGGGCCGTCCTGCGTGTTCACCAACGTGATCAACCCGCGCAGCTTTGTGCCGCGCAAGCGGGAATACCGAGAGACGCGCCTGATGCGGGGCGCATCGATCGGAGCCAACGCCACGGTGGTGTGCGGCCACACGGTGGGCCGGTATGCGCTGGTGGGCGCGGGCGCGGTGGTTACGCGCGATCTGCCCGACTATGCGCTGGCGGTCGGGGTGCCTGCGCGGCTGACCGGGTGGGTCTGCCGCTGCGGGGAACGGCTCCGATTTGCGGATGGAGAGGCTCAGTGCCCCGTCTGCGCCGCCCGTTACCGCCTGCAAAGCGGCCGGGTGGAAATGCTTCCGGCGAACAGCCGGTGAAGGAGGAAAACCGAATGGAACTCAAACAGGAGCTGCTGGGCCGCATCGCCCACCGCCAGATCGTGGTAGGCGTGGTGGGCCTGGGCTATGTGGGCCTGCCGCTTGCGGTGGAAAAGGCCAAGGCCGGGTTCCGCACCATCGGGTTCGATGTGCAGCGGGACAAGGTGGAGCTGGTGAACCAGGGGGAAAACTACATCGGGGACGTGGTGGACAGCGATCTGCGCGAACTGGTGCAGCAGGGGATGCTGCACGCCACCGACGACTTTTCGCAGGTAGCGCAGGCGGATTTCATCGCCATCTGTGTGCCCACGCCGCTCGACGATCATCAACAGCCCGACATCAGCTATGTGGAAAACAGCGCGAAGGAGGTCGCGCGGCACCTGCGGCGCGGCGCGATTGTGGTGTTGGAGTCCACCACCTACCCCGGCACCACCGAGGAGCTGCTGCTGCCCATCCTGGAGGAGGGGTCGGGCCTCACCTGCGGCCGCGACTTTTATCTCGGATTTTCCCCCGAACGGGTGGACCCGGGTAACCGTCAATACAAGACCAAGAACACCCCCAAGGTGGTGGGCGGCGTGGGCTGGGACGCCACAGAAGTGATCGCGGCGATGTACCGCATGGTGCTGGAGGGGGACGTGTTGGAGGTATCCAGCCCGCGCGTGGCCGAGATGGAAAAGATTCTGGAGAATACCTACCGCAACATCAACATCGGCCTGGCCAATGAGATGGCGGTCATCTGCGATAGGATGAAAATCGACGTGTGGGAGGTGATCGAGGCGGCCTCCACCAAGCCCTACGGCTTTCAGGCGTTCTACCCCGGGCCCGGGTTGGGCGGGCACTGCATCCCGCTCGACCCGTACTACCTCACCTGGAAGGCGCGGGAGTACGACTACCACACCAAGCTCATCGAGACAGCGGGCGAGATCAACCGCGCGATGCCCCAGTATGTGGCCGAGCGTTGCTCCCGCATCCTCAACCGGCGCGGCCAGACGCTGAGCGGCGCGCGGGTGCTCGTGTTGGGCGTCGCCTACAAGCAGGACATCGGCGACTACCGCGAGAGCCCGGCGATCAAAGTGATCGAACAGCTCAGCGAGATGCGCGCCCAGGTGGCCTACTACGACCCGCACGTGCCCAAATACACCGCCAAGGGGCAGGTACGCTACGGCCTGGAACGTCTGGACGCCGAAACCCTGGGGGAATTCGACCTCGTGGTGATCTGCTGCGCCCACAGCGCTGTGGATTACGAGATGGTGGCCGCGAACGCCGCCTTTGTGTTCGACACCCGGAACGCGGCCGCCAAGGTGGCGGACCGAAGCAACATCGAACGCCTGTGAACCCGCCCCAACTTGTAGCAAAGGAGGCCCTGTCCATGAATTATGCCCTGATCGGCTGCGGGCGCATCTCGCCCAACCACATCGCGGCCGCGCAGAACAACGGCCTGACCATCGTCGCCCTGTGCGACACCGACCCAGCCGCCATGCAAAAGCTGATCGACCGCTTCGGCCTTGCGGGGGTGCGTTGCTACCGGAGCCACGAGGCGATGCTGCGCGAGTTCACCCCGGAGCTGGCCGCAGTAGCGACCCCGAGCGGGTCGCACGCCGCCATCGCGCTGGACTGCCTGCGGGCGGGCTGCAACGTCATCATCGAAAAGCCGGTGGCCATGACGTTGGAGGAGGCCGACGAACTGATCGAGGCTGCGCGCTGCCGCCACCTGGTGGCCTGCGCCTGCCACCAGAACCGGTTCAACAAGTCGATTCAAAAGCTGCGCGGCGCGCTGGAATCCGGCCGCTTCGGGCGGCTGTATTACGGCGTGGCCACCGTGCGCTGGAACCGCGGACAGGATTACTACCAGCAGGCGCCCTGGCGCGGCACCAAAGCGCAGGACGGCGGCGCGCTGATGAATCAGTGCATCCACAACATCGACCTGCTGCGCTGGATGATGGGGGACGGGGTGGGTGCGGTCTGCGCTGTGACGGCCAACCTCGCGCACCCCTACATCGAGATGGAGGACCTGGGGCTGGCGGTGATGCGGTTTAAAAATGGCGGCTACGGGCTCATCGAGGGCACCACCGACGTCTATCCGAAGAATCTGGAGGAAACGCTCGCCATCTTTGGGGAGCGCGGCACGGTCAAGGCGGGCGGTGGCAGCGTCAACCTGCTGGAGGAGTGGCGGTTCGGCGACGGGCTGGACGATGCGGAGGAGGTCAAGTCCCGCTTCTGCGAGGCGCCCAAAGGGGTGTACGGCTTTGGACACACCCCGCTCTACCGCGACGTGATCGACGCCATCAGGCAGGGGCGCGAGCCTTACATCCCTCTGGAGGCGGGCCGCCGCGCGCTGGAGCTGGTGCTGGCGATCTACCGCGCAGCCGAAACCGGCGGATGGGTGAAGCTGCCGCTGTAAAGGGCGCGGGCCTTCAGCGTTGCCCGGATGGCGGCAGATCATCTGCGTTTTCCGTTTTCCTGCATTTTTTCAAAAGTTGCGCATAGGCCAGAACCATGAAAAGAAGCAGCACAAACAGGTAGATGGGCAGCAGGGCGACGCCGAACTGTTCGGCAATGAGCCCAAATAACGGCGGCATGATACAGGTGCCGGCATAGGCACTCGCCATTTGGATGCCGATGATCGCCTGTGATTTATTTGCGCCGAAATGCTCGGGCGTAGAGTGAATGATACAGGGGTAAATCGGCGCGCATCCGAGCCCGATTAACATTAGGCCGGCGAATGAGCTTGCCATACCAAACGGCAATAACAACAGCAGTAAGCCTAAAAATATGATTCCCTGCCCCAGACGCACCATTTTTTGGTCGTTCAGGGCCATCGTTAAAAATCCGCTGAGCGCCCGCCCGGCTGTGATACCGATAAAAAAGAGGCTGGCAAATCCCGCGGCCGTTTCAGCCGATAAGCGGCCGTGAAACACAAAATAGCTGCTGGCCCACAACCCGGCTGTTTGTTCGATGGCGCAATAGCAGAAAAAGGCCACCATTACTTCTTTGACGCCGGGTATTTTGATGATCTGACGCAGAGAAAGAGCTTCACCGCCCGGTGTCTCTGTTTTTTGGCCCAGACTGGCTGCGGCGGTTTTGCTCCACAGAGGCAAGCTCAATATCAAAATAATGGTCAAAACCACCTGTAAAGAGCCGATATAGCGATAACCCATATTCCAGGTTTGGCCGTTTGTCAGGGCATGGCCCATGACATAGGGGCCTAAAGAGGCCCCCACGCCCCACATGCAG
This sequence comes from Ligaoa zhengdingensis, assembly GCF_014384885.1. Lineage (GTDB taxonomy): Bacteria > Bacillota > Clostridia > Oscillospirales > Ruminococcaceae > Ligaoa > Ligaoa zhengdingensis. Next base: position 19,843 of record NZ_JACRST010000018.1, read on the forward strand.
TGCAGCCAGCTCATATGGCGGCTTTTGTAGTGCAGGGCTACATAGTTGTTCAGGGAAGCGTCTACACTGCCCGCCCCGAGCCCATAGGGAATTGCCCATAAACACAACTGCCCAAATGAGCGGCTCACAGAAAACCCAAAAAGCGAAACGGCAGTCAGCATCACACTAAATGCAGTCACTTTTCCTGTCCCGAATTTTCTTGTGAGCCGGTCGCTTTGCAGGCTGGAGATAATGGTTCCCCCCGCAATAATCATAGAAACGATACCGGCAAACGAAACAGGAACGGACATCTCACTGTACATGGCGGGCCATGCGGAACCCAACAGCGAATCCGGCAGACCCAAGCTGACAAACGATAAATAAATAACCAGTAATAGAAGCTGAAACATTTTTACCCCTCCTTGTTTTTGCAAATATAAGAATAGCGCCTTTTTTTGCTTGAAACAATGATATTTTGGACATATAATGGAAGAAAACCGACTGGAGGAGGACAAAAATGGGTTTGCAAAAGTGCGGGCTTAGCGTAAACAGCGAAGGGCGGGAAATCCAGACGCACGGGACTTTTGAATTTCCATGCGCCGGATATTCCGCTGTGTATACGAATGCGCCCAAGGATGTGATCCCATGGCACTGGCATGAAGAATTAGAAGTTGCATATGTAAAAAGTGGATCAATCCAGGTACAGGTGCCGGGGAAACAATATTTGCTCAATACGGGGGATTGCATTGTCATAAATTCCAATATACCTCATCATGCAGTCGCAAAGGACCAGTGCGATTTGCGCTCGCTGGTTTTCCACCCCCTGTTGATTACAGGCAACAACATCTCTGTTTTCGCCCAAAAATATATGGCGCCCCTGGTTTCGTGCAGTTCTCTCGATAGTTTTCAGCCCAAAACCGCTTGCGATCAGGCGATAGCCGAGAACTTCCAGATCGCTTTTGAGGCGCTGGTCCACGATGTGCCAGGCCTTGAATTTGTGGTGAGGGAGCATTTATCCCTCATATGCTTTTATTTATGGCAACAAATCCGGCATACTGCCCCAACGGAGGCGCTGGCAGCGCATCACGATACTATCCGCATTAGAGAAATGCTGGAGTATATCCACGCCAACTATGCGGATGATATCACCCTGGCGGATATAGCCAGGACCGCAAATATTGGCGAGCGTGAATGTTTGAGATGTTTTCAAAGGACGATTCAACTTTCTCCCATGCAGTATTTGTTAAAATACAGAGTTATGCAGGGCGCCGTATTGCTTGAAACCGAGCGGACAAAAACGATATCTGAGATATCAGGTTTATGTGGTTTTGATAGTCCGAGCAACTTTGCAAAAATGTTTAAGCGCTTTTATGGCTGTTCTCCGCGGGAGTACAGGCGAAAAAATAACGCAATGTAACAGCTCAAATAGGTGAAGGGGCGCAGCCGAATTTGGCCGCGCCCCAATTTTTTCCCTGAGCAAACTGTACCAGAATTTTAGCTGGAAATGCGATTATTTGGCGAGTGTACGAATGGAGGCGCGCGGCGCGAAATGCTATAATATCCTAGTAATGAGATGGTTTTTGTCTGCTTTTGCATTTGCAACAGACACACTGGGGCGGATTGTGTCTTTGGTGTAAAGATTATATAAAGAAAACGCTATTTTTCTTGCCCTTTGCGCGAAAAAAGCGGTAAAATAAACTATTCTGGGGTGTTTTGCACCATTGTGGGGAATACCCCGGCGGCACATAAAATATCGGTGCCTGCCATAAGGATAACAAAGAAGGTGTACATATATGAGTCTCAGCGTAGGTATCGACATCGGTTCCACCACCGTCAAGGTTGTGGTGATGGACGACGGGGTTATCACCATGAAGCATTACGAGCGCCACTTTTCGCAGGTGCGCCAGAAGACGGCCGAAATGCTGCGTCTGGCGCGCGGGGCGATCGGGGAGCGCGCGTTTACTGTGGCTATCTCCGGTTCAGCCGGGTTCGGCGTGGCCAAGGCCGCGGGCCTGCCGTTCATCCAGGAGGTGTTCGCCACCGGCGAGGCGGTGCGGCATTCGGGCGAGGCAATCGACATCGTCATCGAGCTGGGTGGCGAGGACGCCAAAATCCTCTTTCTTACCGGCGGGCTGGAGGAGCGCATGAACGGCACCTGCGCGGGCGGCACCGGCGCGTTCATCGACCAGATGGCCACCCTGCTGGATGTGACCACGGACGAGCTCGACCAGCTCAGCCTGAGGGCGCAGCGGCTCTATCCCATCGCGTCGCGCTGCGGTGTGTTCGCCAAGTCGGATATCCAGCCGCTGCTCAACCAGGGCGCGGCCAAGGAGGACATCGCGGCCTCCATCTTCCAGGCGGTGGTCGATCAGACGATCACCGGGCTGGCGCAGGGCAGGCGCATCGAGGGCAAGATCGCCTTTTTGGGCGGGCCGCTGCACTTCTTTAAGGGGCTACAGAAGCGGTTTGTCGAGACGCTGCACCTCTCGCCGGAAAACGCACTGTTCCCCGACCTGGGGCAGTATTCGGTGGCGATCGGTTCGGCTGTCTTTTCCGAACAGAGCGCGGAGCAGCTCACCTTTGACGAGCTGCTCACCCGTGTGGAGGACACCGCCAACGAGGTGCATAGCGCGCGCTACCTCGAGCCGCTGTTCGCCGACGAGGACGACTACGAGGCGTTTGTCGAGCGTCACCGGCGGGCCACCGTGCCCGAGCGGGCGATCGAGAGCTATGAGGGGAACGCATACCTCGGCATCGACTGTGGCAGCACCACAACCAAGGTTGTGCTGATTTCGCAGCAGGCCGAGCTGCTCTACCAATATTACGGCTCCAACCGGGGCAATCCGGTGGATATCATCAAAGAACAGCTCCAACAGGTGTGGCGGCTGTGCGGCGGCAGGGTGAACATCCGCGCCAGCGTCTGCACCGGCTACGGCGAGGAGCTCATCAAAAACGCCTTCGGCATCGACGCGGGCATCGTGGAGACGATGGCCCACTTCAAGGCCGCGCGCTTTTTCTGCCCCAACGTGGATTTTATCCTCGACATCGGCGGGCAGGACATCAAGTGCTTCCAGGTGAAAAACGACTCGATCGACAGCATCATGCTCAACGAGGCGTGCTCCTCCGGCTGCGGCTCGTTCATCGAGACGTTCGCCCGCAGCATGGGCTACGAGATCGCGGAGTTTTCGCAGAAGGGAATTTTTTCGCAGTACCCGGTCGATCTGGGCAGCCGCTGCACCGTGTTTATGAACTCGTCGGTTAAGCAGGCCCAGAAGGAGGGCGCCGGCGTGGAGGATATCTCGGCCGGCCTCTCGATGAGCGTGGTCAAAAACGCGATCTATAAGGTCATCCGCGCGCACAGCGCCGACGAGCTGGGTGAGCACATCGTGGTGCAGGGCGGCACCTTCTACAACGATGCGGTGCTGCGCAGCTTTGAAAAGGAGATCGGGCGGGACGTGATCCGCCCCACCATCGCCGGACTTATGGGCGCCTACGGCGCGGCGCTCTACGGGCGCGAGCTGGAGCTGGCCGAAACCGCCACCATGCGCCCCGACCAGCTGGCGGCGTTTACCCACACCTCCAAGGCGGCCCAGTGCGGGCTGTGCACCAACCACTGCAACCTCACCGTCAACACCTTTTCAGGCAATCGGCGGTTCATCTCGGGCAACAAGTGCGAGCGGCCGCTCGGGGTGGGCAAGGCGAAAGAGCTGCCCAACCTGTACGCCTACAAGATGGACCGCATCCGCAACTTGAAATCCACCCCCGGCCGACGGGGCAGAATCGGCATCCCGCTAGGGCTGGCGATGTTCGAGAATCTGCCGTTCTGGCACGCCTTCTTCGAGGAGCTGGGCATCGAGACAGTGCTCTCGGATGTCTCCTCCACCGAGCTTTACGGCAAGGGGCGGTACACCATCCCGTCGGACACTGCCTGCTACCCCGCCAAGCTGATGCATGGGCACATCGAAAGCTTGTTTGAAAAAGGGGTGGACACCATCTTCTACCCCTGCCTGACCTACAATTTCGACGAGCACAAGGGCGACAACCATTACAACTGCCCGGTGGTGGCCTACTATGCGGAGCTGATGCGCGCCAACATCACCAAGCTGCAAACGGTGCGCTTCCTCTACCCATACTTTGGCCTGCACCGGCCGAAGGACTTTGAGAAAAAAGCCTACCAGTATTTTAAGGGCTACTACACCGACCTGACCCAGCGGGAGGTTTCAGCCGCGGCCAAAAAGGCCTATGCCGCGTACTATGCTTGGCAGGACGACCTGAAAGCGGAGGGCGCCAGGGCGATCGCCTATGCCCGCGCAAACGGCTTACAGATGGTGGTGCTGGCCGGTCGGCCGTACCACATCGACCCGGAGATCAACCACGGCATCGACCGGCTGCTCTCCTCCTTTGGCATCGTGGTGCTTACCGAAGACGCGGTGGCCGACCTGGTGGAGCCGCAGAAGGTGAACGTGCTCAACCAGTGGACCTACCACGCGCGGCTTTACAACGCCGCCAAGTACTGCACCATGCACGACGACACCGAGCTGGTGCAGCTCGTCTCGTTCGGCTGCGGCATCGACGCGATCACCACCGACGAGGTGCGCGCCATCCTCGAGCGGGGCGGCAAGCTGTATACCCAGCTCAAAATTGACGAGATCAACAACCTGGGCGCGGTCAAAATCCGCATCCGCAGCCTGCTGGGCGCGGTGGAGGAACGCCGCCGCCGGGCGAAAAGGAGGGATGCGTGATGCAGCAAAATGAGTTTGATTCCTACCCGGTGTTCACCGAGGAGATGAAAAAGACCCACACCATCCTGCTGCCGATGATGCTGCCGATCCACTTCACACTGATGAAGCGCATCCTCAATTCCTTCGGCTACAAGACTGAGCTGCTGGAAAACGACAGCAGGGATGTCATCAACGAGGGGCTCAAGAACGTCCACAACGACACCTGCTACCCGGCACTGCTGGTCATCGGGCAGATGATTAACGCGCTCAAGAGCGGTAAATATGACCCCGACAAGGTTGCCCTGATGATTACCCAGACGGGTGGCGGCTGCCGTGCCTCCAACTACATCTACCTGTTGCGCAAGGCGCTCAAAAAGAGCGGGTTTGGGCAGGTGCCGGTCATCTCGCTCAACTTCTCCGGGCTGGACAGCAGCCCGGGCTTCAAGCTCACCCTGCCGATGATCCTGCGGCTGGTGTACGCGGTGGTGATGGGCGACTTCCTGATGCTCATCAAGAACCAATGCAAGCCCTACGAGCGAAACCCCGGCGAGACCGACGCTCTGGTGCAGCGCTGGCTGGACATCATCCTGACGAGCTGGTCGGATGGGGCGCTGGTGAGCTACAAAAAGATGAAAGCGCTCTATCCGCGCATCCTCGAGGACTTCGCCGCTATCCCCAAGACCGGGGAGAAGAAGGTGCGGGTGGGCATTGTGGGGGAAATCTACGTCAAGTATTCCCCTATGGGCAACAACCACCTGGAGGACTTCCTGCTCTCGGAGGGCGCGGAGCCGGTGGTGCCCGGGCTCATCGACTTTTGCCTCTACTGCATCTACAACGGCATCGAGGATCGCAAGCTGTACGGCGGCAAGATGTTGACCAGCCGGATCAACGGGATCGCCTACGACTACTTCGTTGCCAAGCAGCGGGATATGATCGAGGCGATCAAGCGCCACGGGGTGTTCGACCCGCCCATGCCGTTCCCCGAGACCAACCGGCTCGCCAGCCAGTACATCAGCCATGGGGTGAAGATGGGCGAGGGCTGGCTGCTCACCGTCGAGATGGCCGAGCTCATCCACGAAGGGGTGCGCAACATCGTGTGCACCCAGCCGTTCGGCTGCCTGCCCAACCACATCGTGGGCAAGGGCATGATCAACGAGATCAAACAGAAGCATCCCGACGCCAACATTGTGGCGATCGACTACGACCCCGGCGCGAGCGAGGTCAACCAGCAGAACCGCATCAAGCTGATGCTCGCGAACGCCTCCTTTTGACGAAATGGAGTGTGACCGATGGAACTGATCTGCCAAGGGATTCTTTATTTCACCATCTACAGCTTTTTGGGCTGGATGTGCGAATGCGTCTACTGTTCGGTCCCCGCGAAGAAGTTCATCAACCGCGGCTTCCTTGCCGGGCCGGTCTGCCCGGTGTACGGGTTCGGCGCGCTGCTGGTCATCCTGGCGCTCCAGCCGGTGGCGGATCGGGCGGTGTTGGTGTTTTTGGCCGGTATGGTGCTCACCAGCGCGCTGGAATACCTCACCAGCGTCATCCTGGAAAAGCTGTTCCATATGAAGTGGTGGGATTATTCCCATTACCGCTTCAACATCCACGGGCGGGTGTGTCTGCTCAACTCGGTGCTGTTCGGTCTGCTGTGTGTCGTGGTGGTGATGGGGATTCATCCCCATGTGGCAGCCAGAGTGGGGCGCATCCCGCCGCTGGGGCAGGCCATGCTGGCTGGTGTGATCCTCGGTATGTTCGCCTGCGACTGCTGGATTTCGGTGCGCACCACCTTGGAGGTGTCGGGCAAGCTGGAGCAGCTTCGCTTGGCGGCGGCCGAGCTCAAGGAGCGCACCGACAGCTACCGCGACCAGTTCCAGCAGGGCTTGGAGCAGAAGCTGGAGCAGCTGCGGGAGGATCGCGACTGGGAAGCCAGGCGCGCCGCCGCAGCCGAGCGCATCGAACAGATGAAGGCGAGGATTGCGGAGCTCTCCTCGGAAAGCAGGCTGCTGCACCGCCGCCTGATCGACGCGTTCCCCAACCTGCGCTCCACGCGGGATGAGACGGTGATGGAGAAGGTGCGCGAGGCTATCCGCGAAATGCGTGAAGTCCGCCGCCAAAATAAACACAACAAGGGTAAGGATTAAAAGACGATGGACTTTTTTTGGAATTATCTCGCGGCGGTCAACGTAGTGGGGTTTGTGCTGTATGGCTACGATAAGTTTCTGGCCAAGGCGCACCAGCGGCGCATCCCGGAGCGGATTTTGCTGCTTGCAGCAGCCGCCGGCGGCTCGCCGGGCTGCTGGCTCGCCATGGTGCTGTTCCGACACAAGACCCGCAAGCCCAAATTTAAGTTCGGCGTCCCGGCCATCCTGCTGCTGCAGTTGGCGCTGGCAGGCGCGTATTGGTACTATTTTGTGAGATAAGGGAACGAGGCGCGAGCATTTTGCTCACGCCTCATTTTCTTGTTCCGAGCACTCCGGGGGCTGATACTCCAAAAGATCCGCGACCGAGCAGTTCAATGTGAAGCAAAGGCGTGCCAAAACTTCGAGGTCAATCCGCTGGATGGGTTTGTTGCAGTAGCGGGTCAATTGTGCGCGTTGGATGTTTGCCCGCATGGCAATTTTGTTTTTGCTGAGTTTGCTCCCCTGGATCAACCGCCCCAGGTTCCAATGGACACTGCCGAAAATTTCCGATTCCATTTAGGTCAACCTTTCTGTAAAAATAGTTCTTGAGGGTTGTTATAACACAAGATCACGGTGAAATGTTTGATTTGGATGCAAAATAAATCCGTTTTGTATCCATGTTATATCATGAATTTGTGGCAAAGCCACGTCACATAAACGTAAATAAAATTTTGGGGTTCCGGTATCGTCTGAGCAAACAAAATGAGGGCGCGAGCATCTGCTCGCGCCCTCATTTTTTGCATATTACCACGACGGCGGATTGACTGGCCCCGCCTTCTCCTTGCCGCTCTTCGCCTTGCCCTGAATTTCGGGCACCGGCGGTGCCTCGTTCTTTTTGAAGTGGGTCTTGTGGTTGCTCTTAGTCCCGTGCGGCTCCTTGGGGTCGGGCCGCCTCATGCCTGCCTTTGCCACGGATCATCCATCCTTTCTGTGTTGGCGTCGTATACACAGTGTTTGCAGGATGTCCCCTGTTTATCCGCGCTGCCTCAGACACAGTTCGAGCCATTGGCAGTTCCGGCAGACCTTGGTCAGCGCGCCCCGCCGCAGGATGTTTCGCTCCACAAGGCTGCGGTACTCCTGCCAGGGGAGCGCCGCGCCCGCTTCCAGCCCGCACCGCTCGAGGCAGGCGCGGTCGTAATCCAGCACCTTCTGCCCCGAGGCGCATTCCCCGCATCGGTTGTGCGGGCAGCGCGCGCACAGGCAGTCGGTTTGCGGAAGCAGCCGCACCACTTGCCCTGGATTTCGGCCGAGCTCCTTTAAAATGGCGGCCATATTTACCACAAACCCGCCGCTGTATCCCTCCCCGACAAAGTGCAGCAGACACAGGCCGTGGTGCGGCCGCAAAATCAGCGGATCCATTGCGCCAGCAGCGGGTGAAGCCGCTTGACCAGCACTGCGGCCAGCGCGATTTTGACCGCGTCGCCCGGCAGGAAGGGCAGAACACATTTGCCCAGCGCGGCTACAAGCCCATTTTTCATCAGAATCATAAACCATACGGTGCCGAATAGATAACACGCCGCCAGGCCGATCGCCATCGCCGCGGCCAGCTTCCAGAAGGTGTATCCCCATTTGGCGCTCAGCCAGCCGGTCAGCCAGGCGGCGGCGAGGTAACCGATGATGTAGCCCCCCGTGGGCCCGAACAGGACGCCTGGGCCGCCGGTAAAGCCCTGAAATACCGGCACGCCCACCGCGCCGAGCAGCGCGAATACGAGCTGGCTGACAGTGCCGGCGCCTGCGCCGAGCAGGCCGCCCGCCAGATAAACCGAGAACAGGGCGAGATTGATCGGAATGAGCGGCAGGGGAATGGCGATCTGCGAACAGACCGCGGTGAGCGCCGCAAACAGGGCGCAGAGGGTGATTTTGCGTGTGGCGACTGTTGTCTTCATGGTTTCCTCCGTTGTAAACTTAAAAATATAAATAGGTTTACGATGATGATAGCACGGCCGGTCCGGCTTGTCAAGCCCAGCCGAGTAGCACCGAAAAGAAACCGCCCATATAATAAAAAGAAACCGTGGGAAATGCGCTCGGAACCGTCCGGAGCATTTCCATCCCGTCCGGTCAACCCAGCCCTGCGCATCGGGCGGGCGGTGCAAAACCATCCTTGCCGGAGCAGGGCGGCGGAAAGGAGCTTGCCATGCCATTCAGCGACCGGGAGATGATGGCGAGGCTGATTCAGTGCGAGGCCGGCGGCGAGGGAGAGGCCGGAATGCGGGCGGTGGCCACCGTGATTATGAACCGCGCCACTGTGCCGTACGGGGAATTTTTTCGCGTCAGCCAGGGCGGCAACGTGCGCAACATCATGGAGCAGCGCGGCCAGTTCAACTGTATGACCGATACCCTGAGCAGCGGTTATAACCCGCAGAATATTTGGAATATGAGCCCTGAGGCGATCCACTATGAGATTGCAGATTGGGCGCTGGGCGGCGGAAGGCTGAGCGCAGTGGCGAACGCGCTGTTCTTTTACAACCCATACAGCCCAGAATGCGCCCCATATTTTCCCCCGAACCGCATCGGAGTCATTCATAACCGGATCAATCAGCACTGTTTCTACATCCCCACCGAACTCTACAAAGACACCTGACCGAACGCACATAATCCGGATGGCGCCGCTGCGCGCCGATCCATGCAGAGAAAAGGAGTGTACTTATGAACGATTTAACCAGCAATCCCTGGGTTTCCCCCATGCAGCAGAGCTGCCCCAACTGCCAGCCGCCTGTCTCCACGCGGGCGTTTGCATCCGATACCGTGAGCGGCAACAACCCTTTTTTGTGGTGGCAGCAGGGGATCGATACTAATGCCGACACGGCTGCCCGCACCGCAGGCGCCGCAGGTGTGCCCAACCAGCAGATGATCTCGGCCGGAATGAACCCCAATCAGCTGGGGCGAAGCACCGCTTTGACCTCTCCCGCCTTGACCAGCCAGCAGCCGCTGCCCGGCGGCCTTCCGCCCACAGAGAGCACATCCAATATCGCCGATCTGGGGCTTTCCGCGCCGAGCGCCGCCTCCGCGCAGGCCGGCGGCCAGGAAAATCCCATCACCCTCGCCCAATTGACAGCCGGCGGCCAGCCCGAACTGCCGGGCCTCACCGCCATCAGCTTGGGCAACCAACCCACCGCCATCAACCTGGAGAGCTTGCAGTATCTCAACGGTTTCCTGCTCACCCAACTCGGCCGCAGTTGCACCGTCACCTTCCTGATCGGAACCAGCACCATGGATGTCCGCTCGGGTACCCTGGTCGGAGTGGGCGCCAACTACATCCTGCTCAACGAGTTCGAGACCAACGACATCGTCGCCTGCGATTTTTACAGCATCAAATTCATCAAATTTTATTACTGATCTGCCGCGCAGCAAAAAGAGGGCGCGCATGGATGTGGGATTCCATGCGCGCCCTTTTGTCGGGGTGCTGTGTTACGGCTGAGCCCCATCCGCGTCGGCGCGGCGGATCTGGGCCCGCTTGATTTTACCGCCCAATGTCTTGGGCAGTTCGTCTACAAACTCGATGATGCGGGGATACTTGTAGGGCGCGGTGGTGTGCTTCACATGGTTTTGCAGTTCCTTAATCAGCTCGGGGCTGGGGGTGTAGCCCTTGGCGAGCACCACTGTGGCCTTGACCACCTGGCCGCGGATGGGGTCGGGCGCGCCGGTGATTGCGCATTCCACCACAGCGGGGTGCTCGATGAGGGCACTTTCCACCTCAAAGGGGCCGATACGGTAGCCCGAGCACTTGATCACGTCGTCGTTGCGGCCAACAAACCAGTAGTAGCCCTCGCTGTCCCGCCAGGCCACGTCGTGCAGGTTGTAGCACTTGCCGCCCAGCGCCTCGCGGGTCTGCTCCTCGTTGTGGTAGTAGCCGTGGAACAGGCCGACGGGGATTTCTTTATCGACGCCGAAGATACAGATTTCGCCCTCCTCGCCGTCCTCGCACTCCTGGCCGTCCGTGTTGATCAGGCGGATGTCATAGATCGGGGAGGGTTTGCCCATCGAACCGGGTTTGGGCTCGAACCACGGGAAATTGGCGAGCAGCACGGTGGATTCGCTCTGGCCGAAGCCCTCGGTCATCTTGACGCCGGTGAGATCCAGCCATTTGCGCCAGATCTCGGGGTTGAGCGGTTCACCCGCGTTGCAGCAGGTCTCAATCGACGAGAGGTCGAATTTTGAGACATCCTCCTGCAACATAAAGCGAAACATGGTGGGTGGCGCGCAGAAGGTGGTCACCCGGTAGTGCTCCAGCTTTTCCAGCAGCTTCAGCGGCACGAACTTATCCATGTCGTAAGCGAAGATCACCGCGCCGCAGCACCACTGGCCGTAAATTTTGCCCCAGCCGAACTTGGCCCAGCCCGAGTCGGAGACGCTCATATGCAGCTTGTTTTCCTGCACCCGCTGCCAGTATTTGGCGGTGACAATGTGCCCGAGCGGATGGGTGAAGGTGTGCTGCACCATCTTGGGGTGGCTGGTGGTGCCGGAGGTGAAGTAGATGAGCATGATGTCGCTGTTGTCGGTGGCGTCCTCACCGGTGGGGCGGGGGAACGCCTCCGGATATTTGGCGATCTCCTCATCGAAGTTGAGCCAGCCCTCGCGGTGGCCGTCGCCCGCCAGCACCAGGGTGCGCAGCGAGGGGGCCTCCTTTTGCGCGCCCTCCACCTGCTCCACCACATAATCGTCGTCCACACACACCATCATGGCGATCTGCGCGGCGTTGGCGCGGTAGGCGAGGTCGTTTTTGGAGAGCTGCAGCGAGCCGGGGATGAGGGTCGCGCCCAGCTTGTGCAGGCCCACCGCGGCGACCCAGTACTCCCAGCGGCGGCGCAGGATCAGCATGACCACCGAGCCCTTGCGCACCCCATTGGCCTTAAAAAAGTTGGCCGCGCGGTTGGAGAGGCGGCTGATCTCGTCAAAGGTGAAGATGCGCTCGCCGCCATGGTCGTCGCACCAAACCAGCGCCTTTTTGGCCTTGTCCTCGGTCGCCCAGGCATCCACAATGTCGAACCCGAAATTGAAGTGCTCGGGGATGTTCACGGTGTAGTTTTGTTTAAAATCCTCGTAGGAGCTGAACTCCTGGCGGGGCAGAAAACGGTCTAACACAGACATTTGATATCACTCCTGCAATAAATGTTGGTTCGCCCCGCGGATTATTCTGCGATGACGGTGAGAAACACGGCCGGCTGGTCGCCCACACAGGACTGGCCGTGCGGATGGGTGGGGTTGAAGTAGATGGTATCGCCGGTGTGGAGGATGATCTCCTTCTGGTCGAAGGTGACCTTGATGGTGCCCTCCAGCACCATGTTGAACTCCTGTCCGCTGTGGGTGATGAGGTCCGCCACTGCGTCCGACGGGTCCAGGGTGACCAGCAGCGGCTGCATCACCTTGTGGCCGTAGCGGTAGGCGAGATCCTTGAAGCGGTAACCGGGGCAGCGGTTGGTGTCGCGCCCCTCGCCCTTGCGCACCACATGGTAGGTGTCCAGCTTGCCCGATTCGCCCGTGAGCAGCTCGTTAAAATCCACCCCGAATTTGTTGGCGATCTGGAAGATGATGTTGATGGGGATGTTGAGCCCCTCGGTTTCGTAGCTCCTGTAGAGCATGGCGTCGATGCCGAGCTCCTCGGCGAGCTGTTCTGCGGTGTAGCCGCATACCTCGCGCAGTTCCCGAATCCGGTCGGTGAGCTCCCTGATTTGCTGTTCCATAAGACACGCATCCTTTCTCGGTATTGTGTTGATTTTTTAGAAATAAAATAAAAAGCCCGCCCCAAGCATTTCGCTTAGGGCGGACTGAAACGTCCGTGGTACCACCTAACTTCGGAGGAAGTTCCTCCGCACTCTGCGGGTACGGGAGCCACGCTCCGATACCGCTTTCCCTGTAACGGGGGAAATCGCCGTTGAAGCCTACTGGGAATTTCCGTTCGGTTCAAAGCTCCGAGGCTACTTCTCTGTTTCCTTCCCGGGAACTTACACCAGCCGTTCCCTCTCTGCGCGTCGGGTGAACAGATACTCCTCCTCATCGTCGCTTCTGCTGTGTTCGATTTGTTGTTAATCTTAGCAGATGTGCGCGGCATTGTCAAGCGGGGGCACAAAATTTTTCCAGCCGGCATATCCTGAGAGTGAGCCACTCTATCGGAAAGGAACGCGTGCCATGAGATATGAACTGCGCGAATTTAATTATGACCGGGATAAAGCGGTGGCCTACGCCCATCAGTGGGCCTATTTCCGCAACCCCAATTACTATAACTTCCAGGACATCGGCGGGGACTGCACCAACTTCGCCTCCCAGTGTATCTTTGCCGGTGCGGGAATTATGAATTATACCCCCACCTTCGGTTGGTATTACATCAGCGTCAGCGACCGCGCCCCCGCCTGGACAGGGGTACAATACCTATACAACTTTCTCACCACCAACGAGGGGGTCGGTCCCTACGGGCGGGAGGTCCCCATCGAACAGGCGCAGCCCGGCGACGTGGTGCAGCTCGCGCTCACCCGCGCGGAGTATCAGCACACGCCGGTTATCGTATCGGTCGGCGGGGAGATCCCCACGCTGGACAACATCCATATCGCAGCGCACACCAACGACTGCGACTGCCGCCCGCTCTCCAGCTACAACTTTCGCAGCATCCGCTTCATCCACATCGAAGGAGTGCGTTATATGCAGGGGGTCGAATAGCCCTCTGGCGTTCACCGGCGGGCAGGCTGTGCCCGCCGGCGATTTTCGTTGTCGAGCGCCGTCTATGGTGTTATAATGCAATAGGAAAATGTGGAAAGGAAACGAATGGTATGTTTCACATCACAGGGCTCAAATATAAGAAAATCTTGGACATCCCCCGGCTGACCATCGACCGGCCGGTCACCTGCATTGTGGGCGCGTCGGGCAGCGGCAAGACCACCCTGCTGCGCCTGCTCAACCGCCTCAGCGCGCCCGACGAGGGAAAGATTGAATACAACGGCGAGGATATCGCCGCGATGGACCCGGTGAAGCTGCGCCGCCGGGTGGTGATGCTGGGGCAGACGCCGGTGATCTATCCGGGCGACATCCGGGACAACCTGCAGATCGGCCTGGAGCTCTCCCAGCGGCTGCCCGCGCCGGAGAGCGCGCTGCGCGAAAGCCTGCGGAGCGTCGGGCTGGATAAGAACCTGGACGAGGGCTGCGGCGCCCTCTCGGGCGGGGAGAAGCAGCGCCTGTGCCTGGCGCGGGTGCTGCTGATGGACGCGGAGACCTACCTGTTGGACGAGCCCTCCTCGGCGCTCGACCGGGAGACCGAACGGTTTTTGGTGGACCACCTGGCCGAATTCGTGCGCGAGCGGGACCGCCAGCTCATCATGGTCACCCACTCGGAAGCGGTGGCCGGGCGATACCCCGGTTCCACCATCCGCATCGAGGCCGGAAGGACGGAGGGTTACCGCGATGAACAATGACGCGATCATGAATCTTTCCATTTTACAGCTCGCCATCGCCTATGTGTTTGTGCTGGTGCTGCTGGTCATCTTTCAGGCGCGCGGCATCCGGCGGGAGAAGCAGATCCTCATCGCCACCACCCGCATGACGGTGCAGCTCACCGCTATGGGGTATGTGCTGATGTACGTCTTCCAGCATCCGAGCTGGTGGCTGACCCTGCTGGTGCTCACGGTGATGGTCGGCTTCGCCGTCCACAACGCCCTGCGCCGGGTCAAAACGCCCATGTCCGGACCGCTGCGCCGGCTGGTGGGCGTCTCGATGGTGTTCGGCTACACCGTGGTGGCGGGGGTGTTCCTGCTGCTGGTGCTGCGGGTGCGCCCGTGGTTCAACCCGCAGTATGTCATTCCAATTTCGGGGATGATCGTGGGCAACTCGATGACCGGTATCTCGCTGGGGGCCAACCGGCTGTGCAGCGCGATGGAGGACAACCGCGCGGTGGTGGAAAATTCGCTGATGCTGGGGGCCACCCCGGCGCGCGCGGCGCGCGACATCGTCAACGACGCGTTCGACAGCGCGATCCTGCCCACCATGAACAACATGCTCACCATGGGCATCGTCTCGCTGCCGGGCATGATGACCGGGCAGATTTTGTCCGGCACCTTTCCGCTCACCGCGATCAAATATCAAATCGGCATCATGCTGGCGATCCTGGGAAGCACGGCGCTGGCCGTGGTGCTGTTTGTCACCCAGGGTTACAGGACCTTTTTCACCAAGGATGGGAGGTTGCGCTGAAGATGTCCTGGATCATTCTGGTTTGGCTGGCGATTGTGGGGACCGGCGCGTTGATCGTGCTGGATTTCTGCGGCAAGCTGCCGCTCACCCGCTTTTGGTTCCAGTGGATCTATCTGGCTGTGGCGCCGCACGCGGTGATGTGCTGTTATCTGGCGTATCCGGCCCTGCAGCGGCACGGTTCAGGCCGGACCGCTGCGGTGCTGCTGCTGGCGTCCTTCTGCCTGCTTGTGGTCTATGTGGGGTTCCGCCTCCACTTCGCGCCGTGGATCAGGCGCAAGAGCGACACCTTCCGCCTGCGTGCGATGCTGCGCGGCCGGGCGCTCATCCTGCTCGGAATTTACGCGCTGCTGGTGCAGATTCCCTTGTGCATCGCCGAGTGCATTCTGCTGCCGCGCCGGGGGACGCCCCCGTACATACTAGCGGCCGACGTGGCCCTCGCCGCGCTGGCGGTGGTTCTCCTGTTGGCCAACGGCGTGCTGCGCATCCTCTTCACCTCGCGCCGCCTCAGCGTCTGGCGGCGGGTGCTCATCCTGCTCACCATCTGGGTTCCGCTGATCAATCTGACGGTGCTGCTCTACTGCTGCCGGGTGGTGCTGGACGAATACGATCACGAGTGCTACAAGGTGGTCAACCGCAGCGCGCGGGTGGATTCCGACCTCTGTAGGACCCGTTACCCGCTGGTGCTTGTGCACGGCGTGGGTTTCCGCGACCTCAAATACTTTAACTACTGGGGGCGCATCCCCAAGGAGCTCATCCGCAACGGCGCGACCGTCTATTATGGCCACCAGGAGGCGTGGGGCACCATCGAGGCCAATGCCGCGGAGATGAAGGAGAATATTTTGGAGATTCTGCGCGAGACCGGCTGCGAGAAGGTCAACATCATCGCCCATTCCAAGGGGGGACTGGATTCCCGCTACCTGATCAGCGCGCTGGGGATGGGAGATCGGGTGGCCTCCCTCACCACTATGTCCACCCCGCACCGCGGTTCCCTCGTGATCGATAAGCTGTTGCGCCTGCCCGACGGCTTTTTCCGCTGGTTGGCCAAGGGGGTCAACGCCTATTTCCGCAGGTTGGGCGACCACGACCCCGACTTTTACCACGCGGTGCGCCAGTTTTCCACCCCGTTTGCAGCCGGGTTCAACCGGTCGGTTCCCGACCGGCCGGAGGTGTTCTATCAGAGTTACACCTCGGTGATGGGTGGCCTGTTCAGCGATTCGCTGCTCTGTTTCCCCTACAGCGTCGTCAAGGCGGTGGAGGGGGAGAACGACGGCCTGGTGAGCATCGAGTCGGCCAAATGGGGGGAATTTCGGGGTGTGTTCCACAACCGGTGCCGCCGCGGCATCTCGCACGGGGACATCATCGACCTCAAGCGGGAGGATTACCGCGGGTTCGACGTGGTGGAAACCTATGTACAAATCGTCTCCGATCTCAAAAAGCGGGGCTTTTAAAATTTTATCAGAGGGATGAGGTATGACATGAAGACAAAAGTAGAAGAATATTTTGAGAGGGAACACCTGCCCTACAAGGTGCTGTATATGGATCAGAGCACCGCGACCGTGCCGCTTGCAGCCGCCGCGCTGGGGGTCGAGCCCGACCGCATCGCCAAGTCTCTCACCTTTCGGCTGAAGGGGCGCGACATCATGATTTTGGCCTGCGGCACCGCGCGCATCGACAACCGCAAGTTTAAGGATGCGTTCGGCTGTAAAGCCAAGATGATGACCCCGGAGGAGGCGCTTGCGCTCACCGGCTACGCGGTGGGCGGCGTCTGCCCGTTCGACCTGCCGGGGAACATCGCGGTTTATCTCGACGAATCGCTGCGGCGGTTCGAGACGGTCTTTCCCGCGGCGGGCGCGAGCAACGCCTGTGTGGAGATGGCGCCCGGGGAGATCGCCGGGCTCACCGGCGCGCAATGGATCGATGTGGCCAAGGCGGAGGAACCCGAAAAACAGGAGTAAATGGAGTGTTGATGCGTGAGAAGCAGCGGAATCCTGATGCATATCACCAGCCTGCCGTCCCCTTACGGGATCGGTTCGCTGGGGCGGGCCGCCTATGAATTCGTCGATTTTTTGGAGCAGGCCGGACAGGGGTGGTGGCAGGTGCTGCCGATCACCCCGGCTGGCGCGGGCAACTCGCCCTATTCGTCCTATTCGGTGTTTGCGGGCAATCCGCTGCTGATCGATCTGGAAGCGTTGGTCGAGCAGGGCCTGCTCACCCGCGAGGAGTGCGGCGCTGTGGATTTCGGCGGCGATCCTCGCCGGGTGGATTACGACAAGGTGATCCCAGGCAAGCTGGCGCTGCTCAAGCGGGCGTGGTCGCGCTTGTCGCCGGGCGAGGAGTTTGCGGCCTTTGAACGCGAGCACGCCGACTGGCTGCCCGATTATGCGCTCTATATGGCGCTGCGCGACCGGTTCGGCGTCCCCTGGTACGACTGGGAGGAACCGCTGCGGATGCGCGAGACGAAAGCGGTGGCCGCCTGGGCGGGCAAGCTGCGGGATGAAACCGGCTTCTGGAGCTTTGTGCAGTATGAGTTTGACCGCCAGTGGAAGGCCCTCAAGCAGTATGCCAACCGGCATGGAGTGGGTATCGTCGGGGATATCCCCATCTATGTGTCGATGGACAGCGCCGACGTGTGGGCATCACCCGAGCTGTTCGAGCTGGACGAGCGCCGCCGCCCGGTCGCTGTGGCGGGGGTGCCGCCGGACTACTTTTCGCCCACCGGGCAGCTCTGGGGCAACCCGCTGTACAACTGGGCGCGCATGAAGCGCGACGGGTACGCCTGGTGGATTCGCCGGGTGCGGCGCACCGCCAGCCAGTGCGATATCACCCGCATCGACCACTTCCGGGGGTTTGACGAATACTATGCGGTGCCCTACGGCGACGAAACCGCGGAGAACGGCGTGTGGCAGAAGGGGCCTGGCGTCGGGCTGTTCGATGCGATCAACAGCGCGTGCGGTTCCCCGCGTGTTATCGCGGAGGATCTGGGCCTGCTCACCCCCACGGTGGAGCAGCTCCTGCGCGACACCGGCTACCCGGGCATGAAGGTGCTGGAATTCGCGTTCGATTCCAACTGGCGCAACCCCTACCTGCCGTTCAACTACACCACCGACAACCTGGTGGTGTACACCGGCACCCACGACAACGACACCGCCTGCGGGTGGTATGCCGCCTGCGGTAGCGCAACGCGGCGGTTCGCGCGCAAGTATCTGCGCCTGCGGCGGGGGGAACCGGTGCACTGGAAGCTGATCGAGTGCGCCTGGTCCACCCGCGCGTCGCTGGCTGTGGCGCAGATGCAGGACTTCCTGGGCCTTGGAAGCGAGGCGCGCATGAACACCCCTTCGGTGGCCGAGGGGTGCTGGAGCTGGCGCGCCCTACCCGGGGAGTGCTCCCCGCAGCTCGCCGCGCGCATCCGGGCGCTCACGGCGCGGCATGGCAGGGGCCGGGAGAGTTTCGCCCGCACAGCTGCGGCCCAATGAGCGAGCTGCGCCCGATATACCAAAAATTGGTATTCATTTTTGACAATGTTCACAATTTGTTCAAGAAGCAAAATTTGACAGGTTCCTTCCTTATCCCTTATAATAAGAGGTAATTAGATTGCAAAGGCTGCGGAGGGAAGCTGTATTGTATAACCCAGAAAATGTGCGAAAAATTAAAATTTGCATCCGAGCCGTTTTAATCTCTCTGGTGATTGTGCCATCCATCCTGATGGTGTCGGTATTTGCAAAAAGCGCCCAGCTTCAAGAACAGATGGAAAACCTCTCGCAGAAGCTGCGGGAGACCGAGACCCAGCTCGAGCTGGAGCAGTCGCTTGCACAGGAGGACCCGGATTTTGCCGTGACCAAGGCGCAGGTGAAAAACGGCGGGCGCGGCGAGCCGCTCTCCGACCTGTACCCCGATATGATTGTGGAGTGGCGGGAGGATCCGGTGCGGGTACAGGAGGAGCCGACCGTCTACCTCACCTTTGACGACGGGCCGTCGGCGCTCACCCCCGAGCTGCTGGACCTGCTGGACGAATACAATGTGAAGGCGACCTTTTTTGTGGTGAGCAACAACAACGAAAAATATATGGATTACTGCAAGGAGATTGTGGAGCGCGGGCACGCGCTTGGGATGCACTCTTACACGCACGATTATCAGAAGGTATACGCCTCCAAAGAGTCGTTTTTGGCGGATTTCCACCGCCAATTTACCCAGCTCAAGGAGCTGACCGGCGAGACGCCGGTGCTGTATCGCTTCCCAGGCGGGTCGGACAACGACAGGCTGGAGAAGAGCGGTTTTTCCGAGGATATCCGCATGGAGATGGCAAGCCGTGGTTTTATCTATCACGACTGGAACGTCTCCTCGGAGGACGCATCCTATCTGGCCAAATCCAAAGATCAGATCGTGCGCAACGTCATTACAGGGGTGGGCAACAAAAACCATGCGGTGGTGCTGATGCACAACAGTGTCAACAAGGCCAGCACCATCGAGGCGTTGCCAGAGATTATTGAGACGCTGCGCGCGAGAGGATATCAGTTTGACAAGCTGACGAGCGAGATCAAACCGATTCATTTTTCATAACAAAGGGGGAACCAGGGTGGGATTTAAAGAAGATTTCAAACGCGCCATGCAGGAAACCGTGTATGGCAACCAGCTCGATGCGGAAGAGTCTGCGCTGGAGGCCGAAGAGGCCAGTGAGGTTGCAGAGAAGGTGAAGCTGTCTGCCAAGAAGAAAAAAGATGAAATGACCGAATCGCATTCCGTTCCGGAGCCGGTTCCGGCCAAGGCTACGCCTGCGGAGACGGTGCGGCCGGTCAAGGAGGATATCCCGGCGCAGGCTGTCCATGAGACGTCCAATGTGACGGTCATCTCGGCGGGAACGATCATCCGCGGCGGCATCGAGTCCGAGGGGGCTATCGAATTCAACGGCGAGCTGGTGGGTGACGTCAATTGTAAGCAGGAGATGGTCATCACCGGCAAGGTGGAGGGCAATGTCACCGCCGAGCGGGTGCTGTTGCAGGACGCGCTCATCAAGGGCAACATCAGTTGCCACACCTCCGCCAACATCTCCGCGGATACGCAGATCATGGGCGATCTGGTCGTGCGGGACGCACGCATCGACGGCCGCATCATGGGCAATGTGAATGCCGAGGGCGCGATCATCGCGGGCGAGACGGCTGTCATCGTGGGCGATATTACCGCTTACACCGTCGAGATCCAGAAGGGGTCGTATTTCGAGGGAAAGGTAATCATGACCGGCCCCTCGGAGGAGAAGAACCGACTGTTCGACAAGTTTCCCAAGATGGTCTGATACATAACCAACTGAAAAATGTGCGGCGATGGCTTCGCACCCGGCGTCCGGCCGGACGGCGAAACCACCGCCGCGTTTGTTTATTTACGGCGCGTCCGGCCGGATGCGCCTGGGTGCCTTGGGCTTTGTCAGCTCAAAGGAGTGATCGATCATCTCCAACAGCCGCTCCTCCGGCAGGTCGCCGCCCACGATGACCGAATTCCAGTGGGCCTTATTCATGTGGTAGCCGGGCAGCACCGATTGATAGGCGCTCCGCAGCAGCTCGGCCAGCATCGGTTCGCATTTGAGGTTGATCCACAGGCCGCCCTGCCTCTCAAAGATGAGCGCAAAGGTTTTGCGGTTGCCGCTGTGGCGCATCACAGTCCAGGAGGTGCCGTCATTCAGCTTGTCAAACGGGTAGTCCTCGTAAGCGCCCGGTTTGCTCATGCAGTATTCGATGAGTTCACGGCGGGTCATAAAAAACGCCCCTTTCTGTGTCGGATATCCCCAGTATAAGCCGGAAAGCCGCACGGGTAAAGCAATTTGTTCATATTCTTCCAATTTTATTTACACATATTGCCGTACAATCTGTTAGGATAAAAGGGGTTTTATGAACCACCTATTTTGGGGAATACTGTAAGACGAGACGAATCACAACTGTTGAGAGAGTGAGAGGGTGCAATTTTGCTTTGGTATCATCAGACCGCCGACGAGGTGTTGCGGCAGCTCGAGGCGAACGAACAGGCCGGACTCGCGCCGGAGGAAGCGGCGCGGCGGTTGCAACGGGACGGCGCGAACCGCCTGAATGCGAAGAAGAAAAAGACGGCATTGCAACGCTTTGCAGAACAGTTTAAAGACTTTATGGTCATCATTCTGATGATTGCGGCGGTGATCTCCTTCGTCGTGGCGCTCGGCGGCCACGACAAGACCGAGTTCCTCGAGCCGGTGATCATTCTGGGCATCGTGCTGCTCAACGCCACGCTGGGCGTGGTGCAGGAGAGCAAGGCCGAAAAGGCGCTGGAGGCCCTGCAGAGCCTGGCTGCGCCTACGGCCAAGGCGCTGCGCGGGGGTTCGGTGCAGGTGGTACCCGCCGCCGACCTGGTGGCAGGGGATGTGATCCTGCTGGAGGCCGGCGATTTTGTGCCGGCGGATGCGCGCTTGCTGGAGTCGGCCAGCCTCAAGTGTGAGGAA
The DNA here is from genome assembly GCF_014384885.1 of Ligaoa zhengdingensis. Classification (GTDB taxonomy): domain Bacteria; phylum Bacillota; class Clostridia; order Oscillospirales; family Ruminococcaceae; genus Ligaoa; species Ligaoa zhengdingensis. The sequence goes on from NZ_JACRST010000018.1 coordinate 41,352, forward strand.
TCAGCCCTCACCGGCGAATCGGTGCCTGCAGAGAAGGACGCGGCTGCCCAGGTGGAGGAAAACGCGCCGTTGGGCGACCGGCGCAACATGGTGTATTCAGGCACCTCAGTGGTGTACGGGCGCGGCCGTGCGGTGATTGTCGCCACCGGCATGAACACCGAGATGGGCGTGATCGCCAAGCTGCTGGACAACGAGGCGGACGAACAGACCCCGCTGCAACAGAAGCTCGCCAAGCTGGGCAAGACGCTGGGCATCGTGGCGCTGGGTGTGTGCGCGGTGATCTTTGCCATCGGGTTCCTCTCGGGTATGCCGCTAATGGAGATCTTTATGACAGCGGTGTCGCTGGCGGTCGCGGCGATCCCCGAGGGCCTGCCCGCAATCGTGGCCATTGTGCTGGCGATGGGGGTGCAGCGGATGGTCAAGAAGAACGCGATCATCCGGCGTCTGCCCGCCGTGGAGACACTGGGCAGCGCGTCGGTCATCTGTTCGGATAAGACCGGTACCCTCACCCAGAACCGCATGACCCTCGTCAAGGCCTGGGCGGGCGGCGAAGTGGAGGAGATCGCCGGTGGGGAGAGCGAGCGCATCCAAAACCTGCTGCGGCTCGCCACCCTGTGCTGCGATGCGAGCATCGAGGTGCAGGACGGCAAGGAGACGCTGATCGGCGACCCCACCGAGGTGGCGATCGTGGCGGCGGCGCGTAAAAATGGAATCGAAAAGGCGGCGCTGGCGGCCGACTGCCCGCGTTTGGCCGAGCTGCCGTTCGACTCCGACCGCAAGCTGATGACCACCGTCAACCGGATCGACGGCAAGCTGTTGGCCATCGTCAAGGGTGCGTTCGACGTGCTCTCCCAGCGGGTGGTCAATTTTGATGAGCGGGCGGCCGCGGAGGTCAACGCGGCTATGGGCGAGGACGCGCTGCGGGTGCTGGCCGTGGCCGTCAAGCCGCTCGACGAGGCGCCCGAGAACCCCACCAGCGACCAGCTCGAGCAGGGGCTCACCTTTGTGGGCCTGCTCGGCATGATCGACCCGCCGCGCGAGGAGGCCAAGCAGGCGGTCGCCACCTGCATCAAGGCGGGCATCCGCCCGGTGATGATCACCGGCGACCACGTGGCCACCGCGAGCGCCATCGCCCGCCAGCTCGGCATCCTCACCGACGGTACCGAGGCGATCTCGGGCGCACAGCTCGCCGCCATGAGCGAGCAGGAGCTCAACCTCAACATCCGGCGCTATTCGGTCTACGCCCGCGTCTCGCCCGAGGATAAAATCCGCATCGTCAAGGCGTGGCAGAACAGCGGCGCGATGGTGTCGATGACCGGCGACGGGGTGAACGATGCGCCCGCCCTCAAGGCGGCCGACATCGGCTGCGCGATGGGCGTGACCGGCACCGAGGTGGCCAAGGGCGCGGCGGATATGATCCTCACCGACGACAACTTTGCCACCATCGTCAGCGCTGTCAAAGAGGGGCGCGGTATCTACGACAACATCAAAAAAGCGGTGCAGTTCCTGCTGGGGTCCAACATCGGCGAATTGTTCACCGTATTCTTCTCGATGTTATTCTGGCGGCAGTCCCCGCTGCTCGCCATTCAGCTGCTGTGGATCAACCTGGTCACCGACGGCCTACCCGCGCTCGCGCTGGGCATGGAGCCGGTTGAAAAGGACGTGATGTCCCGCAAGCCCAAACCCAAGAACGAGAGCATCTTCGCAGGCGGGCTCGGGGTGCGCATCGTGCTGCAGGGCCTGATGTTTGCGGCGCTCACCCTGAGCGGCTTCTACATCGGCTACACGGTGGGCGGTTCGATCGAGGCGGCCGAGACGATGGCCTTCCTGGTGCTGGCGGTCTCGCAGCTGTTCCATGCGTTCAATGTGCGCTCCACCCACTCCCTGTTCGTGGTGGGGCTCACCAGCAACTGGTATATGCTCGGGGCGTTCGCGGTGTCGATGCTGCTCATCCTGCTGATCGCCTTCATCCCTCCGGTTGCGGCGGTGTTCGGTCTGGTGCGCCTGACACAGCGGCTCTATCTGATCGCTTTGGGGCTGGCCTTTGTGCCGGTGGTAATCATCGAGCTGGAGAAGCTCGGCCGCGCGATCTACCGCAAAATAAAAAAATAAGGTGATATCCCCGCCGGAGAGGGCGCCTTTGCGCGCCTTCCCCGGCGTTTTTGCACTCCGCCCATTGACGGACGGGCCGCAACTGGGTACAATGAAAAGCGGTAATCTTGATTGGGAAAGGATGCGTTTACAATGGTACGTCACATCGTGTTTTGGAATTTGAAGGAGGAGGCCGACGGGCGCGGCAAATGGGACAACGCCAAACTCATGAAGGAGAAGCTGGAGTCGCTGGTGGGGCAGGTCGAGGGTCTGCGCCGCGCCGAGGTCGGGTTCAACTTTACCGAGGGCGGCTACGACGTCAGCCTGGTCGCCGAGCACGACAGCCGGGAGGCGCTGGCGGTCTACCAGAAGCACCCCGCCCACCTCGCGGTGAAGGAATTTGTGCACAAGGTGATCTGTGCGCGCGCCGTGTGCGACTGCGAGCTGTAAGCGGGGGCGGATCAGAACAACCGGGGAGGCGTGACGGATGGAGCGGCGGATTGAAATTTTCGATTCCACCCTGCGCGACGGGGCGCAGGCCGAGGGAATCCACTTTTCGGTGGATGACAAGTTGAATATTGTCCGGAAGCTCGATAAGCTGGGGATTCCGTACATCGAGGCGGGCAACCCCGGTTCCAATCCCAAGGATTTCGAGTTTTTCGAGCGGGTGCGGATGCTGGAGCTGCGTTCGGCACAGCTGGTGGCATTTGGCTCCACCCGGCGCAAGGATATCGCGGTGGAGGACGACAAGAACTGCCGCGCGCTGATTGCGGCCGACACCGAGGTGATCGCCCTGTTCGGCAAGAGCTGGGCGCTGCACGTCGAAAATGTGCTGCAAACCACCCGGGCGGAAAACCTGCGGATGATCTACGACACCGTCGATTATTTTGTCTCGCACGGAAAGACGGTATTTTTCGACGCCGAGCACTTTTTCGATGGCTTCCGCGCCGACCCCGGCTACGCCTTGGAGACCCTGCGCGCCGCTGCACAAGCGGGCGCGCAGCGGCTGGTGCTGTGCGACACCAACGGTGGCAGCTTCCCTGCGGATATCGCCGACGGCGTGCGCGCAGTGCGGCGGGAGCTGGATGTCCCCGTGGCGATCCACTGCCACAACGACCTGGGCTGTGCGGTGGCCAATTCGATCGAGGCGGTGCGGTGCGGCGCGGTGCAGGTGCAGGGCACCTACATCGGATTTGGGGAGCGATGCGGCAACGCCAGCCTGTCCACCCTGATCCCGGCGCTGCAACTGAAGATGGGCTGCCGGTGCATCACGGACGAGGCGATGGGGCGCGTCACCCACACCGCCCGCTATATTGCGGAGGTCGCCAACTACATCCTGCCCGCCTCCACACCGGTGGTGGGCAAGAGCGCGTTTGCGCACAAGGCGGGGATGCATGTGGACGCGGTGCAGAAGCTGCACGCGAGCTTTGAAAACTTCCCGCCCGAGCGGGTGGGCAACAACCGCAGCCTGCTCATCTCCGAGGTAGCCGGACGGACGGCCGTGGCCAACCGCCTGGCGCAGCTCGACCCCACGGTCACCCGCGATTCGCCGGTGACCCAGGAGGTGATGGACGCGCTCAAGGAGCTGGAGCACAGGGGCTATCAGTTCGAGTCGGCGCAGGCCAGCCTGGAAATTTTCCTGCTCAAAAAGTTGGGGCTGTTCCAGCCGTTTTTTGAGCTCGAGAATTTCCGCATCATCGGGGAGCAGTCGGAATCCCACAGGCAGATTTCTTCCGCGATGATTAAGGTTCGCGTGGGGGACCGCAGCGAGATCACCGCCGCCGAGGGGGACGGCCCGGTGCACGCGCTCGACCGCGCGCTGCGCAAGGCGCTGGAGGTGTTCTACCCCGCGCTCGCGCAGACCCGCCTGATCGACTTCAAGGTGCGGGTGGTGGAGCAGCGCGCGGCCACCGCGTCGATCGTGCGAGTGCTCATCGAGACCACCGACGGCGCGTCGGTGTGGACCACCGTGGGCGCGTCGGCGGACATCATCGAGGCGAGCTGGCACGCGCTGGCCGATTCGGTGGAATACAAGCTGTTGTGCGACGACCGGAACGGCGTCCTGGAGGTCTGCGGAGGGATCGCCGCAGGCGGGGCACAGCGGCAAAAATGAATTCGGTCGGGGATGCCCGCACGGCCAAAGCAGCCGGTGCGGGTGTTTTTCTGCGCGTTTTAAATTGTTACCAGACTGTTCAAATTCTTTTCAACCGCGCATCACAATTTCCGGTTATACTAAAAACATCGATACGGGAGCGGACGCCGCGATGAGCGGCTCGCACAATCAATTCCAAAGAATCAAATTCGGGAAGCTTCCGTTTATAGATCTTACTGTTAGTCTGCCGGGTGGTCGGAACACCGGCCCGGCAGACGAGACAGACCAAATATTCCAGCCTATGCCCTGCGGCATGGGCTTTTTTTGCGCCCGGACGCATATCTTTAACAGAGATCATGCGGGAGGGATGACGGTGAACAACTACTTTGTCGTGGGTAAGCGCGGCCTGATCGGGATCGCGGTGATGCTGTGCGTCTGTGTGGCCCTATCGGTGGCGGTGGCGAACCGGATTGGCCAGGCAATTTTTGTGGATGGGGGAAAGCGTCTGCTGCCGATCTACTCGGTGGAGACTGAGGAAAAGGTGGTGGCATTGGGCTTCAACTGCGCGTGGGATGCGGCCGATGTGCCGGAGATTCTGCGCATCCTGGAGGAAAACGACGTGAAGGCCACCTTCTTTTTGGTGGGGCAGTGGGCGGAAAAGTACCCCGACAGCGTGAAGGCGCTATACGACGCGGGCCACGAGCTCGGCAACCACTCCTTTTCCCACCCGGACATGGCGGCGAAATCCCGGGATGAAGTTGCAAAGCAGATCCGGCGCTGCGACGATACGATTGAACGCATCACCGGGGTACGTCCCAAGCTGTTTCGCGCGCCGTCCGGTTCGTATAACAACACGGTGGTGGAGGTCGCGGAGTCGCTCGGGCACAGCGTCATCCAGTGGGACTGCGACAGCCGCGACTGGAAGGGCCCGAGCGCCAAGGAGATGACGCGCAACGTGCTCAAGGGGGTGCAGCCGGGCAGCATCACCCTGTTCCATGTGGGCAAGGCGAACACCGTGGAGGCTCTGCCCGAGATCATCCGCCAGCTCAAAGCGGAGGGATATTCCTTCCGCCCGGTGGGGGAGATGATCTATTACGAGGACTATGAGATCGATGTACAGGGCCGGCAGCATAAAAAGCAGAGTTCCTCCTCCGATGGATAAAATGGAAAGGGCCGGTGGCGATTGCCACCGGCCCTTTCCGCGCTTGGGGTTATAGAATGGGAAAAAGAGAGGACAAATTATTTGCTTGCGTTGCGTTTGACAAGTGCGAACACGCTGCCGCCGATGACCGCTGCGGCTGCAATCGCCATCACGACGATCGCCCACACCGGCAGGTCGCTTTCGGTTGCCTCGGGTGCGATCTGCGCCGCAGGCGCTTCCGCCTCAGCCGGGGCCGCGGGCTCGATCACCGCGGGAACTTCGGGCGCCACGGGCGCTGCCGGAACAACCGCCTCAGGCGCCGCGGGTGTTGCCGCTGCCACCTCGCCGCCCGTCTCCGGGTTGCTGTTCGCTGCGGGCGCATTGCCGCTCGCAGCAGGCACGTTTCCGGCCATCGCTTTGATCTCGTCGGAGGTGTAGTACACTGCCGCCGCATTGTACCCCTTCAGCTCACCTGCGCCGTTCACTGCGTAATCCTTGCCGCCGATCTCGAAGATTCCGGTCACGCCCTTGTTCTTCAGGGTGTCGATCACTGTCGCGGGAACATTCGCTCCCTCATCCAGCTTCGCATTCACTTTGCCGCCCTTTTCGGTCGCATTGATCTTCTCGATCACTTCCGACCAGTAGTCGCTGTCGCTCACCTGGCTCGTGCTTCCCTTGTTGGGCTTGCTCGGCTTATCTTCCGGTTTCGGCTCAGGCTCCGGATCCACCTTATGCTCCAGGCTGAGCGCCATCGCTTCCACATTCTCCGCTGCCGCTTTCGCTTCCTCCCACGTCAGCTCCTTCGCCTTCAGCAGCTCTTCCGCTTCCGCCAGCGCCGCACGGTACGCTTC
>NZ_JACRST010000019.1 GCF_014384885.1 Ligaoa zhengdingensis
GATCACATCGTCCACCGTGCCGTCCGCGCTCGCCTGATAGGGGCTCGCTTCGCCAAAAAGTGGCGGAAGCATCCGATGCTTCCGCCACTTGGCGTTTCCACTTGCAGATATCAGCCTTCGGCCACGTCGTGCTTCGCGGCCCATTTGTCCAGCTTGCGCATAAAGTCGTCGCTCTCGGTGACCACCTTGACCGGCTTGGTGTAATCCAGGCTCATCAGGCCCAGCACCGATTTTGCGTCGGCAATCTTGTTGTCCACCGTGTGGACGCCGACATCGTCGGGGCACTCCCATGCGAGGTTCATAAATTCACGAAGCTGTTCCGCAGTTTCCAGTTTAATCATCTTTACCATAAGTCATAACCTCCTGATCAATTTGCCCTTACTCTTATTTACCATCATCATTATAGTCAATTTTTGGGCGAAAAGCTAGCGGTAAAATAGCAGAATCTCGCGGTATTTCGTCCAGTTAAATGGTTGTATTGCACAAATTATATACAAAATATTTATGCATAATAACAATCAATACAGGTAACGGCAGATACAGTAGCTCGCTAAAAGCAGAATCAGGGCCCCTATCAGCACCCAGATGAGGGTGACGGTGGCCAAAAACAGGGCGGGGGATAAGCTCGTGACCACAATCGCCAGATAAACCGCGCCGACCAGCACCCAGATGGCCGCCTGGGCGCTGCGCATCTGAATAAACCGGTTGCGCTCGTCCATCTCCTCCAGCTCGGCCTTGCGGGCCCGTTCAGCGTCGCGCAGATAGATTCCCATCCGAACCGCCGTGACGATACCCGAGCCCAACAGCCCGCCGCCGGTGCCCACATAAAAACCGGTCATAAAGCTGGGCTCCGGCCATTCGCCCAGCCGGAAGGAAAGAAGCGCCACACACAGCCCCACCATGGCGATACCGACGCCCAGCCACAGGCGGATTTTGGCCTTGGTGCGGAAGGGAAGCCGAGAAAAACAAAAAAGATTGGCTGACATGGTTCAGTCCTCCTCAAAGTAAAATACCTGCTCGATGGTCAGGCCGAAGTATCGTGCGATCTTGTGGGCCAGCAGCAGCGATGCGTTGTACCGCCCGTTTTCCAGCGAAATAATGGTCTGGCGGGTGACATCCACCGCGTCGGCCAGCTCCTCCTGGGTGATGCGGTGCGCGCGGCGCAGCTCCTGGATGCAATTCTGCATCTGGCTCCCCCCTTCTTTCGGTCAGTTGTTGCTCATAAAAGTATAGTTTGCTTTACATGAAATGTCAAGCTAATTTTACATTTCGCACTAAAAAATACTCCATGCTTGGGCCGGGTGGCTCGTAAACCAAAAACAACAAAAAGCACCCTGCCCGGCCTCCCACCGGATCGGATGCTTTCGTTTTTAAGCAGGCCTTAATCGAAAAATTTCCCCTTGTAGAAATTCTCATTCCCGAGCTTCCTCGCCGTCATCCTGAAGATCACGTTGCCGTCCGGGCAGACGATGTCCTTGCTGTATTTGCTGCCGCCGCCGATGTTTTCCAAATCCCCGCCGCTCCTGACAGCCTCCATGATGGGGAACATCAGCATCATGACTTTGGAGCAGATCCCCTGTCCATCCGCATTCACAGGGCAGCCATAGGTGCAGGTGTACTTATCCCCGATTTCCTCGCCGTTCCTACAGTACCGCTCCGTGTGGTCGCCGCGGAGAAACCCGACCACCTCGATCTCCCATTCGTACTCCTCGGCGTACCATTTTTTCATAATACCCCTCCAAATCTTGTTTTCGCCCTTTATCTGTTATTGTAACATACGAATTCCTCGGGTACAACGGCGCAGCCGCGATGCAGGCAAAAAACCGGCGGCAGGCAAAAAGCCCGCCGCCGAAAACCGTTTATGAGCGACCGCCCCGTCCGGGGCGCTTCTTTTAATATGTATCAATCGGCAACCTTGATGATGTCATTTTTAAAACTCTGCTCGCAGGTCTTGCCGGGCGGGATGATGAGAAAACGCTCTTCGTCCCAATTGCCGGCGATGAGGTCGTGCAGCAAGGTATCGTCTCCGCTGAACTCGCGGTGATCCCAACCGAGGAATTTGGCACATTCCCGGGAGTATCCGCGATAATCGGGGTAATGGATGCCGGGCATTTCCACGTAAGCGACGGCGCTGTAATCCTCCATCCATTTCTGTTCCATCTCCATCAGATATTCGGCGTTCTCTTCGCCGTATTTTTGGGTATAGGCGGCCAGCTTTTTGCGGTATGTCTCCTCGGAGGGAACCAGGCTGTTTTCGATCCAGCCCGGGGTGTACCAAAAGACCCCGCCTCCGGTTTTGTCAAAAATCTCGCGGTAACGCTCCTTGCTGCCCAGGAACAGGGTGACGCAGTCGTGCGCGCGGGGCACCACAATGGGATACCGCTTGCTGCTCACGCCACAGATCCCGTTGCTGCAAAGGCCGTAACCGAGCACAATTGCGTCAAAATCGCCCACATGTTCCCCGCAGGAAAACGGGTCGTCGCCGCTGTCGATTTTGTCGATGCACTCCTGTAAAATCGAGCGCAAACGGTCGGGCTCATCGTGATAGCCCTGCCGCAGCCATGTGATGTCGAGATAGTTTGGACAGGATGCGGACAGGAAGCCCAGCTCCCTTGTGAGCACCTTGCACGCCAGTACCTTTAACCGCATGGAATCACCAACTTATGAATAAATTTTGAAGAGCTCCTTAATAAAACTATAACGCTTTTTATCGCCCAGTTCAACAGGGAAATGTTGCCCCGCGAGCGGTCCATAAAATAGTACATAATATCCTAAAATATTACTGTGCCGGCGGAAATATCTGTGTTACAATGGCTTTGAATTCCGGCGCAGAGCCGCCGGTGGAAGGAGCTGTATGGGGATGAAACTGGAGATCGACGGGGCGGTCGTTGAGACCGGACGGCAGGGCAGTTTGTTGGAACTGATGTTGGAGGCGGGCGCGTTTGTGGACGCGCCCTGCGGGGGAAAGGGCCGCTGCGGCAAATGCCGGGTGGCCGCGTCCGGCGAGCTCTCGCCCCCCACCGAGGCGGAGCGCCGGCTGCTCTCCCCCGCGGAGCTGGCGGACGGAATCCGGCTGGCATGCGAGGCGAAGCCGCTGGGCGATGTGCAGGTGCGCACCCTGTCCCGCACCGATATCGGGGTGGAGGTGTCGGGCAGCGCCGCGGAGTATCCGGTGGACGCCCCCTGGAGCGAGGGCCGCGACGTGGGCATGGCGGTGGACATCGGCACCACCACGGTGGTCGCCTACTTTCACAGCCTGGCCGACGGCCGGCTGCTCTACACGGCGAGCGGCATCAACGGGCAGCGCGCCTACGGCGCGGACGTGATCTCCCGCATCGCGGCCTGTATGGACGACCCGAACGCGCTCGCGGCGCAGCAGCGGGTGATCGTGGCCCAACTGAACGGCTACCTCGGCGACTTTGAGCGCGCCACCGGCGTCGGCCGGGCGCGCATCGGGCGCGCGGTGATTGTGGGTAACACCACCATGCAGCACCTGCTGTGCGGGCTCGACCCCGCGGGCATCGCCGTGGCGCCCTTTGTGCCCAAGTCGCTGTTCGGCATCCCCCAGCCCGCGCGGGAGCTGGGCCTCGCGTTCGACGGCGAGGTCTACCACGGGCCGGGCATCTCGGCCTATGTGGGCGCAGACATCACCGCGGGCCTGCTGGCGAGCGGCGCGGCTGAGTGCGACGCCCCGGCGCTGCTCATCGACGTGGGCACCAATGGCGAGATGGCGCTGGCGGACAAACACCGGCTGGTCTGCTGCTCCACGGCGGCGGGGCCCGCTTTCGAGGGCGCGCACATCCGCTACGGAGTCGGCGGTGTGGCGGGCGCTATTTCCCAGGTAAACTGCACGCCGGACGGCTTCTCGATCGCCACCATCGGGGATCAGCCGCCCATCGGCATCTGCGGGTCGGGCATCATCGACGCGGTGGCCGCCGTGCTCGAGGCGGGCGCGATCGACGAGACCGGCCGCATCCTCGACGAGGACGAGATCGAGGGCTTCGCCGCCGGGCTGCTCTCGGAGGACGGGGACGAAATCCTGCTGGACCGCGCCAGCGGCATCACCCTGACCCAGGAGGACGTGCGCGTGGTGCAGCTCGCCAAGGCGGCCATCGCCGCGGGCATCGACACCCTGCTGCACAGCCAGGGCCTCACCCTCGGCCAGATCGGCAAGCTGTACATCGCGGGCGGCTTCGGCGCGCACATCAACAAGGCGAGCGCCTGCGCCATCGGCCTGCTGCCCATCGAGCTGATCGACCGTATGGAGTTTATCGGCAACGCGGCTGGCATGGGCGCGCGCCGCGCCCTGCTCACCGCGGATGGGTGCGACCGCCTGCGCGCGCTGGCCGCACGGGCGGAGTATATCGAGCTTTCGGGCGACAAGTTCTTTGAGGAGCGCTATGTGGAGCAGATGTTGTTTCCCGAGCAGTAGGCCGCTTATTTTTGCAGCCTCCCCGGCCGGATGCGCGAAAAAAACAGTTGCCTCGCCACTATTTTATATTTTATAATAGTGACATCCAGTCGCTTGAAAAGATGGCGGATGCCGGTAGGTACGGCAAAAAGCTGCATCCGGGAGGGCCCGCGAAGGCCGCTGCCCATAGAACGGGAGGATTTTTAATGAAGCTGATGACCAAACGGCTGCTGCTCCGGTCGCTCACGGAGGCGGATGCGGAGGACGTGTTCGCTTATTCCCGCGGGGAGCAGGTGGGGCCCAACGCGGGCTGGAAGCCGCACGAAAGCCTGGAGGAGACCCAAGAGATCCTCCGGCAGGTGTTTTTAGACCGGGAGGCGGTGTTCGGCATCGTGCTGCGGGAGACCGGCCGGGTGGTGGGCTCGATCGGGCTGATCCCGGACCCCAAGCGCGAAAACGGCCGCGTCCGGATGCTCGGCTATGCGCTGGGGCAGGAGCACTGGGGCAGGGGCTACATGACCGAGGCCGCGCGGGCGGTGGTGGCGTGCGGGTTCGGGCCGATGGCGCTGGACCTGATTTCGGCCTACTGTTACCCGCACAATTACCGCTCCCGCCACGTACTGGAAAAGCTGGGGTTTCAATTTGAGGGCACCCTGCGCCTGTGCGAGGAGCTGTACGACGGGCGGGTGCTGTCCGACGACTGCTACTCGCTGCGCCGGTGCGATTGGCGCGGCTGATAAAACCGAAACGGGCGCTGTACCAATTGCGGTACAGCGCCCGTTGTTGTTCTGCGGTTACGCAGCGGGGGTCTGCTCGACAAACACCAGGTTGGGAAAGAGCTTGTGCATCCGCTCGTCGCCGTAGTGCCGGTCGAAATACTCCTCCACCGCGTTTTGCGCGGGGATATTGCGGTAGCGCGCGGACATGCGCGCTGCGGCCGCGCCCGAAACCAGCGTATTGACGATCATAAACACCAGCAGCACCCAGGTGAGCGGCTTGGCCACCCGGTTGGGAATCCGCTTCATCCAGCGGCACATGCGGGGATAGAGGTCCTTCACCCACACCACCGCGAGCACCCCCCAGAACACCGAATAGAGCAGGTTGATGCGCCCGTTGAGGTTGAGCGGGAGCTGGTCGTACTGCCAGGACACGGTACCGAACACCGCCTCTTGAAACCAGCTGCACGCATATTCAAACGCGCTGCCCAGCAACATTCCGCCGAAGAAGATCCAGCCGTCCCGCTTTTTTTCCGCCCAGTGCAGGCCCAACGTCATCACCAGGGCGCCAAAGCCGTACACCAGGTTGAACGGGCCGTACACCAGGCCCACGCGGCTTTCGTAATGCCCGCGCGTAATCAGGCACCACAGGGTTTCCACCACAACGCCGAGAAAGCATCCGTAAAAGAAAATCCAGAACAGCCGGTAAAAGTTGAGGCCCCGGTCGAAGCAGCTCGCCGAAACCGACCTCTTTCTGATGGTGATTCCGTTCAACATCCAACACCTCGCAGCAACAATTTGAGGGCATCGCTACCCGCAGTATAACACAAAAAGCGTTTACTGTCGATCGATTTGCCAGCCGGCAGGCTCGGCCTGGTCGAGCAGCACCTCCAGCAGCGAGTCCAGCAGGTCGCCCCGTGTGACGAGCGCACAGCGGGGGCCGTCCGCGCCGCGCTGGATGCGCAGCGCCTGGAGCACCAGGACCCTGCGCCTGCTCCCGGTCTGCACCCGCATCGCGTATTCCACGCCGCCCACCCTGAGTCCGACGGTCCGGCTCGCTTCCATCGGGTCGGCGTGGGCCTGCTGCGCCAGCATGGCGCAAAACCGTTCGTATTGCTTTGGCTTCAACTGCCGCACAAACATTTTTGCATTCTCCTCTTTGATATCGCCCGACAGCGCTTGAAACGGGGATGCAGCGCATGGTATAATGAATTTACGCCGCAGGCGCGTTTCGCGCGCTGCCGGTGGGTTTGCGAGGGAAGCGGTGCTTAGTTGGGCGGCCGCTTCCTTCATTTTTTGACGAGCCTGTCCTTTAAACCGATAATCCCCCGCCGGACAGCCTCCGCCCGCCCGATCTCCTCTTGCGCACAATACTTTTTCAATGTATCCACGCATTCGGTATCCAACCGGACATGAATAGAGGTTTCCTTGGGGTTATCCGTGGGGCGGCCCCTCTTCTTCTTGTCGGGCAAAATATTCACCTCACTTTTGTGGCCCATAATAAATCATATATTTAAGCAGCCCAAAATCAACAGAAAAAGGAGGCTTCCGCCTCCTTTTTTGTTTTGGCCGAGCCGCACGCTCATCGGGCTCTGCCCTCGAAAAATGCGCGGTTAAACCGGTACGCCTCGGACTCGGGCTTCTCCCGCCCGGCCCTTTCGTTATACTCCCGCGCCTTCTCCTCGTCCCCCAGGCGGTACCAGCAGACGCAGAGCTGGAGACAGGGGACGTAGCCGTAGTCATCCGGCTGGACAAAGCCACCCGAGGCATCCTCCCGCTTGCAGCCGAGCGCCTGTTCGTACCAGAACACGGCCGTGCGGTAGTCCTCCCGCTCCAAAAAGAAGCGCCCCAGCTCGCAGCAGGTCTCGGCCCGCGGCGGGCCGAAACGCAGGCTCCGCACCAGCGCCCGGAACGCCTCCTCCGGGCGCCCCATCCGCTCATAGCAGGCGGCCAGGTTCCGGCAGGCCTCGATCTCGTTTTCCACCCATCCCTCGCCCGAATCTAAAAAGCGCTCCAAGACCTCCGCGGCCTCTCCATCCCGCGCGTGGTAGGTGAGCTCGCGGGCGTAATAAAACTGTTCGCGGGGCGACAACCGCTGCCCGCGGGCCAGCATCCCCTCAAAGATGCGCAGGTTCCGGTCCGGGTCGCCCGGGCCGGTTTTGCGGTGGGAGACCGCCGCCTCGCTGTAAAACACCTTGCCCGAGGGTGTGATCGCCTCGTGGATTGCCCCCGCCCACCGGAGCCCCGCCGCGCGGCGGATGAGGCGCTCCCGGTAGTAGGTGAACGCGGGCTGCCCGCCCTGGTCGAACGACGTGTGATAGCGCATCATCACCACGTCGGTGTCCGGCGGCAGGGTCTGCTTGAGCTGCCAGAAGGCCTCGCGGTTCTCCCCCTCCATCCGGTCGTCCGCATCCAGCCACATGCAGTACTGCATGGCGCCGTGATCGAACGCGAAGTTGCGGGCGGCGGCAAAGTCGTCCCGCCAGGCGTAGCGGTACACCCGGTCGGTGTAGCGCCGGGCGATCTCCTCGGTGCGGTCGCTGCTGCCGGTGTCCACAATCACAATTTCGTCCACCAGGTCTTTGACCGAATCCAGACAGCCGGGCAGGTTCTGTTCCTCGTCCTTGACGATCATACACAGGCTGATCGTGACCATAGCTGCACTCCCTTTTCCATATCAATTGTCAAAGGGCGGCCTGGGAAAAACCCGGACCGCCCTTTCTCCGGCGCGATGCCGGTGAAATCGCTGGGTGAAAAATCGGCCTTCTACTTGGTGATGATCTCCGCTTTGCAGGTCGATACAAATGTGGGGCTGCTGTTGTTGGGGCCCACGAGGACGATCATGCCAAATTCGCTCTTGATGACAGTTCCCTGTCCGGTGGATTGCCCGCCGGCCTTGATGTTGACATCCTTGGTGCCCACCGGCAGGTAGGCCCGGATGGCCGCTTCGCAATCCGCTCCGCAACCGGTCGGCGCGGGCGTGGGCGCAGGGAGATAGGTGATCTGGTTGTTATAAGTCGCGCTTGTGATCTTAACCGAGGCAATACGGCAGATGGAAACCGCCTCCTGGGGCACCCCCTGGGAGTTGACCAACTGAAACAGCCCGGCGTTGGGGTTTGTGTTCGGCGCGGGCAGCAGGCTACCCGGACGACCCGAAGCATTGTCCCCGCTCTCCATCGCCACGATCACGTTACTGGTGGGATAAAGCGCGATGATCTGCCTGAGAATGTTCCTCATCTGCGCTACGCAGGCGCACTCCGTATCGCTACCAGACGGGCCGGTCGGCCCAGTAGGACCGGTGGGTCCGGTAGGGCCGCTAGGTCCGGTAGGGCCGCTGGGACCGGTAGGGCCGCTAGGGCCGGTAGGACCACTGGGACCGGTAGGGCCGCTGGGTCCGGTTGGGCCGCTAGGTCCGGTTGGGCCGCTGGGTCCGGTTGGGCCGCTGGGTCCGGTTGGGCCGCTGGGTCCGGTTGGGCCGCTGGGTCCGGTTGGGCCGCTAGGGCCGGTAGGACCACTGGGACCGGTTGGGCCGCTGGGTCCGGTTGGGCCGCTGGGTCCGGTTGGGCCGCTAGGTCCGGTTGGGCCGCTAGGTCCGGTTGGGCCGCTAGGTCCGGTTGGGCCGCTAGGTCCGGTTGGGCCGCTAGGTCCGGTTGGGCCGCTGGGACCGGTAGGACCGCTGGGGCCGGTAGGGCCGCTGGGACCGGTAGGGCCGCTGGGGCCGCTAGGTCCGGTTGGGCCGCTAGGTCCGGTTGGGCCGCTAGGTCCGGTTGGGCCGCTAGGTCCGGTTGGGCCGCTAGGTCCGGTTGGGCCGCTAGGTCCGGTTGGGCCGCTAGGTCCGGTCGGGCCGGTAGGGCCGCTGGGACCGGTAGGACCGCTGGGGCCGGTGGGGCCGGTACGTCCAGTGGGGCCCGTCACACGACAGCACCGCACGCAGCAGCACGGGGAATCGCAATCCTTATCTTGATTTAGATGATAAATAGTCATGAATGGAATAACGCTCCTTTATCATTCACTTACTGTGCTATTGGGAATTCTCCCTCTTTATGATATGTACCGCTGAAAGGAAGTGTCCCATCCCCACAGGCGCCACAGGCAGGCGAAAAAAGCCCCGGAGCTTTTTATGCTCCGGGGCCAGCCCGATGTGCCGTCAGACGAAAACGATCCTTAATCCCCCGACAGCAACTGTGTTTTTTCCCTGTAAAAATACCATATCCCATAGAGATCGGCCAATGCCCAGCCGATGGGTACCGCCCACCAAATTCCCAACATGCCCACCGCA
The DNA here is from genome assembly GCF_014384885.1 of Ligaoa zhengdingensis. Lineage (GTDB taxonomy): Bacteria > Bacillota > Clostridia > Oscillospirales > Ruminococcaceae > Ligaoa > Ligaoa zhengdingensis. The sequence continues at coordinate 9,407 of NZ_JACRST010000019.1, forward strand.
GGGATGGCTGAAAGCGCATAAGCGAGGAGGACGCGGAGTCCCAGGGAGATAATTGTCAGCACGATGGAAACCGGCGCCTTTCCGAGCCCCCTGTAAAAACCGTACCACAAAAATAGGATGCCGATTCCGACGTAACAGGCCCCCACAATATGTAGGTATTGCACGCCGATGCGGATTGTCTCGGTCTCCTGCGCATTCACAAACAGCAGCATCAGGGGTTTTGCCAAAAACCATACGAGCACCGACGCTGTCAAACAAAATGCTGCTGAGAGCTTCGCCGCGATCAGCAGGCCAGCCCGGATCCGGTCGGGCTTTTTCGCCCCGTAATTTTGGGCGATATAGGTCGCAAAGGCATTTCCAAAATCCTGCGCGGGCATATAGGCGAACGCATCTATTTTGACCCCGACCGCAAAGGCCGCGCTTGCAGCAAAGCCAAAGCTGTTGACAAGGCTCTGCACCATCAGTATCCCAAAATTCATAATGGACTGCTGAACCGCTGTTAATAGGGAATTTTGAATAATCAAGTGCAAAAGGCGCCCGCTATAGCGCATGTGGCGCCTGCGCGGATGGAGAGATTTCGCCTTGACGCCGAAATAAACGGTGATGCAAAGCGCGGACAGCGCCTGCGCAATGACCGTTGCAAGCGCTGCACCCGTCACCGCCATATCAAAGCAGACAATCAGCACGATATCGAGGACGATATTGGTCACCACGGAAACAGCCAGAAATACCAGCGGCATCACCGTATTTCCAACACTTCTGAGCACCGCCGCAATAAAATTATAAATGGTGACAAAAATCATCCCGGCAAAAATAATCTCAAGATATTCCCGTGTAAAATCGACGGCCTCCACGGGGATATTGAGCCAAAGGATGAACCGGTCGAGCAGCAGATAGGCGAGAATGTTTATGATTGCCGAAAGGAGCAGAACAAAAACAAAGGAATTAAAAATGCTGGTTTTCATGTCCTCCTCCCGCTTCGCCCCATAAAGCTGTGCAAAAACGACCCCGCTGCCCATGCACAGCCCCAATATGATGGAGGTCAGCAGCACCATCAGCGTATAGGAGGACCCCACCGCCGCAAGCGCCGTCGCCCCAATCGTTTTGCCCACGATCAGCGTGTCCGCCACATTGTACAGTTGCTGCACCAGATTCCCAAAGATCATGGGCAGGCTGAAGGCCACCAGGGATTTCCCTATCCTGTCCGTGGTTAAGTCAAAGTTCAACGCTACTTCTCCTATCCATAAGAAATCGCTGAAAACGAAAAAATCCCCAAGGGGTGCGAGCCGCATCCTTTTGAACCGGCTCCTTCCTCTAGCGGCACACCCAGATGATTTTGGGCCCTTTCAACCGGCGGCAGAAAAACCTGTTCTGCCGGATAGCCCATGAAAAAATCCCGAAGGAAAACCTTCGGGATTTTTGGTGCGGGTAACAGGGGTCGAACCTGCACGGGAAGCCCACTGGATCCTAAATCCAGCGCGTCTGCCAATTCCGCCATACCCGCATCGCCGGCCGCATCCGCGCTGCGGCCGCTGTGTTTTATTCTAGCACATCGCCCGCGCGCCCGTCAAGCGGACTATTTGCGGGTGATCGCACCCCGTTCCAGCATCGACTGCGCGGCCAGCAGAACCCCCATGCGCCCGCTGTGGTAGGTGAGCCCCCCTTGCAGCCACACCGCGTAGGGCTCGCGCATCGGGCCGTCGGCTGAGAGCTCGATCGACGCGCCCATGGTGAACGCGCCCGCCGCCATAATCACCTGATCCTCGTAACCGGGCATATCCCACGCCTCGGGCTGCACGAACGCATCCACCGGCGAACCCTTCTGGATGCCCTGGCAAAACGCCTCCAGCCCCTGCGGGGTGCCCAGCGTGACCGCCTGGATGATGTCGGTGCGGCGCTCAGAATGCGCCGGATAGACCGCAAAGCCGAGCTCCTCGAACAGCGCGGCGGCGAACACCGCGGTCTTCACCGCGCTCGCCACCACATCCGGGGCGAAAAACAGCCCCATGAGCATGTTGCGGGTCTGGCCCAGGGTGCAGCCCACCTCGCGGCCGCTGCCAGGCGAGGTCAGCCGGTAGGCGCACAGCTCCACCAGGTCGTGCCGGCCCGCAATGTAGCCGCCGGTCTGCGCGAGGCCGCCGCCCGGGTTTTTGATGAGCGACCCGACGATCAGGTCCGCGCCCGCCTCGGTGGGCTCGCGGGTCTCGACGAACTCGCCGTAGCAGTTATCCACCATGACGATGCAGCCGGGGTTCCCCGCGCGCACCGCGCTGCACAGCCGTTCGATGGCCGCGATATCGAGCGACGGGCGCAGCGCATACCCGCGCGAGCGCTGGATATACGCCACCTTGGCCCCTTTGACCGCATCCGGAACCGCGCCGTAGTCGGGCGTGCCGTCAGGCAGCAGATCGAGCTGGCGGTACTGCACGCCGAAGTCGCGCAGCGAGCCGTCCCCCTCGCCCCGGATGCCGATGACCTCCTCCATAGTGTCGTAGGGCGAGCCGGTGAGCGAAAGCAGCGTGTCGCCCGGGCGCAGCACCCCGAACAGCGCCGTGGTGAGCGCATGGGTGCCGGACACAAAGTTGTGCCGCACCAGCGCGTCCTCGCAGCCCATCACCTGGGCCATCACCGCGTCGAGAACTTCGCGCCCGCGGTCGCCGTAGCCGTAGCCGGTGCTGCCCGCAAAGTGGCTTTCGCTCACCCCCTGCCGGTTGAACGCCGCCATCACCTTGAGCTGGTTGTACTGCGCGATCTCGTCAATCTCATCGAAGTGGGCGCGGCAGGCCGCCTCGGCCCGGTCCGCCGCCCGGTTTAAGTACGGGTCGATTGTAAAAAAGTTCTGTTCCATTCCGTCGTTCCCTTTTCTAAAAGTTGATTTCGCGGTATTCCGCCTCGGCGCGGTATCCCAGCCGCTCGTACAGCCGCCGGGCGTTGTCGTTCTGGCAAACGATGCGCGGCGCCTTGCCCGCGCGCGCCACCCGGGCGGTCAGCCCTGTCACCAGCGCGCCCGCGTACCCCCTGCCCCGGCAGTCCGGCCGGGTCGCCACCGACCCGATCACCGCCGTGCGGGCATTTTGATAGTAGATACCCGCCGTCGCCCGGCCAACGGCCGGAGGATTCCCGGGCAGGTCCAGCCCGCTTTCCGGGGTGTATCCTCCGCACAGCGGCGCAGGCGTTGTGCTGGGCGCTTCCGCCCGGCCGCCGCCCAAATCCCCCGCGATCATCCACACCTCGGCCAGGCCGCGCCGAATTTTCAGCGCGAGGTCGCAGTACCAGGGTTCAAAGGCCGTGCCGCGCATGTTGTCGAATACCGCGAGCAGCAGACTGTATACTTCTTCCAGCCTGGGGGCCCTGCACACGCCGGGCGGGGCGGGTTCGTCCGGCGGCGGGCCGTCAAAGCGCATCACGGTGTAACGCGGGCCGGCCTGTGCATCCAGGCCCAGCGCGCCCGCGGCCCGCCCGGAGCAGACCAGCGTGCGGCAGCCGCACCGCTGCAGGAACTCCCTCAGCTCCTCGGGGTCGAACCGCAGGCCGTCGAGGGTGACTACCCCGTCGAACAGTGAGAGCAGCGCGCCACCCTGCGCCTCGTAGAGCAGCGGCCCGTCCGGCCTGCCCCGGTAAGCCGCAAACTGGGTGGCGATGCGGGCGTTGTAGACGTTGTCGCGCGCCGGGAAAACCCAGCCCGGCGCGTCCTCCAGCAGCCGGATCATCGCGCCGCCAGCGCGGCTGCCAGCGCGCGGGTCAGCCGCAGGGTATCCTCCGCGTCCCCGCCGTGCAGCACGCACGAGGGGGAATGCAGGTAGCGGCAGGGGATCGAGAGCGCGATGGTGCGCACCCCGCCGCGTGCGCACTGGATCGAGCGCGAATCGTTGCCGCCAAAGACCCCCTCCTTGACCTGCGCGGGGACGCCTTCGCGCGCGGCCACCGCGAGCGCCAGGCCGAACAGCTCCGGGTCGTAGATGGTTCCCTTATCCATAAAGCTCACCACCGGGCCGCTCCCCAGGCGGCAGACCTGCCTCTCCTCGGGCGCGCCGCCCACATCCCCGGCCGTGGTGGTCTCCACCACAATCGCGTAATCGGGGTCCTGGGTGAACGCGGCGGTCTTGGCCCCGCTCGTGCCGGTCTCCTCCTGCACGGTGAAGGCGAACCAGGCGTCGTATTCCAGCTCGCCGCGGATCATCTCCACCAGCGCCGCGCAGCCCGCGCGGTCGTCCAGCGCCCGGCCCTTGATGAGGCCCTCGCCGAACCGCACAAAATCCGAATCAAATATGGCGCGGTCGCCCAGCCGCACTGTGGCCGCCGCCTGCTCGCGGCTGTTCGCGCCGATGTCGAGGTAGAGCTCATCCACCTTGGGGATTTTGTCCCTCTCCTCGCTTTCGAGCAGGTGCACCGGCTTGAGGCCGACCACCCCGGGCAGGCGGTTCTTGCCCACCAGCACCGGCTTGCCCGCGATCACGCGCGCGTCGATGCCGCCCACCGTATCGAACCGCAGCAGGCCGTCCTCCCCGATGGCGGTGACGATAAAGCCCACCTCATCCATGTGCGCGGCCAGCATCACCCGGTTTTTCGCGCGCTTTTTGCCCTTTTTATACACCAGCAGGTTGCCCAGCGGGTCGGTGACGCACTCGTCGCAATGCCCCTTGATCTCCTCGGCGATGCGCGCCGCCACCGCTCCCTCGTCCCCAGATACGCCGGGGATCAGGGCGAGCTGCTCCAACAATTCGATCATGCCGTCGCCTCCTCTGCATGGAGATATGCCGCGATCAGCCGGGCGGTGGATTCGATGTCCTCCACGCACACCCGCTCCACCGGGGTGTGCATCGACCGGATCGGCACCGACAGGATCGCCGTGGCCACCCCGGCTCCGCTCACCGCGATGCCGTCCGCGTTGGTGCCGGTGGCGCCGCCCATCACCTCGACCTGGCAGGGGATGCCCTCCCGCTGCGCCAGCTCCACCAGCCGTTCGCTCATGCGCCCGCTGAGGATCGGCGCGAAGCCGACCATCGGGCCCTTGCCCATCTCGCCGCATTTGTGGCGCGGGACGCCCGGCGCGGCGGCAAAGCTCACGTCCACCACAATGCAGTGGGTGGGCGCCACCGCGAACGCAGCGGTTTTCGCACCCGCCGCGCCGGTCTCCTCCTGCGCGGTGAGCGCCACCGTCACCCCACAGTCGGGCTTGTGCTCGGCAATCAGTCGCGCGGCCCGGATGACCGCCGCACAGCCCGCGCGGTTGTCGAGCGCCCGGCCGCACACGCTGCCGTCCAACAGCGCGCGGTGGTTGCCCGCAAATGTGACGCGGCACCCCAGCGGAACCAGGGCGCGCGCCCGCTCGCCGCTCATGCCGATATCCACATACAGCTCCTCGATCTTGGGCGGCGTCTTGTCGCCGTCCCCCTGGAGATGCGGCGGGGTGGCGCAGATCACGCCAACGAGCGCGCCGCCCGGCGCGTGCACCGCGACCTGTGAGGCCGCCAGCAGGCGGCGGTCGAGGCCGCCCACGTTGCTCACCTTCAAAAAACCGCTGTCATCCACGCGGGTGACGATCAGCCCGATCTCGTCGAGATGCGCGTCCAGCAGGTAGTGGGGGCGGCCCGCCCGCGCCTCGCTCACCCGGCAGACCACATTGCCCAGGCGTCCGGTCTCCACCGGGCCGCAGGGGGCGAGCAGCTCCACGGCCACCTGTGCCGCCGGATGCTCGTCGCCCGAAACGCCGCGCGCCCCGGCGAGCGCCAGCAGCATCTGTTTGGTTGCTTCCATTGTGTTTCTCCTTTCGTTCCGGCGGTCATTCCACCTCGACATACCGCACGGGGTGGCCGCTCGCCTCGATCACGCCCACCAGGTCCTCAAACGAGAGCCAGACGGTGGCGGTGTTGTCGTTGGGATGCACCCCCACCTTGGCCCGCCCGATCAGCGAGCGGTCGAACGCCACCTCCACCGCGCCGGCCGTGTCCTGGAACACCCCCAGCGGCGTGACCGCGCCCTTTTTCAAGCCCAAATACCGCTCGAGCCGCTCCTCGGACGCAAAGCTGAGCTTGCTGCTTTCGAGCTGCCCGCGCAGCGCGTCCAGGTTGGCGTGCTTCTCCTTATCCAGCGCCACCAGAAAGTGGCGCTTGCCCTTGGCGTCGCGCAGGAACAGGTTCTTGAGCACATCCCCATCCAGCGTGATGCCGAGACTGTCCATTTCGTCGATGGTGTACACCGCGGGGTGCTCGGTGACCGCAAAGGCCACCCCCAACGCCCACAGCCGGTCGTACACCGCCTGTTTTTTGTCCTTCATGTGAGTTTACTTCCTCCGTCACAGCGCGTTCACGATCGATTTAAAGTGCCGCCCGCGCTCCTCAAAGTTGTGGTATTTATCAAAGCTGGCGCTCGCCGGGGACATGGTGACCACATCCCCCTCGTGTGCGAGCTCGCGCGCCTTGGCGACCGCCTGCTGCATGTCGTCCACCCGGTAGATCGGGAGCTTCTCCCGGTCGTAATCGGGGCAGGCCGTGACCGCATGTTCGATCTTATCCGCCGTGGCGCCCATCAGGATGAGGTACTTGACCTTTTCGATGATCTTGGGGGCCAGCGGCTCGTAGGGGATTTTCTTGTCGTACCCGCCCGCGATCAGGATGACCCGCCCTACAAAGGAATCGAGCCCGGCGATGGTGCGGGTGGGGCTGCTGGCGATCGAATCGTTGTACCACTTCACCCCGTCCAGCTCGCGCACCAGCTCGATGCGGTGCTCCACCCCGCCGAACACCCGCGCCACGGTGTGCATCGTCCTGGGCGACGCCTCGCCCCACACCGCTGCGATTGCCGCGAGGTAGTTTTCGATGTTGTGCACCCCCGGGATGCGGATATCCCCCCGGTGGAACAGGCGGGTCACGCCCTTTTCATCCGCCGCGCACAGGTAGCCCTCGCTGTCCAAGAACGCGCCGCGCTCCACCGGCTCGCGGCGGGAAAACCACCGCAGGTCGCCGCGGACGATAGGCGCGAACGAGCGGGTCACCGCGTTGTCCCAACCCAATATGGTGCGCGAAAAGGCGTTTTGATGCAGCAAAAGCTGCTGCTTGGCGCCGATGTATTCCTCCATCGTGCCGTGCACGTCCAGGTGGTTGGGGGTGACGTTGGTGACCACCGCCACGTCCGCCGCCTGTCGCATCGACACGAGCTGGAAGCTCGAAAGCTCCACCACCGCCGCGTCGTCCGGCCCGATCTCCTCGATGTGGCAGAGCAGCGGCTTGCCGATGTTGCCGCCGATGTGCACCGTGCGACCCTCGGCCGCCAGCATCTCCGCGATCAGGGTGGTGGTGGTGGTCTTGCCGTCCGACCCTGTCACCGCGTACTTTTTGCAGGGGCACAGGTCGAAAAACACCTCCATCTCGGAGGTGACCGCCACCCCGGCCGCGCGCGCCGCCGCGAGCTTCCCGTTGTTGAAATACATCCCCGGCGAGCGGAACACCACGTCGTAGCGGGTGAGGTGGTCGAGATACCCCTCGCCCAGGTCGAACGCGACCCCCAGCTCGCGCAGCTCCTGCCCGACCTCGCCGAGCTGCTCCCAGCTCTTTTTGTCGCAGAGGGTGCAGCTGAGCCCCTTTTTGCACATCAAGCGGATGAGCCCGGTGTTGCTCACCCCTACGCCGATGAAAGCGATTTGTTTGCCCTTTAGTCCGTCAAAAAAGCGCGATACCCGATTGTCCATAGCAAAACCTCTTTCAGCGCGGCCCACGGCCGCTGCAAAACTTCCAAATATGCACAGTCTCACATCCTATTATTATACGTTCGGGGCCCAGAAATAGCAAGAAACACGCCTGAGCCGGCAAAAAATTTTTCGGTCCCCATTCACCTTGAGCGGATTGCCCGGATGTGGTAAAATATAACTGTAAAACTGAGAAGGGAGGTGCCTCCCCGATATGCTTCTCTATTGCGACGCGAGCTACTCCGCGGAGGACCAAATCTGCACGTGGGCCATCGTGGTGGACCACAGCCGGGAGCACCGGTCGCCCGAGGTGTACACCGGCGAATTCCCCGGCTGCGACAGTATGCAGGGCGAAATTATGGTCTGCCTCAAGGCGATCCACCTCGCCAAGGACGCGGGCGACAAGTGCCCCACCATCTTCACGGATTACGCGGTACTGCACGAGCTCTCCCGCAGGGTGGGCAAAAACAAGTTCACCGATTCGCGCGACTACGAGCTGATCGAGCAGGTGGCCGTCTATCTGCGGGCGCACGAGGTGCACATCCGCAAGGTGACGGGCAAAAATAACCCCGCCCACAAGCACGCCTTTGCGGCGCTCACCCGCCTGCGCGAGCAGCGCTGGGCGGAGGAAGAGGACGAGGACGCCCCGGACGGGGCCGAGGAGCTATGACGCACATGCAAAACGGGGCGGCCGGTTTTCCACACCGGCCGCCCCCTGCTGTTTAAAACTTCGCCTTGTCAATCAGCTTTTTGAGCTGGTCTGCGAACTCGCTCGCGTCGGACACGCAGCGGTCGAAGATGCGGTCGATCCGCTTTTCCAGCTCGGTCTCGGCCTGCCCGCCGAAGTGGCTGCGGCTCTTCACCCGGCGGTACTGCCGCACAATCCGCTTGATCTCCTCGGAGGTGTCCGCGTCCATCTTGCCATGCTTCATCTGCACGCGGGTGAGCAGGTGGTCGCACCCCTCCAGCAGCTCGTTGTACTCCTGCTCGCTCTGCTGCACAAACCGACGCACCATCGCCGCCTCGTCCTTCTGGTTGACAAAGTTCATCTCGATGATGGCCGCCTCGCCCTCCAGCTCCTTGATCTTTTCGCACAGCAGCACCAGGCTGCTCACCTTGGCGCTGGTCTTGGGCAGCACCGCCACGCCGTGGTTGATATTCATTGCGCCGATCTCCTTGAGCTTGCGCCAGACATACACCCGGTTTTTGGATGGATTGATGGGCAGCGAATAGTTGAGCGCAATCCAGCGGATTCTTGCAGCGGCCATGACAAGGCCCCCTTTCGGAAAAATGCTTCTATCCACATTGTAACAGGTGATACAATTTTGTCAACCTCCCCGGCGCATGCGGGTAAATTATCTAAATCGGCCGCGCCCCGCCCATTTGTTGTGGTGGAGTGTCACAAATCACGCTGTGGGGCGGGCTGCGGCGTTGCATTTGCAGGCGAAAAATGATAGTATAAAACCAGTGTCTTTTCGCGGCCCCGCACCCTTTTGTGGGGTGCGGGCCATCATTTTTGGCGGGACTATCCCGCGCAGGACGGAGGAATCACCTTGTCAACCGAACACCTGATTATCCCGCCGGTCTATCCGGCCAAATTGGACATCATGCAGACCGAAAAAGCGATCAAGCTGGTGAAGGACACCTTTGAAAGCGAGCTCGCGGCCATGCTGGAGCTCACCCGCGTCTCTGCGCCGCTGTTTGTTCGGCCCGAGACCGGCCTCAACGACGACCTCAACGGCGTCGAACGCCCCGTCGATTTCGACATCCGCGACATCGGCGCCGAGGTGGAGGTGGTGCACAGCCTGGCCAAATGGAAGCGCCTCGCGCTCAAGCGCTACGGCTTCAAGCCCGAGACCGGCCTTTACACCGACATGAACGCCATCCGCCGGGACGAGGAGCTGGATAACCTGCATTCGGTGTATGTGGACCAGTGGGATTGGGAAAAGGTGATCCTCCCCGAGGATCGCAACCTGCACTTTTTAAAATCGACCGTGCGGGACATCCTCTCCGCGCTGGTGGCCACCCAGAAGAAGCTGTGCGCGCGCTTTGAGCAGCTCGACTGCTACCTGCCGCAGGAGGTGCACTTTGTCTCCTCGCAGGAGCTCGAGGACCTCTACCCCGAGCTGGACCCGAAGGAGCGCGAAAACGCCATCTGCAAGCGGCACGGGGTGGTGTTCATCACCCAGATCGGCGGCAAGCTGCACAGCGGCAAGCCCCACGACGGCCGCGCGCCCGACTACGACGACTGGGAGCTCAACGGCGACCTGCTGGTGTGGTACCCGGTGTTGCAGCGCGCCATCGAAATTTCGTCCATGGGCATCCGCGTGGATGCCGCCGCACTGGACCGCCAGCTCCGCCTGGCGGGCTGCGAGGAGCGCAGCGCGCTGCCGTTTCATAAGATGCTGTTAAACAACGAGCTGCCGCTCACCATGGGCGGCGGCATCGGACAGTCGCGTCTGTGCATGCTGCTGCTGCAAAAAGCCCACATCGGCGAGGTGCAGGCCTCGGTCTGGCCGGACGACATGCTGGCGGCGTGCGAAGCCAACGGCATCCATCTGCTGTAAACCAAAGATGATAGACCCGGGTCTAACCGCCCATGAACAGGAGGAGAATCCGCTTGGATATACTTTCGATTTTCGGCAGCAAGGTGTTCAACGACGCGGTGATGCGTCAGCGTCTGCCCAAACGGGTGTACGACAGTCTCAAGCACACCAACCGCGAGGGCGCCCCGCTCGACCCGGCCATCGCCGACGTGGTGGCGGGCGCGATGAAGGATTGGGCGATCGCCAACGGCGCCACCCACTACACCCACTGGTTTCAGCCGATGACCAACGTGACCGCGGGCAAGCACGACAGCTTTCTCACCCCCACGCTGGACGGCTCGGTGATCCTGGAGTTTTCGGGCAAGAGCCTGCTGGCGGGCGAGCCGGACGCATCCAGCTTCCCCAATGGGGGGCTGCGCAACACCTTTGAGGCGCGCGGCTACACCGCCTGGGACCCGACCTCCCCCGCCTTTATCCGCGACCACACCCTCTACATCCCTACCGCGTTCTGCTCCTATACGGGCGAAGCGCTGGATATGAAAACCCCGTTGATGCGCTCGATGCAGGTGCTCTCCTCCGAGGCGCTGCGCCTGCTGCGCCTGTTCGGCAACAACACCACCCGCCGAGTGATCTCCACGGTGGGCGCGGAGCAGGAATATTTCCTGGTGGACCGCGAACTCTATGAGAAGCGTTTGGACCTCAAGCTCTGCGGCCGCACCCTGCTGGGCGCGAAGCCCCCCAAGGGGCAGGAGCTGGACGACCACTACTGCGGGCGCATCCGCCTGCGGGTGGCCGAGTTTATGGAGGACCTCGACCGCGAGCTGTGGAGCCTGGGGGTGACCAGCAAGACCAAGCACAACGAGGCCGCCCCGGCCCAGCACGAGCTCGCGCCGGTGTTCGCCAGCGCGAACATCGCCTGCGATCACAACCATCTCACCATGGAGATGATGCGCATCACCGCCAAAAAGCACGGGCTGGCCTGCCTGCTGCATGAAAAGCCGTTCGCCGGGGTGAACGGCAGCGGCAAGCACAACAACTGGTCGCTCTCCACCGACGACGGCATCAACCTGCTCGACCCGGGCAAGACCCCCTGGGAAAACGTGCAGTTCCTCACCTTTTTGTGCGCGGTCATCTCCGCGGTGCACGACTACAGCGACCTGCTGCGCCTGTCCGCGGCCACCGCGGGCAACGACCACCGGCTGGGCGGCTTTGAAGCGCCCCCAGCGATCATCTCGATCTTTCTGGGCGAGCAGCTCACCCACATCCTCAACGATATCGCCACCGGCCGCGACATCGACGTGCCGGCCGCCGTCTCCCTACAGATGGGGGTGGAGGCGCTGCCCAACCTCAAGCGGGACGACAGCGACCGCAACCGCACCTCCCCCTTTGCGTTCACCGGCAACAAGTTTGAGTTCCGCATGGTGGGCTCCTCCCAGTCGATCGCGCTGGCCAACGTGATGCTCAACACCGCGGTGGCCGACGTGCTGCGCGATTACGCGGACCGGCTGGCCCAGTCCGACGACTTCGACACCGAGCTCAAGGCGATCATCTCGGACACGGTGCGCGACCACAGCGCGATCATCTTCAACGGCAACAACTACACCGCGGACTGGGTGGCCGAGGCCGAACGGCGCGGCCTGCCCAACCTCACCAACACGGTGGACGCGGCCGAATCGATGATCGACGCCAAAAACATCAACCTGTTCGAGCGCACCGGCGTGTTTTCCGAGGCTGAGTGCCGCAGCCGCTACGATATCATCCTGGAAAACTATGCCAAGGTGCTGTCGATCGAGGCGGCCACCCTCACCGAGATGGTGCGGCGTCAGGTGTTCCCCGCCTGCGTGCGCTATGCGGGACGGATTGCTACCGACTACAACGCCATGACCGGCGCGGGCCTCAATGCAGCCGCGGTGAAGTGCCATCTGAACGAGCTGGACGGCCTGATCGCCCATCTGAGCGCCAACCTTGACGCGCTCGAGGCCGAACACCGCGCGGCGGACGCGATCGCAGACCACCGCGACCGCGCGGCTGCCATGCGCGACCGCGTACTGCCCGCCATGGACAGCCTGCGCGCGAGCTGCGACGCGCTCGAGGCGATTGTCGGCTGCGACGAGTGGCCGATTCCCACCTACACCGACCTGCTGCACCGCGTTTGAGCGGCGCGGCCTCACCACAACAGGAAAGGAGCGCAACGGTGAAACAACGAAAATGGCTGGCCCTGCTGCTGGCGGTCTGTGTGGCGCTGCCGCTCATTTCCTGCCGGCGTTCGGGCGACCAGATTGTGGTGCGGTACGACCTCACCGCCGCGCCGCGTTCGCTCGACCCCCAGCTCGCCTCCACCGGGGAGGCGCTGATGATCGTGGAGAACACCTTTGAGGGCCTCCTGCGCCAGAGTGAAAACGGCGGGCTGGAGCCCGGGGTGGCCACCGACTACGAGGTGTCCGACGACGGGCTAACCTACACCTTCACCCTGCGGCGGGACGCGATGTGGAGCGACGGCGAGACCCCCGTCACCGCGCGGGACTTTGTGTTCGCCTTCCGCCGGGTGGTCGATCCGGTGACTGGATCGGCGGGCGCGGCCAACTTTCTGTGCGTACAAAATGCGCCCGAAATCCTGTCCGGCGCTGTCCCCGCCTCCCGGCTGGGGGTCTCCGCGCCGGACGACTACACCCTGATCGTGCGGCTGCACACCCCCAACCCGTTCTTCGCTGAGGTGACGGCCTCGGCCGCCGCAATGCCCTGCAACGAGGCGTTTTTCACCTCCACCAAGGGGCGCTATGGGCTGGAACCGGAATATCTGATGTTCAATGGCCCCTTCTTTATTCGCAGTTACGACGCCAAAAGCAAGGTCTCGCTGCGGCCCAACGGGCACTACCACTCCGCCAAGCCGGTTCTGGCGGCCGGGGTGGATCTCGCCTTTCAGTACGACGACCGCTTCGACGAGGACAAACCGGACGCGACCCTGAAAACCGCTGCGCAAAAGGTGCTGTCGCGGTTTTACAGCGGCAAGACCGACGCCGCGCCGATCTCTTTTGAGGAGGCGGAGGCCCTGCAGGAAAAGGGGTCCGCGACCGTCTACAGCTTTGAAAACACCGTGTGGGGGCTGGCGTTCAACTGCCGCACCAACACCTACGGCAACGACAAAATCCGGCGCGCGCTGCTGCTCTCGATCGACCCGCAGGAGCTCTCGGGCTATCTCACCGGCAACCTGTCGCCCGCGCGCGGCATCGTGCCGCCCGCCGTCAAACTGCTCGACCGCTCCTACCGCGACATCGCCGGAAACAATGTCTGGCCGGCGCGCGATTCGGCCCAGGCCAAGGCGCTGCTGGCCGAGGGGTTGGCCGAGCTTGGGGTGGAAAAACTCTCTAAAACCACCATCCTCTACCCCGACGGATACGATTTCGCCCCCATGTTGAGCATCCTGCAGCGCCAGCTCCAACAGGGTCTGGGGGTGTTCATCAACCTGGAGGCCCTGCCCCAGGATGAGCTGAGCGCACGGGTCAGAAGCGGCGATTACCTGTTGGCCCTGGTCCCCTACACCGCCGAACGCAGCAACCCCGACTCGATTCTCAGCCGGTTCGCGGGCTATTCCACCCGCAACGAGACCGGCTACGCCAGCAGCGCGTTCGACAACACCTTGAGCGCTGCGCTGGTGGCCGGGGACATCGTGGAGGCGGCCGAGCTGTATGAGCGTGCGGAGCAGGCCCTGCTGGAGGCGGGCGTCTACCTGCCGCTGGCCTACGAGACCTCGCACTACGCCTGTTCGACCGACGTGCAGGGGCTGGTGTTCTCCCCGTTTTCCTATCAGGTGTACTTTAAATACGCCGCTCCGGCGGAATAAATAAGCGCAAAAATCCCCCGCAGGCGATGGCCTGCGGGGGTTTTATTTGTCGCTTCAGCGAGGACGCCGTTAGATGATGCCCTGCATCTTGAGCACGAGCTGCGCCACCAAGGCCGAACCCAGGAAGGTGCCGAGGATGACGCACAGGGTCACCACGATGCCGCGCCAGCCCATCTTTTTGAACTCAGCCCAGCTCTTGCCGATCGCCACGCCCGAATAAGCGAGGATGACGGTGCACAGACCGAGGGTGCTGATCTTGTTGGTGCTGGTGTACACAAATTCGGACACCGGCCCGAACACGGGCAGCGAGATCACCAGGGCGATCACGCTGATGTAGATGATCGCGGGGATCTTCAGGGGGATCAGCTTGGCCAGCAGCAGCCCGACAAAGGTGATGCCGATGAGGATGAGCATCCCCGGAATCGATTCCACGATCGAATTTTTATAGCTGAAGGTGTTGATGATGAGGGTGAGCACGCCGAAGATCAACAGCATGAGCAGCCAATCCAACACTGAGCTCATCTTCAGATGTTCCTTTTTTACCGCGAGTTTCGCCATGATTACTCCGCCTCCTTCGCTTTTTCCGCTTCCGCCTTGGCAAGCTCCGCGTTTCTCCGTCCGGTCTTGGTGATGCGGCCCAGCGTGGGCTCCAGCACCTTATACAGCAGGTTGCACAGCGGCAGGCCGATCAGGATGGACATGTAGATGCCGTCCACCTGGGTGAGCAGGTTGCTCATGCTGGAATAGGCGGACATCTGGGTTTCAAACTGCGGGAACATATCGATGAGGGTGCTCAGCGACGCGGCGGTCATGCCCGCGCTGCCAACGCCGGTGGCCATCGCGTAGGCGAGGGGGCTGATGGGCAGCACATTCGCCAGGATGCCGGTGAGCGGGCCGATGACGACCGAACCGATGACGGTGCCGATGATGTAGATCATGAGCACGCCGCGGGTCTCGTTGGAATCGAAGCCGTAGCGGTCGATGATGAGGCCCATGTTCTGCTCGCGGCCGATCGAGTGGGTCATGCCGACCGCCTCGCGCTTGAAGCCGAGCAGCAGGGCGACGGGCAGGGCGATGATCATGGTGCCGATGTTGCCGAACTCCTGCAGCAGCATGGCCGGGCCAACCGCCAGAATCTCATTGATCGAATAGCCGCTGGCGACGGCGAGCTTGGCCAGCAATGGGCCGATGAAGATGAGCATGGTGCCGGACGCCGCTTCCGACTCCTCCTCTTTCACCCATTTGATGGGCTTGGCGAGATAGGCGATCAGGCCCAGCAGCATGGCAAAGACGAACGGCTGGAAGCCGATCGACAGGCTGCCGTACAGATCGTTGCTAAAGGTGAGGGTCTGTTTGCGGATGACCAGCTCGGCCAACAGGATGATGACCAGGACCGCGATGTGGAGCTTGTACTCCTTCCAGCAGACCTTGTCCTTGGCGGGTGCGGTTGCTTGGGTACTCATTGTCTTAATTCCTCCTCAAAAAGTTTATCTTTCGGGGTCACCACGTCAGGGTGAGCCCAACGCCGACTTCCTGCACCGGAATTTCCCGGTGGATGGCCGCACGCGCGGCGAAGGATGTGCAGTGGCAGGGGTAGAGCATGGGGATGCGCTCGCGCTTTAGGTATTCTACGGTGCGCTCGAGCTGCTCGGAGTGTTCGTCGAACAGGTGGAACCCACCGATCACCCCGCGCACCCGCCGCTCGCCCGTCACCCTTTTGGCGTATTCGATGATGTTGCAGATGCCCGCGTGGGAACAGCCGGTGATGATCGAGATGCCCTCGGCCCCCCGATACACCAGCGCGGAATCGTCCAGCAGGTAGTCCGGCCGCCAACCGCAGCCGCACCGGCACTCCCCGATGGGGGCCTGGTTTTCAAAGCCGTTGGTGCGCTCGATCTCCCCCAGAAAGGTGAGGTTGGGGCTCACCGCCACCGGCGCGCGCGAAAGGCACAGGTCGAACCGCTCGGACGCGGCCTCCTCCCGCAGGGGGGAGCAGATGGCGAGCTGGCCCGACCGCTTCTCCTCGAACACGCGCGGGTGCGCATAGAGCTTCACCGGGCGCCCGACCGGGGGAAACGCCGCGAGCCCGCCGGTGTGGTCGTCGTGCCCGTGGGAGAGCACCACCGCGTCCACCCCGGTGAGGTCGATGCCCAGCTTGCAGGCGTTTTTGACGTACACGTCGGAATAGCCGAGGTCGAACAGCAGCAGGGCGCCCTCGTCCTCGATGAAATAGGACACCGCCGGCTCGCCCAGATAATAACGGTCGATATAGGTGTTGTTATCGGCCAGCACCGTCAGCTTCACAGCTTTTTCTCCTCGCAGATTTGGCGCAGGGTGTCGCACGCCGCCACGGACGCCTGGGCGAGCGTGCGCTCGTCGGTGTTCTCCTCCGGGCAGTGGCTGCGCCCGCCGATGCTGGGGACAAAGATCATCGCGGCGGGCATCCGCGCGCCAAACACCTGCGCGTCGTGCCCCGCCCCGCTGAGGATATGCATGTTGGAATATCCGTGTTTTGTGCAGCTCTCTTCGATGTAGCGCCGGAAGTCGCCGCTCAGCTCCACCGGATCGACCCAGAGGGTCTCCTCCACATCGAAGGTCATGTGGAACCGCCCGGTGACGGCGCGCAGGTCATCCAGCATTCCCTGGTACTGCGCCTCGATCACATCGCGGGTCGCGCCCCGGAAATCCACCGTGTAGGAGACCTGGCTGGGCACGATGTTGACGATGTTGGGCTCCACATTGAGGCTGCCCACCGTGGCAACCGCCTGCGGGAACTGCCGCGCGCGGTCGCCGATCCCGGCGATCACCTTGGAGGCCGCCTCCACCGCGTCCATGCGCATGTTCATGGGCATGGTGCCCACGTGGTCGGCGCGGCCGTGCACCGTGACCAGCGCGCGCTTGATGCCCACGATGATATCCACGATGCCGATGTCCTTCTGTTCGGCCTCCAAAATCGGGCCCTGCTCGATGTGGACCTCCAAGAACGCCTTGATGTCGGTGCGCTTGTTGGCGGCGATCGCATCCGGGTCGAGGCCGTATGCCTTCATCGCGTCGTAGACGCTCACGCCATCCTCGTCCTTGTAGCGGCGGATGTCGTCCACCGTGAGCTGCGCGTCCAGCACCTTGCCGGTGAACAGGCCGGATTTGAAGCGCGAGCCCTCCTCGTCGTTGGTGGCGATCACCTCGATGGAGTAGTACGGCTGCCCGCCGCCTTCGATGAGCTGGCGCACCGCCTCGATGCCGCACACCACGCCCGCGATGCCGTCGTATGCGCCGCCGAACCGCACCGAATCGAGGTGCGAGCCGATCATGACGGTGTCGGGCACCTGGCCCTCCAGCCGGCCGATGACCGAGCCGGAGTTGTCCATGCGCACGGCGAGGCCGATTTCCTCCATGCGGGCTTCGATGTATTCGCTGGCCGCGCGGGCCTCGGGTGTGAAGGGGAAGCGGGTGACGCCGCTGCCCGGCGTGGCGGTGAAGGCGCGCAGCTCGGCGAGCTGGGCTCGGATGCGCTGCGCGATTGGTTCGATTGTCATGTTGAATCACACTCCCATAAAAAGCGGCGCGCCCGCACAATTTCCCTGTGCGTACGCGCCGTTGCGTCGCTTTTTCTGTTATGCGCCAGCCGGCCTGACAATCCGCCCCTGACGCACAACTGTCTCTATTATAGACGGTAAAGGCCATTTTTTCAAGGTGTTTCTGCAAATATTTTCTTTTTTCGTCAAATCTTTTGCTTATGGTATCTCTTTCCCCGCGTGTAGGGCTGCGGATCATCCGTCAATTCCAGCAAATAATCGATGCTGGTATCATAAATGAGCGCCAGCCTAATTAAAACCGGAATAGGGATATTCAGTTTGCCATGCTCATAATCAGAATAAGTCGTCTGCGCAACACAAAGTTTGTCGGCAATCTTTTTCTGAGTATAGTCAAAATCCACTCTGAGATTTTTGATTCGTTCATACATCACTATCACCCAAAGTTATTATCTCATAACGGATATACCGGTATTGATTTTTAACGTAATATCCGTTAAAATATTTCTGAGGTGATCTTAATGCGCAAACGAAAATATGAAATCGTCGAGGGGCTTTGCTGCGGCACCTGCCACTATTATGTGCAGCACTATATCCAGTGGGGCGGGCCGAATCGCTTCAGCGCGCTGTCCTATGGGCATTGCATCTATCCGCGTATGAAAGTCCGCGAACCTTACCAGACCTGCGAGCACTGGCGCGCAAGAAAATAGCGGAAAAGCGCCCGGAAGGCTGTGCCTTCCGGGCGCTTTTCCTTATTTATCGCTTACTTCTGAATCGACCACTTGACGCCCTGCGGGGTGTCCTCAAGCACCACGCCGCGCGCCTTGAGCTCGTCGCGGATGCGGTCGGCCTCGGCCCAATTCTTGGCGGCCCGGGCCGCCTGGCGCTGCTCGATGAGCGCCTCGATCTCCGCGTCGATGCTCTGCCCGCCGCGGTTGTACAGCAGGCCCAGCACGCCGGTCAGCTCGTCGAACAGCGCGGCCGCCGCCGTGAGATACCCCTTGCCGCGCGGGGCGGCCAGCGCGGTGTTGATATCCCGCGCCAGGTCGAACAGCGCGGCAATGCCGTCCGCGGTGTTCAGGTCGTCGTCCATGGCGGCGATGAACTGCTTGCGGCGGCCTTCCAGCGCCGCAGTCAGCGCGTCGTCCCCTTCGGCGGGTGCGTCAGCCGCGCTCTTCAGCGCAAAGTCGAGGTTGTTGCGGCAGGTGTGCAGCCGCGCGAGCGCCGCCTTGCACTGTTCGATCACCTCGAGGCTGTAGTTGATCGGGCTGCGGTAGTGCGCCTGCAGCATCATAAACTTGATGGGCTCGTAGCCAAACTTTTCGGCCACCTCGCGGGTGGTGAAAAAGTTGCCCAGGCTCTTGCTCATCTTGCGGTTATCCACATTGATATAGCCGTTGTGCATCCAGTAGTGCACGTAGTCGTGACCGGTGCAGCACTCGGCCTGCGCGATCTCGTTTTCGTGGTGGGGGAAGATCAGGTCCTGCCCGCCGCAGTGGATGTCGATGGTCTCGCCCAGATACTTCTGAATCATGGCGGTGCACTCGATGTGCCAGCCCGGCCGCCCCATGCCCCACGGGGACTGCCACGCGGGCTCGCCGGGCTTGGCGGCCTTCCACAGCACGAAGTCCAGCGGGTCCTCCTTCTGGTCGCTCACGTCGATGCGCGCGCCCGACTCGAGATCCTCCAGCGGCTGGTGGGACAGCTTGCCGTAGCCCTCGTCCTTACGGGTGCGGAAGTACACATCCCCGTTCACTGCGTAGGCGTAGCCCTTGTCCTCCAGCTCCTTCACAATGCGGATGATCTCATCCACATTTTCGGTGGCCTTGGGGTGCACAGTGGCCGGGCGGACCCCCAGCCCCTCGGCGTCGGTCTGATACTCCTTGATGTAGCGCGCGGCCACCTCGGCCACGGTGACGCCCTCCTCGTTGGCCTTTTTGATGAGCTTGTCGTCGATATCGGTGAAGTTCTGCACGAACGTCACCTTGTAGCCGCGGTATTCCAGGTAGCGGCGCAGCACATCGAACACGCAGATGGGCCGCGCGTTGCCGATGTGGATGAAGTTGTACACAGTGGGGCCACAGGCGTACATCTTAATTTCGCCGGGCGTGATGGGCACGAGCTCCTCCTTCTGGCGGGTCAGGGTGTTGTATACTTTCATAAATCAAAATCCTCCGATTCCAAAGTCAAAAGCCAAACGCCGTGCGTCACTTGGTGCGGATGCAGGCGCGGTTTTTCCAAAGATAGTTTACGCCGGAGATGACCGTCAGAATCACCGACAGCCACATCAGCAGGTCGGCCGCCAGGGTGATGGTCACCCAGGCGCCCTGGTCGGCGGGGCTGACAAACGCGCCGAGGTACCACTGCGCGCCGATGGTGTAGATCACCCACACCATCTGGCAGACGGTCTTGTACTTGCCCCATCGATCGGCCGCGATGACCACCCCGCCGCCCGCGGCGATCAGCCGCAGTGAGGTGACAAGAAATTCGCGCGCCAAAATCAGGATGACCGCCACCGCCGGGGCCCAGCCCTTCTCGACAAAGCACAACATGGCGGACATCACCAGCACCTTGTCGGCCAGCGGGTCCATCAGCTTGCCGAAGTCGGTCACCAGCCCGCGCTTGCGGGCGATGCGGCCGTCCAGCAGGTCGGTGAGCGACGCGGCCACAAACACGATGAACGCCCACAGGTAGCCATGGGGGATGCCGGGCGACAGTATAAAGATCAGGAACACCGGCACCAGCGCCATGCGCAGCACCGTCAGCTTGTTGGGTAGGTTCACCGTTCTCCCTCCTCCAGGCGGCCCAGCAGGTCGTAATCCTCCGCGTTCTCCACCAACACCGTCACAAATTCGCCCGGCGTGCACTCCCGCTCGCTGTCGAAGTACACCCGGCCGTCGATATCCGGCGCGTCCGCCGCGGTGCGGCCCACATAGCGGCCGCTCTCCTCGTCAAAGCCCTCCACCAGCGTCTCGAGCGAGCGCCCGATCTTTTTGTGCGCCAGCCCGGCCGCGATGCCCATTTGCAGCTCCATCACCAGGTCGGCGCGGTGGCGCTTGAGCTCCTCGTCGATCTGGTCGGGGAACTCGGCCGCGGGGGTGCCGTCCTCCGCAGAATAGGCGAAGCACCCCAGCCGGTCGAACCGCACCTCCTTGACAAACTCGCACAGCTCGGCGAAATCCGCCTCGCTCTCGCCGGGGAACCCGGTGATGAGGGTGGTGCGCAGGGTAATACCCGGCACCCGCGCGCGGATGTGCGCCATCAGCGCCGTGAGCGACTGCCGGTCGAACCGGCGGTTCATCCGCTTTAAGATGTTGCCGCTGGCGTGTTGCAGCGGGATATCCAGATACTTGCAGATCTTGGGCTGCCGGGCGATCACCTCCAGCAGCTCGTCGGTGATGGTGTCGGGGTAGCCGTACAAAATGCGAATCCAGCGCAGGCCCTCGATCTCGCACAGGCGGTCGAGCAGCTCGGGCAGCGCGAGGCGGCCGTACAGGTCTTTGCCGTAGCGGGTGGTGTCCTGCGCGATCACGTTGAGCTCGCGCACCCCGGACGCGGCCAGCCGCTGCGCCTCCTCCAGCACCTCGTCCATCGGGCGGCTGCGGAACCCGCCGCGGATCAGCGGGATGGCGCAGTAGGTGCAGCGGTTGTCGCACCCCTCCGCCACCTTGAGGTAGGCGGTGTAGGGCGGGGTGGTGAGCACCCGCTCGCCGCTCAGGGGCACATCCTCTTTGGCCCCGAATTCGTAGACCTTTTCGCCGTGCAGCGCGCGCTCGATCGCGGCCGCGATGTGGCTGTTGGACCCGATGCCCAGCACCACGTCCGCCTCGGGTAGCTCGCGCGCCACCTCCATCTGGTAGCGCTCGGCGAGGCACCCGGTCACCACCACCGCCTTGACCCTGCCGCGCCCCTTGAGCTGCGCAAACTCCAGGATGGTCTCGATCGATTCGCGCTTGGCGTCCTCGATGAAGCCGCAGGTGTTGATGATGACCACGTCGCAGCGGCGCGCATCCGCGCACAGCTCATAGCCCTGTTTGGTGATGAGCGCGAGCATCAGCTCGGCGTCCACCTGATTTTTGGTGCAGCCCAGCGACACCATTCCCACTTTAATTGACATAGTTCCACTCCAAAAAATTTCTATTTATTCGCCCTCGGCCTCCAGCGCGTCCAGCGCGCGGCCGATCGCCCGGCGGATGTCCGCCTGGCGGTAGCCCATGCGCAGCAGCCCGCCGACCGCGCGGCTGCGGCCCTTCTCATCCCCCAAGCAGCGGGCGTATCTGCGCGCGATCAGCGCATCCAGCGCCGCGTCCACGTCGGCGGTCTCAGCCACCCCGGCCATCGCGTCCTCGATAAGCTCCCGGTCGATGCCGCGGCGCGCCAGCTCCTGGCGTACCCGCACCTCGCCGTAGCCCTTGCGCTCGGTGAGCTGCCGGGCCAGGCGCGCCGCGTAGTCCGCGTCGTCGAGAAGCCCTAACTCCTCCATGCGGGCGGTGACCTCCCCGGCCGCCGCCTCGCCGCCGGTTTTCACCAGCTTGTCGAAGAGCTCCTTGCGGCTGTGGGCGCGGGTTTCCAGCAGGTAGAGCGCCCGCTCGCGGGTGCGCCGCAGGTCGCTTTGGTATTTGAGCTCATCCAGCCGCGCCGGGGTGATCTCCTCCCCCGCGCGCAGCTTGGCGCGCACAAACGTCTCCGCATCCAGCATGAGGGCGTATTCCCCCTCCACAAACACGGCCCAGCCGCCCTTTTGCTTTTCCAGCGCCGTAATCAGCATCATTCGCCGTCATCCACCTCGACGTCGAGGTTCACCTTGGGCGCCGCAGGGGCGGGCGCAGCGGCCGCCGGGGCAGCAGCAGCCTTTTTGGGCGCAGCCTTGCCGCCGCGCACCATCACCAGCTCGTCGGCCCGCGCACGGATTTGTTGATCCAGGTCGGCCAGGAACTCGGGGTGCTCCTGCAAATAAATCTTTACATTGTCGCGGCCCTGGCCCAGGCGGGTCTCGCCGTAGCTGAACCACGCGCCGCTCTTGTTAATGATGTCCAGTCGGGTGGCCAGGTCGAGGATTTCCCCCACCTTGGAGATACCCGTGCCGTACATGATATCGAACTCGGCCTCGCGGAAGGGCGGGGCCACCTTGTTTTTCACCACCTTGACGCGGGTGCGGTTGCCCACCACCTCGGTGCCGCTCTTGAGCTGCTCCACCCGGCGCACGTCGAGACGCACGGACGAATAGAACTTGAGCGCGCGGCCGCCCGGCGTGGTCTCGGGGTTGCCGTACATCACGCCGACCTTTTCGCGCAGCTGGTTGATGAACACCGCCACGCAGTTGGCCTTGGAGATGACGCCGGTGAGCTTGCGCATCGCCTGGCTCATCAGGCGGGCCTGTAAGCCCACGTGGGTGTCGCCCATCTCGCCCTCGATCTCCGCGCGGGTGACCATGGCCGCCACCGAGTCGATCACAATCGCGTCGATCGCACCCGAGCGCACCAGGGCCTCGGCGATCTCCAGCGCCTGCTCGCCGGTATCCGGCTGGGACACCAGCAGCGAATCGATGTTGACCCCCAGCGCCTGGGCGTAGGTGGGGTCGAGCGCGTGCTCCACATCGATGAACGCGGCCTCGCCGCCGTTCTTCTGCGCCTCGGCGATGATGTGCAGCGCCACGGTGGTCTTACCGGACGATTCCGGCCCGAAGATTTCGACGATGCGCCCGCGCGGCACGCCGCCGATGCCCAGCGCCAGGTCGAGCGAGATCGAGCCGGTGGAGATCGCCTCCACGTTGAGGGTGGAGTTCTGCCCCAGCTTCATCACGGCGCCCTTGCCGAACTGCTTTTCTATCTGACTGAGCGCGGTTTCCAGCGCCTTTTGTTTGTCGATGGCCATGTGCTTTTCCCATCCTTTCCGCGGGGGATGCGGTGTAGAACAAATGTTTGCCCCCGTCTTACCAACTGGTTTTATTATATACGAAACCCGGCGCAATTGCAAGGTGTGTAGTTTTTGCGCCATGCCGCGCAGCTTGCGCCCCAGCGGGGCCTTACGGAGAAAGGAGTGACCGAAACCATGAAGATCACAGGCAGCAACCTATCCATGATCCGCGGGGACAGCGAGAGCATCACCGTGCGGATGAAAAACGCCGGCGGGCCGGTGCCCTTCGAGGCGGGCGACGCGGTCTATTTCACCGTGAAGGAGAGCCCGGCCGACAGCCTGCCCCTGCTGCAAAAGGAGGTGCGCGCGTTCGGCAGCGGCGGCGAGGCGGTGATCGAGCTCGCCCCGGGCGACACCTCAGGGCTGGATTTCCTGCGCTACTGCTACGACATCCAACTCACCCGCGCGGACGGGCGCGTCCTGACGCTGGTGCCGTCCTCCAGCTTCACGCTGAGGGCCGAGATCACCCTGGAGGGCGGCCAGAACACCGCATCCGGCGCGAGCGGCGAGCTGACGGTGGCGCTCGAGGCGGGCGGCGCGGAGGTGACTGTGGAGATCACCGGCACCGGCCCGCGCGGCCAGTCGGCCTGGGAGGCGGCGCGCGCCTACGGCTACACCGGCACCGAGGCGCAGTTCGGCGCGCTGCTGGCCACCCTCGGCGCGGGCGGCGGCTCCCCCGTGCTGCCCTACCCCGACCGGGCCAGCTTTCCAGCGGCGGGCAGCGAAAACGCGCTCTACATCGACCTCGCGGACAGGCGGTGCTACTGTTGGAGCGGCGAATCCCGCAGCTATCTGGCGGTCGGGTCGGACTACGGCCAGATCGAGTGCATCAGCGGCGGCGGCGCGGGCTGACCCCGCGCGCCAAGGGGCGGACAGGAAAAATCTGTCCGCCCCTTTTGGCTATGTGCCGCCTTTTGTGGCACGGCCCGCATGTGTATCGCTTTTGCCAATTTGAGTGGGAAATTCTGCTTGACATTTTGGTTTAACAGCGTTAAACTAACGGTGTGGTCTAACGCCGTTAAACCAAAAGGAGCGATGAAAATGCAGGATTATCAACTGGGCGCCATGGAGACCAGGTTCGCCGACCTGATCTGGGCGCACGCGCCGGTTTCGTCGGGCGAGCTGGTGAAGCTGTGCGCGGCCGAATTTAAGTGGAAGAAATCCACCACTTACACCATGCTGCGGCGGCTGTGCGAGCGCGGCATCTTTCAAAACCAAGGCGGTGTGGTGTCCGCGCTGCTGTCCAAGGCCGAGTTCCAGGCGGTGCAGAGCGAGCGCTTCGTCGAGGAGCACTTCGGCGGCTCGCTGCCGCAATTTCTGGCCGCGTTCACCGCGCTCGAAAAGCTCTCGGACGCGGAGATCGAGGAGCTGCAGCGCCTGATCGACCAACACAGGGGGGGATCGTCATGCTAGACAACATCTTTTTCCAGGTGCTCAATATGAGCTTCACCGCGAGCTTTGTCATCCTGTTTGTGCTGCTCGCCCGGCTGCTGCTCAAGCGGGCGCCAGCCGTCTGCTCCTACGCGCTGTGGAGCGTGGTGCTGTTCCGGCTGGTCTGCCCCTTCTCGTTCGAGAGCGCGCTGAGCCTGCTGCGCATCAACCCCGCGCCGGTGAGCGCCGAGCTGCTCTATTCGCCCGCGCCGCGGATAGACACGGGTGTGGATCTTCTCGACAGCGCGATCAACCCCATCCTGCCCGCACCGGCCTCCCCTGTGACCAGCGTCAACCCCCTGCAAATCTGGTCTTTGGCGGCCGAGGCCGTGTGGATTACGGGCATCGCCTGCCTGCTGCTCTACAGCGCCGTGTCCCTGCTGCGGCTGCGCCGGCGCCTGGTGGGCGCGGTGGAGGTGGGCGAGCGCATCTACCTCGCCGATCACATCCCCACACCGTTTGTCCTGGGGCTGTTGCGCCCCAAAATCTACCTGCCGTCCAGCCTTACCGAGCAGGAACAGCGGTACATCCTGCTGCATGAGCAGGCCCACATCCGGCGGCTGGACCACATCGTCAAACCGGTCGCCTTCCTCACCCTCTGCGTCCACTGGTTCAACCCCCTGGTGTGGGCGGCGTTCCTGCTCTGCTGTAAGGACATGGAGCTTTCCTGCGATGAAAGCGTGATGCGGCGGATGGGGGACGGCGCACGCGCGGACTATTCCGCCCTGCTGCTGCGCCTTGCGACCGGACACAGGCGCGTCGCCGCCGCGCCGCTCGCTTTCGGCGAGGGAGACACCAGGCGGCGCATCCAGCATGTGCTGCACTACCGCAGGCCTG
Organism: Ligaoa zhengdingensis; assembly: GCF_014384885.1. Lineage (GTDB taxonomy): Bacteria > Bacillota > Clostridia > Oscillospirales > Ruminococcaceae > Ligaoa > Ligaoa zhengdingensis. The sequence goes on from NZ_JACRST010000019.1 coordinate 35,195, forward strand.
CCCTCTGGGTGAGCCTGGCCGCGCTGGCTGCGGTTGCGGCGGTGTGCATCGGGCTGGCGGTGAACCCCGGCCGGGGTGAGGCGGGGTACTGGACTGTCGCTTTCCCCGCCTATCAGGACGGCAAAGACGAATACAATGCGTCGATCTACGAGACCGAGCCGTTCCACCTCTCGGTCAAGCTGCCCGACGGCTGGACGATCCAACAGCCCGCGGACGGGGCCCCGTCCACCCCGTTTCCCTTCCTGCCCGGCTACACGCCGCTCAACATCGTGGACGGCGACGCATACATCGGCGCCATTTGCTACAACATCTTTGAACCCTACGAGGATGAAATCCCACAGGAGGAATACTACAAGACCGTCTACCCCGAGCTGCGCCTGGGCAGCCTCTACAGCTGGCAGGAGTACACCCCGGTTGTGAGCAGCCCGACCGCCGAAACCGCCCTGGCCACCGTCTACATGGTGCTTCAGGAGGACGGCCTGTCCGCCGCCGAAAGCCCCACGCTGGAGGTGCCGGGCATCCTCTCGTATGATACCGGGTTGGGTGCGTATGTAGCCATCCAGTTTGCCGAGGGCGCAGTCACCGAGGAGCAGCTCCAGGCGATCGCGCAGAGCATCCGCCTCGCCCGGACATAACCGGCCGCAGCCGCATAAGCTGTAGCGGAGGTGAGAACCGATGCATCATGCCAACCGGCTCTGCGAGGATACCCTGCGCGCCATCTTTCTGCCCCGCGCCCGCGAGGAGGTCTGCCGCTATTACCGCGACTTCCTGACGGTGAAGCCCCAGCTGATGTGCTGGTGTATGAAGCTGGTGAACCTGCGCCATTCGCCCGGCGAGTGCTCGCGCTACCTGATCGACTTTGAGCTGTACCCCTACATCGGGCAGAAGGTGACCATCGCGGTCTGCCGCCTGACCTTCAGCGTGAAGGATTACGACGGGGAAATCAAATTGGAATCTTTCCGCCAGGTGCGCAGCTTCCCAGTGCCTGAGCACCTGTGGGACGTGGTCTGCCAGCCGTTTTGAAGCGCGGCCAGCGGTGAAAAAGGCCTGCCCCCTTGCAGGGGGCAGGCCTTTTCCATTATCTTTTCAGCGGTTTGCCCAGCGGAAAACCCCAAGAAAAATCGCTCTCAACGGTGCGCCCAATTTTTTTACACCCGATCAGGTTTAAAAACCAAACTTCCCATTAAACTCCTGCTATAATCGGCTGGGAGGTGTCATCTATGGCTATCAGCGACGAAATTGCCGTCTTCTGTGGTAATGTCAAAATTTTGCGCGAACAGCACGGGCTCACCAAAAGCGAGATGGCCCGCATCATGGGCGTCTCGCCCGCGTCCCTGCGCCGCATCGAGGCGGGCGAGCTGCCCAAACACCTGAGCGCCGGGGTTGCGCTGCGCCTCGCCGGGCATTTTGGGCTCGAGCCGTACCAGCTTTTCCTGCCGCTTCGCTAGTGTCCCGCGCTTTCCCATGAATTTTCGGCGCGCGCAGCGCAAACACTAACAGCGGGAGGTGATAACCATGTCCTGCCCGATCAATCCCTATCAGGACGAGGCCATGCAGCAATACTTTCAATCGCTGCCGCCCTTTGTTCAGGAAAATATCATGATGTGCAACCCCGAAGTGGACAACCTCGAGGAGCTGCGCCAGTGTGCGGAGCATCTGCTTTCACAAAACAACCAATAAGAGGTGTTTTTAAGATGTCCAAAAAAGAGCAGCGCTATCCCGGCGGCCTCGGCGAGCTGCTGAGCGCCGACATGAGCGCCAAGGAATATTTTATGTCCCTGCCCGACTACGTGCAGGGGATGATCCAGCAGCGCGCGGACAACGTCCAGACCTGCGCGCAGCTGGAAAACTACGCCGAAAATCTGCTGGCGGGCGACGATTAATTCCGCCAGAACGGAGGAATCCGTATGACCTTTTACGAAAATAACCCCGACCTGCGGGACTATTTTGAATCGCTCCCGATCGACGTCAAAAACAAGATCCTCGATTCGGGCGCGGAAATCTGTACCCTGGGGGAACTCAAACAGGTTGCTGAACATCTGATACAGCAGTGACCGGGCCCCACGCCTGCCGCCTGCGGCCGCGCCGGAAGAGAAATTTCTTTTCTTTTCCGGCGCGGCCTTTTTGTTGGAAGCTCCTAAGCGATTGTGCGATTATTGTATAGATTTTCCATGGAAAATATGAGATAATAAAGGCACCAGCAATGAAAAATTGCAAAGGAAGGAGAAATTGATTTGATGCACAGAACAACCAACAATTGGAAACGGCTGTCTTCCTGCCTCCTGGCGGCGGCGGTGTGCGCTGCCACCTGGTTCACCCCGGCCCTGGCGCTTCCGGCGGGGACCCAGCCCAGGGAGGACGGCCCAGCCGTCTCCTTCGACTTTGAGTCGGACGAGCTGACGGGGGCGGCCCTGCGCGGCGCGGCCAAAGTGGAGGACGGCGCGCTCGTGCTGGACGGCGCGAAGGGGTCCTATCTGGACGTGGAGATCCCCGACGCGCTCAAATCGGGCGACAGCATGACCATTTCGATGTGGGTCAAGCTGGACAGCATCGGCCACGACACCACCCTGATGACGATGGGCCAAAACCAGGCCAACTACGCCATCTTTGTGGTGAAGAACGTCTTCAACCATCTGCGCTTCGCCATGAAGGAAAACGGCGGCGCGGAGGACAACATTGAGGCCGCGCCCTACCCCGAGGAGGGCAAGTGGTCGCACGTGGCGTTCGTGCAGGACGGTGCGAACGGCCGCCTCTATAAGGACGGCGCGGAGATCGCCTCCTCCTCCAGCCTGGGGGTGCGCCTGTCCAGCCTGCTGGCGCAGGGCGGCGCGTACATCCACCTGGGCACCGCGGACGTCTGGGACGACACCCCGGTCAACGGCCGGATCGACGACTTTCAGATCTGGGCCGGGGCGCTGAGCGCCGAAGAGATCGCAGCGCAGGCCGGCGCCGATAAAAACCCGCCCGACCTGCGCGACGTGGAGGCCGCGGCCGCGGCTCTCACCATCGAGGGCGACCTGGCGAATGTCACCGCCGACCTCGCCCTGCCCCTTTCCTGGGAAAACGGGGTCGCCATCTCCTGGAAATCGAACTCGCCCGACGTGATTACCGACGGCGGCGTTGTTTCCCGCAAGGCGTCCGACCGCACTGTCACCCTGACTGCGACCCTCACCAAGGGGGCTTACAGCAAGATCAAGCTGTTCATCGTCACAGTCAAGGCGCTCGAGCTCGACCCGTTCGGGACCGACCTCAGTTACGCCCGCCGCTCGCTTGACTTCATCCTGAACAACGGCCAGACCACGCTGCCGCAAAGCGGCCCCAACGGCGCGGTTATCCGGTGGGAGGTCGCCTCGGGCCGCGCGGAGATCGACGCGGACAACCTGGTACATAAGGCGGACGGAGCCGCCGAAAACGAACCGGTCGTGCTGCGCGCCACTGTGGAACTGGACGGGCAAAGCGAATCCTTCCTGTATGAAAACCTCATCCTCAAGGATAGGTTCACCGGCTTTTTGATGAGCTATTTCGATTCCAGCAACGATACCGGCGGCATCCGCCTGGGCTACAGCTACGACGGCGTCAACTGGATTCCCCTCAAGGGCGGCGAACCGGTGGTGAAGGCCGAGATCGGCACCCGCCGCCTGCGCGACCCCAACATCTTCCGCCGCAAGGACGGCACCTTCGGCATTGTGGCCACACAAGGGTGGGATAACCCCGAAATCTATGCGTGGGATACCAACGACCTCATCACCTTTACCAACGAGCGCCTGCTCCGCATCCAGGGCGTCACCGATGAGCAGTGGGCAATCAACCGCGAAAAATACAATTTCAGCGTCTGCAACGACGAGGCCGGCAGCCCTCCGGGGGGCGGTTCGGCCTGGGCGCCCGAGGCGATCTACGACCCCGTGGTGGGCAAATACCTGATCTATTGGTCGGACACCCACTCCAACGGCGGCGTGCACGCCCCGATGATGGCCAACTGGACGGAGGATTTCACCAACGAGACCCTGTCCGACCCGTTTATCCTGCTGGACGACCCACACAACCAGATGATCGACGCGAATATCGTCAAGGAAAACGGCACCTATTTTATGACCTTCAAGAACGATTACCGCGCAACACCCGGCGAAGGCAGCGTTAAAAAGATGTTTGAGGGCGCGGTCGCCACCGAGTTGGGCGAGAACTCCTTCACCTATCAGCCGGGCGCGCTCATCACCGACATGCAGGGCAACGACATCGAGGGCGCGACCACCTTCCGCAACTTCAACGACAACAACCTGTGGTATATGTATTTCGACCCGCTGTCGGGCTCGCCCGACCTCGCCTATGCGGTCTCCCCGGCGCTCACCGGCCCGGAGGCCAACTGGGTGACCCACTGGGCCTACGGCACCCCCAACTACAAGGTCAACAGCCGCATCAACCATGTCACCGTCCTCCCCGTGACCCAAAGCGAGTTGGACGCGCTGGTCGCGGCGCACGGCGTGACCGGCCTGCAATATCAGGTGTTGGATGTGCGTGAGCCTGAGGGGGTGGTCTCTGTCGGCAGCGGCACACCGCTCGGCCTGCTGATGCCCCTGCTGCCCGCCACTCTGCCGGTCCAACTGGACGACGGCGGCTGGTACGACTTCCCCGTGACCTGGAGCAGCAGCGATTATGACCCCGCTGCACAGGGCAGCTACACCTTTGCGGGCGCGCTCTCCCTGCCCGACACGGTAAACCCTGCGAGCGCGCCGCAAAATTTGACCGCGACTGTGGTTGTGGACAGCTCCCCCGCGGCGTCGGTGACCTCGGTGGAGGTCGCGCCGCCCGCCAAGCTGGTTTACGACCTGGGCGAGCCTCTTTCGCTCGACGGCGGCTATCTGGTGGTGCATTACGCCGATGGCCGCTCCGGGAGGTTGCCGCTGGCGGACGAAGCGGTATCCATCTCCGGGTTCGACAACTCGGCCGCTGTCTCTGAACTGACTGTCACCGCGGGCTACAGCGGCTTCACCGCCCCGTTCACCGTGTCGGTGGTCGCCCCGGCCTCGATCACCCTGACGCCGCCCGCCAAGCTGGACTATGTCCTGGGGCAGAAGCTCGACCTCGCGGGCGGTTCGATCACCGTGCACTATGAGGATTCCTCCCGAGACAAGACCATCCCCCTCACCGAAAGCGGCGTGCGTATCGAGGGCTTCCCGACGCAAGCGGGCGACGGGCAGCTCGTCACCGTGATCTACGGCGGACAGCGCGCCACCTTTGCCGTCAATGTGCGCGAGGTGGCACAGGATGAGTTGGGCGCGGTGCTGCACTACGATTTCAACCAGGCCACCGATTCCGCGGTGGAAAACCAGGTGAGCGACGCCTACCGCGGTTCGCTCAAAAACGGCGCATCGGTCGCGGACGGCGCGCTCCGCCTCGGCGGCGGCACCCAGTATCTGGACGTGCCCACCGGCGCGATCGCCGACCTGACGGGGGAGGAGGTTTCCCTCTCAATGTGGGTCAACCTCAGCTCCAATGAGAACAACCAGACCATCCTCACCGTGGGCCGCGACAAAAACGACTTCGCGGTGTGGGTCACCAACGTGCTGCGCTACGGCATCAACGCCGACGGCAGGGGCGAGGCCAAGGCCGATTCCAGCCAGGCTGTACCCATCCACCGCTGGACCCATCTGGCGCTGGTTCAAACCGGGGACACCGTCACCCTCTATCAGGACGGCGCAGCCGTGGTGAGCCGCGCAACCTACCGCCTGCAGGAGATTATGAAGGACGGTTCGTTCATCCGCCTGGGCGGCGCGGGCGTCTGGCCCGACCCCTACACCAACGGCAGCGTGGACGACTTCAAGGTGTTCGCCCGCGCGCTCGACGCCCAGCAGGTCGAGGCCGACCGGCTGAGCAGCTACCTCTCGCTGCCCACGTGGATCGAAGCCGCTGTGCAAAAGGCCGATTCGGTTCCGGTGGGCGACCAGGTGGGCGAATACCCGGCCGAGGCGGTCGCCGCCTACCGCGAGGCGATTGAAGCGGCGCAGGATGCACTGGACGCGGGGAGCGAGCCCGCCATGCAAGCTGCGCTGGATTCCCTCAAAGCCGCAGGCAAGGCGCTGGACGACGCGCAGATCACCGAACCCGCAGTTGACAAAACGGCGTTGAAAGATCTAATCGAAGCGGCGGGCCAGTACGAGGAAGGCGCGTACACCGCGGCGAGCTGGGCAGCGCTGGAGGCGGCGCTGGAGGAAGCGAACCGCGTGATGGAGGACAAAGACGCGACCGCAGAGGAAGTGCAGACGGCGAGCGACGAGCTGCAAGCGGCGATAGACGGGCTGCGGTATGAGCTGAACACCGA
>NZ_JACRST010000020.1 GCF_014384885.1 Ligaoa zhengdingensis
TCGGTGTTCAGCTCATACCGCAGCCCGTCTATCGCCGCTTGCAGCTCGTCGCTCGCCGTCTGCACTTCCTCTGCGGTCGCGTCTTTGTCCTCCATCACGCGGTTCGCTTCCTCCAGCGCTTCCTCTAGCGCTGCCCAGCTCGCCGCGGTGTACGCGCCTTCCTCGTACTGGCCCGCCGCTTCGATTAGATCTTTCAGCGCCGTTTTGTCAACTTCCGGCGGAGTGACCTCCTCCAGCCCGGCCACCGCCGCTTCCAGGTCGCTCAGCGCTTTATCGAGCGCGCTCTGGCTGGCGTCGGGGTTATAAAGGGCCGTCTTCGCGTTCTCCAGGGCCGCTGCAAATATGGTCCAACTGTCGGGTGTATAGTTTTCCTGGACCTTATCCTTGTTCGCATCGTAGCATGTGCCGAGGGCCGTCTTATCGACCGGCGGCAGGGACAACTCGATGCAGTCGAGTTCCGCGAAAGTCTTTTCCATCGTGTCATTATAGGCAAAGGTGATGGTGTTGACGCCCTCCTTCAGGGTGAGCGTAGTCTGATATTCCTTCCATACACCCCAATCCACCGGATCGGGATAGTGGACAATCTTGGCGTTCTCGACATCGCCGTTGACATAACATTTGTGCGACGGATTGGGGAAGTTGGGATGTCCATCCGCTGTAATGGTGATCTCATAATCGCCCGCAGCCGGGACGTCCACTGTAAAGGTGACACTCGATTCAGCGTTGTCGATTGTGCCGACCTTGCTGCCACCCGATGCAGTTGCGGAGGCTCCCGCGTGCGCCAATCCGGTCAGCGCCGCTTCCTCCGCCTCATATTTCGCATTGGGCACGCGGGTCAGGCCGCGCAGCGACTCAAACAGCGCGTCATACGCCGCTTTCAGCTCCGCCTCGGAGGCATCTGCCTTGTTCAGCAGCGCCTTGGCATCCTCGCGCGCCGCATCGAAAGCGACCCAGCCATCGGCCATGTAGTCGCCCTCTTCGCGGCTGCGGTTGGCGTTGTACAGCTTGCGCAGCTCGGCTTTGCTCTCGCTGACCGGGGTCTCGCTGAGCTGCACCTCGGTCTTTTCCACGGCGTCTTTGGTGGCGACGCACTCGCCGTCCACATAGACCTTGAAGCCCGCTCCCTGTCCATAGCGCGAGCCGTCGCGGTCAAACAGAACCGTGACAAGCTGGTTGTGGTAGGGCACGTTCTCCAGGCAGAAGTAGTCCCAATCGTCCGGGGTCAGCGGATTGATGGTGAGGACGTTGCTGTCGTCCGGACGGATGCCCAGCAGGCCGGAGATGACCAGGTTGGCGAACTGGGAATGGTTGTAGTTGGGGCTGCGTCTCTCATCCGCAATCCAGCGGCCGTTGTCCGCGTCGAGGTTCTCGGCGATCCACGGCGCGCCGTTCTTATACTGCGATTTTGCATAGGTCTTGAGGATGGTGAAGTAGTCGTCCTTGTCGACCGCCTTCTGCTGGGTGTAGTTGTTGAGCAGGTTGGCCATACCCACCAGCGTCTGGGTGGTCGCAAACGGCCAGGAGGGACCGTCCCAACGGCAGATGCCGGTGCCGAACTCGCCCTCGGGGGTGGGGATACGCGCATACTCTTTCTCTGTGGTGCGCGGGCCATACTCCGAGAAGAAGCCGTTCTCGTCCATCAGCGCTTCCCAAGCCATGCCGTGTTCCTCGGTATCCTCCGGCATGTTGAACATCCACGGCACATAGCCAATCTCCTCGCGCACATCCGCTCGCTCGGTCCGGCCGTATGGAATCAGCTTGTAGAAGTGGTCGGTGGAATCCCACAGTTTTTCATCCATGGTGGCCTTGAGCGTCTCGGCCTTTTCGGTGTACTCGGCCGCGCCCTCCTCGTCGCCTACCAGCCTGCACAGCTCGGCGATGGCCATCGCGTCGGCGTATTGATAGGCGTTGATGGTCGGGCGATAACCCCGGACATCGACGGCGCCGCCGACGGAATTTTCCATGCCGTCACGATCATTGATCTGCCAATAGAGGCCCATATTCTCGTCATAACGCTCGCGGTCCCAACCCGCATAGTTACTCTTGAGCTTTTCCAGATACTCCAGCACATAATCGTCCTGATTTACCAGATAGCGCTCATAGTAAGCGTTGGCGATCCAGAAGCTGTAGGAACGCACCGCACCGCCGCGGTCCAACCAATGCATCAGATAATCGTCGAGGTACTGGTTGTTCTTGAGCCAGCGTCCCTCGGCCACATGCAGGCCCGCCGGGCAGTTGATGGAGTTGTGCTTGCCCGCCCAGCCAACGTTGGGCAGGAACTCGGAGATGATGTAGTAATCGTCGCTCGTCATGCGGATATGGTTGCGGTAGGTGTACCAGCGGAAGTAGTAGATCTGCTTGATCTGCTCGTCCGGCAGGTCCACGTAGGGGATGGTATCCAGGAACCACTGGTTAAACGCCGCTTTCTGAGTAGCGACCGGGTCGCTGTCCGCGAAGAAGCTGGAGAGCGGCGCTGCGTTGTCCGCCGCGTCCTCGGCAAACGCCATGGCTACGCGGAAGGTGACCGTCTCGCCCGGGGCGGCGGTCACGGCTTTGACCAGCTTGCCGTCCTTGGCTGCAAAGCCCTCGTCGCCCTCGATGCGCAGCTGGAAACCGGCCGCCGTGCCCGTAAGGGCCGCGCCATCTTCGGTGGAGGCTGCGCTGGAGGAGGCCGCGACCTCAAAGCTCACCGGCGCTTCGCTCAGGTTTTTCGCCTCGATCATCACCGCAGCCTTGTCGTCGGGCGCGATATATTTGTAGCCGGTGACCTCGACGTTCTTTGAAGGCATCTCCTCGAGCATCTCGATTTCATTGAAGGCCAGCCATTTGCCCGCAGTGGGGACAAAGGTCATACGGAAACGGTCCCCGACCACCTGGTCGAAGGTAATGATGTTGCTGCCTTTGACGTACGCCGCAGGCTGCTTCAGGTTGGAGACATCCTTCCAATCGGAGACCGCCTCGTCCCACACCTGCACGCCAGCCGAGACCGGCGGGCGGGAATTGCCGCCGTCGTCCCACACCGTGAGGCGGACCGCGTCGAGGGTGATCTCCTCAGGATAGGCGATCTCCACCCATTCATATCCGTCGGGTAATGTGCTCTGATAGGTACTCCAAGTGTTTCTATCATTCTGCGAGAGATCACCGTCAAAGGCAAAATAGCAGTGATTTCCCCAAGTTGTCTGATCAAACGAAACCTTAATTCTGGGCTTGCCCTCGTTGGGGTCGACCGGTTCGGTCTTCACCGCGCCCAGCGCGTGGTTGGTCTCCTCGCTGCCGCAGAATTCGATCTCGTCGAAGGCGAGCGACTTACCCGCCTGCGGGGTGATGGTGAGCTGGAACTTCTGAGCCTTTACATTGTCAAAGGTGAGCTCGTTCCAACCCTTGACATAGCTCTCAGGCGCATTCAGTCCGGTTACATCCGCCCAGGTCTCGCCGTCCCAGTAGCGCACCGACACCGCTGTGGGGGGCTGGGTATCGCCGGAGTCCTGATAGATGCAGAGGCGAACCTTGTCCACCGGGCGCTCGCCGGCAAAGGAAATCTCCAGCCATTCGTCTTCCGTACGGATCGGGTTGGTCCAGGTGTTCCAGTTCTTGCCGCCGTTGCCAAAGACCTGGCCGTCGAAGGCATAATCGATTTTGCAGCCCCATTGGGTCTGGTCGAACGAGACGCTCACGTCGGGATTACCGCCGGCAGTAGCGCCCTTCGCCCAGTTCTGCTCGCCGGAGTTGAGGAATTCGATCTCGTCGAACGCCATCATCTTGCCGGACATGGAGGTGAGGATCAGTTTAAAGCGGACCGATTCGACCGCATCAAACGAGACGACATTTTCACCCGCGGCGAATGCCGGGATCACCGGATTCTGCACCGCCTGCCAGGCGCTGCCGTCCCAGTACTGCACGGCCACGGCCTGCGGCACAGCGCAGGTCTTGTCGTCCACATAACAGAACAGTTTGACCTGGTTGACGGTGGTGGCCTGCGGGAAGGTGATTTCCAGCCACTCGTCTCCGGTGCGGAGCGGCTCGTCGTATGTATTCCAGTTTTTCGTGCCATTGGCATGAACCTCGCCGTCGAAGGCGTAGTCCAGCTTGCAGCCCCAGGTTGTCTGATCAAAGGAAGCCCAAACGGTGGGTGCGCCCTCGGGCAGCTCCACCACTTCCTCGTCCTCCACCGCGCCCAGCGCGTGGTTGTAATAGGAGGCGCTGCCGTCCGGCTGATAGGCCGAGGTGACATAGCTCGGGATAAATTCCGCGTCCTGTACCTCGACAGGCATCCCGTCCGCCTTCACCGTGACGGGCATTCCCCAGCCGCCGGACACACCGGTGCGGTAAAAGTCGTTCCGGTCAAAGCCCCATCCGGGCTGATACAGCGAAAAGACATTTTCATTGTATCCCATCGGGACGTTGTCGATATACTCCCGGCGCAGGAGCTCATCGATATCGGTTTTTGAGGTGATGAAGTCGGTCGATTTGCTTTCTGGCTCCGGCGGTGCTGCGGACACAATCAGTGTGCTGCACAGGCTGCCCGCGGTCAACGTCAGTGCCAAAAGCGTGGATAGTACTCTTTTCAGCATTGTTCTTGTCTTCCTCCCATTTCTCTATTTTCCAACATCTGTCTGCTACAGATATGTGGTTTTATTATATCACAACTTCTTTCATAATTATTTAGAATTATATGATTGATTTTTGTGGTTTTTTAGCATCTCCTCACTTTTTCGACAATTGGTTGTTTGATACTTTGCCATATTTCTCCAAAGATGTCCTTACAATTTTTTAGCATTATTTATGTATTTGTTTGGTATTTCACGGAACACTATTATTTTTTTGTAAAAATTACATGTTATTCCGTTTTTTACTAGACCTAAAAAAGCGCCCGGCGTTTCCCCCTCGGGGAGATGCCGGACGTTTCCGCTCAAATATTAATAGGACCGGGGCCGCAGATGATCTGCGGCCCCGGTCCTGAGCATAAAAAAGGAGAATTAGTTCTCGCGCTTTCTGCGGATCACGGTCAGGCTCACACCGCCGACCGCAGCGGCTGCCACAACCACGATCGCCGCGATCATCCACGCGGGCATACCGGTTTCAGCCTTAGCGGCCTCAGCGATTGCCTGGATGTTCTCTTCCGCGGGAACCGCCGGGGCAACGGGTTCGATCGCCACAGGGGCTTCAGGCGCCGCCGGGATAACCGCCTCGGGCGCTGCGGGCGCTGCCGCTGTTACCTCGCCGCCCGTCTCCGGGTTGACGGCCGCGGTCTCGTTGCTCGCCTCGGGCGCTGCGCTGCTCGATGCCGTCGGGGTTGCCTCAGCAGCCGCGCCGCCGGCCATCGCCTTGATCTCGTCGGAGGTGTAATACACTGCCGCCGCATTGTAGCCCTTCAGCTCGCCTGCGCCGTTCACTGCGTAATCCTTGCCGCCGATCTCGAAGACCACCGTCACGCCCTTGTTCTTCAGGGCGTCGATCACTGTCGCGGGCACGTTCGCGCCCTCGTCCAGTTTCGCGTTCACTTTGCCGCCCTTTTCGGTCGCGTTGATCTTCTCGATCACTTCTTCCCAGTAATCGCTATCCGCTACCTGCGAGTTCGATCCGCTGTTCGAGCTGCCGGAGGGCCTGCTCGGCTTGTCGTTTCCAGCGGGTTTCAGATCCATCGCAGCTTCCAGCTTGTTCAATGCAACCTCTACCGCTGCTGCCTCATACTCGCCAGCTTCGTCCAGCTCAATCGCTTCTGTCAGCGCCGCTTTCAGATTTGCCACGCTCGCCGCGGTGTAGTCATCCTCGTCGATCTCCGCCAGCAGGTCGTTTGCGGCAGCTATCGCCGTTCTCAGGCGCAGCTTTGACACAGCCACGGTCAGTTCCTTCGCCAGGTCGTCCACATATGTCTGGTTCTCATCGGAGTGGACCAGATCGTGTGCATCGAGAACCTCAGCCGCTTCATCCATCAGATCCAGCAGGCCTTCCACAGACGAGAGGTCGTACTTATCTTCCGGCAGGCTCGCCGCGAAGCCATACGCGGTTTTCAGATTGCCGTAGTCGACGCAGAATTCAAGTTTGCCCAGCGCATCAAGCAGGGCGTTGTAAGCATCGCTGATCGCCGCATCGTTCGCCTCGCTGTCACCTGCGACTTCCTTCGCGCCTTTCAGCACTTCGGAGAAGTCCTCGTAGCTGCTCGAGGTGTACTTATCTTCGTTAAGGCCTTCCGCATACTCAATCAGAGCGAGCAGGTCTTCCAGGGTGTATTCCGGCTGGGACTCCACAATCGCCATCATCACGGCGTTGAACGCCTCGTTGATCTCCTCCTGGGTCGCATCTGCATCGTTCAGAACCGCTTCAGCAGCAGACAAAGCCTCTGTCAAAGCTTTTTCAGACGCGCTGTCCAAAGCGCCGTTCTCGAGCAGGTCGTTTGCAATGCTTACCACCAGCTCGAGCAGGCTCGTATCCGGCGCATAGGTCAGGCCGTCGCGCGCGCTCACCAGGTCGAGGTATGCGGCGATAAGTTCTTCTTTGGTCGCATCCTCTTTGTCAACAACTGCTTTCGCCTCGTCCAGCGCGTCGGCCAAATCCGACCAGCTCGCCGCGGTGTAGCGATCTTTCTCGTACACGCCGTCGATCGCGTCGATCAGGTCTTGGAGCATCTTGCGTTCAGCCGCCAGCTCATCTTCCTTGATCTGGAGATCGGTGTCGATGTACTCAAAGGTGGTGTAGAATTCCGAGTTGGACTGGTTGGTCGTCGCGAACAGTTGAAGTTTCGCGCCGTCCAATCTGTCGCCGGCGTCAAAGGTGCTGATGTTGGTGAAGTTCACACCGTCCGAAGAGATCGAACCGGTGATCTGGGTGCCAACTTTGGTCAGCCGCAACCACGCCGTGGTATAGGCAAATCTGATGTGTGTGTTGTTGGACTGGAAGCTGGCGGTGTACTGGTAGGACGGGTTGCCGCCGCTGCTCAGCTGCACCAGCTTGATATAGTCCTTACCGCCGTTGTTGATGCCGATACCGTAGTTCGCATATCCGTCGTGGGTGAGCGGACGGTCGGTGGTCACCTTCACAGTGGCCGTCCAGTCGCCGCCGAGCGAACCGTTATATTGCAGCATGTTGAGCATGGATTCCGACGGGAAGTCGTTGTTGTTCGCCAGGTTGCTCGGCGGCAGGGTGATACCGGCCTCGCTGTAGGTCTCTTTGCCGTTCCCGTTGAGAATCTCCCAGCCATCAGGCAGGCTGGTGAAGCGGGTTGTGCTCTCCGGCACAAAGGTAATCAGGAAGGACTCCTTCTGGCCGCCGACGGTGTATTCCACCTTTGCAGACTCATACAGGTCGCTCGCCTGGACGACGTTGACCGTCGTACCGCTATCGATAGCCGTCGCGGTCACTTCGGGGATATCCTCGCCGTCCAGCACGGTGTAGGTGTAGGACTTGGTGCTGTAGCGGAAGCCCGGCAGGGGCTCGCCGCCCACCTGGATGGCGTACATCAGATCGGGGTCTGCCTCCAGATCGAAGATGAAGCTGGCCGCCGGAGTGTGCTTATAGGCGACCGAGATGGTCACCACCTGGGTCTTTTCTGTCTTGGTGACCGGCGGGTAAGAGAAAGTCACTGTCTTGGCGGCCTCATCGACATGCATGTCGCTGAGCGTCAGGACACTGCCTTCAAAGGCATCCAACGCAATGATGGCACTGAAATCTTCAATGCTGAGCTCGCCTTCCGGCAGCATATTCATAGTGACGGTGAGCTTGCCGTTTTCAGCCACAGCATTGAGGATCTGCGGCTCGTCGAAGATAAACCGGATGACATAATCCATGACCGCATCGCCGTTATCGACGGTCACTTTGGCTTCGCCGGGGATGGATTCGAGCTGGGTGATTCCCACGATCTCGCTGCCATCCAAAGCGGTGGCGGTGATGGTGTAATCGCTCGCCTTCGCATCCAGGGGAACCGCATAGGTGTAGGAGCGCAGGCCGGGCTCAAAGTTTTCCAGCGTTTTGCCGTTGATCGCCAGATCGCTCAACTGCGGGCCGTCGCCGGGAACAACCAGCACGACAAAGTCGCAGGCGCCCACAGAACCGGTCGCGGGGTCGGTCACAGTAGCGGTGATGGTGGCGACGCCGCTCTTGCGGGTTCTGATGACGCCATCTTCAACCGATACGATGTTGGGGCGGTTGCTCTCATAGGTGATTTCAAAATTCTCGGGGATATCGCGGCTCTGGCCCTTCATGACATAGCCGTAAAGGGTATCGTCACTCATGGCGATGGTGAGCTGCGGATCGACGGTTTTGCCCAGATCGAACCGGACGCGGTGCGGGATGTCCTTCTCCTTGTCTCCGTTCTGCACAGCTTTGGCGGTGACGACAGAGATTTTGGGGGTGAGCGCACCGGTCACGGTGAAATCTTTGGTCAGTTCAATCTCTTTGTGGTTTTTATTGACCTGAAGCTGATAAGCGCCGTTGTAGACTTCAAAGCGGTTGTCCTCCTCGATGAAGAACGCGAGATCCTCGATGTCCACTTCCAGGTTTACGGTTTTGGTCTCGCCCGCCGGTACAAAAACCTTGTCAAAGCCGACCAGGCGGTTGTTGGGATGCTGCAGCTCGGCGGGAGCGCCCGGGGTAGCCATGTAGAGCTGCACCACTTCGGCGCCGTCCACGTCGCTGGTGTTGGTCACATCGACCGAGACGCGCAGGGTTCCGTTGGCGTCGATGCTGTCGCCGGTGAGACCTTCAACCACGAGGTTGGAGTATGCAAAGTCGCTGTAGCTCAGGCCGTAGCCGAAGGGATAGCGGACGGGACCGCCCTTCTCTTCATCGTAATACATATAGGTACGGCCGTTGGAATCGCCGTAGGTGTAAGTATCGGACTCATGCGCGAACGCGGTGTTTTCCGGATAGGGCCAGCTATCCTCGCCCGGGGTCAGGCGGTAGCTGAAGGTGGACAGCATCTGGTCGTCGCTGTCCAGCCAAATGGTGGAGGTGCGGCCGCTGAAGTTGACGTCACCCAGCAGCGCGTCCGCCAGGGCGTCGCCCTTAAGCATACCGTTGTAGCAGCTCCACACGATGGCGGGCGCCTTCTCGGCAAATCTGCTGATGTAAGCGGGGCTGATGGTCTCCATCACCACGACGGTGTTGGGGTTGGCTTCAGTCACCTTGACGATGTTGTCTGTCTGGACACCGGGCAGCTCCAGGGTGCTGCGGTCTCTCGCCTCATCGCCATCTCTGTTGGTGGTACCCGCATAGAAGATGACCAGGTCGGCGTCGGCCAAAGAAGCAAGCTGCTCCTCGCTGATCGCATCTGTGTTGTTTGCGAACTCAATCAGGGAGACGTCCGCGTCGGGGTTGGCCTCCAGGAGCGCTTTGCGCAGGCCGTTATACGGGGTGACATGTACCGAACGGCCAGCATCGTTCATGTTGGGCGAATAACCGCCGAGGAACATCTGACTTGGGTTGACATAGGAGTTGGCGCCTACCACAACCACTTTGAAAGCGCCCTCGGGCACTGCGATGGGCAGCAGAGCCTTCGCAGCGTCGCCCTCGCCGGCCGGAGAGTTTTTCAGGAGTACCAGCGCCTCCTGGGCGGACTCCAGCATCAGATCCTTGCGCTCTTGAGTGATGGTATCAATTCCGTTGTCACGGCCGCCGTTGGTGAGATCGTACACCCAATCTTCGCCGTAGTTCTCCGCGATGCGCTCGCGGGCCTGGTTGTACCAGCTCACAACGCCGTCTTCCACGTCGAACTCACCCAGCGCCATACGGGCGGTGAGCAGCCGCAGCAGCGACACGTCCACGGAGTTCTCATCAAAAATACCGGAGGGGGTGGTGATCCCTTCCTCTACGGCTGCCGGAATCTTTGTGGAATACTTGGTGTTGTTATTAGAATAGCCGTTGTTACACTGCAAATCGCCGCCGGCATTGATCGCCCAAGCCACGGTCTCGGTGCCGGTGATCTTTTCGCCGGTTTCAGGCAGACGCCAGCCGTGGCCGTTGCCGCGCGGCGCCAACGGATTCTGGTCATATCCGCTTCCAGCTTGCGCGATGCCAATGCTGTCGCAGTCACCCGTGATATATCCGCTGAAGCCAAAAGTCTGGCGCAGCAGGGTATCCAGCGTGTAGTTATTCAGGTTCTGCGGAACCTCGTTGACGCGGTTGTACGACGACATAACCGAAGAAACGTCGGACTCTTCGACGATCAGGCGGTACACATAGGAGTAGTACTCGCGCAGCTCTTTCTCGGTGATGTTGGTAGAACCGTTCAGGCGGTTGTTTTCAGAGTTGTTTCCGAGGTAGTGCTTCAGGGTGCTGACCGTCTTGAGGTAGCCGTTCTCGTCCAGACGGTTGCCCTGCATGTCCTTACCTTCCATACCGTTGACAAACTGAGAGGCCATCTTCGCTGTCAGCAGGGGGTCCTCACCGAACGACTCGTCGGCGCGGCCCCAACGGGAATCGCGCAGCAGATTGATGGTGGGGGACCAGAAGGTGAGCTCATAGCGGTTGTCGCGCGTGACCTCGCGGGCCTCGTCGCCGATTTCAGAGGCAACCTCATACATCAGCTCGGGGTTCCAGGTGGAGCTCATCGCGAGGTTGATCGGATAGGTCGTGGTGTTGTAGATGGTGGTCGCGTTGGCATTTCTCTGCGCCTGCAGGCGGGAAACACCGTGGAGCGATTCGTTCCACCAGCCGTACCAGTTCATGTTGAGCTCTGGAATGGCGGAAGAATATCCGCTGATCATCTGGGATGCCTTTTGGTTGAGCGTCATGCGGGAGAGTAGGTCTG
Source organism: Ligaoa zhengdingensis (assembly GCF_014384885.1). Classification (GTDB taxonomy): domain Bacteria; phylum Bacillota; class Clostridia; order Oscillospirales; family Ruminococcaceae; genus Ligaoa; species Ligaoa zhengdingensis. Next base: position 10,745 of record NZ_JACRST010000020.1, read on the forward strand.
CCGCGCGCTCTTCAAACGAGTACGACCGGTCGAGGTAGATGGGCGTTTCCTCCACCGGCACTGGGTCGGCGACTTCGTTTGCGAACGTCATGGGCCCTGTCATCGTCAGGCAGACGCTCAGGGTCAAGACGCCGGCGATTGAGCGCAAAAACCGGGATTTCTTTTTCATGTGTCAAACCTCCTAGCAATTTCATTTCTTCTCTCTTCTGGTTACATTTATATCAACAAGTCTCCTTGCAACCAGCCTTTTTTCGCTGAGGCATCCCGCTGGGGCGTCGATGATTGATCCAGTATTTTCATCCTTTTAGGAAGCAATATCCCGCCCCGCGATCTCGTAGGGCCAATCGCTCAGCCCGCCCAAATTGTACACGGTGCTGTAGCCCATGGACTGCGCCTGCTCCAATGCGGTCTGCGCCCTGCCGCCAACCGCGCAATAGAAGATGATCTCCCGGTCCAACTCGGGCACCAGCACCGGAAGCTGCTCTGCCAGATCATCGACAGGGACATGGATACTGCCCGGGATATAGCCTTCGGTCTCCCGTTCTTCGGCGGTGCGCACATCCACAACCGCAGCTCCGTTTTCGATATCTGCAAGGGCCTGTTCGGCGCTGATGGCAGACTGGCGCAGTTCGGTCTCATCGATGCATTCAAATTTGAAGTCCCGGCCAACCAGCAGCACCATTCCATCCCCCATGGCGATGTCGTTCCAATCCTCTCCCTCCGATTCCGACATCCGATGGCAAACCTGGCAATCGGTGATGGTCAGCAGCCGGCCGCCGTCGCACACCGCCACCAGCTGGTCGCCAACCAGCCCCACCGAGCGGATAGCCAGCGGCAGACAGGACGCAAAGTCCTCGCCGTTGACGCTGGTGAGCGCCTTGAAGAACCAGACGTCGGCCTCCTCGGTGAACATGAGGTATGGCTCGCCGGGATTGTCCTCCATTTGTCCGTAAATAAAGAGGGCATCCCCCAGACCGCAAAGCCCGGTGAAGCTGCGGCGGTCATAATAGCCGTCGTAGCTCTCGTTGAAATTGATGATCTTCCACGTCTGTCCATCTGTGGAGGTGAGCAGGTCGGTCCCTTCCGTCACCGCCATCACGCAGTGCTCATTCGCTGCAATGCCGATGAGGTCGTTGCCGGTACCGGTCTCCTGGCTGCTCCAGCTTTGCCCATCCTCTGAAACCAGCACGCGGCCGTCCTCAGCACAGGCGTAAAACCGGCCGCCGAACGCGGCGATCTGGCGGATGTCCCCCTTCTCTTTCACCTTGGCCCGCTCAAAGGTCTGTCCATCTGTGCTGTACAGCAACGTGCCGTTCTCCCCGCAAACCAGGGCAATCCCATCCTGGTAAAAGACATCGAGCAGGTTTTCCCCGGTCGGAACCTCCAGGCGAACCGCTTGCCCGCCCTTACTGATCCTGTCGATACGGCCGCCGGCGCCTGCCGCAAGGAAAGCGTCCCCCAGATACTCCGCCGCAAAATACCCGCCGGACAGATCGGCGACCGCCTGCATCCGATCTGCCGCGGAAACCTGCCCAGCTTCCGGTGCGCAACCCGGCGATAGGAGGAGCAATACGCTGGCTGTGACACACCACAGGACCTGCCGCTGCTTCCTTCTTTCCATTCCAGCACCTCCATGTTTCATTTCCATATCGACTTATGCCGCGAATGCAACTTCTTCCCGAATACCGGCACCGCCTTTCAGGGGAAACTGTCAAATGCCGCAATTATGTGTCCGGGCACAAATTGAACGAAACCATTTTCCAAAGAATTGAAAAATGGCCTTATCAGACAACATACCCTTATTCATCCGGTAACAATTCCCCCTGTTTAAAAGCGTTTGTAGTCATCGACGCAGACTCTCAAACAATTGGGAAAATGATATCGAAAAAGCAAACTAATGCATCCAAAATTATGCTCGGGCACATAATCTTTTATTTTAGAATAACTCTTTTGGTCGCAAAAGTCAAATCAAATTTAATGGTTAATAAATTTTTGTATAATATGCCAATAAACAAATTCGGTAACTGTGTAATAATCCAATATTTTCTACTTTTTCTTATTGGGGATGATCCATATTATGGTTTCATTATGAAAAAAGGAGCACACTAGTGACCCTCTTTTATCTGAACTGGGTGTTCAAAATGCCGTCAGGATATTGACATATGTCAAAAATATGGTATCCTTGTAATTGACATATGCCGGTAATGTGCCGAAAGGGGTGGTGGAAGATGCCCAGGCCGAGAAAATGGCGGAGGGTCTGCTGTATGCCGCAGATCAGCCGGTTCGGCCCGCTCGATGGAGGCGGAGAAGCTGCACCCGCCGTGCGGATGACAGTGGATGAATTCGAGATGATCCGCCTGATCGATTTGGAGGGGCTGACACAGGAGGAGGCTGCGAGGCGGATGTCGGTCTCACGGACGACGGTGCAAAGCAGCTACAATGTCGCCCGCCGAAAGCTGGCCGATTCGTTGGTGAACGGCAGGTTGCTTCTGATCGAAGGCGGGGACTACGTCCTGTGCGGCGGGGATTCCACGGGATGCGGCTGCGGACACTGCCGCAGGCGGCGCGGCGGTTGCCCTGCCCCGGGCGGCGGGATACCGCAATCAAAGAAAGGTGAGGATAGCAAATGAGAATCGCAGTTACCTATGAAAACAACGAGGTCTTTCAGCACTTCGGGCACAGCGCGCAGTTCAAGCTCTATGATGTGGAGGACGGCGCAGTAAAGACATCGGCTGTTGTGGATACCAACGGAAGCGGCCACGGCGCGCTGGCCGGATTTTTGAAGGCGCACAACGTCGATACGCTGATCTGCGGCGGCATCGGCGGGGGCGCGAAAGCCGCGTTGACCGAGGCTGGCATCCACCTTTACAGCGGCGTGACCGGCAGCGCGGACGCCGCCGTCGAAGCCCTGCTGGCCGGAACCCTGGTCTTCCACCCCGACGTGACCTGCAACCACCACGGGGAGCACCACGGCGGAACCTGCGGGGAACACGGCTGCGGCGGGCACTAAATTCTGCAAAAGCGCAAGGGCCGGGCCCGGATTCTGAACCGATCAGAATCCGGGCCCGGCCCTTTTCTATCAAGCTGCTATTCAAACAGTTCGTCCTCAAGCGCCGCGATCTGCGCGCGGCGGCGGGCGGTCTCATCGGGTGCAGGCGCAAAACTTCCGTCGGGAAGCAGCGCCACCACGTCCCCCTCCCGGGCGCCCGGCGGAAGCAGGGCGCGGGGGTAACTCGTCAGAACCCCGCCGTCGTCCTCGCAAACCGCAAAGCCGCCCTCAAAGCGGTCGATCGAAAGATACTGCATCGCGTTCCCCCCTTACGCCGCGTCCGGCAACAGCACCCGGATGGCCTCCCCATCCGATTCAAAGATGATCGTACCGTCGAGGTCGGTGCGGTAGTACTCCACGCCCGCCTGCTTCAGCTTCGCAATCGTCTCCTTGTGCGGATGGCCATAGGAGTTATCCTTGCCGCAGGAAATCGCCCCAAAGCGGGGGTTCACCGCCTCCAGCCACTCGTCGCTGGTGCTGGTGCTGCTGCCGTGGTGACCCAGCTTGAGCACATCAGCCGAAATATCCGCGCCGGTGTCGAGGATCAGCTCCTCCATGTCCGCCTCGCAGTCGCCGGTGAACAGGAAGGAGGTGTCGCCGTACTCAAATTTGAGCACCACGGAGTTGTTGTTCATCTCGGTACTCGGCTCCACAGGCCCCAGGATGGTGAACTGCGAGCCGTCGTCGAGCTCGTATACCTCGCCCACCTCCGGCCGGGTGATCTTGAGTCCCTTCTCTTTGATGGCGGTGAGCATGTTCTGGTAAGCCTTGCTGGTGGGGGTAATGCTCTTGGGCACCTGCGGCGCGATGACATGCCGCACCTCCATCTGTTCGATGACGTAGGCCATGCCGCCGATGTGGTCGGCGTGGGGGTGGGTGGCGACCACGTAGTCGAGTACGGACACGTCCTGGCTGTACAGATAATCGACGATCTCCGGGCCGTACTCCTTTTCGCTCGCATCGATGAGGACGCTGTAGCCGGGCGACTTGATTAAGATGCTGTCCCCCTGCCCCACGTCGATGACATGGACCGAACACTCCGCGTCGGTGAACAACGGGTCGCGCAGCTCGGCGCTCTCAAAGATTTCGTCCCATGTGGGGATCATTCCGCCGAAATCGACGGTGTCTGCCAGTGTGATGAGCACGGCGGCCGCCAACAGGATGGCGACCAGCAGAGTAAATCCCCAATTGATGCGCGTCGGTCGATATCTTGCCATAACCTTCTCCTTTTTCGTTTATCCCTTCTTGGGCTTTTGCTTGGGTTTGCCCTTGGCGTAACGGCTGGGCTTTTTGCCCGCGCCCTGCGCGCGCACGCCGCGGCCCCTCCAGCTCGTGTCGCCGCCCTGGCGCAGCGCCGCCTGCTTGTGCTTCTCGATGAAGTCCCGGTCGGCCGGGATCAGGCATTCCTTGCCGCTGCCGATGAGGTCGGCGCGTCCCGCCTTGAGCAGCGCCATCTTGACCAATCGCCGGTTTTCCGGTTTAAAATATTGCAGCAGGGCGCGCTGCATCGCCTTCTCCTCCGCGGTTTTGGGCACATACACCGGCTTCATGGTGTATGGGTCGAGGCCGGTGTAGAACATGCAGGTGGAAAGCGTGGCCGGGGTGGGGTAGAAATCCTGCACCTGTTCCGGCCGGATGTTGTTTTTCTTGAGGAACACCGCGAGCTGAACCGCGTCCTTCAGCGTGGAGCCCGGATGGGAGGACATCAGATAAGGCACCAGGTACTGCTCCTTGCCGATGCGCCGGGTGATCCTGTAAAACTGCTCCTGAAAACGGTTGTACGCCTCGATGTGCGGCTTGCCCATGCGGTCGAGCACCTGCGCCGAGCAGTGCTCCGGCGCGACCTTGAGCTGCCCGCTCACATGGTGGGCGATCAGCTCGCGCAGGAACGCGTCGTTCTGGTCGGCCATCAGGTAGTCGAACCGGATGCCCGAACGGATAAACACCTGCTTGACCCCGGGCAGGGCGCGCAGCTCGCGCAGCAGCTCCAGGTAGTCGCTGTGGTCCACCTGGAGCGCCGGACAGGGGCTGGGCGCGAGGCACTTGCGGTTCTTGCAGAGCCCCAGCTTCTCCTGTTTTTTGCAGCTGGGCAGACGGAAGTTGGCGGTGGGGCCGCCCACGTCGTGGATATATCCCTTGAAATGCGGGTTTTGGGTGAACGCCTTCGCCTCCGCGAGCACGCTCTCCCGGCTGCGGCAGGTGACCCGCCGCCCCTGGTGGTAGGCGATCGAGCAGAAGTTGCAATGGCCGAAGCAGCCGCGGTTGTGCATGATCGAAAACTCGACCTCTTCGATGGCCTTCACGCCCCCCTGCGCCTCGTAGCTTGGGTGGTAGTACCGCATGAACGGCAGCGCGAACACCCGGTCGAGCTCCTCCTGGGTGAGCGCGGGCGCGGGCGGGGTCTGCACCACCACAAGGTTTTCCGCGTGCTTCTGCACGATCGGGCGGCCGGTGACCTCGTCCTGCTCGTCGATCTGCTGCTTGGTGGCGCGCGCGTAGGCGGCCTTATCTGTGCTCACCTTGTGGAAGGATGCGATCGACACCGCGTCCTCCACCGCCGTGCCCATCGGCGCGGTGTAGCAGATGCCGCGCAGGTCGGTGAGGGCGGACGGCGGTTCCCCGGCCGCGAGCCGGCGCGCAATCTGCGCCGTCTGGCGCTCACCCATGCCGAAGATCAACAGGTCGGCCCCAGAATCCACTAGGATGGAGGGCCGCACCGCGTCGTCCCAGTAATCGTAATGGGCGAACCGGCGCAGGCTGGCCTCGATGCCGCCGATGACGATGGGGACGTCGGGGTACAGCTCGCGGATCTTGTTACAGTAGACGATGGTGGCGCGGTCGGGCCGCTTGCCCGCCTTGCCGCCCGGGGTGTACGCGTCGTCGCTGCGGCGGCGCTTGGCCGCGGTGTAGTGGGCCACCATGCTGTCGATGTTGCCGCCGGTGACAAAGTAGCCGTACCTCGGCCGCCCGAACACATCGAACGACTTGGCGCTGCGCCAGTCCGGTTGCGCGATCATCCCCACGCGGAAGCCCTCGGCCTCCAGCACACGGGACACGATCGCGATGCCGAAGCTGGGGTGATCCACATAGGCATCTCCGGTGACGCAGACAAAGTCCACGCCGTCCCAGCCGCGCTCGGTCATCTCCTGTTGATTGAGTGGTAAAAATGGCATTTCGCCTGCTCCTTATCTCTTATTCTCCGTCGGGTCGCGGGGCGCCGCCCCCAGCCGCGTCGGTGTTCATCTTCATTTCGATCCACTGCTGGCGGGTGATCAGAACCTGGCGCGGCTTGCTGCCCTCGAACGGGCCGACGATGCCGCGCTCCTCCATATCGTCCACCAGGCGCGCCGCGCGGGCATAGCCCAGCTTGAGCTTGCGCTGGAGCATCGAGGTGGAGCACTGGCCCAGCTCGATCACCACCTCGATGGCCTTCTCGAGCATGTCGTCGTTGGCGGCGAACCCGCCGCCCTCGTCGCCCTTACCTTTGCCCTTTTCAGCCACCGCCTGGCGCTCGATCTCGTCCATCACCGCCTGGTCGTACTCGCTGTTCTGCCCGTCCTTGATGAACTTGACCACCTTTTCCACCTCGCGGTCGCTGACATAGCAGCCCTGCACGCGGGTCGGCTTGGACGCACCCATCGGGAGGAACAGCATGTCGCCCCGGCCGAGCAGCTTCTCCGCGCCGCCGCCGTCGAGAATGGTGCGGCTGTCCACCTGGGAGGATACCGCGAACGCGATGCGGCTGGGGATGTTGGCCTTAATGACGCCGGTGATGACGTCCACCGACGGACGCTGGGTGGCGATCACCAGGTGCATCCCCGCGGCGCGGGCCATCTGCGCCAGGCGGCAGATCGCGTCCTCCACCTCGTTGGGGGCCGCCATCATCAGGTCGGCCAGCTCGTCGATGATGATGACGATTTCAGGCATGGGCGCGAGGTCGTTGTCCTCCCGCCGAGCCAGCTTGTTGTAGCTGGTGAGGTCGCGCACCGAATTTTCCGCAAAGGTCTTGTAGCGGTCGAGCATCTCCGAGACCGCCCAGTTCAGCGCGCCCGCCGCCTTGCGCGGATCGGTCACCACCGGCACCAGCAGGTGCGGGATGCCGTTGTAGACCCCCAGCTCCACCACCTTGGGGTCGATCATCAGCAGGCGCACCTCATCCGGGGTGGATTTGTAGAGCAGGCTGATGATAATGGAGTTGATGCACACCGATTTGCCCGAGCCGGTCGCGCCCGCGATCAGCACATGGGGCATCTTGGAGATGTCGGCGGTGGTGATGCTGCCGCTGATATCCTTGCCCAGCGCGACTGTCAGCTTGCTGCGCGCGTCTCGGAACGCGTCGGAATCGATCAGCTCGCGGATACCCACCATGCTGATCGTCTTGTTGGGCACCTCGATGCCCACCGCCGCCTTGTTGGGGATGGGCGCCTCGATGCGCACCCCGGCCGCCGCGAGGTTGAGCGCGATGTCGTCCGCCAGGCCGGTGATCTTGCTGATCTTCACCCCGGCCGACGGCTGTAACTCGTAGCGGGTCACCGCGGGGCCGCGGCAGATATCGATGATGCGGGTTTGTACCCCGAAGCTGTTGAGGGTGTCCACCAGGCGCTGGGCGTTCGCCTTGAGCTCCTCGGGCACGTCCTCGCCCCGGTCGGCCTGCGTCTCCTTGAGCAGGCTCACCGGCGGATAGATATAGGCCTTGAAGTCCTCCCGGCCGTCGTTTTCGGTGAACTTTGCCTGGAACATGCCGTCCACGTGGGTCGGGTCCTCCGCGATGGGCGCGGGCTTGTCCCCGTCCACTTCCGCCAGGGCGCGCCGCAGCATCGCCTGGGCGTCGTCCATCGGCTCGGGCGGCAGGGAATTCATCTGCTCCACCGGGAGCTCGTCCATGCACAGTACACGGCGTGGCTCCCCCTCGGGCTGCGGCTCAGGCGGTGCATCCGGCCCGAACTCGCGGTCGATGCGCGCAGCGAGATCCGGGTCGAAGTGGAACTTTCCGTCCTTGGTGGCGCAGGGGGATACGGCCGCGTCCGCGCCATCTTCCCCCGCCTGGGAGGCGCCGATCCCGCCGAGCTCCGCATCCTCGTCGGATATGTACACGGGCTTGAAGGCGTTGGCCTCCAGCCCCATCGCCTTGTTTACCAGGTCGTCGATGCCGAATTTTTCACCCTTGGCCGCACGCTTGGCTCCGTTTGGCTTCCCTTGCGCCGGCGTTTCGCTGTCCGCGCCCAGCAGCTTGTCGCGCGAGAGCTTGATGCTGTCGGTATACTCCATCGTCGCCTTGGGCGCGTGCACCGGGTGCTGGGGCAGCGGCTCCTCGTCGAGCGGCACGTCGATATCGAACCGCGCGCCCGCCGTATTTCCCCCGCGCCGCTCCTCAGCGCGCTCTATGTAGGCTTCCTCGATCTTCTTCACCGGCTTGTAAGCGGTCTTCATGAACTCGTGCAGGGTGGTGCCGGTGATAATCATCAGAAACACGAAGATCAGCAGGACGATCGTGATGCGTGCGCCGGTCGAACCGAACAGCGCGACAAACGGCACCCCGATCAGCCCGGCCGCGAGGCCGCCACCGCGGAAGGCTTTGCCGCCGTCGTACAGCTCGGTGATGCCCGACCACAAGCCGCCGGGGGAGAACTGCTCCCCCAGGGCGAAGGCGTGGGTGACAGCGCACAGCAGCACGATCAGGCCGGCGGTCTGCCACAGCTTGTGTTTAACATTGCACTTGTCCATGCTGGCCAGCACCCCGATGCAGATGAGCGCGGCCGGCCACACAAAGGCGCACCAGCCGAACAGGCCGAACATGGCGTTGTGCAGGAAGGTCCAGAAATTCTGCCCCTCAAAGCAGCAGACAGCCAGCAGGAAGAGCCCCACGGCAAACAGGCACAGCGCGCCGAGCTGTCGATGCCAGCGCTCCTGTGCCTCCTGCCGTGCCTTTTCTTCCGCCGTCTGGCGGCTGCTTGTCTTGCGTTTGGCGGTTGTGCCGCCGTTCTTTCTTGCTGCCATAGAAAACCTCGTTTCGCCGCGCCCTGCGGCGCGGTCCTCTGTTAACCCCGGTAGGATTGGCCGGGGGCGTATTTTTCGTTGAGATACATCGCGGGGTCGGTGGAGATCACGCGGCTGATCTGTAGCCCATCTTTGCTGCGGATTCCCTCGAGATAGGAACCGTTCAGGTTTACCAGCTCGGTCTTGGGCGGCTGGGCCGGAAAAATTTGATCCGCGGGCACAATGCTGTGGATCACCGTCATGTCGCGTCTCCCCCCTCCGGCTGCTGCGCCTTGTCCTCATCGGGCTTTGCCTGTTTCTCTTCGATCAGCTCGTACAGCTTTTCGATCACGCGGGACAGACCGCCCAGCTCGTCGATCAGGCCCTCCTTCACGGCGGCCTCGCCGTCGAGCACCGTTCCCACATCCATCACCATCTCGCCGGTCTGCATCATCAGCTCGCGGAACCGCTCCGGGGTGATGTTGGAGTTGTCGGTGACAAAGCGCACGATGCGCTCCTGCATCTTGTCAAAATAGGAGAGTGTCTGCGGCACGCCCAGCACCAGGCCGTTCATCCGCACCGGATGGATGGTCATGGTGGCGGAGGGCGCGATGAGGGAGTATTTAGCGCTCACCGCCAACGGCACGCCGATGGAATGGCCGCCGCCGAGCACCAGCGACACGGTCGGCTTTTTCATCCCCGCGATCAGCTCGGCGATGGCGAGGCCCGCCTCCACATCGCCGCCCACCGTATTCAGGATGATGACCAGACCCTCGATGTCCGGGTCCTGCTCGATAGCCACCAACTGTGGGATGACATGCTCGTATTTTGTCGTCTTGTTCTGGGCGGGCAGAATAAAATGCCCCTCGATCTGCCCAATGATGGTCAGGCAGTGGATGACATGCTTGCCCTTGGTTCCGGTGATCGATCCGGTTTCAACAATTTGGTTCTGCTGGCGCTCCCCAGCGGTCTCCTGTTCGTCGTCGCCGTGGTCCTGCTCCTGCCGGGCAGCGGTATGCTCGCGTTCTTCCTGCGCTTGTTTGTGATTCATCGTATCTTCCTCTCTATCCGGGAATGATTGGCTCGCGCGGTTTGAAAAGCTCCGCAATCCAAACGCACGTGATTTATTGTTCACAAAAGCGCGCAAAATATGATTTTGTCGGACGGCAATCCGGCCGCATCCCGAATATCCGTTCGCAGCAGGTACCTATTCATTATAGCGATATTTTGAATTTTTCGCAACGCCGCATTTTCGACAGGGGGCGCAAAGCGCCCCCTCCACTGCATGGAGAGGGCGCCGCTGCTGTCAATTTCATTTGGAATTACTGTCTGCGCCGCAGCACGATGCAGGCGATGATGCCGGAGAGGGCCGCCGCCGCGACGGTGATGCCGATGACCGCAACCAGCGGGGACATCTTCTTGTCCTCCGGTTCGGGCTCCTCAGGCTCGGTGTCCGTCGGAACATCCGGGCCGAGCTCCTCCTCGCTGCTCTCCTTCTCTTCCTCGGAGGAGGACTGGCTCGAGCTTTCCTCCTCGGACGACGATGAGCTGGAGCTGCTGGACGGCGTCACAGGCGCCGTCGGCTGCGAGCTGGAGGGCAGCACGCTGCCGCTCCATGTGGGGGTGGACGAGGAGGGCTTGGAGCTGCTCGAACTCGAGCTGCTGGAGCTGCCTCCGTCCTTGTAGAGCTTGGTGAGCTCGGTCAGGCTGTAGCTGATCCGGCTGGCCGGTACCGACTTGACATTCTTGCCGTAGATGGTAATGTCCTTCCCCTTTTCCGGCTCGATGATCAGCGTGACCTTCCTGCCCTTGAGCTCCTCGAGAATCGAGGCGGGCATGTTGTCGTACTGCCCTGCCTTGACATAGATGGTGTCGCCGCTGTCCGCCTCCTTGACGCGTTCGAGTACATCCGACCAGAACTCATATTCGTAATCGCGCTCGTTGGAACCGCCGCTAGAGCTGCTGCGCTTGAGCGTGACGTAGATTTTCACCTCTTTGGTGTCGGGGTTGAGGGTCACATGGCTGGGCAAATCCTGGATTGTGCCAGTGATCGTCTGACGCGAAGTGCTGCTCGAGCGGTATTTGCTAGAATCCCACTTGACCGCACATTCAATCGTGTTGCCGCTTTCGCCGTCCAGCACAATCTTCACTTTGGCCGGAAGGCCCAGGGACGTGAAGGAGGCGCCGACGCGCTTGCCGGTGATCGAGGCGGGTTGCTGCACCACGCCGATGTTGTTCTCCACCTTCACCCTGACCGTGGCGTCCTTGAGGGTGTAGGCGCTGCCGTCCTTCAGCTTGACATAGACCGAGCGCTCGCCCGCCTCGGTGTTCTGCTTACCGCTGATGGTGATCCCAGTATCCGAAATGGTCACACGGTCGGCCGGAACCTGCACGCCGCCGAAAGCCACATAATCGACCGCATTTTTGAAATCCGCGCCGCCGTTGTGGGAGATGACGATGTCCTTGCCGTAACGAACCGAGGCCGGCGGGGTCAGCGCCACTTCGCGGACGATTCGGATGGTGACCTCGTTGCTCTTCTTTTCTATGCCGTTGAAGGTGGCGACCGCGCTCACCTTGACGGCGGTTTTGTCTTTGCCGATCGTGAGCGAATGCTCGTTGGCCGCCGTCTGCACGCCGTCGACGGTGTAGACCACCGAGACGGCCGAATCCGCGCTGTGCAGGGTGCAGCCGTTGGTCAAACCTACCGCTGCGCCCTCAGCGTACAGCTTGTGCAGGTCAAAAACGATGGATTCCTGCCCATCCGGGATGGTAGCCGCCTGGTCAACCAGCACAAAGTCGGTGAGACTGCACTTGCAGGTCTGCTCCACCGTTGCGGTGGCGTTGCCGTCGCTCGTCACATTGATCGTGGCCGGATAGCTGTTGCCCGCCGCATCGGTGATGTTGAGATTTTGGGAGCCCTCAGGCAGGTAGAGGGTGATGCTGCCGCTGCCGCCGGTGGAGTATTCGGAACCGTTCACCGAGACTGTGGTGTTGGCGGGCAGTCCATCGACGACCGCTTTGTAATAGTCCACGCCTGCGACGCTGTAGCTGCCGCCCTCCAGCACGAAGCGGGCCGGCATCAGACCGGCATTTTTGAGCGTCAGCTTGCCGCCGTTCTGCAATTTGGTGATCCCGAGCGTGCCGGCATTGACCGCCAGCTCGCCGCCCTTGACGATGGTGATACCGGACGCCTTGGCGTCCCCGCCGTTCCAGACGGCCTTGCCGCCCGTCACGGTCAGGCTGTCCATGCCACCGTTGATGGTTGCGGTGCCGCCGCGCACGACGGCGCTCTTGCCGACTGCTCCGACCGTGGTCGTGCCTCCCTTGGTCTCCAGCGAGCCCGCAGTTCCGCTGACCGTGGCTGTGCCGGCCTCAACAAGCAGTTTACCCGAGACATTTCCCGTGACATTGGCCGTGCCGCTTTTCACCGTGAGGTTGTTGCTCAGGCCGCCCTTTGCAGTCAAAGTGGCGTTGGCATTCACCGTGACCGATCCAGTCACCGCGCCCGAATTCGCCGAGAGGCTTCCGCCCGCAAGCGCCAGCGTCCCACAGGAGATTGCGCTCACGCCGCCCGCGCCCGCGCTTGCAGCAAGGCTGCCGCCGCCCGCAGCTGTGTTCTGTACCGTCAGGGTGGCCGCGCCGGCCGAAATCGCCGCCGCACCCGCGCCGCCGGTGAGGCTGTTGGCCCCGCTCAGGGTGAGGCTGACCGCGCTGCCGTCGGCAACCGAAAGCGCCGGTGCGGCCGACGGGGCCGCAGGCGCGATGGAAACATTCTGAAGGGTGATCGCCGCAGTCAGTCCGCCGCCCACACTGATGGTGTTGGCGGTGGAGCTGCCGGTGATCACAATTGGGGTGCTGTTCAGAAACGGGGCGGTTTTTGTCCGGTCCGCGCCGTATGTAACTGTGAGATAACCCGGGGTTTCTGCCGCGCTGACGACAATGCTGCCGTCAGCGATCGAGACCGATTTGGGCAAGGCCGTTTCCTCCGCGAAAACAACGGCCGTTCCAAATGTGGAGAATACCAACAATGCACTCAGCAAGAGGGAAAAGATTTGTTTTAGTTTCATCCTTGCCACCTTCCTTTCCAATCCAGAAAAAGATAGAAATAGTTCGACTTTACTATACCATATTGTGCTGCACAAAGCGAGGGGATTGCCAAATTATTTACATATTATTAGTAATCTGTTTTCCGTGTTTTGTTGCATCCGCCGGTAAAAATTTCTTTCTGACCGGGGTTGGCAGGCTATTTCGCAGGCGCGCCTATTATATATAAGGTATGTCTCCGCCCGCGCCTTCGCCCCTTTTCGTCGAAGGGGCGAAGGCGCCATTTGATATAATACCCAGAAATATGTCACAATATCTGTATGTTATTGTTATATTTTTCCACAAACGCCCGCTTAAAAATTTGGCTGTCTTGACGAATTATCAATGCATAGATATTCATTTTTGTTGCTATTTCCTCACAATTCAAAGATTTTTTTTAAAAAAACGGCTTATTTATGCGCTTTATGGGATTTATAAAAATTTGACAAATCAATTTGCTTTGAATATAATGACAACTGCTCTGGTAAAAATAGACTTAAGGCGGGCTGCGGTGGTTTTCCCAGGCCATCCTGCGGCCGGCAAAAGGCGGCCTGTCCTGCGGCCTCGCTTCGGGTGTGGAGCGGGCGAGGGCCCACCGGCCTTAAGAACAAAAAACCAAAGGAGAACAATATGAGAACCATTCAGAAATGGCTGCTCACGGTGCTGCGCCTTCTGCGATCCCGCGCATTTGCGGTATCCGGGTTGGCGGCACTGCTCTCGGTCACGGTCTACGCGACCTCCGCATCGATCAACACCGTGTACATCCATGACGACGACCTCGAAGAGGCGATCCTCATTCGTACCTCCGAGGATGATATCAATGTGATCCTGGAGAATCAGGGGATCGAGGTCCGACCGGCTGATACTGTCGCGTTCACCGGATTTGAAAACCAGGTGGCCGAGGTCACCATCACGCGGGCGTTCCCGGTAAGCATCAACGCAGACGGCAAAACCCTCACGGTTCATACAACCGGCGGCACAGTGCGTGAAATTCTCTCTCAGGCGGATGTGGAGATCGACGATCAGGACTTGATCAATAAATCGCTCTCCACTTTTGTAGAACCCGACGACGAGATCGTCATTAACCGCGTGGAGTACCTCACCAGCCAGGTGGAAGAGGAAATCCCCTTCGAGGAAGAAATTCGCTATACTCCCCTACTGCGCAACGGGCGCAGCGAAATCCTTCAGGCGGGGCGCACCGGCACCCTGGTCAAGACCTACATCGAGCGGACGGTGGACGGCGTGGTGGAGGAAGCCACACTGGACGGCGAAAATGTGGTGGAGGCTCCGGTCACCCAGATTTCTCTGGTGGGTGCGGACGTGCCGGTGAGCGACCTGAACCTGGGCTACGAAATTGTGAACAACGTGCCCACCACCTATGAAAAGGTGATTAAGGGCGCGCGCGCCACCGGCTACAGCGCTGGCAGCCGCGCGCGCGGCGCCTCGGGCAACCGCCTGGAGTACGGCCATGTGGCCGTCAACCCCAAGGTGATCCCTTACAACTCTCTGCTGTATATCACCTCGGAGGACGGCAGCTTTGTGTACGGCTACGCGATCGCGTCCGACACCGGCATCGCCCTGATGGACGGCCGGATCGATGTGGATCTCTACTACGAGACCTACCGCGAAAGCGAGCTCAACGGCGTAAAAAATGTCAATATTTACGTTTTGGATTGATGGCAAAATAATTGCCAAATGCCACCTACATGTGCTATAATATCCACTAGAAAAGGCGGCCTAGCCGTCTGTTGTCCAAAATAGCGACGATTTGGAAAACTATGGGAGGTTACGCACATGCCGGTTCACAGAGCACCCGGAAGCGAGCATACTGAGTATCAAGGGAGGAGCAGACGCCGCACACGGCGCGGTCGGCGGCGTATCCCGCCCAAAGCCATCTTTCGCATGTCCATGCTGCTCGTCCTGCTGACGGGCTGCGGATTCGGTATCACCCACCTGTGCCAAAGCCTGAGCCAGCCCGACGCCCCCGTTGTGGTGGCGCAGGCAGCGGACGGCGAGGTGGAGGGGGAAAGCGCCACCCTTCCGGTTTCGATCCCCGACCTGGATGTGATGCCCTGTTATTCTGAAGAAGCCTATGTCGTCAGCTATCTCGACGTGGCTCCGGGGGTGTCGGTGCATCCGCTTTTGCAGGAGCTTTACAGCGCGCAGGCGGCCGCTTCCATCACCACCGCTGAGGGCGAGCCCATTGTTGTGGCGCCGGTCACCACCAATTCCGGCGGCTCCGGTGTGGATAACATCGCCTCCTGGAAAGCGCAGAACAGCGATGTGATCGGCTGGCTCAAGGTTCCCGGCACCAACATCAACTATCCCGTGGTGCAGGGCCCCACTACCGATTACTATACCGCCAAGGGCTATGATAAGAACTACAGCAAACAGGGCGTCATCTGGGTGGACAGCAATTGCAGCGTATCCGGCGGCCTGTCGCCCAACACGGTGATCTACGGCCACAACTGGACCAATTACAGCGCCAACCCGCGCATCGGGTCCCCTTCGGACACCCACTTTGCGCAGTTGACCGCGTTCCAGCACCTGTCCTTTGCGCAGAGCCACCCCTATCTCTACTTCTCTACTGAGGGCAATGAGATGGTCTGGCAAATCTTTGCGGCGTTCTACACCGACATCGACTTCAACTATATCTCCTCTGCGGGCGGACAGTGGATCATCGATGGAGCGAAGGCGCGCAGTGAGCACATTTACGACGTGCCGGTCTCCGGAAGCGACAAGATCATCACCCTTTCCACCTGCACCCGCCGGTTCGGCTCCAGCAACCGCCAGCGTTTTGTTGTGATGGCGAAGCTGGTGGACAGCGCGAACACCTCCGTGAGCATCACCGCGAATCCGAATCCAGTTCGTCCCAATCTGTAATTTTGAACTGCTGATCGGGCTGTCACCGATCGCGCCGAAACAGAGCCGGCGCGGTGGGGCAGCCCGATATTTTTCACGAAATCATGGAAATGGGACTTGCCTTTTCTGCGGAAATTTGCTATAATATCAACCGTATCCTATGGATGAGTATCGAAGTGGTCATAACGGCCCGCACTCGAAATGCGGTAGTCGCGAAAGCGGCTCGTGGGTTCGAATCCCACCTCATCCGCCACGTCGGAGCAAGCTGCATATCGCTTGCTCCGACTTATTTTTATAAGTCAGAGCGCACTCATTTCACTGCTCCTCCTTTTTCGCAAAAAGTCACGCTTGCTGTGGCTGTTCGCTTATGGGCGCCCTCACGACGCCTCCGCGGCGCTACCAACTTTTTGCGAGCGCCGCCCTGCCGGGCGGCTTTTTCCGTTACCGAAATATATCGGTTTTAACCGTCCCTTCCAAAAAAGCATATGCTTTCGCTTTTTTTCATAGGGGGATTATCCCCCTTTTGATGTCAGATTTCCTCGCTGACCGCTCAAAAATCGGCCTGCCTCTGAATCAATCCTCTGCTGCTGCCACCAGCTTTTTGGAAAGGTTGCCCTAGACGCGGCATTTTTCCGCTATCAAGAAAATATTGGTGTTAACCGGCCTTCCCACACCGGAGTAAAGTTCGCTTTGCTCCGGTGCTTTTTTATATTGAAAACGCGAATGCGGCTGTACTGCGCCGTATGATCTGCAGCTCCAGCCCTTTCCCTTTTAATAAAAATAATAAGGCGCGGTCATGGACGAATCATCGCTCCATTTCCGCGCCTTTTTGCGATTATATGCCTTCGGATTTTCCGGCCTGCGGGTGACAGGATTCAGCGCACCCCAACCGCCGCGCCGCTTGGCACAGAGCTCCCGCTGCTTTTTCTTGGAGAGTTTCTCAAACGGTACAAACTTTTCCATTCTCCGCTTTCCTTTCTGTTCGGTTTAATTTTATCCCCGCGTTTATGGGGAGTAGCTTATCATAGCAGAAGAACCGCCGCCTGTCAAGCCGCAAGAAGGACCGGTATTATGAGGGCAAATCAGCCTCAACCTCAAAACACCCTAAAAGTTTATTGATTCAAACATAGTCAAAATGGTCTCATTCCTATATCCTAAGATTTCTTTTTTCGCAGTTTCAAGTCAATCTTATTGTCTTCTGCCAGTTCCTTAAATCTCTTTACAATATAAGCTGATTTCTCTTTCATATCCATATTTCTCAATTCTGTATCTTCCTCTATGCTTTTCAGAACACCCTTTATTTCATCAATTTCTAAAAGGTTTACCGCCACACAATAGAAGGTTTTCCGTCGCCCGTCATTATAATCAGATAAGAGAACCTCTAAAATCTCCGCTTTTTCTTCCTGTTCTTGATTGTAGGCGCTCATTCCGATGTGTTCCGCTTTTTCCAAATCCGATTTCCGATGCTGATGGGTGATAAACGAGTCGTAATCGTCAATATGCTCATATCTCCCGCAGGGATACTCTTCACATTGAAAGCAGTACTCCACACTGCCGTGTTCCAGGCTGCATTTTGCAATCCTACAGGATTGATTTCCAAACCCACAACCGGAACAGTGCCCACCAATTTTCATCGGGCAAAGTCCACAATTCAAACCGCATAAAGAAAACAAAGGATTGCCCCGTTTAAACCCTTTCATTTTAACCTCTCCATCAATCCGCATCTGACTCCAACAACAAAATCAAAGTTCAACACAATTTTACTATATCTCCGAACACCTTTCAAGCCATACGTTGAAACTTCGCAGACCTTATCAGAGGAAGAAAAGAGGACCCCTTCCCGCTGTACGGGGAAGGAGTCCGGTATCCACATATTGAAATGAAAACTACTGCTGTTTAGCGGTTCTGCGCTCTGCGATCAGCGCCCCAACGCCGATGGATGCGACCGCCAGCGCAGCAATAGCAGCGATCATCCACAGGGGGATGCCGCCCTTCCGCGCGGCTTCCTTCGCCGGCTCAATCACGCCTGCCTCTTCCTGCGCCGCGGGGATCGACGCTGCGGGGACCGCCGGAGCGGCCGTGAGCTCGACCGACCCGCCCGTTTCCGGGTTGCTGTTCGCCGTACCGCTTGCCACGGGCGCCTGCGCTTCGCCGTCCGCCATTGCGATCAGCTCCGCCGCACTGTAGTACACCGCGAATGCGTCGATCTTGTAATTGCTCACAAGGTATTCCTTGCCGCCGATTTCGATCTTCAGCTTGACTCCCTTCGCCGCCGCTGCATCGATCACGGTCGCAGGCATCATCGCGCCCTCCTCAATCTTCACGCCGATCGTGTCGCCCTTGTCCGCGCTGTTGATCTTCTCGATTACGCCCGACCAGTAGTCGTCGCTGTTCACGTTCGACGCCGTGCCCTTCGAGCCGCTGCTCTTCCGCACCAGGCCCTTGACCGCGCTCGTCAATGCGGCGGCCGCCTCAGTCAGCTCCGGTTCGCTCGCGTTCGGGTTCGCCAGCACCGCTTCCGCGCCTGCCTTCACCGCCAGCATCGCGTTCCAGCTCGCCGCCGTGTAGTTCGCCGCGTTCCGTGCGTTCGCATCCGCAACTGTCTGCGCCAGACGCACCTTCGCCGCCGCTCTGGTCAGCTCCGCCGCCATCGCGTCCAGCTCCGCCTGCGCCGCGTCTTCCTTCTCGCGCAGCTCTTTCGCTTCCTCTACCAGTTCAACCAAACCGGCCTTGGTCGCTTCGTCGTATTTGCTGTCCGCCAGAATCTTTTCCGCGAACTCGATCGCACTGTTGATGCCCGTGTAGTTCAGTGCGTTGACCAGACCGTTGATCGCTTCAACCAGCTTGTCGCAAACTGCCTTGATCATCGCCTCGGTCGCATTGACGTTCGTCTCCGCAGCCTTGGCTTCCGTCAAAGCTGTCTCCAGCTTCGCCCAGCCGCTCGGGCGGTAGTTCATCTTGTCCAATCCTTCCGCCGTCGCGATCAGTCTTCTCAGCAGGCTCTTGTCCGCTTTCACCAGCTCGGTGATCCTGGTCATCACCGCGGTATACGCCGCGTTGATCTCGGCCTGGGTCGCGTCCCTGTTGTTCAGCACCGCTTTGGCCGAGTCCACCACTTTCTGGAGCTCTGTCTTGGAGAGGCTCGACAGGCTCTCGTCCTTGAGTGCTTCCTCCGCCAGCTCGATCGCCAGCGAAAGCAGGCTGGTATCCACCGCGTAGGTCAGGCCGTCGCGCGCCTTCACCAGCGCGAGGTACGCATCGAACACCTGCTGCTGGGTTGCGGCCGCATCGGCCATGACAGCCTTCGCTGCGGTCAGCGCCTCGGTCAGCGCCTCCCAGCTCGCCGCCGTATAGCGGCTCGCCTCGTATTTGCCATCGATTGTCTCGATCAGCGCTTTCAGCGCCGTCTTGTCCACGTCGGTGGGTTCGTCACCGGTGAACGTGAGGGTGAAAGGGTTGGAGTAGAGCGCGACCGTCTCGCCGGTCTCCGGCAGGGTCTGCTCGATCTTGAGCATGGCGGTCGCCGTGCCGTTCTCGCTGGCGTAATAGCGCACCCCGGCCTCGGTCTCCAGCTTCTCAAGCGGAACGCCGCCGATCTGCACCAACTGATAGTCGAGGCCGTCCAGCTCTTGGTTCAGATAGGATTTGGTCACACCTTGCGGCAGGTAGAGCGACTCGGGATTGGACGCATCGTAGACCGGCAGCGCCGCATCCTGGGCGATCACCTGCTCGGGATAATCGGCGAAGCGGTAGGCGTCGTTGGTGGTGATGCCGTTGAGGCCCATCAGGGCGGCTGCGTTCATACCGCCATAGCCGTTGATCGTCCAGGCCCAGAAAGTGACGCCGCGCTGGTTGGCGTCCTTCAAAGCCTGTGCGAACGCCGCGGTGTTGCTGAAGGATGGATTGAAGGTGGTGTTGACCGGCTGCACGTTGGCGCAGATCTGGCTGACGTTGCCCTGCGCGCTGCCTGTATCGGTGAGCCCGGTGAGGTAGCCGCACGAGACCTCGGGCCAGGTCTTGCGCATCTCCTGCATGATGTTGTAGTTGAAGGTGATCACCACGCACTGATCCACCACGCCGTACTCCTCAGCGAGCTGGCGCACCGCGCCCACGATCTTGGGCTGGGAGGACTTGATCTCGATGAAGTGGACGACATCCTTGCCCTTGAACGCTTCAAAAAATTCAGCGAGGGTGCTCATCCGCTCCCCCTCCTGCGGGTGGTAGCTTTCCTTGAATTTGAGCGCCTTGAGCTGCTCCCAGGTGGAGCCCTCGACTGGGAGCGCCTGATCGTACATGCGGCCTGTATTGCCGTCGTGGTCGATGACGATTACGCCGTCGGTGGTGATGTAGACATCGTTCTCGATCGCATCCGCGCCGGCCTCATATGCGCCGATCGCGCTGCGCAGGGTGTTTTCGATGTACCGGCTGGGCATACCGCGGTGGCCGGTGATCAGCGCGGGGCGCTGGAAGGTGATCTCGTCGTAGCTCTCGATGGCAGCGATAGCCGCTTTGTAATCCTCGGTGACGATGCCGTTCGCGCCGCTGGTAATCTGCGCGTGCAGCGCCGATGCCTCGCTGGAGCACCTCACCCAGACGGTGATGAGGCGGCTTTGCAGGTATCGCACCGTCTCGAAGGAGGCTGCCCGCTCGGGAATGACCGCGATTTTGGCGTGGTTGACGTTGGTGGTGGTCACGACCTCCCAGAGCTGCGCGTCGGTGGGATCGGCGGGCAGTTCGGTGAAATCGATGATGCCGCGGACCGGCGCATTTTCATCGGCAACTGTGCGCACCCATTCGGCGTGTGCCGCGTCCGCCATCACGAAGGCGTCGAGCACGCCGTTCTCCCCGATGTAAGCGCTCACCGCCTGTGCAGCTGCGTCGCTGCCCAGATAAAACGCGGGCATGGTGTTGACGCAGGCCTCCTCCAGATAGTCGTCCATCGAGGCTTCGATCAGCTCGCCCCGGCGGTCGAGCACCCGCAGTTGTTCGTCCGGGTAGACGATGACCGTGGCGGGCCGTTTCTCCGCCCCAAAGATCGCCTGGGTATCGGTCCCTGCCTCCTGCACCACGGTGGGCGGCAGCGGCATCCCGGTCTTTGGCTCATACAGGTCGGCCGAGAAGTTCGCGCTCGCCTTAGGCCCGGGGACAAGCTCCACCTTGACGTTGCTGATCTCCAGGGTGACGCCGCGTGAGGAGAAACCGAAGGAGCCATCGGTCTCCGCCATAAGCGGCGTGGTCAGCATGTGAACATCGTTGATATACTGCTTCAGGGTGTTTTTCTCATAGACCGCCTTAAAGTGGTAGGTCTTTTCAGGCGCGAGCGCCTCGCTGTAGCTGCCCTTATTGATGACGTTCCACCCGTTGTTCCAGTGGGCGAACTCCATCCCGTTGGCGGCGGTCGCATCCTGCCGCGCAATGCTCTGGTACCAGGTATCCCCCTGGCAAAGGAACATGAGCCCTGCCCAGCGGCTGTCGCTATTGGCCTCGACAAACCGGATGTCGGCCTCATAGGTGAAGCGGACCGGCACCTTGCCGTCCGGGCAGATGGGGGTGAGCAGGCGGGAGCTGCCCGAATCGTCGTTCGCGGCTGTGAACAGCAGCTTGCCGTCGTTCACTTCGGCGGTCACCCCCTCTGCCGCGGCCAGCTTCCACCCCTCGGGGAGCTCTCCTGCGGGGGTCTGCGCGAAGGAATCGCTCCAGGAGACCACATTTGCCGTGACAGCGGTCTCCTCCTGTGCTTCGCCCAAGGTCAGCTGGAGCAGAAAGCGGCCGTCGCCTTGATCCTCCACAGCGACTGCGCCGCCCGCTGCGGCAAATTCGCTGTCCTCCAAAATCTGTCTTCCGCGCTTCAGCACCGCGTCAGTGCGCTGGTCGCCGGTGAGGTCCTCCGGCACCGGGAAGAGCTGATTGCAAAGCAGGTTGGCCGCCTGCTGCGTCTTTTCCTCGTCGGTGTAGAGGATGGTCTCCGCGACCTGGACATCCAAGCGGATGGGCAAACCATCCAGCTCGACCGTCAAACGATAGACGCCCGCTTCCAGCCGATCCGCCTCGACAGAGAGCTCCTCAAAGGTGACGCCGCTGTCCTCATCATTCAGCCGTGCGGCGGCCTCTTCCGCCACCAGGGCCTCGATCTCGTCCTCACCCATCGCCGTGGTATACTCCACCGCGAGACCCTCCAGCAGGCCCGCGATGGCGGCGTAGGGGCTGGTCAGGGTGAGGTCCACCGAATCGGACGCCTCGCCCGCGGTCACGGTGAGGGTGTAGTCGCCCGCGCCGCGCAGGACGACGGGAAGCTCCGCCACACCTTCTGTGAACTCCGCTGTGACCGTAGCTTTGCCTTCATCCAGTGGGATGTCCCCCACCCTGCCCTGGATCCCTGCGCCCATCTCGTCCACCATGCGGTTGTGGGCGAGCTCCTCAGCGGACAGCGCGCGGTCATAGATGCGGATGGCTTTGATGAGGGCCGAAAATTTGCGGGTATTGTCGGCGTGGCCCAGCTTCATGGCGTTGGCGCCGATATTGACCGAAGGGGTAAAGGTGGACACCGCCTCGCCGTCTACATAGAGGAAGCTGGTGGCGCCCTTCTCGAATACCACTGCTCCGGTGGAGCCCTGCAGGATGCTTTCAGCCCCCGCTGCGGTCGGCCGGTTGTTGGAGGCATTTTTGAATTCCAGCACCCCATTGGACTTGCGATGGAAGTAGCTGAAGTTATCGTTTGCCGAAGAAAGGATGGTGCCGAAGTCGCTGCCCAACAGGGTGTAGTCGTCCAGCACCAGCTCGATGGTAAACGCATCGGCGTTGACGAGATCCACCAGACCCTGAGGCACCGGGAATTCCTTGCAGTTCAGACGGAATCCGCCCGCCTCCTCATCCCAGTAATTTTGTGCATCCAGGGTGAGGGCCAAGTCGTTCCCCTGACCGCTTAGGTCCTCCCAGACATCCGCCGCCGCGTCGAAGCCGTCGCGCGTGTTGCGCGCGCCGTTCCAATGCAGCTCCAGGCCGTCGCGTACATAGCCCATGCCGTCGACCGATACGGTCAGATCAACCGGACCGCTGACCGTGGCGTCGGTGGTGACGGTGAGGGTGCGGGTTTCTCCGCTCTCCATCGGCTGCTCCCCCTCCAACTCCGCGTTCAGTGCCGAGATGGAGGTATCCATCGGCTGGGGCTGTCCCGGATCATCGGCGGCCGCCCGCGGGGACTCTAGCTCCGCAACAGAAAGCATCTCCGCCGCTGCGGCCGGCTGTTCCGCAGGGGATGTGGTCACCTCGGCGGCGAGCGCCGTGCCGCCGTAGGAAAACATCATCGCCGCAGCCAGCAGTGCGGCGATTGTGCGCCTGATTCGTTGATTCATGGGTTTTCCCTCCTGATGATTTCTTTTTCCATTGGCACTACCACTATATCCGATGAGAAAGCCGGGGAGAAATCCCATTTCTGTGAAATCTGTGTCAGGTTTTGGAAAAACGGAGTTGCACGCAAAAGGTCCCCCGCGTCCGGCTTGGACGAGGGGGACCGCACAAAGCATTCTTCTATTCCCGATGCTTCCGCAGCAGATCGAGGATGGTTGTATAGAGGATATGGACATCCAGCGGCTTGGCGATAAAGCCGTTCATTCCGGCCTGCATCGCCGCATCGATATCCTCCTGGAAGGAATTCGCCGTCATGGCGATGATGGGAACGGAAGCCGCGTCCGGACGGTCGAGCGCACGGATGGCGCGCGTCGCCTCCAATCCATTCATCTCCGGCATCTGAATGTCCATGAGGATCGCCTGGATCTCCCCCGGCGCGGAGCTGGCAAACCGTTCGACCGCCTGCTTTCCATCGGGCGCCACCTGAACGGCCGCCCCTTGCATCTCAAGCAGCTGCGCCGCAATTTCCGCATTCAGCTCGTTGTCCTCCACCAGCAGGAGCCTGTACCCCTCGAGAAGCGCGGTATCGCCCGAGACATCCGCCTCTTCGGGCAACTTCCCAAAGGGCAGTGCGACGGTGAAATAGAAGGTGCTGCCCTTCCCCAATTCGCTGTCGAGCTTTAGCTCGCCGCCCATCAGGCGCACAATGCTGCTGATGGGAAGCCCCAGTCCCGTGCCTTGGCTGCGGGACTGGCTGGTCCCCGCCTGCTCGAAGGCGTCGAATGTCCGCTGTTGGTCGTCCGGGGAAATTCCATTGCCGTCGTCGATGACACGGAATTTAAAGGTCGCTCCCTGCTCATCCGCGCCGGTTTCCACCACGCGCAGTTGGACGCGTCCCCCAGGCGGCGTAAATTTGAGCGCATTGGAAAGCAGATTGGTGAGCACCTGCCGCAGACGGATTTCATCCCCCTTCAGCGCTTCGTGGAGGACGTCGGCTTCCATTGTGAACTCCAACCCCTGCCGCTGTGCTTCGGCCTGCATCATACTTTTCAGATCGGTCAGCATACGTTTGAGGGAAAACGGCTCTGAAACGAGGGTCAACATTCCGCTGTCGACGCGGCTCATATCCAGGATATCGTTGATCAGTCCCAACAGATAATGGGAGGAGGCCCGTATTTTGACGAGGTTGCTCTGCACCTGTTCGGGGACTCCCTTCATCATGCTGGTCAGATCGGACAACCCAACCACCGCATTCATGGGGGTGCGGATTTCGTGACTCATACGGGAGAGAAACGCTCCCTTTGCCTTGTTTTCCGCTCCCGCTTTCTCCAATTCGCTGCGCATCACGGCGGCGCGCATACGGTAGCGCGCAAGCATGAGGATCACAAAGACTGCGAGAAAAAGAACCAAGGCGACGACCGATACAAACATGACGGGATTGGAATAGACCAAATCCTCCAGTGCAAACCGGCTCTTGCTGACAGAAATCATATTCTGATTGGCGATCATCGATCTTTCTTCGTCGGAAAGCCTGGTGATCGATTTGTTCAGCAGGGTGAGCAGCTCCGCCTGCGCAGGCCAGGACAGAGCAAAACTGATATCGACACCGCTATAAAACCGCGTGACCGGCACCGCATTGTACAAATAGTGCTGCTGTATCTCCTGCTCGTTCGGTGCGGCCAGCCCGTCCGCTGGGTATCTGACAGACTTGTTGTGCACAATGATATCATTCATCGTTACATATGATTTGGTGAGCGCCAACCCGTCCTGGACCGCCTCCGCTTCGCTGCCGAGATAGAAACCCGCGATATCCGCCTGTTTCTCCTGTACCATATTGAGCATATCCAAATAGTCATCGGCATAGAGATACTCGAACTTTAATCCTGTGAACTCCGTGACCTTCTCCAAAAAGTCGGGCACCATACCGTTGTGGGAGCCGTCCTCCGTGACCCGGCAGTCCAGGGGATGATAACTTTTCAGCATCGCCACAGTCACCACCTTTTTTTGCCGAATGTACTCCAGCTCCTGTTCGTTTAAAAACACATTGGATACGATGTTGTTGGGATAGTGAACAGCATAGCGTTCTTCAGCAAAATTCGGATTGGAATCGATGATATTTTCCAGCGCAAAATTGAGCTGATCCAAAATTTCTTGGTTATCCGCAGCCGTGACAATATAATGGGGCTGCGCGTTAAAGGCGGCGACTACATGGAGCTCCGAGCAATCATCGGCAATGCTCTCCAATACCAGATCGACCTCACCCCTTTTGAGGCGTTCGGTCAAGGAGGTGTGGGTGAGCTGATCGTAAGTATAGGATTTGAGGGTACAGTCTACCGCATTCATCAAAAGATATTCATTGAGCCGCCGGATGCCCTCTTGGGCGTTCTCATAGACACCGATGGTCTTTCCATCCAGACTTTCCACGTTATAACTTCTGACACTGTATTCGTGCTGGCGCGCCAGCAGCACCTTGCTGTGCCCACAGCTGTAGTTTGGATAGGCAAAGTGCTCCTCAAACTCCGGCGAATAATACGTTCCGCCCATTAGGTCATATTCCCTGTTTAAGAACTCTGTCACCATCCGCCTGGGTTCAGTATCGATGTATTGATATTTCCAGCCGGTATATTTGGCAATCTCACTGAAGTAATCCACGATAACGCCGTGGCGGCTTCCGTCCTCAGCGGTTTCCATCAGTCCCTCGACCTCTGTAAAGGGCACCCGAAGAACCTCGGCTTTCTCTGTCTCAGCCGCAAAACATAGCGACTGGCAGGCCAACAACAGCATCGCCAAAATGGCTATTGCGCAGAGCCGCAATGTTTTCGCTTCAATTTGATTCACAGGATTCCCCTCACAGTACCAGTTGATTACAGTTCAGTCTAACATTTCTTTCCAGCACGGTCAAGGAAAGGGATCGATTTCCCCGTGATATCGTCATAATAAGAAATTGCCCGGCGCTCCCCCCTGAGGGAACGCCGGGCGCTCTTCTTTTTCCCGCTGCGGATCAGTTTTCGTGCTGCCCACTGACGGCGAAAGCGCGGTGCAGCAACCTGCCGCACCGCGCCTCCGCCTTAGGAAAATATAATAAGAGGAAAAAAAGGAAAGGAAAAGCTTATTTCTCCAGCTCGTGCTGTCTGCGGCGGATCACCACAACTGTGGCAGCCGCAGCCGCCAACAGCGCAAGGACGATCAGCGCACCGATCACAAAGCTGTTGTTGTTTTCTTCCACGGCTGCTTCCACCTGCGCCGCAGGCGCTTCCGCCTCAGCCGGGGCTGCGGGCTCGATCACCGCGGGGACTTCGGGTACGACCGGCTCCACAGGAACCGTCGCCTCGGGCGCTGCGGGCGCCACCGCCGCGGGAACCTCGCCGCCCGTCTCCGGGTTGCTGTTCGCTGCGGGGGCATTGCCGCTCGCAGCAGGCGCAGTGCCGGCCATCGCCTTGACCTCATCGGAGGTGTAATACACTGCCGCCGCATTGTACCCCTTCAGCTCGCCTGCGCCGTTCACTGCGTAATCCTTGCCGCCGATCTCGAAGATTCCGGTCACGCCCTTGTTCTTCAGGGCGTCGATCACTGTCGCGGGAACATTCGCTCCCTCATCCAGCTTCGCGTT
>NZ_JACRST010000021.1 GCF_014384885.1 Ligaoa zhengdingensis
GGCTGGAGGTGCTGTTCGGCGCGGCGTTATCCCTGTTGGGCCTCGCCTACCGCACCCTGTCCAGCCGGTTCAAACAGTACATGAAGGAGCAGGACGCGGTGAAGCTGGGGATTCAGGCCTTGCTGCGCGACCGCATCATCCAGACCTACAACCACTATTCCGCAAAGGGCTATTGCCCCATTTACGGCATGGAAAACGCCGAGGCGATGTACACGCAGTACCACGCGCTCGGCGGAAACGGGACGATCACAAAATTGTTGGAAGTTCTGCGGGAGCTTCCGACCGAGCCTAAGGAGGAAGAATAATATGGAGCAGATCATGAATTACATAAAGCCCGAACTGCTGATTCTGGCGCCGGTGTTGTACCTGCTGGGCGCGGGGCTAAAAAAGGCCCAGGCATTTGCGGACAAGTATATTCCGCTGGCGTTGGGCGCTGCCGGCGTGCTGCTGGCCGTCGTCTGGGTGCTGGCGACCACGGACATGACAGGTTACAAAGATGCGTTACAGGCCGTTTTTGTGGCGCTGACGCAGGGGATTCTCGCGGCGGGGTGCAGCGTATATGCAAACCAGCTTGTGAAGCAGTCGGGGAAGGACGAGTGAGGCCATGGAGATCAGGGAACAGCTCATCCGTATAAACCCCTACAGCCGGCCGGGGACGAAGATCAGGCCCACGAAGGTGATCGTGCACTATGTGGGCAACCCTGGCAGCACGGCGCAGAACAACCGGGACTACTTCGACAACCTTGCCACAACCCATGCGACCTACGTTTCGGCGCACTATGTGGTGGGGCTTCAGGGGGAGGTCATCCGGTGCATCCCGGAGGAGGAAATCTCCTACGGTGCGAGCCAAGGGAACAAATACGGCATCAACATCGAGGTGTGCCACCCGGACAAGACTGGGAAGTTCAGCGCCGTGACGGAGGAGGCATTGGCGGAACTGGCAGCGGACATCTGCAAGCGGAGAGGGTTTGACCCGGGCAAAGATGTGATTCGGCACTACGATGTGACGGGGAAGAAATGCCCGCTGTGGTATGTGGAGCACCCGGAGGCGTGGCTTACCTTCCGCGAGAGGGTCAGGGCGCTGGTGAACCCGCCCCAGCCCGACAAGCTCTACCGGGTGCAGGTGGGGGCGTATCGAGATCGCAAGAATGCGGAAAAACAAGTGCAAGAACTAAAAAGCAAGGGATATAACCCGATCGTGAAGGAGGAATGACAATGGCTTATTATACTCCAGGTCAATCATATAAAAGTGATGATGTTAACCGCCGGTATGGATACCAATCGGGATACGAGGGGCAATCGGCACAGCTTGGCCCGCGCAATAACAACAAAACCAGCGGGAGTACAAGCAGCTCCAGCGCACCGAAGGCCCCCAGCACGCCGAAAGCGCCCAGCACATCCGGTGCGGGAAGCTCCAGCACATCGAGCAGCGGGGGTAGCACGGATTCCTACTATGACGAGGCCAGACGCTTGGCGAAGGAGCAGGAAAGGGCCGCAAGGAAGGCCAGGGAGGCACAGATTGAGGCGGCGGTCGACCGGTTGGAAAGCCAAAGGCCGGTTTTGGAGGAGCAGCGGGCGCAGGCGGCGCAGGAGGCTTACATACGTCAGCAGCAGGCGCTTATGAATCTGCCCCAACAGATGAGCGCGGCCGGTATTGCAAACAGCGGATTGGCGGAAAGCTCCCTTGTCGGGCTGGACACCAGTTACGGCAACCAGGTGAACGAGATTACAAGGGCGTATCAGAACGCTTTGAATGATCTCAACACCAATATCGCGCAGGTGAGGGCCAACGGCGACACCTCCCTTGCCGACCTTGAAGCCGATTACCTCAAGCAGGTGCAGAATATCAGCTTGCAGCAGGCTCAGGCCGCGGAGAATGAGCGGCTTTTGCAGCAGGAATATGCCGCCAAGCTGGCGGCCGCTGGGGCGAGCTACAAGCCGAAGCTATCACTGGCACAGGCGCAGTCTCTACTGGACGGCGGAGTGGACAGCGATGAGGCCAGGCAGGCTTACCAGTATTACACGGGCGTGGCTTATTCTCCGAAGTTGTCAAGCGAAGCGCAAAAGTTCTATGACGCAATGGAAAACAGGCTGCAAACAAACCCGGCGAATGCATATTTTGCGCAGGATCAAATATTGAATGAAGTGGCTTATGCCATTCAAAGCCAAGTGGACGCTGGAAGAATTACGGAACAAGACGCGAGACTTCTTGCTCAGAAGTACGGAATTGACATCATGTGAGGTGTTATAAAATGGCCGCAATTTATTTGAACACAAGCCCCACAATCTATTTGGACGATGAGACAAAAAACAAGAATTCGGCAAATCGGCCGACAATCTATCTGAGCAAAAATAGGCCGTCGTCCCAACCGCTTGTAAACCCGTTCAATGCAGCAACCCAAGAGTTCAATAGGAAATATGCGAGCACAAAAACAGCCCCGCCGAAGTCGGCGGGGCTACCCGTGCAGCAGTCGTTGCCTTACGACAGATACGGCTATCAGAAGCTTAATTCTGTTGAAAATGCGCCGCGCGGCAGCTATCGGAATTACCTGAACTATCAGGAAAAGGCGAACCCTGTCAGGAATCCTCCGCGGGCAATGACGGAGAATGACCCGTCGATTGGGGATATGGCGAAAGCAGTCATGGATACAATCACCCCGGCGACGAAAATAGCGCAGCTTGTAACTTATGGTCTTAACCAACAAGCAAAGATGGGGCAAGAGGCGGAAGCCGCGAAACAGGAGTATTTCCGCAAAGCGCAAGAAGGGCCCTTGGATTTTGACGAGGCAATGGAGCTTGCTGGAAAGTCATACACAGGGCTTCTCCCAGAGTTGTTGAAGGATAGAGACCCGACCACAAAGGATTGGATTACGCAGCATTTGGAAGATAACCAGAGAAAAGGGCGAGAATTGCTGATGAACGGGAAAAGCGGCCCTGAGCAATTTTTCACCGACGCTCTTATTTCCTCGGGACAACTGCTTGGAGACGCTGCGGCAGCATCTGTTACGGGGCTTCCCGTTTCTGTTTATGCCGGCCTTACAGGTGGAGCGCAGGCCGGACAACAAGCTCTTGATGAAGGATACAGTTCAGATCAAGCCGCCGCGATGATGTTGGGTTCCGGAGCAATTTCAGCGGGGATAGAATCTATTGGCGGTTTTGGCGGCGATCTTGGGGAAGCTGTGGGTAAAAAGCTCCTCAATTCCGGCAAAGTCCCCCAAAAAATTGTCAACTATGTTTCAAAACTATCGGGCAACAAACTGGTGGAACTGCTCGGCGATGCGGCGTCTGAGGGCGGCGAAGAATTTTTGGAATACGATTTACAACGCCTGTATGAAAATTTGATACTGGACAAAGACACACCGAGGGACATCAAAGAGCAGCTATACAACACTGGAATTGGCGCGTTTGCGGGCGGGTTGTACGGCGCGGCCCGACAGACTACAGATTTCTTGTCGTCCAAACTGGATAAGGAATCTGGACTGACAGCAGGGGAGGTTCAGGCGAATAGCGACCCATCAGAAGAAAAGACATTGATCTCTTTGGAAGAATTCAAGGACACTCAGGCTGAGGTTTGGCGAAATGTTGACTACTCCGATCAGCAAACAAAAGCTCAAATTACCAGCGAAGTTTCAGACGAGATGTTGTCGGCTGGTGAGTATGTGGAATTACAAGATACAGATTTGGAGAAATTTGCTTCTTACTTTCCCGATTTGCGAAGTCAAAAAAAGGCGGAGAGAATACCAGTCATTCGGCAGAAAACAGCGGAAGTGAAATCGCTGCTACGCAATTTCCTCGAGCAAAATTTTAAAGGGAAACCGATTGAACTAAACCTCAATGGAAGGATTTTGGAAGCCAAACTGCACGATGTGGGTATCAAGGAAGTGTTGGAAAAAATAACGCAGACAAAAGCGGCAACCATTGATAAAACCGGCGAGATTTTCTCCAAGGCAAAATATTTATATAGCACACAGGATAAGGCTGGAAATCCAAACATCTACAGATGGAATTATTTTTATGTGCCATTGAAAATAGGCGATGATACTTTTGGCGTAAGAATTGCAGTAAGAGACATGAAAGCTGTAAATGAAAGCCAAGTCTACAATTATGGCATAAAGAAAGAAGCAACCTTGCCAGGCGGCCCGTCGGGACAAAACCCAATCGGTACCAATGGTACATCAGTTGCTTCTTTCAATCAAAATTTATCACAAATGGACAGTGCTGTCAATCCTCAAAGCGATTTTTCACCAGAGGAACTGGCACAAAATAAAATGCTGCGTGTTACTGCGACGACATTTGCCCCCAATGAGGGCCCTGTCCGTACGTCCGAAACGGATTCGCATTCTCCACGCAACATTGAGAAGTCTCCCACAATGGCCGATGCGCTTTCGCACCCCGAGCCTTACGTCCAAACGAGCAGTGGGCAAACTTCTTCTGCTCCAACTCTACCACAACCGCGCAACAATGTCAACGCTACGGCGGGCCTACCGGAAGCGCCAAAACCCCACTTGCCCACTCCGGAGGAATTGCAGGCAAATCAAGCGAGACTTGCGGCGCAACAGGAAAACGGCTTGCCATATGCACCAAAACCCCACCTACCCACAGCCGAAGAGCTTGCAAACCGCACACAGCAAAGTTATACTGTGGATAATGAAATAACGAAAGGCGGGGAAATAGATGGCGGAGCAGGACAACAAGCAGTTGGAGCCGATGGAGGAAGAGGACGATATGAGGGACGTGATAATTCCGATGCTGACGCCACTGGAGTGGAAGCGGTTCGGAAAAGCCTGGGAGATGGATTTGACGCCGTCCGAGAAGGCGGAATTACGCGAGTGGAGACGCCAAAGAAAAGAAGAACATATGAATTCCGGGAACCAAGAGAAGTAGACTATACGCCGCAGCAGAGGGCGGTGCAGCAACAGGCAGAAAAGGACGGGATGACAGTTCTGTTTTCTGACGGGCCGATTAGGCGCACCGTAGACGGTAGGACAGTCATGTTAGAAGAGGGTGGCCTCTACCTTGGCAGAGGAAAAATACTTCTTGTCGGCGATGGGGACAGCTACCGCCACGAACTGGGGCACGCGATAGAGGAGTATGCTCCTGAACAATATTCTCAATACATTGACACGATACAGTCGTGCTTTAATATGTCGTCACCAGATGCAGTTCCGTACCTTCAAACTCAAATAGACAGGCATAAAAAATTTAAGCCGAATTTCAAAGATGAAGATATTTGGCGCGAACTTGCCAACACGATTTTCAACGATCCTTCCGCCGGAGACTGGCCGATGTTGTTTTCGGATTGGGATGCTGTGGTAACGGCGGCCGAACAGTTGGAGCAGAACTTTCGGAGCTACCGTACTTCATCCCAGGCAGCAGCTACCGATGTTTCCACCCCAGGAAGATACGGCCCCAACACGGTAGGCGCTGCGGAAAGCAGAGGGCGGATGAGTACCGAGCAACTGGTGGAGCAGTATGGGGCATTAAGACCGGGCGAGGACCCCAGGGGCAGAGAAGTAGAGCTCCCCAAAGAAACCCCGGAAGGAAAAACTTCGCGGTTTGTGCAAAATGCGGCGGAAAGCTCGGCGGTGGACGATGAAATGGTTCGCCAGCTAAAGAAAGAGGTCGAAGCGGGAACTTTTGCCTATGCCCCGATTCGGGATAAGCGCGCGGTTGAAAATGCAAATTATCAGATTGCACAGCGGGGCGCTGAGAAGGTTGAAAGCGAATTTTTCGCACTGTTGGACAGCGGCCGGCGCGTAACCAAGAATGACCTTGCGCTGGGCGAATGTTTGATTAAAGAGGCGGCAGAACGCGGCGATGCTGAGGCGGTAATGCGACTGATAGCGGAGGTCGCTGCACTGGGTAGTGAAATGGGCCAAAACGTCCAAGCATTGCGGTTATTAAAGCGTCTGACGCCGGAAGGAAACCTGATGTCCTTGCAGCGGGCGGTTAATCGTATGAACAACGATTTAATTGAACAAGGGAAAAAGCCGATAAAAATTCCCCCAGAGGCCGTACAGGATATTTTGTCACAGACAACGCCGGACGGAATAGAACAGGCAAAGAAACGCGCGGTGACTAAGATTGCCGAACAGGTGCCTGTATCGTGGGTCGAGAAGTGGAATGCCTGGCGATACCTGGCTATGCTGGGAAATCCAAGAACACATGTAAGGAATCTAGTCGGCAACGCTATATTTGTGCCTGCGGTGAAGCTAAAGAACGCGATAGGAGCTGTGATTGAGAGCGCTGCAGGGCTGCCGGATAGAACCAAAACGCTGGGAAGGCCAGACAAGGCGTTGAGAGACTTTGCAATACAGGATTTTGAAGCTAATAAGGAAATCATAATGGGTGAAAGAAAATTAAATCCTTCCACTGAAATTATGGATAGCCGTAGAATCTTCAAAAATTCTCTTTTGGAACGGGCACGCACAATAAACGGCGATCTTATGGAGATGGAAGACGCTATCTTTCTGAAAATGCATTATGTCGATGCACTTTCAAGATACATGAAGGCAAACGGGATAACTCCGGGTGCGTTGAATGGCAACGGAGAGCTTTCAAAGGTGGCGTTAGAGCGTGCGCGGCAGTATGCGACAACTGAAGCGCAGAAAGCGACTTATCGTGACGCAAGCGCTACGGCAGACGCGATCTATAAATTCAGCCGTACCAACAAGGCGACAGATTTGATAATAGGAGGCAATTTGCCATTTAAAAATACGCCGATTAACGTTGTGAAGCGAGGGATAGAGTATAGTCCGATAGGTTTGATTAAGGGATTGACATACGATCTATACCAAGTGAAGAAGGGCTCAAAAACTGCTAATGAGGCAATAGATAGTATATCTGCTGGGCTTTCAGGGACAGCCTTGGCCGCGCTCGGCGCATTTTTGGCCTCAATGGGGATTGTTATAGGCGGTGCGGATGAGGATAAGAAAAATGGCCAATTTGACCGAATGCAAGGTCATCAGAATTACGCATTGGAGATCGACGGGAAAAGCTATACCTTGGATTGGGCGGCTCCTTCTTCACTCCCGTTTTTCGTGGGTGCGGAAATATGGAATCAGTTTAAGCAAAGCGACGGGAACCTAACTCCGGCGCAAGTAATTAATGGATTGACCAACTTGTTAGAACCGGTTGTGGAAATGTCAATGCTTCAAGGAGTGGAAAGCAGCATTAAATCGGTCGGATACAGCGATCACCCGCTGAGCGATTTCCTTTTGAATTCTGTAACCGGGTATACAAGTCAGGCAGTTCCCACATTGTTTGGACAAGTAGCACGCACTATCGATCCCGTAAGACGCAGTACCTACACAAGTTCTGGAGACAGTTGGCCAAAGCTGCTTTCAGATCCGACGCAAAAAGCAGCGGCGAAAATTCCATTTGCTAGTACAAAACTGCAACCC
Source organism: Ligaoa zhengdingensis (assembly GCF_014384885.1). Classification (GTDB taxonomy): domain Bacteria; phylum Bacillota; class Clostridia; order Oscillospirales; family Ruminococcaceae; genus Ligaoa; species Ligaoa zhengdingensis. The sequence goes on from NZ_JACRST010000021.1 coordinate 7,404, forward strand.
TACGTGGATCAATGGGGCAGAGAGCAGGTCAACGATAATCTGGCAAGCAGAGCGTTTCAGAACTTTTTAAGCCCTGGGTATTACTCGGAAGTTGAGCAAACAAGGGTTGACGAGGAAGTGGAACGGCTATACGAGACAAACGGAGATTCTGGCGTTTTGCCCGGTTACGCCCCCAAATACTTCTATGTGGACAAAAAGCGAGTTGACTTATCAGCAGATGAGTATACAGAGCTTGCGAAAGATAAAGGCCAGAGAGCTTACAAATATCTGCTTGATATGATTGACACAAGTGCCTATAAAAAACTGGATGATACAGAAAAGGCGAACGCTGTCAAAAGGGTATACGAATTGGCGCTGGCGCAGGCTAAGGAAAAAGTAAGCGATTATGAACTTGAAGATGAGTATGAAAAGATAATTTCAGCGCAAAAATATGACATATCTCCAGGAACTTATATTGGAATTATGGTACATGTTGGGAAATTAGAAGCAGATAAGGATATTCACGGCGATTCTATATCGGGTTCCAAAAAGAAAAAGGTATACGAATATATCAATTCGCTTTCACTTACTTATAGTCAAAGAATGGCGCTTATGGAGGCCCTGGGGTATAAAATGTAACACAGAGTGCCCGGAGATAACGCTTATCTCCGGGTACTCTTCAACATCACTGCAAACGAGCATCATTATTGCTGTCATCAATGTACACCTTCTGTAATTTACAATTAGATCATAAGTGAACAGAACAGCATCATTTCAGTAGGTATCACGAAGTTGGTTTAACAAATCTATTTTTCCTTTTTTTAACTCTTCAAGAATTTGAGGATGGGATTGTATTATTGTTTGTAAGCATTCTATTGAATTAATCAGCCGCTCTCGCTCCTCGCTCGAAATTTTGCCTTCGTTATAGGCTGTTACGACGTCGTCAATGGTGAGATCGCCCAAGTCGGATATAGCATTCTCTAATGTTTCTGTAGCTGCTCTAATTGAGGCATCAACCTGCCGGATTTTGCTCCGCAATTCTTTTCTGGCATCGCTTTCTCTAGCCAGATCAACTGAATCTTCGCCGTTATAAAATTTGAAAGGTGCAATTTTTTCAAATTCGGCGATAATTTCAGAGCATACTTGGACATAGGCTTGGTAATCTAATACTGATTTTGTAGTGTCTTTCCGAAATGTTTGATAAAGCTGATAGATTTTGTTAAACTCATCTTTTGTTAAATTTTTGTTGGCATCTGGCAAATTGATGATGAGCCCAACAATCTGTTTTTTTGAGAGCGGTGCGACCCCGCCATGCGAAATTATTTGTACATTGCGAACAGCTTTCAAAGAGTCAAACATAAAATATGGCACCTCCTTGTTAGGAGGATAGCACCAAATAATTGGGAAAATTGTTAAAGTTAGGCGAAAAATAAAATTATTTGGTAATTAGCATAAAGCACCTGGAGATAGTATTATATCTCCGGGCGCTGATCTTATTGTGTAGTATTTGCACCAGACACTTCTCCCCATTAATGCAAAAGTCCCGCCATGTTACGCATTCCCATCCATTGGATGAGTAGAGGCTTGACGGGATCTGTTATTTATAGTATATCCGAGATTAGATAATTTGTCTACGTCATATATTGTATGATGAAAATAAATTTATCCATATATTGCGATTGGTAAGATCGCGTCAGTTTGTTTTGTGTAACATTTGTAGAAAATCCTATAAATTTCCAAGCAGGAGGTGGATATAATGTAAATAAAAAATAGAGCGGGGTGGGGCGAAAGATGAAAGTCAAGTTTGAAATCGTGAGAAAAGCAAGCAAAATGGTCAAAATATTCATAAAAAAGAAAAAGAATATTAAAATTCATAAGATTTGCGCATGGACAAATCTTGGTAAGATGTGGTACATTCTAGGTGACAGTAGAGATACTGACGTGAAAGGAGGTAGCGTTATGTATAGCGTTTTTGACGTTGCAAACTGGTTCCTTCAAAAAGAAGAAATGACTAATAAAAAACTACAGAAGTTGTGTTACTATGCCCAAGCCTGGTCGTATGCATTTAATAACAAAAAAATGTTTGATGGAGATTTTGAAGCATGGGTGCATGGCCCGGTGAATCGGTCGCTTTGGAATGCATTGAGAAATTACGGATATGATAAGGTTGAATCGAATCACTTCTCAAAATCTGCTCATAATATTGAGGATGATTCGATATTGGAACTTTTGGAAGATGTATGGGCAACTTATGGGGAATTTAGTGGCGGACAGTTAGAGGCCTTGACGCATAGGGAAAAGCCTTGGTGTAAAGCTCGGATTGGTTTAGACGAATATGAACCTTCTCAGACTTTGATAGCCCCTGATGATATGAGATCATATTATCGTTCCCTCTTGGTAGAAAATTAGATGCGGGGGGACAGTTTTGAGTAAAAAAAGTGGGAAGATAATTCCTATTGATGGAGGGCCTTTGAATAAAGGCTCTCCAATTTATAATGCCGCAGCGGATTTGAATAAAACCAAGCAACGGAGACCGTCTATATCGATAACATACCTGGATGTAGGCCGTGATTATGGCCTTAAAGGATTAGTTGAAAATGATAAACGACACAGAGGCGAACGATACATATTAAAAGAATTTGATATGTTTTTAGAAAAAGTTAGAAAATATGACACTATTGAAGATGTAATGCGTGTTTTTGCCCCCAGGAAAAAAATGAAAAATGCAGATACAGAAAGTGTTAGAAAAATGAGAGAAATTGAGAAGAAGTACAACATTGAGACAGCGAATATGGTACATATACATTGTTGTGGAGGCGGAGGCGGTCAAATGGTTCTGCATGGATTTGTTTTACACAATTGCTTTGAGATTGTTTGGATTGATACAGACCATGATAAACACAAAGTATAGAAACCGACTGTAGATGAGTTCCAGAACGCCAATTTACTACAGGATTTTTACATTATTTTAGCTCCTTTTCGCTCCATTTCGCAACCTGTCCAAGCATGTCTCAATATATAAAAAAACCGCATGAACAAACCGATTTTGGCTTACTCATGCGGTTTTTCTAGTGGCGGAGATGGAGAGATTCGAACTCTCGAACCGCTTTTGACGGTTACACGATTTCCAATCGTGCGCCCTCGACCAGCTAGGCGACATCTCCATACGGTCGATTTCGCATCCTGAAATCAGAACGCTTAATTATTATAACCCAATCTGTTCCTAAAATCAAGATGTTTTTTTGATTTTAAGAAAGATTTTCACCTATTTATGGTATTTTCCGTTGGAATTGATCTGGAACGCGCGGTAAACCTGTTCGAGCAGCATCATGCGCGCCAGCTGATGCGGAAAAGTCATGCGCGACATTGAGAGGCGCAGGGGGGCGGATTGCTTGAGCGGTTCCCACAGGCCGAACGATCCACCGATCAAAAAGGCGATGCAGCTCTTGCCTTCTACAGCGGCACGGTCAATGGCACGGGCAAGGCCGGGGGAATCAAGCATGGTCCCTTCGATGCAGAGGGGGACGGTGTAAGCTCCCTGCGGCAGCTTGGCCGCGATGCGCCGCCCCTCGCGTTCGATGCCCGCCGCGATTTGGGCGGGGGAGGGCCGGTCGGGCAGGCGCTCCTCGTCCACCTCGATCACCTGGATGCGGCAGAATGCGCCCAACCGTTTGAGGTATTCGCTGCAGCCGTCGCTGAGGTAGCGCTCCTTTAGTTTTCCCACGCAGATGATCTGGACATTCAGCAATTTCGGCTCCTCCTAAAATATCAGGCATTCGCCGGGCTCGCTGCGCTTTGCCACGCTCAGGATATAGTCTTCTCCCATGGCCATGCGGCTGTTGCAGAGGCCCGAAAAGGCGGTTTGATAGGCGAGATCGGGATGGTTATTCTCCTTACTCAGGTGCGCCAGAACGATGCGTGAAGTCCCGTTGCGCACCAGCTCAGGCAGAAACGCTGCGCAGTCCTCGTTGGAGAGGTGCCCCTTCTGGCCAGCGATCCGCTTTTTGAGGTAATAGGGGTAGCGGCCGTTCATCAGCATGGCGGGCTCGTAGTTGGATTCCAGCAGTACCAGGTCGCAACCGGACAGGTTGCGGCGCACCTCGTCGCTGACAAATCCGAGGTCAGTGCAGATGCCGATCCGGCGGTCGTCGGCTGTCTCGATGCGGAAGCCGAGACTATGTATGCTGTCGTGCGAGGTGCGGAAGCTGCTCACACGCATCCCTGCAACCGGCACGCTCTCCCCGTTGATGGATTCCAACCGCGTTCCGGCTGGAACCGCATCGTTGGCGGTGAGAAACTCGAGCACCGGCTCGCTTGCAAAGAGCGGCACCTGTAAGCGCTTCATCAGCACCTTCAGGCCGCGGATATGATCGATATGTTCATGGGTGATAAAAATCGCCTGGATATGCTCAAGCGGCACCCGCTGCGCGTCCAAACCGGCCAGGATGCTGCGGCAGCTGATACCGGCGTCCACCAGGATTCCCGCCTCGCTCGAGCCGACATAGGCGCTGTTGCCGCTGCTGCCGCTGGCCAGGGTAAAAAATCTTGCCATAGGTTCCTTCCCTTTCCCGGAGCGATTCCCCGGTAATGTCTTGTTGATGTGAAAAAAGGCACCTTTACAGTGCCTTTTCGTTTAGATTGCTTTATCCGCAACGCTGTCGGGCAGCTCCACCTTGCGGATATCGGCCCCCAGACAGCGGAATTTTTGGATGATGTCCTCGTAGCCGCGCTCTATGTGGTAGATCTCCTCGATCTCTGTTGTGCCGTGCGCCATCAGGGCGGCGATCAGCATGGCGGCGCCTGCGCGCAGGTCGGTGGCCTTCACCGGAGCCGCAGTCAGGGAGGGGACCCCCTCGATCACCGCCACCTTACCGTCTACCTGGATTTTTGCACCCATGCGGCGGAGCTCATCCACATATTTGAAGCGATTGTCCCACACACCCTCGGTGACGATGCTGGTGCCTTCGGCCACCGTCAACAGGGTAGTCATCTGAGGCTGCATATCGGTGGGAAAGCCGGGATGGGGCATCGTTTTGAGCGAAATCTTTTCCAACGGGCCGTCGCGCATCACGCGGATCGAATCGTCGTATTCGATGACGCTGGCACCGGCCTTGATGAGCTTTGCCGTGATCGATTCGAGATGCTTAGGGATGACGTTTTTGATCAGCACATCGCCCATGGTGGCCGCGGCTGCGACCATATAAGTGCCCGCCTCAATCTGGTCGGGGATGATCGAATAGGTGGTGCCGTGCAAAAAGTCCACACCGTGAATTTTGATGACATCGGTACCTGCACCGCGGATGTCCGCGCCCATCGAGTTGAGAAAGTTGGCGAGGTCCACGATGTGGGGTTCCTTGGCCACATTCTCCAGGATGGTGAGGCCCTTGGCGCGCACTGCGGCGAGCATCACGTTGATGGTCGCACCCACAGAAACCACGTCGAAATAGATGTGCCCACCCGTCAGATGTTCAGCGCGGGCGTCGATCATGCCGTGATCCACCGAGACGGTCGCGCCGAGCGATTCAAAGCCCTTGATGTGCTGGTCTATCGGCCGCACGCCGAAGTCGCAGCCACCGGGCATCGAGACCTCGGCGCGAGAGAACTTGCCCAACAGCGCGCCGAGAAAATAGTAGGAGGCCCGCATGTTGCGCGCGAGCTCGTAGGGGACCACCGGATTGATCGCGCGGGTCGCGTCGATCTCCACACAGCTGCGGTTGATCGGGCGGATGACCGCGCCCATCTCGCTGAGAATTTTGAAAAGGACGGATACATCGCTGATGTTGGGGATATTTTCGATCACGCACGGGCCGTCCGAAAGGATGACGGCAGGGATGATAGCTACCGCTGCGTTTTTAGCGCCACTGATTTCCACTTCTCCGTTTAAACGGACGCCGCCTTCCACGATGAATTTTTCCAACGCGGCACTCTCCTTCATCTATACTCATAACCGAATTTGTCATGGGATATTATTCTCGAGACAGGCGCAGTTTACACCGCCTGTTTCACGTTATGTCAAAAGATTTTCAAACAGTAATATTATATCACCAAAGTCGCAGAAATAAAAGCGGTTCCCGGCGATATTTCCTGGTTCAACAAAATGGATGGCGCTTCTAACCGCCTTTTTCCACAAAAAATGTACAGAAAAAAACATTATGCAAACTTTTCACAGTATAGCACAGCGGCGGGCAAATCGCAAGAAAATTTTCACAAATTGAATTGTATAAAATTGTGCAAAAAAACCTCCGGACGGGAGGGGAAATCCCAAGCGTCCGGAGGTCGCTGTGCAGGGGATTAATACGGGCTTCTGGTGCCGATAAACCGGGTGGCGTCCAGGTAAGAACCGTTCTGACGAATTTCAAAGTGACAGTGATTGCCCGATGCGTTGCCGGTTCGACCGACCGCCGCGATGATCTGGCCCTGCTCCACGTAGTCGCCCACGTTTACATATAGAGCGCTGCAATGAGCATACAGAGTCTGCGTCCCATTGTCGTGCTGGATGATGATATGCATGCCGTAACCGTAGCGGGTCTGGGTGGCTTTCACCACCCGGCCGGACATCGAGGCGACGATCGGGGTGCCGCTGCGTGCGGCGATATCGGTGCCCGTGTGGCCCCAGTAGCCCCAGATGCGGCAGGAGATGTAGTTGTAACCGGGGCTGCCCACCACCGGCCAGATGTATCCGCCGGTCGAGGTGCCGTTGCCGCTCGCCTTGGGCACGTTGGTGCCTCGGGAGATCACGCGGGTGCGCGGCTCAGAAAGCACCGTCTCCTTCACGACATTGCGGCTGACCTCCACGTCGTCGATATAGGTGACATCGGCCACCACCTCTTTGGTGCCGGTCAGGCCGGAGGTCTTGACCTCCTCAACGCCCTTGAGCAGCTGCGCGTTGTCTACATACTCAGTCTCGTAGGGGATATCCTCCTCGTAGGTCTCGCGCCGCGTCACCTGCACCTTCATCATGGGCACCGAGCGCGAGATAAGCAGCTGCTTGCCCGGCAAAAAGTCCTCGTCGATATCCGGGTTCATCGCGTTGAGCTCCCGCAGGGGAATGCCGGTTTTGTCCGCGATGAGCGACGGGCTGTCGCCCGCCTCTACGGTATAGTAGCTTTCACCCGACACATTACCGGTGAGCATATTGGAAAACTCTGCGGTATCCTTGAGCGACTGCACCGGATAGAGGCCATCCTTGAGTTCCACCTTGCTCACAAAGTGGATGGTTTCAGTCTCGTTGCCGGTCTCGTACTGATCCAGCATGTCGTTCATGATGTCGAGCACCTCTTCCGGCTCGGTGGAGGCGCCCTTAAAAGAGCCGCCGATGTAAAGGCCGCTGGCCTGCGTAATTTCGCTGCCGCTGGCCTCGATGATGCGGTTGGCCAGGGTATCCTGGTCGGTCAATTGGTCCTCTGTGACCATCGCCAGTTGATACTGCGGCATTGAGATCACCTGCGCGTCTGCACTGACCAGTGCGGGTTCGACTTCCTCCGTATCTGCGGCGCTGTCGCCCACATATTCGCTCAGCACCTGCACGCTGGCACCGCTTTTCTGCCCGGGGGCGGCTTCCTCGTAGACGATGCGCTGCTGAACCTCTTTTTCGGCGTTTTCAAACACTGACTCATCAGTGATGTAACCGATATCCTGCCCGCCGTAGTTCACCTTGAGGGCAAAATTGAGGCTGGTGAAGTGTTGGATGGTGATGACGAGCGCCACCACAGCGCAGACAGGGGCCACATAGTTGAGGATACGGGCGATCCCGCGGCCCAAATAGCGAAGTACTTCCCAAACAATCTGTAAGATTTCCAACAGGACAGCCCGCCGGCTGTCCTTTGCAGCGGCGCGCACCCGCTCGCCATACTGCGAAACGTGCGCATGTGCTGTCAGCACAGGGGTGACTGCGTCGCGCAGCATAGACTTACCCCAGCGCTTAAAAGAAATCCAAAGACGGGAGTACTTGGCGGTTACTTGGTCGCGAAAGCGATTGAACCACAGCTCCATCCTCCGGCCGTAGCGGCGTTCCGTGCGGACAATCTGGGCTCCCATATAGTAGGCCAATCTATAAAATCGATCCAATAGGATGTCAAGATTCAAAGCTGTCTTCCGTTCCTCGCCGTCTGGCGAAGCAACCGCGGCCTGCATCGCCGATTTCGAATCCGGTTGTTTGCCCGATTTCGTCTTCAAAGGCATGGCATCCGCCCCTTTCCCTATTGTTCCATCCATGGCCCCGGGGCCCAAAAATGCGTCCAAAAAAGGGCGCACCAAGTCCATGGCTTACTGTTAACTATACCACGCCTTTCCCCCCTGTTTCAAGTTCGTTCACAGAAATGTTAGATTTTTTGTGGCGATATCTACAGGATTTGCAAGAAAGAAAGAATATTTTATACATATTTTTTGGACCGCTTCACGGGATTATCACAATTCGAACAAAAAGAAAGAAACCGCTCAAAACTCAAGGAAATCTTGGAAGGGCATAGAAAAATTTTTTCCGGAAAAGTTGTGGATTTTGCCGGTGTCAGATGGGGCAGGGAAGCAGAAAACCCGATAAAATAAAGAATAGGCGGACATCGAGGCTTTCATTCGAGACAATAAAGTTCAGGACAGCGGGGCTTGTACAGGAAAAATGCACACCAATCCGCATTTCGATCTTGTAAATTTCAGCGAAATTCGATATAATACCTACGGATAATCGATGCCTGTCCAGAGGTCGACATTGCCGGCGGGTACCCCCGCCGCAAGGATTCAACCGCCCGTCCGGGCTTGCACAGGTTCAGGTACCAATTTTCAATATTTGAGGAGGAATTCAATTTGAAGAAGAAAATTTTGTCAACCATTGCAATGCTGTCCGCAGTGGCGATTCTTTCCACAGCGTGTGGCAAGTCGGAAACTGTCCGCCTGGCGACCGGCGGCAATACGGGTACATATTACGCCTATGGCACCGCTGTTGCGCAGGTGCTCGGCGGCAAGACCGGCGTGAAGTTCAACGTGCAGTCCACCGGCGCTTCCAAGGCGAACATCCAGCTCATCGCTGCGGGTGAGGTGGAGATGGCGGTTGTGCAGAACGACGTCATGGATTACGCATACAACGGTACCGACCTGTTTGAGGGCGAGAAGACCGACGACTTCTCCTCCATGGCGGCGCTTTACGCCGAGGTCTGCCAGATTGTGGCGGACCCCAGCGCTGGGATCAACTCGATTGAGGACCTGCGCGGCAAGAACGTTTCGGTCGGCGACGCGGGCAGCGGCGTGGAATTCAACGCCAAACAGATTCTCGGCGCCTACGGCATCACCTTTGACGATATCGGCAAGCAGAACCTGAGCTTCAGCGCCTCGGCTGACGCGCTGAAGGACGACAAGATCGACGCATTCTTCTGCACCGCGGGCGCGCCCACCACTGCGATCATGGATCTGGCCACGAGCAACAAGATTTCAATCCTGAGCATCGACGACGAGCACGCGCAGAAGCTGATTGCGGATTATCCTTTCTACACCCAGTATCCGATTCCGGCGGGCACCTACGCGGGCGTCGATCAGGATGCGATGACCCTCGCGGTGAAGGCGACCTTCATTGTCAGCAACAAGCTGCCGGAGGAGACCGTTTACAACATGACCAAGGCCCTGTTTGAGAATAAGGAAGCGATCCAGTCCGCGCACGCCAAGGGTGCGGAACTCGATCCGCAGTACGCGGTCGAGGGCGTTTCGGTTCCGTTCCATCCCGGTGCGGAGAAATATTACCGTGAGATCGGCGTGATCCAGTAACCAAACGATGACACGTAACAAGCGTGTGGGAGCAGTCGCGGCCGTGGCGCTCACGGCTGCGGCTCTCTTTCTTATCTTCCTGTTTCGCCCGGCGCGGCTGGTGCTGTGCAGTGCGGACACAGGGAGGGTCTACCGCACTTGGGATGCCTACGACGGCATGACCTTCTCAGTCGAATTTGTACATTCGGTCAACAAGAGCCCGGTGTGCGACATCTTTGAGGTGCGCGACAGAAAAATTTGGGCGGTTGCCACGCGATACAGCGCGTTTGGCGCGGGCGTACAGACCGAAATTGAAGAGGGACAGACCCTCAGCTACGACGAGGATGGGGCGATGGTGGTTTCCGGCTTCGACCTATCCTTCCCCAAGCTCTCTTATATTGTGGGCACCGTCTCCGATCACATTCTTTCGATCCAAGGCGAGGAGATCAGCCTGCGGGAGCTGTGCGGAAAAAATGCGGCGGTGGTCTTTGAGGTCCGCTAGCCGTATCAAAAAGGAAACAAAGGAGGGACCGGATTGTCGAAATCCAATGAAATTTTGAAAGATATCGAAGCGCCGCAGGACGTAGACGCCCTGATGGCGGAATTTGACCGCGAATCCAATACGCGGCATTTTGAAGGCGTGCCCAAGTATATTGTCCGGGCGCTGCTGGTCGGCTTTACTGTTTATGTCTTTTGGATGACCCTGATCGCGACGCCTCCGGAGCAGGTGCGGCGCGCATCGTTTATCGGTATTCTCATCTTTTTGGCGTTTTTGCTCTACCCGATGCGCAAGCACCAGTCCAAGCGCGTCAATCATGTGCCCTGGTACGACCTGGCGATGGGCGTTATCGGCGGCGTGTCGTTCTTCTACTATGTCGTCAACTTTGAGACGATCGTCAACCGCGCGGTCAACATCACCACCATCGACGCGGTAATCGGCATCGTGGGCACCCTGCTGCTGGCGGAGGCCTGCCGAAGGGTGGTTGGCTTTCCAATTTTGGTGGTCGCGGGTGCGTTCATCGCCTATGCGTTCGGCAGCGGCTATTCGCTCAACCGCATCGTGCACCAGCTCTTCTACACCACCGACGGCATCATCGGCACGCCTTTGGGGGTCTGCTCGACCTTCATTGTGTTGTTCATCATCCTGGGTTCCTTCCTGGAGAAGACCGGGATCGGCACCTTCTTCATCGATATCGCCAACTCGGTGGCGGGCTTTGCCTCGGGCGGCCCTGCAAAGGTGGCGGTCATCTCGAGCGCGCTGGAGGGCATGTACTCCGGCAGCTCGGTCGCCAACACCGTGGGCAGCGGCAGCGTCACTATCCCGATCATGAAGAAGATCGGTTACAAGCCGGAATTTGCAGCGGCTGTTGAGGCGGCGGCCTCCACCGGCGGCCAGATCATGCCGCCGATCATGGGCGCTGCGGCCTTCCTGATGGCGGAGATGACCAACACCCCCTATGCGGTGATTGCGGTCTCCGCGATCCTGCCGGCTGTGCTGTATTTCACCGGCATCTTTATGATGATCCATTTTGAGGCGAAAAAGCTGGGGCTCAAGGGTCTGCCCAAGGAGGAGATCCCCAACTTCTTCAAGCTGTTCTTCCGCAAGGGCTACCTGTTCCTGCCCATTGTGGTTTTGGTTGTGCTGATGAGCATCGGCAAGACCCCGGCGCTGGCCGCCTGCTACGCGATTCTCACCGCCATTGTGGTGAGCATGTTCAGCAAGGAGACCCGCATGACCCCGAAGGTGTTCGCTGAGGCGCTGGAGGGCGGCGCGAAGAACACCATCGGCGTGGCTGTGGCCTGCGCCATCGCGGGCATTATCGTCGGCATCGTCACCCTCACCGGTCTGGGTCAGGACCTGCTCAACGTCCTGATGGCGGTGGCCAACAACAACCTGCTGCTCGCCCTGTTCCTCACCATGATCGCCTGCATCATCCTGGGCATGGGCGTGCCGACCACTGCGAACTACGTCATTATGGCGACCATCACCGCGCCCATCGTGGTGCAGATGGGCGTCCCGGTGCTCGCAGCGCACATGTTCGTATTTTACTTCGGCATCGTGGCGGACATCACCCCGCCGGTGGCGCTGGCAGCTTATGCGGGCGCGGCCATCGCGAACTCAAACCCGCTCAAGACGGGCATCACCGCCACACGTCTGGCGATCACGGCGTTTATCGTTCCGTACATCTTCGCGCTCAACCCCGCGATGCTGTTCATCGATACCACGCCGTTTGAGGTCATCCGCATTATTGTCACCTCGCTCATCGGCATCTTCGCCATTTCCGCGGGCATGGAGGGCTATATGTTCACCCACATGAAGTGGTGGGAACGCCTGCTCTGCATCCCCGGCGGCCTGCTGCTGATCGAGCCGATGCTCTGGACCGATATCACCGGCCTCACGCTGATTGCGGTCGCGGTGGTGCTGCAAATCGTGGCCAAAAAGCGCGGTCAGTTCATCGCGGCCGGCGCGTAATAAAATATCAAATATCAAAGAAGCCATGCTCACCGCGAGCATGGCTTCTTTGATGGCGGAGCTAATGCGTAATCAAATAGACAAAAGTTAGAAGCGCAATCAGAAACATTCCAAACTGCATCAAGTCGCCAAAGCTTAAATTCATATAATATACTCCTTATGTAGAATGAGAACAACAGTTAATTCCGTGCGAAAGTTGTTCTTTATGACAAATATAGCATAATTTTCCACGGAGATCAATATTTAAAATATTACTGAATTTTAAATTGATAATAGAAATAAAGAAGAGGTTGCTAATTTCAAACAGCAATCTCTTCTCTATTTAAAATATTACTATTTCAATCCACAGGTTTACCCTGACGGCTACTACTATACCACATAAAAACCAAAACTGCAACACCGCCGCCGAAAAGCGGTCAGCTGATGTTGTCGGTAAACAGCCCTTTGGTGTTGTAGAGGTAGACGCTGAGCACCAGGCCGATCCCCATATAGGTTGAGAGGATGGACGAGCCGCCGGCCGAGAGAAACGGCAGGGTGACGCCGATGACCGGGACCACGCTCAGGTTCATGCCGATGTTGATGATGATCTGCGAGGCGTACATGGCGAACACCCCCACGCAGATATTTTGGCCGAGCGCGTCGGGGCAGCGGCGGTAATTGTGCAGGATTTTGAGGCAGATCGCGGCCAGCAGGCCGATGATGGCGATACAACCGACAAAGCCGAGCATTTCACCCGCCACAGAGAAGATGAAATCGTTGTGCATCTCCGGCACATACCGCAGCTTGTCGGTAAGAATCCCCTTGCCCCAGACACCGCCGGTGCCGATTGAGATGTTGCCGTGGTATTGTTGATAAAAGATGGTGGCGAACTCGGGGTCGTCGGGATGGAAGATCGCCAAAAAGCGCATCTTCTGGTCGTAGTTCATCACCCCGAACCAGACGACCGGAATCGCAATGGCCGCACCGACCAGCGCGGTCACCAGGTACTTCCACGAGAGACCGGCCGAGAACAGCATGACGACGAAGATGAGCGCAAAGATGAGCGCGGAACCGTCGTCCCCCTGGAAGTGGATGAGCAGCACCGGTACCGCGCCGTGCAGGCAGAGCAGCAGCACGTTTTTGGGCGCGTTCAGGTGTTCCTTCACCAGCGAGAGGTGGTAGGCGAACGACATGATAAAGCTGATCTTGAGAAATTCTGACGGCTGTAGATTGAAGCCAAAGATTTCGAGCCACGCCTTGTCGTCCACCGTTTCGCTCACCTGCTTGCCGATAAAAAAGGTGAGGATGACCAGAAACAGGGCGAGCGGCACATGCAGCTTCCACATCTTGGCGATAAAGCGGTAATCGATCTTGGAGAGGATGACGGCCGCCATCAGACCCATCAGGATGGCGGCGGCCTGGGTGAAAATTTTGCCATCGCCGATATATTCATTTCGGTAGATGCCAAACAGCAGCACCACACTGATGCCGGAACAGGTGATGCAGAGCAGCAGCAGCCAGTAATCGGTGGTGCGAAAGTAGTTGCCAATCGCATGAATCACTTTTTTCATATTGTAAAGTCCTTGTTCTTATATTGTTGCGCCGGGATGTAAACTAATTATAGTATAGCTCCAAATAAAACGCAATCGACACCCCGGCCAAAATCCGACAAAAGAAAAAAATTCACAAAATCCCGCCGGGCGGCTGTTCTGCCGGGCAAAAACATGTTATAATCAAACCAATCGTGTGCGAAGCCATCCGCAGAGAGATACATACAGAGGGGGACTTGATCGATGTTGAGCGATATTGAGATCGCACAGGGCGCAAAGATGCTGCCCATCGCCGAAATTGCGGCAAAACTAAACATTCAAAACGACGAACTGGAGCCCTACGGGCGCTATAAGGCCAAGCTCTCCGAGTCGATTTACAGCCGACTGGAGGGCAAGCCGGACGGCAAGCTGGTGTTGGTCACCGCCATCAACCCCACGCCCGCGGGCGAGGGGAAAACCACCACCACTGTCGGCCTCGGCCAGGGCATGAAAAAAATCGGTAAGGACGCGATCATCGCGTTGCGTGAGCCCTCGCTGGGCCCGGTGTTCGGCATCAAGGGCGGGGCCGCGGGCGGCGGCTATTCCCAGGTGGTGCCGATGGAGGACATCAACCTTCACTTCACCGGGGATATGCACGCCATCACCGCGGCGAACAACCTATTGTGCGCCATCATCGACAACCATATGCAGCAGGGCAACGAGCTGGGCATCGACCAGCGCCGCATCCTGTTTAAGCGCTGTATGGATATGAACGACCGCGCGCTGCGCAATGTGATTGTGGGCCTGGGCGGTAAAGTCAACGGCGTACCCCGCGAGGACGGCTTCCAGATCACCGTGGCCAGCGAGATCATGGCGATTCTCTGCCTGTCGAGCGACCTGGCCGACCTCAAGCGGAGGCTGGGCTCCATTCTGGTGGCGTACAACTACAGCGGTCAGCCGGTCTATGCGCGCGACCTCAAGGTGCACGGCGCGATGGCGGCGCTGCTCAAGGATGCGCTCAAGCCCAACCTGGTGCAGACGCTGGAGAACACCCCTGCGCTGATGCACGGCGGCCCGTTCGCCAACATCGCCCACGGCTGCAACTCGATCCGCGCCACCAAGCTGGGCCTCAAGCTGGCCGACTACTGCATCACCGAGGCGGGCTTCGGCTCCGACCTCGGCGCGGAAAAATTCCTCGATATCAAGTGCCGTTTTGCCGGGCTGGCACCCTCGTGCATTGTGCTGGTGGCCACCCTGCGGGCGCTCAAATACAACGGCGGCGTGCCCAAGGCGGAGGTCGCCCAGGAGAACGTGGAGGCCCTGAAGCGCGGCCTGTGCAACCTGCGCGCCCATGTGGAGAATATGCGCAAGTACGGGGTGCCGGTGGTGGTCGCGATCAACCGCTTCCTCACCGATACCGACGGCGAGATCGCCGCGTTGGCCGACTTCTGCCGCGAGCTGAACGTCGAGTACGCCCTCTCCGAGGTGTTCGCCAAGGGCGGCGACGGCGCGGTCGAGCTGGCGCAGAAGGTGGTCGCCGCCTGCGAACAGCCCGCGCATTTCCGGTTCCTGTACGATGAGAAGCTGCCAGTCAAGGAGAAGGTCGGGATCATCGCGCGCGAAATTTACGGCGCGGACGGGATCGTCTACACCGCACAGGCGGAAAAGATGATCCGCGAGATCGAGGCGCTCGGGCAGGATAAGCTGCCCATCTGCGTGGCCAAAACCCAATATTCGTTGTCGGACGACCCGGCCAAACTGGGGCGGCCCACCGGCTTTGCCATCACCGTGCGCGACGTGCGGTTGTCGGCCGGCGCCGGGTTCATCGTGGTGCTCACCGGAGACATCATGACCATGCCGGGGCTGCCCAAGGCGCCCGCGGCCAATCTCATCGATGTGGACGACAACGGCAACATCACCGGCCTATTCTAAAAATAATCGAGGACTGATACCGACTATGATAACCTATCACAGCGCGAGTGCCGCGGATACCGAGGCGTTTGCGCGGGATTTTGCTGCGAGGCTCCGCCCCAACGACGTTCTGGCGTTCCGGGGCGGGCTCGGCGTGGGCAAGACCACCTTTGTGCGCGGGCTTGCGCAGGGGCTGGGGGACGGAAGCGAGGTCTCCAGCCCCACCTTTGCGATTGTGCACGAATATTCCTGCACCCCCAGGCTCTGCCACTTCGATATGTACCGCATCGCCTCGCTCGACGACCTCTACTCTACCGGCTTTTTCGACTATTTGGAGACCGGCGCGATCCTCGCCATCGAGTGGAGCGAACAGATCGAGGACGCTCTCCCGCCGGACGTTATCACCGTGTATCTGCGGCGGGACGGGGAGGACGGGCGGCAAATCATCATCAGCGGGGGGCGGTTTGAATGAAGATACTGGCGATCGATTCCTCGGCCCGCGCGGCCTCCGCGGCGGTGTGCGAGGAGGAGCGGGTGCTGTGCGAGAGCTACGCGGACGTGGGGCTCACCCACAGCGAGACGCTGCTGCCCATGCTGGACGCGATGCTGCGTTCCGCAGCCATCCCGCTGGAGCAGATCGACCGCATCGCGGTTTCGGTGGGGCCCGGTTCGTTCACCGGCCTGCGCATCGGCATCGCGGCGGTGAAGGGGCTTGCATACCCGTCGAGGATTCCCTGCATCGGGGTGTCCACCCTGGAGGGACTGGCCCACAACCTCGCGGGATTCGACTGCATCGCCTGCTGCGCGATGGACGCGCGCTGCAAGCAGGTGTATACCGCCTGCTTCGATATCTCCGGCGGGACGGTGACCCGGCTCACCGAAGACGCGGCGATGGCGGTGGACGAGCTGGAACGGGAGCTGTGCGCGCTGGATGCAAAAAAGCCGGTGTTTTTGATTGGCGACGGCGCACAGATATGCTATAATAGCTTTGGACAGGGCAGCGGGTACCGCCTGGCGCCGCCCCAGTTGCGCTATCAGCACGCCAACAGCGTGGCGCGCGCGGCGCAGCGCTATGAGGACCGGGCGGTGAGCGCGGGGGAATTGCTCCCAGCGTACCTGCGTCTGCCTCAGGCGGAACGCGAACGGCTCAAAAAGGAGGGTGCAAATCGATGATTGCGATAGGTAGCGACCACGGCGGATACGCTTTGAAACAGGAGATCATGGCCTGGCTGGATGAGCACGGCTATGCATACAAGGATTTTGGCACTTACACGGAGGAGAGCTGCGACTACTCCGACTACGCGCTGCCGGTGGCGCACGCCGTGGTGAACGGCGAGTGCGATCGCGGCATTCTCTGCTGCGGCACCGGTATCGGCATTTCAATCGCGGCCAACAAGGTGCACGGGGTGCGCGCGGCGCTGTGCAGCGATTATTTCAGCGCGAAGTACACCCGCAAGCACAACGATGCGAACATCATCTGCCTTGGCGGGCGCACCATCGGCGCCGGGTTGGCCTGCGAGCTGGTCGACGTCTTTCTGGGCACCGAATTTGAGGGCGGACGCCACGCGCGCCGTATCCAAAAGGTGATGGACATTGAAAAAGAAGAGGCTCAGAAGCAACACTGAACAATAAAGATGGAGGATGTACGGTTATGGCGAAGGCACTCATTATGGATCATCCGCTGATCCAACACAAAATTTCCCTGCTGCGCGATAAAAACACGGGTTCCAAGGAGTTCCGCGAGCTGGTCTCCGAGGTGGGTATGCTGATGTGTTACGAGGCGACCCGCGACCTGCCGCTCAAGGAGGTCGAGATCGAGACCCCTGTGGCTACAGCGAAAACCAAGGTGATTTCGGGGCGCAAGCTGGCGTTCGTGCCGATTCTGCGCGCCGGTTTGGGCATGGTGGACGGCGTGCTTTCGCTGGTCCCCGCGGCGAAGATCGGCCACATCGGCCTGTACCGCGACGAGACCACCCATCAGCCGGTGGAATACTACTGCAAGCTGCCCGCGGATATTGAGGAGCGTGATGTGATCGTGCTCGACCCGATGCTGGCCACCGGCGGCTCCGCCATCGACGCGATCAATATGATCAAAAAGCGCGGCGTCCGCAGCATCAAGTTCATGTGCATCATCGCTGCGCCCGAGGGCTTGGAGGCGCTGCAAAAGACCCATCCCGACGTGCCGGTCTACTGCGCGGCGCTCGACCAGCGCCTCAACGACGACAAGTACATCGTGCCCGGCCTGGGCGATGCGGGCGACCGCATCTTCGGCACCAAATAAAAGCGAATAGGCGCGGCTTAAGTCCGCTTGGCGGCCCGTTTCAGCGATGAAACGGGCTTTGCCAATCACATAGAAAACATAGGGGAAGAAACCGATGAACACTAGAATTTACCTGGTGCGGCACGCCGAGGCGCAGGGCAATGTCAACCGCACCTTTCAGGGGCACTCCGATTGCCCCGTCACCGAGCGTGGGATGCGCCAGCTCGACTGCCTGGCCGAGCGGTTCCGCACCGTCAGATTTGATGCGCTCTACTCCAGCCCGCTGCTGCGCGCCCGCCAGACGGCCGAGGAGGTCAACCGCTACCACGGCCTGGAGCTCCAGATCGATCCCGGTCTCATCGAGATCAACGGCGGCGAGCTGGAGGGGATGCACTGGAACGAGATCCCCGAGCGGTTCCCACAGCAGCAGCACGACTGGGACGTTGCCCCGCAGAACTACTGCGCGCCGGGCGGAGACCGCATGATAGACGTCTACGAACGCATCACCGCGGCGATCGACCGTATTGTACGCGCCAATTCGGGCAAGATAATCGCAGTGGTCAGCCACGGGTGCGCCATCCGCAACTACCTGTGCTTTGCCAACGGCTGGGGCATCGAACAGCTGCGCAACATCATGTGGGAGGAGAACACGGCGGTGAGTTGCATCGATTACGATGAGGACTTCCGCCCCCACATCGTCTACCAGAGCGACGCGGGACATCTGCCGGATGAGCTGCGTACCCTGGCGCGCCAGAGCTGGTGGAAAACAACCATTACGGAGGAAGCGACAAAATGAAGATTATGGCAGTGGATTTTGGCGACGCGCGCACCGGGCTTGCGGTGTGCGACCGCACCGAGTTTTTGGCCTCGCCCGTGGGGGTGCTGCATGAAAAGGATTTTGACCAGTGCGTCAAAAAGGTGTCCTACGCGGTGGAGGAATACGGCGTCGGGGAGGTCGTGGTGGGCTATCCCCGCAATATGAACGGCACCGCGGGGGAGCGCGCACAGAAGTGCGAGCTGTTCGCTCAAAAGCTCGGCGAACTGGTGGAGGTGCCGGTGCGGCTGTGGGACGAGCGCTCCACCACCGTATCCGCCACCAACTACCTCAACGAGACCAACACGCGCGGTAAGAAGCGCAAAGAGGTGATCGACGCGGTGGCCGCAACGATCATCCTGGAGAGCTACCTGGCCTACCGGAAAAATCAAAAAGAGGGTGAAGCATGAGAGAGCCGAAACGGGTATCCGATTCCCAAACGGAACAGATTCAGATTTTGATGCACAACCACATCAACGGGGTCGGCCGCCTGTTCGGCGGTCAGCTGGTGGAGTGGATCGACGTGGTGGCCGCGGTGGTAGCGCGCCGGCATTCGGGCTGCAACATCACCACCGCAGCCATCGACAACCTGCAGTTCAAGGCGGGCGCCTACCTCAACGATACCCTCGTGCTGATCGGCCGCATCACCTGGGTGGGCCGCACCTCGATGGAGGTGCGGGTGGACACCTATGTGGAGGACTTGGGCGGGTTCCGCCGTCCGGTCAACCGCGCCTATCTGGTGATGGTGGCGCTCGATGAAAACGAGCGCGCCACCCAGGTGCCCGGCCTGATTTTAGAGACCGAGATGGAGCGCGCCGAGTGGGAGGCGGGGGCCCGCCGCGCCGAGCTGCGCCGCGCACGCCGCAAGGAGGGCTATTGAGCGGCAAAAAATTTTTTCGGTTTACTGTAGAAAAGTGTTGACAAACCGCCGTCCCGTGAGTATACTAGGGATAAATCAAAGAGAAACCGTTGAGTAAGAAGAGTAAGCACAGAGCTTCAGCTCCCAGAGAGCCGCGGATGGTGGGAATGCGGCAGGTGATGCTGTGCTGAATGGACTTATGAGGGCAGGACGAAAGGGAGACCAAGTAGTGCCTGACGGGAGCTTCACCCGTTATCCAGGAAGCGTGTATGATTGTACACGGAACAAGTGGGCGCTGATAACGCCAATTTGGGTGGTACCGCAGAAGCAAGTTAAGGCTTTTGTCCCAGGATGCTGGGGCAAAGGCTTTTTTTATTTGCTAAAACAAAAAATTATATTGAAAAAACAAGTAACGAAAGGGGAAATCACTATGAAAAAGGTTCCACACAGACTGTATCTCACCGAGGATCAGATGCCGAAGCAGTGGTATAACCTGCGGGCGGACATGAAGGAACAGCCCGATCCGATCATCAACCCGGCCACTATGCAGCCGGCCACCGAGGAGGATCTGTACCCGGTGTTCTGCAAAAAGCTGGCGCATCAGGAGATGGACAGCACCACCCGCTACGTCGATATCCCCGAAGAAATTTTGGAGATGTACAAAATCTACCGCCCTTCGCCGCTCATCCGCGCGTACAACCTGGAGAAGGCGCTGGGTACTCCGGCCAAGATCTATTACAAGTTTGAAGGCAACAACACCTCGGGCAGCCACAAGCTGAATTCCGCCATCGCCCAGGCGTACTACGCCAAGGAACAGGGGCTCACCAGCCTGACCACTGAGACGGGAGCTGGACAGTGGGGTACCGCGCTCTCTGAGGCGTGCGCCTACTTTGGCCTTCCGCTCACCGTGTTCATGGTGAAGGTCTCCTACGAGCAGAAGCCGTTCCGCAAGGCGGTCATGAAGACCTTCGACGCCAACGTGATCGCCAGCCCCAGCACCACCACCGAGGTGGGCCGCAGAATCCTGGCGGATGATCCGAATTGCACCGGCAGTTTGGGCTGCGCCATCTCCGAGGCGGTGGAAAAGGCGGTGTCCACCGAGGGCTGCCGCTATGTGCTCGGCTCGGTGCTCAACCAGGTGCTGTTGCACCAGTCGATTATCGGCCTGGAGAGCAAAATCGCAATGGAGATGCTCGACGAGTACCCCGATGTCATCATCGGCTGCGCGGGCGGCGGCTCCAATTTGGGCGGCCTGATCGCGCCGTTCATGCAGGATAAGCTCACCGGCAAGGCGGACCCGCGTATCGTCGCGGTGGAGCCCGCCTCTTGCCCGTCGTTTACCCGCGGCAAGTACGCCTATGACTTCTGTGACACCGGCAAGATCACCCCGATGGCCAAGATGTACACCTTGGGCAGCGGGTTCATCCCCTCATCCAACCATGCGGGCGGCCTGCGTTACCACGGCATGTCCCCCATCCTTTCCAAGCTGTACCACGACGGTTACATGGAGGCGGTCGCAGTGGAACAGACCCGCGTGTTCGAGGCGGCCACCGAGTTTGCCAAGGTAGAGACGATCCTTCCCGCGCCCGAATCGGCCCACGCCATCCGCGCGGCCATGGACGAGGCGATCAAGTGCAGGGAAACCGGCGAGACCAAGACCATCCTGTTTGGCCTGACCGGGACCGGCTACTTCGATATGACCGCTTACACCGCCTTCCAGGAGGGCACCATGAAGGATTACATCCCCACCGATGCAGACCTGCAAAAGGGCTTCGACAGCCTGCCGAAGATCCCTGGCATCCAGGAATAAATAGATAGCTGAGAAAAAGAATCGGACGGCGCAGCCTCAGGCTGTGCCGTCCTTTTGCATAAAAAGACAAAAATCCAAAAGATTTGCAGATTCAATTTTTGTATGTTAAAATTGTATATAAATGGAAGATAAAATTTTAAATAAATTCCAATTATTTTTTGCCGATAACAGGGGAACGTCGACTCGAAAAGATTTTGCTGCGTTTTGGAAATGCCGGTTTTGGGGACAGTGGCTGAGGCGATGTGGAAAACTCTCTGGCCGAGATGATGGCGAGGGGGCCCCGGCGCTGTACAGCGCAAAAAGACCAGCCAAAAAGGTGGAAGTTGCTTGTGGAAGGAAGGAAGCGGATGAAAACTGAGATGACGGTGGAGGAGACGCTGTTGGCATTCTGCAGCGCGTGGTTTGAGCAGCGCAATGCGGAGGCAGCGATGACATTTTTAGCCGATGATGTGGACTTGGTCGGCTCCGGGGAAAAGGAGTATGCCTGGGGAAGGGCGGAAGTGGCAGAATACCTCAGGAGGGATATCGAGGAAATCCCGGAACCGTTCACATTTGAACTTTCCAATCTCCACAGTCTGTTGATCACCGAGAATATCTACAGCATATTTGCAGAGTTGACCTTGAGAAACTCCATGTATTCATGGAATCTGCGCAGCTTTTATACCTTGGTGCGCGGCGAGGGCGTTTGGCAGATCAGGAATCTGCACTACGCGGAGCCGACTGGCAGCAAGCGGAACAGAGAACATTATCCGCGGGCATTGGTCATGGAGAACGCTGCCAGACAGCGGCAGGAGCTGCTGAATGACTCCTTGCCCGGCGGTATGATGGGCGGTTACACCGAACCAGGGTTTCCGTTTTATTTTATCAACCGCAGGATGCTCGATTATCTGGGTTATGGGAACCAGGCGGAGTTCGTTGCAGACATCGACGGGTTGATCACCAACTGTATCCATCCCGAAGACCGGGCGATGGTGGCGAAGCAGGTGGCCAGCCAGTTGGATGTGAAGGACGAATATGCCGTTGAATACCGGATGAAGAAAAAGAGCGGCGCCTATATCTGGGTGCACGACCTGGGGCGGCGGGTAATTGCGGAGGATGGCAGGCCGGCCATTATTTCGGTCTGCATCGACTTTACGGCGCAAAAGCTGGCTCAGGAGGAGGTGCTGCACCTCTACAACAATATCCCTGGGGCGGTATTCCGCTGTAGGTTTGACGACGATTTTTCGATCATCGACGCCAACGACGGTCTGTTTGAGTTCCTCGGCTACTCGCGCGGGGAGTTTGCCGCGATGGGCAACCGGATGTCCTCGGTGATCTATCCGGATGACCTTAAGGTCATGGCAAGTAAGATCAGAGCGCAGCTCGTACATAAAAATACCATACGAAACGAAAACCGCCTGATCTGTAAAGATGGGGCGGTGAAGTGGATCTCCATCAAAGCGCAGCTCTTCAAGGAACAAAATGAACAATATTTTTACTGTGTCTTTGTAGATATCACAGAGGAAAAGAAACTACAGGATCGCACTAAGGACCTCTATGAGAAGGAGCTGGCCTATTTTGCAGAGCTGTCCTCCAAGGAGGGGAGCATCCAGGGGCGGCTCAATGTCACGCAGGACAGGATGGAGACTTATCTAACAACCTCGGATGTGGCCGTCGCCAGCGTGGGGGACACCTATTGCGAAACCATTGAAAATTTGGCGGCATCTGCGGTTGACCCGCGGGATGCGGATGAGATCCGCAGGGTTCTCAACAGGGAAAAGGTGCTGGCCGATTATGCGGCGGGGAAAATGGATTACCACTTTGTCTATCTGCGCAGGCAAAATGGCAACGGCATCTTCTGGAGCAGTACGAGTTTCCGTTCCAGCCTGAATTCCGAGAGCGGCGATGTCATCGTCTTTTTTTACACGCTGGATATCACTGAGCAGAAGTTGCAGGAGCAGCTGCTCAGCCGGATTACCGAGCTGGACTACGATATCATTGTAGAAATTGATATGCTGAGCGATACCCACCGGTCAATTTCTATCGATGGCAGCCGCCGGGATACCATCTCCAGCCGGGGCAGGTTCCAACGGGAAATTCGCGCGGTTGCCGGCCAATTTATGGATGAAGCGTCCAAAAGGGAATACTTGAATAAGCTCAGCTACAGATATATGAAGGAGCAGCTGGCGAAAAGGGGAGCCTACTCCTTTGTGGTGGAGATGAAGGACGAAGAAGGAGAGACGAGGGTCAAGCGGTACCAGCTTTTTTACATCAGTGAGGCGCTGGGCCGGGTGTGTATGGCGCGCACCGATGTCACCGATGTGGTGCGCCAGGAGCAGCGGCAAAAGGAGGAGCTGGCCGCTGCGCTGCTCGCTGCGGAACAGGCCAATGTGGCCAAATCCGATTTCCTTTCCCGCATGAGCCACGAGATCCGCACTCCGATGAACGCCATCATCGGTATGAGCGCGATCGCGGCCCAATCGATCGGCGACGACGAGCAGGTGGCGGAGTGCATCTCCAAGATTGGAATTTCCTCCCGATTCCTGCTGTCCTTAATCAACGACATCCTGGATATGAGCCGCATCGAGAGTGGAAAGATGCTTCTGAAAAGTGAGAAAATCCCAACGGAGGAGTTCATCAACGGAATCAACTCCATCTGTCATTCGCAGGCGGCGGCAAAGGGCGTGGATTACGAGTGCATTGTGGATCCGGTATTGGATGACTACTACATCGGCGACGCCATGAAGCTGCAACAGGTGCTCATCAATATCCTGAGCAACGCGATCAAATTTACGCGGGAAGGCGGAAAGGTCGCCTTTTCCGCCGCACAGTACCGCAGAACCAAAAACGACGCCGTGCTGCGCTTTGTCGTAAACGATACGGGCGTCGGCATGAGCGAAGAGTTTCTTCCCCATATTTTCGAGCCGTTTTCCCAGGAGTCCACTGGCACCACTGCATTGTACGGCGGCACCGGGCTTGGGCTGGCCATCTCCAAAAACATCGTGGATATGATGGACGGAAAGATCACGGTGCGCTCCATCAAAGGCATCGGCACCGAGTTCTCTGTGGATGTCAAGCTGGGAATCACCGAGGAGGAGAAGCTGCGCCACAATCAGAAAAAACACGACTATAATTTTTCTCACCTGAAGACCCTGGTGGTGGACGACGATGTGGCGGTGTGCGAAAGCGCCATCGTCACCTTGCACGAAATGGGCATCAAAGCCGAATGGGTGGACAGCGGCTGCAAGGCCATCGACCGGGTCAAGGAGCTTTGGGGCAGCGGAAAGTATTACGATATGATCCTCATCGACTGGAAGATGCCGGAGATGGACGGCATCGAAACCGCACGACGCATCCGCGGGATCGTGGGGCCGGATGTCACCATCATCATCATGACCGCCTACGATTGGACCTCGATCGAGCACGAGGCGAAGCTCGCAGGCGTCAATCTTTTGATGAGCAAGCCGATGTTCAAATCCTCCCTGATTTCCGCCTTCACAAGGGCGTTGGGGGAGAAGGAGGAACAGGAGCAGCAGGCGAAGGCTTTTGATTACGACTTCACCGGAAAGCGGGTGCTGTTGGTGGAAGATAACATGATCAACATCGAGGTTGCAGCCCTGTTGCTGAAAAACAAGGGGTTCGGGGTGACCACCGCGGAAAACGGATTGCGCGCTCTGGAGATATTCAGCAAATCTGAAAAGGGCTATTTCGACGCCATCCTGATGGATATTCGGATGCCCCTCATGGACGGCTTGACAGCGGCCACCAACATCCGTCACCTCAGCAATGAGGATGCAGAGACGATTCCCATCATTGCGATGACCGCCAACGCCTTTGACGACGACATCAAAAAGAGCAAGGTGGCCGGGATGAATGCCCATCTAGCGAAGCCGATCGAGCCAGAACGGCTTTATAAGACGCTCTACGACTTTATTTTTGGGAAGGAAACTTGAAAGGATGCAGGGATTCAGAGAAATATTTGAAACTTATGGCGCGGATTATCAAGCCACGATGACGCGCTTTATAGGAAATGAGACGATGTACCTGAGGTTTCTGGATATGCTGTTCCAGGACCCCAATCTGCAAAAATTGGGCGACGCTCTTGAATCTGGAGATTTGACCGCCGCATTTGGAGCGGCCCATACGCTGAAGGGTGTCGCAGCCAACATGGGGCTGGCGCCCCTCGGCGATGCGGTCAGCGCCATTGTGGAGCCGTTGCGCAACCGCGAACAGCGCGGCGATTATCCCGTTTTATATCGCGCTATCCAGGCGGAATTTGAACGGGCGGACGATCTGCGGAGACGCTTGAAAGGAGGGGAATGAGCGTGATGCAGGAAGAGCTCCTCTCCATGGATCAGATGATGGCTGTGCTGGATAACGCACCGGTGGCGATATATGTCAACGAGATTGATAATTGGAAGCTGATTTATGCAAACCACCTGGCCCAAAAATTCTTTTTGCAGCAGTTAAATGGCCAAGAAATTACCTGTTATCGCGCGGCGGGCTTTGATCGGCCGTGTTCATTTTGCTGTGCCGGGACGTTGAGCCGGTCGGAGCTCCTGGTGCGGGAATTTCACCACCCGATGAACGGCCGCATTTACCAATTCAGCGGCAAGATCATCGACTGGGGCGGCAAGCCCGCGCATATCGAATACATCGTCGATATTACGGAAAGAAAAAGGGAGGAAGAAGAGTCTGAGGCGCTCAGGCGGAGATTGCAGGCGACCTTCAGCAACATTCCCTGCGGATTGTGCGTGTACCGGTTAGGAGGGGGGCGAGTTTTCCCCATATTCCATAATCCGGCCTTTTACGAGATTATGGGCTATTCCGAAGACCACATCCGCGAGGCCGAGCAGGAGACCAGCTTTTTGGGCGTTCATCCCGAGGATATCCCCGCTTTGCAGCAAAAAATCCAGGGAATGATTCGGTGCAACGGCATGGTACAGCACACCTATCGCGTGTGGAACGACCGGAAAGGGGAGTATCGCTCGGTTCATCTGGATGGGACGATCAAACCCCAGCAGGACGGCACAAAACTCCTGTACAGCGTGTACACCGATGTCAGCGAACAGCTGCGGTTGGAAAAGGAGCTGACCGACGCCAACGAAAAGATGCAGGATATCGTCAACGCGATCCCGGGCGGCGTGGCAATTTACCGGGTCTCGGATATCTTTGAAACGATCTATTTTTCCGACGGCGTACCGGAATTGACCGGCTATTCCGTGGAGGAATATCGGGAGCTGATAAAGCAGGATGTGGCGAAGATGATCTACTGGGAGGACGCCGCTATGGTGGTGGCGAGGGCGAAAGCCGTCATCCAGTGTCGCGGGTTTTCACGGTTTGAGTTTCGCAAGCAGCACAGGGCTGGGCATATCGTCTGGGTGCGCATCCAGATTAAATGGATCGGCGAGGACAAGGGCTGCCCGCTGCTCCACTGCGTGTTTCACAACATCTCCGACCTCAAAGAAGCGCAGTCGGAGATGAATCATCTGATCAACTTCATACCGGGCGGCATCGCCAGCTACCGGATTGAGGGGGGCCGCTTTGCGCCTCTTTTTTGTTCGGACGGCGTGATGGCGCTTTCCGGCCACACCCGGGAGGAATACCGGGAGGTCGTCCGTGAAAATCCGCTTGCCATCGTTTATGAGCCGGATCGGGAGCGAGTGGTGGCGGCGGGGAGAAAAGCGATCCAAACAGGGGAAACATTGGACATTTCCTACCGGATGCGTCACAAGGACGGCACCTTGATCTGGATTCACCTCAATGGCCGGAGAATGGGCCCGCTCTCGGAAAGCGCAAGGTTTTATGCCGTTTTTACCGGCATGTCTGCGGAAACACGCCTGTTTCAGAGCATCGCCAACGAGACGGCGGACGGAATCTATGTCATCGACAAAGAGAATTACGACCTGCTGTATGTCAACGAGTCCAAAATGCCGTTTACAAAAGGCCGGAGTTGCCTGGGGCAAAAGTGTTATGCGGCGCTGTACGGAAAGAGCGAGCCCTGCGAATTTTGTACGCTGAAAAGCCACGCGTCCGATGGGGAAGAACATGAAATGGCGATGAAAGGGACCGGCCGTTTTTTCAGCACCCGTTTCCATGAGACCGACTGGAATGGGATTCCAGCCTACCTCATATACATCCGGGATGTCACCGACGAGGTCAAGACGCGCAGGGAAAAAGAGCGGTGGGAGCAGTACTTTGAAAGCGTCTTGAAGAATCTGCCCGGCGGCATCAGCGTGATCCGCTGCGAAAAGGGCGGCAATATGATTCCCGAATTTCTGTCCGATGGCTTCGCGGCGATGACCGGCATGACGTTGGAGGAGGCGTGGCGGTTGTACCGGGAGGACGCCATGGCCGGTGTGCATCCTGATGACCAGGAATATGTGAACAAGCAGATGGCCGCCTACATTGAGAGCGGCGAAAACCACTCGGAATTGGTATACCGGCTCAAAAAGGGCAACGGCGGCGACTATGTGTGGATTAAAAATAACCTTTCCCTGATCCAGAGCGAGAGCGGGGAACACAGGGTTTATGCGGTCTACCGCGACATGACCAAAGAGCGGGAAGAACAGGAGCGGATGCGGCAGCAGTACAAGGAGCTAATCATGCAGCACTACCGCACGCCGGCTCCCAACGACTTGATCGTCGGCCACTGCAACATCACACAGGACATCATCCACGACATCATCGATTACACCGATTCCGACCTGATCCGCATGTTCAGCGCCCAGCGGGAGCGTTTTTTCACCGGTCTTGCCAGCTTTGTCGTGGATCCTGAAGAACGGCGGACTTTCCTCGAGACATTTTTAAACAAGCCGGCGCTGGAGGCGTTCGAGCGCGGTGATTTTGAGCGGCGATTGCCCTGCTACATCCAGCTTCCCAAGGAGCCTAAGGGACGATATGTTGAAATCAAAATCAATATGGTGTCCACTCCGGATAGTGGGGATATTACCGGGATTTTGACGGTCACGGACATCACGGAGCAGACGATTGCCGACCGTATCCTATATCAGCTGTCCGTCACCGGATACGACTTTGTCGCCGATCTGGATTTGACACAGGATCAATACACGATTCTCTCCTGCAACGAGAAAGCCAGCCTCGTTCCGCCCATGCGGGGCTGCTACTCCGAATGGATCGCGTATATGCTGCAATCCAGGGTGGTGCCGAAGGACAGAGAGCGCTATCGGGATGGCCTGGATCTCAAGCGCATCCCCGAGCGGCTGGAAAAGGAGGGCTCCTACACCTTGGCCTTTTCGGTCGTCGACGACCGAGGGGATGTCCTCACCAAAAATATGACCGTTTCGGCCGCCGACCTTCGGCTCGGGCGCATTTGCCTGTCCCGGACGGATATCACGGACTCGATCCAGGAGCAGCAGGGGCTGCTCAACATGATTGCTTACACCTTTGAAATGGCCTGTTTTATCAACACCAGCAAACATCGGTGTACAAGGGGTACAAACGAGATAAAATAGAAATGAGGGTCGATAGAGTGGAAGTATCAGATTTTCCACTCTATCTGAACACGGTCGCTGGTGGCCTTGATCGTAGAGAT
>NZ_JACRST010000022.1 GCF_014384885.1 Ligaoa zhengdingensis
CCGCAGCGAGAACGCCGCGTTATCCACAAACAGTTCCGCCAGTTCCGCATAGCTGCTGCCCGTGATGTGCAGCTCCAGCGCAGGACGCGCCGCGCCGCGCAGCTCGCGCCGCACAAGCGCCGCAGTCCCTTCCATTGTCCTGTTGCCGATGATTATCATGTAAAATCCTCCTCTATCAAGTTGACAGGCTGAAAATGTTCTGCCAGGTGCCGAAAGAGACATCGAGCATATTCCAATCCCGCACCGTAAAGTAGCGCACATAAAGCCCTGCCGGCGAGTACCTCTGCCAGGCAAACTGTATCCCATCGCCGCTGACCTCCTCGCAGATGACCCAGGCGAGGACGGTGCTTGTCTCGGATGGCGCGTTTGCGGCGTTGCATGCGTAATAATAGCCGGTTTTATAGGCGTTATCCCAGTCGGTTACGGTTTGTACCGTGGATGCGCCAGAACCAATAAAGGGAAACCACTCTGAGAAATGGCCGCTGCCCATGTAAATGCGGAGCCCAGCCCAGGGGTTTCTGCTGTAATAGTTATTGCGTATGGCGAACTGCACATCGTCGATGGTGAGGCCGTAACAGGTATCACTGCGCACTCCTGCAGCGCTGTCCGGGGCATTAGCAGCATCTCCGCCGCTTTGATATAGCCCTGTGCTGGTAGCGTCGTTCCAGTCGGTCACTGTTTGCGCTGTTTTACCCAACGCGCCCACGTCCGCGGCCGCCAGCGTCACCGCGCCGGTCTTGCCGTTGACCGACGAGACATCGCCACCGCCGCCCTCCGGTGCGGTCATGGTGCCGTCCTCATTGACGGTGACGTTTCCGCCGTTTTTGACGCCGCCGAGCGCGGTCCCCGCGACCGGCAGGACATAGTTGTTGGCCCCGGTTGCGACGCCGTTGAGCTTGGTTTTGTCTGCGGCAGACATGAATCCCGCGGCGCTGGTGGTGGCCGCGCTGTGGGTGTGCCCGGAGGCTGCCGCCCCGATCGACGCGGGGGTGTGGGTGTGGTCCGCTGCCGCTGCTCCCACCTCCGCCGCTGTCGGCGTCCAGCTATCCGGCCGCGCCCCAACGTCTGAGGCGGTCAAGTGCAGCGCGGGCAACAGGGATTCATCCAGTTTTCCCGACACGCCGAGCGCCGGCACATCGCCTTCCTCAGTGCCGATGTTTTTTCCGGCCGCCGTACCCGCGCCGGTAATCTTCCCCAGCGGAAGATCGGGGAGATCATCCGCAGTGAGCGCCTGCGTCCCCGTAACCAGCCCTTTGGAGTTGAAGGTGATTTTGCTGCCTGTTCCAGCCGTGGTGATCTCCTTGAGGGCCGCAGTCAGGGTGATGTCGGCGGTGCCGTCAAACGCCTGTGCCTGGGCCGCCACGTCCCCTGTGACGGAGACGGTGCGGGAGACAGACAGGCGATCAGCGGAATCGGCCTGCACCGCTTGATCGACATAACCCGGCCGTCCGCTGGCCGCATATTCAGATTTGAGCATATCGCCGCCGCCCAGCGCGGAGAGCTCCTCCGGCGTGACCACCTGCTTCCACACCGCCTGCTCTCCGGTTTCATAAAGCAGATACGCCCTGCCGCTGCCGCTGTTGACCCAGATCGTACCCGGCCTGTGATCCACATCGGACGGCGAGGGCGCTTCCTCCCTCACGACGACTGCGGGGGCCGCGGCATAGGGGAGATCGTTCCAGTGTTCACGGCCGTCGCCGATTTTAAATTGATTGGCGCCGGTCTCCAGACCCACTTCGCCCTTGGCCAGGATCGGGTTGACAGTGGTCCATCGATCCGCCGTGTCGTTGCGAAGGACAATGTTGCAGTTAAACGTTCCAGCCATCCGCATTCCCTCCATCGATCGCTGTAATGTCGTTGTAATCTGAACCGACGACGTAATACTTCCGCTCGGCCGGATCCCAACGGTAGCTCTTGTTCGCCCCGGTGTCCAGATACAAAAAATACTGGTTGCCGGTCTCGGGGAACTCCCCGCGCGAGGCGTGGGGGGAGAGCACCGTCTCCCCCACCGTGCCCAACGCGTCGTAAAACTCCGTTTCAGAGCCCTTATAGCCGCCGAGCCGCGCCGACTCGTACGCGTTGCGGCCCGCCCCTTTGATTTCAGCGACAATCTGCGGGCCGCTTGTGAGCTGCACAGTGATGTTACTCATATGTCACCTCCGGCAACAATTCAAAAGCGCTGGCCGGCACGATGGTGGTTACCTCGCCGTCAGCGCTTGTGTACTGGATATCGTAATAATAGGTTCCAAAGCTGAGGCTCTTGGTGTCGTCCGGGTCGATCTGAACGACCGCCTCGCCGCCCGAAAAGGCCGTGACCGTTTTTCCGATCAGCTTGTCCTCATCCTGCTCGTAAAGGCTGTGCTTCACCGTGAAGTAAAGCGTAGCGCCCGCCTCGAACGGCACCTGTTCGCCGTCCCGCGTCATCCGCACCACGATGCGCTCGGTGTCGCCGCGGGTCATCTGGATGTCTGTGCCTGTGATTTGCATCTTGTCGCCTCCTTACGAAAAATACTCCGGGAATGTCAGGCGGTCGCACGGGTCGCAAGCGAGCAGCGCTTTGTTGTAGTACTGTATGTTTACCCCAGAGGTCTGTGCCACTGCGACAATCGTATCATCATTGTTTACATGATAGACTGTTGAATCGCTGGCGAAATATAAGGTACCGGCCGGTGTAGCCACGATCTCATATACGGATGCACTGTATGATATTTTTTTAATTTCGTTCAATGTGCCTGTGACCTTGTCAAGACTTGCAAACCATAATCCCTTAAACGTGCTCGCACTGAGAGCCAAGACTACAGAGCCATCCGGCAATTCACACGCTGCCGTGACATTCAGGCTACTTACATCCGAAATTATATCTGATACAGCATTTTCGCATGTGCTTCCGCTGTTGAGATATACGTTTATTGCACTGTTTGACATTCTGCCCGAAAAATATATCGACTCTCCTGTGGATAACGTTAAACAAATTGGGTCACTTTTGTCCGCCGTTGCTAATCGGTTGGACCCCCAAACCTCGATATCAGTTTCGACGAGATATCTGGCGCTGTTAAGATAGCCTATCGACCGCATCTTTCCGTTACTTCTCAACCCCGGAGACGCCCCAAAATAGCCAAATTTCGAGCTTGATTTTTCCAAATTCGCCATGTCCGAACTGATTTTGTAAGTTGCTCCGTAGCCTTCCCCGTAATCTCCTTGCGTTGTCACAACAATACTTTCTCTGTTCGGCGTGACAAACACATTTGCAAGGGTGCGAATTTTGCTGTCAACGGTATGCCACGATGACGTGCTCGGAAAGGCCGCTATAATATCTCCTGATTCAAGCGCTAATTTTGAAACTCTGAATCTTGATTGCGGAGCATCTTGTACATTGTATATGCCCGTCAATACATACAGACAGCCGTTAATCGTGTCTACTGCAACATCAGTTATCCCAGATTCCGTCTCAGTATATGTATTCTGTAACGTTGTTGTCCAAACAGTATCTCCCGCCTCGGTAATCTTCGATATGGAATTTTCCCCGGACTTAACATACAAAAAATATTCGCCTTTATTGTGCAGCTCCCACGCCCCATCCTTGACAACATACAGGTCCACCCCCGTCCATCCGCCCGCGGTTGTGTACCATACCGCGCTCACGATATGGTAACTGATCTCATCCACATTGCGCAATGGCTTTGCCAGCGGCATGTTGTCCTTGCTGGTGTACGCGATGTACAAGGTTCTATCTGCGGGGTTCTCCGGTCGAGACGTGCCGAACACCAGATTGACGTTGTGGATGTTGATATCCAGCGCCACCCACAACCCGTTTTCTTTGACTGGCGGCGCGGTGAGACCCGTGTACACGTTCCACTGGGGCACTCCGCCCCCTCCAGTCCTAAAAATCGTCGGCATTACAAATCCCCCCTTATGATGATCCGCACCGGCAGATCGATTTCCGGCTTATCGCCCCACGCCTTGACGGTGATCTTCCCCGCGGTCTGCCCGCCGTCCTGCATATTCGCCGCCTGAAGCGCTATGATCTGTTCCTCGGTGGCGCTGGTGGTGGGCAATATCTCCTGCACGCTGGTGGTTGTCACGCCGGACACCGACAGGCTGTAGGTGTACGGCGGTTCGCTCCCTGCCCAACTGGACGCATACAGCGTCGCGGTGCGCAGGGCGGACTTCGCCACCTTGGCGTTCCAAGTTGTTCGCTCCGACGACGTGATGTGCTTGGTGCTGTCGGACACATGAGATGCCGGCGCCGCGCCCACATCGCTGGCGCTCGGCATCCAGCTTTGGGGCCTCGCCCCCACCTGCGCCGCAGTCACCCCATGCGGGTTCTGCCGGTTGCCTGTATGGGTGTATGCTGTGTTCCAGTTGGCGACCTTTGTCGAGGTGACGCCGTCAAGCGTGCTTTTGTTGCTGTGGGTATGCTCGTCCTCGACCGCGCTGTTCCACCCGGCCTTATCCGCCGCCGTCACATGAATCTCCGGATTCTCGCGGTGATCCTCCGCCTTTTTCAGCTCGCCGTCGATGACATCCATGTTGCTGTTCGGCACGTCGATGTCATAAAAGTCTGTGATCCTGGGCTTCTGAATCGGATAATTTGCCGTATATACCTTCTGTTCTTCAGACATAGAGCGGTAATTCCTCCTCTTTTAGTTTTTTATGGGTCCAATCCTCATGCGCTTTGAGCTTTTGGTAGGTCACACCCA
This sequence comes from Ligaoa zhengdingensis, assembly GCF_014384885.1. Lineage (GTDB taxonomy): Bacteria > Bacillota > Clostridia > Oscillospirales > Ruminococcaceae > Ligaoa > Ligaoa zhengdingensis. The sequence continues at coordinate 4,701 of NZ_JACRST010000022.1, forward strand.
TTGTGACGCCGCCCTCGGTCCAGGTCTTCATCAGCCGCTCATGGGTGTAATATTGGATGATATACTCGCACTCCAAATGCGCGGGCTTGATCTCCTCGATCGCCGCCTTCAGGTCGTCCAGCCGGGGCGGGACGCCGATCTGACTCACAAACTGGATTTGGAACCGATAATCCCCCGGGCCGGGGCTGACGGTCACCTCGCCGTTGGTGAAGCTGCTCGCCACCTGACGGATCATCTCCTCGGTGGAGGTGCCCGCGCCGCGCATCTTGCCCTGGATGCGCTCCCGCCGGGCAGCGTAGTCCCCGGGCGGCAGGCTGTGGTCCAGCCCAAACGCGGTCTCCCACTGCTCGAGCCCCCAGGTCGCGGTGGAGAGGTCGAACTGATCGAACAGGTCGAAGCGCGCCCGCCAAAGCTCGTTTACCACGGCGCTGAGCGCATTCTGCCAGTCGCACATTTCGGGACTGTTGGCGTAGCAGGGCGGCAGCAGGTCGATGAGGCGCACCGCCCGGTCAGCGGATCTCGGTGTCAAAGCTCTGGCCATTGATCTCCACCTCCCCGACAACCGGCGTTTGATTTTCTGCGTTCTGGATGTTGGCTTGACCCCCATTCACCAAAAGCCCGGCGACCTCCTTGACCCCGTCGACATCCATGAGGATATAAAGGATGCGGTTATAAGAAACCGGGTTTGCGGTAAAGGCGATGTCCGCAAAGTAGCCGGCCAGCCGCTCCCGAAACCGCTTCACGATATCCTCCAGGGCCGCTGTGCCAGCGAGGGTGACGGTGGCGGTGACGCCGATGGTGTTTGCAGCGGCGCTCTTCACCGTGACCGTCGCGCCGATCGGGCGCTGGGTCTCGATATACGCGGCGCACGCATTCTTCACCTCTTCATCGACCGGCTGCATCCCGGAACCGGCGATCAGCACCTCGACGCTGCCCGCCTGGTCGCCCGCGCTCACCTTGGCCGCGCTGACGCCGGGGCATTCCAGCGCCCACTGCTCATAGTGGTGGATGTTGCCGCTGGTGGCGGGCTTTTGCAGAAACGCATACAGGCGGTTCACCAGCTCGGCGTCCGTTTCGGGGTCGGTGCCGCCCTGTGCCGCTGCAGGGTTGGTCACGCCGGTGATCCCCTGCAGCGGGCTTCTCATCCCGGTAATCGTATCGGCCGCGACGTTGTAACGCGCGCCGGCCTCCTCGGCCGCCACTTGGATGGACGCCCCGCTTCCGCTCATAATGGTCATCGTTTCCTGTGTGACAAAGCCGAGGCCGGACGCCGTTGTAAAAACAAAGCCTTTCGGCACGGTGACGCTTCCTTCGGTCGAAACCCACACCGCGGTCTCGGCCTTCTGCCCCTGTTTGCGCCGGATGCCGTAATAGGCGCAGCGCTGGTCGATAAACCGGCCGCTGGTCTCGTCCACATACACCATGGGCGCCAGCTCATTGAGCGACTGGTAAACCTTATAAAGCTCCAGCGCCACCGGGCCGATCAGATCGCCGATCAAGCTGCCCTCGTTGGTTTGCAGGTCTGTTTTCAGCCCGGATAGGATCGCCTGCTTGATCGATTCGGGCGTGATCGTTTCATACATCGACTGTTACCTCCCCGTAAATAGTGGTGAGCCGGCAGCGGATGCTGAGCAGGCCGTCGGCGAACTCCACCTCGATATCCCCCACATCCTCGATGTAGGGGTTGACCAAAAGGCATTCCTTCACATAGCGGATCGCCTCGGCGCGCTTGAGCTCGTCGGTATACTGCTGGCCGATCAGCGCCTCGCATTCGTTGCCGTAATCCCAGGTGTAGATTTCATAGCGGTAGCGCGGGACATGCAGCGCCTTCCAGGCCCACACCAGCACCGCCTCCGCCCCGGTTACGGTGACCGGAAGGCCGTACCGCCACACCGGCGTATCGGTTTTATAGTCCCATTTGACCTCAACGGGGACGGGCAGCTCCGCCGCCCGCTGCGCTGAACGCGGCTGTATCATGGGAAACAGGTTCATACCGTCACCGCCTTACATTTACAAATAATCAAAAATGTCTGGTCGTCCTCGCTGAGCAGGACCACCCGGTCCCCCGCAGCCAGCCGTGCGGGGTGCGCAAGCGACGCGGCCGTCAGCGCGCTCGGCTTCACCGTGATCGAACTGACCGACCCGCCGTCGGAACAGCTTGCGCTGACAGCGAGCGTGCCCGTCAGGCCGCCCAGGGCGACCGCCGGTTCGGTGTAGCCCAGCAGGTCGGCGTTGACGAGCAGGTCCTCTGCGGTCAGCACCAGGCCGCCCGCCTGCACCGTGAGCGGCGCGGCGGTGAGCACAGTGCCCAGCCGGATCGGGCTGCGGCTGCGCTCGGCCACATCCCGGCGCACGGTGTTGAGAATCACATTATAAGGGTTATCCTCCAATCGCTTCACCCACTTCCTTTTCATCCATCATCGCTTTGAAATTGAGCACCAGGCGGTTGTAATACTGGCCGTTCTTCCAGGTGTGCGTGTCGCTGTCGATGTAGAACAGCCCATACAGCCCGGTGTACGGCTCGCGCACAATCGCGCAGCCGCCGGTCACCAGCGAGGGGTCGCCGAGGCAATTGACCGTGATCTTCTGCTCCGGGTCCTCGCTGAGCATGCTTTCCGCCTGGGTTTGCGCGTCGTTGGCCTGTTGCAGATACTCCTGCATCAGGCCGTATAGCTGCACGGCGCCCTCCCGCTGCACCGTGCTTTGCAGCAGGCCGTCCTGGTTGTAGATCGCGACCGAGTTGACCATGTTTTCCACGCTCTCGGTCACGCTCGCGTCCATCAGGTTGCTGTCGCCACGGATGACCGTGACCCGCCCGGACGGCCCCTTGGCGCGCACGCACAGCCGGTCGCCGTCAAACCCGATGTGGTATTTCTCGCCGGTGGTGCGGCCCGCGATGGTGTACAGGGTGGCGATGATCTCGTACAGCGTCTGCCCCAGGAACTTGCGCGAAACCGTCACGCCGGTCGCGGCCAGGCCGCCCGTATCGATGCCGTATTCGCCGCACAGCTCGGCCACCACAGCCTCGGGCGCTGCATCCACCACCTTTTTGGCGGTGCGGATGCGCTTGAGGTAAAACCCGCGGTCGTAGCAGGTGAGGTCGATGGTGTTGGCCGCGGTGCTTTTGGTCCGGCTGATGACATAGCCGTCGAACAGCGTCTCGCCCTCGTGGGTGAGGCGCACCGCGCTGCCCACCGGGCAATCCACCTCGGGCACCCGGCTATCGGTGGGGAAGGAAAGGAGCGACGCCTGCAGGGTGCGCGCGATCTGCTGGTAATCGCCGCTCACCGAGACGGTGGACACCAGCCCGGTGACGTCGTAGCCGCCGCTTTCGTTGGCCAGATAGAGCTCCATCGTCACACCCCCAGTTTGGAGCGGGACGGGATCTTGATGACCTCGCCCGCATACAGGATGTTGGGGTTGGAGCGGCCGTTGTATTTGGCCAGCGCGGTGTACACAGCCGGTTTATCGCTGCCGTAATACCGGCGGCAGATGGCGCAGAGGGTGTCGCCGTATTTCACCTCATAGGTTTGGTCGGAGCCGCCGGAGCTGCCGCGGTCGGACGCGCGCGGCTTGTTGCCGGTGGAGGCCCGCTCGGTCTCCACCGCGTCCAGCTCGCGGTACTCCTGCAAGCGGATGGCCGCGTATACGTCGTTGGTGCCGTCCTGCTCGCCGTAGGCGATGTTCTCCACCAGCACCGGCAGGTTGACGGTGGTATCGGAAATGACAAAGCGGAGCACCGTATGCCGGTCGCTCCACCGTTCAAAGGTGTTGACATAGTTATAGGGCGTATCCTCCGCGCGGCTGAACACATAGTCGTTTTCGGGGAAGATGCAGTTGATGGTGATCTGCGCCAGGGCGCCGCCGCCCGCGAGGTTGACGTCGCCCGCCTCGTGGATGTTGATCTTTTCCACACGGATGCCGTGATCCAGTTGAAAGTTTTCCGGTGTGACGGGCAGCACCAGCTCGCGGCGCCCGGCGGTATCTTTAAAAATAAATTTACGGAGCAATTGCTCACCTCCATTTCTGGGTAACAAAACGCGCCGCCAGGCGAGGTGCCTGCCGGCGCGGAAAAGGGATGGCCCGGATGGGAAAAACGGGCAAAACAAAAGCACGCGCGCGGCGTGCTTTTGGCGGGGTTATTCGGGTTTTTTGAGGTGGGGGGACGGGGTTTCGTCGCCCAAAGTGATGGCCTCCGCAGCGTCGGGGTTCGCGTAAATCCAGACCTCATCATCACTCCGTTTATACAGGACATTGCCGTCGATGAGCTCCTTATAGCCCTTCACAGCTGCGAACATCCCGAGCTCCTTTTCGATCTTATCTTTGTTCTTCGGGCTGAAGATGCCGACAATCTCGTCCAAATAAAAGCCGACCGCCTCTGCTCCATCCTCCATATCGATATCAGTATAAATCTCGATGGAATAGATGCAATCTTCATACTCTGCGTATTCAGGTTCCTTCTCCCCAAAGCAGTCGATATAAATTTGCAGATTACTTTCTTTACTCACACCATATCCATGATCCTCGGGAGCAATCACCGGCTCTTCAAATATTTCCAGTATTTGCAGCTCTGGGTATCCCGCTTGCCGCCCCTTTTCATTGAGGGTTTCAATCAGCTCGTCGCCCTTTAGTGCGAACCAGCCGGTGGTTGAATCCTCTTCTCTTTTCAGCGCGGCCACCCCGTTGACCGGCGCTGAGGAACAGGATGTGAAACCGGCCACGATTCCCACCGCCAACAACGCCGCTATCATTTTTTTCATGGTACGCCCTCCTTTTCAGGACAATTATACCATGTACGGATAAATTTCACAATTAACTCACCGCCTGGGTGCGGGTCAAATTTTCAGCGATCGCTTTGGCGATTCTGTCGATATCCGCCTCTTCGCGCACCACAAAGCTGTTGCCGGTCACCGATACCTGCACGCCGCTGTCGTAGCTGCGCGCTTCCGCTGCGGTGAGCACCCGCTCGCCCTGGTGCAGCACAGCGTAAAAATTGTCGTGCGGCACATAACTCAGGCCAAAGGCGTTGCTTCGCCCATAGCCCGACATCAACTTTTTGTCTTGTGCTGAGACCGGCCGCATTCCCACGCTCTCCATGACAAGCTCGTCGTTATAAAATGCGAGCTCAAAATCGCTCATAAAGCCTTCATGGAAGGACTGCGCAAGGTCATAGCCGAAGCGCTTCCAAGCCTCGTTGAGCGGGGTGCGTAGCTCCTCAATGAGCTGCTTTTCGGAGCTCTCAATCGCCCGATAATCGTCCGAATTCCGGTACGCCGCTTCGCCTTTCATTTTTGCAACTTCGAGCTGACGGCCCGCTTCCGCCTCGCCGATTCCACCCATCTTGTAAGTCTCCAGCACTTTACTTTGAGATTTCCTTATATACTTTTCTTGATCGTTTTCCGCCGCCGCCTGCTGAATGGCGTTTGCACTCTTGATCGCCTTGATGGCCTCCCCGTTTCGTTCGAGGTATTGAATCTGTGCATCCAGACCCTTCATCCGTTCCTCGTTGTACGCCTCGCCGGCGGCCATCTCGATCTCCTGAGTCAATTGTTCCAACTTTTGCAGCTTCCCCGCATAGATGGAGCCTAGCTTCCAATCGACCAAGCCGTTCCAGGCTTCATCAGTCATATTTCCCTGCTTGAAACCCACATCACCAAGTTCGCGATAGGCTCGGTCCACATCGCTCTGTGCAGCCAAACCACTTCCCCTGCCAAGGGAATCGGCCTGTTCCTGTTTTACCGCTAGATAGCGTTCGCTCAGCAGATTGGCAAATGCGTCTTTCTCTTTTTCCGCAATCTGTGTCGCGCCGTTGACCAGACCGGTCAAGGTTCCCACAGCCGCGCCCACTGGAGCCATAATTCCGCCCATTGCGGCGCCCTCGATCGCTCCATTGAGCGCTCCGGAAAGCGCACTGCTCATCATGATGCCGAAATCTTCACCGAAATCGCTCGCCATCACTTGAACACTCTTTGTGGCCGAATCAACGGCCATCTTAGTCAAATTGGATTTCAGCAAATTTTTAGCGGCAGCTTCCGATGAAAATATTTCCGCTAGAGTGGATTTCACGGTGGATGACTGTGTTCCCATACCAGCTTTCGCCCCGTTGTCACTCCCGCGGGATACTGCGCCCTGATCTGCGCGGTTATTATTTTTACTCAGCCAATCCTGAAAATTTCCTAAAGTCCGGTCAAGCTCTTGGATGACTGACGCTACCTCTGAAGAAGTCGCCTGTTTGGGTGTTACCCTTGCCACAACTTCACCTCCTGTTCATCTGTGAGAGGGGCGGAGCCTCGCCGGCCCCGCCCCCCCTTTATAGAATCTACCGCTTTTTCCGTTGTTCCATATCGTAGAGGAAGAACGCGCGCAGCAGCACCTTCTCCCCCTCGGGCAGCCCGTAATAGCCTCCCGGCGTCAGGTGATGCTCCCGGAAGAGATAGTACATCAGCTGCAACTCCGGTTCCTCCTCTACTTTTTTTTAACGTCCTCCAAGGTGAGGGTGCGGTAGCCCGAAAGCAGCTCGATCTCGCGCGACAGGTCCTCGATCTCGCCGGGCAACAGCAGCTTTTTAAGCAGCTCCGCCGGGGTGTGGGCGTGGTATTTTTCCGCCAGCCGCTTATCCTTGAGGTTGGGCGACACCACGCCCCCCAGCAGGATGTGCAGGCCCATCTCCTCGTCGCCCGCGTGCGCCTTTTTGATCTCAGCCACGCGGCTGAAGGGCAGCGCCTTGAGCTCAAACACCACGTCCCTGCCGCACAGCTCGCTCAGCCGCTTGAGGCGCACCTGCTTGCAGGGCAGCTCGGGCGGGTCGAGGTTGAGCAGAAGCTCCAACACGTCGTTCATCAGTCTTCCGCCTCCACGGTGTCGAGGTACTCGTAATCGGTGAAGGTGAACGGGCACTCGGTCGAGCCCAGGGCGTCCGCCTCCCAATCGGCCAGGGTGAGGTCGTCGAAGCTCACGTTCTTGAGCACCACGCGCTCGGTGCCGTAGGCGTCGGGATCGCTGAGCTTCGAGATGATGGTAAAGCGCACGTCGCGCCCGTTGCGGATCATATCGCCGATGGCCAGGGCCATGCGGCTGCTCACCTTGTGCAGCTTGAGGCTGCCGGTGTTGGAGATGCTGCGGATCTTCTTGTCGGTGGTCATCTGGCCGCAGAGCTTCACGTCGTCCTTGTTAAACGAGCTCTTGGCCTGCAGGCCGTAGCATTCGCCCACAAAGTCGCCATCCAGCCACACTTCGCCCCACGTACCGCTGATTACTCTTTTCGCTGTATCCATCTGTTTTTCCCCCTCTTAAATCGCAATCTGCAAATCGATGTCTTCAATCGCATCCAGAATCTTCACCCTGGCGCTCAGGAAAACCTTGTCCGCGGTGTCCGCCTCTTTGATCTCCTGGTCGGACAGTGCGCTTACGTCCACGCCGGCGCCTTTGAGATAGGCGCGCTGCGCATCCAGGTTGATGCCCACTTGCGACGCGCCCCTTTGCAGGATGCCGCCGAGCTCCAGCGTCTCAAGATAGCCCTTGATGGCGCTGATGAGCAGGCATTTGTTGTCGTAGCTGTTGGAATATTTGCCGATGTAGTTGTCCTGCACGGTGCGCTTGATGTCCTTGCGGAGCATGTCCACCACCTCGACGATTTTGATCTTCTGGAACGCCGCGCCCTTCTCCTGCGTGGTGGTGGTGAGCGAGTTGACGCCGCGCGCCACCTTCACCTTTTCGCCGTCGTGGCAGAGGATGAGCTTGCCGTCGTCGATGGCTTCGTCCATCTCGCTCTTGGTCATGCGTTCGATATCCGCCACCTCGGGCAGCGGGGCGTAGGTGCAGGAGATGGTCATCGGGGTGCCGGCCAGCAGGCCCGCGATGCGGCTGCAATACTGGGTCGCCGAATAGACCTGCCCCTCCCCCACTTTAATATTCGACGCGGTAAAATTGATGACGCCCTCGTTGTTCTTTGCGCTGTTGGGCACCACCGCTTTGGGAGTGGCGTCGTCCGCGCGCTGGGCCTTGACCCATTCGGCCAGCGCGTCCGCATCCGCCGCAGCAGCGGCTTCGCCGTCCTCGCCGATGGGCGTCGGGCCGGCCAGGTAGTCGGCCTCGACCGTCTGGAAATAGCTGAGCGCCGAGGTGAACTCCTCCGAGGCGCCCAGCACATAGGCGATCACCTTGCGCGGGGCGTTGATGTAACCGGTGAAGGCCTGCGCCAGGTAGCGCTTGTTCTCGCTGTCCAGCCCGCTGGGGATTTCGGCGGCCGAGGTCATCACGTGCGCGCCCTGTAGGCCGACGGCGGCGTCCCTGACGATCACGCCGACCACACCCTTCTCGCTCCGTTTGATTGCGGCGCCCGCCGCGGTTTTAAACTCGATGTTGATGTTTGGCAGTCCCAAAAATATCATCCTTCCTGAATTAATGTATGTACCTGCGCCATCAGCGGCGGTTCCGGCCGGGCCTGCGGGTCCTGCGGCCGGGATTCGTTGTAGCGCAGCTGCACATCGATGGTTGCCTTGTCCATGTCGCGCGCCCCCTTGTGGGCCGCGAGCTTGAGCGCGCGGTCGGCCACCCGGAGGTACCCCGCGCAGAAGGCGCGCGCCGCCTGCTCCTGTAGCTCCATGAGCTCGCGCGCGCCGGTGTTGCCGTAGGAATCGACGCCGCCAAATGCGGTGATGACAAACCGCTCGGTGCGTTCGATCGTGTTTGCGTTGACCTCGCGCACCTCGCTCTCGATGTTTTCAATCAAAAAGCTGGGGCGCTCAAAGCCGGCCGGCACGCGGTCGAGGTAGACCGCCCTGCAGGAGGGTGCGGCCCGCACCAACTGCCCGCTGATCGCGTCGATGATCTGAATGCTGTCAATCAATGGAAAACCTCCTCCGGGCTGACGAGCGCTCACAGGTCCCATTCCCTGCGGATCTCGTACTCGTTTTGATATTCGCCGCGCAGGTGGACGGCCGTCAGGTGGTAATCGACCCCGTCGACCTCCACCAAATCGCCCTCCCGAAGCTGCACGGCCTTGGGGGTGGTCAGGGTGTAAACCGCCTCGGCCCGCGCCATCGGGGACTGCGGGCGGTATTCCCGGCGCTCCTCCGCGACCGCGGCCGGGAACCGGGCGATCTCCTCTGTGCCGCCCAGCGGGCGCTTCAAGCTGTCCTTCCCGGCTGTGGGCCGCCGCGCGATGCACGCCGCCGGCTGCACGCACACCCCTACTGCCTCGAGGTGGTTGCGCCCGCAAAGGGCCACCCCGGTGATCAGGTAGTGCCTGCCCTGCCAGCGGATCGCGTGGTGCGGGGTGAGCCCGCGCCGGCGCAGCAAAAACCGCGTCAGCTCCGCGCCCGCTCCAGCAGACGCGAAGGGGTTGGTGTTGTCCCCCTCATAGAGGTTGCGCTCGCCGCTCATCTCCACCTGCGCCCAGGTCCGGTCGATCCGCTTCCAGGAGAACTCCTGCTCCCGCTGGTCAAGGGCCAAAATTTCGATTCGTTCGTTCAATCTTCCCGCGTCCATCGGCCGTCACCTCACTGTTGTGCGGCCTTGTACAGGCCGAGAATCGCCTCCGCCAGCCAGTTGGCGCGCGGCGCATCCACGGTCAATTGGCGGTTGTCATACAGGTCGGTGCAGAGCATCAGCACCGCCGCCGTCAGGTCCTCATGCTGGTCGATCTGCTCGTCGGTCATGCCGGTGTACCCGCGCACAAACGCCTTGGCCGCCTCGAGCAGCAGCTTGGGGGAGACATCCTCCCCGCGGCCGTCCATCTTCGCATATCCTCGCACTGTGTCCAGGGTAATCTCGCTCACCTTCATCGGGCCTCGCCTTCCTTTCGTTGTTTCATGGGGTCGCTGCGGGCCGGCCGCCCGGCTCTGTCACCGCGCGCCGCCCCCTTCCGCCTCCCCGCCGGGCACGGCCGGTTTCTCCGGCCGGATGCACCGCGGGAAGATGCAAAAGTCTACGCCGTGCTTCGCCCGGTTGTTCCACAGGCAGTCCCGGCATTTATTTCGGATCATCCATCTGCGCTTCATCCTCATCCCCCTTGCATTCTGTTTTGAGACCTTGTCCATGCTATCAGTTTATCACCGGATTTTTCCCCGCGCTGTGCGTCTTTCGCCCCGCAGGGCCCGGCCCCGGTCCGGTCGAAATTTTTCCCATCCGTTCCATGCTATCAGTTTAACACCCGGTTTTTCCCCGTGCTGCGTGACTTCTTCCAGATTCACACAAGCCCCAGATTTTTGGCGGTGAAATAGATGAGGCGCTGCCGCCACCGGGAATAGGTCGAATAGTCCGCGTCGCAGGGGTAGGGGTACTGGCGGCAGATGTTGTTCATCACGGCTGTGCGGTACTCGGGCGGGATTTCGACGAGCGCCTGCTCGAGCGCCTCGCAGTCCTCGTCTACACGCGCGAGGCGGATCGCCCGGTTCTCGGTGGGGCTGCTCACCCGGTTGCCGCGCGGCTGGCCGTCGAACACGGGCGTGGCGTACAGAATTTCCTGCCGCTCGGCCTTCATCCGCTCATAGTCGCGGATGTGGTAGAGCACCCGCATGTACACGTTGTGCGGGAGCTGGTAGGGGTTGTTCCGTTTGCGCTGATACTCCTTCATACCGCTCCCTCCCCGTTCCGGCCGCGCCCGTCCGCCTCGGCGAACAGATAGGCCACCGCATTGTTGCGCGGGAACGCGCCCGCAATTAAAAAAGCCTCCTCCAGGTCGAGCGGCGCTTCGCGCGCCAGCTTGGCGCGCAGCCGGTCGAAGCGGATGCCGGTGGACAAAGCGAGCTCCCGTTCGGTCAGCTCGAACCGTCCCATCTCGGCCCGCAGGTTGGCAAAGGCGATGTGATTGTTCTTCATCGATGCTGCACCTCCATTTTCACGCAATGCGTGATTTCTGCTCTTATTAAATCATGCATTGCGCGATTTGTCAAGCGATTTTTCTTGCAATGCCTGAAAAAAATGTTATAATGCAGTTAGGGGGTGATTCACCATGTATTTCTATGAAATTCTGCAACAGATTCTGGACGAAAAACATCTGACAATCCCCCAAGCGGCCCGCGCGTGCGGCCTGCCCGACGGCACCATCCGTTCGATTTTATCCCGCAAAAGCAAGAGCGTGACCATCGAGGTGGCCTTTAAGCTCTCCCATGGGCTGGGGGTTTCGTTGGAGCGCCTCAATGGAAGCGAAGAAGCGCCCCCGCCTGTGCTCAGCGAGGACGCTTCAAAAAAGTTGGAGCAGTTGGCCGAGCTTGCCGGCCGTTTGACCGAAGAGGAGTGGAAGCAGGTCATGGATTATGCCGAGCTGCTGTTAGCCGCTGGGCAAAATCGTAAAGGCGGGAGATGAGCGCCTCGGGGTCGCCCGAGCGTTCTGCGGCGCGCAAAAGCCATTCCCGCCGCTCCTCCTGCTGCGGCGCGGAGCGGGGAGCCCCGATTGCTGATATCGTACCCTGTTCCTTCATCGCATACACCTTCCTTAGTGGTCAGAGCAAGACGGATGTTTTTGTTGTTTAAACGTTTGTTCTTAACTAACTGATTATAGATTACCATATTTTGGAACAAAAATCCATCCTCATATCCCCCAATCCCGCGCGCGAATTTTTGTGATATCCCGAAAGATTGGTCGATAAACAGGTCTTTTGCCCGAAAACTGTCAAACGGGCGATTTGTCCGCCCGCGAAGGACGAAACAGCCCTGTTTTGCAAAAAATATTCCCAGCAACGTAAAAACAGTGCAAAATGGTTTGAATTCTTTGAAAGATTATGCTAAAATATGTACAATCCATTTCTATTCTGTGAGGAGGTATTTTTATGGAAAACAATGAGACCATCGTGGTAGATCAGCAGGAGGTGCAGCAGGGCAAGGCGTTTGCCATCCTGTCCTATTTCGGCATCCTGTTCCTGATCGGTCTTCTGGCGGCCAAGGAGAACAAGTTCGTGCAGTATCATGTCAATCAGGGCATTTTGCTCTTGTTGTTCAACATCGTATGCTCGATCGTTTCTGTGATCCCCTTCATCGGTTGGATCGTCGGCATTGTCGGTTCGATCTTTGGCTTTGTCCTGTTCATCATGGGCATCGTCAACTCCGCAAAGGGCGAGGCGAAACCCCTGCCCCTCATCGGCAAGCTGTTCACCATCGTGAAGTCCTACTGATAACAAGCGCAACCAAAAAGCGCCGCTTTCGCACGAGAGCGGCGCTTTTTCGTATCCGCCGGCCGGTCATTCCACCGAGCAGCCCGGATAGTAGTGCTCCAAAATCTCTATGTAATCGTAGCCGTCCCTGGCCATGCCGTTGGCCCCGTGCTGGCTCATGCCGCAGCCGTGGCCATACCCGTAGGTGGTGAAGATCACCTTGTTGCCGGAAAATTCCCACTCGAACGCGGCCGACCGCAGGCCCAGCACGCTTTCGCGCATCACGCGGCCGGTGGTGCGCTTGACGCCGCCCACCGTCATCCGGTCGTTGTAGCCGCCGCCGGTGTAGCTGTCCACCGTGAACCACTCGTCGTCCGGCACGTCGCTGAGGTCCACCCCCAGCTTGTCGTACACCCGGTCGATCACGTCGTCACGGGTCATGGTCTTTCGCACCTTGTAGCCCGGCTCGTCCTCATCCCAGTGGCTGTCCACATTCTCGTTGTGGCAGGCGATGCTGCCGCCCCACACCTCGCGCGCAGTGTTGGTGGCGCCCGCCGAGATCGAATAAAAATACACGTCGATCGGCTTGCCGCGGTAGTGCACCGCCTCCCCCCACACCGACTTGACCGCCTTTTTCACCGCGCTGTTGGGGGCGCGCATCCCGAAGCCGGAGACATCCCCGCCCTGCGCGACCAGACGACTGTAGACCGCGACCGCCTGCGCCTTGGTCGACTCCGTCTCAAAGGTGCCGCCCGTCTCGTTCATCACGATGCGGGCGACCGCGTCGTAGGCCTCGTATTCCTCGCCGTCTATGTACACCAAGTCATCCATATCGATGGGGCCGCCGCCCCCGGAGGAAGAATTCTCCGGGGGTGGTTCCTCTTCGGAGCTGGAGGAGGAGGGCTCCTCCTCGCTGGATTCCGAGGAACTGGGCGGCGGCTCGCTCGATTCGGAGCTCTGAGATTCGCTGCTCTCGCTGGAGCTTTCCGAGCTGGACGGCTCGCTGGATTCCGAGCTGCTCCATTCCTCCTCGGAGCTGTCGGACGGCGAGCTGCTCGATTCGCTTTCCGGGAGGCTCTCGGAGGAGGACTCGCTCGAGCTTTCCGAGCTGGACGACGAGGCCAGCATACTGGTATAATCGTAATAATCGCCCGGCAGCAGCGGATTGGGGTTGAGCTGGGCGTTCGCTGTGTCCACCTCCGCGCTCTCGCCCAGGCGCACCTTGCGGCCGATCACCACAAAGCGCGCGATGCGCTGGTTGGTCTCGGGGTCGCGGAAGGAGTAGTCGCAGGTCGAAAGCGTAATCAGCTTATCGCCCGGCCGCACATCCACCGTGGTGTTGATGAGGGTGCGCTGCTGCATCTTGAAGATGAACTGCTCCATCTCCTGGTTGTTTTTCGGCTCGATGAAGTCGTGATACATAAAGTTGGGGTCGTCCGCGCGGGTGAGGATGACGGCCGCAATCTTGTAGGTGCCCTCGCGGTAGACGCTGTCGAATTTGATGACCGGGTGCTGGCGGTAGTAGTCGAGCTTTTTGTAGTTGATGAGCTCGCCAAAAATCTGCCCGTCGGTCATGTTGTGCCCGTAGATCACCGTGTTGGTGCTCTCTTTTTTGAGGTCCACCCGGAAATCCACAAACGGCACGCCGTGTTTATCCTCTTTTTTATAGAAGGTGCGGCGCAGGTAGTAGTCGTTATCCTTGCCCTGCACGATCGCGTACTTGAGCGGAGTGCCTTCGATCTCGATGCGGCCCGCCACGTCCGGGTTGATCTCCCACCAGGGGGCGAACTTGGCGAGGTAGTCCTTGGGGTAGCCCTCAGGCAGGTCGCTCGCGCCCTGTTGGAACAGGCTCTCCATACCGGCCACCAGGTTGCGGTTGGCCTGCGCGCCCCAGTAGAACGCGCCGATGTAGGTGAGCGACCCCGCCAGCACCACCATGGCCAGCAGCAGCACCGACTTGCGCACCACCTCGCGCCTGTCGTCCCCCTTCCAGGGCAGCAGCTTCTGGTACCATTTCTGCTTGACGGGCGCCTGCTTTGCGCCGCTCGACGCCGCAGCCTGCACGACCCCGGCCTTTGCGCTCGCCGCGCCCGACACCGCCGCGCCGAACCTGCGGGTGATCTCGTCGCGCGCCTGTGCGCACAGCTTTTCAGCCTGCGCCCGGGCGTAATCCCCGCCGCCGGCGCCCCGCGCGGTGATGCGCAGCGCCAGTTGGTCGCGTCCCACCGGGTAGAGCGCGATCACCGGGTTTTTGCTGTGCAGCAGGTCGCCCAGCTTGCGCGTCGCCTCGTCGGCCGACAGGCCGTTCAGATGCAGGGTGCAGAACGCCGCGCCGCCGACAAACTTCACCAGATAGGGGTAGACGCTGTTCAATAACATCGACGAAAGCTCGCCCGGATTTTCGGGCAGCAGCAGCATGCACTGGCTGCCTGCGGACAGCGCGCAGCCCGGGGCCGTGCCCCGCCGGTTGCGGAACACCGCCGCGCCCTTGGGCATCATGGCCATCTGCATGGTCTCCGGGGGCATCTCGCGCCCCTGCTTGCGATAAAATTCCTGAATCTGCGCGAGGCTTTCCTCGTGCAGCTCGAGCGAGCTGCCAAGCCCCGCCACAATTGTCTGTTTGGTTATGTCGTCCGCCGTGGGGCCGATGCCCCCCAAGAGGATTACAAGATCGCTGCGCTCGAGCGCCTGCGCTAGGCGGCGTTGAAGCTCCAGCTTGTTGTCGCCAACAGTGGATTGACGCGCAATTTCAATCCCCAGGGGACTGAGCTCGCGGGACAAAAACCGCGCGTTTTGATTGACGATGTCGCCGGACAGCAGCCCGGCTCCAACCCCAATGATTTCTGCAACCACTCTGGCACCTCCCTTATTTACTCTGGATCAAAGACACAGTCCGTTTGACGCGCGGCCAAAGCCGCTGCGCCCGGGGCGTGTCCCTGCCGACCCGGCCAAAGGCGCCGGACCTCCAGGGATGCGTCCCGGATGGGCGGGGCGCCCGGCCCCGCCGCTTTTCCTTTGTCACGGTTGAATGGTGATCTCCTCCACCCCGGCGAGCGAACGGGAGATGAGGCCCTCCTCGTCGAGCGCCTCCTCCGCGTACTGCACAAACTTGAGCTTGGGCTTGGTGCGCGGGTGGCGCGGGGTGAACACCGTACAGCAGTCCTCATAGGGCAAAATCGAAGTCTCGAAGGTGTCGATTTTGCGGGCGATCTGCACGATCTCCTCCTTGTCCATGCCGATCACCGGGCGCAGCACGGGCATCTCGCACACCGCGTCGGTGCAGGCGATGGCGCCGATCGTCTGGCTGGCCACCTGGGCCAGGCTCTCGCCGGTGATGAGCGCGGTGCAGTCGTTCTGCGCCGCGATGCGCTGGGCGATCTTCATCATATACCGCCGCATGACGATGGTGAACAGCTCCTCGGGGCAATGCTCCTTGATCTGCTCCTGAATCTCGGTGAACGGCGCGACATACAGCTTGATGCGGCCGGTGTAGGCGCACATCTTCTCGAGCAGGGTGATCACCTTGCGCTTGGCGCGCTCGCTGGTGTAGGGCGGGCTGAAGAAGTGCACCGCGGACACCTCCACCCCGCGTTTGGCCATCATATATCCGGCCACCGGGCTGTCGATGCCGCCGGACACCAGCAGCATCGCCTTGCCGGAGGTGCCCACCGGCAGGCCGCCCGCGCCGGGCAGTTGTCTCGCGTGGATGTAGGCGGCCTTTTCGCGCACCTCGACCCAAACAACCATCTCCGGCTCGTTCACATCCACCTTGAGGTGGGGATAGGCGGCCAGCAGCGCCCCGCCCAGCTCCCGGCAGATCTCCGGCGAGTTCATGGGGAACTGCTTGTCGCTGCGCCGCGCGTTCACCTTGAAGGTGTTCACATAGGGCAGGGCGTCGGCCAGGTACTCGATTGCCGCCGCACGGATTGCGTCCCAGCTCTTCTCCACCACGGCCGCCCGGGTGAGCGCCGCAAAGCCGAACACCTTCGAGAGCCGCTCCACCGCCTCGTCGAGGTCGAGGCCGTCCTCCTGCGGCTCGCAGTAGAGGGTGGATTGCGACTTGGTGATCTTCCACCGGCCCAGGCTGCCGAGCCGCCGCTTGGCGTTGCGGATGAGGGCATCCTCAAAGCTGCCCCGGTTGAGGCCCTTGAGGGCGATTTCGCCGCTTTTGAGCAAGATGATCTCTTTCATGGTCTACTCCTTTTTATGTCTTTCATTCCCTGCCGCAGCACGGTGATGAACCGCGCGATATCCTCGCAGGTGTTGTATTTTCCAAAGCTCACGCGCAGCGCGCTGTCGATCACCTCGTCGGGCAGCCCCATGCTGCGCAGCACGTGGCTGCGCTCCCCCTTGGCGCAGGCTGACCCGCTGGAGACGTAGATGCCGCGCTGCTCAAGGTAGTGCATCATGATCTCGCTGCGGATGCCCACCGCGCTGAGGTTGACCACCGAGGGCAGGGCGTCCTCGGGCGAGTTAAAGCGCAGGCCGGCCACGCCGGCCAGCCCCTCGCGCAGGGTTTTGGCGAACAGGGCGGTGTTGCGTGCGGTGCGCTGCGTGTCGATCAGCTCGGCCGCCTTGCCCAGCGCCGCGATGGCCGGGGCGGGCTCGGTGCCCACGCGCAGGCCGCGCTCCTGCGCGCCGCCGTGGGCGCGGGGCGCGATGCGCACCCCCTTTTTGATGTACAGCGCGCCCACACCCTTGGGCGCGTAAATTTTATGTCCGCTGACCGTGAGCAGGTCCACCCCCAGGCGCGCCACCCGGATGGGCAGCTTGCCGAACGCCTGCACCGCGTCGCAGTGGAGCAGCGCGCCCCGCTTTTGCAGCTTCAGCGCGCGGGCGATCTCCTCCACCGGGGCGACGGTGCCCACCTCGTTGTTGACCAGCATCGCGCTCACCAGCGCGGTGCGTTCATCCACCGCGGCCACCACGTCGCGCGCGGCGATGTGCCCCTGCGCGTCCGGCTTCACGTAGACCACCTCGCACCCCTGCTGCTCGAGCTGCGCGCAGGCGGCCAGCACCGAGGAGTGCTCGAACGCCGTGACCACCACGCGCCCGCCGCGCCGCCGGCCCATCGCCATGGCCCCCAGCAGGGCGAGGTTGTTGGCCTCGGTGCCGCCGGAGGTGAAGGCGATCTCCTCGGGCTGAGCACCCAGCGCGGCCGCCACCTGCCGCCGCGCGCCGTCCAGCATCAGTTCGGCCTCCAGC
This sequence comes from Ligaoa zhengdingensis, assembly GCF_014384885.1. Classification (GTDB taxonomy): domain Bacteria; phylum Bacillota; class Clostridia; order Oscillospirales; family Ruminococcaceae; genus Ligaoa; species Ligaoa zhengdingensis. Next base: position 21,998 of record NZ_JACRST010000022.1, read on the forward strand.
CCCTTGGTGTGCAGCGAGGACGGGTTGCCGTAAGTGCGGCACATCGCGTCCAACGCGGCCTGCGCCACCTGGTCGTCCACCCGTGTGGTGGCGCTGTTGTCGAGATAAATTTCGTTCAAGTCTTGTCCACTCCTCACTCGCCCACAGGAACGCGCAGGTCTGCGCGTTTTTCCATAATTTTCAAAACAGACGCCCACCCAATTTCTTCGGCGGAAGCGCTGTTACCCGCCGCCGCAGGCGGGCCAGAATCAGAAACGATAAAAGTCGTTTACGGCTATTATAGCTCAAAATGTGCAGCCTTTCAAATTTCACGGGATGATTTCACATAATTTTTAGAGGTTTGGAAAAAATACAGGGCATCGGATGATAGATTTTTCTATGATTGGAGGAATCCGACTGTGGAACAGGAAAAAGCCGTACAGCTCAATTTTACAAAGCGGGGATTCGTGCGTCTGGTCAGCTTCCTGTGCGCGCTGATTCTGGTGCTTGGGGTGGGGTTCGCGTTGGAGGGGCGCGCCGCTGCGCGCTACCGCCTGCGGCTGGAGGAGAACTACGCCCAGTCGCTCACCGGGCTCGCCAGCAACCTGTCCGGCATCTCGCAGACACTGCAAAAGGGCGTCTATGCAGCCACGCCGGTGCAGATTTCGACCCTTTCCGCCCAGCTCTGGCGGGATGCTTCGGCGGCCAAGGTGGCCCTCACCAGCCTGCCGCTGGGCGATCTGCACCTGGACAACACCAACCGGTTTCTCACGCAGGTGGGCGACTATGCGATGGCGCTCTCCCGCAAATCGGTGAGCGGCTCGGAGCTGAGCGACGAGGAGCGGGAGCAGTTCGCCGCGCTTTGCGAATATGGGCGAGGCTTGGCCGACCAGGTCTATCAGATGGAGCAGGAGATCATCGCGCGCGGCATCACCATGGAGCAGCTCCAGCGCGAGATCGAAGAGCTTGGCAGCCAGGACGGCGCAGCCGCCCCGCCCGAGGGTGCGGTTGGGGCCTTCCAGGGGCTGGAGGAATCGTTCTCCGACTACCCCGAGCTGGAATATGACGGGCCGTTTTCCGACCATATTTTGAAAAAAGAGCCGCTGATGCTGCGCAATGTGGCGCAAATCAGCTTTGAGGAGGCGCGCTCCCGCGCCGCCGAGGCGGCCGGGGTGGAGCCCAGCGCGTTACAGGGCGGCTCGGACGAGGCTTCCATCATGCCGAGCTACACCTTCTCCGGCGACAACGTCTGGGTGTATGTCACCAAGGCGGGGGGCTATGTCAGCACGATGATGAAATCGCGCGCCGACCCGCCCGCCGACCAGCTCCCCCCCACAGCCGGCGAAACCGCCGCCGATGGGAAGGATTCCCCCGCGCAGCGGGCGATCCTCGCGGCGCAGCGCTATCTGGCCGGGCGCGACCTGGCCGCCCTCGTCCCCACCTGGTACCGGCTGGCCGACGGACAATGCGTCGTCAACTTCGCGCCCACACAGGGGGATGTGCTGCTCTACCCCGACCTGGTGAAGGTGACGGTCGCGCTCGACACCGGGGAAATCCTCGGCTTTGATGCGCGCGGCTACCTCTCCAACCACTACAACCGCACCATCCGCAGCCCCGGGCTGCCGCTGGCGCAGGCGCGCGAGGTGGTGGGCAAGCAGCTCCAGGTGGAATCCAGCCGCCTCGCCATCATCCCCACGGCGGGTCAGTATGAGGTATACTGCTACGAATTTTCGGCCCTGGCCGAAAACGGGCAGCGGGTGCTCCTCTATATCAACGCCGACACCGGCGTGGAGGAACAGATTCTGCTGCTTACCGAGGACGAAACCGGAAGGTTCGTGCAATGATGAAAACAGCCGCCCCCAGTGGGAGCGGCTGTTGTTTTTTGATATGAAACCGGTCAGCCCATCAGCTTGACCATGACCGCCTTCTGCGCGTGCAGGCGGTTTTCGGCCTCGTCGAAGATCTCGTTCGCGTGCGCCTCGAACACCTCGGCGGTGATCTCCTCGCCGCGGTGCGCAGGCAGGCAGTGCTGCACCATCGCGTCGGCGTTGGCCACGCCCAGCAGCTTGTCGTTGACCTGGTAGACCCCGCCGAAGATGCGGCGGCGCTCCTCGGCCTCCTGCTCCTGGCCCATCGAGGCCCACACGTCGGTGAAGATCACGTCCGCGCCGGCCGCAGCCTCCATCACATCCTCGGTGAGCAGGAAGTCGCCACTCTGCTGCGCAAACGCCACCACGTCCTCCGCCGGGCGGTGGATCTGCGGGGTGGCGGCCGCCACCCTCATACCGGTCTTGATCCCGCCCACGATCAGGGAGTTGGCCATGTTGTTGCCGTCCCCGATGTAACACATCTTGAGGCCCTCGAGCTTGCCCTTGTACTCGCGCACCGTCATCAGGTCGGCGAGCACCTGGCAGGGGTGGGCGTAATCGGTGAGCCCGTTGATGATGGGGATGCTGCCGTAGGTGGCGAGGTCCACCACCTCCTGCTGGGCAAAGGTGCGGATCATGATACCGTCGAGGTAGCGCGAGAGCACCCGCGCGGTGTCCTCCACCGGCTCGCCCCGCCCGATTTGCAGGTCGCGCGAGCTGAGGAAGAGCGCCGAGCCGCCCAACTGATACATACCGGTTTCAAACGAAACGCGGGTGCGGGTGGACGACTTCTGGAAGATCATGCCCAGCGTCTTGCCCGCCAGGTGGTGGTGCTTGATGCCGTGCTTCTGTTCATATTTGAGCTGGTCGGCCAGGTTGAGCAGCTCGATGATCTCCTCACCGCTCAGGTCCATCATTTTCAGCAGGTGTTTCATTTGGTTTCATCCTCCCAATTTGTTAAAATCCGGTTGAGTATGGCGAGCCCCCGGTCGATCTGTTCGTCGGTGATGACCAGCGGGGGCAGCATGCGCAGCTTGTGCTTGGCGGTGAGGAAGATGACCCCCTCTTCGAGACAGCGGTTCACCACATCTCGCCCGGCGATGCCGTCGAACTCCACGCCGATCATCAGCCCCAGGCCGGCCACGCTTTTGACGCGGGGCATCTTCGCCACCGCCTCAAAGATGCGCGCGCTCTTGCGGCGCACCTCCGCCAGCAGCTCGCCGGTCAGGCATTCCATGACGGCGTTCGCGCCCGCACAGACGATCGGGTTGCCGCCGAAGGTGGTGCCGTGGTCGCCCGGGCCGAACACGTCCTTACATTTTTCAAACAGCAGCGCCGCCCCGATGGGCAGGCCGCCGCCCAGCCCCTTGGCGAGCGACACCAGGTCGGGCCTCAGGCCGTACTGCTCGCAGGCGAGCAGGGTGCCGGTGCGGCCCATACCGGTCTGCACCTCGTCCACCATCAGCAGGATGTCGTTTTTTGCACAGATCTCCGCGATCGCGTCGGTGAACGCCCGGTCAAGCGGGATGACCCCGCCCTCGCCCTGCACCATCTCGATGAGGATGCCGCAGGTGCGCTCGCTCACCTTCTGGCGCAGCGCGTCGATATCGCCCGCCGGCGTGTGCACAAACCCCGCCGGAAACGGGCCGAAGTTTTTGTGGAACACCTCCTGGCCGGTCGCCGCCAGGGTGGCGATGGTGCGGCCGTGGAAGGAGTTCTCCAAGGTGATGATCTCGCAGCGCTCCGGGCCGTAATGGTCGCTGCCGTATTTGCGCGCCGCCTTGATGATGCCCTCGTTGGCCTCGGCGCCGGAGTTTGCGAAGAACACCCGGCTGCACCCGGTGCGCTCGCACAGCGCCTTGGCCAGCAGCGCGTCGGGCGCGGTGTAGTAGAGGTTGCTGATGTGGCAGAGGGTGGCCGCCTGCCGCTGCACCGCCTGCACCCACGCGGGGTGGCAGAAGCCCAGGCTGTTCACCCCGATGCCCGAGGTGAAGTCGATGTATTCGCGCCCCTCGGTGTCGCGGCAGACCGCGCCCTCACCCTCGGCCACGCCCACCGGAAAGCGGGCGTAGGTGTGGGCGATGTAGTCGCCGTCCATCCGCTGCAATTCTGTAAAATTCATGGTAAAACCCGCTTTCTGTAAGTATGGCTTGAGCCGTGCGCCCCGCGCCTTACCGTGCGTTATTCCCAGCATCGCCTGCGGGGGCTTCCCCGCTGAGGTTCGCGCCGCGTGCTGTGGCTTCGGGCAGTGCGCCCCGCGCCCTACCGTGCGTTATTCCCAGCATCGCCTGCGGGGGCTTCCCCGCTGAGGTTCGCGCCGCGTGCTGTGGCTTCGGGCAGTGCGCCCCGCGCCCTACCGTGCGTTATTCCCAGCATCGCCTGCGGGAGCTTCCCCGCTGAGGTTCGCACCGCGTGCTGTGGCTTCGGGCAGTGCGCCCCGCGCCCCGCTGTGCATGATCCCCGGCATCGCCGGCCGACGCTGTCGGCTAGGCGAACATGGTGCCCACGCCCTCGTCGGACAAAATCTCGATGAGGATGGAATGGGGGATGCGTCCGTCGATGATGACGGCCTTTTTCACCCCGCGCCGCACCGCTTCCACGCAGCAGTCGATTTTGGGGATCATGCCGCCGGAGATGATGCCCTGGCGCTTGAGGTAGGGCACATCGCTCACGTTGACGTGCGGGATAAAGGTGGACTCGTCGTCCTTGTCCTTCAAGAGGCCGCGGATATCGGTCATGAGGATGACGTTTTCCGCACCCAGCTCGCTGGCGATGCGGGAGGCGGCGGTGTCGGCGTTGATGTTGTACACCTCGCCGTTTTCGTCGGTGCCCACGGTGGCGATCACGGGGATGTACCCGTCGGCCAGCGCGTCGCGGATGGCGGTGGCGTCCACGGAGGTGATCTCGCCCACATAGCCGAGATCGACCTCGCCCTCCAGCTTCTTCACTTTAATCATGCCGCCGTCGATGCCGCACAGGCCGACCGCGCGCCCCTTGCTCTGCTCGATGTGCGCCACCAGGTTTTTGTTGACCTTGCCGGCCAGCACCATCTGCACAATCTCGGCGGTTTCCTTATCGGTATAGCGCAGGCCGCCGATGAAGCGGCTCTCCTTGCCCACGCGGGCGAGCATCTCGCTGATATCCGGCCCGCCGCCGTGCACCAGCACCACCTTGATGCCCACCAGGCTGAGCAGCACCAGGTCGCTCATCACCGCCTGCTTGAGGTCCTCATCGACCATGGCGTTGCCGCCGTACTTAATCACCACAATTTTATCATAATATTTCTGTATGTAAGGCAGGGCCTGGATGAGCACCTGCGCCTTGTCGGTATTGGATATCTTCATGCTTGCTCTTCCCTCTCGCGGTATTCGGTATCGCGCCCGGTCAGGTGCGGTAATCGCCGTTGATCTTGACATAGTCGTAGGTGAGGTCGCAGCCCCATGCGGTGGCCTTGGCACTGCCCGCGTTCAGGTCGATGTCGATGCCGATTACGTCCTGGCTGAGCACCTCCTTGGCCAGCTCCTCGCTGAACGCCACGCCCGCCGACTGCCTGCAGACCTCGATCTCCCCCTTGGCGGAGGAGAAGCGCACGTCCACATGGTCCGCGTCGAAGTCGCCCGGGGTGTAGCCGATGGCGCACAGCACCCGCCCCCAGTTGGCGTCCGCGCCGAACATCGCGGCCTTGAGCAGGCTGGAACAGGCCACCGATTTGGCCACCGCCTTGGCGGTCGCCTTATCCGGCGCGCCCGCCACACGGACTTCGAGCAGGCGGGTCGCGCCCTCGCCGTCCGCCGCGATCGATTTGGAAAGCGCCTCGCAGATGTGGTACAGCGCGGAGCAGAATTCCTCGTAAGCAACGCTCTCGTCGTTATTTATTACGGGGTTTTCCGCCGCGCCGTTCGCCAGGCAGGTGAGCATATCGTTGGTAGAGGTATCCCCATCTACACTGACCATATTGAAGGTGTCCGCCACCACGCTGGAAACCGCCTTTTGCAGCAGCTCCGGGGTGATCGCGGCGTCGGTGGTGACAAACGCGAGCATGGTGGCCATATTGGGATGGATCATGCCGCTGCCCTTGGCAATCGCGCCGATATGGCACGGGACGCCGCCCACCGTGAAGCTGTAGGAAAATTCCTTTTTGCAGGTGTCGGTGGTCATGATGCCCTCGCACGCGGCCGGGCTGCCGTCGGGCGAGAGGGCCCCGGCCAGCGCGGGGATGCCGGTCTCGAACGGCTCGATGGAGAGCGGCTGCCCGATCACGCCGGTGGACGCGACCACGATGTCGTTTTCGTCGATCCCCAGCGCCTGGGCCGCCAGTTGGCAGGCGCGGGTGGCGATCTCCACCCCGTCTGCGTTGCAGGTGTTGGCGTTGCCGCTGTTGCAGAGGATCGCGCGGGCGTATCCATCCGCCACATGGGCCCGGGTCACGGCGATGGGCGCGCCCTTCACCTTGTTGGTGGTGTAGGTGCAGGCCGCCGCGCAGGGCCGGTCGCTGAGGATGAGCGCCAGGTCGCGCTTTTCTTTATTCTTGCGGATGCCGCAGTGGACGCCGCCGGCTATGAAGCCCTTGGGCGCGCACACGCCGCCGCCGATTTCCTGTAGGTTCATTTTGTCACTCTCCTGACCATTATTTTGCTTCAAGGCCCCCAATCTCGCCAATCGCGCACGGATCAGCGGCTGCGGGCAGGGCGCCTGACATTGTAAGGGCGTTTTGCCCGGCATTGCCACCGGACGCATGCCCGGTTAAAACGCTGGGGGCGCCATGGTGAGGCCGGTCTCCTCGGGCAGGCCGCACACCAGGTTCATATTTTGTATCGCCTGGCCCGCCGCACCCTTGACCATGTTGTCGATGGCGGATATCACGATCAGCCGGCCAGTGCGTTCATCCAGGTGCAGCGAAATATCGCAGTAGTTGCTCATGCGCACATTTTTGAGGTTTGCCACCGCGCCCTCGGGGCAGACGCGCACAAACCGCTCGCCCGCGTAGGCCCGCTCGTACAGCGCGTGGATCTCGCCGAGGTCCACCGGCTGTGCCAGCGACGCATAGATGGTGGAGACGATGCCCCGGTTGACCGGCAGCAGGTGCGGCACAAACGTGACCTTCACCGGCCCGCCCGCGATGTCCGACAGGGTCTGTTCGATCTCGGGGGTGTGGCGGTGGCTCGCCACCTTGTAGGGCGAGAACGCCTCGTTGCAGTCGGGGTAATGGGTGGTCTGCGAAAGCCCCCGGCCCGCGCCGGTCACGCCCGACTTGCTATCGATGATGATGCTGTTCGGGTCGATGAGCCCATTTTTGAGCGCCGGGTACAGCCCCAGCCCGATCGAGGTGGGGTAGCAGCCGGGGTTGCCGATGATCCGTTCGCCCCTGATCCGCTCGCGGTAGAGCTCGGGCAGCGCGTACACCGCCGCGCGGTGCAGCTCGGGCCGGTGGTAATCCAGCCCGTACCATTCCTGGTAGTCCTCCTCGGCCCACAGGCGGAAATCCGCGCCCAGGTCGATGAAGATTTTCCCCGTTTCGGCGCAGCGCGCCGCGTACTCCTCCGAGAGGCCGTGGGGCAGGGACGCGAACACCACGTCGCTGCGCGCGAGCACCTCGTCGTCCTTCACCAGAACCTCGTCGAACAGGCCGGCCAGATTGGGGTAGACCTCGCTGATCGGCTTGCCCTCAAAGCTCACCGAACCCACGGCGGCGATCTGCGCCTGCGGGTGGCCCAGCAGCAGCCGCACCAGCTCGACGCCCGCGTAGCCGGTGGCGCCGATGATTCCAACTTTTATCATAGATTGTTCCTTCATTTCGTCTATCGTATTGGGCGCCGCGTCACAGGGACGCGAGCGCCGCTCTTGTCTGCGCGATGCACGCGGCCACCGCCTCGGGGGCCGGGCCGCCGGGCACCTTGCGCCCTTTCACGCAGGTCTCCAGGTTGATCGCGTCGTATACATCCGGGCCGAACACCGGGCTGGCCGCGCGGTACTCGTCCAGGGTGAGGGTCTCGAGCGTCTTATGGTTGTCGATGCAGTAAGCCACCAGGCCGCCGGTGATCTTGTACGCGTCGCGGAACGGCATCCCCTGCTTCACCAGGTAATCCGCGCAGTCGGTGGCGTTGATGAATCCCTCAGCTGCGGCCGCGCGCATCCGCTCGGGGCGCACCTTCATAGTCTCAATCATCGGGATCATGGTGGAGATGCACAGCTTCACGGTGTCCACCGCGTCGAAGATGGCCTCCTTGTCCTCCTGCATATCCTTGTTGTAGGCGAGCGGCAGGCCCTTGAGCATGGTGAGCAGGCCCATCAGGTCGCCGAACACCCGCCCGCTCTTGCCGCGCACCAGCTCGGTGATATCGGGGTTTTTCTTCTGCGGCATGATCGACGAGCCGGTGGCGAACGCGTCGTCCAGCTCGATAAATTTGAACTCCCACGAGCACCACATCACAATTTCCTCGGAAAAGCGGGAGAGGTGCACCATCACCAGCGACAGGGCGGACGCAAACTCCACGCAGAAGTCGCGGTCGGACACCCCGTCCAGGCTGTTGGCGCTGATCCCGTCGAACCCGAGCAGCCCGGCCACCAGCGGGCGGTCGAGCGGGTAGGTGGTGCCGGCCAGCGCGCCGCTGCCCAGCGGCAGGACGTTCATGCGCGCCTTTGCGTCGCGGATGCGGCCGGTGTCGCGCAGCAGCATCTGGCCGTAGGCCATCAGGTGGTGCGCAAAAGTGATCGGCTGGGCGCGCTGCAAATGGGTGTAGCCGGGCATCACCGTCTCAAGGTGCCCCTCGGCCTGATCGCACAACACCCCTGCAAGCTGGCGAAGCAACCCGATCACCGCGTCGCACTCGTCCCGCAGGTACATGCGGATATCAAGCGCGACCTGGTCGTTGCGGCTGCGCGCGGTGTGCAGGCGCTTGCCTGCGTCCCCGATGCGGCGGGTGAGCTCCGCCTCCACAAACATGTGCACATCCTCGGCCGCCGGGTCGAGCTCCAGCGCGCCGCTCTCGATATCGTGTAAAATGCCGTTCAGGCCTTCGATGATCCGGTCGCACTCGCCCTGCTCGATGATCCCCTGGCGCGCCAGCATGGTGGCGTGGGCGATGCTGCCCTGGATGTCGTACCGGTACATGCGGAAATCAAAGCGGATCGACGAGTTGAAGTCGTTGACCCGCTCGTCCTCGGCTTTTTTGAACCTTCCTGCCCAAAGTGCCATTTCGTTCCTCCTCGTGATCTGAAAAGTCAAAAACGGGGCGGGAACCACGCCCGCCCCGTGAGGTCTCGTTGTTATTTCAGGCCGGTCTTTTCCTCCATCATGGCTTTCACCTTGATGGGCAGGCCGAACAGGTTGATGAAGCCCTCGGAATCCGCCTGATTGTAGCAGTGATCCTCGCCGAAGGTGGCGATCTCCTCGGAATAGAGCGAGTAAGGGCTGGTGACGCCCGCGTCGATGATATTGCCCTTGTAGAGCTTGAGCTTGACCTCGCCGGTCACCGTCTGCTGGGTGGAATCGACAAACGCGGACAGCGCCTCGCGCAGCGGGGTGAACCACTGGCCGTAGTAGACGAGCTCGGCAAACTTGACGGCGACCTGCTCCTTGTAGTGCATGGTGTCGCGGTCGAGGCAGATCTCCTCGAGTTTTTTGTGGGCGGCATACAGGATGGTGCCGCCGGGGGTCTCGTACACGCCGCGGCACTTCATGCCCACCAGCCGGTTTTCCACCATGTCGATGATGCCCACGCCGTTCGCACCGCCGATTTCGTTGAGCTTAAAGATCATGTCGGCGGTCTTCATCTTCTCGCCGTTGAGCGCCACCGGCGCGCCCTTCTCAAACGAGATGGTCACATAGGTGGGCTTGTCGGGGGCCTGCTCGGGCGAGACGCCCAGCTCCAAAAAGCCCTCCTTGTTGTAATCCGGCTCGTTGGCGGGGTCCTCGAGGTCGAGGCCCTCGTGCGAGAGGTGCCACAGGTTTTTATCCTTGGAGTAGTTGGTCTCCTTGGTGATGTTCAGGGGGATATTGCGCGCCTCGGCATAGGCGATCTCCTCCTCGCGGCTCTTGATCTCCCAGGTGCGCCAGGGGGCGATGATATCCATGTTGGGGGCGAACGCCTTGATGGCCAGCTCAAAGCGGACCTGGTCGTTGCCCTTGCCGGTGCAGCCGTGCGCAATCGCGTCCGCGCCCTCGGCCTTGGCGATCTCCACCAGGCGCTTGGCGATGATCGGCCGCGCAAACGAGGTGCCCAGCAGGTACTTGCCCTCGTAAACAGCGTTGGCCTTCAGGGTGGGCACGATGAATTCATCCGCGAACACGTCCTTGAGGTCCTCGATGTACAGCTTGGAGGCGCCGGTTTTGATGGCCTTCTCTTCGAGGCCCGAGAGCTCCTTGCCCTGGCCCACGTCGGCGGCCACGGCGATGACCTCGCAGCCGTAGTTCTCTTTGAGCCAGGGGATGATGATGGAGGTATCCAGGCCGCCGGAGTAGGCGAGCACGACTTTATTGTATTTTTTCATACTGCTTTGCAACCCTTTCGTTCTATACTGCGCATGGCGCGCGCCCCGGTGTAACGGTGGAGGGGCTATGTCCTTCATTATACAGGATATCCGCAAAAAATCAAGCCTTATACGTATAAATATTCATTCGTCGGCCGCCGATTTTTTGGGTCAAATTGCATAATAATGCATATTCAGCCAGGAATATGCAATCAATCTGGTACTTGGTCGGGCCCGTTCACAGGGGGATGCTCGGCCCAATAGGCGCGGTATTTGTTCATGATGATGCGGGTCTGCTCGCCGTTTGTGGGCGGGGTCCAGGTGATGGCGTTGGCGCCCGCCTCGATGGTTGCCAGGATGCTCTCATCGGTGGGGCCGCCGGTGGCGATGATGGCGACCTCGGGGAACTCCTCACGGATGCGGCGCACCAGCATGGGTGTTTTGGCCGAGGCCGATACATTGAAGATGGAAGCGCCCGCTCGCAGGCGCGCGGCGATATCCTCCTGCTCGCTGACGACGGTGACGATGACGGGGATGTCGATTTCCTCGGCGACCGCCGCAAGGGTTTCGTTGGAGGTGGGTGCGTTGACCACCACCCCCATGGCGCCCTGGTGCTCGGCGTGATGGGCGATGTTGACCACCCGCTTGCCCTGGGTGATGCCGCCGCCCACGCCGCAAAACACCGGGATATCGGCCGCGAGCATGATGGCCTGGGTGATGATGGGCTGCGGGGTAAAGGGATACACTGCGATGACCGCGTCGGCGTTGACGTTGCGGATGATCGAGACGTCGGTGGTGAACACAATGGATTTGATGCGCTTGCCAAAAATCTTGATGCCGCTGCACCGGCGGATGCATTCGGGAACCCGCAGGCAGTGTTTGCGCAGGTTGCCCTGAAATTCGGGGATAAAATCTGCCGCCATGGCTTGACCTCCTTTTCTTTTTAACGATCGATACCTTTTATTATAACAAAATCCGCCAGGGCGGAAAATAGCTTTGTCCGGCGGGCATCCGTAAACTTTATGTGAACAGCCTACGGCCCTGTGTATTTCGCGATTGCGCGGGCGCATAAATTGGTATAAACTAGAATTGATATCGATATCATAGGAGGTTATTACCATGGGCTTTACAACCATTCCAGCCACCGCGCTGAAGGAAAATGTATTCGACCAAATCAAGCTGGGGATGCCCCTGCTCACCGCCGAGAGCGGCGGCCGCTGCAATACCATGACCGTCAACTGGGGCGAGATGGGCTACCTGTGGAACCGCTGCGTCACCACCATCTTTGTGCGGCCCCAGCGCTTCACCCTGCCGATTCTCGAGGCCGCCGAGGGCTACAGCCTGTGCTTTATGGGCAAGGGGTACGCCGAACAGGTGGCCTACTGCGGCAGGATATCCGGCCGCGACGAGGACAAGATCGCCCGCTGCGGGTTCACTGTGGCGCACAAGCACGGCGTCCCATATTTTGAGGAGGCCGAGCTGGTGGTGTTGTGCAAAAAGTCGTTCGAGGCGCAGATGACCGCCGAAGGGTTCCTCGACCGCGACATCATCCCGGCCTGCTACCCCAATGGGGATTTCCACAAGCTGTTCATCGGCGAGATTTTGGAGGTTTTACAGAAAGTATGACGTTTTATGAGCGGATTTACGAGGCGGTGCAGCAGATTCCTCGCGGCAGGGTATCGACCTACGGCCAGATCGCCCTGCTGGCGGGCAACCCCCGCGCGGCGCGCGCCGTGGGCTGGGCGCTGCACGTCAACCCCATGCCCGGGGTGATCCCCTGCCACCGGGTGGTGAACCGCGAGGGGCGGCTCGCGCCCGCCTTCGCCTTTGGCGGCGAGGGGGAACAGCGCCGCCTCTTGGAGGCCGAAGGCGTGGAGTTCGACGACGACGGCCTGGTGGATTTGGCGCAATACGGTTGGCCGGGACGGTAGGTTTTGCTTGTAGCCTTGCAGCTACGGCCACCGCGCCTTGCGCATTGCCATGCGCCTGTCTCGGCATTGCCCCCAGGGGCATCCCTGGGCGGGGTTGCGCCCCCGCGCGACGCCATCCTTTTGGTACGCGCCAAAAGGATGCAAAAGCGCGCCAAAGGGCGTTCCCCCCTTTGGCATCCCCCCTTTTGGGGCGGAGTAGACGGCCTGCGCTGTCTTTGCCGGTTCTCACAAGTGCCCTCGGCAGGCGCCTTCCAGTCGCTTCGTGCAAATTCCAAGGAGCGCACTCGCTCCAATCAGGCGCCTGTCCCACCTTACGGCGGGATCCCCTCGGGTAATGCCCGCATCCTCTCTGCCGTCCCCCGCTTGCCCTAGATCCTCCGCCCCTCCGAGGGCGTAAATGCGGTGTTCTTACTTGGGTTTTTCCGGCTTCGGCCACCGCGCCCCATGGCCTAGTAAGTGTCATCCCCGGCTTTCCTGTCGGCGTTGCTGACCCGACCCGGAGCCAAAAATCAAGCGGTGCGCTGCCTGCGCGCCTTACTGATGTCGCCCGAGGGCACCCCGCAAGGGGCAATGGTTCGTGGGAGCGAAGCGTCCCCTTGCCTTTTTTCGCGAAGCGACTTCAGAACCATTGCCGAGGGGGCTTGCCGCACTTCGCTTTCACCAGCGCTGATTTTATCTCCGGGCGCACAACGGGGTTTTCAAAGGGGTGTCCCCTTTGACACGTTTTTCCTGCCTTTTGACGTGCATCAAAAGGCAGTCGTCGTGCGGGGCCGAAACCCCGCCGCCAAATGAATCGCTTTTATTTAAAAAAGGACATTTAAAAATAAACATAAAATAAAAAAACAGGCGGGTTCGCACCCAGCCCCACAGCTTCGGCCACCGCGCCCACGCCTTAGTAAGTGTTTTCCCCGGCATCGCCCCCAGGGGCATCCCTGGGCGGAAATTTCTCCGCCCACATTCTACAAAACCCCTTGATTTTTCCCTAAATTCAACCTATAATAGTAAGTGACATAAAGAGAAATCGCAAGGCAGACCCAGAGGGGGCAACCTCTGAGTCCTGCATGGGAGATGAGGTCTCCGCATACAACGGCATTTGCCGCACCTTGCTTTCTGATTATACTCGATTTTTGTATCGAAGTAAAGTCGGCAACTCCAAGTTGCGGCGAAAAAATCGATGTATGTCAGGCTGGCCTGCGTGCGTACTCTGGACCTTTC
>NZ_JACRST010000023.1 GCF_014384885.1 Ligaoa zhengdingensis
GGGCAATGCCGAGGTAGACGCACGGCAGTGCGCAAGACGCTGTGCCCGTAGCCACAAGGCAGCAAGTAAGCCCCGCTGGCCAGCGGCAGGCCCAAGCTGGGTCGGTTGCGCTACAGTGCGGTGCCTGTAGCCACAGGGCCACAAGCAACCCCGCCGCCAAATGAATTGCTGACATTTTTACATGATAAAAGAAGAACATATAAAAAAGCGCAAAAAGGCGGGCCCCGCCTTCGGGCCCCGCCACATATAACAATTGTAAACACTATTCCTCGGTGTCGTCGCCCAAATCTGCCACGGCCAGGCTGAACCAGAACTCCACGCCGCCGGGCAGGTTGCGCACGCCGTAGGGCTGCCCATGCAGCTCCATGATGCTGCGCACGATCGCCAGCCCCAGGCCGTAGCTGTGGGTTTGCAGGTCGCGCGAGCGGTCGGTGCGGTAAAAGCTGATGAACAGCCGGTCCATGTCGTCCTGCGGGATGGGGGAGCCGGTGTTGTACAGCTTGACGGTGCATTGCCCACCGGCGCACTCGGTCGAAACCCGGATCACGCCGCCCTCAGGGGTATACTTCACCGCATTTTCAAACAGGTTGACCACCACCTGCTCAATCCGCTGATAATCGGCTTCCACGATCAGCTCGTCAGGCAGCACCCGCTCGACAGTCAACCGCTTTTTCTCGGCGAGGATGGTGTGGCGGCGGGTCACCTCCTGAATCAGCTCGTTGATCGAAAAGGGCATCTTGACGAGCTGCACCATGCCGCTCTCCAACCGGGACAGGTTGAGCAGCGACTGCACGAGGTGGGTCATCTTATCCCCTTCCGAGCGGATGATGCCGCAGTATTCCTCCCGCAGCTCGCGCTGGCTGTCGTCCAGGTCGCGCAGGCTGTCGGCATAGCTGGTGATGAGGGTGAGCGGCGTCTTAAAGTCGTGCGAGACGTTGGCGATAAACCGCTTGCGCATCTGGTCCTGCTGCTCGGAGCGGTGCAGGTCGTCGCGCAGCATCTGGTTGGCGTTTTCCAGCTCGCGGATACTCTCCTGCAGGCTGTCGGACATCTCATTGATCGCCCCCGCCAGCATCCCCAGCTCATCCTTGGATCGGGTGGTGCAGCGCGCCGAGAAGTCGAGGTCGGCGATCCGCCCGGCCGCGCGCTGCATCTCAGTGACCGGCTGCACGATGCGGCGGCTGATGAAATAGAGCAGGATACCGCCGATCATCAGGGTAAACACCGACACGGTGGCGCAGGCGGAAACCGCCAGTTCAGCGGTTTCCGCGATGTATTGGCGCGGGGTTTCCAGCGAGAGGTAGTTGCCGTCGGGCAAGGCGGTATACAGCGAGATAGTCGCGCGCGGCTTGTGGTTATCATCCGTGTCCAGAATGACATACCGCTGGTTCTCCAGCTCCTGCTGGATGCCGGAGGCGTAAAACTGCTCCAGATATTTTTTGATGATTTTCTGCTCATCCCGCTGGGGGAAATAAAACTTTCCCCACTCCCCCTTCTGCCCCGCGGGCTTTTCCTCCGGCGCTGGTTCGGGAACCGGCGCGCCGCTCTCCGGCGGCACGGGGGGCTCCTCGAGGCCAAAGCCGCGGCGGGAGTTGTAGTCGATCTGGATCTCCCCCGACTCATCCCGGTGGAAGATGTGCACCACCGTGTTGCGGGTCTCCACTGCGTCCAGCGCTGCGACGAACTCGTCCCCAGCCGCCCCGCCGGAGAACGCCCCGACAATGTTCGCTGCGCCCGCCTTGAGCTCCTGAATCTTGTTGCGGGTGTAGAGCTGCTCAAACACGGTCGAGCCCATCAGCAGCAGGATGAGGATGTTGGAGAGCAGCACCGCCAGCACGATCAAAAACAGCTTGGGCTGGATGCCGAAACGGATGCGGCGCTGGCCGTCATACCTCACATTCAAACTTGTATCCCACCTTTCGCAGGGTGACGATGTACCGCCCGCACTCGCCCAGCTTGGCGCGCAGGCATTTGATGTGGGTGTCCACCGTGCGGTCGTCGCCGAAGTAATCTGCGTTCCAGACGGTGGAGAGGATCTGGTCGCGGGTGAGCACCAGGTTCTTGTTCTGCATCAGGTAATAGAGCAGGTCGAACTCCTTTGGGGTCATCAGCACCCGCTCGCCGTTCACCGTGACCAGGCGCTCGCGGTAGCGCAGCACAATGCCGCCCAGCTCCAGGTTTTCCTTGCTGCCCACCGCGGTGCGGCGCAGCAGGGTCTGGATGCGCGCCACCAGCACGCTGCTGGAAAACGGCTTGGAGACATAATCGTCCGCGCCGCGGGTGAGCCCCGTCACCTCGTCGGCCTCCCCGTCCAGCGCGGTAAGCATCAGGATGGGCACCTGCGACCGCGCGCGCAACCGTTCGCACACCTCGTATCCGTTGAGCTTGGGCATCATCACATCCAACACCACCAGGATGATGTCGGGGTGTTCGTCGAACTTTTCCAGGGCGTCCTGCCCGTCGCAGGCCTCCACCACCGAGAACCCGGCCTTGGTGAGGGTGCCCGCCACCACGCGGCGGATGTTGGCTTCGTCCTCCGCGATGAGAATTTTATTGTCCATACCGGTTGCACCTCCGTAGAAATCGCGCGCCGGACGGCGCGGTCCAAATCGTCCGTTTTTTTCATCATAGCGCGGATATGTGATATCCCTGTGTTGATTTGCCGGAAAATTTGGGCGCGCGAATCAAGTCCGGCCCGGCGGAAGCCCGGCCCCCCTCCGCTGCGAGGGCGGGGTCGGTCAGCACCTGGATGGCGCTGGGCAACACTTCGATCACCACATGCTCCACCTCGCCGCCGAACTCCCCGTCCAACGTCCAGGGGCGGGGCTGGTCGGAAAACACCTCCACCCGGCGCGCCTTGGTGACGGTCACAAAATCTGGGTCGAGCTCCCCCTCCAGCAGGGCGTTGATCACCCGCTGGCGCTCCGCGTGGCTCTGTAGCTGGCGCACCAGCACCACCTCGAGCAGGCCGTCGTTCATCGACACGCCGATGCGCTCCCCCACCGCAAAGCCGCCCACCGAGGTGGAGTTGGTAATCATGCCGAAGAGGAACTCGCCCGCGAGCTCCCGCCCGTCGCACACGAGGCGCATCGGCCAGGGTTGGATGCCGGGCAGACGCTTGATCCCCTCCAGGATGTAGGCGGCGCGGCCCAGCCAGTTTTTCACCTGCTGCGGCGTCTGGTAGGAGACGTCGGTGAACGCGCCGAAGGCAGCGATGTAGGAAAAGGCGCGGCCGCCGAACAGGCCGATGTCGCAGGCATAGGGCGCGCCGTCCACCGCGATGGCGGCCGCCTCGGGAATCGTCTTGGGGATGCCCAGGCTGGACGCGAAGTCGTTGACCGTGCCCGCGGGGATGTAGCCCAACGGCGGGCGGTTTTCACACGCAAGCAGGCCGTTGATCGTCTCGTTGAGGGTGCCGTCCCCGCCGCTGCACACGATGCGGTCGAAGCCGCCCGCGCGCTCGCGCAGCAGGTCGGGGATCTCCCACCGGCGCTGGGTGGTGTGCACCGTCACCTCGTAGCCCTCCCGCACAAACAGGTCGATCACATCGAGCGCCTTGGCCCGGATCTCCCCCTTGCCCGCGTTGGGGTTGATTAAAAACAGCAGTCTCTTGTTCATCAAGCGGTACCTCCCGTCGCATCTGATGGGTTTATTTTATCATATTCGGGCCCCGCCGGAAAGGCCCGCGGGGCGGCGTTGCGTTTTCCACATTCATCCGTTATAATAGTGGAAAATCAGTTTGTCCATTCACGATGAGAGGAGCACCCTATGAAACAGTTGATCTGCGCCCTTTTGGCCGCCGCACTGGCGTTCGGCCTGACGGCCTGTAGCGCCAACCGCCCCGTCAAGGTGTCCAGCAGCGCTGCGGACGAGCCGTCCTCCGCCGCATCCGAGCCCGCCCCGCCGCCGGAACCCAGCTCCGAAGCCGAACCCGCCCCCTCCTCAAGCGAGCCCGCGCAGGAGGAGATCGAACTGCCCCCGCTGGAGGGCGCGTTTTCCTTCAGCGCCGACGACTTCATCGCCCAAATTGACCAGACGATGAGCCAAAACGGCCTGCCCACCCTGGCCGGCAGCCCCCTGGAGACCGGCGAACGCGAAGTGAAGGGGTTCGGCACGGTGGATGTGCGCACCTACACCCTGGCGAAGGGGGTCGAGGTGCTGTTTTACGAGACCCAGGACGAGGGCCGTCTGACCCAGATTATGTGCAACGCCGTGTCCACCGAGATGGACGACGCGGGCATCGTCGCGTGCAGCGTGTTCGCCTCCAGTATGCTCGCGCAGCTCGACCCAGACGCCCACCAGGCGGTGGAGCAGCAGCTCGACCTGTCGCAGGCGGACGACGGGCAGATGCTCACCGCGAGCGGCGACAACGCCACCTATATCCATCTTTATGCCAACAGCACCGAGATGCTGGCGGCCCGGCCCAAAACCTAGAGCCTGTTTAAAAACCGGCATTGTGCTGGAAATTCCGCTGAAAAAGAGCATGCACAAGGAAAAAGCACGCAGGCAGGCTGGCGCCTGGCAAGTGGTTTTGACGCTGTAGCTGCCTTTTTCAGTAGAAGTGGACAGCCGATGAAGGTTTTAAAACAGACTCTAAGCCAACCTTTTCCCGGGCAAAGCCAAAGGGCGCACACGCGGCAAGCGTGTGCGCCCTTTCTGCATCGTTTTAAAAAGAAGGGCGGACGATGTGGAGAAGCATCGTCCGCCCAACAGGTCCGGTTATGATGGATGGTGTGTCGTTATCGTCAAGCTGTCGGAAAATGGGGTGCTAATTATTTACGTTTCGCAACAGCGATGCCCGCGATGGAGACAACCGCCAGGGCGACAGCCAGGCCGACAAAGTCGTTCGCGCCGGTGTCGGGGTTCTTCTCGGAGTTGGAGCCGCCGTTGGAGGAACCGCCCTCGTTCTCGCCTTCGCCCTCGCCGTCAACAGCCTCGGAAGCGTCGAGCTCACGGTCGGAGATCACGTAGTTGCCGAGCTTGTTGGTTTTGATGGTGAATTTGCTCTCGTCCATGTCGTACTTGGCATCGTTGAAGACAACCAGCTTGCCGTTCACAACCTCATAGATGTAGGGAGCGACCAGTTTACCGTTCTCGTTCTCGATGGGATCGATGTTCTCGAAGGTCAGGGTGCCGGTTTTGCGGAAGGTCTTGTTGTTGCCCGCGAAGTAACGCACTTCCAGGGAAGCCTCGGGGTATTTGTCCTCGAGCGCGGAATCGCTGGTGTCGAGGCGCAGGAACAGGTCCTTCTGGCCTTTCGCGTTCACCTCAAACAGCGCATCGCCGTTGAAGTCCAGCTCGATGGTGTCGTCGTCGTCCACGCCGTCGAAGTTGGTGACAGGGCCCTCCATCACGGTGTAGGACTTCGCATCGGTGGTCTCGTAACCGATGGTGCCGGAGATGTTCATCTCAGCCTCATCGCCCGTAGCCAGGCCGGTGACCAGGGAGCCCATGTTGACTTTGCTGCCCTCTTTGGGGTACACAGTGGTGGTCAGGTCGAAGTCGACCGCTTCCATCTGGAACTTATCCGCAGTGGTAACCTGGATGAACGCGTTTTTGCCGGAGATGTCGCCGCCGGTCTTCACGCTTTTGATGACGAACTGGGGTTTGGAAGAGATGTAGTTGGAACCGTCGGAGATCGAGGTTCTGATCTTGTAGTTGTCCAGGTCGGACAGCTTGGTGATGGGGGTGTTGGTGCCAGCGTACACGGGGATGTAGTAGGTGGTGTCCGCGTTGAAGTCGCCGCTCGCGCTCACGGTAGCGCTGTCGTTGCTCCATTTGATGTTGCTGACGTTGGCTTTGACCATGTGGTCGTCATCGTTCAGCACGTAGATAGAACCGTTGTCGTCGCCGATGGTGATTTCTTTCACATCGGTGGATGCAAATGCCATGGTGCTGGACCCGAGGGCCAAAACAGCGGCAAGTACATAAGCAAATACTTTTTTCATTGTTTGTTTCCTCCAGCTAAAATTTTAAAAGGTAGGCGAAACGCTTCTCCAAACGTTCGCTTCACCGGGAGGGGGCCTAACCGGCGGCCCGCGTTGCCCGATGTTTGTATTATACCTGATTGCTGGAGAAAGTCAACCGTTTTGTAATAACTTTGTTACTTTTGAGATGATAATATCGGTTTTTATCGCGCTTTTTGACGTTTTAAACATGAAATTTTATAAAATTTCCCAATTTAATAGTTACAATTTGTTACAATTGGAAATTTCGCATCCAGCGCCTTCCAACCGCGCTTTTTTCCCGCAAAACTTCATGCAACTGTGCGCGCCACGCAATTGGGTCAACGTTGTGCGCATGAGGTTTTTGTGCATGTGGGCCGTCCCCGGCCCACGCGCTTTGAGCCTATGGCCGCGCCGTCAGGGGCGGCACGCGGCCAGTTTCGCCATGCTCTTGCATAGCAAGATCCGCGTCCAGGCGGGCGAGCAGCTCCGCCCTTTTTTGTGCGAGCAGCTCCTCGGGCAGGCTGACGCAGATGCAGTCGGTGCAGCTGCCCGAGATATCCAGCGAGATGTCGCGCAGGGTGCAGCGGCCGTCCTCCCAGTAGATGCAGAACAGATTTTCACAGTTCATGGCGGGACCCCCTTAATATAAATATTGTGCTAATACTATAGCATGATTAAACAGACAAGAATAACTATATCTGTTTAATCGAGTGTACCAAAGGTAAACTATAGATGTCAAACACTTTTCTAAATAACTTTTAAGGGGGCGACTTATGCGGTACGGCACAATTCGCATTAAATTGGATCAGTTATTAAAAGAATCCGGTCTGAGCAAAAATAAGTTTTCTCAACGTGCTGAAATGCAGCGTACACAGATCAACAACTTCTGTAAAAATGAGATCACACGCCTGGATACCGACGTGTTGGCCCGCATCTGCACGGTGCTCAACTGCCAGATCGGCGACCTCTTAGAGTTTATCCCGCCGGAGCGGTCGGCCGACGAGGCGGATTCCTGATGAACACACGGCGCGGCGCGCTCGGCGGCCGTAACCTGATCGGGGCGCGGGTCGCTCAATTTAGAAATGTGACCCCCAACGACCTGCTTGATTTCAAACTATAATAGAAGAGGAGCGCGGCCGCACAGCAGCCGCGCTCCTTCTTTATTCCAGCGGTTCGTAATGGTAATGGCCGATCTCGCCGGTCATGCGGTGCACCAGCAGGCGCGCGCTGTCCAGCACCAGCGGCGCGAGCAGCTCCAGCGCGCGCGGGTAATCCCCTTCGGCCAAACGGATGGAGATGCCGCAGCTCGCATGGATGCCGCGCGGGGTGGGCAGAATCGTAAACGGAACCTTTCCGCGCAGCCGCATCTTGACGGCGACGCCGTCGTGCGTGGAAGCGAACGAGAGCAGATAAAATGCTTCGCTCAAAGCGGGGGCGCCCCCGCCCGCTGCATGATCCGCCGTCATATCCAGCCGCCTCCCATCAGTTTTTCAACTTATTTATTAGTATATCACCGGCGAAACGGGCAAATGGTTACAAAGCCATTACAGAATCCGGGTGATTTTGCCCGTTTTTCTTGCATTCAAGGGGCAAAACTAGTACAATAAAAAGATGGATTCGTCGGCCCTTTTTACGGCCGATTGACGGAGAAAGCGCCGCCCACAGCGGCGGCCTTGGAGGGATCGTATTGATCAGAAGCATGACGGGCTTTGGACGCGCCCAAGAGACCATCGACGGCCGGGATATCCTCGTCGAGATCAAAAGCGTCAACCACCGGTTTTTTGAATTCTCCTGCCGGGTGCCGCGCGCATACGGCTATTTGGAGGAAAAGCTCAAGCGCTACCTGCAAACCAAAATTTCACGTGGCAAGGTGGACGTGGGCGTCACCATCGTGACGCTGGACGGCGCCAACGCCCAGGTGGAGATCAACCGGGAGCTTGCGCGCGGCTATGTGGACGCGCTGCGCGCGCTCAGCGGCGAGTTCGGGCTGATTGACGACCTGTCGCTGTCGGCGGTGGCCCGCTTCTCCGACATCTTCACCGTGCGCAAGGGCCTGGAGGATGAAGAGGTCATCTGGGACGGCGTTAAAACCGTGCTGGACGAGGCCGCCGACCGCTTTATTGCGATGCGCGCCGCCGAGGGCGAGCGCCTGCGCGACGACTGCCTCGACCGGCTGTGCCGCATCGAGCAGGCCGTGGGGGTGATCGAAGAGCGCTCCCCCCAGGTAGTGGAGGAATACCGCGAACGCCTCTACCGCAAGTTGCAGGAGCTGTTGGCCGACCGCAACATCGACGATTCCCGCATCCTCACCGAGGCGGCGATCTTTGCGGATAAAACCGCGGTAGCCGAGGAGACCGTGCGCCTGCGCAGCCACATCGCCCAGTTCCGCGAAATTTTAAAGCTCAAGGAACCGGTCGGCCGCAAGCTGGATTTCCTTGTGCAGGAGTTCAACCGCGAGACCAACACCATCGGCAGCAAGGCGCAGGACCTCGAGGTCGCCCGCATCGTGGTGGATGTCAAGAGCGAAATCGAAAAGATCCGCGAACAGATCCAAAACATCGAATAAACCCGCTATCATGTTAAGGAGGAGCATCCCGATGAAATTAATCAATATCGGCTTTGGCAACATGGTCAGCGCCAATCGGCTGGTGGCCATCGTCAGCCCCGAAAGCGCCCCCATCAAACGCATCATCCAGGACGCGCGGGACCGCGGCACCCTGATCGATGCGACCTACGGGCGGCGCACCCGCGCCGTCATCATCACAGACAGCGACCATGTGGTGCTCTCGGCGGTGCAGCCCGAGACGGTGGCCAACCGCCTGAACGACGACGATGACGACGAGGAGATGGAAGACGATGACTAAGCAGGGGCTCCTGGTGGTGATCTCCGGCCCGTCCGGGGTGGGCAAGGGCACCGTGCTGCGCAGCTTTATGGCGCAGAACGAGAATGTGCGGCTCTCTATCTCCGCCACCACCCGTTCCCCCCGCCCCGGCGAGGAGGACGGCGTACACTACTACTTTCTTTCGCGCGAGCGGTTTTTGGAGCTGGCCGGGTCGGGCGGCATGCTGGAACACGCCGAATACAGCGGCAACTACTACGGCACGCCGCGCGACATGGTGCAGCGCGAGCTGGATGCGGGCAACGATGTCATTTTGGAGATCGACGTGCAGGGGGCGATGCAGGTGAAGGCCGCCCGCCCCGACGCGCTGATGGTGTTCATCCTGCCGCCCAGCATGGCCGAGCTCACCCGCCGCCTGGTGGACCGGCGCACCGAGGATGAAGTTACCATCAACCGGCGCCTGGCCGCGGCCCGCGGCGAGCTGGAGCAGGCCCACCGCTACGACTACGCGGTAGTCAACGACAACATCGAGGACGCGGTGGAAAAGCTCGCCGCGATTCTGCGCGCCGCCAAGTGCAGCACGCGCTATTTAAACGATTTTATCAACGAGGTGCAATGTCTATGAATATGTTAAGACCCGCTGTGAATGAAATCCTGAAAAACGGGGAGAGCCCCTATTCGCTGGTGGTGGGCGTGGCCAAGCGCGCGCGCCAGATCACCGATGAATCGGAGGAGGAAAGAAAAATTCTGGTGGATAAGCCGGTGAAGCTCGCGGTGGAGGAATTCGCCGAGGGCAAGGTGAAGCTGGTGGAGGCCGAGGACATCGGCAAAGACGTGGAAGAATGACCGGGATTTTCCGGAACTGGAGGGCGGCCTGATATGGCGGGGCAGCTTCTGGCCAAAATCGCGGTGGAAAAGGCCGCCTATCACTTCGACAAGCTCTACGACTACCTGGTGCCCGAGGCCTACCGCGACAAAGTGCGGCCCGGCTGCCGGGTCACCGTGCCGTTCGGCGCGGGCAACCGCCGCCGTCAGGGGGTGGTGCTGGCGCTGGAGGAGGCGGGCGAGGGCGCGGATCTTTCGCGCCTCAAGCCCTTCGCCCTGCTGCTGGACGACGGCGCGGCGCTCGGCCCGGAGCTGCTGGAGCTGGCGGGCTGGCTGCGCGAGAACACCTTCTGCACCTGGTTCGACGCGGTGCGCACCCTGCTGCCGCCCGGCCTGGGTTACCGCCTCGACCTGACCCTGCGTACAGCCCCCGAGCCGCCCGGCGACCCGGACGCGCTGGCCGACGACATGC
This sequence comes from Ligaoa zhengdingensis, assembly GCF_014384885.1. GTDB lineage: Bacteria > Bacillota > Clostridia > Oscillospirales > Ruminococcaceae > Ligaoa > Ligaoa zhengdingensis. The sequence goes on from NZ_JACRST010000023.1 coordinate 10,086, forward strand.
GCGCGCTGTTTTCCTTTGTGCGCGGGCGGGGTCGGGTGTCCCGCGGACGCCTGTGCGAGGCGTTCGGCCTGCTGCCGGACGCGCCCGCGCTGGAGGCGCTGCTCGCGGGCGGCTGGCTGCTGGGCGAGGAGAGCGCGAGGCGCAAAATCGGCGACGACACGGTGACGATGGCGCGCCTCACCCCGGACGCGGAGGACCGCATCGGGGAATTGAAGCTCACCGTCAAGCAGCGCGCGGTGGTCGAACTGCTGCAAAGCGCGGGGACCGCCTCGGTGCGGGAGATCGGTTACTTCACCGGCACCACCCGCGCGGTGGCCGCAGCGCTCGGGCAAAAGGGGCTCGTCGAATTTTTCAAGGCCCCACCGCCGCGCGCGCCGCTGGCCGACGGGGACGCCCCACCGCCCCCGCTCGCCCTCACCGGCGGCCAACAGCGCGCCTACGAGGGCCTGTCGGCCCTCTATCGCCAGGGCGAAGCGGCGGTGTCGCTGCTCTACGGCGTCACCGGCAGCGGCAAAACCAGCGTCTACCTGCGCCTGATCGAGGACGTGGTGGCCGACGGCCGCCAGGTGATCGTGCTGGTGCCGGAGATTTCCCTCACCCCGCAGACGATCGGCGCGTTCACCGCGCGGTTCGGCCCCAGGGTGGCGATTCTGCACAGCGCCCTCTCGATGGGGGAACGGCTGGAGCAGTGGAAGCGCATCCGCGCCGGGGAGGTCTCGATCGCGGTGGGCACCCGCTCGGCGGTGTTCGCTCCGTTTGAGAACATCGGCCTCATCCTGATCGACGAGGAACAGGAGAGCGCCTACAAGAGCGAATCCAGCCCCCGCTACCACGCGCGCGAGGTCGCCAAGCACCGCATCCTGCGCCACAGCGCGCAGCTGGTGCTCTGTTCGGCCACGCCGAGCGTCGAGAGCTACTACCACGCCATGACCGGGCGCTACCGCCTGTTCACCCTCACCGAGCGGTTCGGCCACGCCCTGCTGCCCGAGGTGGAGGTGGTGGACATGGACGGCGAGCTGCGCGAGGGCAACCTCAGCGGCGTCAGCCACGCGCTGGGCACGGCCATCGCGGAAAACCTCGCGGACGGCCGTCAGACCATCCTGCTGCTCAACCGGCGGGGGTACAACACCCTGGTGAAGTGCCAAAACTGCAACACCGCGGTCACCTGCCCGCATTGCAGCATCGGCTTGGTCTACCACCAGGCCAACGGGCGGCTGATGTGCCACTACTGCGGCTATTCCCGCGCGCTGGCGCAGCGGTGCGAGGTGTGCGGCAGCGACTACGTCAAGTACGCGGGCGAGGGCACCCAACGGCTGGAGGAGGAGCTGCACACGCTGTTCCCCTCGGCGCGCGTCCTGCGCATGGACGCGGACACAACCATGGCCAAGCACGCCTATGAGCAGCGCTTTGAGCGCTTCGCCCAAGGCGATTACGATATTATGGTGGGCACCCAGATGGTGGCCAAGGGGCTCAACTTCCCCAACGTCACGCTGGTGGGGGTGCTCGCCGCCGACAGCACTTTGTTCGGCGACAACTTCAAGAGCGAGGAGCGCACCTTCAGCCTGCTCACGCAGGTGGTCGGGCGCAGCGGGCGGGGCTCGCTGCACGGCCGGGCGTACATCCAGACCCATTTCCCGGAAAATGAGATTTTCCGCCTGGCGGCGCGGCAGGATTACGAGGGCTTTTACCAACGCGAAATCGCCACCCGCCGCCTGATGCTCTATCCGCCCTTCTGTACCCTGTGCGCGGTGGGCTTCACCGGCCTGGAGGAGGGCGCGGTACGCGCGGGCGCGCAGGCGTTTCTGCGGGAGCTCACCCGCACGGCGCGGCAGGACTACCCCGCTCTGCCCCTGCGGGTGCTGGGTCCGACGCCCGGGGTGGTGCCCAAGGTGGGCGGAAAATATCGCTATAAGCTCATCATAAAATGTAAAAACACGCGGGACTTCCGCGCGATGCTCGCGCAGGTGCTCATCTGGTTCGGGCGACGCCCCGAGGGGCGGAAGGTGAGCGCCTACGCCGATCTCTATTTTGACGGCTCCCTGTGAGGGGCCGCACCCAAGGAGGAGTACGACATGGCTCTGCGAACGATTGTAACGGAAGGTGACGAATGCCTGCGCAAGCAGGCCAAAACGGTCACCAATTTTGACGAAAAACTCTGGACCCTGCTGGACGACATGGCGGACACGATGTATGAGGCCAACGGCGTTGGGCTCGCCGCGCCTCAGGTGTCGGTGCTGCGCCAGGTGGTGGTCATCGATGTGGGGGACGGCCTGATCGAGCTTGTGAACCCCGAGGTGATCGCCCAGGCGGGCTCGGTGGAGGACACCGAGGGCTGCCTCTCGTTCCCCGGGCAGTGGGGGATCGTGGCGCGCCCCGAAAAGGCGGCCGTCAAAGCGCAGGACCGCCACGGCAAGGAGATCGTGGTGGAGGGCGAGGGCCTGCTGGCGCGGGCGCTCTGCCACGAGATCGACCACCTCAAGGGCGTGGTCTTCAAGGATCTGGTGATCCGCATGTGCACGGAGGAAGAGCTGAACGGATGAGAATTGTATTTATGGGTACCCCAGATTTCGCAGTGCCCTGCCTCAAGCGGCTGATCGACCTCGGGGAGGAGGTCGTGGGGGTGTTCACCCAGCCGGATAAGCCCAAGGGGCGCGGCTACCAAACCGCGCCGCCGCCGGTGAAGGAGCTCGCGCTGCGCTGCGGCCTGCCGGTCTATCAGCCCGCCAAAATGCGGGACGGCGAGGCCCTGGCGGTGTTACAGGAGCTGCGGCCCGACCTCATCGTGGTGGTGGCCTACGGCAAAATTTTGCCCAAAGAGATCCTCGACCTGCCGCCGCTGGGCTGCATCAACGTACACGGGAGCCTGCTGCCCCGCTACCGCGGCGCGGGCCCCATCCAGTGGAGCGTCATCAACGGCGAGGCGGTCACCGGCGTCACCACCATGTATATGGACGTGGGGATGGACACCGGCGATATGATCTTGAAGGCGGAAACCCCCATCGGCGAGGAGGAGACGGCCGGCGAGCTGTTCGACCGCCTGTGCCTCATCGGGGCGGACTGCCTGGCGGACACTCTCGCGCTGCTCAAGGCCGGGGAAGCGCCCCGCACCCCGCAGGACGAGGCCCAGGCCACCTACGCGCCGATGCTCACCCGCGAGCTGGCGCGGCTGGACTTTGCCCGCCCCGCACGGGAGCTGCACAACCTGGTGCGCGGCACCTCCCCCTGGCCCACCGCGCACACCGCCTTCCGCGGCAAGCTGCTCAAGGTGCACCGCGCCCGCGTGGCCGAAGGCTTCTCCGGCGAGCCGGGGGTAATCCTCGACGGCAAACGGCTGATCGTGGGGTGCGGCGAGGGCGCGCTGGAGCTGCTGGAGGTCCAGCAGGAGGGCGCCAAGCGGATGTCCGCCGCCGACTTTATGAACGGCAAGCGGGTGTCCGCCGGAGAAAAATTCGACAATTAGTCACGCCCTATTCACAATATTTTGCTTTGATAGATTTGATACTTTAAAATAAAGAAGGTTTTGCCGCTTGTTTGGATTTTTCTACGATTCTTATTACTGGATTTTGGTGGTGCCGGCCATGCTGCTTGCGGCCTTTGCGCAGATGAAGGTGAGCTCCACCTTCAACCGCTACTCGCAGGTGCGCAGCCGCAGCGGCTACACCGGCGCGCAGGCCGCGCGCGACATCCTGGACCGCAACGGGCTGCAGGGCGTGCGCATCGAACGGGTGCGCGGCAACCTCACCGACCACTACGACCCGCGCAGCAACGTGGTGCGCCTGTCCGATTCGGTGTACGACAGCCCGTCAGTGGCCGCCATTGGGGTGGCCGCCCACGAGTGCGGCCATGCGGTGCAGCACGCGGTGGGTTACTTCCCCATCAAGCTGCGCTCCGCCATCATCCCGGTCACCAACATCGGCTCCAAGCTGTCCATCCCGCTGCTGCTCATCGGGCTGGTGGTGCAGGTCGAGCCGCTCATCAACCTGGGCATCCTGCTGTTTTCCACCATGGCGCTGTTCCAGCTCGTGACCCTGCCGGTGGAATACAACGCGAGCAACCGCGCGCTGGCCACCCTGGACAGCACCGGGATGCTCTCTGGCGACGAGTTACAGGGCAGCAAAAAGGTGCTCAGCGCCGCCGCCCTCACCTACGTGGCCGCGCTGCTGGTCGCGGTGATGCAGCTGCTGCGCCTGCTGCTGCTGTTTGGCGGGCGCCGTCGGGACGACTGACCGGACGCCACACCCATCAAAGAGTAAGGAATGACAGAATGAAATCTGCAAGACAAATCGCCGTGCAGGCGCTCATCAAAGTGAACCAAGATGGAGGCTACTCGAATCTGGTGCTGGACCACGCACTGGAGGAAAGTGGCCTCGACGCGCGTGACAAGGCGTTTTGCACCACGCTGTTTTACGGCGTATTGGAGCGGCGTATCACCCTGGACGCGGTGCTCGCGCGCTACTGCCGCCAGCCGCTCAAAAAACTGATGCCGCAGGTGCGCGAGCTGCTGCGGATCGCGGTGTACCAGATTCTCTACCTCGAGGGGGTGCCCGCGTCGGCGGCGGTCAACGAGAGCGTCGAGCTCTCCCGCCGCATGAAATGCGGACACGCCTCGGGCTTTCTTAACGGGGTGCTGCGCGCCTTTCTGCGGGACGGCGGCAGCCTGGATGGGGTGCTGCCCGACCGCGCGGAACACCCTGAGGAGTACCTGGGCCTCTTTTATTCGGCCCCGCTCTGGCTGGTGCGGCAGTGGGCTGCCGACTACGGCATCGAACGAGCCGAGGGGATGCTCGCCGTGTCGGTGGGCCGCCCCCCGCTCTACCTGCGGGTAAACCCGCTTAAAAATAACCCTGCCGACCTCGCCGCCGCGCTGCGCAAAAAGGGCTTTGCGGTCACGGTGCGCGAGGAGATCGGCAACTGCCTGGAGGTATCCGGCACCGGCGCGGTGGACTACCCCGTGCTCTACAAGCGCGGCCACTTCACCGTGCAGGACCTGTCCTCCCAGCTCTGCGTGCAGGCGCTGGAGGCCCGACCCGGGATGCGCTGCCTGGACGTGTGCGCCGCGCCGGGCGGAAAGACCTTCACCCTGGCGCAGGAGATGCAGAACGAGGGCGAGGTGCTCGCCCTGGACCTGCACGAATTTAAAACCAAGCTGATCCGCGACGGCGCAAAGCGGCTGGGGCTCACCTGCGTCTCCACCGAGGCGTCCGACGCCTCGGTGTACGACCCGGCGCGCGGCCTGTTCGACCGCGTGCTGTGCGACGTGCCCTGCTCCGGGCTGGGGATCATCCGGCGCAAACCGGAGATCCGCTACAAAAATCCCGAGGAATTGGCCGCTTTGCCCGAAATTCAGTATAAAATATTGGAAATATCCGCAAAATATCTCAAGGCGGGTGGACGGCTGATCTATTCCACCTGCACCCTCAACCGGAATGAGAACGACCGGGTGGTCGAGCGCTTTTTGCGCGAGCACCCGGAGTTTGAACCCGAACCGCTGCCCGAGCGCATCCGGCGGCTGACGGGCGGCGAGGGCTACAAGGTCACGCTGTTCCCCGAGGCGCTCGGCTCGGACGGATTCTTCTTTGCGCTGCTGCGCCGCACAGAGAAAGGGGGCGCGGCCCTGTGAGCGATGCGATCGATCTCAAATCCCTCACCCTGCCAAAGCTCGAGGCGCTGATGGCCGAGTGGGGCCAGCCGCGCTTCCGCGCGGGCCAGCTGTTCGAGTGGATGCACCAGAAGCAGGTGGGGGCGTTCGACGAGATGACCAACCTGCCCGCCGCGCTGCGCCGCACCCTGGGCGAGCGATGTACCCTCAGTGTGCTGACGGTGCGCCGCCGGCTGGTCTCCAGGCTGGACGGCACGCAGAAGTTTCTGTTCGGGCTGCCCGACGGCGAGACGGTGGAATGCGTGCTGATGAAGTATAAGCACGGCAACAGCCTGTGCATCTCCACCCAGGTGGGCTGCAAGATGGGCTGCCGGTTCTGCGCCTCCACCCTGCTGGGCCTCTCGCGCAACCTCACCCCGGGCGAGATGCTCGAAGAGGTGTACGCCGCCCAGCGCGAGAGCGGCGAAAGGGTCGGCTCGATCGTGCTCATGGGCATCGGCGAGCCGCTCGATAACTTCGACAATGTGATGGACTTCCTCGAGATTCTGTCCTCACCGCGGGGGATGAACCTGAGCTTGCGGCACGTCTCGCTCTCCACCTGCGGGCTGGTGCCCCGCATCTACGACCTGATGGAGCGCAAAACCCAAGTGACCCTCTCGATCTCGCTGCACGCGCCCAACAACGCCCTGCGCGACAAACTGATGCCGGTCAACCGGCGTTACCCCGTGGAGGAGCTGATGAAGGCCTGCCGCGACTACTTCGCGCACACCGGGCGGCGGGTATCCTATGAATATTCCCTGATCGGCGGGGTGAACGACACCGAGGAATGCGCGCGCGAGCTCGCCGCGCTGCTGCGCGGGCAGGTCGCCCACGTCAACCTCATCCCGATCAACGAGGTGAAGGAGCGGGAGTTTCGCAAGGGCTCCCGCGCGCGGATCGAGCGGTTTCAATCGATTCTCACGCAAAACAAAATCAACGCAACGGTGCGGCGGGAGCTGGGCGCGGACATCAACGCGGCCTGCGGCCAGTTGCGCCGGGAGGAAAGGGGGGCGCAAAACGGATGCTGAAGGCCTATGGAAAGACCGATAAGGGGATGGTGCGGGCAGCCAACCAGGACAACTACGCCCTGCACAGCCTCTCGGACAGCGCGCTCCTGGCTGTGGTGTGCGACGGGATGGGCGGCGAGCGCGGCGGCAACGTCGCCAGCCGCAACGCGGTCAACATTATCTCGCAGCACATCAGCGCGCACTACCGCGAGGGGTGCGACGAAAACGGCGTGCGCAACACCCTGCTCTCGGCGGTGTCGGTGGCCAACGCCCTGGTGCACGATATGGCCCTGCACGACGAAGCGCTCGCGGGCATGGGCACCACTGTGGTGGCATGTATCCTGCGCGGCAGCACGGCGCACATTGTGCACGCGGGCGACAGCCGCGCCTACTTAGTGGCGGAGGACGCGATCTCGCGCGTGACCCGCGACCATTCGGTGGTGCAGATGCTCATTGAAAACGGCGAGCTCACCGAGGCACAGGCCGCCACACACCCCAAAAAGCACTACATCACCCGCGCGCTGGGCGTGGAAAGCTCGCTCGACGCGGAATACACCGAACTGGAGCTCTCGCCCGGCCAGATGCTGCTGCTGTGCACCGACGGGCTGACCAATCATCTGAGCGAACAGCAGCTGCTGGAAGCGCTGCGCGGCGTCCTGCCCGAACAGGCGCCGCAACGGCTGTGCGACCTGGCCAACCAGGCCGGCGGCTTGGACAACATCACCGCGGTGGTGTTACTGCCGTGACGCGCTTTTTGCGGCTTTATTCAGGATTCAGGAGGAATGCATGAATGGATCGATACATCGGCAGGCGGCTGGATGGACGGTATGAAATCATCGAACTGATCGGCGTGGGCGGCATGGCCAACGTCTACCGGGCGCGCGACGCGGCCGAGGACCGGATTGTGGCGGTGAAAATTCTGCGGGAGGAATACCGCAACAACGAGGAATTTTTGCGCCGCTTCAAAAATGAGTCCAAGGCGATCGCGATTCTCAGCCATCCCAACATCGTCAAGGTCTACGACGTGATGATCAACCGCCAATACCAGTACATCGTCATGGAATATATCGACGGCATCTCCCTGAAGGAGTACATCGAGCAGCAGGGGGTGCTCAAGTGGCGCGAGGCCGTCTACTTCACCGTGCAGATTCTGCGCGGGTTGCAGCACGCGCACGAGCGCGGGGTGGTACACCGCGACATCAAGCCGCAGAACATCATGCTGCTGTACGACGGTACCATTAAGATCACCGACTTCGGCATTGCGCGGTTTGCCCGCGCCGAAACCAAAACCCTCACCGACCGGGCGATCGGGTCGGTGCACTACATCAGCCCCGAGCAGGCGCGCGGCGATACCACCGACCAGAAGGCCGACCTCTATTCGGTGGGTGTGATGCTGTTTGAAATGCTCACCGGCAAGCTGCCGTTTGAGGCGGACAGCCCGGTTTCGGTCGCGATCAAGCAGATTCAGTCGATCCCCCGCCGCCCGCGCGAACTGAACCCCGAAATCCCCGAGGGGCTGGAGGAGATCACCCTGCGCGCCATGCAGAAGGACGCGCACCGGCGCTACCAGTCCGCGGCGGAGATGCTGCGCGACATCAACGAATTCAAGCGCAACCCCAGCATCAGCTTTGAATATAAATACCTCTACGAGCCCGAGCCGGCCGAGATTTCCCAGGCGATGGCGCGCCAACAGAAGGTGCCCGCCGCGCGGCACAGGGCGGCCGTCCCCGCCGGGCGCGGGGCCCGCTCTTCACGGCCCGCAGTGGACGGCGAACCGGAGGAGGTCGTGCACAAGACGCCGGTCCTGCCCATCCTGGCGGGGGTCGCGGGCGCGTTCCTGCTGGTGTCCGGCCTATTCATCTTTTGGATGTTCTACACCCACAACCCGTTTGAATCGGTGGAGCAGGTGCGCCTGCCCAACTTTGTGGAGGAAAAATACTCCACCGTCAACCAGAAATACGGCAAGGAATTCAAGCTGGAGCGCGAGGATGTGCCAAGCAACGACTACGAGCGCGGCGTCATCATCGACCAGGTGCCCAAATCCGGGCGCCGGGTGCGCAAGGGCAGCACCATCACCCTCAAGGTGAGCAGCGGCTCGCAGACGGTGGTGATGGAGGACTACGCCGGCATGGCCGAGGACGAGGCGCTCTCCAAGCTCAAAAGCCTGGGGCTCAAGGCGACCACCTCCAACATCAACCATCCGAACATCGCCAAGGGCCTGGTCATCAAGACCGACCCGCCCAAGGGCAGCGAAATCACCACAGATACCCCCGTGACCGTCTATGTCAGCATGGGCGCGGAGAAGCGCCTGGTGCCGGTACCCGACCTGATCGGGCTGGACAAGGACGAGGCCCGCGCGGCGCTCACCATGGCCGGCCTGCGGGTGGGTACCATCACCACCGTGACCTACAACCAGCTCGACCCAGATGAGTTCGAGGAGGAGCCGGAGATCGATACGGTGATCGCCCAGAGCCCGGACGCCTACGGCGAGAACGACACCGGCCGCATGGTGACCGAGGGGACGATGGTGAACTTCAGCATCTACGGCGGCGACAGCAGCGTGGTGCGGCTGAACGTGCGCATCAAGCTGCCCAAGCTGGACCGCAAGGTGGAGCTGCGCGCGGAGATGGACGACGAGCTGGTGAAAAAGGCGACCCTCAACCCCAAAGACGAGGGCGAGTGGGTGGTGACCTTCTCGAGCGAATATGTCAGCGAGGAGGCCAAGATTTATATCGACGGCGAGCTGTTCCAAAAGCTCGAGCTCGACTTTGTCCACGGCACCCACACCATTCTGCGCGACTACACCAGCGATTTTGTAGATGATGACGAGTGACGGCGATGGGAGAGACGACACATGGGCTCATCGTGAAGGCGATGAGCGGATTCTATTATGTACAGTGCCCCGAAGGGCTGATCGAATGCCGCGCGCGGGGGGTGTTCCGCAAGCGCGGGCAGGATCTCTATGTGGGCGACAACGCCTCGGTGGAGCTCACAGCGGGCGGTAAGGGCTATGTGGTGGCGGTGGATGAACGCCGCAACTTCCTGGTGCGGCCCCCCCTGGCCAACCTCGACCAGCTGGTGCTGGTGAGCTCCACCTGCGAGCCCGTCCCCAACCTGCTGGTGATCGACCGGATGATCGCGGTCGCGGAGCGCAAGGGGATCGAGCCGCTGCTGGTATTCACCAAAAAGGATATGGCGGACGCCTCCCCCTATGCGCGCATCTACCGCCACGCGGGCTTCGCGGTGGCGGAGGTATCCAACGCCACCGGCGAAGGGGTGGACGCAGTGCGTGCGGCGCTCACCGGCCGCGTGAGCGCCTTTTCGGGCAACTCGGGGGTGGGCAAAAGCAGCCTGCTCAACCGGGTGGATGCGCGTCTGGCCCTCCCCACGGCCGAGATCAGCCAAAAGCTGGGGCGCGGCCGGCACACCACCCGGCATGTGGAGCTATTTGCGCTCCCCGAGGGCGGTTACGTGGCGGACACCCCCGGCTTCTCCTCGCTCGATCTCGAACGCTGCGAGCCGATTCTCAAAGAGGACCTGGCCGGGTGCTTCCGCGAGTTTGCCGACTATGTGGACGGCTGCCGCTTCACCGGCTGCTCCCACACCAAGGAGAAGGGCTGCGCGGTGCTGGAGGCGCTGGCGCGCGGCGACATCGAGCCCACCCGCCACGAGAGCTATGTGAGCATGTGGAACCAAGTGATGGACCTGAAGGAGTGGGAGCTCAAGTGAACATACAGGACAACACCGCGCGGCCGGGCGGCCGCTGCATCATCATCGGGGCGTGCAACCCCTGCCCGGTGCGGCGGGTGGTCAACCTGCGCGACGACGACTTCATCCTCTGTGCCGACGGGGGCTACCGCGCCTGCATGGCCGAGGGCATCCGGCCCGACCTGGTGGTGGGCGACTTCGACTCCTACTCCGGCGAGATTGCCGAGGGCATCCCGGTGGAGCGGGTCGCGGCCGAAAAGGATGACACCGATACCATGCTCTGCCTCAAGCGCGGCATCGAGCTCCACTACGACGAATTCATCATCGTGGGCGGCATCGGCGGGAGGCTGGACCACACCGTGGCCAACCTGCAAACCCTGGCCTACGGCTGTGAGCGCGGCTGCTTCGTGCTGCTCGCGGACGAGCGCAACCTCGCCACCGTGATCGGCGCGGAGACGGTGCGGGTGCCCCGTGTGGAGGGGTACAAGCTCTCGGTGTTCGCCTTTGGCGGGCGGTGCGAAGGGGTATGCGAGCGCGGGGTCAAGTACCCCTTGCAGGACACCGTGCTCACCCCGGAGTTTCCACTGGGGGTGAGCAACGAATTCGCCGGCGACGAGGCGGTGATCACCTGCGGCAGCGGCAAGCTGCTGATCCTGCTCTGCCGCTGCGACTGAGCCCCGCTTTTGCGTGCCACTTTTCCGCATCCGTCCCCGTCCGGAACCCTTTTCCCGCCTTTTGCGTATGATGGAGCAAGAATACCAATCGGCGGAAGGACGGTGAGCGCGATGCGCAGGCGGTGTTGCAGGGGGACCAATTGGTGCGGGGCGGCGATCGCCATTGGCGCGGGGCTGCTGCTGGTGCTGTTTTGCCCCATGCGGGTGCTCCTCACATTGGCCGCGATCGCTCTGATCGTGCTGGGCGCCCTGATGCTGCGATGCTAGAAAGGTGGTACATAGCATGAAGATTGTCGTTGTAAAAAGTCCCAGATTCCTTGCCCCTTTTTTGAAGTTCTTTTTCAAAATCAAATGATGTGAAAAACTCCCGCCGAAGATGACAACGGCGGGAGTTTTTTTGGCGCGTGGGGGCAGGATCAAACCGGACAGGCCCCGTTCAGAGCATATCCAGGCCGTTGACCACCAGCTTGAACTTGAGCCCCAGGAAGTCGGCCGCGCGGCGGCAGAGCAGCATCCGGTTGAGAAATATCTCAAAATAATTCATCACCGGGCAGATCTCGGGGTCGATGGTGATATCCAGGATGAGGGCCTCCTTGCCGTCGGAAAACGAGAGGTCCGCGGCCTCCACGGCGTAGTTTACACGGTCGTGGATGTCGAAGGTGGTGGCATCGCGGTTGCGCACCCGGCTGCGGCGCACATCGCACTTGTCCGCGAGGATCAACGCGGCCGCGATCGGGCTGACCGGCACGGCGGTGCCCTCGTCGTGGTTGCCGATGGCCCCGATCACCAGTGCGACATCGTCTGCGGACATCCCCATCTGGTCCAGGATGCGAAACGCCATGATTGCGCCGCTCTGGGCGTGGTCCTGGCGGTTGATGACATTGCCGATGTCGTGCATAAAGCCCGCGATACGCGCGAGCTCGCACAGGCGCGGCTCATAGCCGAGGGTGTTGAGGATTTCATACGCGCCCTCGGCGCATTTGGTGACATGGGCAAAGGCGTGTTCGGTGTAGCCCATGGTGGTGAGCGCCTCGTCCGCCCGGCGGATGTAGGTGCGCACCGCCTCGTTGTTTTTGACCTCTGCAAAGGTGACCTGCGGCATGTGTCGTTCCTCCCCTTTTTATTGTTTCCTTCTGCTATTATACAGGATTCCGCGGCGGTTTATCAGGGACAAACCGTAAAGTTTATGCGGGTTCTTGTAAAATCGTGCAATTTTATGGACGTCTGTTGCAATCTTCCAAATGGGGTTGACTTTGACCCGGCCAAAACTTTATACTGAATATAAAGTAATTTATCGAGTCTTACAGCCAATTTTCCACGGCGGCGCGGCCGCTGCCGTGTATGGATATCTGAAACCAGGAGCTATCGACAGGAGGAATGTATCAGATGGCAATTTTAGTGACCGGGGGCGCCGGATTCATCGGCAGCCACACCGTGGTGGAACTGCTCGCAGCGGGCAAGGAAGTCGTGATCGTCGACAACTTTGTCAATGCCAAACCTGAAGTGCTCAACCGCATCCGGAAGATCTCCGGCAAAGATTTCAAATTCTACGAGGCGGATATCCTCGACCGCCCTGCGCTCGACCGCATCTTCGAGGAAAACGACATCGATTCTGTCATCCACTTCGCGGCCCTCAAGGCGGTGGGCGAAAGCTGCCGCCAGCCGCTGCGCTACTACCGCAACAACATCGCGGGCACCCTTTCGCTGTGCGAGGCGATGACCGCGCACAACGTCAAAAAGATCGTCTTCTCCTCGTCGGCCACCGTATATGGCATGAACAACCCGGTGCCGTTCGTCGAGACCATGCCGATCTCCCAGGCCACCAACCCCTACGGCAGCACCAAGGTGATGATGGAAACGGTGCTGACCGACCTGTTTAAGGCCGACCCCGCCTGGAGCGTGGTGCTGCTGCGCTACTTCAACCCCATCGGCGCGCATCCCTCCGGCCTGATCGGCGAGGACCCGAACGGCATCCCCAACAACCTGCTGCCCTATGTGGCCCAGGTGGCCTCGGGCAAGCTGCCCTATCTGAGCGTGTACGGCGACGACTACGACACCCCCGACGGCACCGGCGTGCGCGACTACATCCATGTGGTCGATCTGGCGAAGGGCCATCTGCTGGCGCTGGATAAGCTGGCTGAGGCGGGCGTCAACATCTACAACCTCGGCACCGGCAAGGGCTACAGCGTGCTGGACGTGGTGAACGCCTTCAAGAAGGCCAGCGGCCGCGACGTGCCCTATAAGGTGGTGCCCCGCCGCCCCGGCGATATCGCCGTGTGTTATGCGGACAGCAGCAAGGCCAAACACGAGCTGGGCTGGGAGGCAAAGTTCGACCTCGACGACATGTGCCGCGACAGTTGGAACTTCACCAAAAACAACCCCAACGGCCTGTAAGATGGGCCCCCTGACACCCGCTTTCAACCGGCTCGCGCTGGTTTGAAAACCTTTCTTTCCTCTATATTTTTCATCTTAATGCGAAAACGGCTGTGCTATAGCAAGGGCACAGCCGTTTTCGTTTCTATCCCTATTCGGTTTCCGCGCCGGGCAGCTCGTCCCGCCGCATAATCACAAATTTGGTGGGAATCCCCTCCTCGGTGAACATCCGCTCATGCTCGGTGGGGATACTCCCGGTGAACCCGCTCGCGTGCAGATCGCGTGTGAGGTACACCTGGGTGAATCCGGCCTCCGCAAAATAGCGCAGGGAGGCGTCGAACAGCATGTCGCTGTCGGTCTTAAACCAAATTTCGCCCCCGGGCTTGAGAAACCGCCGGTAGGTCATGAGCTGGCGGGTGTGGGTGAGGCGCTTTTTGTGCTGCTTGGGGCGGGGCCAGGGGTTGCAGAAATTGATGTAGATGCGGTCGATCACATCCTCGCCCTCGCGGAACATTAGGAACAGCCGCTCGATGTCCAGCGTGACCAGGCGGACGTTGTCCGGCTCGCGGCCCACCTCGGCGTAGGCACGTTCGACGTTGCGCTTGGCCAGGCCGAGCATGGCGTCGATCAGATCCACGCCGATGTAGTTGTTGTCCGGGTCGTTCACCGCCTGCTGGGAGATGAACCCGCCCTTGCCGCAGCCCAGCTCCACGCGGATGGGCTTGCCGTTGCCGAACCACTCGTTCCAGCGCCCGGCGTATTCGGCGGGGTGTTCGGTGTAAAACGGGCAGGCCTCCAGCTCGGGGCGCGCCCAGGGTTTTCTTCTGATTCTCATGGTATGTCGCTCTCTCCTGTACTGTTGCGTTATTGGCCGGTCCGGCGGATCACTCCAGTTTCCGGACCTCCTTGTAGACCCCCACATATTTGGGAGGGATCACCTTATCGATGTGCTGACAACCGAAAAACCACCGCTTGCAGCGCACCGTCTGCGCGGCGCGGTTGAGGAAGGCATAAAGCTGGTTGTACATGTTGCTGTCCATGTTGAGGAAGCTCTTGACCACGCCGGTGCACTCGTGGGTGACGACATAGTCCACCCGGTAGTCCGCCGCCGCCAGGTTGCGTTCGGCCTGCTCCAGCTCGCCGGCGGTGGGCATACAGCCCTCCAGCGCCTCGCTCCAGCAGTCTGCGTCCGGGTTTTCGCCGCCGCCCAGCGTGAACACGGTGTTGCCCTCGATGGTATACACCTGCCCGCGCAGCAACTGATAGAGACGGCCGGAAATCTGCCGCGCCCTGCCTCCGTTCCAATCCACCGTGCCATAACCGGCCAGCAGGCCGTGATTCTCGTGCACCCCATCCAGAAAGGCGATGGTGTAGCGCTTGCGGCCCAGCTTTTTGAGCAGGCGCTGCTCCGCCTTGCCGCCGTCCCACACAAAGCCGAAGTCGCCGCAGATAATCAGGGTGTCCCCGCGGCGCAGCCGACGGAGCGCCCGCGCCTTAAAACGGTCGTAATCGCCGTGCATATCCCCTGTCACGTAAACCAATCAAAAACCTCCCCCGAGTGGGATAAATTTGTCCCCTTGTTCTTATTCTTTTCACATTTTTCTGTTATAATAGCTGATAAATGCCCATTCTATTTATGAGTGGCCGGCTTACATCAAACGCGCGCGGCCCGGTTGGCCGTGTGGTTATTATAACACATTTTGGGAGTAAACGATATATGCGCAAGGATACTTTTTTGCGGCGTGCGATCCGCCGCGCGCTGGCGCTGAGCCTGGCGGCTGTGATGGCGCTGGGCCTCTCGGTGACGGCCAGCGCCACCTATGCCCCCCCGTTCGACGTATCGGCCGAGGCGGCCTTGCTGGTGAACCTCAACACCGGCGACATCATCTATGAAAAAAATGCGGACCAGAAGATGTATCCCGCATCGCTCACCAAGCTGATGACCTGCATCCTGGCCTTTGAGATGTGCCCCGACCTGGACGGCACCACCGTGACCGCCAAGGCGTACATCTATGACGAGTTTTACGGCCTCAACGTCTCCACGGGCGATATCAGGCGCGGCGAGACGATGACCATGCGCCAGCTCATCTATGCGATGCTGATGCAGAGCGCCAACGAGGCGGCCAGCATCGTGGCCGACTACCTGGGCGACGGCAGCATCCCCTACTTCGCCGAGCTGATGACCGAACGCGCCAAGGAGCTGGGCTGCACCGGCACCAACTTCGTCAATCCGCACGGCCTGTTCGACGAGAACCATTACACCACCGCGCGGGACATGTACCTGATCGCCAAGCACGCCATCAGCATCCCGGGCTTTCTCGAGATCGCCAGCACGGTGCACTACGAGGTGGGCTCGACCAACGTCCACGAGAGCCTGGCGTGGAACACCACCAACACGATGATGCGCAAGGGCACCACCTACTACTATGAGCCGGTGAAGGGCCTCAAAACCGGCACCCTGCCCGAGGCGGGCAAATGCTTTGTATCCACCGCCTCGCAGGACGGGTTCGACTACCTGTGCGTGGTGCTGGGCGCGCCGATTGTGCAGGATGAGAACGGCCGTGAGATCGACAACAAGGCGTTCGACGACACCAAGAAGCTGTATGAGTGGGTGTTCGACACCTACTCGATCAAGACGCTGATGGAAAAGGGCCGGGATGTGACTGAAATCCCGCTGCGGCTGGCCAAGGACGTGGACTACATGAAGCTGGCGAGCGACGAGCGGTTTTCCGCACTGGTCCCCGACGAGATCGAGGCGTCGAGCGTGGTGCTGGAATATGAGCTGCCCGAATACATCACCGCGCCGGTGAAGAAGGGCGACCGCGTGGGCACCGCGCGGCTGATCCTGGCCGGCGAGCAGATCGGCGAGGTGCCGCTGGTGGCCACCTTCAGCGCGGAGCGCAGCGCCGTGGCCTACGCGATGGACCAGCTCGAGACGGTGACCCTCTCCTACTGGTTCAAGTTTGGGGTGGTGTTCCTGGCGAGCTTCATCGTGTTCTACATCATTCTGATGATCCTGCGCAACCGCAGCCGTCGCCGTTACCGCCGCCCGCAGCGCTGACACAAAAAATATCGCCCGGGAGCCGTCGAAGGTTCCCGGGCGTTTTTTTGATGGATTATCGTCGCAGCAGCGCGAAGAGCAGGGACAGCAGCCCGTAGATCACCGGCTGATGCAGCAGGTAGATGTAGATGGTGTTGCGCCCCAGGGCGGCCAACCACCGGCAGTGGGGCCGGTAAAACCAGGATGGCGCACGGCGCGCCTTGATGGGCACGCCCACAAAGGCGCCGCCCAAAAACCAGAAAATCCAGGGCAGCAGCGGGAAGTAGTCGGACGACCAGAATCCCTCGCGTGGGAACCCCAGCCAGAACAGCCAGGAAGTCCCGTACCAGGCGTCGGGCAGCGCCATCTCCCAGCCGCGCATCCCCCAAAAGCCGAGCTGGGTGTTGAAGGTGAGAAAGAACAGCGCCGCGCACCCGATCACACCCGCCCAGGGCGGGATACGGTCGAGCAGCGGCCGCAGCAGCGGGAACAACATCATGCACACGCCCAGCATGTGCAGCACCCCGAACAGCACGATCTGTTCGGGCAGAACCACTGCGGTGACCAGCGTCATCAGCATACCCAGCGCAAAGCACTGCGCCCCGCGCTTGAGGTTGTTGCGCGAAAAGCGGGACGCCACGCCGGATAGAAACACAAACAGCCCCGCGATTAGAAGCTGAATCCAGGTGGTGAAGGTCCAGCGGAACGCGGGGATGTTGACATCGAAGATGTAGACCAGGTCGTAGAAGGTGTGGTAAACCACCATCAGCAGGATGAATGCGCCGCGCAGCTCGTCCACCAGCCACACGCGGCCGCTGAGATCCCTTTTTTCCGCCATCGGCGCGTCCCCTCCGCTCTTACTTATCCTGGGATCGTCTCATAGATCACGGTGCGCGCGGCGTCCAGGTCGTCCACCATCAGCATGATGACGTAATCGCCGCGGGAGAAAATTTCGGCCTCCTGCGCGATGCGGTAGGCGTCGTGCACGTCGTAGTTTTCAAATTCGCTCACACGCTCGGTGCGGCGCTGCTCCAGCGCCTCGATCACCTGATCCACCGACTGTTCGTCGGGCACCTTGACGATCACCACATCGGCGACACCGTAGCGTCCGCTGGAATAGCGCGCGGCGTAATCGGAAATGAGGCCGGTTTCGATGTGGAACAGGTCGTTGATCTGGTCGAGGCCGGCGTCCTGCAGGCCCTTCATATCGATATCCTCATAGATTCGGTCGATCACATCGCCGAGGCGCTCGGGCTCGGTCTGCGCGTACACGATGCTCGACTCGGCCTCGGACAAGGGCGCTTCGGGCTCGGACGGCGAACAGGCCGCCAACGCGATCAGCGCCGCTGCACACAGCGGCAGGGCGCACCATCTTTTCCAATCTTTCATAAGCCACTCCTGTTATCTTATCATGTCCGGGCGGCGCATCCGGTCGAACTGTGCGCCTGCCCGCCCGTTTGCAAAAACGGCGTCCTGTTAAAATTATAAACGTTTTGGCGGCTTCGTCAAGCAAACGGGCGGCGAATTCACAGGATGTTAAAACCATAGAAAATTTTGGACGGCACGGGGCGGGTCATCCGTCCTCCTGCATAGACAGCGGGTCCCGCCCGAAGAACGCCTCCACGGTCATCCATACGCCCAGGCGGTAGCCGTAGACAAAGCGGTCGGTCTCAGCGAGGTCCTCGACCTCCCAGTGCGCGGCCTCCAGGTTGTCGAGCAGGGCGCGGGCCGGTGGGTCGAGCACCGCGGTCAGCGCCGCCTCGCACTCGGCCAGGCGGGCGGCTGCCTGCGCCTGTTTCGAGCCGCGCGCGACGCGGTTGGGCGCGGTGAGCAGGTTGCCCTGGGCAAACGCTTTTAAAATAGATTCCATACCATGTACCCCTTTTTATTTGGATTTCGCGCCCGCCCTTGCCAGGCGCCGCCGCACATGGTACAATATTTGTGCAGCGATATCCGGGCATTTCCGGACAGGCTGTTGTGTGGAGAAAGCGGTGCGTGTAAAGGGTGCGCCGCTTTCTTCATTTTTTTTGCGCGTCATAATCTTATCCCCCCATTTTTAATGCGCATATTAAGTATATTATCATGCGCATTAAAAGTCAAGGGCTATTTCGCGCTTATTTCTCTGTTTCGTCATATATCTTGTCGATCCCCTTGCGGACAACATCGGATGTGGTCAACCCCAGCTTAGCCTTGCAGTGTTCCAATTTCTTTTTTGTTTCTTCACTGACCAACACGAAGATGCGATCTTTTAGACGTTTCTCCCCAATGGGTGGGCGGCCCATCTTTTTCTTTTGTTCCATGATTTCACCTCGCTTCCAACCATATTTCTATCATACACTATTCTGCGCATGGAAGTCGAGACTCTGCGCGACTTTTTCAATCTTCGCCCCTGAACCGGAGAACTTTTGCTTTGTTTTCTTCGCTTTTAGATGCACAATGAACTCCGTTTGATGTCCATTATAAAAAATATAACACCAAATGGTGTATACTGTGAATAAAAAATTCTATCGCAGGGGGGAAGCCGTATGCCGTACAAGCGAATCAGAGACCTAGGGAAGACCAAAACCTGAGCCAAAGGCAGCTTGCCGAAATCCTTCATATGCACAAAACCACATATGCGAGATACGAAACGGAGGAAAGGGAAATCCCGTTTGATATCGCTATCATGCTCGCGAAGTACTACAACGTGAGCCTCGACTACATCGCGGGCTTGACGCAACAGAAGGAAATCAAGTAGCTTCTAACGTACCGAAAACTGGCCGAAACAGTTTCGACGGCGCCTCTATCAGCGCCCCGCCGCCATCCCTTTTACTTTATCTGTGCATTGGGAAAATACTCCGCTAACATAAACAAGGGTAGCCTCATATTTCGAGGCTGCCCTATAAGAATGATGCAGAATCGTTTTAAGCTAAATAGTCTTTAACGTCATCACAATAGGAATAGCCGTCTTTCCGTCCGATTTGGTATCCGCGGCAAAGAGAGTCGATATTCTTTTCCAAATGCCCGATATTCAAAGGCTGTTTGGGGGCAATCACGAGAGCTTCTTTATTGTTTGCCATCGTAAAAATACGTTCCCGTTCTTCTTCATACAACAGATTTTCATTTTTAATATCTTCAACAAGTTTTGGAAAAGATCGATAAAACCTTTCTGCTGCCTTGCATATAACTTGCGATGGCTTTGCTTTTTGATAGGTCGATTCCCGCGTCAGAATAAAAATAACGCGGTCGTATTCTGGGTGGATATCTAAAAAATGCAAAGGTGTTTTATTGGCAATCCCACCATCCAAATAAGGGATCCCTTCTATTTCGACCCTGCGATTCAGAAAAGGCATCGACGCTGATGCGGCGATTGCTTTCATGATATTACTGCTCTGGTCTCGATCTATGTATTCCTGTTTTCCTGTTACGCAGTTCGTTACGGCGGCGTAGAATTTCACCTTGTTATGATAAAATGTATCCTTGTCAAACGGAATATACTGCGGAACCTCGTGTAAGATGAAATTCAGACCGATCATATTATGCTCACGGCGAATAGCTTTTTCTCCGGCATAACGTGGATCTAATCCATAGGCATAAGTAACATCTTTTACCCGTCCTGGCTGTTTGGCCACATAGCACATTCCATTCAAGGCTCCCGCAGAAACGCCAACTACGCAATCTGGGTAGAGATCATGTTCCATAAAAACATCCAGAATACCCGCAGTGTAGATTCCTCTGTAGGAACCTCCCTCTAATAAAATAACGCTTTTCATTTATTTACCTCTTACTTAATTTAAAACTTCAAGCTGATACACAAGCGGCGATTTGTCAAGTCAATTTTTATCATATTCTAGCATAGCGGCAGGCAGATTGCAATTAGCGTAAAAAGACCCGCCGCCCCTTTTCTTCCCGACAACTTTATGATAAAATAAGAGGTAGATTGCTAAAAAAGAAAGGGTTGTATTGTATGGAAATTTGGCAGATTGCAGTTCTCGCTGCCTGTGTGGTTGCCGCCGTGCTCATCTGGCTGCTGGTGCGGCGCTCCAAAACCGTGGACGGCCGCAAAAAGCGCGTCGCGGGCGCGCTCAAAAAATTTGCCGCGCTGCACAACTTTAAAGTGCTCAGCGACGTCACCCTCCCCGCCGCCAAGGATACAACCGTCCACGTGGACAACATCCTGGTGGGCTATTTCGGTGTGCTGCTGGTGAACGCCGAGGTCGCCGAGGCCGATTACTACGGCGAGGAGCGCGACGAGACCTGGACCATCGTGCAAAACGAGGTCAAAACCCGCATCCCCAACCCCCTGCGCGCGGGCGAAGCCGCCATGGAGGCGGTGCGCGCCATCTTTGTCAAAAACAACGTGTTCAACATCCAAATGGAACAGCTGGTGGTGTTCACCTCCCCGTTCCGCAAGCACGCGCTGTATGTCAAGGACTCCCTGCCGGTGGTCAACCTGCGCCGGCTCAACGCGCTGTTGGGCAAAACCCGGTTTGAAAAGGACAACGGCGTGGATGTGGACCTGATCGCGGGCCTGATCGACGGCAACCGCATAAAATAACAAGGCAAGGAGGCCGCCGCTATGCCCGAACAACTGCTTCGGCTGGAAAACGTGACCCGCCGGATCACCAGCGAGTTTTATATCCGCGGGATCGACCTGACCCTTTACCGGGGGGAGGTGCTCGCGCTGGCGGGCAAAAACGCCGCGGGCAAATCCACCCTGGCGGGCGTCATCAACGGGGCGCTGCCCGCGGACAGCGGCCGCATCTGGTTCGAGGGCCGGGCGGTGGAGATCGACAGCCCTGCGGCCGCGATGGAGCTGGGCATCGTCACCCTGGTGCAGAACAACCACGGGTTTGAGGACCTCACCGTGGCCGACAACGTGCTGGTGGGCAACCCGAAATATTTTAAGACCGGCGGCCTCACCCCCAAGCGGATGCGGGTGGTCTGCCAGCCCTGCTTCGACGAGCTGGGCATCGCCGTGGACCCGGGCGCGCGCTTCGGCGACCTCACCCCCGCCCAAAAGCAGGCGGTGGCGCTCGCGCGGGCGCGCCTGTTCGACGCGAAGCTCATCATCCTGGATGAGCCCTCCTCCCGCCTGACCGAAACCGACTGCGAGACCCTCTACCAGATGGTGCGCCGCCTGCGCGACACGGGGGTCTCGATTTTGTATATCACCCACCGGCTGAGGGAGATCCTCGCCCTGGCCGACCGCGTGGCGTTTGTGGAGCATGGAGAGATCAAGCTGGTGCGCGAGACCGCAGGGCTCACCGAGCTCGACCTGATCGAGCAGATCGAGGGGCACGGCGTCGGCGACCTGTACGGCCGGGCGGACCGGGCGGAACCGGGCGAGCCGCTGCTGGAGGTGGAGCACCTCTCGGCGGGCGGAATCCGCGATGTGAGCCTCACGGTGCGGCATGGCGAGCTGGTCGCGGTGCTTTCGGACGGCGGCCAGGGGATGCAGGGGCTGCTGCACGCCCTGCTGGGCCTGATCGGCCACACCGGCGTGATCCGCCTGGACGGCCGGGAGGCTGCGCTCACGAGCCCGCTGGAGGCGGACGCGCTGCGCATTGTGGCCGCGGTGGACGAGGACACCGAGGAATTGCTCGCCACCTACGACAGCAAGGGCGGGCGCGCCACCGGGCGGCTGTCCGCGCTGGGGGCGGGCTGGAAGCAACTGACCATCAGCATGGGCCGCATGACCCGCAAGATGGTGGGGATGAAGCAGGAGGCCGAGTACATGACCGGCGGCTTCCGCCAGCGCGAGCTGATGCAGCGGACGCTGGGGCGGGACGGCGACCTATACCTGCTGGTGGACGCGACCAACGGGGTGGATTTGCAGATCCGGCTGCGCATTTACAACGACCTGGGCGCGCTGTTGGCGCGCGGGCGCGGGGTGCTCTATTTTACCAACGATGCGGCGGAGGCCGCGGGGCTGGCCGACCGAGTGCTTGTACTGCGTGGAAACACAATTGTTTTTGAACGATATGCAAAAGAAATAGACGCCGCAACCCTGACAAAACTGTTAAAAGGGTAAAACTTCCCGCTTTTAATTGACGAAAACGCGCGAAGTGTTATAATAGGAGCTAGATATTTTATTCACAAGCGCCATTTTTCCGCGCGGCTTACACCTGCGGAGGGTGGCGCAAAAAATATACATTTTTATTTTTGGAGGTAAGCACAATGGCAAGAGTTTACAACTTCTCAGCGGGCCCATCCACCCTGCCCGAGTCGGTGCTTGCGAAAGCCGCAAGCGAAATGCTGGATTACAACGGGTCCGGCCAGTCGGTCATGGAGATGAGCCATCGATCTCCGGTTTATGACGAGATCATCCGCTCCTGCCAGAGCTTACTGCGGCAGGTCATGAACATCCCCGACAACTACAAGGTGCTGTTTTTGCAGGGCGGCGCGTCCTCGCAGTTTGCGATGGTGCCCCTCAACCTGATGAACAAGAACCACAAAGCCGATTACATGGTGACCGGCCAGTTCTCCAAGAAGGCCAAGGACGAGGCGGAGCGTTACGGCGAGGTGCGCGTGGTGGCGTCTTCTAAAGATAAAAACTTCACCTACATCCCCAAGATCACCAAGGCCGACCTCGACCCCAACGCGGATTATCTGCATATCTGCTTCAACAACACCATCTTCGGCACCAAGTTCCCCTACATCCCCGAAACGGGCGATATGCCGCTGGTGGCAGACCTGTCGAGCTGCATCCTGTCCGAGCCGATCGACATCTCCAAATTCGGCCTGGTGTATGCGGGCGCACAGAAGAACATGGCCCCGGCCGGCCTGACCGTGGTGATCGTGCGGGAGGACCTGATCGGCAACCAGATGGACGTCACCCCGACCATGTTCAACTACAAGGTGCACGCGGACAACGACTCGATGTACAACACCCCGCCGTGCTACTCGATCTATATGTGCAAGCTGGTGCTGGAGTGGATTCAGAACGAGATCGGCGGCCTGGAGAAGATGAAGGAGCGCAACGCGGCCAAGGCCAAGGTTCTGTACGACTTCATCGACAGCTCCAAGCTGTTCCAGAACAACGTGAACCCCGAGGACCGCTCGATGATGAACGTGACCTTTGTCACCGGCGACGCGGACCTGGACAAAAAGTTCTGCAAGGAGGCCGCGGAGGCCGGCTTTGTCAACCTGAAGGGTCACCGCTCGGTGGGCGGCATGCGCGCTTCCATCTACAACGCGATGCCCCCGGAGGGGATCGACAAGCTGGTGGCGTTCATGGCCAAATTTGAAGCGGACAACGCCTGACGGCGCGCCGCACAATCTATCGGATAGGGAGCTGTTTCATTATGTATCAGATTAAAACGCTCAATAAAATCAGCCCGGCCGGGACCGACCGGTTCGACAAATCGAAATATGCCTTTGTGGAGGAGATCGCGGACGCGGACGCCGTGATGGTGCGCTCGGCTTCGATGCACGAGATGGAGTTCTCCCCCTCCCTCAAGGCGATCGCGCGCGCGGGCGCGGGCGTCAACAACATCCCCATCGACAAATGCAGCGAGCAGGGCATCGTGGTGTTCAACACCCCCGGCGCCAACGCCAACGCGGTGAAGGAACTGGTGCTCGCCGGGCTGCTGATGTCCGCGCGCAAGGTGGTGCCCGGCATCGAGTGGGCCAAGACCCTCAAGGGCCAGGGCGCCGAGGTCGGCAAACTGGTGGAAAAGGGCAAGAGCGCCTTTGCCGGCCCCGAGCTGATGGGCAAGACGCTGGGCGTCATCGGCCTGGGCGCGATCGGCGTGCTGGTGGCCAACGCCGCCCGCCACTTCGGCATGAAGGTCTACGGCTACGACCCATACCTCTCGGTGGACACCGCGTGGGGCCTGTCCCGCGAGACCAAGCATGCCAATAGCCTGAGCGAAATCTACCAGAACTGCGATTTCATCACCCTGCATGTGCCCCTCACCCCGGATACCAAGGGGATGATCAACTCCGAAAGCCTGGAGGCCTGCAAAAACGGCGTGCGCATCCTCAACTTTGCGCGCGGGGACCTGGTGAACACCGAGGATATCCTGGCCGCGCTGGATAGCGGCAAGGTCTCCTGCTATGTCACCGACTTCCCCAACGACGAGCTGCTGGACGTGGACGGCGTGATTGCGATCCCGCATCTGGGCGCCTCCACCCCCGAATCGGAGGACAACTGCGCGCGGATGGC
The DNA here is from genome assembly GCF_014384885.1 of Ligaoa zhengdingensis. Lineage (GTDB taxonomy): Bacteria > Bacillota > Clostridia > Oscillospirales > Ruminococcaceae > Ligaoa > Ligaoa zhengdingensis. The sequence goes on from NZ_JACRST010000023.1 coordinate 34,675, forward strand.
CGCGATGGAGCTGATCGATTTTTTGGAGAACGGCAACATCAAAAATTCGGTGAACCTGCCCAACGTCAAGCTGGAGCGCAGCGGCACCTGCCGCCTGGGTGTGATCCACAAGAACATCCCCAACATGCTCTCGCAGATTTCGCAGACCATCTCGGCGGCCGGCCTCAACATCGACAACCTCACCAACAAGTCCAAAAAGGACTACGCCTATACGGTGGTGGATGTGGACGGCCTGATCTCCAAGGAGCTGCCCGAACAGCTCGGCGCCATCGACGGCGTGGTGCGCGTCAATCTGTACCGTTGAGCCAAATGTATTTTCTTCCCTCCGCGTTCGCGCGGAGGGTTTTTTAATAGTGCTTTAGCGAAAGAAGGGTGTGCGCGAAGGGATTGGGAGCAGGACTGTAAACACAGTGT
>NZ_JACRST010000024.1 GCF_014384885.1 Ligaoa zhengdingensis
AAAGTGGAAGAGGAGGGGAAAGAAAGCAAAGGGGGCGGAGAGATTTCCGATGGCGGGATGGAGGACGAAGGGCGGAAGCGCCTCTCCAAACGCGCTGAGGCGGGTCACCCCTTAGGGGTATTCACCTTCAAAGACCATATATTGAAGCAGAAAATTATAATTTATGAACCTGAAATTATAATTTTTTCACCTTGATTATTCATTTTCACCAAAGATTAGGCGAAAAACTTTTTCGGATAATTTTCCGAAATTTATATATTGTTCCGTTTTATGCATTCCCAAGATGGGCGCAAACTTCTATAATAAAAGTTACTAGAGCGCTCCACAGAACAATTTGGACTGCGTTTTTCGTGTTGTGGGGGATTCGATGCCGGAGGTAGGCCGCGGGATGCGGCCAAAGTGCGGTTGGGAAAAAGCAACAAAAAGAAAGGGTGGAGACATGAAACGGATCAATGGAAAGAGATGGATCAGCCTGCTGTTAGCGGGCGCGATGGCGCTGCAAACCGGCGCAGTCAGCGTTTTTGCCACGGAGGAACCCTTGGCGGGTGCCAACTGGGAAGAGGTCGAAATAGGCAGCGACGTGTGGGAGACCCCCGAGATTCCCCGCGCGGCCAAGAGCCTGGCGGGCGTGGCACAGCCGGAGATTGTGCTGAACGAGACGACCGGGGACGGCACCTGGAAGTTTTTGTTCGAGGTTCCCGATTACAAAACATCCGGCATTCCTGCTCCTACAGCGGAGCAGCAGGACTTTGATTTCACCGTGTGGGCGGACGAGCAGTGGGAGGATATCAAGGTTCCCGGCGAACCGCTGATGCAGGGCTTCGACATCCTGAACAACAACGAATATTATTATCAGCGCGAGATTACAATTCCTGAAGATTACGCGGGCAACCGGGTATTGGTGCGCTTTGACGGCGTGTACTCCAACGCGCGTGTCTGGATCGACGGCAAGTATATCCGCGCCCATGTGGGCGGTTTCACCACTTGGGACTGCGATATCACCGATTATGCGGCGCCCGGTCAGACGGTCACCATGACGGTGGGCGTTGCGGATATCTATACCAACACCAAGGGCATCTGGAACCCCGATGGGGCGCAGGTGAACAACCCGGCTAATGCGGCCGAATACGCCCACCACAACATGGGCGGCATCAACCGCGATGTGAGCCTGGTGGCGATGCCGTACAACTACATTGCACACACCTATATCAACACCGACTTTGACGCAAATTTTATCGATGCGGATCTCGAAGTCACTGCACAGGTGGGGCTGCTTTCGCAGGACGCCACCCTCAAAGTGGAGCTGCTTGACGGCGACGCTGTAGTGACCGCTGCCGAGGTTCCCTTCGAGCGTGAGCAGGCCCAGCTGCAAAACCTGCCTGAGCTGCTCGCCGAGGCGAACACGCTGATTGCGGAAAACGCAGACAATCTCTACGAGGGCGAGACCGGCGAGATCGGCCAGTACTCCAAGGCGGCGTACAATACCCTGGTGGAGAAGCGCGACGCGGCGCTCAAGCTCATCTACGATTCGATGGAGCTTTCCGCAGCGAAAAAAGTCACTATCCCGGTGGCAGCTCCCAAGCAGTGGGACGCCGAACACCCGAACCTGTACACCCTGCGCACCACCCTGCTGGTGGACGGTGAAGAGGTTCAGGTGAACGAGGAGCGGTTCGGCTTCCGCGAGATTCACTACGGCGGCCGCGACGGCACCGATGTGAACCGGGTGTATGTCAACGGCAAGGAGGTCAAGCTGCGCGGCACCTGCCGGCACGACGTCTCCTACGACCTGGGCCGCTCGATCACCCGCGAAAACGCTTACGCGGAGATCGCAGCCTACAAAAAGGCCAACATCAACCACATCCGCACCTCCCACTACCCGGCGGACGAAAACCTGCTGGACGCCTGCGACGAAATGGGCATCTATGTCGAGCAGGAGACCGCGGTCTGTTTCCAGGGCCCCTGGGCGGACGTGGCCAGCAAATATGAGGATTTTGGTCCGCAGTTCACCGAGATGATCGAGCGCGACCGCAACCGGCCCTCCATCCTTATCTGGTCGCTGGGCAACGAGTCCAACTATAACAAGGTCAAGAGTCAGTCGGGCGGCGACGCGTTCGGGGATGAACGCGCCTATCTGGAGGACGTGGATCGCACCCGCCCGTGCATCTTCAGCTTCCCGAACACCGGCGAACCGGCCAACCTGTACGACATCTACAGCCAGCACTACGCGGGCGTGACCGGCGGCATGGGCAGCAGCGGCAAGCCCGTCCTGCACGACGAATACGCGCACATCGCCTGTTACAACTTGGATGAGCTGCAGCGCGACGTAAACGTGCGCAACTTCTGGGGCGAGAGTGTGAAAAAGGGCTGGGAGAACATCTTCCAGACTGCCGGCGCCCTGGGCGGCGCGCTGTGGGGCAGCGTGCTCGACGCCTACCTGCGAGAAAAACCCGAGGCGTACCTCACCAAGAAGGCATACTCCCCTGTGCGCGTGGTGGAGGAAGACTGCTATGTTGCGAACAACGTCCTCAACATCGCGGTGAAAAACTGGTTCGACCACACCAACTACAACGAGCTGGAGCTCGAGTATTCGGTGGACGGCGGCGAGGCGAAGAGAATCGCTGTGACCAACGACATCGCACCGCACTCCAACGGCGTGGTGACGGTGGAAGGCATCGACAGCAACGCACAGACCGTCAACCTGAAATTTTACACCCAGGACGGCACCATGGTGGATGAATCCAACGTGAAGCTGGCCGAAATCGCCTACAGCTTCACCCCGGCCAGCGAGGCCGCGCCGGCCATCGCGGATGAGGCGGATCAGATTGTTGTGAGCGGCGAGGGCTTCTCGGTCGCGTTCAGCAAGGAGACGGGGCTCATCAGCGAGGCGAAGTTCGGCGATCAGGTGCTGATCACCGGCGGCCCGTACCTGAACCTCAACGGCAACAGCATGAAGAGCTGGATCCCGGCGGAAATCGACGGCGTCACCGCCAAGATCGAGGGCAACCTGGCGGTTGTCACCCTGAACGGCGCGTACAAAAACGGCCAGGGTATGCGTTTTGATCTCAAGATTTCCGGCAACGGCATCATCACCACCGACTACACCCTGACCACCGCGCCCGCCTCCGGCAGCGGCCTCAAGGAAGTCGGCCTGAGCTACGACATCCCCGGCGGCGTGGAGAGCGTGAGCTGGCTGCGCAACGGCCTGTACAGCGCTTATCCCGAGGATCACATCGGCCGCAACGAGGGCACGGCGCTCAAGGTGCGCGAGAACGCGGACACCGAGCCCGACCAATACGGCGTGCTGCCCAAGTGGCCCTGGAAGGACGATATGAAAAACTACTTCGTCTATGCCACCGATGACCTCAACAACGGCGTCATGACCAACGATTTCAAGACCATGCGCGAGCACATCTGGTATTACGACGTCAACTACAGCTCGGATGAGAACGCACCCTGCATCAGCGTGGAGGCGGACGGCTCCGGCGAGGCGGCGCGCGTGGCGATCACCTACGACCTCGGCTACATCGACGACCGCGATTCCAGCATCGTCTACGAGGGCGGCTGGGGCACCTACAACGCCAGTGCGGACTACGCGGGCACCGAGACCTTCAGCACCACGCTGGGTGCGACCGCCGAGCTCACCTTTGAGGGGACCGGCGTGCGCTACATCGGCTCCAAGCAGAACAACGTGGGCAAGGTGAAGGTGTACATCGACGGCGAGTTCAAGGAGGAGATCGACACCTACAGCAATCTGGGCAACGAGCTCAAGCAGTCGGTGATCTACAGCATCGAGGGTCTGGAGAACGGTACCCATACGATTAAATTGGAGACCTCCGGCGGCAAATTTAACTGCATCGTGGTGGATGCGTTTGAAGTGCTCAAAGAGGGCGGCACCACCATCAAGGAGGACACCCAGCTCATCATCAACAACCAGTGGTACTACCCCAACCTCGGCTGGGGCAACTACACCGGCAGAGCGGGCAGCCTGGCGAACGGTTCCAAAGGCTCCTCCACCATCCGCCTGACCAATCAGAAGAATTTCACGGTTGGCGTGATCCCCTCCGTCTCCAACGTGGTTGTGGCCGAGGGCGAAAACAACGAGCTCAGCGTCAGCTATGAGCTGAAGAATCCCACCGAGGATACCGCTGTTGAGCTGCAGTGGTACCGCGTGCCGGTGGGCGACCCCGACAGCAAGGCGCAGGCGATTGAAGGCGCGACGGGCGCAACGCTGGACGCCTCCGGGCTTTCGGCCAACAAGGTGTACTGCACCGTAACCCTCAAGGAGGGGGATGTGTCCGGTTCCACGGTTAAGAGCAACGCGGTGGAGATCGGCAAAAACCTCTTCCGCTATGTCGATATCGTGGAGGATTCCACGCTGTTCACCTTTGAAGGTGAAAAAGGCGAGGAGTACAAAACGGATGCGGATAAATCCTGGACCGCCAACGCCTACAACAAGACGGTCACCTACCTGATGGATACCAAGAACCCGGCCTCCGTGTCCTTCCGCTTCACCGGCAGCGGAATCCGCTGGGTGGGCGCCAAGGAGAACAACCAGGGTATCGCACATGTAGTGATCGACGGCGGCGACCCGATCCCGGTCGACCTGTTCGACGCGAATGCGACCACCGGGACCCAGGTGAACGAGGTACTCTTCGAGCAGATCTGGGAGGAGACCGGCAGCCATACCATTGAAATTGTGCGCACCGGCGAAAAGAATGCGGATTCCCTGGCTGCGAACATCAGCCTGGACGCGTTTATCGTCATCAACAAGGACGGCGCGGGCGTCGCTGTGGAAAGCGTGACCGTGGAGGAGAACGCTGACGGCGCTTTGGAAGCCGCCTGCACCATCGTCAACGGCGACGAAGAAGACGCGCGCTACCAGTGGTACAGCCGCGAGGCCTACAGCGCGGACGGCTATGCGAAGGGCACATCCGCACCGGTAGAAGGGGCCACCGAAAAGACCTATATCCCGGTCCCCGAGGATGCGGGCAAGCTGTTCTCCTGCGAGGTTACCCCGGTCGCGGGCGACGAGACCGGTATCCCCATGATGAGCAGCAACGAGGTGCTGGTGGGCGCCCTCATGGTGGATGATACTGATGAGGCTGTTCAGTATCCGGACGATGCGGCCCACGATACTTCGGATATGCCTTATTTGACAGGGACTGATCCGTATAACGGCACGATCAGCTACTTTGCGGGTGGCGCGCTGACGTTTAGCTTCAACGGCACTGGAGTCGTCTGGATCAGCGGATATGATCAGTATGAAAGCGCCGCAAAGGTAGTGGTTGACGGCGGCGATGAGGAAACCGTTACCGTAAAGGGCAACGGCAAATGGGATTTCAATCAGTATGATGTTTACCGTGTAACCGATCTGGAGCCCGGGGATCACACAATCACCATCACCCCCGGATTTGGAACCTACAAATACAGCAACATCGACGCATTTATGATTCTCAACCCCGGCGAGGAGCAGCCCGAGGTAGTCATGGCGGAGTTGGAGGCCGCGCTGGAGGAAGCCCCTGCTGAGGAGAAACCGACGGAGGAACAACCCGAGGAAACACCGGTGGAGGATGGACAGCCCGCCGCAGATACGGAGCCTGAGGATGTGCCGGAGGTAGCCGCTCAGGTACTGGGCGCGTACACCGACGAGCAGCTTGAGGTGGTCATCGCTGAGCTGACCCAGGCGATCGCGGACTTTAAGGCGTCCCAGATCACCGAGACCCCCTCCGACGTAGACAAGACCGCGCTGAAGGCGCTGATCGCGGCGGTCGAAGGAAAATACGACGAAAACTGCTATACCGCGGCGAGCTGGAAGGCTCTGACCGAGGCTCTGAATGCAGCGAAGGCGGTCGTTGCTGACGCGGCTGCAACCGAGAGCCAGGTATTCGACGCGTACCTCGCGCTGGTAGCGGCGCGCGACGGCCTGACCTACGCGCCCGACAAGAGCCTGCTTACGCTGGCGGTCGAGATCGCGGAAGACCTGTTGAAGGACGAAAGCCTGACTGCGGCCACGAAGGAAGCGCTACAGGCGGCAGTGAACAGCGCGAAAGCGGTGCTGGATAACGCGGACGCGACGCAGGCTGAGATCAACACCGAGTACGAAGCGGTGATGACCAGGATCACCGAGCTGGTGAAGGCGGATAAGACCCTGCTGAGACAGCTGATCGCAGCGGCGGATGCATTGGAAGAAGGCAACTACCGCCCGAGCAGTTGGGCGAACCTGCAAGCGGTGCTGACCGAGGCGAAGGCAGTGGAAGCAAACGGCAACGCGACCGAGGCGATGATCGCAGAGGCGTGCAGCAAGCTGACAGCCGCAATCAACGCATTGCAGAGCGAGTTCAACTATGCGGCGATCAACGCAGCGCTCAAGCTGGCGAAGGAGATCCTGGCTGACAGCAAGTACGACGAGGCGAGCAAGACCGGCCTGGCAGAGCTGGTTGCCGAAGCGGAAGCGCTGTGCGAGAGCGACGAAGTAACCCAGAAAGACCTCGACGACATGGCAAAGAACCTGACCCGCGCGGTCGCGAAGGTGCGCCTGGCGCAGGCGGTGGCCGAAGTGAACGGGCTGAACGCGGCGCGTTACACGGCGGCGAGCTGGAATGCGGTGCAGGCGGCGCAGGCGGAAGCGAAGGCGCTGCTGGCGAACGAAAACGCGACGGCAGAAGAGCTGACCGGCGCAGCGACCAAGCTGGCGAACGCAGTGAAGAGCCTGGTGAAGAAGAGCGGCTCGAGCGGCTCCGTTTCTAAAGTAAGTGACAACGATTACTGGAACGAGATCATCGAGAAGATCAACGGAACCGAAAAGGGCGGCACAGTGAAGGCGACGCTGGAGAGCGGAGCGATGACGCCTGCGACGGTGATCGATGCAGCGGCGGCGAAGGGCGTGAAGCTGAACGTCGAGATCGGCGGCAAGGCATACCTGCTGAGCAATTACGCGATCGACGCATCCGCAGTGTACTACAGCGCGGCGGAACTCATCGCAATGGCGGACGGCAAAGCCCCGGCTGCGGGCGATGCGGCTGGCAGCGGCAACGCCAACCCGGAGACGGGCGGCGAGGTGGCAGCGACGGTGCCGAACGCGGCGGCGCCTGCTGGCGAAGCGAACAGTGCGAGCGAGACGATCGGCGGCGCGCAGCAAGCGGCGGCGGAGCAGGGCGAGAACCTCTCGGGCCTGTGGCTGCTGGTGCTGGCGGCTGCGGCTATCGGCGGCGCGGCTACCCTTGTGATCCGAAGAAACGCAAAATCTAAGTAAATACGAATCGAGCTGGATCCCCGGAGCTTCCAAGTGAAACTCCGGGGTTTTTTATCTCCAATACTATACAAAATAGGTATATTTTTAATCGAAATTTCTACATGTTAATTCGTATTCTAATACTGGACAAAAAAATAATAAAATGTTACAATAATCTTAATGTTAACGATAATGTTGCCGGGTTATTACAATACTGGAGTGGTAGAAAATGAAAGCAGGAAAATCCAAGCAGACCGCAACACTGAAGGACATCGCACTCAAAACAGGATATAGCATCAATACGGTGTCGCGCGCACTGCGCGACAAAGATGATATCGCCCCGGCGACACGTGAGAAGATCAAGCAGGCGGCCCGCGAAATGGGACACATCAACAACATGATCGCCTCGTCGCTGCGCCTTGGGTACACCAATACCATTGCGGTGATCCTGGGCGACGTCTCCAACCCGCATTTTGCCATCATGATGAAGGAGATCGAGGAGCGCGCGCGGGAATGTGGCTACTTTTCCTTTTTGATTAACACCGATGAGGACGAAGAGCTGGAGCTCAAAGCGATCCAGTCTGCGCTCAACAAGAATGTCGACGGGATCATCATCTGTCCCACCCAGCGCTGCGAGGAGAATATTCGCTACCTCAAGGCAACCGGGGTGCCGTTTGTGCTGATCGGACGCCGTTTTGAAAACATCCCTGCGGATTACGTCATCTGTAACGACGAGCTGGGCGGTTACCAGGCCACCAAGTACCTATTGGACCACGGCCACCGCGATATCCTGATGATGCACGGCCCGAGCTACATCTCCAGTGCCAAGGAGCGCCTGGCGGGGTATCTCAAGGCCTACGAGGAGGCGGGCCTGCAGGTGGACGACCGCCTGATCTGCGAGGTGCCCGTCACCGCCAACGGTTGCCGCCAGGTGCTCGATCGGGTTTTGGAGCAGGAAATTCCGTTTTCTGCGGTGTTCGCGTTCAGCGATCTGCTCGCGTGGGACGCCTGGTCCTACCTCAAGCAGCGGGGCTACCGCATCCCCGAGGATTATTCGGTGATCGGCTTCGATAACATCCAGTCGCGACTCACCCTGCCGTTCCGGCTCAGTTCGATCAGCTCCTACAAGGGCCGGATGTCGGTGAGCGCAGTCGATCTGCTGGTGAGCCTCATCCAGGAGGACCGCACCGACAGCCAGCCGCGCGAGGTCGTCATCGATACCAAGCTCGCCGAGGGGGACACGGTGGGCAGCTGCTCCGCTGTCCTCGTCTGACAGCGGAGCACACGGGCGTAAAAGGGACAGGGACGTTTACCGGCAATGCCGGGGACGTCCTTTTTGTTTGGCGGATTTCCCGCGGGGTCTTGTTTTTTTGTACAGGGAACTTGATGGAAAGTTGGGGGAAATGCTGAAATCCTCCCGATTGCCCCAAATCCGGTTGACAAGAGAGGAAAATTCTTTTATTATTTCATTAACGATAATGTTATCGATAACGTGAACGATAATAACTCGAATTGACAGGGAAAAGATGAGGGAAAATGAAGAAGGGCACGATATTTGATTTGAAAGAATTCGCCGTCTACGACGGGCCCGGGCTTCGCCAGACGGTATTTCTCAAGGGCTGCCCGCTGCGCTGCAACTGGTGCCACAACCCCGAGGGGCTGCGTGTGGAGCCGCAGCTCATGGTGAGCACCCCCTCCTGTACCGGCTGTGGCAGGTGTAAGGAGGTCTGCAAGCACGAGACCTGCATCGCCTGCGGCGAATGCGTCGCGGTCTGCCCCCTGCACCTGAGGCGCATTGCGGGCCAGGTGATGACTTCACAGGAGCTCGCCGACCTGATTCTGGAGAACAGCGATTACTATGCGAAGTACGGCGGCGGCGTGACCTTTTCGGGCGGGGAGCCGCTGCTGCAGGCGGAATTCCTGCTGGAGGTGCTTTCGCTGCTGCCCGGCGTCCACAAGGCGATCGAGACCTCAGGCTTCACCGACGAAGAGACCTTCCGGCGGGTGGTGGAACAGCTCGATTATGTCATCATGGACATCAAGCTGTTCGATGAGGAGCTCCACCGCAAATACACCGGTGTGAGCAACTCCAAAATTTTGACCAACGCAAAACAGCTCTGCGCGGGCGACAAGCCGTTTGTCATCCGCATCCCGGTGATCCCCGGGGTGAACGACAACGAGGAAAACTACCGCCGGACCGCCGAATGGATTGCGGGGGCGAAGATGCTCGAACAGGTGGAGCTGCTGCCCTACCACAAAACCGCCGGCGCCAAATATACGATGGTGGGCGAGAAATACCGCCCGTTGTTCGACACCGACCAGAAGGTTCAAATATTACAAAATATATTCAGAGAGTATGGAATAAGGAGTAGTGTGTTATGACAGATCGTATCCAAGCTATGCGGCAATTTTTCATCACCGATAGGAAACATCACGCGGTGAGACGGCCGCCCGCCGACCCGATGGAGCTGGCGCGCCGGTTCGAGCGGGAGAACACCCCGGATTACGACCGCGCGGCCATCCGTTTGTGCCATATGCTGGAGCAGGAGAAGCCGGTGCTGTTCGAGGACGAACGGATTGCGTTTACCCGCACGATATCCACAGTGCCGGAGATCTACACCGAGGAGGAGCTCACGGCGCTCAAAAAGGAACACTGGATTCACGAGCTCGGCGATGTGAGCAACATCAATGTGGATTACACCAAGCTGCTCGGCTGCGGCTTCGACGCCAAGCGGGAGGAGCTGCGCGGCTACCTGCGCGAGTATGAGAAGCAGGGGGATGAACGGGCGGTGCACGTTCTTCAGACCCAGATCAGCATTCTGGACACGGTGCAGAACCTTGCGGACCGCTACCGCCAGCTGGCTCTGGAGCAGGGCAACCGCGTGGTGGCCGAGAGCCTGGCGCAGGTGCCGGCCAAGCCGCCGCGCAGCTTTCTGGAGGCGCTCCAGATGTTCCGCATCATCCACTTCACCATGTGGTGCGGCCGCAACTACCACAACACGGTGGGGCGCTTCGACCAGTACATGCTCCCCTATCTGAAAGCCGATCTCGAGAAGGGAATCTACGACCTGGACAGCGCGCTGGAGCTGCTGGAGGAGTTCTTCCTCACCTTTAACCGGGACAGCGACCTCTACCCGGGTATGCAGCAGGGGGACAACGGCCAGAGCATCGTGCTGGGCGGCCTCAACGAGGACGGCACCGACAGCTACAACATCCTCTCCGAGCTGTGCCTCAAGGCCAGCCTGGAGCTCAAGTTGATCGACCCGAAGATCAACCTGCGGGTACATAAGAACACCCCGGTCGAGACCTATGTGCTCGGCACCCAGCTCACCAAACAGGGACTGGGCTTCCCGCAGTATTCCAACGACGACGTGGTCATCCCGGGGCTCCTCAACCTCGGCTATGAGAAAAAGGACGCTTACAACTACGCGGTGGCGGCCTGCTGGGAGTTTATCATCCCCGGCGTAGCGATGGATGTCCCCAACATCGAGGCGCTCTCCTTCACCAAGGCGGTGGAGAACGCGGTGTTCGAGCATTTGGAGGATGCCGAGAGCTATGATGCGTTTCGTGAGATTGTCCGTAGGAACATCTTTTCCCAGGCGGCGGACCTGTGCGGGAGCGTGAGGAACCTGTACGTCTACCCGGCGCCCTTCCTATCGCTGATGATGGAGGGCTGTGCGGAGAAGGCCCGCGATATCTCGCTGGGCTGCAAATACAACAACTACGGCCTGCACGGCACCGGCATTGCAACCGCGGCCGATTCGCTGGCGGCCATCAAAAAATATGTGTTTGAGGAGCAGAGCGTCGGAAAGCAGGAGATGATCGACGCGCTGAAGGGCGACTTCGCCGGACACGACCTGCTGTGCAATAAGCTCCGCTACGAAACTCCAAAGATGGGCAACAACGTCGATTATGTCGACGAGATCGCGGCCGGATTGCTCGCCGATTTCGCCGATTCTGTCCAGGGCCGCACCAACGACCGCGGCGGCATTTTCCGCGCGGGCACCGGCTCGGCGATGTATTACATCTGGCATTCCAAGGATATGCCCGCAACGCCGGATGGACGGCACAAGGGGGAGGGAATTGCAGCCAACTATTCCCCCAGCCTGTTCAGCCGCTGCAAGGGCCCGGTTTCGATCATCAAGTCGTTTTCCAAGCCGGATCTCAAGCGGGTAATCAACGGCGGCCCGCTCACCCTGGAGCTGCACGACACGGTATTTCGTACCGAAGACAGTATACAAAAGGTAGCGCTTTTGGTAAAATCGTTTATGGACCTGGGTGGACATCAATTGCAGCTCAACTCGGTCAACCGCGACACCATGCTGGACGCGCAGAAACACCCCGAGAACTACCGCAACCTGATTGTGCGCGTCTGGGGCTGGAGCGGGTACTTTGTGGAGCTTGACCGTGAATACCAGGATCACATCATCCAGAGAATGGAACTGGTAGTGTAAGGAGGAAACAGGATGGCTTATTTGCAGTTGCAGGGAATTTCCAAGTTTTTCCACGGCGTGCGCGCGCTCAACCAGGTCAGCGTGGAGATCGAACGGGGAGAAATCCACGTGCTGATCGGGGAAAACGGCGCGGGCAAATCCACATTGATGAAGATCGTCGCGGGCCTGTACCAACAGGACGAAGGGACGATTCTGCTGGACGGCCAGGAGGTGCGCTTTGGCGGGCCGCTGGATGCGATCCAGCACCACATCTCCATGATCCACCAGGAGCTGATGCCGATCCCCTACCTCACGGTGGCGGAGAACATCTTCCTGGGCCGCGAGCCGCTCAACAAGGCGGGTCTATTGGACAAAAAGAAGCTGATCGCACAGGCGGAGGAACTGTTCCAGATGATCGGCATCGACATCGACCCGCGCACCGAGATGCGCCGCCTCAGCGTGGCGCAGATCCAGCTCGTCGAGATCGCAAAGGCGGTTTCGTTCAACTCCCAGGTGCTCATCATGGATGAGCCCACCTCGGCCATCAGCGACAAGGAGATCGAAAAGCTCTATAAGCTGATCTTCAAGCTCAAGGCAGACGGGGTGGCGATCGTGTTCATCTCGCACAAGCTGGATGAGATCTTCCGCGTGGCGGACAAGATCACGGTTTTGCGTGACGGCGATTTCATCGGCACCAAGCCGGCGTCCGAGCTGGACAAGGACACGCTGATTTCCATGATGATCGGCCGCGACCTCACCAACATCTATTACAAGGAGCCGGTTCCCATTGGGGAGCCGGTGTTGGAGGTGCGGAACCTCACCAAGGCAGGGCTGTTTGAGGATATCAGCTTCACCCTGCATCAAAACGAAATTTTGGGCATCGCGGGCCTGATGGGCGCGGGGCGCACCGAGCTGGTGGAGACCATTTTCGGTATGCGAAGCGCGGACAGCGGCCAGATCTTAATCAAGGGCAAAGAGGTGTCTATCAAATGCCCGACCGACGCACAGAAAAATGGGCTGGCCCTCATCCCGGAGGACCGCAAGAAGCTGGGGCTGGATCTCAAGGATTCCACCGGCTTCAACATTAGCCTGTGCGACCTCAATGAATTCAACCGCTGCGGGATGATCGATAAAAAGACCGAGGCTGCGCGGGTGGACGACATGATCCGGGAGATGAACGTCAAGGTCACCTCCCGCAAATCGCCGGTGGTGTCGCTTTCGGGCGGCAACCAGCAAAAGGTGGTGCTCGCCAAATGGCTGATGACCGCGCCGGACATCCTCATCATGGATGAGCCGACCCGCGGCATCGACATCGGCGCGAAGACTGAGATCTACAAGCTCATCACCAAGCTGGCCCAACAGGGCAAATCGGTTATCATGGTGTCGTCCGAGCTGCCCGAGGTCATCGGCATGAGCGACCGCGTGCTGGTGCTCTGCGCCGGCCATCTCACCGGGGAACTGACCGGTGAACAGATCAACCAGCAGGATATTATGAGATGCGCGACCAATCAAGTCGCGTCTGTACATTGAGGAGGTAATGGCAATGGCGACCAAACAACTTGCGGCGTCCCCGGTAAAAAAAGTGGCGGGTAACCTTTCAAAATACGGTATTTACATCGCATTCGTCGTGATGTGCGTGTTTTTCTCGATTTTTAACCCCCTGTTCCTGACCCCCGGCAACATCATCAACATCGTCCGTCAGGTGTCCTTTAACGCGATCCTCGCCATGGGCATGACCATGGTTATCATCACCGGCGGTATCGACCTGTCGGTCGGTTCGGTGCTCGCCCTCGCGGCGGTTATCACCGCCAGCTTTGTGAAAACAGCCAACCCGCTGCTGCCTGTGCCCGTTGCGCTGCTCATCGGCCTGCTCATCGGCGCGGCATGCGGCCTGTTCAACGGCTATGTCATCACCAAGGGCAAGCTCGCCCCGTTCATCGTCACCATGGTCATGATGACCATGGCCCGCGGCGCGGCGCAGCTCTTCACCAAGGGCCGCCCGGTTACCGGCCTGCTTGAGAGCTTCGACTTCCTGGGCGCGGGCTTCATCCTCCGCATCCCGGTGCCCATCTACATCCTAGCGCTGGTAGTCATCATCTCCCATTTTATTTTGAGCTGCACCAAGACCGGCCGCTATATCTACGCGGTGGGCGGCAACGAGCAGGCCGCTGCGGCGTCCGGCATCAAGGTGCGCCGCGTCAAGCTGGTGGTGTACACCTTCTCCGGCGTGATGTCGGCCCTGGTGGGCATCATCCTCACCGCGCGCCTCAACTCCGCTTCGCCTGTTTTGGGCAACGGCTATGAGCTTGACGCCATCGCGGCCACCGTCATCGGCGGCGCCAGCATGGACGGCGGCAAGGGCAAGGTGATTGGCACGCTGGTCGGCGCGCTCATCATCGGCACCATCAGCAACGGCCTCGATATCCTCAATGTCTCGGCCTACTGGCAGCAGATCATCAAGGGCATCATCATCCTGGTGGCTGTGCTGCTGGACAAGAAGGACTGATCTTACTGACCCCTTGGCGTCCGGGCGCAAAGTACCATGCCCGGACGCCAGATCCTCCTTATCGCAGGAAGATTGGTTCATTCGTCCAACTTGTATCAGACATTTTCAGTGAAATATCCGAATTTACCTAAATTTCGCAAAAACAATTGACAAGTACCAAAAAAATTAGTAAAATGGCATTAACGATAATGTTAACGATAAGGTTAACGTTAATTGGAACATGAACTTTTAGGAGGAAACGAAATGAAAACTCGCAAATTATTGGCACTGGCACTTTCGGCCGTGATGGCCTCCGCGCTGTTCACCGGTTGCGGATCGACCCCCTCGTCTTCGGCTCCGGCTCCGGCGCCCGAGTCGAGCAGCGCCGCTTCCGCCCCTGAGGCAGAGCCCTCTTCCACCGCTGACAAAGAAGAGATCGTCATCGGCTGCACCCTGCAGAACCTGTCCGAAGAATTTATGACCATGCTCAAGGGCGCGATGGAGATCAAACTGAAGGAGTACGACAACGTCAAGCTCGTGGTCAACGACGCTGAGAGCAAACCGGACAAGCAGGCTTCCCAGCTCGACAGCTTTGTCGCTCAGAAGGTCGATGCGGTCATCATCTCCCCCGTTGACGCCGACGCGCTGGCCCCGGCCGTGAAATCGGTTGTTGACGCTGGTATCCCCGTTATCACCTGCTCCGCCGACGTGACCGGCGACATGGGCCAGGTGTGGGTCGGCTCTGAGAACGAGAACGGCGGCCAGATCGAGGCCGAATTCGTCGCTGAACAGCTCGGCGGCAAGGGCAACGTCGCCATCCTCCGCGGCCCTCTGGGCGCTTTCGCGGAGCAGGGCCGTTTCAAAGGCTATGAGGCTGCGTTTGCGAACTATCCCGATATCAAAATCGTGTTTGACCAGACTGCGAACTGGCAGCGTGAAGAGGCCATGGCTCTGGTTGAGAACTGGCTGACCACCGGCACCCAGATCGACGCGATCCTCTGCCAGAACGACGGCATGGCGCTGGGCGCCCTCGAGGCTGTCAAAGCGGCCGGCAAAAAGGATGAGATCATCATCGCCGGTATCGATGCCATCCAGGATGCGCTGGATTCCATCAAAGCGGGCGAGCTGGACGCGACCTGCTTCCAGGATGCGATCGGCCAGGGCGAAGGCGCTCTGGAGATGGCTGTGAAAGCGGCCAACGGCGAGAAGATCGAGCGCAACAACATCCCCTTCGAGCTCGTCACCAAGGATAACGTTGACGGCTACTACAGCAGAATCAAACTTCCCGAATAATTTGTTGATCGCAATTAGTTACGATTAAGATGAAAGGAGGGCGGCGGTTGCAGCGATGCGGCCGCCGCCTTCTGCATGATTTTACAAAGAGGAGGTACGACATGAAAAGAAAAATTTGGTCGGTATTGTTGGCGGCGGCGATGTTGTTTAACCTCGCGACGCCGGTGCTGGCGGCGGACGACGGGCTGACCATTCCTCCGGCGGCAGACCCCGCGCCTCTGGAGGAGCAGCTTCCAGGGGAAGGAAACGGGGCGGCCGGTCTGCTCAGCGGGTCGGTGGACGACGCGCTGATCCTGAGCTACGACTTCAATGAGGCTGACGGCGGGGTCATCCCCGACCGCTCGGGCAACGGCAACGACGCGAAGATTGTCGGCGACGTGGCGGTCGGCGGCGGGTTGGCGTTGTTCCAAGGTGGTTATTTGAGGCTGCCTGACGGCCTGATGGACGGCTTGGAGGGAATGACCGTCCTGGGCTGGGTCAACCGGGATGTAGCAGCGCTCTATGAACGCTTTTTCGATTTTGGAAAGGGAAAGGAGAACTATTTTTCTTTTCAGATGAGAAGCGGATGGGGCGGTGAAAAGCCGGCGGCAGAGGTTGCGGTTGGCGGCGATGTCAAGCGCGCATTTGGCGGTGACTTCGCAGCTGTTGACACTTGGATGCACACAGCGATCACACTGGGGGACGGAATGATCCGGATTTACCTCGACGGTGTGGAGGTCGCCTCGCAGGCGACGGATTACCGCCCGGCGGATCTGGAGGGCTCCACCCAGAACTATTTGGGCAAGTCGCAGTATGCCGACCCCAACTTTCTGGGAACCATGGAGAACGTGGAGGTGTACGGCGCGGTGCTGGATTCCGACCGGATCGCAGACCGGATGAACGCCGACAACCAGATGGATCATATCGGGATGATCAAACTTCTGGAGCAAACTGTTTCTGAGATTGATCTGGGCGGCCCTGAGTTTACGACGGATATCGTCCTGCCTGAAGCCGTGGGGGATATCACCCTCTCGTGGGCTTCCGACCATCCAGAGCTTATCTCGAACGAAGGCAAATTGGCGTCCAGCCTGGCGGCGGGAACGTATGATGTGGTGATGACGGTTACCGCAGAACTGAACGGCGTGCAGCTGACGAAGGAGTTTCCTATTGTGGTCGCGGTTATCGACGACGCAGAGGCGGTGCAGCAGGCGAAAGCAGCGCTGGGAGTCGTCACCCTGGTGGAGGCGGAACGCATCAACCTGCCCACGGTGGGCAAATACGGTACCACTATTACCTGGATATCCTCAGATCCTGCGGTGATCGCGGCCGACGGCACAGTCAACCGTCCGGCGGTCGGCGAAGGCGCTGTGTATGTCGACCTGACCGCCACCATCCGGCGCGGAGACGCGGTGGAAACCAGGGAGTTCCCGCAGCGCATGGTGATGGAAGAGTACGCGGCCTATCTGCTCACCTATTTCGGCGGTGAGGAACTGAAGACCAACCACGAGGAAACCTATGCCAACGTACATTTCGCCCTCAGCTACGACGGGCTCAATTGGTTTCCGCTCAATGGAAATAAGCATGTTGTGGCGGCGACGGTTAAGGGTGTGGAGAACCCCGACTTGTACGGAAGCGACCGCCCGAACGAGTGTCTGGCGCGCGACCCGATGGTCTATCGCGAGCAGGACGGCTCCTTCCGGCTGCTTTCCTCGCACAGCTGGTACAATCCGTCCATCTATGTGTGGGACAAGGGCGACCTCACGAGCTTTTCCAAGGATCGCATCCTGCGGGTCAATATGATGGAAAACGGCAACGCCTGGGCGCCTGAAGTGGTGTACGATCCGGTCAAGGAAAAAAATTTAATCGTTTATACCGATCCATCCATGCGGGACACCACAAGCTGTGGATGGGGTACCTATACCACTGATTTTACGCAGGAAGATGTTCTGCCTGAGGAAGCTAACATACCGCTGATGGATTTGAGCGGCAAAAAGTTTGCTTATATTGACTGCTCCATTACCCAGTATAATGGCAGCTATTATATGAGCTACAAAGGCGAAAATTCTTATGACAGCAAGATTCATCTGGCGAAAGCGACAGAAATTGGGCCGAACTGCTTTGAAGAAATCGGCAGCCCCATTACCGATAATCTTTGCGAGGGACCCTTTATCATCAAGGACAACAGCAAGGAGCGCTGGTATCTCTATTATGATTACTTTACCCGCGGCGGAGTTTTTGGATGTTCCTATACCGACGATCTGGACAGCGATGAATGGACGCATCTTTCGGAGGACGAGTACAGTCTGCCCGATGGTGTGCGTCACGGCAACGCGATCCCCATCACCCTTGGCGAGGCCGAGAAGTTGATCGCCGCATGGGGCGTCGGCTTGGAAACGGTGAAGATACCCGGGACGATGTTTGTGGCGGAGGGTACGCCCGTGAGCGACCTCGATCTGCCCGTCACCCTTACAGGGCTGAGACAGGACGGCAAGGAGATTGACCTGCCGGTGAGCTGGAACACCGAGGCATATCTGCCACAAAAGGGCAGCTATCGGCTGATCGGTACCCTCGTGCTTCCTGATAATCTTCCTAATGCGGAGGACTTTCAGACGGTAGCGGTCACCGTGAAGGTCGGTTACACCAGAGCGGATAGCCTGATTACCAAGATAGACTTTGAAGCGTTGGAAGGTCTCACCGCGTTGGATGCCTCTGGTAACGGCAACCATCTGACCATGGCGCAGAAGCCGGAACTGGACACAGGGGTTCGCGGAAAGGCCATGAGATTCGACGGGAGCGCGCAGTACGGCTTGTTTCCGAGGGAGATGCTCACTGACGTTGAGGACGTAACAATTGCGGCCTGGTTCAAGATGGATGAAATCGTTGAGCTGGCCAGGTTGTTTGACTTTGGCATGAACAAGTACAATTACATCAATTTTGTGCCCCTGCACCGGAACGATCAAATCCTGGTGGAGGGTGTGACGGGCAGCAACCTGAACAATCTGAAATCGGTTGCTGTGTCCAGTAAAGATATCATTTCAGTCGGCAGATGGCACCATGTGGCGTTGACCATTGACGCGAATGGTGTTGCAGTCCTGTACATCGACGGCAAGGAGATCGGGCGGAACGAAAATTTCGGGTACCATCCCGCCGACGTCGCCCCCGGCGAACAGAACTATGTCGGTAAATCCCAGTGGCCCGATCCGCTCTATAAGGGGCTGGTAGACGATTTCTGCATCTACGGCTATGCCATGGGTGCAGAGGAGGTGAAGGAGCTTATAGCGGAGGGCGGCGCGGACAACACCGCGATCGACGACGCGGATACTATCGCGGCCTATGACTTCGCGAACGCTGAGGGCGGCGTGATCGCCGATGTCTCCGGCCACGGCAACGACGCGAAAATAAACGGCGAGGTCGCGGTCAACGCGGGCGTCGCTGAGCTCACCGGCGGCTACATCTCCCTGCCCGGCTTCGATTTCACCGGACTGGACGGGGTGACCGTCTCCGTCTGGATGAAGCGCGAGGACCCGGGCAAGGCGAACTCCCGCCTGTTCGATATCGGCGTCAAGGACATCTATTTCAACCTGATGTTCCCCAGCGAGACGAGCGCTTTGGTGGAGATCCGCCCGCAGAGCAGCGACAGCTCGATCCGCAAGGTGAACGCGGCTGTGCCCGGCTACGGCGAGTGGGTGCATGTGGCGGTCACCATCGGCAGCGGCCAAAACGCCATCTATGTCAACGGCGTTAAGGCGGGGGAGAACACCAGCTGCACCTATACCCCCAGCCTGTTCACCAACACCTCGAACAGCAGCATCGGCCGTTCGCAGTACGCGGGCGCCCCGTTCTACGACCCCAACTTCAAGGGACAGATTGAGAATTTCCGCATCTACAACCGGGTGCTCACCGCGGAGGAGATCGCGGCGGTCAAGGAGGAGAACAACCAGATCGGCAGCGGCACGGTGCTCGCCACCCTCAAGGCCGCGCTCGACGGCATCGCCATTGAAAACCTGGACGACGTGACCGCTGACCTCGCGCTGCCCGCCGCTTCGGGCAACGTGCAGTTCTCCTGGCAGTCCAGCAATCCCGCGGTGATCGGCCACGACGGCAAGTTCACCCCGATTGAAGCAGGCGTGGAGGATGTGACCCTGACGGTGACGGCCAGCCTGGATGGCGTGGTGCTCACCCGCGAATTCACCGCATCGGTCTACCACCACACCCCGGATGAGATCATCAATCCGAAATACCTGATTGCCTCCTACAACTTTGACGAGGCGGACGGCGGTACAGTGAAGGACAGCTCCGGCCACGGGCGCGACGGCCGCATCGACGGCGCGGTTGAGCTCGTAAACGGCGTGGCGATGTTCGGCGGCGGCTACATCCAGCTGCCCGACGGCATCACCGATTACGACGCGATGACCGTCTCCGGCTGGCTGCGCGTCAAGACGATTCAGAAGAACGCCCGCTTCTTCGATTTCGGCACCGGACAAAACAACTACTACAGCTTCCAGATGCTCTCGAACGACGGCAACGCGGATATCGAGATCAAGCCGCAGGGCAGCTTCAACCGCGTGCGCGCGCAGAGCTTCCCCTACGAGGGCGAGTGGGTGCATGTGGTTTCCACCTACTCCAAGGGCAGCAACGTGCTTTATTTCAATGGGGTCGAGGTCGGGCGCAACGACAGCATCCAGAGCTCGCCCAGCGATATGGGCAAGACCACCCAGAATTATATCGGCAAATCGCAGTTCGCCGACCCCAACCTCCGGGGCCTGGTGGAGAACTTCAAGCTCTACAGCAAGGCGCTCACACCGGAAGAGGTGCAGCTTGTCATGGCTGAGGAAAACCAGACTGCGGACGGCGAGACCATCCAAAAGCTGTACGACGCGGTTGATGGCATCGACCTGGGCGACCTGAGCGATGTGACCGGAGACCTCGCGCTGCCCGCTGCGATCAACGGTGTGAACTTCACCTGGAAATCCAGCAAGCCCGACGTGATTGCCGACAACGGCGACCGCAACCCCGACGGCAAAGGCCGGCACGAGGTGGTGCTCACCGTCACTGCATCCGAGGGCGGCGTCACCTACTCGCGCGATTTCATCGCGACGGTGATCTATTATACCGATGAAGAGATCGTGAACTTTGACAAGGACAACCTCGGCGTGGTCACCCTGGTGGATGTGGATAAGGTCTACCTGCCCACCACCGGCAAGAAGGGCTCCACCATCACCTGGAGCTCCTCCAATCCCGCGGTGATTGCGACCGACGGCGCCGTCAACCGCCCGGCGAGCGGGGCGGGCGCCGCCTATGTCGATCTGACCGCGACCATTCAGTACGGCGATGCGACGGTGACCAAGGAGTTCCCGCAGCGCATGGTCATGGAACAGTACACCGCCTACCTGCTCACCTACTTCGGCGGCGATGAGCTGATGACCAACGACGAACCCACCTATGCCACCGTGCACTTTGCGTATTCCTACGACGGCATGCACTGGGTGCCGCTCAACGACAACAAGACGATTGTAGCGGCCACCCTCAAGGGCCGGGATAACCCCGAATACGGCCAGGACCGCGCCGATGTCTCGCTGGCGCGCGATCCGGTCACCTACCGCCAGCAGGACGGCAAGCTGCGTCTGCTCTCCTCCCACAGCTGGAACAACCACGACATTTACGTGTGGGATGCGGGCGACCTCACCAGCTTCAGCGGCGAGCGCATCCTGTCGGTCAACACCGATAAGGGCAACGCTTGGGCGCCTGAGGTGGTGTACGATCCGGTGAAGGAGAAGTATATGATTATCTTCACCGATCCCAACATGGGCGACAGCAGCTGCGGCTACGGCACCTATACCACAGATTTTACCCAAGCGGATGTGGATGCCAATAAGGAGCTGGGCCTCACCAATATCCCGCTGATGGATCTGAGCAAGCAGGGCCGCAGGTATATTGACTGCTCGATGCACTATTATAACGGTTCCTATTACATGCCGGTCCGCTATTGGGCGGGCGACGCCACCCACAACGGTGTAACGCTGGCGAAATCCGATTCCCTGGAAGCGGACAGCTTTACCATTCTTCCCAACTACTCCGGTCTCGAGATCGACGAGAGCGTGGGCGACGGCAACAACGAGGGCCCGTTCCTCATCAAGGATTTCAGCCGCGAGAGATGGTATCTCTACTACGATTATCCCGACTGCGGCTCCGGCGAGGAGTGGGGCATGTTCGGCCTCTCCTACACCGACGACTTGGATAGCGGTATCTGGCACCGCGTGCCGTTCGACGGGTACGCCATGCCTTACGGCGTGCGCCACGGCAACGCCACCCCCATCACCCAGGGCGAGCTGGATAAGCTGATCGAGCGCTGGGGCACCCCGGAAGAACTGGATGTGGCGCAGCTCACCTCCCCCGAGGTGGAAGCGGCGGCAGGCACCCCGTTCGAGCAGCTCGACCTGCCCGAAACGGTGGATGTCATCCTGTTGGACGGCACCACAAAGGCGATGCCGGTCACCTGGAGCCCCGAAAACTACAAAGAAGAGGCCGGCCGCTATAAGATTTACGGCACATTCGGCGCTGTGGAGGGCGTCTCCAACAGCAAGGATTTGCGTCCGTTTGTTATCGTTAAAACCGGCGGCTCCACGGGCAGCGGCCTGGTGGTCGATGTCGGCTTCGACACGCTGGACGGCAAGACCGCGGTGGACAACTCCGGTTATGGCAACGCCATGAACTTTGTGGGTGACCTGGAGCTGGTGGACGGCGTGAACGGCAAAGCCGTGCGCTTTGACGGCAGCCAGTACGCCAACATGTCCAAAGAGCTGCTGATGAACCTGTACGATATCACCATCTCCACTTGGTTGAAAATCGACGAGCTCCAAACCTGGGCGCGCGCGTTCGACTTCGGCAAGGGGCAGGCCAACTTCATCAATTTCATCCCGCGCGCTGACGACGGCAATATGCGCGTGGAGGTGCGCGTCTACAATGAAAATCGCTCGATCCGGCCCGGCGTGCCCTTCCCGACCGGGGAGTGGACCCATGTGGCGATCACCATGGAGCCCGAGACCCAGACCGGTGTGCTCTACCTCAACGGTGTTGAGATCGGCCGCAGCGAGAACTTCTACTACGGTCCCGAGCACCTCGGCATGAGCAAGCTGAACCAGATCGGCAAATCCAAGTTTAGCGATCCCATCTTCCAGGGCGCGATGGACGAATTTAAGATGTTCGACCGCGCGTTGACCGCGGAGCAGGTGCTGGCGCTCTACGAGGGCCGCCCGATCGATCCTGAAGAGCCCTCGGATGTGGACAAGACTGCGCTGAAGGCGCTGATCGCGGCGATCGACGGGAAATACGAAGAGACCCGCTACACCGCAGAGAGCTGGAAGGCTCTGACCGATGCGCTGAATGCAGCGAAGGCGGTCGTTGCGGATCCGAATGCAACGGCAGAAGAGCTGAAAAGCGCGGCGGACAAGCTGACAGACGCTGTGAAGAACCTGGTGAAGAAGAGCAGCTCGAGCGGCTCCGTTTCTAAGGTAAGCGACAGCGATTACTGGAACGAGATCATCGAGAAGATCAACAACACAGCGAAGGGCGGCACAGTGAATGCGACGCTCGAGAGCGGAGCGATGATGCCCGCGACGGTGATTGATGCGCTCAAGGGCAAGGATGCCACCCTGGTGGTCACCGTAGGCGGCAAGGACTACGCGATCAATGGAGCTGGCAAGCTGACCGGTTACACCGCATCTGCGGTCTACTACACCAGCGATGAGATCATCGCGATGGCAACCGACAAAGCCCCGGCTGCGGGCGATGCGGCTGGCAACGGCAACGGCAACGCCAACCCGGAGACGGGCGGCGCGGCCGGCGCGGCGGTGGCGTCCACCATCGGCGGCGCGGCAGCTCCCGCATCTGAGGCGCCCGCAGTGATCGCTCCGGAAGCGCCCGCCGAGGCGGCTGAGACCGGAACGAACAGCGATTCCCTCTGGATGATTGCGGCGGTTCTCGCGGCTGTGCTGGTAAGCGGCGCTGGTGTTGCGGTTGCATACCGGAAACACAAAGGATAAAATAGATCATTGAAGCGAAAAGCCCGGGAATTCCAGAAGGAATTTCCGGGCTTTTTTATGCTATCAAAGGCAAAAATGTAAGATCATGTAATTTTCATGAAAAACATCATGTAGTTTCATGAAATATCATGAATTTATAAACTAATGCTAAAAAATCGTATTAAATTTTGAGGAAAGATATGGTATAATGCAAATACATCAGAAAATACCGGCGAAATAACGGTTGGGAAGGGGGGATTTGGATGTTGGAAAGAAAGGGGGAGGATGACAGGACAGAGCTGCGCGTGAAGCGTTTTTATTAAATATCGCAAAAAAATGCAAAAACCTGCTAAGAAATTATAAATACTTTCTACGACACCAATGGTACAATAAAATTGCTGAGTTCTATCTCAGAGGAAAGAAAAGGAGGAGATTTGTTGAAAAAACTAATCGCATGGGGACTATCGCTTGTGATGTCCCTCAGTTCTCTCAGCGCCTTGACAACAGTTCCAGCATATGCAACTGAGCCGGAACTCGTCAACCTCGCATTCAATGACATGGGTGCGGGGTACCCGAAAGCATTTGCAAACTATACAAACTCCGGCGACAGCCTGGAGAGCATCCTGGACGGCATTATCTCCGCCAGGGAGGGCGGCACGCTCGACGCAGGTCCGCGCAACCGCTGGTCCAACTGGAACCACCGCGGGGAGACCGCCTACATCGGCGTCACCTTCGAGTGCGAGCAGGAGGTCCACAGCATCGATTGGTACCATTTCGTCGATACAGCGAACTGCCCGGTGCCCAAAACAGTGGCCGCCCAGTATTGGGACGGCGCGGATTGGCAGCCGCTCAACGCCACTGTGGCCGACAAGGCCTACGAGGGCGAGTACACAACCGACTGTTATCAGGGCCGCATCCAGCAGTATACCCTGACCTTTGACGCGGTCACCACCTCGCAGGTGCGCATGGTGCTGGAGCCGCAGGACAATATGTGCCTCGCGGGCTCTGAGCTGCAGGTGTGGGGCGTGCCGCGCATCCTCTACGGCTTTAACGTCAAAATGGGCGCTGCGGCAAACGAAGGCGTGATGCCCGGCACCGTGGAGGCGGAGGCCTCTGCGGAGGAGCGCACCATGTACTTTAAGCTGACAGATTCCCAGGGCAACGAGGACGAGCAGACGGTCGCCATCCCGGCGAACCAGACCGAAGTTGCCTTCGAGCTCAATCTGGACAAGCTGGTGACCGGCGACATCGCCGTCAAGGCTTCGTTCCTGAGCGACTACAGCGAGTCCAAGGAGTACACCTTTGTCAAACGCATCCCCGACAGCGTGTTTGAGGAGCTGTACGAGGAGGTCAAAACCCCGTATGAGTACGGCATCGTGCTCAGCTTCTCGGGCGTCAAGGGCGACTTCGACAGCGACCTGATCGACAACCCCAACGTGTTCACCATCCCCGGCGACGATGAGTACGTCTATATGACCTACGTGGGCCACGACGGCACCGGTTACCGCACCGGCCTCGCCCGCAGCGAGGATATGGTCAATTGGGAGAAGATCGGCAAGATTCTCGAAAACGGCGAACCTGGCGCATGGGATGAGTTCAATGCGGCCGGCTACATCGTGCGCGACCATAAGTGGGGCGAAATTCCCACTCCGCATATCATGAAGGACGGCCGTTATGCCATGACCTATCTCGCGTCCGATACCGCGGGCTACGAGGCGGGCATCAAGCGCGCGGGCGTCGCGTTCTCCGACAAGATTTTTAACGACGACGGCAGCGTGGCCCAGTGGACCCGCCACCCCGACCCGGTGCTGGATGCGCACGACGGCGCCTATCCCTATGAAAAGGGCACCATCTGGAAGCTCCAGGCGATCTGGGACGATGAGACCCAGAAATACTATGGCTTCTACAACGCAGCCACCGGCCCGGAGGTCATGTGCGGCGCTGTGTCCGACGACCTCATCAACTGGAAGCGCATGGACACCAACCCGCTGCTGACGGTTGATTCCGCCCCGGATGGTGCGGCGTGGGGCGCGAGCCACAACGCGGACGCGGACGTGGTGAAGATCGGCGATTACTGGGTGATGTTCTATTTCACCAGCTCGCCGGGCGGCATCATCGACTCCTTCGCGGTGTCGCAAGATCTCATCCACTGGCAAAAATCCTACATACCGCTGCTCACCCGCAACGGCAGCTACAGCTCCACCTATGCGCACAAGCCCTGCGTGGTGAAGAAAAACGGCGTGGTTTATCATTATTATAATGCAGTTGGCAGCGCAGGCCGCCTGATCGCGGTGGATACCTCCATCGACCTGTCGGTGCTGCGCAAGGCGCAGGAGCTCGAACCCGGAAGCTGCTCCGAAGCGCTGTACCAGAACCTGCAAACCAAGATCGCCGCGGTGCAGGCCGAGCTCTACAAGGACGGCGGCTCGCTCGAAGCGATCGAAGCGGCGCTCGCCGAGCTGACTGCTGCTTACGACGACTGCAAGGTCGTCATCGACGAACCCGTGGGCCTGGATAACTTGGCGCTCAATACCGACGGCTCGGAGTATCCGAAGGTGTTCGCCGGCCACACCAACGGCAGCGAGTTCCCCTCCTACATGGTGGACGGCATCATTTCCGGCAAGGAAGGCGGCAACCACGATGAGGGCCCGCGCAACCGCTGGACCAACTGGGGCCAGAACGTGGGCAAGACCGAGTATATCGGTTCGGAGTTCGGCGCCAAGAAAACGGTCGAGGTGGTCAACCTCTATGCGTTCAACGACGGCTCCGACGTCCCAGCGCCCAAATCGGTGGCGGTGGAGTACCGCGACGCAGAGGGCAACTGGCAGCCGGTGGCCAACGCCGAGACAAAATCCGTCATTTATGATGAAGACGGAAAGGTCAAACTGTTCGGCATCACCTTCGATGCGGTTGCTACCGACGCCATCCGTCTGGCTTTGGAGCCTGCGGGCGAGAATAAGTCGGTGGGCGTCACCGAGATGAAGATTTTCGGTTCTCCCTATGTCCCGATGGATGAGCTGACCAACTTGGCGCTCAACGAGAACGGATCGGGCTACCCCGAGGCGTTTGCGGGTTACACCAACGGCGGGGATAATCTGCAGCAGTTGAACGACGGGATCGTCTCCGGCGGCGAGGGCCAGCCTCACGACGACGGTCCGCGCAACCGCTGGACCAACTACAACCACACCGGCACCGAGTACGCAGGCGTCAAGTTCGAGAGTGAGCAGGACGTTTACATGGTGGAATGGTTCGCATTCAACGATGGCGGCGGCGTTCCCACCCCGAAATCGGTGGAAGTGCAGTACTGGGACGGCGAGAATTGGCGGCCCGCAGACGCGAGCACGTCCAGCGAGCCCTACACCGGCGAGACTTCTTACAACAAGGTTGTTCACTACAAATTCATCCTGAAGGATGTAGTTTCCACTTCGCAGATCCGCGTGAAGCTGGAACCGCAGGATGGAAAATCGGTCGGCGCGACTGAGATGCGCGTCTGGGGCAAGCCCAACATGCTCTACGGCTTCAGCGCCAAGGTGGACAACATCGTGCCCGACGACGGCCAAATTCCTGTTTCGGTCACTGTAGAGGCTGCCCAGGAGGCGCGCACCCTGTATTACAAGGCGGAAGACGCCGAGGGGAAAGCGGTCGACGGTTCGGTGGGAATCCCTGCGGGCGAAACCGGCGTTTCGTTCTCCGTGGATGCGGCTGAATTGGGCATCGGCGAGGTGAAGCTGAGCCTTTCGCTCAAGGAAGACTTCAGCGAAGTGAAGGCATACACGCTGACGAAGCGCATTCCGAGCAGCGTGATCAACGATCTGTATGAGCAGGTTAAGACCCCGTATTCGTACGGCGTTGTGCTGCGCTACTCCGGCGTCGAGGGCGCTTTTGATTCCGCTCTGGTGGACAACGCCAACGTGTTCAGAATGCCCGGTGACAACGAATATGTCTATATGACCTTTGTGGGCCACGACGGCACGGGTTACCGCACCGGCCTCGCCCGCAGCAAGGATATGCTCAACTGGGAGAAGATTGGCCTGATTCTGGACAACGGCGCCGAGGGCGCATGGGACGAGTTCAACGCGGCGGGTTACATCGTGCGTGACCACGAGTGGGGCGAGGTTCCGACTCCGCACGTCATGAAGGACGGCCGTTACGCGATGACCTATCTTGCTTCGGATACGCCGGGTTATGAGGCGGGTAAGAAGCTCGAGGGCGTGGCCTTCACAGATAAAATCTTTAATGAGGATGGCAGCGTGGCCCAATGGACGCGTTACCCCGACCCGATTCTGCCCGCCGTTGAGGATTACGAAGGCGGAATCATCTGGAAGATGCAGGCCCTTTGGGACGACGAGACTCAAAAATACTACGGCTTCTACAATGCTGGCGCCACTGAAGTGATGTGCGGCGCAACATCCGATGATCTGATCAACTGGACGCGCATGGAGACCAATCCGCTGCTGAAAGGCGACAAATCCCCGAGCGGCGAAGTGTGGGGCGCCAGCCAGTGCGCGGATGCGGATGTGGTGAAGATCGGCGATTACTGGGTGATGTTCTACTTCACCGGTACGCCGTACGGCATCATCGATTCCTTTGCGGTATCCACAGACCTCTACCATTGGCAGAAGGCATATCTGCCGTTGACCGACCGTGACGACGGTTACAACTCCACCTATGCCCATAAGCCCTGCGTGGTGAAGAAGAATGGCGTGGTCTATCACTACTACTGCGCGGTGGGCAATGAGGGCCGTGTGATCGCGGTGGATACCTCCGTCGATCTCGGCATCCTGCAAACTGCATTGGCGATCAAGGAAGAGGACTGCACGGCCGGGCAGTACGCGAGATTGCAAAAGGCCATCGCGACCCTCCAGAACGAACTCAACAAGGACGGCGGTTCCCTCGAAGAGGTCGAAGCGGCGCGCGACGCGCTGATCGCGGCGGTCGAGGGCGGCGATGTCCCGTCCGACGTGGATAAGAGCTACCTGGAAGCGCTGATCGCGGCGGTTGACGGCGTGTATGAGGAAGAGCGCTTCACAGCGGAAAGCTGGGCGGCGTTCGAGGAAGCGCTGACTGCTGCGAAAGACGTGGTTGAGAACGACGCGGCGACCCAGGAGGATGTATTGAGCGCATACCTCGATCTGGTCATGGCGCGCGACGGCCTGACCTATGCGCCGGACAAGAGTGCGCTGAAACTGGCCGTTGATCTGGCGAATGCGCTGCTGGAGGATGAGACTCTGGATCTCACCGACGAGTCGAAGGCAGCCCTGGAAGAGGCGATTGCAGCTGCAAACCTCGTGATTGAAGACGCCGAAGCGACCCAGGAGGATATCGATGCGGCGTATGAAGATGTGATGTATGCGATTGTGTCGGTCATGGAGAATGAGGTGGACAAAGAGTTCCTGAAGTCCCTGATCGATCAGGCGAAC
>NZ_JACRST010000025.1 GCF_014384885.1 Ligaoa zhengdingensis
CTGATGGCGCACCATGGCCCGTTGGTCAAGCGGTTAAGACACCGGCCTCTCACGCCGGTAACGCGGGTTCGATTCCCGCACGGGTCACCATTCTTTTTTGTTCTTTTTTCAATTTAGTCGGTGTTTATGACGCTGAGGATCCACCCGTTCCCATACCGAACACGGCAGTTAAGCTCAGCGGTGCCCAAAATACTTGGTGGGAAGCTGCCTGGGAAGATAGGTCGATGCCGACACTCACGTTTGTCTGTTTCTCTTTTCTGAGATCCAGACTTTCGTGCTTTATATTCCTCCTTAGCTCAGTTGGTAGAGCATGCGGCTGTTAACCGCAGGGTCGTTGGTTCGAGTCCAACAGGGGGAGCCAGAAAACAGGTCATCCAATCGGGTGGCCTGTTTTTTTGTACGTCGAATCGAAGCGGCTTGTGCAGCGCGCTGTATGCTCGCGCAGCCGCAGCAGGCGGCAGCGGTTGTAGCGCTGGATCAGGGCGAAGGGCAGGTTGCACAGAAGGAAAAACGCCGCGATCGAGCCGTATAGAGGTAGATATTCAGCGGGGTGCTCTTCCGCCAGGCAGAACAGCAGGGATAAAAACCCCAAGACGCCGATGGCTTCGTGGATGATTTCCGCGCGGCAGGTGTTGAAAAGGAAGGTCTCGAGATAGGCGGCGTTCCAGTCGGAACGGAAATGCCGCTTGTCAAAATCCCGGTTGAACTGTGGCAGCCGGTCTTTCCAACGGTTTAGCCGGATCGACCGATAGAAGATCATTTCGCGCGCCTTCACGCGGAAAAATGGCCGCTGTGGGTCGAACATCCGCGTTTGCAGCGGCTTCGGCAGGGCGGTGATGATAAAGGCAGTGCCAAAGTGCAGGCCGACCCAAAACGCTGTATTGAAGAGAGTCATCCATAGGGCTGTCATAGCCGCACCCCCTATTTCTTCAGAAAAGGAAAACAGGCCCGGGGGGATTGCGCCGCCTCGAGCCTGACTGTTATCAATTGTTATCCCATCAAACGTTGAACCGGAACAGCACCACGTCGCCGTCCTGGAAGACGTATTCCTTCCCCTCGCTGCGCACCAGGCCCTTCTCCTTGGCGGCGGCCATACTGCCGCAGGCGATCAGGTCGTTATAGGCGATGACCTCGGCGCGGATAAAGCCCTTCTCAAAGTCGGAGTGGATTTTGCCGGCCGCCTGGGGTGCCTTGGTGCCCTTCTTGATGGTCCAGGCGCGCACCTCCTGCTTGCCTGCGGTGAGGAAGGAGATCAGGCCCAGCAGGTCGTAGCTCTTGACGATGAGGCGGTCGAGACCGGACTCGGTGAGGCCCAGCTCGCCGAGGAACATCGCCTTGTCCTCCTTGTCCATGTCGGAGATCTCCTCCTCAATCTTGGCGCAGATGGGCAGCACCGCAGCGCCCTCGGAGGCGGCGATTTCGCAGACCTCCTTGTAAAAGCGGTTGGTGTCAATGTTGTTGATGAAGTCGTCCTCGCACATGTTGGCGACATAGATCACCGGCTTGCCCGACAGCAGCGGGATCTCCGCGAGGATCGCTGCGGCCTCGTCGGAATCTGCGGCAAAGGCGCGGGCGCTGCGGCCCTCCTCCAGGTGGTGCAGCAGATCGGTGAGCAGCTCCACCTCGCCCAACATCTTTTTATCGGCCTTGGCGGCCTTTTGCGCCTTGTCAAGCCGGCGCTGCACGATCTCGATATCCGAGAAGATCAGCTCGAGATTGATGGTCTCGATGTCGCGCGCAGGGCCGATTTCGCCGTCCACATGGATGATTTCGGTGCTTTCAAAGCAGCGCACCACATGGATGATCGCATCCACCTCGCGGATGTTGGCGAGAAACTTGTTGCCCAGCCCCTCGCCCTTGGACGCGCCCTTGACCAGGCCCGCGATGTCCACAAATTCGATGACAGCAGGGGTGTACTTGTCCGGGTCGTACATCTCCGCGAGCTTGTCCAGGCGCTTGTCGGGCACCGCCACGACGCCCACGTTGGGCTCGATGGTGCAGAAAGGGTAGTTGGCGCTCTCCGCGCCCGCGTTGGTGATAGCGTTAAACAAGGTGCTTTTGCCCACATTGGGCAGACCTACGATGCCTAATTTCATATATCCTCATATCTCCTTTGTTTATGCGGTTTTTTGGTGATGGAACAGCGGGTTTTACACCATGGTTTGAGATAAGGTTTCCGCCTCTTTGCAGTAGCGCCGGTTTGCGTACACTTTTTCCAATAGTTCATAGGCTCGGTTTGTCAGGGGAAAAGGGCCCCATGCAACAACATATATTGTAACATGTGGACCTTTTTTTCTCAAGAGTGTAGGTGATCTCAGATGATCAATTTACTGCTGATGAACTGCTCAAATTCTTTGCGTTTGACCAGTTTTTTAGTACCGATTTGTTTGAGAAACTATGGGCATTGCGGATTCTGTCAAAATATCCTATAATAAAACTGGATTAGTGGATATTTTTGAGAGATTGAGGAGACGCAGCATGATAACTGGGGCAATCAGGAATAAAGTAGATAAAATTTGGACGGACATTTGGGCGGAGCTGGAGGAAATGCTGTGATGGCGAGATTGAGGGATGTTTTTGAATGCCAAATCACTGGTGAATGGGGCAGTGAATGTGCTGAAAATGAAATCGGCATCAAAGTATTGCGGACTACTAATTTTACACCCCAAGGCAGAATCAATTATGACGATATTGTGGTACGAAGTATCAATGAATCCAAAGTCGAAAAGAAAAGACTTCATTATGGTGACATTATCCTAGAGAAATCAGGTGGAACGGAAAAAACACCAGTTGGCCGGGTAGTGTTTTGTGATGAATCTATTGAAGAGAGTATATATTTGTGCAATAATTTCACCCAAGCAATGCGGGTAAATCAAGCCATAGCCATTCCAAGATATGTGTTTTATTTTATGTGGAATCTCCACTATTCCGGAAAAACAGACTTGCTACAGAATAAAACCACTGGTATCCGCAACTTGCAAGTAAAATCATATTTGAATGAAAACTGTCCCCTGCCTTCCCTCGGCGAGCAGTGCAAAATTGCGGCGGTGCTGGACAAGGTCAGCGACCTCATTGCCAAGCGCCGCCGGCAGCTTGCCAAGCTGGATGAACTGGTCAAATCCCGCTTTATCGAGATGTTTGGTGAGGGCAATTATTCCAATGTAGCTTTAATTGATATTATAGCCGAAGGTGCAGGCTTATCCTACGGAATTGTACAGCCAGGCGATGATGGAACTGGTGATATGGGTGTCCTCCGCCCTGTAGATTTGGTGAACGGGAAAATATCCACAGCATCAATAAAGTACATAGAGCGTTCTATTGGAGACGGATTCAGAAAAACCGAGCTAACTGGCGATGAATTGCTTATTACAGTGCGAGGAACAACAGGTGTTACAGCATTAACCGATACACGATTTAGAGGAATGAATGTAACTCGTGGCATTGCAGTTATTCGCTATGATCGCAATAAAACAAATCCCGTGTATCTTAATGTGTATCTCAACACTGAGGAAAGCCAGCGATATATACAGGAACATACAAGAGGTGCAACACTTCAGCAAATTAACTTGTCCGATTTGCGAATTCAACCAATTATGGTGCCCCCAATCGAGCTACAAGAGCGATTTGCCGACTTCGTTGAGCAAACCGACAAATCAAAAGCAGCTATTCAAAAAAGCCTGGAAACGCTGGAAACGCTGAAAAAAGCACTGATGCAACAATATTTTGGATGACAGTCTGAAAGGAGACGCAGCATGATAACTGGGGCAATCAAGAATAAAGTAGATAAAATTTGGACGGACATTTGGGCGGGGGGAATAACCAATCCCTTGACGGTGATCGAGCAGCTCACCTATTTGATGTTTATTCGCTCGCTGGATGAGAAGGAGCTGGAGAACGAGGCTTTTGAAAATCTGACGGGCCAGCCGGTCGAAAAAATTTTCCCGCAATCGGAACAGGGACAGGCCATGCGGTGGAGCCGCTTTCAGGAGCGCGACCCCCGGGAGATGTTCGACGTCCTTTCCCGCCGGGTGTTCCCCGCTATCAAGCAGATGCGCGGCGGCAAGCTGCCGGAGCTGGATGCAGATGGAAATATCATCGAGCCGGATGACGGAGCTTTTGATGAAAAATCCACCGATGTGACGGCCTTCTCCCGTTATATGGAGGACGCCATGTTTTTGATCCCCACCCCGCAGGTACTGCAAAAAATTGTCACCGGCCTGGAGGACCTTTATGAGCACGACCTGGCAGGATTGGATATGCAGGGAGATTTGTACGAGTATATGCTCAGCAAACTCTCCACTGCCGGGCAAAACGGCCAATTCCGTACTCCCAAGCATATCCGGGAGATGATGGTGGAACTGGTGCCGCCCACCCCGGATGATAAAATCTGCGACCCCGCATGTGGCACAGCGGGCTTTTTGGTGTCTGCGGCGGAATCCGTCCGCAGGCGGTTTGAATCCACCATGACGCCGGAACAGTGGAAGCATTTTGCAGGGGAGATGTTCACCGGCTTTGACACCGACCGCACCATGCTGCGCATCTCTGCCATGAACCTGATGCTCCATTCCATCACCCACCCGGAGATCGACTACAAGGACAGCGTTTCTAAGCAGAACAACATCGCCGGCCAGTTTGATGTGGTGCTGGCAAACCCGCCCTTTAAGGGCACGGTGGACGCCGAGAGCATTCACGACAACCTCAAGGCTGTCACCAACACCAAGAAAACCGAGCTGCTGTTTTTGGCGCTGTTCCTGCGGCTGCTCAAGAAGGGCGGCCGGTGCGCTTGCATCGTGCCGGATGGGGTGTTGTTCGGTTCCTCCAAGGCCCACCAGGCCATCCGCAGGGAGTTGGTGGAGAATCACCAGCTTCAAGCGGTGATCTCCATGCCCTCCGGCGTGTTCAAGCCCTATGCCGGGGTTTCCACCGCGGTGCTGGTGTTCACCAAAACCGGCGCAGGCGGTACGGAAAACGTGTGGTTTTACGATATGAAGGCCGACGGTTTTTCCCTGGACGACAAGCGCAGTGAGACCCAGGAAAACGACATCCCCGACATCATCGAGCGGTTCCGCCATTTGGACAAGGAAGCCGGCCGCCAGCGCACCGAGCAGAGTTTTCTGGTGCCAAAAGAGGAGATTGCCGGAAATAACTATGACCTTTCCATCAACAAGTACAAAAAGGTGGAGTATGTGCCGGTGGAATATCCTTCGACCGCTGAGATTATGGCAGACCTGCACGAGCTGGAGCTGGAGATCACCGAAGGGCTGGCGGAGCTGGAGGAGATGTTGTGATTATAAAAATTGAAGAGGTGATCTCTGAATATTCTGTCCGCAATAAGTCTAATGAGGATATTCCCGTTTACAGCGTGACAAATGAAAAAGGGTTCTGTACTGGATACTTTAGCAAAGAAGTTGCCAGTAAGGATAAATCAACATATAAAATTGTTCCGAAGGGGTATTTTGCATATAACCCTTCTCGTATCAATGTAGGGTCTATAGATTGGCAGAAATACGAGGCCAGAGTTATTGTCAGTCCTCTTTATATTGTTTTTAGTGTTTCCGACCGGCTCGACCAGCAGTATCTCCTTCACTACCTTAAAAGTGACATAATGCTATCCTTTATCAAGGAATATGCAACTGGCAGTGTTAGAGATAATTTGAAGCTATCCGATCTCGGAAAATTTCCAATCAATCTTCGCCCAATGGAAGAACAGCGGCGGATTGCTGCCACTTTGGACAAGGTCAGCGACCTCATTGCCAAGCGCCACCATCAGCTGGACAAGCTGGATGAATTGGTCAAATCCCGCTTTATCGAACTGTTTGGGGAGCCAATGACAAATCCGAAGAAGTGGCCTGTTTATGAATTATCAAAATATATTCGGTTTCTTACTTCAGGATCGCGGGGGTGGGCGAAGTACTTTACTGATGAAGGAGAATACTTCATTACAATCAAGAATGTAAAAAACTGCCGGATAACGCTTGATGATGTACAATACATTGTCCCGCCGGATAATGCGGAGGCAAAGCGTACTAGGGTGCAAGAAGGAGACCTCCTGATTAGCATTACTGCGGACTTAGGTCGAACTGGTATCGTAACCAAGGAAATTGCCGATTATGGTGGGTACATAAATCAACATTTAACTTGTATACGATTGAATCAGGCATATGTACGGCCTTTGTATGTAGCATATTACATGGAAAGCGATGCAGGTAGAGAACAGTTCCAATCCAAAAACCAAAGTGCGGTTAAAGCTGGACTGAATTTTAATTCGATTAACACACTACGTCTGATAGTGCCGCCAGTCGAGTTGCAGGATACATTTATCGCTTTCGTTGAGCAGACCGACAAATCAAAATTGGCTATTCAAAAAAGCCTTGAAACGCTGGAAACGCTGAAAAAGGCGCTGATGCAGCAGTATTTTGGGTAATTAAAATAGAGTGATTAAAGGAGATGCAGCCCATGAAAAAATCGGAATTTAAGGCAAAGGTATATGAACTTTTTGATACCGATATTGAAGGGATGACTCATGAAGAAAAAGTGCAGTACATAGAAAAGCTCGTTTTTGATTATCAACGCGACAGGGATGATTTAAGGGAGAAACCAAACAGCGGAAAACCATGGAAAGATGCTGAATTGATGCTGATTCTTAACGACGCCTCAACAGTTGCAAATTGTGTCAAGTTTGCAAAAATATTCGGTCGAGGGTATGGAAGTATTGAACAGATTTATCGTTGGGCATCTACACCTCAAAAGAGTATAAAAGGCCGCCGTGAAACAGATGCGTTTATTGAGCAAATCAAACGTATAGCAAAAGAATTAGGTAGAAGAGCCTAAAATAGCAACCATGAGAATGGGAGGAGAAATGGTGTCAAACTTCTCTTTTTTAAAAGATAAAATGGAATACGCCCTCTTTGCCCCGGCCTGCATCGAGGCCGAGAGGGTCTTTTCCGCATCCCCCGCTATGTGTGCCGTGGGCTGCCGCAAGGCGTTGGAACTTGCGGTCAAGTGGGTCTATGCCGCAGATAACACCATGAGGACGCCCTATCAGGACAACCTGCAATCCCTCATTCACGAGCCTACCTTCCGCTTTGCGCTGGACTCCCAAACCTGGGCAAAGCTGCCCTTTGTGGTGAAGCTGGGCAATCTGGCCGTACATACCGAGCGGGCGGTGCAGAAAGGCGACGCCCTCCTTTCCCTGAAAAGCCTGTTTGAATTGATCCAGTGGATTGACTACTGCTATGGCGCCCAATACGAGGAACGCTTTTTTGATGAACAGGCTGTCCCGGACGAGCAGATTGCAGTGGATACTCAAAAAATCAAGGAACAGCAGAGCCTTTTGGCGCAGAAAGAATCCGAGATCGAGCGGCTGCAAAAGCGGATCGAGGCCCTTTCCGCCCAGTATACGGCGGGGAAGCAGACGCACCAGGCCCAGCGCCATTTTGCCGCCGGGGATCTTTCCGAGTATGCCACCCGCCAGCGGTATATCGACCTGGATCTCAAAATGACGGGGTGGCAGCTTGACGGTACAGAGGCTGATGTTTGGCAGGAGTACCCGGTGGAGGGGATGGCGGGCAAACCCGGCCAAAAGGGGAAAGCGGATTATGTGCTGTTTGGCAAGGACGGCCTTCCGTTGGCCGTGGTAGAGGCCAAGCGCACCGGCAAAGACCCCAACAGCGGCCGCAGGCAGGCGGCGCTCTATGCTGATTGCCTGGAGAAAAAGTTTGGCCGCCGCCCCATGATGTTCACCACCAACGGCTTTGAAACCTACTTTTGGGATGACAAAACCGCTCCCCAGCGCCAGGTCAGCGGAATTTTCAGCAAATCCGATTTGCAAAAGCTGATGAACCGCCGGGAGGAACGAAAAAATCTGGAGGAAATCCCCATTGATGACCGGATTACCGACCGGTATTATCAAAAAGAGGCCATCCGAGCGGTATGCGGCAATATTGCCAAGGGCTACCGCAAAAACCTGTTGGTGATGGCCACCGGTACGGGTAAGACTCGGACCGCTTCCAGTCTGACAGATGTCCTCAGCCGGGCCGGGTATGTGACGAACATCTTGTTTTTGGCAGACCGCACAGCACTGGTCAAGCAGGCTCGGGACGATTTTAAGAACTATCTGCCGGATATGTCGCTTTGCAATCTGCTTTCCGGCAAAGATGACCGCAACGCCCGCATTGTCTTTTCCACCTATCCCACCATGCTGAACGCCATTGATAACACCAAAACGGAGGACGGGCAAAAGCTATTCACCCCGGCGCATTTTGATTTGATTATCATTGACGAAAGCCATCGCAGCATTTTCAAAAAGTACCGGGCGATTTTTGAGTATTTTGACGCCATTCTCGTGGGATTGACGGCCACGCCGAAAACTGATGTGGACCGGAACACCTATGATTTCTTTGAAATGGAGCATGGGGTTCCTACCTATGCCTACGATTATGAAACCGCCGTCTATACCGACCATGTTCTGGTACCCTACTACAACTTTGAGATCACCACTAAATTTGAAGAGGAAAAGGGGATTTACTACGACACCCTCTCCGAAGCGGACAAGGCCCGTTATGAGGAGGATTTCACCGAAGATGACGGGGCCATGCCGGTTTTTATCCCGTCGGAGAAGCTCAACAAATTCATTTTTAACGAGCAGACAGTGGACCGGGTACTCCAGGATTTGATGGAGCGGGGCATCAAGGTGGCGGGCGGTGATCGCATTGGCAAGAGCATCATCTTCGCCCAGAACAAACGCCATGCCGAGTTTATCCTAAACCGGTTTGACAAGCTGTATCCCCATCTGAAAGGCAATTTTGCACAGCGGGTCATCTGTGATGATTCTTATGCACAAACCATCATCGATGACTTTAAACAGCCGGAAAAGGAGCCGCACATTGTTGTTTCGGTAGATATGATGGATACCGGAATTGATGTACCGGAATGTGTTAATCTGGTGTTTTTCAAGAAGGTCCGCTCCAAAACCAAGTTTTGGCAGATGATCGGGCGTGGTACTCGCTTGTGTAAAGGATTGGAATGTGTGGATGGGATGGACGGTTCCTATACCGATAAGCGCCGCTTTCTCATCTTTGACTACTGCGGTAACTTTGAGTTTTTCCGGGAAAAAGAAAAGGAGTTTCAGGGCAGCGAGGTGAAGTCTCTTTCCGAGGCAATCTTCTCCAAAAAAGTTCGTCTCATTGCTCTGTTGCAAGAGGGAAACTATGCAGATCAAGATCACCAGGATTTTCGGGCTGAATTGATAGAGGGGTGCCGCACGCAGGTGACGGCACTGAATCCGGAGCTGGTTGCGGTCAGGCTGAAACTCCGTTATGTGGAAAAGTACAAGGAGGCTTCAGCTTATGCTGCTCTGAGCGAGACGGATAAGGGGGAGCTGACAACATATCTCGCTCCGCTCGTTTTTATGGATGACGCCGATGAAATGGCGAAGCGATTTGACAACTTTATCTATGGCATGATGCTGGCTGCATTGGAGGTATCCTCCCGTTTTTCATACGCAAAAAGGCAGCTTTGCGACCTTGTTGGTGCGCTGATGAAAAAGGCGAGCATTCCCCAGGTCAAGGCAGTTTTGCCGTTGCTCCAATCCATTCAAGAAGAGGAATT
Organism: Ligaoa zhengdingensis; assembly: GCF_014384885.1. Taxonomy (GTDB): domain Bacteria; phylum Bacillota; class Clostridia; order Oscillospirales; family Ruminococcaceae; genus Ligaoa; species Ligaoa zhengdingensis. The sequence goes on from NZ_JACRST010000025.1 coordinate 9,610, forward strand.
CTGGGAAAATTTCAGTATTCTTCGTTTAGAACAGGCGCGGGGAGAACTGCGCTCTTTAATTAAATTTTTAGAAGACGGTAACGGCGTGAAGCCGCCTATTATCACCAATTTGGCTGATCCGGTCGTCTTTGAAAAGGAGGGCCAGCTTTTGGGCCCAGCCTATGATTTTGAGGATTACCGGTTGAAAGTGAACCGCTATGTGAACGAGCATGGCGATACCTTAGCCATTTACAAGCTCACTCACAATATTCCTTTGGCCTCTGGCGACTATCGGGAACTGGAGCGTGTGTTCACCCAAGAACTGGGAACCAAAGAGGACTATCAGCGGGAATATGGTGATACCCCTTTTGGTCTTCTGATCCGCAGAATTGCCAAGTTGGATCACGAAGCTGCTATGGCTGCGTTTTCTCAGTTCATCAATGACCAATCTTTGAATCAGAGCCAGATTGCATTTGTTCACAAGGTGATTGGGTACATAGAGCAAAATGGGTATATGGAAAATATGGCCGATTTGATGAACCCTCCCTTTGATAAACCGGTGGGCTTTATCAAACTGTTTGATTCCAGAACCCAGACGCAGCTTGTACAAGTCATTACACAGATCAAAGAGAACGCTATCCATGTGGGGGCATAGAGAAAGGGAGAGGATATATCCTCTCCCTTTTTATGTTACATGGCCCTTTTTCTCCAAATGTTTTACTTGTGTTCTACACCATTTTTACATCATTCCAGCATAGAGCTTTATGGAGTGGCATGGTGTTTTATGTTACTGAAAGTTGGAGGAATCCACTGACTATCGGGCTTTATGGACTTTTGAGAGGTTATGAAATTAAGCTCGCTTGTTCCGATTCCCAGTTTCATAGCTTGATGATCCTTTCAAACGATAATGGACGCCGAAGCGATCCGTCTAACAACTTATTATACAGCCAAACGGCCGAACCGACAAGTGGTTTTAACAAGGAGGGGGGTGCTGTTCAAGATATCTTGGGAAAAGATTTATAAAATTTTCACTTCTCCACCAAGGTTTGCGGTATAATAGAACTAATGTGGGGCGGACTGTGCGCCGCCCCGAAAAATGACAGATGCTGCTTCCCTTTTGCGGACGTGTATTTGAGGAGGAATGGATCATGGCAATAGGTAAAATATTGGTTGCGGACGACGACAAAAATATCTGCGAGCTGCTGCGGCTTTACCTTGAAAAAGAGGGCTATGCGGTGACCCTCGCAAACGACGGCGAGGAGGCGCTGGCCAAATTTCAGGCGGAGACGCCGGACATCCTGCTGCTGGATGTGATGATGCCCAAACTGGACGGATGGCAGGTCTGCCGGGAAATCCGCAAAAAGTCCGAGGTGCCGATTATCATGGTGACGGCCAAGGGCGAGACGTTCGACAAGGTGCTCGGCCTGGAGCTGGGCGCGGACGATTACGTGGTGAAGCCGTTCGATGCCAAGGAGATTGTGGCGCGCATCAAGGCGGTGATGCGCCGCACCGGCAAGAACTCGGCGGAGAACAACGTCAAGGAGGTCTCCTACGACAAGCTGGTGGTCAACATGACCAAGTACGAGCTCAAGGTGGACGGCAAGGTGGTGGACACCCCGCCCAAGGAGCTGGAGCTGCTGTTCCATCTGGCCAGCAACCCCAACCGGGTTTACACCCGCGACCAGCTGCTCGACGAGGTGTGGGGCTTTGAATATTACGGCGACAGCCGCACCGTGGATGTGCATGTGAAGCGCCTGCGCGAAAAGCTGGAGGGCGTTTCGGACAAGTGGTCGCTCAAAACCGTGTGGGGCGTGGGCTACAAGTTTGAAGTCAAGGAGTGACCGGGCCGGGCCCTGGCACAGGGATATGTTTTGATTGGAGCGAGGGCCGCGCCCCCAGGCGGGGCGCGGCCCCTGAAATTTTTGAGAAGGATTTGAGTTGATCGGCATGCAAAAGAGCTTGCTTTCTAAATATTTCACCATCTGCTCCGCGATCATCCTCGCGAGCATCACCATCTTGGGGGCGATCCTGCTGGTATTTGCCGCCCAGTACTTTAAAATGGATAAGCAGAAGCTGCTGCTGCGCAACGCCAACCAGGCGCTGGCCCTCACGCAGGAGGAGTACAAGCGCAACAATTACACCGAGGTGAACTCCTACACCCTGCAAACCGGGTACGGCATCCTGGGCGACGCGATCGACGCGACCATCTTTTTGACCGATGTGCAGGGCAAAACCCTGCTTTGCACCGATACCTCGGGATGCAGCCATTTTACATATACGGTGCCCGAGGAGGTGCGGCAGCAGGTGCTGCGCGACGGGAAGTATAAGGAGATGGGCAAGCTCGGCGGCATCTATCAGGAAAATTACTACACGGTCGGGGTGCCGCTCTACCACCCGACCGGCCAGGTGGTGGCGTACATCTTCGTCTCCTCCACGGCGGCGGGCCAGCAGCACTTCCTGATGGAGATCCTCAACATGTTCGCCATCAGCTCGTTGGCGGTCATCGTCATCAGCTTTATCGTGATCTACTTCGTCACCTCGCGCATGGTGCGGCCGCTGCGCGAGATGGTGGGCGCGACGCAGAGCTTTTCTAAGGGCGACTTCACCGTGCGGGTGCCGGTGACCAGCTACGACGAGGTGGGCCAGCTCGCCATCGCGTTCAACAACATGGCGCAGAACCTCGCCAGCACTGAGCAGGTGCGCCGCAGTTTCATCGGCAATGTGTCGCACGAGCTCAAAACCCCCATGACCACCATCGGCGGTTTCATCGACGGCATCCTAGACGGCACCATCCCCGAGGATAAGCGCGACAAATACCTGCGCACCGTGTCCGACGAGGTGAAGCGCCTGGCGCGGCTGGTGCGCTCGATGCTGGGCATCGCGCGCATGGAATCGGGCGAGATGAAAATTGCGCCGCAGGATTTCGATATCAACGAGACGGTGTGCACCACGGTGTTCACCTTTGAGCAGAAGATCGAGGAGAAGCGGCTGGAGATTCGCGGCCTCGATCAGGATAAACTGATGGTCAGCGCCGACCCGGACCTCATCCATCAGGTGGTATACAATCTGGTGGATAACGCGGTCAAGTTCGTCAACGAGGGCGGCTACATCGAGTTCGATTACAAGGTGGAGGGCGGCTTCACCCATGTGAGCATCAAGAATTCGGGCGACGGCATCCCCAAAGAGGAGATCCCGCACGTGTTTGAAAAGTTTTATAAGTCCGACCGCTCGCGCAGCCTGGACAAAAACGGCGTGGGTCTGGGGCTGCATATCGTGCGCACCATCATCAACCTGCATTCCGGCGATATCATCGTGCGCAGTGTCGAGGGCGAATACTGTGAGTTCGAGTTTACCCTGCCCACCGCCACGCCGCCCAAGCCGGCGGCGCGCAAGGCGGGGGCCGGTGCGTAACAGATGGGCCAAAAATAACACAGAACGATCATAAAAGATGCCGAATCTTTTTAAAAGACGTTTATTTTTACTTCATATTTTGTCGATATAATAAGCCCATAGACAAGAACAAACAGGATTTCACCTGAGGAGGTTTACTGATATGTCTGATTTCTATGAGAACCGCACCCCCAACCCAAACGAGCCGGAGGCCGACAGCCGCCCGGAGGAACCGGCCGCAGAGAACAACAGCGCCGAGGCGGCCGCGCAGGAGGCGGTGCCCGAATTCGGCGAGACCGCTGCAAAAACCGAGGCCGCCGCGCCTGCCGCAGACAGCGGAGCGGCCGAAGCAACCGGCGAGGCCGAAGCGCCCCGCACCGCCCAAGCCGCGGACGACCCCAACAAGACGGTTGGCAGCAACGCGGGCTGGCAGCAGAACCCCTATTACAGCCAATACAACCCCCGCACCGGCTGGTCGAACGGGCCGCAGGCGGGCCAGAACAGCCGCAACGCCTACGGTGCGAGCAGCTACGGCAGCAATTACAGCGGGTACAGCCAGTTCAACGGGGCGGGCTTCCAGCAGCCGGGCCAGAAGCAGCCGGGCGCGGACCAGTATAAATGGAACTTCGCGGACTATGACAACCAGCCGCCAAAAAAGCAGGGTAAGAAGAAGCACAAGGGCGTGATGGTGTTCACCGCCATCGCCTGCTCGGTGCTGATGATTACGATGGTGGGCTTCGCGGGCTACGGCGTGTGGAACCTAATCGACGGCGGCGCGGCTACGCCCCAGTCGTCGCAGACCGGCTCCCAGCCGGAAAGCAACCTGCCCGGCATCAACATCAACGACATCCCCCAGGTGAGCGACCCGGTCGCGGCGGACGGCAGCCTGACCACCCGCCAGATTGCGGCCAAGGTGCAGCCCTCGGTGGTGGGCGTGGTGGTTTACACCAACAGCATGGGCAACATGTTCTACGGGAACGGCAGCGCCATCGTCACCCAGGAGGGATCGGGCATCATCATGTCGAGCGACGGGTACATCATCACCAACGCGCATGTGGTATCGGGCGCGACGGGTATGAAGGTGGTCCTTTATAACGGCGAGGAATATGACGCGCGCCTGATCGGCAGCGACGACAGCACCGACCTCGCGGTCATCAAGATCGAAGCGAGCAACCTCACCCCGGCTGAATTCGGCGATTCCAACCAGCTCGAGGTGGGCGAGGATGTGGTCGCCATCGGCAACCCGGGCGGCCTGGAGCTCGCGAGCTCGGTCACCAAGGGCATCATCTCCGGCGTCAACCGCCCGATCAAGAACAGCGACGGCGGCTACACCATGAACTGCATCCAGACCGACGCGGCCATCAACCCGGGCAACTCGGGCGGCGCGCTGGTCAATGAATACGGCCAGGTGGTCGGCATCAACTCCTCCAAGATCGCCTCGACCGAGTACGAGGGGCTGGGCTTTGCCATCCCCATCTCCGAGGCCAAGCCGATCATCGACGACCTGATCGCCAACGGGCGGGTCACCGGCCGCGTCAAGCTGGGCATCACCACCAACCTCGTGATCGATGAGACGCTGGCGCGCTATAACAACGTGCCCACCGGCATCATGGTGGCCAGCACCGATGCGGGCAGCGATATCGCCAGCAAAGGGGTTATCGCGGGGGACATCATCTCCAAGATCGACGGCAATTCGATCACCTCGCTGGGCGACCTGCGCGACTACCTCAAAAACTTTAAGCCCGGCGATAAGGTCACGCTCACCGTGTTCCGCCGCACCAGCGGCAAGCCGGACACCACCTTTGAGGTCACCATCGCACTGATGGAGGACACCGGCGACGACGAGGCCACAACCCAGCAGACCGTACCAGGGCAGCAGGGGCAACAGCAGGAGCAGGGCGGCAACCAATATTATAATTTCCCGTTTTTCCGTTAAGGCTGATAATTTGACCGATCGGGCGGGTTTTCCCGATGCAAAAGGGGTGGGCAGGTTGTCCGCCCCCGTTTTGTACCCGGCGGCGGCCTGTCCGGACCAGTCGCCGGGCGGCGGCGAAGCGCATAGTATGCTTATGAAAACACGCGCGGGCGGCAAAGGGTGGCCGCGGCGGTGAGGCCGGCCTCGCCGCCCGGCCCGTGAAGAGCCCTTTGCCGGCGCCCGTGCTTTTCATAGGGTCGCGGAAAAACATTTCCGCGGCCCACTGTGCGTTCTGTCCCTCGAAGGGCAGACTTCGCTGATTCAGACGATTGGCCGCGCCGCGCGCAACGCCCAGGGCAAGGTGATTATGTACGCGGATTCGGTCACCAATT
>NZ_JACRST010000026.1 GCF_014384885.1 Ligaoa zhengdingensis
CTTATGAAAACACGCGCGGGTTTCGCCCCGGATTTCCTCTATTTGGGGCGAAAAAACGTGAATCTTTTGTTAAATTGCGCCGTTTTATTGACGCAAAGGGGCCGCGTGGTTTAAAATATAGTGTGAGTCATTATGGCCGGGAAAAACCGCCGGCAGAAAGGTGCTGTTGCCCCTTATGAAAATTGCGCCTTCTATTTTGGCCGCCGATTTCGGCAATCTGCGCGCCGAGGCGCGGGCGGCCGCCGAGGCAGGAGCGGACTGGCTGCATATCGACGTGATGGACGGCTGCTTTGTGCCCAACATATCCATCGGGCCGTGCGTGGTGCAGGCGCTGCGCCCGGGGCTCGGGATTTTTTTCGACGTGCATCTGATGATCCGCGACCCCTTTTCATACGCCGAGGCGTTTGCCAAGGCGGGCGCGGATTCGATTTGTTTTCACTATGAGGCCGATCCCGACCCGGGCCGGGTGATCGAGCGCATCCGGTCGCTGGGCAAGCGGGTGGGCGTCGCCATCAAGCCGGCCACCCCGGCCGAGGTGCTGCTGCCCTACCTCGACCGCATCGACATGGCGCTGGTGATGACCGTGGAGCCCGGTTTCGGCGGGCAGCGGTTCATGGCCGGTATGATGCCCAAGGTGCAGATGCTGCGCCGCGCAATCGACGCCTCCGGCCGTCCGGTGGATCTCCAGGTGGACGGCGGCATCGACAGCGAAACCGCGGCTGTGGCCGCGCAGAGCGGCGCGGATGTGCTGGTGGCGGGCAGCGCGGTGTATGGCAAGCCCGATTACGGCGCGGCGATCGCCGCCCTGCGGCGGGCGTGCCCCGACCGGGCATAAAAGGCCGCTGAGAAACAACTGTTTTTCGCGCATCCGGCCGCTTTGCCGGCCGGGCGCTATGATCTCATTGTCCGCGGTGGGCGGAGCCGCCACATGGGCATTTTTATAGCTTCGCAGGGCGAAGCTATAAAAAATAGTACGCGATGCGGTCGATCGCATTTTCCTCGGCGATCGGGCGGCCGTGTTCCTCGATGAACGAGGCAGCGAGGTCGCCCCGGCCGGTGAGGTCGGCGTATTCGCTCAAAAAGGCGGCGGAGAGCCCCCTGCGCCCGTCCAGCGGGCTGAGAATCAGGTGGTAACGGCCGCCCAGGTAGTACAGGGAGCTTTTGCGCACCCGGTGGCAGTAGAGCGAAAACAGCCGCGCGCACCCCTCCAGCATGTCGTCGCAGTCGTCGAAGGTGAACACCAGCCGCGGGCAGACCGAGGAGGCGAGCGCCGCGGGCTGGACGCGCTTGGGGACGGGCTGCGGGCTGTCGCCGGTGGCGACGATCTCACGCCACACCGGCAGGTCGCGCCCATCTTCTTCATCCGGATGCGGAGCGGACAGGCCGCCCGCAGGGGCCGATTCCTCAAAGTAGATCACGCATCCGTCGCTCGACGGATAGACCTCGACAAACAGCTTGCCGCTGGAGGGGACAAACCCCACCTCGCGGCGGGCCAGCCGCAGAATATCCAGCAGCGCCGCCTGTGTCTGGGCGCTGTGGTAATCGATCTCATCGTAGGTGAGCCGGTATCGACGCAGGTCGTCCCCGCTGAGCTCCACCCGCAGCCGCCGGTGGTCAAGCAACAGAAAACACATATCGCACCCATCCCTATCTTACAAATTGGCAGGTGGTTACAAACAGATGGCAGGTTTTTTCACCCGAGGCATCATTCTGGAACAGCGCAAGGAGCCCGCGCTCAGCCGCGACCTGCGCAAGTTCTTCAATGTAAATACAAGCAAAATCACCATTGACCGCGATGCCTATCCGCCGGTCGATCAGCTCACCCCGCAGCAGATCATCGCGATCGCCAAGGAGGCCAGGGTGGTGGACGAGCGGGACGGCATCCCGCTGCACCAGAAGCTGGCGATGGCGCACGACACCGGGGTGATCACCGTGGTGGGCGACGCGTCGGACGACGAGCCGTACATCTCCAGCCAGCTCAACCCGCTGCTCAAAAAGAGCGAGCTCGCGGTGGAGGGACTCGGCCTCGCCCAGAGGGCGGTGGGCGCCCAGCACGTCTATTTCGCAGTGTATAAAAACATCACCGATATTTTTACCAAGATCCCGCGCAAAATCGGCGGGGTGGAGGTGCGGCGGGTGCGCGGGCGCTATCCGGCCGAGTACCGCATCACCGACGAGTTCGCCAAGGTGCGCCCGGTGCTGCTCATCGGCGCGGGCGCGCTCATCCACCTGGCGCGCGCGGTGCTCAAGGGCAAGGTGCAGACCACCTGCTTCATCACCGTGGCGGGCAACTGCGTGGCCAACCCCACCAACCTGGAGGTTTCGCTGGGGATGCCGGTGATGCAGGTGCTCGAGCGGTGCGGCCTTTCGGCCGAGCCTAACATCATTGTGCTGGGCGGCTCGATGACCGGCAAGGCCTGCACCGACCCGGACCGGGCGGCTGTCACCTACAACACCGGCGCTGTGCTGGCCTTTTACGAGGACACCAAGGACCGCCGCTACAAGTGCATCGGCTGCGGGCGCTGCGTGGACGTCTGCCCGGAAAACCTCACGCCCTTCTACATCAACCGCTGCATCGAGCACGGGCGGCTGCGCGATCTGCCGTTTTATGAAATCGATCGCTGCATCGGCTGCGGCACCTGTTCCTACATCTGCCCGGCCAACCTGGATATCTCCGCCAACATCAAGGCGGTGCGGTCCAAGCTGCCGCGAGGGAAAGGAGGGAGCCGCCCGGATGCTGCTGAAAGACCATAACGCGCCCCACATCAAAGCGCGCGAGACCAACCGCACGGTGATGGGTGATGCGATCATCGCCCTGCTGCCGCTCTACCTGATGGCCTACTACTTTTACGGGCTGCGCGCGCTCGCGCTGGGCGGCGTGTCGGTGGTCACCTGTGTGGTGGCCGACCTGCTCTGCGTGCTGCTGCGCGGCGAAAAGCCCAACCCGCGCGACTTTTCCCCCATCGTCACCGGCATGATTATCCCGCTGATGCTGCCCGCCAACATCGACTATGCGATCGTGGTGATCGGCGGCCTGTTTGCCATCCTGTTTGTAAAACAGCCGTTCGGCGGCGTGGGACAAAACCTGTTCAACCCCGCGGCGGGCGCGTTTGCGCTCATGGCCATCAGCTGGCCGGAAAAGGTGTTCCTGTATCCGGAGCCGCTCACCCGCCTGGCCGCGTTCGGCGAAACCGCAACCAAGCTGACCGAGGGGCCCGCGCACGCGCTCAAGCTGGGCGGCGTGCCGGTCATCAACGCGCTGGACATGATAACCGGCAACTTTGCCGGCCCGATGGGCGCCACTAATATCTTAGTGTTGGCGACCTGTCTGATATACCTGATTTTTCGCCGCACGGTGAGCTGGCAGACGCCGGTGACCTTTTTGGCCACCTCGGCGCTGATTGCGGGGCTGTTCCCGCGGGTGTCCACCGGCGCGCTCAATTCGGTCGTGTTGGAGCTGTTGTCGGGTACGCTGATGTTCGGCGCGGTGTTCCTGCTCACCGACCCGGTCACCTCGCCCAAACGCGGACTGTCCAAATACATCTACGGCATTGTGGCCGCCGTGGTCACCATGATGTTCCGGCGGTTTGGCGGCTACGAGCAGACGGTGATGTTCGCCGTGCTGCTGATGAACGCCCTGGCGCCGGTGATCGACCGTTTAAGCGAATCGATTCTGAGAATACTAAGGAGGGTCCACCTTGAGCCAAGAAAACGTCGCAACGCGCGCGCCCCGCGCCGGCCGCAGGAAAAAAAGGCTGCACAGGTTTAGCGGCATCATCACCCGCAACCCCGTTTTGGTGGGCGGCCTGCTGCTCGCGCCGGTTGTGGTCGCTTCCACGTCGCTCAAAAGCGCGGTGGCGCTCTCCATCACCATGGCGGTGGTCACCATCCCCACCATGGCGGTGGCGTCGCTTGTGAAAACCCGCCTGCCGCTGTGGCTGCGCATCCCCATGTATACGCTGATCGCGTCGCTGCTGCTCATCCCGGCGGGGATGCTGGTGGTCCCCATCGCGTCCACCATCTTTGATTCCATGGGTATGTATTTTTCCCTCATGATCTTCAACTCGGTGCTGTTTACCCGCGCGGAAAAGCTGGCGGTCAAGTCGTCGCCGGGCGCTGCGCTGCTCGATGGCGCCTGTTACAGCCTGGGCTTTGCCCTGGCCATCTCGCTCATCGCCGCGGTGCGCGAGCTGCTCGCTTCCAACACCCTCTGGGGCGTGCCCATCCATCTGCCGTTTAAGGTGAGCGCGCTGGCGCTGCCGTTCGCAGGCTTCCTGCTGGTGGGTATGTTCGCCGCCATCGGGCGTTTTTTCCGCGAGCTGGCGGCGCGGCAGGCCCCCAAACGCCGCCGTCACCGCCTGGCCGCAGCGCCGGCCCAGCCGGCCCGTGAGGAGGTGGCGCAGTGAAATTTTTTGTGGAGTTTACCTCCCTCGCCATGACCGCGATCTTTTTGGAGAACGTCATCTTCTCCCGCGCGCTGGGCGCCAGCCGGATGCTGGACGTGCTCAAGCGCGGCAAAAATATGGTCAGCTTCGGCCTGCTGCTCACGGTGATGACTACCCTCGCCGCGGCCGTCACCTACCCGATCAGCCTGATGCTGCGGGAGACCGGGGTGGGCGTGTATTACCGGCCGTTCTTCTTTGTCATCGCCATCACAGCGGTCTATCTGTTGGTCTATCTGGGCACGGCAAAGCTGCTGCCCGCGCTGCACAAGCGCCTGGGGGCGTCGATCACCTTCGCCACCTTCAACTGCGCGCTGCTCGGCTCGGTGTTTCTGGCTGCTGACCAGAGCTACAGCTTCGCCCGGACGCTCGGCTTCGGCTTCGGCTCCGGCCTGGGCTTCACCCTGGCCACCCTGCTGGTGGCCGAGGGCAAGCGCCGCCTGATGCTCAGCGACGTGCCAAAATCCTTCCGGGGGTTCCCCATCATGCTGATGTACCTCGGCATGGTGGCCCTCGCCATGTATGGACTGGTGGGGCATCAACTGCCCTTTTAAACAGCGTGTGAATGAATCTAGACAGGTGGTGTGATCTATTGTCAGACGAATTTAAGATCAAACGGCGTGGAAGCAAAATCTATCGCCGAAACCGGAGCAAAACCCGGTCGCCGTTCGCTATGTTGGGGATGGTGGCCCTCGTGGTGGTGCTGTTCATTGTGGGATGGTATGTCTATCCACCTGTTTACGACCTTCTCACAGGCCAGATCCCGGCGCCCTCGCAGGCCGAGCCCAGCCAGGCCGAGCCCTCGCAGAGCGCGGCGGAGCCCCCGGCCGCCTCGTCCGAGCCGGAGCTGCCCGAGCAGTCGGCTGCGCCCGGCCTGACCGAAGTGCGGGCGGTGTATGCGCCGGCCGACTTGATGCGCGACAGCGCGCGGCTGGAGGAGCTCGCCCGTTCGGCGTCGGCCGCGGGCTGCAACGCGGTGCTGTTCGACGGCAAGGACGACACCGGCAGGGTGCTGTTCCGCACCGCCAACGAGATCGCAACGGCCGCTGAGGCAGTCGATCCGGCTGCGGTGGACCTCGAACAGGTCTCAGCGCTGCTCGCGCGCTACCAGATGAAGCCCGCGGTACGCCTGCATGTCTATCAGGACCACCTCGCTTCGGCGGCGGACAGCGACATGGCGGTAAAATACAACGGCCAGGAGCTCACCTGGCTGGACAACTACGCCAACCAGGGCGGCCGCCCGTGGCTCAACCCGTACAGCAAGGCCGCGCAGGATTATAACATCGCGCTGGCGCTGGAGTGCGCGCAGAAGGGCGCGGCGCTCGTCGTGGCGGACAGCGTACAGTTCCCCAACACCATCGGCAAGGAGCTCGCCACCTACGGCGACACCGGCGGCAAGTCCCGCGCGCAGGTGCTCGGCGAGTTTGTCCAGCGCCTGGATCAGGCGCTCGCCGGGGAGCAGTCCCGCCTGGCGGTGGCCACCCCGGGCACTGTGCTGCTCGGCCAGGAGGGCTTCGATTACCTCGGCGAGCCGGGCGCCTACCAGTGCGCGATTGCGGTCAATATCATGCCGTCGTTCTTCGCCAAGCAGCCGTCGTCTTCCGCCCTGGCCCCGGTGATGAACCCGGGCGACACCGTCACCACGGCGGTAAAGGGCATCAACGAGGGCGGGGCAAAGGCGCTGATTCCCTACGTGCAGGCTTATACAGATGCTGATATTCCGGCGGATAAAAACAAACAGTATACAAAAGAGGACGTCCAGGCGCAGATCGACGCGCTGGCGGTCCTCGGAGTGAAGGAGTATATCCTTTACAGCCCCCAGGGGACCTACCCCTGGTGAGAGGCGCACAAAAAACATCGGGGCAGGGATGAGCCGCGCGCTTGTCCCTGCCTATTTTGGAGGAAATGAGACATGGAAAAAGTTGGGTTGGTTTTGGAGGGCGGCGGCCTGCGCGGCGTCTACACCGCCGGTGTGCTCGACGCGTTTCTCGAGCTGGGCCTGGAGTTCCCCTACCTGGTTGGGGTTTCGGCCGGGGCGTGCAACGCGGTGTCGTACGTCTCGAAGCAGCGGGGGCGCGCCGGGCGGGTGATCCTGCAAAACGTGATGGACCCGCGCTACCTGGGGTGGGGCAACCTGCTGCGGCGCGGTTCGATCTTTGGCATGGAGTTTATCTTCGACGAGATTCCGCGCTGCATCGACCCGTTCGATTACCAAACCTTTGAGGAGAGCCCGGTGGAATTCGAGGCGGGCGCGACCAGCCTGCTGACCGGGCGCACCCGCTTCTTCCCCAAGGACCGCCTCGTCGAGGACCGCCACGCGGTGCTGCGCGCGTCCAGCTCGATGCCGCTGGTGGCAAAGCCCGTGATGATCGACGGCGAGCCGTATCTCGACGGCGCGGTGGGGGATTCCATCCCAGTCGGCCGCGCCCTCGAGCGGGGCTGCGACCGGGCGGTGGTGGTGCTCACCCAGCCGCGCGGCTTTGTCAAAAAGCCGATGTCCGCCCATGCGCTGCGCAGCTTGCGCTACCGCGCCTACCCGGAGTTTGTGCGCGCAACCGACAACCGCCATGTGATGTACAACGAAACCCTCCGCCGCATCGAGCAGCTGGAGCGGGAGGGGCGCGCGCTGGTGATCGCCCCGTCCCACCCCTGTACCTTCGGCGGGTTTGAAAAGGACCTCGACAAGCTGAAGGTGATGTATCAGGAGGGGATCGACGCGGCCAGGGCGGCTGAGGGCGCGGTGCGCGCGTTTCTCGCGGGCGGCGTGGAGGCGGCCGGGCGGAGATGAGCATGGATAGCCTGCAAGCCCGCCTGACCGAGCACAGCACCGTATGGGACCGGATGCGGGACTGCCGCAAGCCGGTGCTGCTCTACGGCATGGGCAACGGCGCGCAGAAGCTCCTGGATGAGTGCGCCCGCCGGGGGATCGAGGTCGCAGGGATGTTCGCCAGCGATGAATTTGTGCGCGGCCACTCGTTCGCCGGGTACCCGGTGCTGCGCTACCGCGAGGCGCGCGCCCGCTTCGGCGACTTCTTCACCGCCATCGCGTTCGCGTCGCAGCGCCCGGAGGTGCTCGCGCAGTTCTACGCGGTCGAGCGGGAGGGGGAGACGGCCGCGCCGGACCTGCCGGTGGCCGGGGATGCCCGGGTGTTCGACGGCGGATACCTGCGCGAGCACCTGTCCTCGTTCGAGCGGGCGTTCGCCTTGCTGGCGGACGAGCCCTCTCGCCGCACCTTTGCGGCGCTGGTCAACTACAAGTTGAGCGGCAAATTGGGCTATCTGCGGTGCGCTGAGAGCAGCGTGGACGACTCCTACCGCCTGCTCGCCCTCACCGGGGAGGAGGACTACGTCGATCTCGGGGCGTACCGCGGGGACACGGTGCGCGAGCTGCTCGACCACACCGGCGGCCGGGTGCGCAGCGTCCGCGCGTTCGAGCCGGACGCCAGAAATTTTGCGCACCTGGAACGGAACCTGCGGGCGTGGGGCCTGCGGGATGCAAAGTGCTACAACCTCGGCGCCTGGTCCGGCCCGGGCGAGCTGCCGTTCACGGGGAAAGCCGGCCGCGGTTCGGCGCTGGGGACCGCCGGAGGCGGCGCGGTGCCGGTCGATTCGGTCGATCGAGTGCTGGGCGGCGCGCGGGTAAGCTACCTCAAGCTGGACGTGGAGGGCGCGGAGCGGGAGGCGCTGCTCGGGTGCGCCCGGACCATCCGGCGGTGGCGGCCCAAGCTGTGCGTCTCGGCCTACCACCGCAACGAGGACCTGTTCGCCCTGCCGCTGCTGATCGAACAGATCGCGCCCGGGTATCGGTTTTACCTGCGGCGGTTCCCCTATGTCCCGGCGTGGGATGTCAACCTATATTGCCTGTAAACGCAGCAAGGCCCGGTGTGGCGGAAGGTTCCGCCGCTCCGGGCCTTTTGGCAGCCGTCTATTTTGTGTCCTCTTTGACAAAGGCGTCAAACCCCAGGTGGCTGAGCTGCTGTGCGAGGCGGTGAGCGTTGGATTTGTCGGCGAAAGCGCCGGCCTGCACGAGGTAAATCGGCCTGTCCCGCTGGGGCTGGCCCGC
>NZ_JACRST010000027.1 GCF_014384885.1 Ligaoa zhengdingensis
TCGGTGTTCAGCTCATACCGCAGCCCGTCTATCGCCGCTTGCAGCTCGTCGCTCGCCGTCTGCACTTCCTCTGCGGTCGCGTCTTTGTCCTCCATCACGCGGTTCGCTTCCTCCAGCGCCGCCTCCAGCGCTGCCCAGCTCGCCGCGGTGTACGCGCCTTCCTCGTACTGGCCCGCCGCTTCGATTAGATCTTTCAACGCCGTTTTGTCAACTGCGCTTTGCAGGACGATCGCGGGCACGGTGACATCGCCGTCGGTCACGGTGATCTCTTTGACCGGCGCGGTATACTGCGCGGTGGAAACCACCTTGATGACCAGGCTGCCGGGCGCGACGTTCTCAAAGCGGTACGCACCCGCCGCATCAGTCTGCGTGGTGGCCGCCGGCTCAGCGGACACCGACTCGCCGGTTACACGGTAGAGCTCCACGCCGATGCCCTCGACCGGGATATCCAACGCGCCCGCATCGACCGTACCGGACAGGGTGTAGGTATCGATGTCGGTCACCTCGAGGTTTGCGGCCACCGAAATCCCGCTTCCAGCGATCTCGCCAAAAACCGTGTAGGCACCCGGTTGCCCGTAGGTGACGGGGTTGGTTGTCCAGGTCACCGGCAGTTCCCTGGAGGCGCCGCCCGCGAACCGGACGGTCGCCCACCCGGGCAGGGTGATCGCCTCGCCGACGCGGCCGGTCAGGCTGATCGCCTCCGCCGAGACGGCCTTTCCGCCATACACCTCGAGCTCCCAGATGCTCGCCCAGTTCTGCTGCGCGCCCAAAACCCGGATACGAACATAGCGCCCAAACGCCGCGCCCTCGTCCAGCGCTTCGGACATCGCCTGGGTGTTGGCGCTGCGGTCGGCGTAGGTGGTCCACTCCTGGTTGTCGAGCGAGGTCTCCAGCACATACTGGTACTGCGCGCTCATCTCGAACACGGTGTTGACGCCGGTGATGCACCAGACATCGCCCAGATCGACCGACAGCCACTGGGGCATGGACGGCCCATTAGCCGCCCAGCGGGTGCTGCGGTCGCTATCCACAGCCTTAGCCGCGCTGTAATCGCCGTTAAAGGTGCTGGACGCGTCCGCCTGCTTACCCAGTGCCAGGTTGTCGGCGAGACCCTTCTCCGCGATCGACAGGTTGGCGGTGACAGGCAATCCGATCCCGGCGATCTCGCCGTTGACAGTGTATTCACCGGCCGCATCGAACGAGACGGCCGCCTGTTCCCAAATGATCGGAAGCTGCTTGACGACGCCGCCGTCGAACTCCAGCTCGATGGTTTCGGGCAGGCTGACCGGCTCGTACACCAGCCCGGAGAGCACAAACGGCTCATAGGCCGGTATCTCGCCGCCGTACACCTCGAACTCCCAGATGCTCGCCCAGTAGCCCTGCGTACCGTCAGCGGTGAAGCGGATGCGCACATAGCGGCCCACAGCCGCGCCCTCGGCGTTCTTGCTCGAGAGCTCCTCGGTGTTGGCGCTGTAGTCCGCAAAGGTCTTCCACGTGAGGTTATCGTCCGAATACTCCAGCACGAACTGGTAGGGGGCGCTCATCTCGAACACGGTGTTCACATAGTTGATGAAGTAGTTGCCGCCCAAGTCAACCGTCAGCGACTGCGGCATGGACGAGCCATCCGCCGCCCAGCGGGTGTTGCGGTCGCCGTCCACCGCGCTGGACGCGAGGTAACCCGGCGCCCCGCGGTATTCGCTGGACGCGCTCGCGGTCTTGCCCAGGGCGAGGTTGTCCTTAAAGTCGTTGGGTTCGGCGCTCTGGGGCTTCTCCAGCAGGTCGTAGCGGCCGGCCGGTGCGCCGAAGACCGGCGTGCCCTGCTCGTCAAAGCTGATCCTTTGCAGGCAGGGGTAGCGTCGATCGTCGTTCTGGTTGGTCAGGCTGGCGTGATACACCAGGTAGACCTCCTCACCGTCGGGCGTGGTGGTGAAGCTGTTGTGCCCCGTGGACCACAGGCCGTTCGCTGCGCTGCGCTGGAACACTGGCTCCGCGGACTTGGTCCAGTTGGACGCATCCATCGGATCGGCCGCGCTGTCGCAGGTAAGCATGCCCAAACGGTAATACTGGGTGTGGCAGTAGCTGCCCGAATAGGTGACGAAGGTCTTGCCGCCGCGCTGTAGCACCGCAGGGCCCTCGTTGGTCTTGTAGCCGATGTCCGATTCGCCCGCCGAGCCAAACTGCTCCCAGTCGTATTCCGACTCGGAGAGCACGGTGATGCCGCCGGTGAGGGTCCAGGGGTTCTCCATCTCGGAGATCACAACCGTCTGGCGGATGGTGGTGTCGGAGGGATCCTTCTCGGGCAACTTCCACAGGCACCAAATGTAGTAAAGTTTACCGTTCTGGCGCAGGATGGTGCCGTCGATCTGCTCCACATCCTGATAACCTTCGGCGTAGATGGCGCCCTTATTCTCCCACGCGCCCTCCATCGGGTTGGCGCTGGTGTTCTCCAGCACATAGCCGCGCATCCCGCCGCTGTAATAGACATACCACGCGCCGTCGATATAGTGGATCTCGGGCGCCCAGATGTCGCGGCCTGGGGTAGGCTCTGCGATCAGCTTCTTTTCGCCGTAGCGGAACACGTCTGCCATATTGCGGCTGCGGTAGAGGTACAGCTTGGTGCTGCTGCCATCCGCAGCGATGTTGGTCGCCATGCCGTAGTAGTAGCCATCCAGTTCATGGTAATAGATGTAGGGATCGGGGTACTCCTGATCCATCGCAATCGGGTTGGAATATCCCGTCTCCTCGTCCTCGCTCACCCGCACCAGCAGGAACCGCTGGTTGCTGGTGACGTTGTCGGTGTACTGCGAGATGTTCCCGCCTTCCGCCTTGCTGAAACCGTCCACATCCAGCACGCGGCCGCTGCACTGGGCGATAAATTTGAAGGTGCCGTCGCCGTTCTCATCAATCTGCCACAGCTCGCCCGCGGTGCCGTCATCTTCCCAGATGTGCACGTTGGCGTTGTAAGCGGAGGAGCCTGCCACCCCCATCAGCTTGCCGCTACCCATATTTTGCAACTTGTACCAGCCGTCCGGCCCCTCGAGAACCTTCCACTGCTGGGACGGTGCGCCCGTATCGGTCTGCTGCACGATGTTGGAGCCGTTCGAGGTTCCTGCGTCGGCCACGCCGACCACCTTGCCGCTGTTGTAATTGATAATTTTATACACCCCACCGACTTCGAACTGGGTCTGGGGGCGGGTTTCGTCGAACGCCTCGGAAACGACTGAGAAGTTATCTGCCGACACGACCGCGCCGTAGGCGCGCACACCCACACTGCCCTGGCGGTAGTCGCTGTCGCGCGCGATCACAACCGGGTTCTCCATGTCATCCACATACGCGGCGATGTTGGTTCCGTTGGCCACCACCTTGACATGGTAGGTCTGGCCCGCCTTGACTGGGAAGGGGACGGTGCTCATCACCTTCCAGCCGTCCGAGAACTTGCCCAGAACCGCCCGGCCGGTGCCCGCGTCGAGGCCGAAGTAGTAGCCGCAGAGCGCGTCCGGGGCGGGATATGCCAAGGTGGCGCGGAACAGAAGCGCCCCACCCTCGCGCTGGATCGACGACGCGGTTAGGTCGGCCTCCAGGGTAAAGTCCGCGAGCATCGCGTCCTTGAGCAGGATCTTGCTGCCCAGCACCATGTCGCTGGACACCGCACGGCCGTCCTCAACCGTCCACTGGCCGCCGTAGGCGACCCAGCGCTCGTCAAAGCTGCCGCTGTCAAAGCTGTCGGAAAACTCCTTCAGCGCGGAGTAGCCCACCGGGGTGGTGTAATCGTTGGGAACCCCGAAGTTGGGGGTGCCGTCCTCGTTCCAGGTGAACTCCTGCATGCGCACGTCGCGCTTGTTGGTGGCGTACGCGCGGCTGGCCGGCGGCGCGTCGTAGCCGTGGTAAACGATGTAATCGACGCCGGTGTCGCTGTTGTACACCATGCAGTGGTGGCCCACGCCGTAGGCGCTGTTTTCCGCGCTCTCAGTAAACACCGGTTCGGACGATTTCACCCAGTTGTCCGGGTTCATGAAGTCGGCTGTCTCATCGATGGTGAGCATACCCAGCTTGTAGTGCCGCGACCAGCAGGTGCTGCCCGAATAGGTGAGGAACACCCTGCCGTTCCGGTAGAGCACCTCCGGGCCCTCGTTGACGCTCAGCGCGCTGTCCGGGGTGCCCCAACGCTCCCAATCGTAGGTGGGGCGGCTGATAATCTGGAGGGAGCCCTCCTTGTAGTTGAGGGGATCGGTCATCTCATAGATGCCGAGATCCTGCACGTCGCCCAGGTCGTCGCTGCGCTGGATGATCGAGTTGACGAAGTAGAGCTGGTTGTCCGACGGGTCGTCGGGGTTGTTGCGCTTTTCCACCAGCACGCCGTCGATCTGCCAGTCGCTGGTCTGGCCGCCCATCCTGCCGCGGTAGACGAACGGGTCGTCCGGGCTCGCGCCGCCCTCCATCGCATACATCTTATGGCTGACGCCGCTCTCCTCGGCGGTGAAGTAGATATACCACTTCCCGGTTTTCTCCACATACTGGAGCTCGGGCGCCCACAGGGTGACGGGCAGCAACCCGGCCGCCGTGGCCTCCTGGGTGCTGAACACCACGCGGCATTCGCCTGCGGCCACGCTGAACAGGTCGGGGGATTTATAAATCACAATCTCGCTGCTGCCGCGCATCTTGACATAGTAGTAATTGCCGTCGTGGTAGACGACCGACGGGTCGGCGGTGCCCTCGCTGGTCACGGCCGGCGCGATCGGGTTGTACACCGGCTCGGTGCCCTGGGGCTTCACCTCGCCACCCTCCACGAAGTCCGCGCGCACGGTCAGGGCCTCGCGCACGTCGGTGGCGGTGTACTGCTGGGAGGCGCTGAGCGCAACCGGCTGGCCGTTGACATACGCCTGGCCTACCTTATATCCGCTGTCCGGCCGGAAGGTGAAGGTGACGCTGCCGCCCGGGTAAACCTTGCCGTCCGCCGCGTTGGAGGTGATCGTACCGTTGACGCCCGGCTCAATCGTCACATCCAGCGCCTCGCCCGGCTCTTCGCCAAACACCCGCAGCTCGCGCACGCTCGCAAAGTCCACGCCCTTGAGCTGCGCCTCGGTGATGGTCATGCGGACATAGCGCGCCACCGCCGGCAGCTCCGCCGTATCCACCCAAGTGTCGGCGAGGAGGGTGTTTTCGGTGCGGTCCGCAAAGGGCTGCCACGCGCTGCCGTCGACGGAAGTCTCCAGCTTGTAGCGCAGGTAGCGCCCGCTCAGTTCAAATTCGCTCTCCACGCCGTTCACCGCGTAGACCCCGCCCAGATCCACGGTGAGGGTCTGCGGCATGGCGTTTCCGCTGGCCGCCCAGCGGGTGTCGGGGTCGCCGTCCACCGCCTTGGACGCGGCGTAATCGCCGCTGAACACGGTGGAGGCGGTGGCAGCCTTGCCCTGGGCCAGATTGGCCTGACGCGACGGCAGTTTGACCGCGATGGGCGCGGTATCCGCCGAACCGTCCGCCCCCGAGATGGTCAACACGACCTCGACGGAGGTGGTGTATTCGGGCAGGGAGATCGCGCCGTCCGCACCGATCAGCGCGGCGTCGCCCGAGGATTTGACCGACGCGGTGAAGCCGTTGGGCAGGGTGGGCAGGACAAGCTCCGTATCGCCCTGCGCGGGCGCCGCGAGCTCCCGGATGCTCCCCGCCACCTGCGCCGCGGTGATGCCGTCCTCCCAGCCGTATACCTGGAATTCGCAGATGCTCGAGAGGAAGCCGCCGCTGCCGGTGTGGCTCCTGGGGCTGATTCTGACGTAACGCGCCTCGGTGAGGCCCTCGCCGCGGTCGATCGGCGCGCCGCTCACTGCGGCGTCGCCCGAGCGGTCGGCGTAGGAAGCCCAGCTCTGGCCGTCCGCCGAGGTCTCAATCGTATAGCTGTAGCGCTGGGCCGACAGCTCAAAGTAGGTACGGACGCCGGAGATCACGCACTGTTTCCCCAGGTCCACCGTGAGGCACTCGCCCGCGCCGAAGTTTTTGGCTGCCCAGCGGGTGTTGAGCCGCCCGTCTATAGCCGCGGCAGCGCTGTAGTTTGCCGCCCACTCGGAGGAGGCCGACGCGGACGCGCCCTCGCGCTGCGCGAGGTTGCTCTCGCCGTTCTCCCACACCGGCTGCAACCGGCCCTGCTCATCGACTTCCATCTTGAGCGCCGCGGGACGACCGTCCAGCGGGGTGTAGTGATCCCACGAACCCGCGCTGCCAAAGAAGGTGGACCAAAGCTGGCCCTCGCGGTCGAAGAAGAAGTTGTTGTGGCCGCCGCTGCGCACCGCCAGGTGCCAGTTGTCGTAGGGACCCAGGATGCTGTCCGAAACCGCTACCATGCAGTCGTAGGTAAGCTGATCCATCGCGGGCACGGCGAGACCGTTATCCTGCGCGTAGCGGATATCCGCGGCGACCAGGTCGTCGCTGTTGGTGTTGAACTCCGCGCAGCTCAGGTAGTATTTGCCGTCGATTTTGGTCAGGTACACCCCTTCAAAGCCGACATGCTCGTAGTCGTACTTGTCCGGATTGTTCTGCGAGGTGGGCGAGGTGCTCGCGGGCACCCCCAACAGTATGGGTTCGCTCAAAAAGCGCACTTCGTCGTTGCCCTGGGCGTCTTGCAGGCTGATCTCGGCGATCATGCCGTCCTGCCACAGGTAGTAGAGCCTGCCATCGTCGTCCTCAAAGAAGCTGCCGTCGATGTTGAAGCGCTCGCTGCCGACCACTTCGTTATCCGTCAGCTCGACATAGGGCCCTTCGGGGTTGCCAGTGGTACTCTTGAGGATGCCGTTGCCGCCCCGGTTGGTCGAGTAGGTCATATAATAGTTGCCGTACTTCTCAATGTAGTGGAATTCCGGCGCCCAGCAGGCTACCTCGTCGTTGTCGCCGAGCGCCCATTTAGAGTCGCGGATGTTCCACACCACGCCGAGGTCCTCCCAATTCTTCATATCCCTGGAGCGCCACATGCGCACCCCCTCGGTGTTGGAGAACCAGGTGGGGTATCCGGTGGTGCCCACCAGGTAGTAGTAGTCGCCGCCCCGCTGCACCGACGCGGGTATGTACTGGATAAAGGTGTCGCGCACCGGGAAATCGAACAGCGCGCTGAAATCGAGCGGCAGATAGCCGCCGTCCCCCTTCCACTCCATGCGGCCCCATTCGGGCTTGCTGACGCCCTCTGGCACCGATGGATGCTCTGCGGTATAAGCGCTGGCCGTCACAGCCGCCGCCAGATTCGCCGCAATCATGGTGACCGCGAGGAAGCTCGCCACCACAGCTCTAAGACTCCTTCTCATCGGATCAATCCTTTCTTTTTTCATTCTCAGAAACGTTTGCACCATTTGATCCTAACAAAACCCATAACACCATTTTAACACAGCGCAGTTCAGGAGTATTTACAATTTTTTAATTGATATGGGTGGTTTTTTAGCACGGTTTGCCGGTTGTACAGCTCTTTGCAGCAGCCCGGCTGTAAACAACAAAAACCAGGCCGCTGGCATGAGTACCGGCGGCCTGCTTTATGATGTTATCGGCTTCGGGCGCAGCACCCCGCGCCTTAGCAAGTGTTTTCTTCGGCATTGTCCCCAGGGGCATCCTTGGGCGGGGTTGGCACTTAGCTGTGCAGCTAGGGCACTGTGTTTTGCGCACTGCCGTGCGGTTGCCTCGGCATTGCCCCCGCACGACCACAAAACCCTTTAATTTTCCCCCAATTTAACCTATCATGGTAACAGGTATAAAAACGTAAAGCGGGCCCAGAGGTTGGAACCCCTAAGCCCGCTTGGGAGAATGATTCTCCACATACGACGGTTTACACCGCACTTTGCCTTATGATTATACCCGATTTTCATTTGTAATGATACCAGATTTTCACATCAAAGTCAAGTCAAATTATCTCCGTCGTTCCCTGCCGATAACTGTCGAGGGCTGTGAAAACCTTGTATGTCAGGCCGGCCTGCGTTCGCACCTTGAAACTTTCCGGGGCCGCGGGGCGGGGGGTTTTCTCTTCCCTTCCTGTCCCGCGCGGTTATCGCGCAAAATTCGACAAAACACTTGCTTTTTTGGCAAAGATACCCTATAATAAACTCAAGGCGCAAAAAGCGCAAGGCAGGCCCAGGGGTAGCAGCCCCTGCGCCCTGCATATGAGCCCTGCACTCATACACTGCGGCAACAGCCGCGCCCTGCAACCGACATTATACAACATTTTTCCCCCGCTGTAAAGGAGTCAGCGATGTGCCTACACATATCAACGTGCATATCATCCGTGCCTTGCAAGTCGAAGATGGATATGCGTTCCACACACGGGGAGGATGTGCCGCGCTGTATTTGCAGGCGGCCTGCGTTGCACGAATGAAGGGGAAACATTCGGGGTGCTGTATGAGTAAAAACATACAGCGCCCTTTTTGCGTCTTCAAAACAGAAGCCGGGCGGGATGGCATTATCATCCCCGCCCGGCTTTTTGCTGCCTTTTGCGGAGGGGTGGTGCCGCGCTGCTGTGGGCGGGGCTTTGCGCACGGCCTTGCGCTAGCCCGGCATAGCACCTCGGGCGCTGCCGGCGGGGTTGGCACTTAGCTGTGCCCGAAGCTGCAAAGCCGAACGTAAACCCGCCGGGGGCCCCCGTTTTCCACCAATCAGTAAGCAACCAGCTCAAAATCCCCGAAGAACCGCTCGCCGAACGGGTCGGGCGCGTGGAAATCCACAGGGTAAAAACTGCCGTAGTGCTCGCTGCCCGGCTCGCGGTCAAACTTAAAGAGATTGCCGCGCACGGTCATTCCAGCCGTCAGCTCGTCCGTCCCGTACACCTTGGGCAGCAGCAGGCGGGGCAGCTCGAACACCACGCCCCAGTAGATCCCCTGCAAATCCTCGGACACAAACGATTTCACCCGCGGCAAAATCAGATATTCCGCCATGGGCGTGCGGCGCGCCTCAGTCACCACCTCGGTGGCGAGCTCGCCGCTGTGGCTGGCCGACAAAAATAAGTAAGCCCCCGGCGCGGACGACGGGCGCAGGTCGAGGCTCACAGCCAGGGTGCTGCCCGCGGACGGGGTGACCTCGAACGCCCACAGGCGCACCCACACGCTTTCTGGGCTGATGCACAGGCGGGCCTGCGCAAACGGTTTATAATCCCGCTTTTCCAGCGGATAATCGATGATTTTGGCGACCGGCAGCGAATCCCATACGGGCTCCCCGTCGATCAGGCTGATTGGAAACGACATGCTGTTCCTCCCGTTCCGCCCCGCAGGGGGCGCTGGTCTTTGTGGATATAAAGCTATTATATCACGTTGCGCGCGGAAAAAACAGGCAATTGTTGCGCAATGCCGCCGCACTGCCGACAAAATTTGCGCGCAGCGCCTTGCCACGCGGCCCACGCGCTGTTACAATAGAGAAGAAAAAAGGAGGGACCGCCATGCTGGAATCGATGAAACTGCTGTGGAAGGACCGCAAAAGGATTTTGGGAATGCCCATCACCTTTACCAAATATTCGATGTCGGAGGACCGCCTGTTTCTGGAAAAGGGCCTGTTCAGCATCCGCCAGGAGGAGATTCTGCTCTACCGCGTGCGCGACATCAGCCTCAAGATCACCCTGGGGCAGCGCATCTTCGGGGTGGGTTCGGTGCTTATCCAGTCGTCGGATAAGAGTATGCCCCTGTTGGAGCTCAAAAACATCCGCCAGCCGCGCGAGGTTAAGGAACTGATCCACCAGCAGGTGGAGGAGATGAAGCTCAGCCGCCGGATGCGGGTGGGTGAGCTGCTGGACGACGACAGCGACCGGCCGGACGACGGCTTCGGCCTCGACTGAACCACGCAGCAAACCAAAAAGGGTTGCGGACCAAATCGGTCCGCAACCCTTTTTTTCATGGTTACAGTTTAGAAGCGGTTGCGCGCCACATAGGTGGTGTGCAGCACTTCGTGCGCCTTGTGGCTGCCGGGCTTGCCGTCGAAATACTCCTCGTAAATCTTCTTGAGCGAGGGGTTCTCGTGGGATTTGCGCACCGGCTTGTTGGCGTCGTTGTCATACAGGGCCTTGGCGCGCAGCGCCTTGAGATCCACAAAGTTGCGCACCGACGCGGGCTGCTGGGGCTGGCCGCCGCCGTTGACGCAGCCGCCGGGGCAGCACATGACCTCGATAAAGGTGTAGTTCTTCTCGCCGCTCTTCACCATCTCGAGCACCTTCTTGGCGTTGGCGGTGCCGGACGCGACCGCCACGTTCACCTCCAGGCCGCCCACGTTGTAGGTGGCTTCCTTGATGCCCTCGGTGCCGCGCACCTCGGTGAACTCCACGGTCTTGAGCTCCTCGCCGGTGATGGTCTCCACAGCGGTTCTCAGCGCCGCTTCCATCACGCCGCCGGTCGCGCCGAAGATGACCGCCGCGCCGGTGGATTCGCCCATCGGGTCGTCGAAGTCCTCGTCGGGGAGGTTCACAAAGTCGAGGCCGGCGCGCTGAATCATGCGCGCGAGCTCACGGGTGGTCAGGGAGATATCGACATCCGGCACCCCGGCCGCCTTCTGGTCGTTGCGGGCGAGCTCGAATTTCTTCGCGGTGCAGGGCATCACGCTGACACTGACGATCTTTTTGGGGTCGATGCCGTTCTTCTCGGCATACCAGGTTTTGGCCAGCGCGCCGAACATCTGCTGCGGCGACTTGCAGCTCGACAGGTGCGGCAGCATCTCGGGGAAGTAGTGCTCGCAGTATTTCACCCAGCCCGGCGAGCAGGAGGTGATCATCGGCAGTACGCCGCCGTTCTGCACGCGCTCAACCAGCTCGTTGGCCTCCTCCACGATGGTGAAGTCGGCGGCGAGGTCGGTGTCGAATACCTTGTCAAAGCCGAGCCGGCGCAGCGCGGCGACCATCTTGCCCTCCACGTCGGTGCCGATGGGCAGGCCGAAGCACTCGCCCAGGGTCGCGCGGACCGACGGCGCGGTCTGCACCAGCACGACCTTCTCCGGGTCGGCGATGGCGGCGCGCACCTTATCGGTGGCGTCCTTCTCATACAGCGCGCCGGTGGGGCACACGGTGATGCACTGGCCGCAGGCGACGCAGGTGGTCTTGCCCAGGTCCTCTTCAAACGCGCAGCCGATCTCGGTCTTGAAGCCGCGCTCGTTGGGGCCGATCACGCCCACGCCCTGGTTCTTGGCGCACACCGCGGCGCAGCGGCGGCAGAGGATGCACTTGCTGTTGTCGCGCACCATGTGGGCCGCGGAGGTATCCAGCTCGTACTCGTTCATCTCGCCGTCAAAGCGGTGCAGGTCCTCCACACCGTACTCGCGGCAGAGCTGCAGCAGCTCGCAGTTGCCGCTGCGCACGCAGGAAAGGCAGTCCTTGCGGTGGGTCGAAAGCACCAGCTCCAGGTTGATGCGGCGGGCCTCCAGCACCTTGGGGGTGTTGGTAAACACCTCCATGCCCTCGTTAACGGGGTACACGCAGGCGGTCACGAGCGAACGCGCGCCCTTGACCTCCACCATGCAGATGCGGCAGGCGCCGATCTCGTTGATCTCCTTCAAATAGCACAGGGTGGGAATTTTGATGCCGGCAAGCCGTGCGGCCTCTAAAACAGTGGAACCTTTCGGCACGGACAAGGGCATACCGTTGATCTTTATATTCACCATATCCATTCTATGGTACACTCCTCTCTTATTTCTTCACGATCGCGCCGAAACGGCATTTTTCCATGCAGGCGCCGCACTTCACGCACTTGTGCGGGTCGATCTTGTGCGGATTCTTGAGCTCGCCCGAGATGGCTCCCGCGGGGCAGGCGCGCGCGCAGAGGGTACAGCCCTTGCACTTCTCGGCGATAATCGAATAATGCAGCAGGTCTTTGCAGACGCCCGCCGGGCAGGTCTTATCCTTGATGTGCGCGATGTACTCGTCCTCGAAGAAGTGCAGGGTGGAGAGCACCGGGTTGGGCGCGGTCTGGCCCAGGCCGCACAGCGAGTTCTCTTTGATGAACTTGGACAGGTCCTTCAAGCGCTGGATATCCTCCATCTCGCCCTTGCCCTTGGTGATGCGGTCGAGGATCTCGTAGAGCCGCTTGGTGCCGATGCGGCAGGGCACGCACTTGCCGCAGCTCTCGTCCACGGTAAACTCCAGGAAGAATTTCGCAATATCCACCATGCAGGTGTCCTCGTCCATGACGATCATGCCGCCCGAGCCCATCATCGAGCCGATCTCGAGCAGGTTGTCGTAGTCGATCTTGATATCCATGTGGGACGCGGGGATGCAGCCGCCCGACGGGCCGCCGGTCTGCGCCGCCTTGAACTTCTTGCCGTTCGGGATGCCGCCGCCGATCTCCTCGATGATCTCGCGCAGGGTGGTGCCCATCGGCACCTCGACGAGGCCGGTGTTGTGGATCTTGCCGCCCAGGGCGAACACCTTGGTGCCCGGGGACTTCTCGGTGCCCATCGAGCGGAACCAATCCGCGCCCTTCAGGATGATCTGCGGGATGTTGGCGTAGGTCTCAACGTTGTTGAGCACCGACGGTTTGCCGAACAGGCCCTTGACGGCCGGGAACGGCGGACGGGGACGGGGCTCGCCGCGGTGGCCCTCGATGGAGGTCATCAGCGCGGTCTCCTCGCCGCAGACGAACGCGCCCGCGCCCAGGCGCAGGTCGAGGTTGAAGTTAAAGCCGGTGCCCAGGATGTTTTCGCCCAGCAGGCCCGCCTCGCGCGCCTGGCCGATGGCGATCTGCAAACGCTTGACGGCGATGGGGTACTCGGCGCGCACGTAGATGTAGCCCTGGTTCGCGCCGATCGCATAGCCCGCAATCGCCATGGCCTCAATGACGACGTGGGGGTCGCCCTCCAGCACCGAACGGTCCATGAACGCGCCCGGGTCGCCCTCATCGGCGTTGCAGCAGACATATTTCTGGTCGTTTTCCGACGCCGCCGCAAAGCTCCACTTGAGACCGGTGGGGAAGCCCGCGCCGCCGCGGCCGCGCAGACCGGAATCCTTGACGAGCTGGATGACGTCCGCCGGGGTCATCTCGGTGAGCACCTTGCCCAGCGCCTGATAACCGTCGTAGGCGATGTATTCGTTGATGTTCTCCGGGTCGATGACGCCGCAGTTCTTGAGCGCCACGCGGTGCTGTTTCTTATAGAACTGGGTCTCGCCCAGCGACAGAATCTCGTCCTTATGTACGGTTTCATCGTACAGCAGACGGGTGACGATGCGGCCCTTCACCAAGTGCTCCGCCACCACCTCGGGGATATCCTCGGGGGTTACGCGGGAATAGAACGCGCCCTCGGGGTAGATGATCATGATGGGGCCGAGCGCGCACAGGCCGAAGCAACCGGTCTTGATGACCTTGACTTCGTTTTCCAGGCCGGCCTTTTTAATTTCGGTTTCCAGCGCCTCCACGATGTGGGCGCTGCCCGACGACGTGCATCCGGTGCCGCCGCAGACCAGAACGTGAGAACGATACATAATGCGTTTTCCTCCCTTATTTCGCCATCGATCCGATTGTGTACTCGCCGACCGGGTTGCCGTTCACGAGATGGTCCGAGACCACCTTCGCAACCTTGTCCGCTGTCATTTTCACATAGGTGACCTTCTCCTTGCCGGGCACATACACCTCGACCACCGGCTCATACTGGCAGATGCCGATGCAGCCGGTCTGGGCCACGGTGACGTTTTGCAGGTTGCGCTTGGAGACCTCCTCGGTGAAGGCCTGCAGCACGGGGCGCGCCCCGGCCGCGATGCCGCAGGTGGCCATACCCACCACCACGCGGATGTTGTCGGTATCGTCATGGCGCACGCCCATGTTGGCTTTCATCTGGTCGCGCAGCGCCTGAAGTTCAGCTAAACTTTTCATAACGTTAGGTTCCTCCGTTCCAATTTTCAGTATTTTCGCGGATATAGCCCTCGATAAATTCCATCACCTGCGGGGTACTGAGCGGCAGATCGCCGAGCACCGCGGTGAAGTCGCTGGTGCGCACGGTGGCGCTTTCGCCGTCGCGCGCGCGGGTATACGCCACCTCGATGTGCTGGTTGCAGCTCATCAGCAGGCAGATGGTGCCCGCGAGGTCGCCCAGCGGCATGCGGTCGATGTGGCTGAGGCCGAACACCGCGGTGACGGTGGTGCCTTCGCCCACCCGTGAGCGGATGTCGAAGCTGCCGCCGGTCATCTCGGCCGCCATTTTAAAGAACGGCACCCCCAGCCCCACCTTGCGGGTGGTGCGGGTGGTGTAAAACGGGTCGGTCACCCGGCGCACCGTCTCCTCGTCCATGCCGCAGCCGTCGTCCGCGATCGTGATCGTCAGCCGGTCGGCCGCGGTGTCCTCCGCCACCGTAATCTCAATATTGGCCGCGCCCGCCTTCACCGAATTCTGCGCTATATCCAGGATGTTGAGCGATAACTCCTGCATACGCGCTTATTTGTCCGCGTATTTGGCCAGGATGGTATCCACGTCGTCCACGGTCAGGCGGCCGTACACCTCGTCGTTGATGGTGAGAACCGGCGCCAGGCCGCACGCGCCGATGCAGCGGCAGGCCTCCAGCGAGAACTTGCCGTCCGGCGTGCACTCGCCGCCCTTGATGCCCAGGCGCTGCTGCAGGCGGTCATACACGTCGCCCGAGCCCTTGACATAGCAGGCGGTACCCAGACAGACCGAGATTTTGTACTGGCCCTTGGGGTTGAGGGTGAACTGAGAATAGAACGTCGCAACGCCGTAGACCTCCTCCAGGGGGATATCCAGCTGGAGTGCGATGATCTTCTGCACTTCGATGGGCAGGTAGCCGTAGATTTCCTGCGCTTCCTGCAAAATCGGCATCAAAGCGCCCTTTTGCTCCCTGTGGTTCTCAATCACCTTCAGGAGCGCTTCTTCCTGTTCTTTGGTCCCGCGGAACGGAACACATGTTTTAGCCATCAAATAAACCTCCTTGATCACGCCGGCTGCGGCCCCGCCAAACCCGAAAAGCAGGGCGCAAAAATACCCCGGCATATTTAGTTAAAATTATATCAGACAAGGTGCTAAAAATCTACTGTTTTGCGCCGATTCTCTGAAAAAAAACAACCTTTTCCCCGTGGTTTTCGCCCATTCCACACAAAGCGACAAGGGCTTTTTGTAAAATTCGACTAAATTTTTGTGATGTTTTTATCAAATTCATCCAGTTCCGTTTTGCACTATGTACACAAAATTAGAGATTCCTTATTTTTCCGTTTTGTTTGCTTTCCCCATATCTGTCGTGATATAATGGCTATAACCTGGCCGTTATATCCCTTAGCCGGGCAGGTCCGGTCGGGAACGGCCCTATCAAAAATTTATGGCGGAATATTCCGCCGCAAAACCAACCGCATTTGAGAAACGGGGGGCAAACGATGACAATCAACGATATCAAACGCATTTTACAGGCCCGCACCCTCTGCGAGGGCGAATCGATGGAGCGCGAGGTGCACACCGCCTGCGGCAGCGACATGATGAGCGACGTGCTGGCCTTTGTGAAGGACCAGTCGGTGCTGCTCACGGGCCTGGTCAATCCACAGGTGATCCGCACCGCGGAGATGATGGACATCATCTGCGTGGTGTTTGTGCGCGGCAAACAGCCCGACCCCTCGGTGCTGGCGCTGGCCGAGGAGCGCGGCATCACCGTGCTCTCCACCGATATGCGCATGTTCGCCGCCTGCGGCCATCTCTATGAAAATGGGCTCAGAGGAGGTTGCGATATCTAGTGGCACAGGCGATGACGTTTACTTACACGGTGCCCGGCGACGACTTCACCCGCGCGGGCGAGGCGTCCTCGAGCATCAAAAAGACCCTCAAAAAGATCGGCGTGGCCCCGGACGTGATCCGCCGGGTGGCCATCGCCATGTACGAGGGGGAGATCAACATGGTGATCCACGCGCACGGCGGCCAGATCACCGTGGAGATCTCCTCCGACCAGATCGACATGACGCTTGCGGACACCGGGCCGGGCATCCCCAACATCGAGCTCGCCATGCAGGAGGGCTGGAGCACCGCGCCCGACGACGTGCGCTCGCTGGGGTTCGGCGCGGGCATGGGCCTGCCGAACATGAAGAAGTACACCGACGAGATGACGGTGGAGAGCACCGTCGGGGTGGGCACCACCGTGCGTATGCGGGTGTATGTGCACCAGTAGCGGCCGGGCGCCGCTGAAACTGTCGTATTACGGGAGGTCGGTTCCCTATGGAGACGAAATTTTTCCACTCGGTCACCCTGGACCGCGACGCCTGCCGGGGCTGCATCAACTGCATCAAGCGCTGCCCCACCGAGGCGATCCGCGTGCGCGGCGGAAAGGCCAAAATCCTCTCCGACCGCTGCATCGACTGCGGCGAATGCATCCGGGTGTGCCCGCATCACGCCAAGAAGCCCATCTTCGACCACATGGACCTGATGGAGGGCTTCCGCTATAAAATCGCGCTGCCCGCACCCGCATTGTACGGGCAGTTCAACAACCTGGACGACATCGACATCGTCCTGAACGCCCTGCTGAAGCTCGGATTCGACGGGGTGTTCGAGGTGGCGCGCGCCGCCGAGCTGGTGAGCGACGCCACCCGCAAGCTGATGAGCGAGGGGCACCTCTGCCGCCCGGTCATCAGCTCGGCCTGCCCCGCCGTCACCCGGCTGATCCGGGTGCGGTTCCCCGACCTGCTCGACAAGGTGCTGCCGCTGCTGGCCCCGGCCGAGATCGCGGCGCGCCTGGCCAAAAAGGAGGCCTGCGAGCGCTGGGGCTGCACGCCGCAGGAGGTGGGCGCATTCTTCATCTCGCCCTGCCCGGCCAAGGTGACCGCGGTGAAGATGCCGCTGGGCACCCAGAGGAGCGCCATCGACGGGGTGCTGGCCATCAGCGACCTCTATCCCAAAATGATCTCCGCCATGAAGGAGGTCGCCGCGGGCTCGCCGCAGGAGCTGGTCTCGGTGGGCCGCATGGGGGTGAGCTGGGGCAGCAGCGGCGGCGAAGCCTACGCGCTGCTCAACGACCGCTATCTGGCGGCCGACGGCATTGAGAACGTGATCCAGGTGCTCGAGGACCTGGAGGATGAGAAATATTCCGACCTGGACTTTGTCGAGCTCAACGCCTGCTCGGCGGGGTGTGTGGGCGGGGTGCTCACCGTCGAGAACCCCTACATCGCCAAGGCCAAGCTCAAGCGGGTGCGCAAATACCTGCCCGTCTCCTGCAACCGCATCGGCGACGCCATCCCGCCCTACGCCAAGTTCGACACCGCGCTGGAGTATGCGCCGGTGTTGGAGCTCGACCCGGATATCCCCACCGCCATGCAGAAACTTTCGGAACTCGAGGAGATCGCCAAGCAGTTCCCGGGCATCGACTGCGGGGCCTGCGGCGCGCCCTCCTGCCGGGCGCTGGCCGAGGACGTGGTGCGCGGGTATGCCACGCAGGACGACTGCATCTTCCGCCTCAAAACGCACATGCAGGAGATCGCCGCCTCGATCGCCAAGCTGGAGGGGCACATCCCGCAGAGCTTCCGCACCGGCGAGGGCGGCCTTCATTCGATCAAAAAGGGGGATTCCACATGACAGTGAAAGAGATAGCCGAGCGCTGCGGCTTTGCCGTAGCCTGCGGCGGCGACGGGCTGGAGCGCGCGGTGACCGGCGTGTTCTGCTGCGACCTGCTGAGCTGGGCGATGGGCCGGGCGCCCGCGGACAGCGCGTGGATCACGGTGATGGGCAACGTCAACGCGGTGGCCGTGGCCGTGCTGGCCGACACCGCCTGCCTGGTGCTGGCTGAGGACGCGGTGATGGACGACGCGGGCCTGCAAAAGGCCCAAGCCCAGGGGGTGGCGGTGCTGCGCACCGCGCTGCCCTCGTTCGACGCGGGCCTCGCCGTCCACACGGCGCTGGCCGCGGAAGGGGTGTGACCGCCTTGCATTGGATCGGCGTTGTCATCGCCGTGATCGCGTTTTTGCTCATCGGCGTGTTCCACCCCATCGTCATCAAGGCGGAATATTACTTTGGAAAAAGGGTCTGGCCGGTGTTTCTGCTGGCCGATCTCATCTTTTTGGCCGCCTCGCTGTGGGTGGCCCATCCGGTCGGGTCGTCCGCGCTTGGGGTGCTGGGGTGCTCCTGCCTGTGGAGCATCGGCGAGCTGTTCGAGCAGGAGCAGCGGGTCGCCAGGGGCTGGTATCCGCGCCGGCCGGGCCGGAAATGATTTGAGAAAGGGGGCCTCGCCATGTTCTACGACCTGCACATCCATTCGGCGCTGTCCCCCTGCGGGGACAACGACATGACCCCCAACAACATTGTCAACATGGCGCTGCTCAAGGGCCTCGATGTGATCGCGCTGACCGACCACAACTCCTCGAAAAACTGCCCGGCCTTTGCTGAGGTGGCGCGCGCCGCGGGCCTGACGGCGCTGTGTGGCATGGAGATCAACACCTGCGAGGAGATCCACGCGGTCTGCCTGTTCCCCGCGCTGGATGCGGCGATGGAATTCGACCGCTATGTCTACGACCGGCTGCCCGATGTGGAGAACAACCCCGCCATCTTCGGCGAGCAGCGGATACTCGGCGCGGACGACGAGCTCCTGGGGTACGAGCCCAAGCTGCTCATCAACGCCTGCGAGATCAGCGCGATGGAGCTTTCCGGCCTGATGCGGCGGTTCGGGGGGCTGTGCTTTCCCGCACACATCGACAAGAGCGCCTACAGCATCACCGCGAGCCTCGGCCTCATCCCGCCCGAGTGCGGGTTCGGCGCATTCGAGGTGAAGGACCCCGCGCAGACCCAGCGCCTGCTGCCGCTGCTGCCCGATCCCGAGGCGCTCATCCTGCACAATTCGGATGCGCACTACCTGTGGGACATCGCGGAGCCGCGCCACACCCTGCCCGAAGGGGACCCTTGGGCGGTGCTGGCCGCGCGTGCGTTCGCCTGAACAAAAAAGACAGGCCGTTCACAAAATCCGCTATCTTTTTCAAATCGCCGATGCTATACTGAGGGGCAGATACGACTGCAAACAACAGGCCGGCCATCCCGCCCGCCGCGGACGACGTGAGGTGTCCCACATGCATACCTTTTTGTTCCAGGTTCTGCCCATCATCAGTTTTCTTGTGCTGGCCGCCGGCGTGGTGCTCATCACGCTGGGCACCTCGCGCGACCACAACGTCCTGCGCTTTTCCGGCATGGGGTGCATCGCGGTGTTTGTGCTGCTGCTCGCGTTCATCGGCCTGCAGGCGTTCGCGCGGCTGTAGCTTTGCGCGCAAATCAAAAGAAAAAGGCTTGAGGAACAGGATTCCTCAGGCCTTGTTTTTTTGACTATTTTGACCGCTTCACCGCCCGCGCCGGGCCATTGCCAGCTTGAGCACCGCGATTTGGGTTTTGGCGTCGCGCACCTTGCCGTCCAGCACCAGCTTCACCAGCCTTTGCAGCGGGATGCGCTCGACCGTGAGGAACTCGCCCGGGTCGAGATGCTGACGGGTGGGGGTGAGGTCCTCGGCCAAAAACAGGTGGATCATCTCCATATCGTAGGCCGGGGTGGGCCAGAGCTGGCCCAGCGAGGTCCAGCGGGCGGCGATGTGCCCGGTCTCCTCCTCCAGCTCGCGGCGGCCCGCGGTCAGCGGGTCCTCGCCGTATTCCAGCTTGCCCGCGGGGATCTCCAAAAGCTGGGTGTCGGTGGGGTAACGGAACTGGCGCACCATCAGCAGGCAGCCGTCCCGGTCGAGCGCGGCGATGCCCACCCCGCCCGGGTGCTCGATCACTTCGCGCGAGGTGATCTGGCCGTTTTCCAGCTCCACCATATCGGTGCGCAGGGTGACCACCCGCCCCTGGTAGATCATCTTGGACGATAACTTTTTTTCCTCATGTTCCATCAAGATTTCCTCCAATCCCCCGTCATACCGAAAGTTGTCTGCTTCATAGGATGGTTCGGGGTGATAATATTGCAAAAAACGAGCGTGCCGGATGCACCGGCCGGGACAGGACACGGCGGGAGGGATGCGATGTGATGATACAGCCGGACGCCATGCGGGCGCATCTGGAAGAGGTTGAGCTGCTGCTGCGCCGGCCGCCCACCCACTGCCGGGTGAAGGAGGCGCTGTTTGCGCTGCGGCGCGCCTACCCGGAGCAATGCCGGGTGTTTTCAATTGGGCGCAGCGTGCTGGGCCGCGAGCTGTATGCCGCCGCAGTGGGCGACACGCGGGGCGCCACCCTGCTGATGGGCGGCACCCACGGGCTGGAATGGTTGACCTGCCTGCTGATGCTGCGGTTCCTCGACGACCTGCTGTATAGTATAGCACAAAATGAGCGCCTCGCGGAGATCGATGTGAAAAAATCGATGGAGACGCG
Source organism: Ligaoa zhengdingensis (assembly GCF_014384885.1). Lineage (GTDB taxonomy): Bacteria > Bacillota > Clostridia > Oscillospirales > Ruminococcaceae > Ligaoa > Ligaoa zhengdingensis. The sequence goes on from NZ_JACRST010000027.1 coordinate 20,239, forward strand.
CGGGGTTATCATCCTGCCCGCCCTCAACCCGGACGGCATTGAGATTGCACTGCGGGGCAGCGCGGGCGCGGGCAGCATGGGCGAGCGGGTGCAGGAGATCTGCTGCGGCAACTACCGCCTGTGGCAGGCCAACGCCCGCGGGGTGGACCTCAACCACAACTTCGATGCGGGGTGGGAAACCCTGCACAAGATGGAGGAGGAAGCGGGCATCACCGGCCCCGCGCCCACCCGCTACGGCGGCCCCCGGCCGGAAAGCGAGCCGGAAACCCGCGCCATCACCGCATTCTGCCGCGAATTCGCGGTGCGCCAAGCCTACGCCTACCACTCGCAGGGGGAGGAAATCTACTACAAGTACGGCGAGCACACCCCCACCCGGTCGCGCCTGATGGCGCAGCTGCTCGCCACCAGCAGCGGATATCGCCTGATGTCCCCCGAGGGGCTGGCGAGCCACGGCGGCTTCAAGGACTGGTTTATCGACAAGCTGCGCCGCCCGGCCTTCACCATTGAGATCGGCAAGGGCAAAAACCCCCTGCCATTGTGCGACCTGGAGCCAGTATATGGCCGGCTGCGCGAGATGATGATGCTTTCGCTGCTGCTGTGAGGCGCGTGCAGAATTGTTCCCGCGAAATTTACATTTTTTTCATTGACTTCCCCCCGGCCCGGGCATACTATTGGTAGCAGGGTTATTGTCCGAGGTTTTCGGAGAATGGAGGAACTATGGAAAAACTGGTCGATATCCGGGAGATGTACAAAATTTATAATCCCGGAGAAAACGAGGTGCGTGCGCTCGACGGGGTGACCCTTTCGATCGATCACGGCGAATTTGTGGCGATTGTGGGGCACTCCGGGTCGGGTAAATCCACGCTGATGAACATGCTGGGCTGCCTGGACGTGCCCACCGAAGGGACCTACTACCTGGATGGCAAGGACGTATCGGAGCTTTCGGACGACGAGCTCAGCGAGATACGCAACGAGGAGATCGGGTTCGTGTTCCAGGGGTTCAACCTGATCCCCAGCCTGAACGCGCTGGAAAACGTGGAGCTGCCGCTCATCTACCGGGGGCTCGGACGCGAAGAGCGCCGCACGCTCGCCACCCAGGCGCTGGAGCGGGTGGGATTGGGCAACCGCCTGCGCCACCGCCCCATGGAGATGAGCGGCGGCCAACAGCAGCGCGTGGCCATCGCCCGCGCCATCGCCGCCAAGCCGCCGGTCATCCTGGCCGACGAGCCCACCGGCAACCTCGATTCCAAGTCCGGCCGCGATGTGATGCGCATCCTCAACGAGCTGTGGCGCGAGGGGCGCACCGTCATCCTCATCACCCACGACAACGAGATTGCCGCCAATGCGCGGCGGATCATCAAGGTGATGGACGGCAGGATCGTTTCCGACCAGCCCAACGACCCCGACGCCGGGGCCGAGCATGTGCTGGGCGACCAGGACATTTGACAACATCGAGAAGGCCCCGCCGGGGATGCGGCGGGGCCTTCTTATTTTTATATTTTTCTTGTTGCCGCTTGATAGCTACGGGCACTGTGTTTTGCGCACTGTAGCGCAACTGGTCCGGCTTGGGCCTGGCCACTGGCCGGTAAGGGTTTGCTACTATTTACTGGCTTCGGGCAGTGTGCCCCACGCCTTAGCAAGTGCTTTCCTTGGCAACGCCCCCAGGCGCTGCCTGGCGGGTTTGCACTTGGCTGTGCAGCCACGGGCACAGCGCCTTGCGCATTGCCATGCGCCTGCCTCGGCATTGCCCCCAGGGGCATCCCTGGGCGGGGTTGCGCCCCCGCGGGACGCCATCCTTTTGGAACGCGCCAAAAGGATGCAAAAGCGCGCCAAAGGGCGTTCCCCCCTTTGGCATCCCCCCTAGGGGCGGCCGGCCAACGGCCGGAGGAAAGCCGGGCAGGCTCGTTTGTTAAGCAAAGTGCAGCATCCGCGCGGAGGACGCACCCGGTATGGCGCAAGCGCCAACCCGGATTGCCTGTCGGCGCTGCCGACGTGCCTTCCAGTCGCTTCGTGCAAATTCCAAGGAGCGCACTCGCTCCAATCAGGCACCTGTCCCACCTTACGGCGGGATCCCCTCGGGTAATGCCCGCATCCTCTCAGCCGTCCCCCGCTTGCCCTAGATCCTCCGCCCCCGTAGCCCAAGGCGCGGCATAACAATGCAAAGCGCTTTCCTGACCCGGAGCCAAAAATCAAGCGGTGCGGGGCCTGCGCGCCTTGCTGATGTCGCCCGAGGGCACCCCGTAGGGGCAATGGTTCGTGGGAGCGAAGTGCTTCCCTGCCACTTTTCACGAAGCGACTTCAGAACCATTGCCGAGGGTACTTGCCGGGTGTCGGCATCATCAGCGCCGATTTTATCTCCGGGCGCACAACGGGGTTTTCAAAGGGGTGCCCCCTTTGACACGTTTTTGCTCGCTTTTGGCGTGTACCAAAAGCGAGTCGTCGTGCGGGGCCGAAACCCCGCCCAGGGATGCCCCTGGGGGCAATGCCGAGGAAAGTGCTTATTAAGGCGTGGGGTGCAGTGCCCGTAGCTGCAAGGCCGGGTGCAAACTAAAGCGCCCAGGCCCAAGCCGGGCCAGTTGCGCTACAGTGCACAAAACACTGTGCCCGTAGCCACAAGACCGCAAGCAAACCCCGCCGCCAAGTGAATCGCTTTTATCTAACAAAAAATAAAAAAGGCCCGCCCCCTTTGGGCAAACATATAAAAAAACAGGCGGGTTCGCACCCAGCCCCACAGCTTCGGCCACCGCGCCTTGTATAACGTAAGTGCCACCCCGGCTCTCCTGCCGGCGTTGCCGGCGGAAATTTCTCCGCCTATCTTCTACAAAACCCCTTGATTTTTTTCCAAATCTAACCTATAATAGTAAATGACATGAAAAGAAATCGCAAGGCAGACCCAGGAGTTAGGACCTCCTGAGTCCTGCATGGGGAGAGTTGACCTCCGCATACAACGGTTTACACCGCACCTTGCTTTCTGATTATACTCGATTTTTGTATCGAAGTAAAGTCGGCAACTCCAAGTTGCGGCGAAAAAATCGATGTATGTCAGGCTGGCCTGCGTGCGTACTCTGGACCTTTC
>NZ_JACRST010000028.1 GCF_014384885.1 Ligaoa zhengdingensis
TTCAAAACCGAATGTTGTTCAATTTTCAAGGTTCCGTTCTGGTAAGCGCCCCGCCCCGTCAGGAGTGGAACTTTCTTATCTTACCACACCGCCCTACTGTTTGTCAAGCACTTTTTTTCGGTGCTTCTGGCTCGCTTTCGCTCACCCTGTCGGACAGCTTATTTATATTACCACGCCCCTCCCCCTTTGTCAATACCTTTTTTGGCAAAATTATGACGACTTTTTTACATGTTGGTCTATCTATGCCAGAAAAGGTCGGCTTGTCCAGAATTTGGCGCGGCGAGCACGGGCGTGTCGCCCGCGTCACCCATAGTATGGCTGCGGTTTCTCCACTTTATTCATCCGATGCGAGAAATTTCCTCTTTTTCTTTTCCCGCGCGGTTCAGCCGGCGTTCCTCCAGCCGTTCGCCCAGCAAAAAGCTGACGGTCCAAATTGCAATCGAGCATCCCATCACCAAAAACAGCTCCATACCTGTCCGCTCCTTTCCATCGCCGCACAATAGCCTTGACATCCTATTTTATGCAGGGGGATGGAAATAGGTTCGGATAAACCTTCCTTCGTTTGGAGATACTTTTGACAAACGCTTTTTTAAGGAGGTATTTGCATGTCGAACAAGCTGATCCCGGCGTTGAAGCTGGGGATCCTGATTGCTCTCAATATTCTGATGATTGGGCTGGTGCTTTATGCAGGCAGCCACGATTCGGTGGACGCGCTATCCAAGATGGGCTCTCGCGGCGCGGAGGTGCGCGAGATTCAAACCCGCCTGAAGCGGTGGGGATATCTGGACGGCGCTGTGGACGGCATTTACGGGACGCAGACCGAAAAGGCGGTGCGCTATTTCCAGAGCAAAAACGGCCTGGCGGTGGACGGCATTGCGGGGCCCGCCACCCTGCGCGCGCTGGGCATCAACTCCACCACGGGCACGGCCAGCACCGGCAGCTCGGGGATGGGCGGATATTCGGATAGCGATTACCGCCTATTGGCGCGCATCATCTCGGCCGAAGCGCGCGGCGAAGTTTACGAGGGCCAGGTAGCGGTGGGCGGCGTGGTGCTCAACCGGGTGAAGCACTCGTCGTTCCCCAACACGATCTCCGGGGTGGTGTACCAGCCGGGCGCATTCTCCGCCATCAACGACGGCCAGATCAACCAGCCGGTGGCCGATAGCTGCTACCGCGCGGCGCGCGACGCGATCAACGGCTGGGATGCGAGCGGCGGCGCGATCTACTATTATAATCCGGACAAGACCTCCAACCAGTGGATGCGCAGCCGGCCGGTGATCAAACGGATTGGGCGGCATCTGTTCTGCAAATAGGGACCGGGCGCTGCGCCCCTATTTGCAGTTGGCCTTGCAGCTTCGGGCAGAGCGTTTGCGCACCGCCGTGCGGCTGCCCCGGTATTGCCCCCGCCGGGCATGCGCCCGGGAGCGGTACCGAGGAAAACACTTGCTAAGGATATGGAGCGCAGTGCCCGAAGCTGGCAAATCAGGTGCAAAACCCGCCTAGGGATGCCCCTGGGGGCAATGCTGAGGCAGCCGCTATCGATTCACCAGCCCGAGATGTGCCCGCGCTGCATGGCGCCGAACAGCCGCTTTCTGAGTCCCGGGCGCTCGCGCTCCAACTCAGTCAGATACTCCTTCATGCGCGTGCGCTCGGTGTATCCGTCCGCGGGGCACTTGCTTTTCACCACCGGCAATGCGCACCGCCGCACCGCGCTCAAAATCTCCTTTTCCGGCGCGAAGATCATCGGCCGGATCATCGTCAAATCCTTGCGCGAAAGGTAAGTCACCGGCTGGAAACACCCGATGCGCCCCTCGTTAAACAGGTTCATCATAAACGTCTCCACCGCGTCGTCGTAATGGTGACCCAGCGCCACCTTGTTGCAGCCCGCCTCCTTGGCCGCGTCGTGCAGCGCGCCCCGGCGCATGCGCGCGCACAGGCTGCACGGGTTGCTTTCGCTGCGCTGGTCGAACACTACCTCGCCGATGCCGGTGCGCTTCACTACATAAGGCACTCCCATCTGCGCGCACAGCGCCTCAATCATCGAGTAATCGGTCTGCACCCCGCCGAAGCCCGGGTCCAGCGTGATCGCCGTGAGCTCGTACCGCACCGGCAGGATGCTGCGCAGCCGCGCCAGCCCGCACAGGAGCGTCACCGAATCCTTGCCGCCCGAAACGCCCACCGCCACGCGGTCGCCGTCCTGTACCATATTATAATCGGCGATCGCCTTGCGCATATATCCAATCATCTTCTGCATCGTGAGCGCTCCTCTTTTCCTTCAAATTGCGGGCCTTACGGCCTCCTATTTTACAGCAATTTGGTAGGAATGACAAGGCCCCAATTTTTGAAATGGCGGCCGAGTACGCGCGAGATCGCGCGCAAAAACACGAGAAAAACGGCGTGCGGCCCCCGTATATTAAAAATTTCGCAAAAAGCCTTGACAAGCCCCGCCGCCCATACTATAATGTACCTTGTTGTTTCGCGTCCGGGCTCGTTTTGCGCCCGGATGGCGCCTATATCAAAACGATCGATTCATCAAGATCAATTCGGGAGGTAACCATTTATGTCAACTTATATGCCAAAACCCGACGCTGCGGGCCGCAAATGGTATGTGCTGGACGCCGCCGGCAAACCGCTGGGCCACACCGCTGCCACTGCTGCCCATATCCTGCGCGGCAAGCATAAAGTCACCTTTGCGCCCCATGTCGATTGCGGCGACAGCGTCATCATCATCAACGCCGCGGATGCGGTGCTCACCGGCAAAAAGCTGGAACAGAAAATCTATTACCGTCACACCGGCTGGGTGGGCGGCCTCAAAGAGGTCAAATACTCCAAGCTGATGGCGGAGAACCCCGAAAAAGCCATGATGCTCGCGGTAAAAGGTATGCTTCCCGACACCACGCTGGGCCGCAAACAGCTCACCCGCTGCAAAATCTACAAGGGCTCGACCCATGAGCAGACCGCGCAGAAGCCCGAAGCGTGGACGTTATAATAAGGAGGAGGCAATAACATGTACGATTCAAAACCCTATTTCTACGGCACCGGCAGAAGAAAACATTCCGTTGCTCGCGTGAGAGTGTTCCCGAACGGGACCGGCTCCATCAAAATCAACGGCAGAGATATCGACGATTATTTTGGCCTGGATACCCTGAAGCTGATCGTGCGTCAGCCCCTCACCCTGCTGGATGTGGTCGGCAAATATGACATCGAGTGCACCGTCGCCGGCGGCGGCGTCTCCGGCCAGGCGGGCGCGATCCGTCACGGCCTGTCCCGCGCGCTGTTGCAGTCGGGCGAAGAGGTTCGCCCCATCCTGAAAAAGGCCGGGTTCCTCACCCGCGATCCGCGCATGAAGGAGCGCAAAAAATACGGCCTCAAAGCGGCCCGCCGCGCGCCTCAGTTCTCCAAACGTTAACAACGAGTTTTACTCGATCGATGCGTTTTGCCCCCTGCCAGTTGGCAGGGGGCTTTTTGGTGCTATTCCTGGGTCAGCGGAAAAAACAGCAGGTGCGGCTTGATTTGGTAAAATTCGCTCAGCGTGAGCAACACATCCGCCCCGATATTGCCTCTCTGTTCAGCGCGGACGAGAATCTTCTTTGGGATGCCGGTGCGGCGCTCCAGCTCGCCGAATGTCCACCCACGCGCTTCGCTCAGCAGGCGCAGGTTTTCACACATCTGCTGAATCTGTCTGCGGTTGGTTTCTTCGATGTCCATAAAGAACCCCTCCATCTAGTAGTTTTTGCTATTGTTTCCTTTTGAAATAGTATGAGGGATATGGCTCTGTTTTTTAAGGGGATATAACCCCCATATCAGTAATGGCCCATCCCTCCTGTATTTTAAATCGAGAGGATCAGAGAAAGATATGTTATTTTTTCTAACATATAGGAGAGGTGGTAAAACAAAAAACGCCCGGCGCTTGCTGCACCGGGCGGAGGAATTGACATTTTTGCGGGAAACAGCTATAATAAAGACAAAGGGACGCCGCCGACAGACGGTTGGCCCGAAGATACGATTAAAGATTTAACCGCTACATTTGGACCATGGGGCGGTTATTTCTTTTTGCCCAAAAACAGGGCAACAATACCGATGACTACCAGACAAAACTGGAACAGCTCCGTATATGTAACCATCAGCACCACCCCCTTTCTCGGGGAGTGGCCAACCGCCTGCCGTTTGCGACAGCATCCGAGTTTATGATAACACGCGCCTTCGCGCTTTGCAAGCAAAACGCCGCCCCAGCGCTTGCTGCACCAGGCGGAGGAATTGACATTTTTGCGGGGAACGGCTATAATAAAGACAAAGGGACGCCGCCGACAGACGGTTGGCCCTGAAAGATTTGAACTAAAGAATAGCCGCTATCTTTTGCAGGGATGGGCGGCTATTTCTTTTTGCCCTGAAATAAGGCAATAATGCCAATGACTACCAGACAAAACGAAAATAACGCTTCATATGTAACCATCAGCACCACCCCCTTTCCCGGGGAGTGGCCAACCGCCTGCCGTTTGCGACAGCATCCGAGTTTATGATAACACGCGCCTTCGCGCTTTGCAAGCAAAACGCCGCCCCAGCGCTTGCTGCACCGGGCGGCGGAATTGACATTTCTGCGGGGAACGGCTATAATAAAGACAAAGGGACGCCGCCGACAGACGGTTGACCCGAATGAGAAACTACAAAGGGTAGCCGCTACATTTGGACGTGTGGGCGGCTATTTCTTTTTGCCCAAAAACAGGGCAACAATACCGATGACTACCAGACAAAACTGGAACAGCTCCGTATATGTAACCATCAGCACCACCCCCTTTCCCGGGGAGTGGCCAACCGCCTGCCGTTTGCGACAGCATCCGAGTTTATGATAACACGCGCTTTCATGCTTTGCAAGCAAAACGCCGCCCCGGAGGGAATCCCCCTGGGGCGGCTGCTTTGTTGTACGTTTTATTTTTCCTTTTCGCTGTCCGCATCCTCAGCGGGAGGGCGGCGCTCGGCCTTCACCAGCGCGACGCGGCGGTCCTCCACCTTGAGCACCGTGAAATCCACGCCGTCCACCGTCACTGTGGGGTGTTCCTCCTCGGTGGGGATCCGCCCCAGCAGGTCGATAATCAGCCCGCCCAGCGTGTCGTAGTCCACGTCGTCGGGCACCTCAATCTTTAAGAGGCGCTCCACCTCGTCCAGCGACACCGCGCCGTCAAAGGTGAACTCGTCGTCCGAAAGGCGGGTGACCTCCTCCTCCTCGTCGTCGTATTCATCCTGGATGTTGCCCACGATCGATTCAAGCAGGTCCTCCATGGTGACGATGCCGCTGGTGCCGCCGTATTCGTCCACCACAATCGCCATCTGCACCTTTTTCTGCTTAAACTCCAAAAACATCTCGCGGCAGTGGTTGCTCTCAGGCACAAACAGCGCCTTGCGCATGTAGTCGCGCACGTCGAAGTGCTCGGGCGGGTTGCCGCTGATCATCGCCAGCAGGTCCTTTACATACAAAATGCCCTTGATGTTGTCCAGCGTATCCTCATACACCGGGATGCGGGAATAGCCGTCCTCGATAGCGAGGCGCGCCACCTCGTCGAGGGTGACGTCCACCTCCACGCCGGATACCTCGGTGCGGTGGGTCATCACCTCGCCCACCGTGCGGTCGTCGAACTCGAAGATGTTGTTGATCATCTCGCGCTGGCTCTCCTCGATCACCCCGCGCTCGTTGCCCACATCCACCATCATGCGGATTTCTTCCTCGGTCACCTGCTCGTCGTCGGCGTTGGGGTCGATGCCGAACAGCCGCACCACCCCGTTGGTGGTGGCGGAAAGCAGCGCCACAAACGGGCGCTCCACCTTATAACACACGTTGAGCGCGCCCGCCAGCGCGAACGACACCTTCTCTGGGTAGCGCATGGCGATGCGCTTGGGCACCAGCTCGCCGAACACGATGGTGATGTAGCTGAGCAAAAAGGTAATGACGATGAGCGCGATCATCCGCAGCACCGCCGGGGAAACCCCCGGGATGGTCACCGCCGCCACCAGCATATCCGCAAAGGTGTCCGCCGCCACCGCCGATGCGAGCATCCCCGCCAGGGTGACGCCCACCTGCACGGTGGAAAGGAAGCGGCTGGGCTGCGCGGTGAGGCGCGCCAAAATTTTAGCCTTGCGGTCGCCGTCCTCCGCCATCCTGGCGAGCTTGGCGTCGTTGAGGCCGATCACCGCGAGTTCGCTCATGGCGAAAAACGCGTTGCTGAAAATCAGGAATACCAACAGGCCGATGTAAAACCAGATACTGCCGCCGGGATCATCCATGTTGTCCTTCAAACTCCTTCCGCGGGCATATTCCCGCAACTTTTGATTCAAAATAAGGGATATCATTTTTATGATACCGTTTTTACCGCCCCTTGTCAATTTGCACGCGGCGGCTTGCGGCGCGGTGCGCGGGTGTGCGCCGCAGTTCCACAAGCGCCACCCCCTTTTGCGCGGCCAAATCGCGCCCCAGCGCCGGAGGCGGCGGTTTTTGCGCGTTTTTTGTGCACAAGTGGGACAAAGCCGTTTTAAAACCGCCAAAAGTCACAAAAACGCGCGGCTGTTTACACCATTTTAACCTTTTAAATGCCCGTTTTGCTCTTTACACCGCACGGCAAAAGTGTTAATATTTACAAGGTAAAGTCTTTTTTCAAGACTGGCTTACTGGCAGTTTAAATTTTAAGGAGGAAACAAAGAACATGGCTAGAAAAATGAAAACCATGGACGGCAACCATGCTGCCGCTCACGTGTCCTATGCCTTTACCGATGTGGCCGCGATCTACCCGATCACCCCGTCTTCGGTGATGGCTGAGGCTGCGGACGAGTGGAGCGCCGGCGGCCGTAAAAACATCTTCGGCAACGAGGTTCGCGTCGTAGAGATGCAGTCCGAGGCGGGCGCCGCGGGCACCGTGCACGGCTCGCTGGCGGCTGGTGCGCTCACCACCACCTTCACCGCTTCCCAGGGCCTGCTGCTGATGATCCCCAATATGTATAAAATGGCCGGCGAGCTGCTGCCCGGCGTCATCGACGTTTCGGCGCGCTGCGTCGCTTCCCATGCGCTCAACATCTTCGGCGACCACTCCGACGTGTACGCCTGCCGCCAGACCGGCTTCGCCATGCTGTGCGAAAGCAGCGTGCAGGAGGTCATGGACCTCACCGCTGTGGCGCATCTGTCCGCCATCAAGGGCCGCGTCCCCTTCCTGAACTTCTTCGACGGCTTCCGCACCTCCCACGAGATCCAGAAGATCGAGACCTGGGACTATGAGGACCTCAAAGAGATGTGCGACATGGACGCGGTGGAAGCGTTCCGCAAGAACGCCCTCAACCCGGAGCATCCCGTGCTGCGCGGCACCGCCCAGAACGGCGACATCTTCTTCCAGGCGCGCGAGGCGTGCAACCCCTTCTACAACGCGCTGCCCGAGGTTGTTGAGGAGTATATGAACAAGGTCAACGCCAAGATCGGCACCAACTACGGCCTGTTCAACTACTACGGCGCGCCCGATGCGGACAACGTCATCATCGCCATGGGTTCGGTCTGCGACACCATCGACGAGACGATCGACTACCTGAACGCCAACGGCAAGAAGGTCGGCCTGGTGAAGGTCCGCCTGTACCGTCCGTTCTCGGTCAAACACCTGCTGGCCGTTATCCCCGATACGGTTAAAGTGATCTCGGTGCTCGACCGCACCAAGGAGCCCGGCTCCCTGGGCGAGCCCCTGTTCCTCGACGTGGTTGCGGCCCTCAAGGACAGCAAGTTCGCGAACGTCCCCGTGCTGGGCGGCCGCTACGGCCTCGGCTCGAAGGACACCACCCCCGCGCAGATCATCGCCGTTTACAACAACGCGGCTGCGCTGGATAAGAAGACCTTCACCATCGGCATCGACGACGACGTCACCTTCCTCTCGCTGAAGGAGACCGAGAACCCCGACACCACCCCCGCCGGCACCACCAGCTGCAAATTCTGGGGCCTCGGCTCGGACGGCACCGTGGGCGCCAACAAGAACTCCATCAAGATCATCGGCGACCACACCGATATGTATGCGCAGGCTTATTTTGAGTATGACTCGAAGAAATCCGGCGGTATCACCATCTCGCATCTGCGCTTCGGCGACACCCCCATCCGCTCCACCTACTACATCAACAAGGCGGACTTCGTCGCCTGCCACAACCCCGCTTATATCGGCAAATACGATATGATCGAGGACCTGAAGGACGGCGGCACCTTCCTGCTGAACTGCGGCTGGGATATGGACGAGATGAACGCGCGTATGCCCGGTAAGGACAAGCGCTACATCGCCAACCACAACATCAAATTCTACACCCTGGACGGCGTGAAGGCCGGTAAGGAGCTGGGCCTCGGCACCCGCATCAACACCGTGCTGCAGTCCGCCTTCTTTAAGCTGGCCAACATCATCCCCATCGACGACGCCATCAAATATATGAAGGATGCGGCCACCGCTTCCTATGGCAGAAAGGGCGAGAAGATCGTCAAGATGAACCACGACGCCATCGACATGGGCGCGAAGGCCATTGTCGAGGTCAAGGTTCCCGAGGAGTGGAAGAACGCCCCGGACGACGCGCCCGCCGCGGCCGTGACCGGTTCGAGAAAAGACCTGGTGGATTTCGTCAACAACATCGAAATCCCCGTCAACGCGCACAGAGGCGAGAAGCTCCCCGTCTCCGCGTTCAAGGGCGCCGAGGACGGCACCTTCCCGCTGGGCTCCTCCGCCTACGAGAAGCGCGGCATCGCTGTGGACGTGCCGGTGTGGCAGCCTGAAAACTGCATCCAGTGCAACTTCTGCTCCTATGTGTGCCCGCACGCGGTTATCCGCCCGATGGTGATGACCGAGGAAGAGGCCGCCAAGGCCCCCGCAAGCCAGAAGTTTGTCGATATGACCGGTATGCCCGGCTACAAGTTCGCCATCACCGTCTCGGTGCTGGATTGCACCGGCTGCGGCTCCTGCGCGAACGTCTGCCCGGGCAAGAAGGGCGCGAAGGCCCTCGTGATGGACGCCCTGGACAACAACCGCGACAAACAGGAAGGCTTCAATTACAACATGGAGCTCGGCGTGAAGCCCGAGGTCCTGGAGAAATTCAAAGAGACCACCGTCAAGGGCAGCCAGTTCAAGCAGCCCCTGCTTGAGTTCTCGGGCGCTTGCGGCGGCTGCGGCGAGACCCCGTATGCGAAGCTCGCCACCCAGCTGTTCGGCGACCGCATGTATATCGCCAACGCGACCGGATGCTCCTCCATCTGGGGCGGCTCCGCTCCCTCCACCCCGTACACCGTCAACAAGAAGGGCTTTGGCCCGGCTTGGGCGAACTCCCTGTTTGAGGACAACGCCGAGTACGGTTACGGCATGTATCTGGCACAGGCCACCCTGCGCAACCAGCAGATCGCCAAGGTGCTCGAGCTTTCCAAGAACGCTGAGGGCGCTGCGAAAGAGGCCTGCGAGGCTTACCTCGCCACTGTGAACGACGGCAAGGAGAACGCCGTTGCCACCGAGAAGCTGATCGCGGAGCTCGAGGCCTGCGGCTGCGAGGCGGGCAAGGAGATCCTCAAGAACAAAGAGTTCCTGGCCAAGAAATCCAACTGGATTTTCGGCGGCGACGGCTGGGCGTTCGACATCGGCTTCGGCGGCCTCGACCATGTGATCGCGTCCGGCGAGGACGTCAACATCCTGGTGTTCAACACCGAGGTTTACTCCAACACCGGCGGCCAGTCCTCCAAGGCGACCCCGACCGGCGCTGTGGCGCAGTTTGCTGCGGCCGGTAAAGAGGTCAAGCAGAAGGATCTCGCCGCGATTGCCATGAGCTACGGCTATGTGTATGTGGCCCAGGTGGCCATGGGCGCCGATTACAACCAGTGCATCAAGGCGTTCCACGAGGCTGAGAGCTATCACGGCCCGTCGCTCATCATCGCCTATGCGCCCTGCATCAACCACGGCATCAAGGGCGGCCTGGTGAACGCACAAACCGAGATTAAGAACGCGGTTGCGGCCGGTTACTGGCATATGTTCCGCTTCGACCCGCGCCTGAAGGAAGAGGGCAAGAACCCGTTCCAGCTCGATTCCAAGGCGCCGAGCGCAAGCTACGCCGACTTCATCAAGAACGAGGTCCGCTACACCTCGCTCACCCGTTCCTTCCCCGAGCGCGCGGAAGTGCTGTTCGACAAGGCGGAGAAGGTTGCTGCCGACAAGTGGGAGCACCTGCAGAAACTCGCGAAGCTCTACGAATAATATTTTCCCGATGCAACAAGGCGGGCCCCGGAGATCGTTCCGGGGCCCGCCTTTTCTTGCCAAAACAGAAAAAGCGCGGCAGCCGCAGCCACCGCGCAAAATTCGACAAAACACTTGCTTTTTTGGCAAAGATACCCTATAATAAACTCGAGGCGCAAAAAGCGCAAGGCAGGCCCGGAAGCGGGAACTTCCGCGCCCTGCATATGAGGCTTCATCTCATACACTGCGGCGACAGCCGCGCCCTGCAACCGACATTATACAACATTTTTCCCCCGCTGTAAAGGAGCCAGCGATGTGCTCACACACTGACACGCATAAAAGTCGCACCTTGCAAGTCGAAGATGGATATGCGTTCCACACACGGGGAGGATGTGCCGCGCTGTATTTTGCAGGCGGCCTGCGTTGCACGAATGAAGGGGAAACATTCGGGGGGCTGTATGAGTAAAAACATGCAGCGCCCTTTTTGCGTCTTCAAACAGAAGCCGGGCGGGATGGCACTATCATCCCTGCCCGGCTTTTTGCTGCCTTTTTGCGGAGGGGTTGTGCCGCGCCGCTCTGCGGGCGGGGTATTTTTTGCACTGCCGTGCGGCGGGGTTTCGCCTGGCCATGCGGCTACGCCTTGCGCACTGCCGTGCGCCTGCCTCGGCATTGCCCCCGGGGGCATCCCTGGGCGGGGTTGCGCCCCCGCGCGACGCCATCCTTTTGGCACGCGCCAAAAGGATGCAAAAGCGCGCCAAAGGGCGTTCCCCCCTTTGGCATCCCCCCTTGGGGCGGCCGGCCAACGGCCGGAGGAAAGCCGGGCAGGCTCGTTTGTTAAGCAAAGTGCAGCATCCGCGCGGAGGACGCACCCGGTATGGCGCAAGCGCCAACCCGGATTGCCAGGTCGGCGCTGCCGACGTGCCTTCCAGTCGCTTCGTGCAAATTCCAAGGAGCGCACTCGCTCCAATCAGGCACCTGTCCCGCCTTTGGCGGGATCCCCTCGGGTAATGCCCGCATACATTCAGCCGTCCCCCGCTTGCCCTAGATCCTCCGCCCCTCCGAGGGCGTAAGTGCGTTTTTCTTACTAGGGCTTTTCCGGCTTCGGCCACTGCGCCCCATGGCCTAGTAAGTGTCATCCCCGGCTTTCCTGTCGGCGTTGCCGACCCGACCCGGAGCCAAAAATCAAGCGGTGCGGTGCCTGCGCGCTTTGCGGGTGCCACCCGAGGGCACCCCGTAAGGGGCAATGGTTCGTGGGAGCGAAGCGTGCCCTTCCCACTTTTCGCGAAGCGACTTCAGAACCATTGCCGAGGGAGCTTGCCGCACTTCGCTTTCATCAGCGCAGATTTTATCTCCGGGCGCACAACGGGGTTTTCAAAGGGGTGCCCCCTTTGACACGTTTTTGCTCGCTTTTGGCGTGTACCAAAAGCGAGTCGTCGTGCGGGGCCGAAACCCCGCCGGGCATGCGCCCGGGGGCGGTGCCGAGGCAGGCGCACGGCAGTGCGCAACCGCTCTGCCCGAAGCTGGCAGGCCAGGTGCAAACCAAAGCGCCCAGGCCCAAGCCGAGCCCCAGTTGCGCTACAGTGAAAGCGCTCACTTGGCGCGGAAAAAGGCCGCCAGCTCGCGGCAAACCAGCCGGTGCCCCAAGCCGGACGGATGGTTGACGTGCGAGAGCAGGTCGGTGAGCGCCCCGCCCGCGCCGAGATACCCCTCAAACGCTGCGAAGCTGTCCGCCAGGCCCACCCCATATTCCGCGGCCAGCCGCCGCACCTGTGCGGCGTGCGCGGTGAGCTGCTCCCAGCCCTCCGAGCGGTCGAAATAGGTCTCATCCCAGGTGGGGGTGAGCAGGATCACCTTCACCCCCACCGCGAGCGCCCGCTCAATCATCGAGCGCCATGCGGCCTCAGCCGCATCCAGGCCGACCATGCGGTCGTTGAGCGCATAATCGATGGTGAGCACATCCGGGCGGTGGTTGAGCACCTCGCTGTCAAACCGTGCGGCGCCCTGCACGGAGTTTTCCCCGCCGATCGCGGTGACGATCACATTGAGCACCGCGAACGGAAACCGCTCCTTGATGGCGCGGTGCAGCAGCGCGGGGTATGCCTCAAAGGTATTGACAAACGGGGTGGCGAAATACCCCGCCGGGACGCTGTGCCCGTGGCAAACCAGGTTCACCGTCCGGTTGTCGGGCCACTGTTTGGCGAGCATCCCACGAATCGCTTCCAAATAGGTGAGTGGATTGGCGGCAGCCATATGCCCTTCCTCCTTGTGATGAAATCCTGTTTTACTTCCCGTCCAGGGCCGCGCCGGCCTCCTGCATCTTCTGCCCGCCCAGCATCATCCGCTCCTGGGCAATTTCCAGCAGGCCGGTCTCGCTCGCGGCCTGGAGGCTCGCGATATCGCGGAAGCTCATCGCGTAGTAATCCATCGCGCCCCCGATCTCCTCGGCGGCCTCGGTAAACAGCGCGTGCGCCTCGGCCAGCTCTTCGGGCGCTTCAATCTCGGCCACTGCGTCGCACGCCTCGCGGCAGGCCTTGGCCGCAGCCACCACCGCGTCCATGCTCGCCTGGGTCTCGTCCAACTCGGCCGCAGCCGCCTGGAACTTGTCCACCTCAACGCTGATCCCGTCCACCGCTTCGGTCACCTGCCGCCTGTAGGCGGTCTCCTCCTTGCTGGTGCAGCCGGTGAACACCGCGAGTGCCAGTATCACCGCCGCCATGACCGAAAGCGCTTTTTTCCAGGTCCGTTTCAATGCGATCCCTCCTTCGCTGTCGTTTTGTCCGCCGCTCATTCGGCGGGCGTCTCTGTCTCCTCGTGCACCACCGCAATGCCCAGCTCGTCCAATGCCTTGGGCTCCACCACGTCCGGGCAGTGGCTCATCAGCTCGCTGGCGTTCTGCACCTTGGGGAACGCGATCACATCGCGGATCGAATCCTTCTGAAGCATCAGCATCACCAGGCGGTCCAGGCCGAACGCCATGCCGCTGTGCGGCGGCGCGCCGTACTGGTATGCGTCGATGAGGAACCCGAACTTTTCGCGCGCGTCCTCCAGCGTGAAACCCAACGCGCGGAACATCCGCTCCTGCAGCTCGGGGTCGTTGATACGCACCGAGCCGCCGCCCACCTCGCAGCCGTTCATCACCATGTCGTAGGCCCTGGCGAGGCAGTGCTCCTTGTCGGTCTCCACCATCGAGATATCCTCGGCCTTGGGCATGGTGAACGGGTGGTGCTTGGCCATAAAGCGGCCCTCCTCCTCGCTGTACTCAAACAGCGGGAAGTCGGTGACCCACAGGAAATCGAAGGTGTCCTTCTCAATGAGGCCCAGCCGCTCGGCCAGATGGCAGCGCAGCGCGCCCAGCGCGTCGTACACTACGCTATTTTTGGCGTCAGCCACAATCAGGAGCACGTCGCCGGTCTGGGCGTCCAGCCGCGCGCGGATCGCGTTTTTCTCCTCCTCGCTGAGGAACTTCTCATAACTGGAGGATTCGCCGTCCGCGGTGAGACGGGTGTAGGCCAGACCCTTGGCCTTGTAGGTTTTGACAAACTCCACCAGCTTGTCGATCTCCTTGCGGGTGAGGGTGGAGGCCGCGCCCTTCACGTTGATGGCGCGCACCGAGCCGCCCTCGCTCACCGCGCCCGCGAATACCTTGAACTCGGTGCCGGCGAGCAGGTCGGTGAGGTCGGTGAGCTCCAGACCGAAGCGGGTGTCCGGCTTGTCCGAGCCGAAGCGGTCCATCGCCTCGGCATAGGGGATGCGGCGGAAGGGGGTCTGGATGTCGATATCCAGCACCTGCTTCATCACCCGCTTCATGAACCCCTCGTTGACCGCCATCACGTCCTCCTCATCCGCGAAGGACATCTCCAGGTCGATCTGGGTGAACTCGGGCTGGCGGTCGGCGCGCAGGTCCTCGTCGCGGAAGCAGCGCGCAATCTGCATATAGCGGTCGAAGCCCGAGAGCATCAGCAGCTGCTTGTAGAGCTGCGGCGACTGGGGCAGCGCATAGAACTTGCCGTTGTGCACCCGGCTGGGCACCAGGTAATCGCGCGCGCCCTCGGGGGTGGATTTAATCAGGATGGGGGTTTCGATCTCCAAAAACCCGTTTTCGTCGTAGTAGTCGCGCGCCACCTTCACAATCTTGTGGCGCAGCTGGAGCGCTTTCTGCATCTCGCTGCGCCGCAGGTCGAGGTAGCGGTAGCGCAGGCGCAGCTCCTCCTTGACGTTGGTGGTGTCGGTGATCTCGAACGGCGGGGTCTGGGCCTTGCCCACAATGCGCAGCTCGCGCACAAAAATTTCGATTTTGCCGGTGGGGATATCGTGGTTGACCGCCTCGCGGGCGCGCACGTCGCCCTTGGCCATCACCACGTATTCCGCGCGCAGGCCCTCGGCCTTTTCAAACACCGCGCGGTCGGTCGCGTCGTCAAACGCGAGCTGCAAAATGCCGGTGCGGTCGCGCAGGTCCACAAACATCAGGTTGCCGAGGTTGCGCGCCTTCTGTACCCAGCCCGCCACGATCACCTCGCGGCCGATGTCGCCTTCATTCAGGTCTGTGCAATAGTGGGTCCGCTTGAACCCGTTCATCGTGTCTGCCATATCTGTTCTCTCCTTATGCTCCGTGAGGTGGGCTCACGGGTTGATCTCGGTCTCGCGGATGCTCTCGGTGAGCACCGCCACCTGCGCGTCGTAGACAAAGTCGATGAGGTCGTCGAACGCGACCTCGTGCGTCTCGCCGGTGCGCATATTTTTGACGTTCGCGCGCCCGCTCTCCAGCTCGTTGTCACCCAGGATGCAGCTCAGGCGGCACCCGAGCTTGTCCGCATATTTCATCTGTGCCTTCACGCCGCGGCCCATGGTGTCGCATTCGGCCCAGAAGCCCTCCTCGCGGAGCTCATTTACCAGCGCGAACGCCTTGACCGACGCGGCCTCGCCGATGCTGCCGATGTAGATGGCGCAGGCGGGCTGCTCGGGGAACTCGGCCCCGCAGGCGTCCATCACCTTTAAAAGCCGCTCGATGCCCATGGCGAAGCCGATGCCCGGCAGCTTGGGGCCGCCGATCTCGGCGAGCAGGCCGTCGTACCGGCCGCCGCCGCACACGGTGCCCTGCGCGCCGATCTGGTCGGTGACAAACTCAAACACCGTCTTGGTGTAGTAGTCCAGCCCGCGCACGATGGTGGGGTTCACCACATACGGCATCCCCAGCGCGTCCAGCCGCGCCTTGACCCCTTCAAAGTGGGCGGAGCAGCCCTCGCAGATGTAATCGAGCACCTTGGGCGCGTCCTTTGCGATCTTGTGGCAGACCGGGCTCTTGCAGTCCAGGATGCGCATGGGGTTTTTCTCCAGCCGCTCGCGGCAGGTGTCGCACAGCTCATCCATGTGCGCGGCAAAATACTCCTTGAGCGCCTTGTGGTAGCGCGCGCGGCACTCCGGGCACCCGATCGAGTTGAGCTCGAGGCGCAGGTCGCGCACCCCCAGCGTGTCGAAAATCTCGCCCACCATCGCGATCACCTCGGCGTCGCAGGCGGGCGAATCGGAGCCGTACACCTCCGCGCCGAACTGGTGAAATTCGCGCAGTCGCCCGGCCTGCGGCTTCTCGTAGCGGAAGCAGCTCACCAGGTAGCTCACCTTGAGGGGCAGCGCTTCATTGAGCAGCCCGTTCTGCACCGCGGCGCGCGCCATGCCCGCCGTGCCCTCGGGCCGCAGGGTGATCGAGCGGTTGCCCTTGTCCAAAAAGGTGTACATCTCCTTCTGCACCACGTCGGTGGTGTCCCCCACCGAGCGGTTAAAGAGCTCGGTGTGCTCAAAGGTGGGCACCCGCATCTCCTGGAAGCCGTACAGCCGCGCGATCTCCATCGCCAGGCCCTCGACATACTGCCATTTGTAGCTGTCCCGCGGCAGCACGTCCTGCGTGCCCTTGGGCGCCTGTGTCAACAATGCCATGATTTGTTTCTCCTTTCGGTGCGGGCGTGGCCCGCGGGTGGATAGGCGGAACCGACAAAAAATGCTCCTGTCCCCTGTGATAAGGGACGGAGCATGTTCCGTGGTGCCACCCTCGTTGCGCGCGCCGGGGCGCACGCCGCTTGAGCGCCCCTTAACGCGGGGCCCGCGTGCGGGGCTACCGGGCCGCCCCCCAGGGCCTGCCGTTCCCCCCGCCGGCTCTCGGGTGTCTGTTCGCGTTTTGCCGGTGCGGGCGCGCTTTCAGCCGCGGCGCGCCCTCTCTGTGGCGGGTCAAAACGTTACTGCTCCCGATCCGGTCGCCTTTGTGCGATGTTTGACAAGGTTATTTTACAACGCCGCCGCGCGTTTGTAAAGCCCGCGGCGGCCGCATTCAGGGCTGAACTCAGCGCAGCATCCCCATGGTTTTGGGGTTGACGATATTGCGCCAGTCGAGGTCGCCGCGCTCCAGCGCGTGGATGAGCGCCTCGGCGGTGGCGATGTTGGTGGCCACCGGGATGTTGTGGACGTCGCACAGGCGCAGCAGCTGCGCCTCATCGATGTCGTTCGGTTTTACGGTGAGCGGATCGCGGAAAAACAGGAGCAGGTCGATCTCGTTGCAGGCGATACGGGCCGCCACCTGCTGGTCGCCGCCCTGCCCGCCGCTCAAAAAGCGGACGATCTGGAGCCCTGTCGCTTCGGAGACCATCTTGGCGGTGGTGCCGGTGCCGCACAGGTTGTGACGGCTGAGAACCCCGCAATAGGCAATGCAGAATTGTACCATGAGTTCTTTTTTTGCGTCGTGCGCCGTAACTGCTATATTCACTGATCTTTCCCTCCAATGGTGTTGTAGTTCCTGTTCGGGCGGGCCGGGTTGCGCGGAGGGCGGGTCATTCCACCGCCAACTCGACAAATTCGCCGGTGAGGCGCCGCGCGATGTTCTGGATGGCCACCCCCGCGGTGTACCGCGTGGAGATCATGCGCCCCTGCGCGAGGGCGCGCACCATCTCCGGCTCATACGGGATCACCCCGATGAGCGGCTCCAGAACCGTATCGATCACGACGTCGAGATGGGGCAGCACCTCCAACCGGCCGCGTGTGGTTTTCACCTTGTTGATGACGATGCGCTGTCTGGTCAGTCCGTGCGCATCCAGGTAATCCGACAGAATTTTGGCGTCCCGCATGGAGATCGGGTCGGGCGTGACGATGAGCAGCGCGAGGTCACAGACCCGCGTGATATCGATGAGGGTGCGGCCAAAACCTGCGGGCGTCTCGATGAGGATGAAATCGTAATAGTGCGAAAGCCCCTTGCAGAGCTTGTAGAACAGCTTGGACGAATAGTTGGAATCGGGACGCAGGGTTGCGGGCATCATCGAAAGGTTATCTGTGATGGGGGAGCTGTAAATCGCCTTGATCGGCTCGCACCGGCCGCACAGCACGTCGCTGATGTCGTGCACCGTGCGCTCGGACACCCCCAGCATGATGTCGAGGCAGCGCAGGCCGCTGTCCATTTCCAGGATCAGCACCTTTTTCCCCAGCCGCGCCAGGTAGTAGCCCAACCCCGCGCAGATGGAGGATTTGCCCACGCCGCCCTTGCCGGACGTAATCATGATTATTTTTGCCTTCATGCCAGTCTGTTAATCCTTCCTGATGGGCGTGCCCGCCCAGATTTCACCTGAATCTATCATACCACAAAAGCTACCAAATTCAAAGTAAAAGTTGCGCTTCAATTAGTTATTTTTACCGCCCTGCGGCCCCCGCGCGGATTTGCAGCGCGGTTTTGTTGGGCATACACACCGCACTCTCGCCCGGGCGGGAGACAAAGCCGGTGTTTTCACAGATGTGGTCGGGACAGTCCACATCCACAAACCGGATGCGGCCCCCGCTGATTTCAAAGCTCACCGGCCGGTCGGTGAGCGAAAAGCGCCCATCCGCCGCCTTTGTGAGGTCGATCTCCCGCACCACCGCGCCGTCCACCGAGATTACCGCTGTGGGGTTGTCCCCCTGCGGCCGCAGCCAGTAGAACAGCGCAAAGCCCGCGGCGGCCAGCAGCAGCAGGCCGGTCACGGCGGCGTCGGTTTTTTTATTGAAAAATTTTCGTTCGGCCAAAAATTTCACGCCTTTCCGGCCAGATTGTACCTGACCTGGATTTCTCATAAAATCGTCTGCGGTCCGCCATACTAAATCCGTGATGAAGTCCGCGTATAGCACCCTTGTTTTTTATCACAGATAGCATCATAGCAGGATTTCAGCGCAGATTCAAGCAACAAAATGTGAAGGTGTGATAAACAGTATGGCACTTACGCCAAAAGAATATGAAGGCATGAACCAAAAAGCCTCGCCCAACTCTCCACTGGGCAAGGACATGCTGCTCGCGTTCCTGATCGGCGGCGCGATCTGCACGCTCGGCCAGTTCTTCATCGAGCTCTATACCATGGCCGGCCTGGACGCGGAACTGGCCAGCGGCACCGCTTCGGTCACGCTGGTATTTCTGAGCGTGCTGTTCACCGGCCTCAACCTGTACGACAAGCTGGCGCGCCTCGGCGGCGCGGGCACCCTGGTGCCGATCACCGGCTTTGCCAACGCGGTATCCGCGCCGGCGCTGGAATTTAAAAGCGAGGGCCTCATCCTGGGCATCGGCGTGAAGATGTTCTCCATCGCGGGGCCGGTGATCGTATACGGCGTCGCCGCCAGCGTGATCTATGGCCTGATCCTCTTTTTGTTCCAACTGTTTTAAACGATTACACATGCGGCGGGCCCCGGCCCGCCGGGGAAAGGATCTGATCCTATGCCGACCAAGCTAGGCAAGCACACCCTGCGGCTGGACAGCGCCCCCTCGGTGCTGTCGTTTGCGGCGGTGGCCAGCAAAAAGGAGGGCGAAGGCCCTCTCGGCCAAAAGTTTGATATTTTAAACGAGGACACCTCGTTCGGCCAGCAGTCCTGGGAGAAGGCCGAAAGCCAGATGCAAAAGCTGTGCGCCAGCAAGGCGCTGGAAAAGGCGAACCTCTCGCCGGACAGCGTGGATTTCATGTTCGCGGGCGACCTGCTCAACCAGTGCATCGGCTCCAACTACGGCCTGCGCGACCTGTCCATCCCGTTTTTGGGGCTGTACGGCGCCTGCTCCACCATGGCGGAATCGCTCGCGCTCTCCTCGATGTTTCTCGAGGGCGGGCTTGCGAACGTCTGCCTCGCGGTGACCTCCTCCCACTTCTGCTCGGCCGAGCGCCAGTTCCGGTTCCCGCTGGAATACGGCGGCACCCGCACCCCCACCTCCCAGTGGACGGTGACCGGCTCGGGCAGCGCGGTGGTGGGTAAAAACACGGCGCCGCCCTATGTCAAGGCGGTGTGCGTGGGCACCATCGAGGACCTGGGCATCAAGGACCTCAACAACATGGGCGCTGCCATGGCCCCGGCCGCCGCCAAGACGATCGAGACCTTTTTTGAGGACACCTGCACCGGCGCGGACAACTACGACCTGATTCTCACCGGCGACCTCGGCCAGGTGGGCACCGACCTGCTGCACCAGCTGCTGGCGCGCGACGGGGTGACGCTGGGCCACAAGCACAACGACTGCGGCCTCATCATCTACGACCGCCAGAACCAGCTCGACATAAACGCGGGCGGTTCGGGCTGCGGGTGCAGCGCCGTGGTGCTGTGCGCGGATGTGCTGCCCAAGCTGCGAACCGGCGAGCTGCACGACGTGCTGTTCATCGCCACCGGCGCGCTGATGAGCCCGACCTCGGTGCAGCAGGGCGAATCGATCCCGGGCATCGCGCATTTGGTGTATCTTTCCAGCGAACCCGGTCGAAAGGGGGTTTTGTGATGGAACTGTTCCTCACCTACCTCAAGGCGTTTCTGGTGGGCGGCGCGTTCTGCGCCATCGGCCAGATTTTCATCGATAAAACCAAGCTCACCCCGGCCCGCATCCTGGTGGGCTATGTGGTAAGCGGCGTGATCCTCTCCGGCCTGGGGCTGTACCAGCCGCTCGTCGATTTTGCGGGCGCGGGCGCTTCGGTGCCGCTCACCGGTTTCGGCCATCTGCTGGCCAAGGGCGTGCGCGAGGGTCTCGCGGAAAAGGGCCTGTTCGGCATCCTGTCCGGCGGACTCACCGCCACCGCGGGCGGCATTGCGGCCGCCATCATCTTTGCGCTGATTATCGCCCTGATCTTCAAGCCCGGCGACAAGACCTGACCGCCGGATGGGAGGAGCCATATGCCCGATTATCAAAAGATGTACCATTTGTTGTTCAACGAGATCACCGATACCATCGAGCGGCTGGAGCGCATCCAGCAGGATTGCGAGGAGCTCTACACCGCAGCGGACGACTCGGTCTACCCGATCCCGCCCGCCGGCGATCCCGAGGTATAACAAAAAAATCCACCGGAAACTGTTTCCCGGTGGATTTTTATTTTGCTTTGGTCAGATCAGCCCGCAGTCCTCGTAGTCCTTCCACTTTTCGCGATAGCTGCGTTCGCCCAGCAGGCGGTACACGATGTACCCCACCGACGCCATCAGAAAAACAATGGGAAGCACGACCGAGAGAAAACGTCTGAACATGCACTCTTTTTTCATGCTTACGGCCCCCAATCCGGTTGGTTTTTTTCGTCTTATGGGTATCATACCCCAAACCGGGCGTTTCGTCAACCGGGCGCGGGGTGCAAGGTGCGCCTGGCCCCGCCTGGGCCTGAGCGCTTTAGTTTATACCCTGCCTTGCAGCTACGGCCAGAGCGTTTGCGCACTGTAGCGCAACCGGCCCGGTTTGGCCCTGGCCAGTAAGGGTTTGCTGCTATTTACTGGCTTCGGGTACAGTGTTTTGCGCACTGCCGTGCGCCTGCCTCGGCACCGCCCCGGGCGCATGTCCGGCGGGGTTGCGCCCCCGCGCGACGCCATCCTTTTGGTACGCGCCAAAAGGATGCAAAAGCGCGCCAAAGGGCGTTCCCCCCTTTGGCATCCCCCCTGGGGCGGAGTAGACGGCCTGCGCTGTCTTTACCGGTTCTCACAAGTGCCCTCGGCACCCGCCCGCGAGTCGCTTCGTGAAAATTTCGTGGGGCCCACTCGCTCCACGCGGGCGGCTGTCCCGCTGCGGCTGCGCCGAGCGGGATTCCCTCGGGTAATGCCCGCATCTACTCAGCCGTTCCCCGCTTGCCCTAGATCCTCCGCCCCCCGTGGCCCAAGGCGCGGCATAACAATGCAAAGCGCTTTCCTGACCCAGAGCCAAAAATTAAGCGGTGCGGTGCCTGCTCGCCGTGCAGGCGTCGCCCGAGGGCACCCCGTAAGGGGCAATGGTTCGTGGGAGCGAAGCGCCGGGTATGCACCCGGCGGCGTTACCGGGGATAGCACCGTACAAATTGCAGGGCACCCTACCCGAAGCCGCTGGCCCTGTGCGCGGGTTGCACCTTGCACAACGCAAGTGCCAACCCGGATTGCCTGCCGGCGCTGCCGGCCCGGGCGCACAACGGGGGTTTTCAAAGGGGTGCCCCCTTTGACACGTTTTTCCTGCCTTTTGACGTGTATCAAAAGGCAGTCGTCGT
>NZ_JACRST010000029.1 GCF_014384885.1 Ligaoa zhengdingensis
CCGCAGCGAGAACGCCGCGTTATCCACAAACAGTTCCGCCAGTTCCGCATAGCTGCTGCCCGTGATGTGCAGCTCCAGCGCAGGACGCGCCGCGCCGCGCAGCTCGCGCCGCACAAGCGTCGCGTCCCCTTCCAATAGTTTGCCGCCTATGATAATCATATTTCCCTCTCCTTATCAGGTTGACGCGCTGAAAACAGTCCGCCAATCCCC
This sequence comes from Ligaoa zhengdingensis, assembly GCF_014384885.1. GTDB lineage: Bacteria > Bacillota > Clostridia > Oscillospirales > Ruminococcaceae > Ligaoa > Ligaoa zhengdingensis. Next base: position 211 of record NZ_JACRST010000029.1, read on the forward strand.
AAAATAAAATTCGGGCAGTTCCCAATCCCGCACCGTGAAGGTGCGCACATAAAGAGTCGGGGAGGACCCGTGCTGCCACGCAAACTGCACCCCGGCATAGGCGCTTTCGGCACTGATGACCCAGGCGAAGATGTAGGTCTTGGTGGACGGCGCGTTCGAGGCGTTGTATGCGTAATAAAACCCGGTCCGATAGGCGCTGTCCCAGTCCGTCACGGTTGTCACCGGAAGGCCCGAATCGCCGGAGCCCGAGGAGGCAAACTGCATCCAATCGCTGAAATAACCGCTGCCCATGTAGACGCGGAAGCCCGCCCACGGATCCCTGTTGAAATAGTTGTTGCGCATGACAAGCTGCGCTGCATCGATGGTGATCCCATAGCATTCCTCGCTGCTGACGCCCGCCGTGCTGTCCGGGGCGCCTTCCGCGGTCCCGCCGCTGCGGTACAGCCCATTGGAATCCACAGCGCCGCCCCAACTGGTCACTGTTTGCACTGTTTTACCCAACGCGCCCACGTCCGCGGCCGCCAGCGTCACCGCGCCGGTCTTGCCGTTGACCGACGAGACATCGCCACCGCCGCCCTCCGGTGCGGTCATGGTGCCGTCCTCATTGACGGTGACGTTTCCGCCGTTTTTGACGCCGCCGAGCGCGGTCCCCGCGACCGGCAGGACATAGTTGTTGGCCCCGGTTGCGACGCCGTTGAGCTTGGTTTTGTCTGCGGCAGACATGAATCCCGCGGCGCTGGTGGTGGCCGCGCTGTGGGTGTGCCCGGAGGCTGCCGCCCCGATCGACGCGGGGGTGTGGGTGTGGTCCGCTGCCGCTGCTCCCACATCGGCCGCCGCGAGGGTCACTTCGCCGCCGGAATCGGGCGCCTTTCCGTTGACACTGGTCACCGTGCCGCTGCCCGTGCCATCCGCCTGATAGGCGAGCGCGCTCCAAGCGCTCGCGCCGTCGCCGATCTTCCACTTTCTTGTGTCGCTTTCAAATCCGATTTCGCCGCAGAGCAGCACCGGGTTTGCCGCCGCCCAGTTTGCCGCCGCATCGCTGCGCTGCTGCTGCCGCGCCTGAATGGTTTTCATCCAATATCGGCCCCCTTTCATAAACGGCATCCAAGGGGACTGGGCTTGCGGGATGCGCTGCAAAATCTACACAGCGGACAAAAAAATAAGGCCGCGGGGCCGGTTTCCCGGCCTCGGGCCATGTCGGAGGTGTATTTTCAGAGCACTTCTCTGCGAAGGAACATCAGGGCGAACACCGCGGCGAGCAGCGCGCAAGAAAACAGCGCGGCCCGCTGGGCGTACCAGTGGGTGAGCACTGCGCCCAAAACTGCGCCCGCAATAAAAAACAGGATGATGCCGCAGTATTGCAGGGAGCTGTGCAAGGCGGCCGGGTCGCGCGTCTGGCGGAAGCGGCAGAACTGCTCGCAGGCGCTGCGCAGGTTGCCGGTGCACATGGTGGTGGCGAATGGGTTGCCGCCCACTTTGCGGAAGCTCTGGACCTGTACCGAACAGATAAAGGACACCAGCGTGTTGGCGAAGATGTTCGCGCCGGGCGCGGGCAGGAAAGCGACTGCGGCCAGGGCCAACAGCTCGATGAGGATGACGATCTGTCGCCAGTGGATCGGCCGGCTGGCGCGGAAGCGGCTGCGGATAGCCTCGGTGAGCAGGACGCCCAGCACAAAGGCGAGGATGGGCAACAGATAGGCTGCGGCCTTGCGCAGGTTGCCCTCGGCGAGGTTGAGCCCAAACAGCACCATGTTGCCGGTCTGCGCATTGGCAAAGACATGCTCCCGCGCGAGGTAGGTGTGTGCGTCCAGAAAGCCGCCCACCACCGCCAGCAGCGCGCCGAGAAGAAAGGTGTCCGACATCTGTTTGGGGGGATGTTGTACGGCCATGGGGAAAACCTTCTTTCCGTAAAAAATCACGTCCAAGCGACTGCTCAAACGTGATTAACGTGGTTGGTGTGAGAGAAACATAAAAAGATATTTTAGTATTTTCAGCGGGTGGAGTTGAACCCCAGCAACTCATAAAAAGTTGATAGCCACAGCGAACTGCCGTGAAGGCGTTTACAACCGAACGGGTGCGCCGAGCGTGATTTTTGAAAAAAGTCGGAGCAAGCGATACATAGCTTGCTCCGACATGGTGGGAGAGGATGGATTCGAACCATCGAAGTCAGTGACAACAGATTTACAGTCTGCCCCCTTTGGCCACTCGGGAACTCTCCCCTATTCAGTTTGGTGGAGATGGAGCTGGTGGACGGATTCGAACCCCCGACCTGCTGATTACAAATCAGCTGCTCTACCAGCTGAGCTACACCAGCGTTTTATGACGCTATAATAGAATAGCATATATTATGCCAAATGTCAACACGTTTTATGTAATAAAGATCATTTTTTTATAAATCGGTCGCATCTGGGGAAAAAACAGAGGATCATGCAGCGCGCCGTTTTTTGCCGCGCCTGCTGTGGGGAAATTTTTACCGGCGCCCCTTGACTCTCCCACTGTGACAGGCACTACAATAAAGACGAGCTCAAACGACACATAACCTGTCAAATTTAAGACAGCGCCGCCGGTGAGCTTCGCCTCCGCGACCTATCAGGGCCCCTACAGCAAGATAAACGAGGTGAATGCCGCGGTGGCCGCCTGGGTGCGGGGCAACGGGTATGAGTACGACGGTCCGGCCTTCAACATCTACCACGTGAGTCCCCATAAGACGCAAAACCCCGACGAGTTTGTCACCGCAGTCTGTTACCCGGTGAAACACAGATAACAAAGCGCCGGGCGGTCACGTGTTTCGCTGTGTCCAGCGGTCCAGCTCCTCCAACTGTTCGGGCGTGTGAAACCAGTGCTCGCCGTCCTCTACAACGGTCAGGCTACAGCCGAAGCCGCGGGCAAAATTCTCCGCGGTGTCGCGGCTGGTGAGGTTATCCCGCCCCGCATACAGGATCGCTGTGGGCGCATCCCATTTCACGATGGGGTGCGCCTTCGCATATTGAAGGTATTCCCACGACAGGGTCTCGCCGAAGTCCGTGGCGATCTCCCGCTCTGTGCGAAGGCGGTCCTCATCCACATGCGCCCAGAGCATCATATTGCGGATCAGGTGCTCCATATCCAGCACCGGCGAGACGAACAGCGCCCGTTCGAGGGCGTCGCCGGCGAAGGCCAGCATGGAAAACCACGCGCCGATACTGGTCGCCCGCAGGGCGATCTGGGCCCAATGGCGCCGCGCATAGCCCATCACCGTGTTCAGCTCGGGTACAACATGCCACGGGACGAAGGCCGCCGCCTCGCTGCTCCGCTCGCCGTGTCCGGGCAGGTCGATGCTCAGCACCTGCCAGCCCTTGGGGTACACGATCTTTGCAAAGTCCACCGCTTCCTCCTTGTAGCCGCATTTGCCGTGGATGAAGAGGTAGGCCCGGCTCCCCTCGTCCCCGTAAAGAACAGCGGGAACCGAGCCGATTTTCAGCGCTGTTGAATTCATGATTCTCACCTCCCTTCAAAAACGGGGGCTTTCCCCTTGACGCACAACAAAAGCTGTCCGCCGCCGCATTGGTTCGCCAGGGGCGGATGGTGCGCTCCACTGAAAACTCCTCCTTCAAATGGTTTATTGATGCGATAAAACTGCAACCGCTAATGAAAAGCCGACATAAATTTAGACGCAGCATCCCCAACTTCGGGGGGCGCAAAATAAAAAACGCTGTCGGACCCGTCGCCGATCGCATCGATCGGGACAATTTTGATGATGGCGGTATCCTCTTCATCCCAGGGCGTCACATACAAAAATGCGGTTGAGCTTTTTGCGGATAAAACACAGTTGAGGCCGTATTCCGGCAGTTCCGCCTGCGCCGCAGCTTCCCAAGTTTCCGGCTGCATCATTGCGTCAAACTCGGCCTTTTCTTCCTTTGTCAGCTCAAACTGATATTTAAAGTCGCCGGGTTCAAAATCGTAGCCCACTGTTGTAAAATCCGTGAGGTCTACGGCGGGCTCCGGGTGCGATACGTCCCCGCCTTTTTTGCATGCGGTGATGCCCAGAGCCAGGAGGAGAACAAGGAGTACAGTCCATATTTTTTCCATAGAGAATCCCTCCGATGACAGATTTGTTGGCCCGCGCAAGGTTATAAAGATAATATAGCACTTAAAATAAAAAAAGTCGATTGCGCTTGCAATCGGCTTTTTGGCGTGGGGAATTTGGCAGCAATACAGGCGCAGCCTGAACGCGAGTGGCGGGCCTGAGCGAAAAGATAGGGCCTGGGGCACGAAATGGCTCCAGACCCTTGCCTGATGGTCGGAGTGGAATTTATAGAATCTGGAAGAAATGCAGTAATCTCAACGGTTCGCAGGTCGTTGGCAAGAGGTTTTTAATCCGAAGTTTAAAAGCAACTATATTTACGCATATGTTCTCTCAGCATATCTGCCTTATTGATAGCAAAGAGCCCCAAAATCCTTTGAAACGCAGAACTGCTTCACATTTCCGCTTATTCAATTCCACTTAACTCTCGATAGAGTGTTCGAGCATAGGAATCTGTCATACCGCTAATATAATCTGTTACCATCAATAAACGCAAATACAGGCAATACCCTTCATCATCTTCGTGACCTCTTATTTCTTCATTGTAATCATTTTTATAGTTATTGGAGATAAGATGCAAACATTTTTTGTTAGCCTGAGTCAATCTGTAAGTACCATCCTCACGGCCAAAATACAACACAGCATGTACAAATTTATCTAAGAGAAAGGAAAGGATTGTTTGCGCAGAGAGCTCTAACCTTAGAATTCCAGACGAGTTATAAACAAACTCTCCCATAGCAGCTTTCAATATTTTCATCGTAATAGTATGGTTTACATTACTAAAAAGCTCATCTTGGAACATGCCATTCATAATGTTTTCATATTCTTTAGAAAAGCGGAATGTGGCATTGTGCATAAGCCATCGCCTGGTATAGTGGATCCATCGGTGGAATCGCTCATCCTCTGGTATATCCGTATAGCTTTCAAGTGTTGTTATTAGCTCATTGGAATAATGCTCCTTTGAGTAGTTGTTTGGACCTGTGCGGATGCCTATCTGGTCATGATCATATCCACTTTTAAAATACTCAATAAACTCTGGGAGTGTAAATAGCCTCTTCTTGAATGCATCCTCCAAGTCTGCTGTTGCATAGGCAATATCATCTGCTGCCTCTAAAAAAAACGCTAGTGGATGGCGACAGATACTTCCGTTTTCTCTCTTCGTTCCTATTGTATCAGAAATTTGCAGAAAGGTATCTTGTTCCTCCAAGTAATACCCTACTTTGTGTGTAGCTACGTCAACAGCGGTCCGACTGAAAGAAAGAGAATTTGTTGGATACTTAATCAGCGTACTAATAACAGAAACGGAAACATTTATATCGGAGCCATGTCGCGCTTTGGAAAGTAAGCGTAGCGACTGAGCATTTCCTTCAAAGTTTTCCAAATCAGCAACCATTTGAGGGGTTAACATACTTCTGAGCGTGTGGCGTTGGTCAGCAGGTGTGTCCTCGTTTGACCGATAAAGGATCTTTCCAAGATTGTTTTGAAACCACTCACCGATCACGGCCTCGCCAAAATGCCCGAAAGGCGGATTTCCCAAATCATGTAAAAGCCCTGCACACAGCAAAACAGAAGAAATATCCTCTGCGAAATCAGCCACGGCTTGTTGTCTATATCTTGTGGTGTTTTTGGAAATCATGATACCCAACTGACGGGCGATTGTAGATACCTCGATGGAATGGGTAAGCCGTGTGCGGATGAAATCACTTTTATCCAAGGGAAATACCTGGGTTTTATCCTGAAGCCTGCGAAAGGCTGCGCTGGAGACAATTTTGTTATAATCTTTTTCAAATGCGTTGATAGGATAGCTTGCCCAGTCTCTCGGTTCTTCAACCTCTGCGCCCAGTTTGTTCGTTGATAGCAGGGATGCCCATTCCATTTTGACTTCACTCCTTTTTTAGAATCAGCTCTAAATACATTTTAATTTGAAAGAATAGGGTAATTATAGCATATTGTCGATTTACTATCAACTGATCCTTGATAACACATTGTTTTTCGTTGAAAACTAACAAAACGAAAGACCGCCGACTTTTGTCGGCGGTCTTTTGTTTTGGTCGGAGTGACAGGATTCGAACCTGCGGCATCCTGCTCCCAAAGCAGGCGCGCTACCAACTGCGCTACACCCCGGCGTGGATAATCACGCAATCAATTATATTCTGTTTTTGGCAAACTGTCAACTTGTGGGGCGCGGGATGGACGAAAAAGCGGCTGGTTGTCGGCCTTTTTGCTTGACTTCTCCGTGCAGCGCCTTTAAAATAGAACGAGTAGGCGGAACACAGCCGCACGGCGGCAGAACGGAGGAGCATCGACATGTTGAAGAATACGGAAAAAACAATGGATAAAATTGTGGCGCTCTGCAAGGGCAGGGGCTTTGTCTATTCGGGCTCGGAAATTTACGGCGGCCTTTCCAACACCTGGGATTATGGTCCGCTGGGCGTGGAGCTCAAAAACAATGTGAAACGGGCCTGGTGGAAAAAATTCGTGCAGGAAAACCCCTACAATGTGGGGCTCGACTGCGCCATCCTGATGAACCCCGAGGTCTGGGTCGCATCGGGCCATGTGGGCGGCTTCTCCGACCCGCTGATGGACTGCAAGGACTGCAAGACCCGCCACCGCGCGGACAAGCTCATCGAGGATCAGACCGGCGTATCCCCCGAGGGCTGGGACTTTGTGCGAATGAAGGCGTTTGTCGAGGAAAAAGGGGTCAAATGCCCCGATTGCGGCAGCCAGAATTTCACCGATATCCGCAATTTTAACCTGATGTTCAAGACCTTCCAGGGCATCACCGAGGACAGCAAAAACGAGATCTATCTGCGCCCCGAGACCGCGCAGGGCATCTTTGTCAACTTTGGCAACATCCAGCGCACCACGCGGCGCAAGGTGCCGTTCGGCGTCTGCCAGATCGGCAAATCCTTCCGCAATGAGATCACCCCGGGCAACTTCACCTTCCGCACCCGCGAGTTCGAGCAGATGGAGCTCGAGTTCTTCTGCAAACCCGATACCGACCTCGAGTGGTTCCAGTATTGGCGCGACTACTGCCACAAATGGCTGCTCGGCCTCGGCATGAAGGACGAAAACCTGCGCCTGCGCGACCATTCGCCCGAGGAGCTGTCGTTCTATTCCAAGGCGACCACCGATTTCGAGTTCATGTTCCCGTTCGGTTGGGGCGAGCTGTGGGGCGTGGCGGATCGCACCGACTACGACCTGACCCAGCACCAGACCCATTCGGGCAAGAGCATGGAATATTTCGACCCCGAGACCAACGAGAAATACATCCCGTATGTCATCGAGCCGTCGCTGGGCGCGGACCGCGTGGTGCTCGCGTTCCTGTGCGAGGCGTACGACGAGGAGACGGTGGACGAGAAGGACACCCGCGTGGTGCTGCACCTGCACCCCGCGCTCGCGCCCTACAAGGCGTGCGTGCTGCCGCTCTCCAAAAAGCTCAGCGAGCCCGCGGGCAAGCTGTATGCCCAGCTCGCCAAGCATTTCATGGTGGATTACGACGAGAGCGGTTCGATCGGCAAGCGCTACCGCCGCCAGGATGAGATCGGCACGCCGTTCTGTATCACCTACGACTTCGATTCGGAAACCGATGGGTGCGTCACCGTGCGCGACCGCGACACAATGGAGCAGCAGCGCGTCGCCATTGACAAGCTGGCCGAATTTATCGGGGATAAACTTGATTTCTAAGCCAGACTGCCGCCGGGCCTTCCCGGCGGCGTCTTTTTTGCAGGAGGATGAACCGAACATGAGCTTGACCAGACATTACCTGTACAGCGATATCGACGGCACCCTGATCGCCGGGCACGGCCCGGTCTCGGCGGAAAACCTCGCCGCGATCCGCCAATTTGTGGCCGAGGGCGGGCGGTTTTCCATCGCCACCGGCCGCTCAGCCGCTTTGGCGCAGCCCTTCCTCGAGGGGGTTCCGCTCAATATGCCCGCCATCCTCTTCAACGGGGCGGCGGTCTACGACTTTGCGGAGCAGCGCTATCTGCACCGCTGGTGCATTTCGCACGCCCTGTCCCAGCGGATCGTACACACCGCTTTGGCGATCTATCCGGAGGCCTGCGCCGAGCTGTGCGACGAGGGCCCCATCCTGCTCGTCAACCCGGATGGGATTATGGACGACTACATTGTCAAGGAGGGGCAGGCGCACCGCCGCGCCTCCCTGGATGAGTGCGGCGATTGCTTCAAGGTGCTGTTTTACGGCGACCACGAGCGGCTGCTCCCGGTGCAGCGGGCGCTGTCCGGCCCGGAATTCGCCGAGGTGGTCACCTGCTTCTCCGCGCCGTTCTACCTCGAGGTGCTGCCCGCCGGGGCCTCCAAGGGGGAGGCGCTGCGCTGGATCTGCGCCGACCGGGGGATCGACCTCGCGGACGTGGCCGCGATCGGCGACTATGAGAACGATCTGGCCATGATCTTGACAGCCGGGCTGGGCGCCGCGCCCGCCAACGCGCAGCCCGCGGTGCGCGAGGCCGCCGACGCGGTGGTCGCGCCCCACACCGAACACGCCGTGGCCGACCTGATCTGTCGTTATCTGATGCGTTGACCGCCTTGTGGCGCAAAAACGGCCGCGTTGCTCAAAAAGAGCGGCGCGGCCGTTTTGATGTTTCGATGCGTTTGCTTAAAAGCGGACGTGGAACGCCTCTTTGCCCGCGTATTCGGCAGTGGCGCGCAGGTGCTCCTCGATGCGCAGCAGGCGGTTGTATTTGGCCACGCGGTCGGTGCGACAGGGCGCGCCGGTCTTGATCTGGCCCACGCCGGTGGCCACGGCCAGGTCGGCGATGGTGGTGTCCTCGGTCTCGCCCGAGCGATGGGAGATAATCGCGGTGTACCCCGCGGCGCGCGCGGTGTCGATGGCGCGCAGCGTCTCGGTGAGGGTGCCGATCTGGTTGACCTTGATGAGGATCGAGTTGGCGGCGCGCAGCTCGATGCCCTGGCGCAGGCGCTTGGCGTTGGTGACGAACAGGTCGTCGCCCACCAGCTGCACCCGGCTGCCCAGCCGGTCGGTGAGCTGCACCCAGCCGTCCCAGTCCTCCTCGCCCACGCCGTCCTCGATGCTGATGATCGGGTAGCGCGCGGTGAGGTCCTCCCAGTGGGCGGTGAGCTCCTCGCGGGTGAGGGTGCGCCCCGCCTTGGGCAGGGTGTACAGCCCCGCTTGATACCACTCGCTCGAGGCCGCGTCCAGGCCGAGCTTCACCTGGGTGTCCGGGCTGTAGCCGGCTTTTTCGATCGCTTGCAGGATATAGTCGAGGGCTTCCTCGTCGCTGGCGAGGTCGGGCGCGAAGCCGCCCTCGTCCCCCACGGCGGTGGCGAGACCCTTTGCCTTTAAAATGCCGCCCAGGGTGTGGTAGATTTCCACGCACCAGCGCAGCGCTTCGGTGAAGCAGCAGGCGCCCACCGGCAGGATCATAAACTCCTGGATATCGATGTTGTTGGACGCGTGCGCGCCGCCGTTGAGGATGTTCATCATCGGCACGGGCAGGGTGCGGGCCGACGCGCCGCCGATATAGCGGTAAAGCGGCAGGTTCACCGCGGCCGCGGCCGCCTTGGCGGTGGCCAGCGACACGGCCAGAATCGCGTTGGCGCCGAGGTGTTGCTTGTTCTCGCTGCCGTCCACCGAGACCAGGGTGCGGTCGATCAGCACCTGGTTGGCGCCGTCCAGCCCGTCCAGCTCCCTGGCGATGATCTGGTTGATGTTCTGCACCGCCTGGCGCACCCCTTTGCCGCCGTAGCGGGCGGGGTCGCCGTCGCGCAGCTCGTGCGCCTCAAAGATGCCGGTGGACGCGCCCGAGGGCACGCTCGCCACCCCCTTGGCCCCACACGCCAGGCGCACCTGCGCCTCCACAGTGGGGTTGCCGCGCGAGTCGAGAATCTCCCGGCCGCGCACATCGACAATACGAAACGGATAATCCATGGAATAACCTCCTTCATCAAGGGCGTTCGGAAACCATATCTACTTGATAAAATCATACAATGAAAGTATGAATTTTTCGCCCATCCAACGGGAATTTTTTCAATTTTTTTGGTCCGCGCCCGTATAGGAGTAGTTTCATCGATCGTTTCTAAAATATACCTCGTTTTTTGCATGATTATTTTGCCCTGGCTGCACATACTAATTGCGCCTGACAAAAACCGCGGATAAAAAGCGTCCGCGGCAAAGCGGGCCCTGACAGGCGGAAAAAGACGGGGCGCGAAAGTTTACATTTCCCCGTTTCTTTCGTCGAATTTTCGTGATAAACTGAAGGTATCCGGCGGGGGCGCGCCGCGCCCGCAGCTAGCTTTGGTTTTTCGTTGAATTCCGTCAGGAATTGCACTTGGAGGTATATTGCAATGAAATTTCTAAAAACCGCGCTGATCCTTTCCGCCATGGCGGCGATGGTTGCGCTCAGCGGTTGTACCGCGTGTGACAACACCAACACATCGTCCTCCATGCCGTCGACATCCTCGTCGTCGCCGTCCACCTCGTCCAGCCTCCCCAATGAATCGGGCAGCGTCCTGCCGGAAGGCCCTTCGTCTTCGCACAGCGAGAGCAGCGCTTCCGATCACAGCACCAGTTCGTCCAGTCATAGCACCAGCTCGTCCACGGTCCCGACCCTCAGCACCGATTTCTCTGAAATCGGTGCCCTGGACGGGTCCCTGGTCAAGTGGGGGCCGGGCACCCACCGCGACGACCGCAACCGCCCGTCCGACCTCGACCCGCTGCAAGAAAAATATGAAAAGTACAACTGCTGGTTCATCGGCAAGGAAAAGGGCAAGATCTACTTAACCTTCGACGAGGGATATGAAAACGGCTACACCGAAAAGATCCTGGATGTACTTAAAGATAAGGATGTGAAGGCGATCTTTTTTGTCACCGGCCATTATGTCAAGAGCAACCCCGAGCTGGTGCAGCGGATGATCGACGAGGGGCACATGGTGGGCAACCACAGCGATAAGCACCCCGTGAACGGCGGCTACACCACCCTGCCGATCGACGCGGTGCAGGACGACGTGATGAGCCTGCACAACATGGTGAAGGAGCAGTTTGACTACAACATGAGCGTGTTCCGTTACCCCGAGGGCGCGTTCAGCGAGCAGACCGCCGCGCTGCTGGGCAAGATGGGCTACAAACAGCTGTTTTGGAGCTTCGCTTACAACGATTGGAATGCGGATAAGCAGCCCGATCCGGCCGAAGCGCGCAAAAAGATTGTGGATTCCGCGCACGACGGCGCGATCTACCTGCTGCACGCGGTATCCAGCACCAACACCGCGGTGTTGCCCGATGTGATCGACGAGCTGCGGGGCAAGGGCTACGAGTTCGCGCTGTTTGACGAGAGCATCGAGCAAACGCCGAGCTCATCGACAGCGGATTAAATGAGTGACAAAAAGCGCCCGGCGGGAAAATTTTCCGCCGGGCGCTTTTTAGCGGATATCGCGCAGGGCGCTTTGCTCTGGTATCAGGAAGGTGTCGAGCATCAGCCGGGCCCCCAGCCGGAAGCCCTCAATAAATCGTTCTTGTTGATGGTAGTCATCCAGCGTGCGTTGCGCCTCCGTCAGCTCGGAAAGAAATTGGAGTGGCCCCTCCGCGCGCTCCTGTTTTGATATCCATTCGGTCAACTGCCGTTCGCAGTTGCAGAGCGCTGTGACGGTTCGGGCGTATTCGGAGCCGGGCAGAAAGCATTTTTCCACTGGGGTCAGGTTGCCGAGATACAATTCTTCGATGATGTTCATAGAAGCTCCTTTCATCGGTCGCCGCCTTGCAACAGCCTACAGCGTATGTTACAATAGTTACACTGCAAGCTGTCCTCGGGCGGCGAGTGGTGTGGGGGAGCGGTGTAACTTTGCTGAGCGGGCCGCTTCCCTCTATTTTTCTTCAGTCAAAAGCCGGTCGATTGCCTGGCGGATCACCTCGGTTCGAGTGATGCCGCGCCGCTGTGCGTAGTTGAGCAGCCGCGTGTTGGTTTGCTCATCCACCCTCACTTTGATGTCGTGGCACAGCGGGTTTTCCGACTTTGGCCTGCCGGTTCGTGGACTCAAATCATCACCTCACTTTCTGCGTTCCACAATATAATATTAATAGATGAGTTCCAAAAAGTCAATATCAAAATTGGGAAAGGCAGTCGTTGGTACCTCTCTTTTTATTGCAACAAAATTCCACCATTTAGCATCAAAAATCCATAACAATTTTGAAAGCCGCCCCTGTACAAGCGCGCCGTCCAAATGGTATACTAGAAACGTTCGGGTAAAATTGATGTAAAAGGCGAAAAAAGAAAGTTTCGCCAAAAATTTAGGGGGAAGCTTATGGCATCGTTCGGCTTTTTTGAAATTGTCAGCCTCCTGGGCGGCTTGGCCCTGTTCCTGTACGGCATGAACCTGCTGGGCGGCGGCCTGGAAAAGCTCTCGGGCGGACGCATGGAAAAAATCCTCGAGAGCCTCACCAACAACGTTTTAAAAAGCGTTGCCTTCGGCGCGCTCATCACAGCCGCCGTGCAGAGCTCATCCGCCACCACTGTCATTGTGGTGGGCCTGGTTAACGCGGGCATCCTCAAGCTGCGCCAGGCCATCGGCGTCATCATGGGCGCCAACATCGGCACCACCATCACCGCGCACATCCTGCGCCTGTCCGATATCAGCAGCGACAACTTTTTCGTCAACCTGCTCAAGCCGTCGTCGCTCGCGCCCATGGCCGCGCTCATCGGCATCCTGCTGATGCTCGTCTGCAAAAAGGCCAGCCAAAAGGATTGGGGCCAGATCCTCATCGGGTTCGGCATCCTGTTCACAGGCATGTTCAAGATGGAGGAATCGGTGAGCGGACTGCAAAACCTGCCGCAGTTCTCCGAGGCGTTCGCCACCCTCTCCAACCCGATTTTGGGCGTGTTGGTGGGCGCGCTGGTCACCGGCATCATCCAGTCGTCGGCCGCCTCCATCGGCATCCTACAGGCGCTCAGCTCCACGGGCGTCATCACCTTTGCAGCGGCGTTCCCCATCATCATGGGTCAGAACATCGGCACCTGTGTCACCCCCATGCTCGCTTCCATCGGCGCCAACAAAAACGCCAAGCGAACCGCAATGGTGCACTTCTATTTCAACCTGATCGGTACGGTGGTGTTTTTGATCGCCACCTATGCCATCCAATACACCGTGGGCTTCCCCTTCTGGGATAGCCCGATCGACCGCGGCGGCATCGCCAACTTCCACACCATCTTCAACGTGACCGTGACGCTGCTGTTCATCCCGTTCACCGGCGTGCTGGAGAAGCTCGCCTGCGCCACTGTGCGCGATAAAAACGGCGAGGAGGCGCCGGCGGCGGGCGCGCTGCTGGACGAGCGCTTCATGGTCTCGCCGGGCATGGCGCTCAACCAGGCGCGCAACACCGTTGTGCAGATGGCCAAGCTCGCGCGCGACAACTTTGCGGAGTGCCGCACCCTGTTCCATAAATACGACCCCAAGCTGGTCGAGCGCATCCGCGAAAACGAAAACCTCATCGACAAGATGGAGGACATGCTCTCCCACTATCTGCTCAAGCTGGCCGAGCACGAGCTCACCGAGCCCGAAAGCCGCCTGATCTCCGAGCTGTTGCAGCTCGAAAGCGAGTTCGAGCGGATCGGCGACTATTCGATCAACATGCAGGAGAGCGCGCAGGAGCTGTATGAGCGGGGCTTGCGCTTCTCAGACACCGCCCTGGCCGAGCTCGACACCATCTGCGACGCAGTGCAGGAGATCATAGAAATCTCTCTGGATGCGACCGAATCGCGCGACCTGAGAAAGACGATCGACATCGAGCCGCTGGAGGAGACGATCGACCTGATGCAGGAGACCCTCAAGGCCCGCCACATCGAGCGGCTGCGGCAGGGCCTGTGCTCGGTGGACGCGGCGTTCCCGTTTGTGGATACGCTGGCCAACCTGGAGCGCATCTCCGACCACTGCTCCAACGTGGGCATCTACCTGCTGGGGCACGAGGGCGACAAGCGCGGCCTCGACCGCCACGAGTATGTCCGCAGAATCCACCGCGGCGAAACCGAGCATTACAACGAAAAGTTTGCCTTCTACGAGCAGAAGTATTACACCCGCATCAAGGAACAGCCCGCCACCTGAGTTTATTTTGGCACGGCAAAGCCGCCGCCCCCCAGCGCTTTGGGAGGCGGCGGCCTTTTTATATCCCGGCCCAATTTACCAGATTTACCAGAGCTTTTCCGCAAAGCCCGCGCGTACCAGCGCGCTGCGCAGCACCGGCGCCAGCAGCACCGAGAGGATCACGGCGATCACCGCGTTGATGCAGGAGGTGGCGAAGCTCACCGCGCAGGCGGCGGCCGCGCCGAACGTGCTGCCCGCCAGCACCAGCAGCAGAATCTTCTTGCCGAAGTTGAGGATCAGATAGGTGACCTGGCCGGCGATCGCCCCCAGCAGGTTGTAGCGCCAGTCCTTGCCGGCCCTGCCGCCCAGGTGGGACACCACGCCGCAGACAAACGCCATCAGGAAGAAGAACACCAGCGTGTAGGGCGCGCTCTCCACAAACGCGGGGTTGAGCAGGTCGAAGAACATCGAGCCGATGCCCGCGGCCAGGCCGCCGCGCACCCCGCCGAACAGCATGCCGCCCATCAGGCATAATGCGTTGGCCACCTTGATCTGGGTCGCGCCCACCGGCGTGGGAATCGGCCCGATCTTGATAAACATGGTGCACACAAAGATCAGCGCCGCCAGAACCCCCACAACCACCAGGTCGTAGGTTGAAAATTTCCGTTTTGTTGTCATCAGAAAGCCCTCCTTATCAAACACACAGTTGAGACTATCCCCATCATAGCGCCCCGCCCGCCGCCGGGCAAAGCGCCGTCGTGCCGGCCTGTCCGGTCAAAAACTGGATGATTTCCACAGTTTTCACCATTTTTTCAACAGAAAACCATCCCGTTTATGCAAACCGAAATCCGCCCATTCCACCTTTGTTTGCACCTCTGTCTGCGGATTTGCTAAAAAAGTTGGATTTATTTTAATGTGGCTTGTGCACATAGTAGAAAACCCCGGCTGACAGAATTTGGAGCGGCGCGCGGGCAGAAAAAAGCTGGAAGTGCTTCTGGTTTTTTGCTCCCAGATATGCTAAAATAAGTGGTAAACCGGGTGCAGGAATTTTCCTGCCCAGATTCCAAGCAGAAACGGGGAGCTTTTACGTGCTGAAGCGTTGGTTATGCGCCGCGATGGCGGCTTTGTTGGTGGTGTGCAGCGCGGGCTGCGGCCAAAAACCGGATGATGAGGCGGAGCCGGCAAACGCCGGGCCCAGCTCGTCGGAGTCCTCCGAGGAGCCGGAGGAGGACCTGCTGGTGATCTACTCGCCCCTGCCGCAGGAGGTGCTGGAGGCCGCGGTGAGCGGCTTTGAGGCCGAGACCGGTGTCGAGGTGGAGACGGTGCGCGACAGCGTCGATCAGTTGATCGGCCGGATCAGCGCACAGGGGGATAAGCCCCAGGCGGACCTGCTGTTCGGCGGCGGCGCGGAGGTGGTGCGCCAGTTTGAGGACCTGTTCACCCCCTATGAGACGGAGGAGAGCGAGGCGCTCGACCCGCTGTTCACGGCGGACGACAACCTTTATACCCCGCTGACCCCCATGCCCATCGTGCTGATGTACAGCAAGGAGCAGACCACGCGCGCCCCGGCGGGCTGGACGGCGCTGGTGAACAGCGCCTACAACGGCTGGATCGCGTTCGCCGACCCCTCCAAATCGGGCACCAGCTACACCGCCCTGTGCGTGATGGACCAGTCGCCCGACACCGGCGAGGACTACGTGGAGCGGTTCGCCGAGAACCTCGACGGCAAGATGTGCTCGTCGATCGCGGAGGTGTACGCGCGCCTGGCCGACGGCACCTTTGCGGCGGGCGTGACGCTGGAAAACAGCGTGCAGAAGTATCTGGAGGCGGGCTATGAGAACGCCGTGGGCGTCTCCTACCCGCAGGAGGGCACCACTGCGGCGGTGGAGGTGAGCGCGGTCGTCAAGGGCGCGCCCCACGAGGAGCTGGCCCAGCAGTTCATCGACTACGTGAGCGGCGAGGAGTTCCAGAAGAAGCTGACCGGGCAGTTCGAGCTGCGCACCGCGCGCAGCGACCTGGACGACCCCGAAGGGCTCACCCCGCGGTCCGAGATCAAATTTATCGAATACAGCGTGCCCGCGGCAGTGGATGGCCGCGCCGCGCTGCTGGAGCGCTTCGCTGCGGCGGAGAAGCCGGAGGATGCGTCCTCCGCGTCGGAGGCGCAGCCCTAAGCTGGACATCCACGCGATCAGGGCGCTTTGCGGCGCCCTGGTTTTTTGCTTCATCCAACAAGGAGGGGATCGGTTGTCCTATTATGACCTGCACACCCATTCGGTGCTGTCTGATGGGGAGCTCACGGTGGCCGGACTGGTACAGGCTGCGAAGGCGCACGGCGTCGGCCTGGGGGTGAGCGACCACCTGTTCTGCCCGCGGATGCCCGCCCCGCGCGACGTGGAGCGCTACCTCGATGAGCTGGAGCGCCACGAGGGGGTGCTGCGCGGGCTGGAGGCCGACCTGGGCAGCAACTTCACCCTGCCCGACCGCATCGACCGCCGGGTGGATTATGTGATTGCGAGCGTGCATTCGGTGCAAGACTTAAAGGGAGGGGAGCGCATCCCACTCGGTCCCTATTTCGCAGCCCGCGCGGGGGACGAGGGCGCGCCGCCCTATGCGCGCGTGTTTTCCCCGGACGAGGCCAAGCGGTACCTCGAGCAGATTTTAGGGGTTTTCGCCTACGACCTCGCGGCGCAGCGGGTGGATATCCTGGGCCACTGCGTGGTGAACCCGTTCTATGACGTGCTGCGCGGCGACCCCTGGCTGACCGGCTGGGAGGACGAGGTGATCACGCTGTGCAAACGGCACGGGGTGGCGATGGAGGTGAGCAGCCTGTGGAACGCGCCGGACGAGGGGATGCTGCGCCGCGCGACGGGCGCCGGGGTACAGCTCTCGCTGGGTAGCGACTGCCACCGGCCGGGCCAGGCGGGCTGTCTCGATTGGCCGGTCGCCGTGACGCGGCGGCTGGGGCTGGCGGCGGGGGACCTCTACCTGCCGCAGCGAAAAGCGTAAAATAATGTCCGCGGCGCGCAGCCGCGAGAAGGAATGACCTTATGAATCTATCTTTGTTACCTCTTCACCAGCACGATTCCGCGCTGGACGGCATGCTGGAACACGGGCTCGAATCGATCGGGCTTTCGCACGAGTGGACCGAGTTTTTCCTGCACTTCATCGCGGACACCGTGAGCCTGTTTCTCATCCTGTTCGTGGTGATGTTTGCGGTGTCGCTGCTGCAAACCTACATCCCGTTTGAAAAGCTCAAGAGCCGCATGGCCGGGCTGGGCAGCGTGTGGGGCTACCTGCTGGCGATGGCGCTGGGCGTGGTGTCCCCGTTTTGCAGCTGCACCGTCATCCCGGTGGTGATGGGGCTGTGCTCGATGGGGGTGCCGGTGGCGGTGGCGCTGTGCTACCTCACCTCGGCGGCGCTGCTCAACGGCGGCGCGGTGGCCGCGCTGTTTGCCGCGCTCGGGCCCCGGTTCGGCGCGGTGTATGTGGCGGTCTCGGTGCTCATGGCGGTGGGCGTGTCGCTGCTGATGCGGCCGTTCGCAGGCGCGGACGTGGTGGTCAGTTACGAGGTGGGCGGCCATCACCACCACGGCCACCACCACGACGGCGACTGCGGCGACTGCTGCCAGCACGAGCCCAAGTCGCGGCTGGGCTACTGCCTGGAGAACGTCGGCCACGTGCTCAGCCAGACCTGGGTCTATATGATCCTGAGTGTGGCGCTCTCCGCAGCGGTGCTCAGCTTTGTGCCGATGGATACGCTGGAGCGACTGATCGGCGGCCAGAACTGGTTCTCGCTGCTGCTTGCGGGCGTGTTGGGCGCGCCCATCCATGGGGACGCGTTCGCCATCCTGCCGCTGCTGCAACTGCTCGAACCGATCAGCTTCCCTGTCACCCTCACCTTTGCGCTGGCGGTGATGGGTGTCTCGATCCCCGAGGTGATGCTGCTGGGCCGGGTGTTCAAGGCCAAGACTGTGGCCGCCTACGCGGGCTGGATCACGGCGTTTTCGATCCTGGCCGGGGCGCTGGCGATCCTGATGATATAGCGTTTTGCAGGCGGGTTCCGCCGCTTGACAATACTATAGTGATGGGTTAAACTTAAAACCGGAATTTGCAAGGAACGGATCAAATGAAAAGGGGTGCTCTTATGGAACAGAAGGTACAGGCGGCCGCCGAACATTTTGCGGCGCTGGTGCAGGCCCAGTTGGCCCGCGTCGAGCGCATGAAGGCGGTCAAGGATTTTGTGGACTACTCCAAGCTGGAGAAGATCATCATCGGCGTGTGCGGCGGCGACGGCATCGGCCCGGTCATCACGCACGAGGCCGAGCGGGTGCTGCGCTACCTGCTGGCGGACGAGGTCAAGGCGGGGCGCATCGAGTTCCGCGAGATCGACGGCCTGACGATTGAAAACCGCGTGGCCTGCAACAAGGCGATCCCGGACGACGTGCTCGCTGCGCTCAAGGAGTGCCACGTCATCCTCAAGGGCCCCACCACCACCCCGCGCGCGGGCGACCCGTGGCCCAACATCGAAAGCGCCAACGTGGCCATGCGCAAGGAACTCGACCTGTTCGCCAATGTGCGGCCGGTCAAGATCCCCGACGAGGGCATCGACTGGACCTTCTTCCGCGAAAACACCGAGGGCTCCTACACGTTGGGCTCCTGCGGCGTGCATGTGGACGACGAGCTGGCGTTCGACTTCACCGTGACCACCACCGAGGGCACCGAGCGCATCGCCCGCCTGGCTTACGACTACGCCAAACGAAACGGCAAAAACCGCGTCTCAATCGTCACCAAGGCCAACGTGGTCAAGACCACGGACGGCAAGTTTTTGAAGCTCTGCCAGAAGATCGGCGCGGAATATCCCGAGATCACCACCGACGACTGGTACATCGACATCATGACCGCCAAGTTGATCGATCCCAAGCGCCGCCGCGACTTCCAGGTGATCGTGCTGCCCAATCTCTACGGCGACATCATCACCGATGAAGCGGCCGAGATGCAGGGCGGCGTTGGCACTGCGGGCAGCGCCAACCTGGGCAAGCGCTACGCCATGTTCGAGGCGATCCACGGCTCGGCCCCGCGCATGATGCAGGAGGGCCGCGGCTGCTACGCCGACCCCTGCTCGATGCTGCGCGCCGCCGTGATGCTGCTGTCCCACATCGACCGGCAGGCCGAGGCGGACAAGCTCGAGCGCGCGCTCGACATCTGCATGTATGAGGAGAAGAAGCTGGTCATCACCGGGCGGGACACCGGCGCGACCTGCGAGCAGTTCGGCGACTATGTCATGAGCACCATCGAGGCGATGGGCTAAGGGCTATTTGAAAGATCGGAATTTGGGCCTTTTTCTACAAACGGGGGCACCCGCCGTGTGAAAAAGCCTTGGAACACGGCAAGTATTTCCGCATTTTTGCCCACTGTTTGCGAAAAATTCGTCGATTCCTCTTTTTTCAAACAAGCCCTGAGCGTCGCGTCTCTATTTTTGGAATGATAGGTGAAACAAAATGGGCAAACAGGTTTCCATCTCCGTCATCCGGCGGCTGCCCCGCTATTACCGCTTTTTGGGCGAGCTGCTGCGCGGCGGCGTACATAGGATTTCATCGCGCGAGCTCTCCGGCAAGATGGGGCTCACCGCGTCCCAAATCCGGCAGGACCTCAACTGCTTCGGCGGTTTTGGCCAGCAGGGCTACGGCTACAACGTCGAGGCGCTGTTCCACGAGATCGGCCGGATTCTGGGAATGGATCAGAACTACAAAACCATCCTGGTGGGCGTGGGCAACCTGGGCCGCGCAGTGGCCAACCACATGACCTTTGACGGGCGGGGCTACCGGCTGGTCGGCCTGTTTGACAACAATCCGGACATCCTCGGCGAGACGGTGCGGGGCCTCCCCATCCGCCCGGTGGATGAGTTGGAGCAGTTTTGCATCGAGGAAAAACCCGACGTGGCCATCCTGTGCACCCCGCGCGAGGCCACCAAGGAGGTGGTCAACCGCCTGGTGGCGCTGGGGGTGCGCGGCTTTTGGAACTATTCCCCCCACTACGATATTGCACTCAACCACCCCGGCGTGGCGGTGGAGAACGTGCACCTGGGCGACAGCCTGATGACCCTGTGCTACAAGGTCAAGGACCTGGACGACCCGGAGGGGGATCGGGGCTGATCCCCTCTATAACAGGATAGCAGCAGGGCGGCGGCCCCATCGATTGCACGATGGGGCCGCC
>NZ_JACRST010000030.1 GCF_014384885.1 Ligaoa zhengdingensis
AAGGCGAGTGCGCTCACAGTGGCGATGTCGAAGGTGCGCCTGGCGAAGGTGATCGAGACGCGCGAGGCGGAGATCGACGCGACGAAGTACACAGCGGCGAGCATCGAGGAACTGGAAGCAGTGATCGCGGAAGCGAAGGAGCTGCTGGAGTCCGACGAGCTGACGCTGGAACAGGAAGTAGAGATGACCAATAAGCTGAACGCGGTGAAGCTGGAGCCGATTGAGAAGCCGAGCAAACCTTCGAGCTCGAAGGGCGGCAGCACGGGCCAGGTAGCGGACAGCGACTATTGGACTGAAGTGATCGAGAAGATCAACGGGACCGAAAAGGGCGGCAAAGTGAACGCGAAGCTGGACGAGGGCGCGATGGTGCCTGCGACGGTGATCGACGCCCTGAAGAACAAGGGCGTGACCGTGATCTTCGAGATCGGCGACAAGGATTACGCAGTGAACGGCGCAGGGGAGCTGAAAGGCTACAGCGCGGCGGCTGTGTATTACACCTCCGACGAGATCAAGGCCATGGCCGGTGGAGCTCCTGCTGCGAGTGGCACAGTGAATGCGCCCGCTGCAAACAGCAACCCGGAGACGGGCGGCGAGGTACCCACGGCGGTGGCGCCCGCAGCGCCTGAGGCGACGGTTCCTGTGGAGCCGGTCGTACCCGAGGCTCCCGCAGTGATCGAGCCTGTGGTTCCCGCTGTACCCGAGGCCCCCGCAGCTCAGGCTGAGGCGGCCGTGGAAGAAAACAACAACAGCTTTGTGATCGGCGCGCTGATCGTCCTTGCGCTGCTGGCGGCTGCGGCTGTCACAGTTGTGGTGATCCGCCGCAGACAGCACGAGCTGGAGAAATAAGCCTTTTCCATTTCTTCCTCTTATATTTCCCAAGGTGGAGGCGCGGTGCGGCAATCTGCTGCACCGCGCCTTTGCCGTCGGCAAAAAGGGGCCCCGCACAGAAGTGCGGGGCCCCTTTGGGTCAATGGGATATTTG
The DNA here is from genome assembly GCF_014384885.1 of Ligaoa zhengdingensis. Lineage (GTDB taxonomy): Bacteria > Bacillota > Clostridia > Oscillospirales > Ruminococcaceae > Ligaoa > Ligaoa zhengdingensis. Next base: position 983 of record NZ_JACRST010000030.1, read on the forward strand.
ATCGATCCAGTTGAGTTCCTCCTGTGTAAAATGAACGGAGCCCAGCGTCTCGACATTTTCTACAATCTGCTCCGGACGGGAAGCGCCGATCAGCACGCTGGTGACGGCTTTGTTTTGCAGCAGCCAGCAGATCGCCAACTGTGCCAGCGTCTGTCCGCGCTCAAGGGCGAGGTCGTTGAGCTGACGAATCTGCTCCAAACGATGAGGTGTCAGCGCATCGGTGGTCAAAAAGCGCCCGTCCCGGCGGATGCGGCTGTCTGCGGGGACGCCTCCCAGGTATTTGTCGGTGAGGAGCCCCTGCGCCAGAGGGCTGTAGACGATCAAGCCCTTGCCCTCCTGCAATGCGGCGTCCCGCAGGCCGTTGGCCTCCACTGTGCGGTCGAAGATGGAGTAACGGTTTTGGTTGATTACAAAGGGGCATTTGAGCTCTTCGAGGATGCGGGCCGCCTCCAACAGGTGGGGACCGTCGTAATTGGAAATTCCCGCATAGAGCGCCTTGCCGCTCTTCACAGCGGAATCGAGCGCCATCATGCTTTCTTCCAACGGGGTGTCGGGGTCCATGCGGTGGTGGTAAAAAATATCCACATAGTCCAGCCCCATGCGGGAAAGGCTTTGATCCAGGCTGGCCAGGAGGTATTTCCGGCTGCCCCAGTCCCCATATGGGCCGTCCCACATGAGGTAACCCGCTTTGGTGCTGATGATCAGCTCGTCCCGGTAAGGGTGAAGGTTTTCCCGCAGGATGCGCCCGAAATTGATCTCCGCGCTGCCCGGCGCGGGGCCGTAATTGTTGGCCAGGTCAAAATGGGTGATGCCGTGGTCGAATGCGGTAAAACACATCTGACGCATGTTTTCATAGTCGTCGTGATCCCCAAAATTGTGCCACAGCCCCAAAGAGATCATGGGGAGCAGCAGACCGCTTTTGCCACATCGGTTGTACTTCATCGATTGATAGCGCGCGTTGTTCGCTTCATAGATATTTGGCATTTTAGGCCCCTTCCTTTCTGTTTCTGCTTTAGTTCGGACTTGATATCATCTTTTCGCATGGGCTCTATGGCAGCGCGCTTTTTCTGCCGCTGTACGGATATATGTGCGGTCTGCGGCGGTGTTGGCGCAGATACCCCATAAACAGTGCGTGGCGTGTCATAGCTGTTCCGCGGCTATTATAGCATAAAACGGGACAAAAGCATAGAAGCCGCTTTCGTAATCGTTGCAAAACGATTGGCCGCCCTGCGCTTTTTGGTTTGCGGTTATGATAACACGGCTGATTAAAACTTCCCATTCGTTCACAAAAAATTCACTTGACCTGGAGTTCACTCCAGAGGGTATGGTATAATGTATCAGTAACGTAAAAACGACTTCGCCCAGCAGCAAAGAGAGAAAGGATGATACATCATGGAGAAATTGGGATTCGGATTGATGCGCCTGCCGCAGACTGACCCCAACATCCCCAGTAGCGTGGATATCGAAGCGTTCAAGAAGATGGCGGACGTCTTTATAGCGGCGGGCGGCACTTACTTTGATACGGCTTACCCCTACCATGGGGGGAGCAGTGAGACCGCTTTCCGCGAAGCCGTTGTAAAAAGATATCCCCGAGATGCTTACACCGTCACCGACAAACTGCCCATGTTCCTCATCAACCAAAAGGAGGAGATTCCGCGCATCTTTGAGGAGCAGCTTGCGCGCTGCGGCGTGGAGTATTTCGACTACTATTGGCTGCACAGCCTGGGAAAGATCAGCTATGAAAAGTCCGAGGAACTGCAGGCGTTTGCATACATCGCGCAGAAAAAGGCCGAAGGGAAGATCCGTCATATCGGCTTCTCCTTCCACGATGCGCCGGAACTGCTCGAAGAGATTCTATCCAAGCACCCGGAGATGGAGTATGTTCAGTTGCAAATCAACTATATCGACTGGGAGGACTCAGCCATCCGCGCGCGGGAGTGCTATGAGATCGCTACCCGATACGGCAAGCCGGTTATCGTCATGGAGCCGGTGAAGGGCGGCGCCCTGGCAAACATCCCGGAGCGGGCGGAACAGCTCCTGAAGGAATACCGCCCCGATCTCTCCACCGCATCGTGGGCCGTCCGGTTTGCGGCGTCGCTGGACAACGTGATGATGGTGCTCAGCGGCATGAGCAACCAGGCGCAGTTGGAAGACAATCTCAGCTATATGAAGCATTTTACCCCGCTGGACGCCGGGGAGAGGGAGGTGTTGGCGCGGGCGACTGAAATTGTCCAAGGCGCGATTGCCATTCCGTGCACCGCCTGCCGGTACTGCACTGACGGTTGCCCCAAAGAAATTGCCATCCCCGACTATTTTGCACTGTATAATACCCTCAAACGCTTCGGAGCGGTGCAGCGCATCGTCGCCTCGACCTATTACGAAAACCTCGCCGAGACCCACGGGAGGGCTGCCGACTGCATCGGGTGCAAACAGTGTGAGCGCCGGTGCCCACAACATCTGAAGGTCGTGGATTATCTGAAAGAGGTCTCTTCGGTCTTCGACGCCCCCTCAGGACGCTGAGTTGGCCTACGTGCCGGAAAAACATAACGATCACACAGAAGGAGACGGCGATTTGAAATGAACTACCGTGAACTAGGAAAAACCGGCCTGAGGGTCAGCGAGATCGGGCTGGGCTGTGAGGGTTTTGTCCTTCAGGACGACCGCTTTGCCGAGGAGATGTTCCGGCTGGCGCTGGAAGGCGGCGTCAATTGCATGGACCTCTACAGCCCCAACCCCGATGTGCAGCGCCGGGTGGGCCGGGCGATTCACGCCAGGCGTGAGGATTTCATCCTGCAAGCCCATTTGTGCGCGATCTGGGAGAACGGCCAATACCGGGCGACCCGAAAGATCGGCGAGGTGCGCGCCGCTTTTGAGGCGATGCTTTCCAACCTCGATACCGATTACATAGATATCGGCATGATCCACTATGTGGATTCCGTCGCCCTGTGGAAGGAGATCGCCGAAGGTCCGGTGATGGCCTACGCACAGGAGCTGAAAAAGGCCGGGAGAATCCGGCACATCGGCGTCAGCAGCCACAACCCTCAGGCCGCCCTCGCTGCGGTGGAAAGTGGGCTGGTCGAGGTGCTGATGTTCAGCGTAAACCCCTGCTACGATCTTCAGCCGCCGGATGAGGACGTGGAGAAACTTTGGGCCGCAGACAGCTATTCGGGCGGGCTCACCAATATGGACCCAGAGCGTGAGCGGCTCTACGAGACCTGCCAGCGCCTCGGCGTGGGAATCACTGTCATGAAGGCGTTTGGCGGCGGTGATCTGCTCAGCGAGACGCTTTCCCCTGCGGGCAAAGCGCTCACAGCAAATCAGTGCATCCATTACGCGCTCACCCGCCCCGCGGTTGCCTGTGTGATGTCGGGCGCACACAGCACTGAGGAGCTGGCCACATCGCTGGCCTACGAGACCGCGTCGGATAGTGACCGGGATTACGCCACCGCGTTTGCCACCTTCCCGCGGATCAAGTGGGAAGGCCACTGTATGTATTGCGGCCACTGTGCGCCCTGCCCCAAGGGGATCGATGTGGCCACCGTAACCAAGTTTTTGAATCTCGCCAGGGCCCAGGGCGAAGTGCCGGAGACAGTGCGGGAGCACTACGCGGCGCTGAGCCACACAGCGGGCGAGTGCATCGCGTGCCGCGCCTGCGAAAAACGGTGCCCGTTTGGGGTGCCGGTTGTGGAGAATATGGCTGCGGCAAAGGTGATGTTCGGAAGATAAATAAAATACGAAGGGTAGGCCGCAACCTTTCCGATGAAATAAAAAAACCGGAGCATCAATTGCTCCGGTTTTTTGCTGTGAAAGGGGATGGTAGGCCGCCCGCCGGTAGGAAAAGTCGCCCAAAAGCGGCGCCACGCAAACGATTGACAGCGGCGCGAACGCGTCCTGATTCTTATAAATAAAAATCGGAGCAAGCTGTATATCGCTTGCTCCGACAGTGGCAGGGGCAGAAGGACTTGAACCCTCGGCACGTGGTTTTGGAGACCACTGCTCTACCAACTGAGCTATACCCCTATCTGTATATTGCAGTAACATCTGCTCAACGCAATCTATTATAACCTGCAATGGGTACTTCTGTCAATGCCAAAATCAAAAATCGACAAGAAAAAGTGAAATAAATGCCCTCTCGACCGGGGGGAGGCGCGGCAAAAACAAAAAATCCACTTCACAAAAGTAAAGTGGATTTTTTGTGGAGCTGTTAACCAGATTCGAACTGGTGACCTCATCCTTACCAAGGATGCGCTCTACCGACTGAGCTATAACAGCAAATGTGGCGACCTGGATGGGGCTCGAACCCACGACCTCTAGCGTGACAGGCTAGCGTTCTAACCAACTGAACTACCAGGCCACAATTTTGCGGTGCTTGGCAGGGGGCCGGTGAAACGTTTCTGCCGATTGTCTCGCAATGTCATTTATTATACTAGGATAGAGGCCGTTTGTCAAGTATTTTATCAAAAAATATTTGATTTTGGAGTCTCCAAAATGTTGTAAGAAAACTGTAAGAATTTTGTGGTGTGGTTGGAAAGAACTCGCTGTTACAATAGGTTCTGGATTGAGAAAGTCGCCAACGCCCGGACGGGGGTTGTGTGCGCATGGTATAATAACCGTAAAGCGGCTATGATACTGATTTTGCATTGGGCATTCGCGCAATGATCCATTTCGCGCTTTGCGCTCACGGTATCATCATAGCAGGAGAAAGCGCAGTTGCGCCCGCGAATAGGAGGAGCATCCCGGTTGGAACGGTTGAATGTGCTGGTGGTGGACGACGACCGCGAGATCGTTGAATCGATCGCCATTTATTTGAGCAAAGAGAACCTCAACATTCTCAAGGCCTACGACGGCCTGCAAGCGTTGGAACGGGTGGCAGAGAACAACATCCATCTGATCCTGATGGATGTGATGATGCCCAGGCTGGACGGCATCAAGGCGATGCTGCGCATCCGGGAACAGAACAACATCCCCATCATTCTGGTGAGCGCCAAAAGCGAGGACACCGATAAAATTTTCGGCCTGGAATTCGGCGCGGACGACTACATCACCAAACCGTTCAACCCCTTGGAGCTGATTGCGCGTGTGAAGAGCCAGCTGCGGCGGTATGTGAAGCTGGGCGCCGCAGAGGGGATCGGCGGCGCGTCCGAGCGCCTTTGCAGCGGCGGCCTCTGCCTGGACGTACATCAAAAGAAGCTCACGGTGGACGGCGAGGAGGTCAAGCTCACGCCCATTGAATACAAAATTGTGGAGCTGCTGCTGCGCAACCAGGGACGGGTGTTCTCCATCAACGAAATCTACGAGCGGGTGTGGAACGAACCGAGCTTCTCTCCGGAGAACACGGTCGCAGTGCACATCCGGCGCATCCGGGAGAAGATCGAGATCAATCCCAGGGAACCCAAATATTTGAAGGTGGTGTGGGGCATTGGATACAAAATTGAAAAAACGTAAACCCGGCGTGACCTTCTTTTTCTTTGCGCTGGCCGTCACACTCCTGTTGTACTCGGTCGGGTTGGCGCTTTATCAGACACAGGGCGGGGACAACCTCTACCTCGATTACCGCGACACCCCATCCTACACCCGAACCATCAGCGGCCTGATCGCCGACGCCTATTATATGGCGCTCGGCAGCCAGTCTGAGCAGCAGCAGGGCCAATATATGCTCGATCGTGAAAACGGAAATCTGGACTATTTTGTCCAGTCCAACCAAGGCGACGGGATCAAACTCTTCAGCAACACCGAAGCGCTGTCGCCCGGGGTGTTCAACAACCTGATTTCCGGCGGAAATTATAGCGAATACATCCGCATCGCAGAGGACAAGATTTCGATCTCGCGCGACAGCAGATGGGGTTCCATCGACGAGACCCAGCAGGTGCTGGAGAACCGCTACGCCGCCTACTTTGACACCGCCATCCGCAACACCATCCGCAGCGGCTACACCAGTGATGTCGTCATCTACCTGGCAGTGCGTCCAGAGGGCCAGTTTCAGCCGCACGGCGACCTTTACGGCACGTGGAGCTCCTGGAAAAACGATGTCATCATCCTGGGCGTGCTGACGATTCTGGCGTGCATCTCCCTGCTGATTTTGCTGGTGGTCGCAATCAAGCACAAGTCGCTTGCGCTGGCCAACCGCAAGATCGCCCACATGATGGGGTGGTTCTGGCTGGAGGCCAAGGCGGCGCTCACCGTGCTGGCCGTACTCGGTGGATGGCGCGCGCTGGAGCTGATCTTTGGAAGCTCTGAGTTTATCTATCTGCTGCTCTTCCTGTCGTGCTTCTGGTGGTGCTGGTTTCTGTTGCTGGACCTGTGCTACAACAAGGCGCGCGTGTTCACCCACAACTCCATTTCGTCTATCAGCAAGTGGATGCTCCGGTTTGTGCGCAGCTTAGAAAACAAGCACGATTTCCTCCAGAGGATGAAGCAGCGGTTTATCATTTTAGTAGCCTCCGAATTTTTACTGATCCTGTTGTTCTTTGTGTTCCTGTATATCGCCCCGCTCGGGTGGATCATCGATGTGGTGCTGGTGGGCCTGGGGATTTTCCTCCTGGTCGATTACATCAAGCGTTACAACCGCAACGTCGATGAGTTTGGCCTGGTGATGGACTATGTCCGCGAGGTTAAAAATGGCACAGTGAATGAGCCGCTCATCCTACCGCCGGAGGACGACTTCGCACCGCTGGCGAACGACCTGAGCGACATCCAAAGCGGCATCAGCCGTGCGGTGGAGGAGCAGGTGCGCAGCGAGCGCATGAAGGTCGAGTTGGTCACCAACGTCTCACACGACCTCAAAACGCCGCTCACCTCCATCATCAATTATGTGGATCTGCTCAGCAAGGAGGAGCTCGACCCCGCCTACGCCAACGACTACGTCAAGATCATCGCGCAGAAGGCCGACCGCCTCAAAAACCTGGTGCAGGATTTGTTTGAAATCAGCCGCGCCAACAGCGGGGCGATCGAGCTGCACCCCGAGCAGATCGACGTGGTAGCCCTGGTGGAGCAGACGATTGCCGAGATGGATCAGCGCGCCGACGCGCTGGGGCTCGAGCTACGAACCCAATTTGCCGTACCCCGCCTGATGGTCTGGGCGGACGGCAAGAAGCTGCACCGGGTGTTTGAAAATCTGCTGGGCAACGCCCTCAAATATTCACTGGCCGGTACGCGCATCTACATCGCCGTGCTCCCGCTGAGGCAGGAGGCCACAATCATCTTCAAAAATATCGCCAACTATGAGATGCACTTTTCCCCCGAGGACATCGTCGAGCGGTTCCAGCGGGGGGATGCCAGCCGGACCACCGAAGGGTCGGGGCTCGGTCTGGCGATCGCCAAAAGCTTTGTCGAGCTGTGCGGCGGTACGCTGGCCATCGAGGTGGACGGCGACCTGTTCAAGGCGACCGCGTCCCTGCCCATTTGTGCACAGCCGGAGGCGGAAGCGCCGGCGGATGAAAAAGCGCCTGAACCGCTGCATCGGGAAGAACCTGAGCCGCCGCCCGCGCCTGGGGAACCGCCCGAGGCACCGGAGGAAGAGCCGTGATTTCCCCCAGGCGGAGGCCTGGATGCCATATAATACAATAACCCTAAACGCAAGGAGGCCGGTGAGCAGCGCTCACCGGCCTCCTTGTCGGTTCCTTTATTTGTTGTCTCGATAGAAATTGATCAGGCAACCCGCCAAAATGATCCGGCGCTCGTCGTCGGTCAGTTGGCCGAGGGTGAGGGGGAAGGGGACCAGCTCTCCACCATGCGCCGCATAAGCGGTGATGGTGTCCGCCTTCTCCTCCACCGCCCTGCGGATGCCCGGCAGGAAGATGTAATCGAGATTCTGGAAGGGGAGCGCCCCCTCTTCGATGAGCAGCGGCAGCATCCCCCAGTTGATAAGGTTACTGCGGTAGCGCTTGGTGGCGTACTCGTTGGCGATGTTGGCCCAGCCACCCAGCACCTTCTGGCAGCTTGCGGCCTGCTCGCGCGCGCTGCCGTCGCCCGGCTTCACCGCAAAGATCACGCTGCCCACGCCGGTGCGCAGTGCATCCACCGGTTTAACCGTCTCAAACAGCGCGACCGCTTCGGCCAACTCGGGGAGGGTCGCTTTCGGGTCCTGTCCGGCCAGGCGCGCGTGCTCGGCCTTCTGCACCTCTTTGGCGCGGCCCACATAGGCGGGGTCCTTGCGCGAAAGGGCGAATTCGGCTAGCTTGAGCGGGTTGGAGCGGTAGCTCGAGGTCTCGCCCGAGGGGATCAGCTCGTCGGTGGTGGTGACGGGGTCGTGGATTTCAGACACCACCTTGAGGATCAGGTCATCGGTCAACGCGGACATCGCGGGCCAGTCGGCGATGTTGGGGCCAAACTTGAGGTCGAGCATCGGGTTGCCGTGCGCGTAACTGTCGTGCACGCGGTTTTGGTAGATCGCCCGGTCGAAGTGGTAGGCGGGCTTGCCAAAACTCACATCCAGGTCGGTGGCCGGGGTGAGGAAGCCGCCGTTCACGGCGGTGGCCGCGATTGAGCGCGCATCCATCAGCGCTACCGAGGCGATCTGGTTGTTGCCTGGCTTGCTGCCCTCGCGGCTGGGGAAGTTGCGGGTGGTGTGCCGGATGGAAAGCGCGCCGTTGGCAGGCACATCGCCTGCGCCGAAGCAGGGGCCGCAGAAGGCGGTTTTGACCGCAGCGCCCGCCTCCATAAACTTGGCGATCGAGCCGTTGCGCACCAGCTCCAGATAGATCGGCTGGCTGCCGGGATATACGCTCATGGCAAACTCGTCGCTGCCGATTGAGCGGCCGGAAAGGATGTCGGCTGCGTCGCACAGGTTGTCGAAAGTGCCGCCTGCGCAGCCCGCGATGATGCCCTGGTCCACCTTGAGTCTGCCGTCCACAATTTTATCTGTCAGCTTAAAGTCGATGTTGGGCGCGTCGAGCTGCTGGGCTCCCACCCGCTCGACCTCGCGCAGGATGTCGCCGAGGTTGGCGTTGAGCTCGCGGATGGTGTAGGTGTTGCTCGGGTGGAACGGCATGGCGATCATCGGTTCCACTGTGGAGAGATCGACGGTGATCAGCCCGTCGTAGTAAGCCACGTCGGCCGGCCGCATCTCGCGGTAGGCGTCCGGACGACCGTGAATTTCAAAGTAATCCTGTACCGCGCTGTCGGTCGCCCAAATGGACGAAAGGCAGGTGGTCTCGGTGGTCATCACGTCGATGCCGCAGCGGTAATCGACGTTCAGGTTGGCGATACCGTCGCCCACAAACTCCATCACCTTGTTCTTCACATAGCCATTTTTAAATACCTCGCCGATGATCGCAAGCGCCACATCCTGCGGGCCCACGCGCGGGTCGGGCTTGCCGGTCAGGTAGACCGCGATTACCTCGGGGCGGTTGATGTCGTAGGTTTTGCCGAGCAGCTGCTTCACCAGCTCGGGTCCACCCTCGCCCACCGCCATGGTGCCCAGTGCACCGTAGCGGGTGTGGCTGTCGCTGCCCAGGATCATCCGGCCGCAGGCGCTCATCATCTCGCGCATGTAGCTGTGGATGACCGCCTGATGGGCGGGTACATAGATGCCGCCGTATTTTTTGGCCGCTGACAGGCCGAACATGTGATCGTCCTCGTTGATGGTGCCACCCACTGCGCACAGGCTGTTGTGGCAGTTGGTCAGCACATAGGGGATCGGGAACTTCTCAAGCCCCGAAGCGCGGGCGGTCTGTACAATGCCCACATAGGTGATGTCATGGCTGGTCATTGCGTCGAATTTGATCTTCAGCTTGTCCATGTTGCTGGAGGTGTTGTGCGCCTCCAGAATGCGGTAGGCCATGGTGCCTTGGCGTGCCTGCTCCGGCTGCAGGCCGGCCAGCCGCGCGCGGTTTTCCTCGGTGTCCGCAACAACCTCGCGGCCGTTCATCAGATAGACCCCGGTTTTGCTCAATGTAACCATCGGTTTGGGAACCTCCATCTCAATCAGATTTCTGCCCTTCATCTTATCATAAACCACCCCTATTTACAAGCGGCCACCCCCTGCCAATGGTGCATAAGGCGGGGGCGGATGGACCAAGCTAAAGGGTGAATATGGTGACGAAAGGCGGCTGCGGGATGAAGAATGGAAATTTTGAGCGCACCAAATATTTTGTCGTGGCGTTCGGCTCGTCGTTTTTGGTGCTGCTCATGATGGCGCTGATGATGGTGGCCAACGTCCAGAGCAAACAGCCCGCATCCTCCAGCGCGCCGGAATCCTCGGCGGACGACTATTACCTCCCGCGGGCGGAGGACAACCTCAACCTGGTGCTCATCGGTTCGGATGCCAAAGAAAACCCTGCCCGCTATTTTTTCCTGGTGCGGCTGGATGCGGAGGACGGCCGCCTGCCGGTCGCAGCGCTGCCGCCCCAGACGGTGGTCACCTACAACGGCAAACAGAACACTTTGAGCGAGCTTTACCGGTTGGACGGGGCTATGGCGGTCAAGCAGGCGCTGAGCGCGCTGTTCGATATCCCCGTTGACCGCTACGTGACCTTCAACGGGGAGAGCCTGGTGCACGCGGTGGACAGCATCGGCTACATTGAATATGAGCTTCCGGCGCCGCTTGAATACCGGAGCGAGGGGCTGTCCATCAGCCTGGCGGAGGGCCCCCAGATGGTGGATGGAAAGAAGTTTTACGATATCCTGCGCTATCCCGGCTACGCCAACGAACTGGCGCGTTGTGCAGCGGCCAGCGACCTGCTCGCTGCCTACATCAACGGGCGGCTGGAGACCGCGCTCTCCCCGCAGGCGGACGCGCTGTTTCAATCGGTCATCAACCTGGTCGATTCTGATCTTTCGTTCGGCGATTACGACAGCCGCCGCGAGGCGCTCTCCTTCTTGGCCAAGCTCGGCGGGGAGCACGCCAACGCGGCGTTGGTGCGCGGGGCCTTCAACACCGCGGGGGATAGCTTTACCCCGTCACAGAGCACCTTGGAGTTGATCCTACGCCTCTACGGCTGACGCGAGCGGCCCCCTACGGCATCACCCCTACTTTTGGGAGGTTCCCCTCAAGGTATATGATGCTAAAATTTTGCATCTGGATACGCAGATGCAGAAAATGGAATAACATGTAATTTTTCATGAAAAACATCATGATATTTCATGAATTATCATGAAATATAAGACAAGTGCTCGAAAAATGAAAAATAATTATAAAATGTTGAGGAAATGCTAAAAAATCGTATAAAGTGGGTCCAAATTGCTAAAAAATCAAAAATACTTCTTTTCAAAAATGTGATAATGTTAAGGTATAGTAGCAAATTCTCTCTGAATTTGGATATCTTCCACCATGATAGAGAACGGAAGGAGTGGTTTTGCTGAAGAAGGGTGGAGCTGTAGAGGCGTTTGCTGCAATGGGACACTGAAAATTAAGGAGAAAGTGAAGTGAAGGTATGGCAAAGAAAAATCTTTTGAGCCGCGTTGTCAGCGTAGTCCTGAGCGTCGCTATGGCGTGCAGCCCCCTGACGGCATACGCTCAAACGGCGGGTACCGGCGCGGCTGAAGACCCGATTTTCAACTATAACTTCAACCAGGGTGAGCTGGAGGAAGCTCCATTTGCACAGTTGCCGATGGGCGCGGTCCAGGCTGAGGACTGGCTCTTGCAGCAGCTTTATCTGCAAAAGAACGGGCTTACCGGCTACATTCATAACAACCTCGCCATCTACAGCGAAGCCAGCGCCTGGCGCGGCGGCAGCGGCGACAACTGGGAGAAGGGGCCCTATTACCTGAGGGGCCTTACCTCCCTGGCCTGGGTGCTGGATGATGACGAGCTCAAGGCGAAGGCGCAGGAGTGGATTGACGCGCTGCTGGCCACCCAGCGATTCGACGGCTTCTTTGGTCCTGAGTCCAACACCGACTGGTGGCCCCGCATGGTGATGGTGCAGATTCTGCGCGATTACTATGAGGCGACCGTCTACGCGGGGGAGCCCGATGAGAGGATTATAGACTTCCTCGAAAAGTATTTTCGTTATCAGCAGGAGCAGAAGCCTCAGCTCAGCAGCTGGGGTTCTGCGCGCGGCGGCGACAACATCGAGGTCGTGCTGTGGTACTATAACCACATCTACGACCCCGCGAACCCCGAAGCGAGCGAATGGCTGATCGACTTGGCGAATACGCTCTACGCAACCACTTACAACTGGACGGACGTGTTCACCGATACCACTGTCCGCCAGCATGTGGTCAACACCACCCAAGGTATGAAGACTCCGGCGGTCATCTATCAGATCACCGGCAGCCAGCGCGACCGCAACGCGCTGCGCGAGGGCCTGTTCAACCTGGGCATCGACCACGGTCGCGTGGACAGTCTCGCCAATGCAGACGAGCTGGCGCGCGAGAACTACCCCTACCGCGGCACCGAGACCTGCTCGGTGGTGGAGAGCATCCTTTCCGATGCGATCAGCATGCGGATTCTCGGCGAAGGCTGGCTGGGCGACGAGCTGGAGCATCTCGCCTACAACTCCCTGCCGGTCTGCTACTCCCCTGATTTCACCGGCCACAACTACTACCAGGCCCAGAATCAGGTGCTGGCGACCCACGGTTCGCACGAGTCCCTGCAGGAATACGGCGACAGCTTCGCCTTCAGCGCGCCTTCGGGCTACGAGTGCTGCTTCCCCAACATGCACATGGGCTGGCCGAAATTCGTGCAGAACATGTGGATGGCCACGGTGGACGGCGGCATGGCGGTGATCTCCTACGGCCCCAATAGCGTGACAGCCCCCGTCGCGGGCGGCAAGACCGCGGAGTTCCGCCAGGAGACCAACTACCCGTTCAACGGCGACATCTCCATTACATACGGCGGCGACACCGCCTCCTTCCCGCTCAAGCTGCGCATCCCCGAGTGGTGCGAGGCCCCGTCTTTTCAAGTGAACGGCACGGCGGTCGGCGGCGATGTGGTCAACGGCTTCCTCACCATCGAACGCGAGTGGAAGGCCGGCGACGTGGTGGAGGCACAATTCCCGATGGAAGTGCGCACCTCCACTTGGTACAACAACTCGGTCGTTGTGGACCGCGGACCGCTGACCTATTCCGTCAAGGTGGAGGAGGACTGGCGTGTTGTGGAGAATCCGAACGACACCCGTTCGGGCAACTCCTATCCGCAGCTCGACGAGCGGTTCCCCAACCACGAGGTCTATGCGGCGAGCGAATGGAACTACGGTTTGGTGATCGACCCGGATGATCCGGCCTCCTCCTTCACCGTAGAGGTGGCGGATGAAATTCCGCTGCAGCCGTTTACCGTACAGAATGCGCCGGTCAAGATCAAGGTGACCGGACAGACCATCCCCCAGTGGGAGGTCATGGGCAATGTGGTGCCCGAGCCCCCGTATTCGCCCATTGCGGCGGACACCTCGCTTCAGAAGGAGATCGAGCTGATCCCCTATGGCTGCGGCAGGCTGCGCATCACGCAGATTCCGACCATCGGCGAGGCTCCGGCGGGCGGCGTGACCACCCGCACGGCGGCTACGGCCACCACCAAGACGCAGGACGGCGAAAAGGTCGTGGAGTTCGACAACGTGATGGTCCGCAACGCGGATAGCTATACGCTGAAGATCCACTACACCGGATCGGGCAGCCTGCGCATGAACATCAACACCAAATATAACCAGACGATCAACTTCGCCGAGGGCGGCGACCCGATCGTGGTGGAAAATCTGCAAAATATCGTGCCGGGCGGCGGTTATTTCCGCTTTGACTACGGCCAGTACAACAACATCCGCTTCTTCGGCGACGACGCTGTGGAGATCACCGAGCTGGAGATCATCCCCACCGGCCTTGTTGAAAAGCCGGAGATCCTCTCCGCTAAGTCCAACGCCAACGGCACCGGCGTGACGATCAAGACCAACGTCACCCGTGACGATGCGTTCTTCACCGTGGATTACGGCACCGAAAGCGGCGTGTACACCACACATGCCTCCGGTTTCCGCAGTGAGACGGCCGCCATCACCGGCCTGGAAAACGGCAAGACCTACTACTTCCGCGTCGGCGCACTGCTGGGCGGAGTAGAGACTTACAGCGAGGAAGTGGCGGTCCTGGTGAAATCGTCCGAAGCGTCCAAACCCAACTTTGTGGGCGACTTCAGCGACGATGCGAACAAGGCTGACTGGACCGTATACGACCCCAACAATGCGGTGAAATTTGAAGACGGCGAGATGAAGGTGAGCGCCAGCACCGATATCAGAATGGGCGCTGGTGAGGAAGCATGGACCGATTACGCGGTGGAGGCCACCATTTCTGGTGAAGCGAATCCCTCCAACAACTTCGGTATTATGTTCCGCGCCACCGGCATCACCGGCAAGGGCCCGGATGCCTACAATGGCTACTATGCCGGCATCGGCTATAGCTATGCGGCAAAGGGATATGCGCTGTGCGTCGGTTACGCCGACGGAGGCTGGCACGACATCGGCTATGTGCCGGTCGACTATCAGGCGGGCAAGGACTACAACCTCAAGGTTTTGGTCGCTGGCTCGAAGTTTGCGGTTTACCTGGACGGCGAACTGAAGTATGAGCACGAGGATGCGCGTTTTGCCAACGGCTTGGCCGGCGTCCGCTCCTACAATGTCCCGTTCAACGTCTCCGCGTTTGAGATCCGAGAGCTCACCGACGACGAGATGATCTCACTCGGCAAGGACCCCGCAATCTTCAAGGATGATTTCAGCGACCCGACTGCAAGCGCAGCGAAATGGAAGCTGTACGACCCCAACAACGCAGTTTCGTTTGAAGCGGGCAAGATGGCCGTCAGCCCCAGCCAGAACCTCAAAATTTTGGCCCAGACGGATGCCCTGACCGACTTTGCGGCTGAGGCGAAGGTCTCCGGTCCGGCGAACCCGGTCAACAACTTCGGCATCATGTTCCGCTGCAACAACGTGACCGACACCAACGGCGACTCCTACCAGGGCTACTACGCCGGTATCGGTTACGACACCCAGTCGCGCGAGTACGGCCTGATTGTGGGCAAGAGCAACAACGCCTGGGGCCGCATCACCAGCGTGGCGGACGTCGGCTACGAGGCCGGCAAGGTGTACGACCTCAAGGTGCTCGCCAAGGGTGGCGAATTTATCATCTTTGTGGACGGCGTGGAGCGCTACCGTTTTGAGGACGCCTCCTATGCGAGCGGCACGATCGGCCTGCGCTCCTGGAACCAGGCGTTCGATACCACCGCCTTTGAGGTACGCAACCTGACGGCGGACGAGCTCGCTCTGTTCGAGGAGGAAGAAGAACCGATCGTACCCGAAGTCGCCAACTTTGCGGACGACTTTGAAGACGCCACAGCCTCCGCGGCGAAGTGGAGACTGTGCGGCGATAAGTCCAGCATGAATTTCGCTGACGGCAAGCTCGCCTTTGCCGCATCCACCAACGTGAAAGCGGTGGCGGGCAGCGAAAATTGGACCGACTATGTCGCGGAGGTCACCTTGAACCTGCAGAGCGCGAGAAGCAACAACGTCGGCCTGATGTACCGCGTGACCGATGTCAGCGAAAACGGCAGCGACAATTACTACGGTTATTATGTCGGTATCGGCAAGAGCGGTACCAGCTGTATGATTTTGGGCTATGGCGCAAACGGCTGGCACCAGATGAAGACCATTCCCCATGAGTTTGAAGTGGGCGTGGATTACCGCATCAAAGTGGTTCTTTCCGGGGATCGCATTGCGATCTATCTCGACGACAACCTCATGAGCGTATTCTATGACGATCTCTACGACCACGGCATGATCGGCCTGCGCGGCTACGGCGAGGCATTCACCGCCGACGATATCGTGGTGCGCCCGGTCACCGACGAGGACCTGAAGGTCTTTGACGGACTCAAGAGATATGTAGACAGCGGCTACAGCGCCTACGGCATCGCGCAGCTCAAATTCTCCCGCTTCGGCGGCGCGGATGGCTACAAGATGGTCAGCGGCACCGAGTCGGGCAACTACACCAAAGAAGTTTACGAGCTGATCGCACATACCACATCGCTTACCAAGACTGCGATCTCCGGCCTGGAGAACGGCAAGCCGCATTATCTGCGCATCGCGTCGGTATCCGGCGGCGTGCAGACCGGGATTTCGGATGAGATCGTCGTCACCCCGGGCGAACGCGAGGACATCAGCGAAGAGCTCGCCTCTCTGAGCGCCCTGACCGAAACATCCCGCGCGATTGCAAACGAGGGCTATACCGAGGCGTCCTGGTACCGCCTGCAGTGGGCGATCGAGAACGCAGAGAAGGTTCTTGCAAGCGCGGGCAGCAACCGGATGGATGTGCAGCTCGCTGAAAACTGCCTCAAGATCGGCGCCAACGAGCTGGAAGCCTCCACGGACGAACCGGATGAGTACATCACCGTGAAATATGAGGCGGAGAATGCGACGCTCACGTCGCCGGCAGCGGCAGTGAGCCGCGGCGACGCATCGGGCGGCAAGAAAGTCGGCACGATCGACAACGGCAATGCAACGGTGACCTTCACGGTGTATGTACCCGCAGCGGGCGAGTACGCTGTGAACATCGCGGCGGACGGCGAAGTGTCGGCATTCCCGAACCCGTCCCACAAATACTATGTAAACGGCGATACAGCGAACGCGAAGATTGTAAATTACGACAAGGCGACCAAATGGGATGTGTGGACGGAGTATCCGCTGACGGTCAACCTGAATGCGGGCCTCAACACCATCACATTTACCCATTCCGGCGTCAATGCGAGCTTTGCAGAGCTGGATTATTTGACCCTGACCTATGTGGCGCCCAAGCTGAAGAGCATCAGCGTGGACGGCGCGGCGCTGGAGGGCTTCGATCCGGCGGTGAAGCAGTACGAATTGGTGATCGACGATGAAATTCCGACGGTCGATGCGGCGCTTGCGGCATCCAGCACGTCGAATTATGAGCTCGAAATCATCCAGGCGACTGCGGCCACCATGGAGGCGAAGATCAATATCCTGTTCCCGGGCACCACTCAGGTGGCGGACAGCTACACTGTCTCGTTCCGTTATGCGGAAAAGGTGATGGAGAAGCTGGAAGCTGAGGATGCTGTGATCACGCTGCCTGCCAAGGTGAGAGATCATGCAGGCGCCTCCGGCGGCAAGAAAGTTGGATACATCGACAATGCAGACGCCACCATCACCTTTACGCTGGATGCACCTGCGGCGGGCAGCTACCGGATCGATATCGTATCGGGCAGCGGAAGCGACCAGCCGAATGCATCGCAGAAGTATTATGTGAATGGCGATGCGGATAACGCGCAAATCGTGGAATACGAGCCGAACGGCTGGGACAACTGGGGAACCTACCCGGTGCAGGTGGAGCTCGAACAGGGCGAAAACACCTTCACCATCACCCACTCCGGCCGTACAGGCAGCTTCAGCGAACTGGATTACATCGTGTTCTACACAGATTATCCCGAGGTGACGGGGATTACGCTGGACGGCGAGAGCCTGGACGGCTTCGATGCGAACATCTCCGATTATGAAGTGGATGTCGAATCCCTGGACAACCTGCCGGTGGTTGGCATCGACTTCGACAACGAAGACTATGATGTGGCGATCGAGCAGCCGACGCGTGAAAGCCTGGCGGCGACCATTACACTGTCGCACAAGGTGGACCTGACCTTCTCGGTGACCTACACCCTGAAGTTCTTCGATGAGCACGCGTTTACAAACCCGATCGTGAACTTCGGAGCCGATCCGTACGTGACCTATCACGACGGCTACTATTACTATGTGCGTGTGCACAACGACAAGGCGATCTACGTGTTCCGCTCGCCGGAACTCAACCGGATCGCATCGACGCAGCCGTATTTGGTGTACAGCCCGAGCGGCGACGAGCCGAATCAGGAGCTGTGGGCGCCCGAAATCCACTATGTGGACGGCTGCTGGTACATCTACTACACCGGCGGTGCGGGCAGCAATCACCGGATGTATGTGCTGAAATCCAAGACTGAGAACCCGCTGGAAGGCTTTGAATTTGTAGGCGAGCTGGCGCCGGAGACCGAGCGCTGGGCGATCGACCAGACGATTCTGGAGCACGAAGGCAAGCTGTACGCGATTTGGTCCGGCTGGGATGGCTTTGAGAATGTGGATCAGCGGATTTATATCGCGGAGATGAGCGACCCGATGACGATTGTGGGAGACCGCGTGGAGCTTTCCAAGCCGGAATATGACTGGGAGAAGCAGGGCGGCACACCGCATATCAACGAGGGTGCACAGGTTGTAAAATCGCCGGATGGCACAGTGAACATCCTGTATTCGGCGAGCGGCAGCTGGAGCGACGACTACTGCCTGGGACAGTTGACGCTGAAAGAGGGCGGCGACCCGATGAATGCGGCGGACTGGGTGAAGTCGGAGGAAGCGGTGTTCGAGAAGAATCCTGCGGTCAAGACCTACTCGACGGGCCATGCCTGCTTCGTAAAATCGCCGGACGGTACAGAGGATTACATGGTGTACCATGCGACGAAGGAATCGGGCCAGGGCTGGAGCGGCCGCGGAGTGCGGACGCAGAAGTTCACCTGGAACGAGGACGGCACGCCGAACCTGGGCGAGGCGATCGGATACGGCAGCAGGGTGAACCTGCCGTCTGGCACACCGATCATCGAGCGCGAGCGGTATGAGGCGGAGGACGCTGCGCTGGCGAACGGCGCGGCAGCGGAGAGCACCTACAACTCCTCGAACGGCAAGAAGGTGACCGGCCTCGGCAGCGAAGGAGCGAGCGCGACCTTCACGGTGAATGCGAAGGAAGCGGGCAGCTACAAGCTGTACCTGGGCGCAGCGACGGGCTCTGCAGATGCAGGGCTTGCTGTGAGCGTGAACGGCGGCGAGGCGATGGAGAAGCCGGTGGTCGCATTCAACGCGGGCAAGGTCAACGGCATGATCTCCGACAACTGGGTCGGGTATGAGCTGGAGATCAAGCTGAACGAAGGCGAAAACACGATCGTGGTGAGCAAGAGCGCAGAGCTGACGGCTGCGGAGCTGGATTACATCGAGCTCGAGCTGCTGAAGAATGAAATCCCCTCGGACGTCGACAAAGCTGCATTGAAAGAACTGGTGGAAGCGATCGACGGGAAGTACGAGGAGAGCGGGTACACGGCCGAGAGCTGGGCGGAGCTTGAGAAAGCGCTGGAAGAAGCGAAGGCAGTGATTGCGAAAGCGGACGCGGA
>NZ_JACRST010000031.1 GCF_014384885.1 Ligaoa zhengdingensis
CGTGAAGGCAAGTGCTTCAAGATGGGCAGAACCATCGGCGCGGTGAGCTTCCTGCAAATCCTCGCGCCGGAACTCAATGACCGTATGCTTGCCGACTTCCTTGAGATGGACAGCAACATCACGGTCAATTTTCATATCCGGACGATTGACCAGGCGAAGGCAATCAAGAGCATCAAGTCGAAGATCACCGACCTCGACAAGATGAAGATCGAAGAGCAGAAAAAGGCAGTCCGCTCCGGCTACGATATGGACATCATCCCGTCCGATCTTGCCACCTTCGGCGGTGAGGCAAAACGTCTGTTGCAGGATCTCCAGACCCGCAATGAGAGACTGTTCCTCGTGACCATCCTCATCATGAACACGGCAACCAACCGCCAGAAGCTCGAAAACGCGGTGTTCCAGACCGCCGCCATTGCCCAAAAGTATAACTGTGCGCTCAAGCGTCTTGACTTCCAGCAGGAGGAAGGGCTGATGTCCTCTCTGCCTATCGGCGTCAATCAGGTGGAAATCGAGCGCGGGCTGACCACTTCCAGCACAGCGGTTTTCGTGCCGTTCACCACGCAGGAGCTTTTTCAGGGCGGCGAAGCTCTCTACTACGGGCTGAATGCGCTGTCCAACAACATGATCATGGTGGACCGCAAGCAGCTCAAGAACCCCAACGGGCTGATCTTGGGTACGCCCGGTTCCGGTAAGTCCTTCTCCGCCAAGCGTGAAATGACGAACGCCTTCCTCATCACAGAGGATGACATCATCGTCTGCGACCCCGAAGCCGAGTATTTTCCCCTCGTGCAGAAGCTCGGCGGTCAGGTCATCCGCATCTCGCCGGTCAGCACGGATTACATCAATCCGCTGGACATCAACACGAACTACTCCGAAGAGGAAAACCCGCTGACGCTGAAATCCGACTTCATTCTCTCCATGTGCGAGCTGATTGTCGGCGGCAAGGACGGCTTGCAGCCGGTTGAGAAGACCATCATTGACCGCAGTGTTCGCATGGTCTATCAGGAGTTTCTTGCAGACCCCAAGCCGGAGAAAATGCCGATCCTCGAAGACCTCTACAACATTCTGAGAAATCAGAAGGAGCCGGAGGCACAGCGCATCGCAACTGCCCTTGAAATCTATGTTCACGGCTCTCTGAACGTCTTCAATCACAGAACGAATGTGGATGTCAACAACCGCTTCGTCTGCTATGACATCCGCGAACTCGGCAAGCAGCTCAAGAAGCTCGGTATGCTGATTGTGCAGGATCAGGTTTGGAACAGAGTTACAATCAACCGCGCCCAGCACAAGGCAACTCGCTACTACATGGACGAGTTCCATCTGCTCTTGAAGGAGGAACAGACCGCCGCATACAGCGTGGAAATCTGGAAGCGTTTCAGAAAGTGGGGCGGCATCCCGACCGGCATCACCCAGAACGTCAAGGATCTGCTTGCGTCCCGCGAGGTAGAGAATATCTTTGAAAACTCGGATTTTGTCTACCTTCTGAATCAGGCATCCGGCGACCGGCAGATTCTCTCGAAGGCGCTGAACATCTCGCCCAGCCAGCAGAACTACATCACCAATTCCAATGCCGGTGAGGGGCTGATCTTCTATGGCTCGACCATCGTTCCCTTCAAGGACGATTTCCCGAAGGACACCCAGCTCTACCGCATCATGACCACCAAACCCGAAGAAACCGTACAGAACTGATAGGAGGATTTTTGAATATGAACAACAAGATGATTACCATTCCCTACGCGGACGCTATCGAATACGGAGAGAACACCTCCGCGCTGTTTAAGGCTCTGTGGGAGCTGACCGATCTGATCCGACTGGAAAGCGATCTCAAGAAGCATCACCGCGCCTACCTCCATGTGAGGGAGGACATCGACGAAAAGGTCAAGGAGGCACGTCAGATTATGACCAAGGTATCTGTGGATATGATCGGTTTCTATTTCAAGGTTGATGTTCCCGAAAGCAGCAACAGCGACGAGAATACCCCGTTCGCTGACGCGGCGGATGATGAAGCCGTATCTATCCCCAAGGACAAGTATGAGCTGATGATCGACGATCTGCTCACGATGTCCGAAATCATCCAGTGCGTCGCAGATATGCGCACGCAGGATGTGAAGGCAATCCGCGAGTTCGGCAAGTTCGTCCCCGCCTTTGCCGCCTTTGAGAAGAACCGGCTGAGCCTCTATCGTGAGGCGGCGAAGGAAGCCGAGGAAATCTTCGACCGTTGGGCGGACGAGATTGACGATCTCGACGAGGACTTCACGGAAGATGAGGATTACGAGCCGGACGAGTATTACTCCGACTGATATGCGCTCAAATCCGAAGAAAGGAGCTGGTTTTTATAGAGCTTGACATCATTCATACCGGCGATTGCCTTGAAATCCTGAAAACGCTGCCCGATGACAGCGTACATTGCTGTGTGACGTCCCCTCCGTATTACGCGCTCCGCGATTACGGCATGGATGCTCAGATCGGCAGAGAGACAACGCCGAGGGAATATATCTCGCGCCTGACGGAAGTGTTTACCGAAGTCAGGCGCGTTTTGCGCCCAGATGGGACGCTCTGGCTGAACATCTCGGACACCTACGCTGGAAAGGGCAATCAGGGCGATTTCATTGACCCGAAGAACCCCAACGGCAGAAACGGTCAGGCTGTGGCTCTCAACAACAAGGTTGAGAGCTGCAAGCCAAAGGACATGATCGGCATTCCGTGGATGCTGGCTTTTGCCCTCCGCGATACCGGCTGGTATCTGCGCAACGACATCATCTGGATGAAGGATAACCCCATGCCGGAGAGCGTGAAAGACCGATGCGCCCGCTGCTATGAGCATATTTTCCTGTTCTCAAAGTCCAAGAAGTATTTCTTTGACTACAAGGCGATCTCCGAGCCGATTGCTCCCGCAACGGCAGAACGCCTCAAGCGCGGCATGAAGGGCGGCAACAAATACGGCAAGCCCGTTCCCGGTCAGCCTCAGCCGCAATCCATCAACCGCCCCCGTGAGCATGGCGCGATCAATGACGCAGACATCAATCCGCTCCGCAACAAGCGCGATGTCTGGAAGATCAACACCGTTCCCTTCAAGGGCGGTCACTATGCCGCCTATCCTCCGAAGCTGGTTGAGACCTGTCTTCTCGCCGGTTGTCCCGAAGGCGGCATTGTGCTTGACCCCTTTATGGGGAGCGGCACAACCGGTATGGTTGCCTCACAGATGGGGCGTCATTTCGTGGGCATAGAGCTGAACCCTGAATACACCGAGCTTGCCTACAAGCGGATTGGAGGTGAAATCTGATGCCCAAGGAACCGGAACTTAAAGCCCGTGACAAGGTAGTCGTGCGGATGACGCGGGAGGGCGCGGTCGAGGAAAACCTGACGGCTGGCACCGAGCAGCGTGTGTCAAAGCGGCTGGAAGATGCGGAGCTGGTGAAGCCCGGTGAGACAGTCGCGCCTTCCGAAGCTCTTTCTGCGGAGGAACAGAAAAAGGTGCAGATGCGCCGTCAACAGCGTCAGTTTCAGGCGGAACACGCCGAGGATAACGACACTCAGCCACCCTCGGAAACGTCCGTCACGGAAGAGAAAAAGGCAGAAAATCCACCCCAGAATGCAGCCGAACCGCTGTCCTCGTCGGAAACGCCGTTCAAGCCTCCTGCTTTGGAGCAGCACGGTGTTTCTTCTCATACCGGCACGGTGATTGCCGAAACGGTTGTCACACACAAGCTGCGCAAGACCTCTGCGGTTGAAGCAGTGGATGCGGATGCTATTCTCACTCAAGCGGCGGAAACCGCCTCTGCAAAGCCGGTCTCGGACGATGCCGCCCCGCCCACGAAGCGGATGCAGAAGCTCGAAAGGAAGTCCGAGAAAGCGCATGAGCGTCTGGATGCCGCCCGTGAAAAGCTGCCCACGCACAAGGTTCTCAGGAAAGAGCGTGTCTTCGATGAGGAAACCGGCAAGGGCAAAACCCGCCTTCATTTTGAGGATGAGCTGAAAAAACCAAAGGGCAAAGGCAAGCTGCAATTTGAAGCGGATAAAACCGTCCGCAAGGTCGGTGACACCCTCGCTTCCGGCATTCACGGCAAAATCCATGAGGTCGAACGGGAAAACACGGCGGTTGAGGCGGCGCATAAAACGGAGATCGTCGCTGAGACTGCCGCTCGGCATTTCAGTCATCATCGGGAAAGCAGCGTCAACAAGCCCTACGAGAAGGTCTCCAAGCTGGAACACAAGGCGGATGCTGCGGATGCGAAGCTCCAATATGAGAGAAATCAGCAGGAGCATCCTGAGATGAAGAAGCAGAACATGAACAAGCACTACCAGAAGCAGAACATCAAGAAGGAATATGCCGCTGCTCGAAATGCCGGGTCTCAGACTGCCGGGACTGCCACAAAGAATACCGGCAAGAAGCTCGGTGAGAAGGCGTCCGACAAGATCAAGGAGTTCTTTGAGAAGAACAAGAAGGTCTTCATCTGGATCGGCGTCGGAATTGCCCTTCTCATTTTGCTCGGTGCCGGAATCAGCTCGTGTTCGATGCTTACTTCTACCGGCTCGACGGTTATCGCTTCCTCTTATCTCAGCGAGGATGACGCGATGCTGGGCGCGGAGGCGCAGTATTGCCGGATGGAGCAAGAGCTGCAAAGCTATCTGGATAACTATGAAAGTAACCATGACTATGACGAGTATCACTTTGATCTGGATGATATTGAGCATGACCCCTATGTGCTGATCTCCATCCTCTCGGCTCTCCATGAGGGCGAGTTCACGCTGGATGAGGTGCAGGGTACGCTCCAAATGCTGTTTGAAAAGCAGTACATCCTCACCGAAGAGGTTATCGTCGAAACCAGATACCGCACGGAAACCGACACATGGACGGACGCAGACGGCAACACGCACACGGAAACCTATCGCGTCCCGTATGACTACTACATCTGCAATGTAAAGCTCGAAAACTTCAATCTCTCCCACGTCCCGGTCTACATCATGTCTCAGGAACAGCTTTCCATGTACGCGACGTATATGTCGGTGCTGGGCAACCGCGAGGATCTGTTCGGTAACTCCCCCTATGTGGACAAGTACATCACAAATCCTCCCGCCGACTACGATGTCAACCCGGAATACCTGAACGACGAGAAGTTTGCGACACTGATCACCGAGGCGGAAAAGTATCTCGGTTATCCGTATGTTTGGGGAGGCTCCAATCCCGACACGTCCTTTGACTGCTCCGGCTTCGTCAGCTACGTTCTCACGAACAGCGGACTTGTAAATACCGGACGACTGGGCGCACAAGGGCTTTACAACGTCTGTACGCCGGTTTCAAAGGCGAATGCACAGCCCGGTGATCTCATCTTCTTTGTCGGGACGTATGACACCCCCGGTGTGTCCCACGTCGGCATTTACGTCGGTGATGGGGTCATGATCCACTGCGGCGACCCCATTCAGTACACATCCATCAACTCTTCCTACTGGCAGCAGCATTTCTACGCCTTCGGAAGACCCGCCTATTAAAAGAAAGGAGTTTTGCATGAATCCCAAGTATCAGAAAGTCCTCTCCGACATTGAGAAGGCTGAAAAGAAGAAATCCGAAATCGAAGGACAGCTCAAGGAGCTGTACGACAAGAAGACGGAGCTGGAGAACCTTGAAATCATCAACACCGTGCGCTCTATGGTGATGGACAAGGATCAGATCATGGCGTTTCTGTCTTCCATGAAGGGCGGCACCAAGCCCGCTGAAAATACGGAGGTAATCGACAATGCGTAAGAAGTTTCGTTTTCTGACCGTCCTTGCGGTCTGCGTCATGGTTCTGTCCTGCTTCTCGGTGACGGCGTTTGCCTACGCCGATGATACCGAGCAGAACCTTCCCGTTACGGAGGCAACACAGCCGGAACAGCAGCCTGAGACTACTCCCGCGCCGGAAAAGCCGAAGGGTGAGCCGATTGACGATGAGGGCAACGCCTACACCCGTGACTTGCTCTATGACAAGGCAACCAACAAGCAGTTCATCACTGTCCAGACGAAGAACGGCAACACCTTCTTCATTGTCATCGACTACGATGCGCCCATCAACGAGGATGAGGAACAATATCAGACGTACTTCCTGAACATGGTCGATGAAAGCGATCTGCTTGCGCTGCTGGATGATGATACTGCGGCGGCTCTGACCACCTGTAACTGCAAGGAAAAATGCGCTGCCGGTCAGGTCAACACCGACTGCCCGGTCTGCAAGACCAACATGAGCGAATGCACCGGCACAGCCCCCGTTACACCTGAGCCGGACAAGGATGCGGAAACCGAAGTGCCGGAGACCAAGCCCAAAAAGAAATCCAACATCGGCATGATCCTCGTCATCTTTGCCCTTGCCGGTGCTGCGGGTGCAGCTTATTACTACATCAAGTTCGTCAAGGGCAGAAAGCCCAAGGATGAGGACATGGACTTCTTCGACGATGAAGGCTACGAGGAAGAGCCGTACATCAACGAGGATGAAGAGCCGCAGATTGCGGAGGATGCTGAAACGGATGGTGATGAAGATTGATCTTAGTCATTGCTGAAAAGCCCAGCGTAGCCCAGTCCATCGCAAAGGTGTTGGGCGCGACGTCCCGCAAGGACGGCTATATGGAGGGCGGCAACTACATCGTTTCGTGGTGCTTCGGTCATCTGGTGGAGCTGGCAGATGCCAGCTCCTATGATGAGCGGTATGCTAAGTGGCGGTATGACGATCTGCCCATTGTTCCGGAAAACTGGATGTTTGAGGTCACGAAGGACAAAGCACAGCAGTTCAAGGTGCTGTCCTCTCTCATGAAGGACAAGCGCGTCACCGAGCTGGTCTGTGCAACCGATGCAGGACGCGAGGGGGAGCTGATCTTCCGGCTGGTCTACAACAAAGCCGGATGCACCAAGCCCTTCAAGCGTCTGTGGATCAGCTCGTTGGAGGACTCCGCCATCCGCGAAGGCTTCAATCATCTCCGGGACGGCAAGGAATATGACCGTCTCTATGAAGCAGCACTCAGCCGCTCGAAGGCGGACTGGATCGTCGGCATCAACGGCACCCGCCTTTTCACCACGCTCTATCACAAGAAGCTGGTAGTTGGGCGTGTCCAGACACCGACTCTTGCAATGCTGGTAGAGCGCGACGGAAAAATCTCCACGTTCCAGAAGGAGAAGTATTTCAACGTCCATGTCGGCAAGGGCGATCTGACTGCCGATCTGGAAAAGGTCAAAACCGAAGAGGAAGCAAAGAAGATTGCGGCGGCTTGCGAGAAAAAGCAAGCCGTCGTTTCTTCTCTCAAGCAGGAAACGAAGACGGTCAATCCCCCAAAGCTCTATGATCTGACCACCTTGCAGCGCGAGGCAAACCGATACTACGGCTTCACTGCCCAGCAGACGCTCGATCTCGTTCAAACACTATACGAAAAGAAGCTCCTGACTTATCCGCGCACGGACAGTCAGTTCATCACGGACGATATGGAGAACACCGCCCGTCAGGTTATTTCTATCGTCTGCCGCCAGCTTCCGCTTTTCTCCGGTGTTTCGGTTACTCCGGACATTGCCCGCGTAACCGACAACAGCAAGGTCACAGATCACCATGCCATTCTCCCGACCGTCCAGCTTGAAAAGCAGGATGTTTTCGCGCTTCCTCAGTCGGAGCAGAAAATCCTCAATCTTGTCGGGATGCGCCTTCTGTGTGCGACCGGCGAGAAGCACACCTACGCAGAAACGCAGATCTTGCTCTCCTGCGAGGGCTATGCGTTCAAAGCCAAGGGCAAGACCATCGTTCAAAACGGCTGGAAAGCCATTGAAGAGCTGTTCAAGGCATCCCTCAAGACGAAGGAAAAAGACGATCCCGCGAAGTCCTTGCCCGAAGTCCACGAAGGCGATGTTCTGGATGGTGTGTCCGCCAGCGTCACCGAACACTTTACGACACCCCCGAAGCAGTACACGGAAGACACGCTCCTGTCTGCGATGGAGACTGCCGGAAACGATCAGTTCGACGATGAAACCGAGAAGAAAGGTCTCGGCACTCCCGCGACACGCGCCGGTATCATTGAAAAGCTGGTGAAGTCCGGCTTTGCAGAGCGCAAAGGCAAATCCCTCATTCCCACAAAGGACGGCTGCAACCTCGTCTGTGTTCTGCCGGAACAGATCACATCTCCCGCAATGACGGCGGAATGGGAAAACACGCTCATGGAGATTGAGCGCGGCAATGCGGATGCAGACGCCTTCCTCAGCTGCATTGTCCAGATGACCGGGGATCTCGTGAAAGCCTACCCGTTTCTCTCCGATGCCGAAGCCCAGCGTTTCGGCACGGGCAAGGAGGAAATCGGCAAATGTCCCCGCTGCGGCTCTCCGGTCTATGTCGGCAAGGGCAACTTCTACTGCTCGAACAAGGACTGCTCCTTCTGCCTGTGGGAAGACAACAAGTTCTTTTCCAGCAAGAAAAAGAAGCTGACCAAGAAGATTGCAAAGGAGCTGTTGGACAAGGGCTGGTGCCGCGTGACCGGGCTTTACACGCCGAAGAAGCCTCAGCTCTACGATGCGGTGATCCGTCTGGATGACAGTGGCGGCAAATATGTCAGCTTCAAGATGGAGTTTGGTCGATGATCCGCCCAAAGTATGTTGCTTCATGCAGCGGAGGCAAAGACAGCGTAGCGACGCTCCTGCTGGCTGCACAGCACAATGAGCCGCTGGACGAGGCAGTTTTCAGCGAAGTCATGTTTGATCAGGACACAAGCGGTGAAGTCCCGGAACACCGGGACTTCATCTATGACCGGCTCAAGCCCTTCTGTGAAAAGGAGCTGGGCATCAAGTTCACCATTCTCCATGCAGACAAGACCTACGATGACGTGTTCCATCACGTCATCACCCGCGGACCTCATAAGGGCGAGGTTCGCGGTTTTGCGTGGGCCGGGATGTGCGCGGTCAATCGGGACTGCAAAATCCCGCCAGTCCGCAAGTACAATGCCGCGCTCTCGCCGGACACCGTGAGCTATGTCGGCATCGCGGAGGATGAACCCAAACGCCTTGTGCGTCTGGACGGCGTGAAGAATGTCAGTCTCCTTGCCAAATACGGCATGACCGAGGCGGATGCCTACAAGCTCTGTCAGGAACACGGTTTGCTTTCCCCAATCTACGCTCACTGCCGGAGAAACGGCTGCTGGTTCTGTCCCAACGCCAGTGACTCGGAGCTGCTGCACATGGTCACAAAGCACCCGGATATGTTTGACCGGCTGATTGAATGGGAGAACGAGGATAACATCTTCCATCGTCGGATGACGCGCAGAGAAACCCCGTCTGAGGTAAAGGCTCGTTTACTGAGCAAATCCCAGACGGGGTTTTCTTCGCCCAAAGGCAAATAAGAAATGGAGGTTTGAGATGGCTGAAAACAAAAATGCACAGCAAGTCCGCGAAATCACGGACAAGCTGGAACAGGGCATCAAGGAGCTTTTTGAATCCGAGCGGTTCAAGGAATACCTCCGCACAATGTCCAAGTTCTACAACTATTCCTTCAACAACACGCTGCTCATTGCGATGCAGAAGCCGGAGGCAACCTATGTTGCCGGTTATACCTCGTGGCAGCGCAACTTTGACCGTCAGGTCATGAAGGGCGAAAAGGGCATCAAGATTCTTGCACCCGCGCCGTACAAGGCGCAGGAAGAGCGTGAGAAGATTGACCCCGCGACGCAGAAACCAGTGATCGGCGCAGATGGGAAGGCTGTCACGGAGACGGTTGAGGTTCTGCGTCCCGCCTTCAAGGTGGTAAGCGTCTTTGATGTTTCCCAGACGGACGGCAAGGAGCTTCCGGACATCATCGTCGATGAGCTGAAAGGCACCGTCGAAAACTACGAGGCGTTCTTCGATGCGCTCAGGCAGGAATCTCCCGTCCCTATTTCCTTTGAGGACATTCCGGGCGGTGCAAAGGGATTCTTCTCGCCGGTTGAAAGCCGCATTGCCATTCAGGAGGGCATGAGCGAAATCCAGACGGTCAAAACCGCCATTCACGAGATCGCCCACGCAAAGCTCCACGCCGTCAAGCCGGATGAAAAAGCCGCGCCAGAAGATAAGAAGGATCGGCACACCAAGGAGGTTGAAGCGGAAAGCGTTGCCTACACCGTCTGCCAACGGTACGGCATTGAAACCTCGGACTACTCCTTCGGTTACATCGCCGGTTGGTCATCCGGCAAGGAAACCAAGGAACTGAAAAGCTCTCTGGACACCATCCGCAAGACGGCGGCTGAGATGATCGAGGGCATTGACGCCAAGCTCAAGGTGCTGCTGGCAGAGAAAGCACAGTCCGCAGAGATGGAAGTCGAAGCTCCCGTAAAGGAAGCTGTTCCGGAGGAAAAGCCGGAAGTCCCCATTTACCGCGAGACGGCGAATTATGCCTATGAAGCCGGTGAGCTGGAGTCATATCGTGCTTCTCTCGCTGCAAACGTGGAATGCCGCCGTGCGATTGAGGCGGCAATCAGTTCTAACTACGGAGACAATCGGCTGGATGCGGATGCTGCCGTGAAAAGCGTCCTTGAGCAGTTCTCTCCGGAGCGCGTCCGGTATGTCCTCGCAAACACCATCCAGCAGAAAGACTTTGACGGGCGTATTCCGCAGTCTCTCAAGGAGTGGGCAAAGAGCGTTGAAGTCTGCCCTGAGAATGCCTCTCGCTTCCTTGTGGATAAACCCAATCCCGGACTGACGGCACTTTTCGTGGATGCGTTCCGTCAGCAGACCGAAGCTCAAAAGGGAGTCATGCCTGAGAAAGCAGCGGAAAGAGACCCGGAGGTTGTTGCGTGGGAGAATGATGAGATTACCGCTATTGAGGTAAAAACCGTGGAGGTCAAGTCTCCCGTTGCCTCCATGCCGGAGGAAGCAGCGAAAGCACCGAAGGCGCACCGCCTGACCGCCGAAGAGAAGGAAATCAAAGCCGCAGTCATGGACACGCTCAAGGGGCAAATTGCCTATAACAATGACGGAATGCGGGCTTCCTACCGCGCCTCTAACCACTCCTTCAATCTGCTGGCACGGAACGGCGTCAGGATTGAGGGCAACACGGTTACGCAGAACGGTGAGCCGCTGTTCAAAATCCATCGCCGTCATGCGGCGCGGAAAACGCAGGGCTGCTACCGTGAGCTGATGCCGACGCTGGAATATGTCAGGCAGGAGCAGAAACAGGAAAAGCCCTCCATCCGCGATCAGCTCAGGACTGCCGCAAAACAGCAGCCGGAGAAGAAGTCTCCGGTCAAATCCAAAACGCACGACATGGAATTGTGAGAAAGGAGACGCATGAAGAAATACACAGACGTTGACATCGTTGCGGAGCTGCAGAAGCTCGTGGACAGTCATGTAGACAGCTACAAGGAAGACTTCGACATCGACAAGCGCATCATCCGCCGCGCTGCCGAAAGTCCGAATCCCGAAGAGAAACCGCTGATGTGGTTCTGCCGCCCGCATGGAACACACTGCCTCAATGAAAATCAGGTCTTTATTCAGGGAACGCGAGATCACAACACCTTCCGTTTTTATGCGGAGCAGACCTACGACGAGTGCATTGCCCGCGTCATCATCCCGAAAACCGTCAAGCGCGGCAAGGTGTTCGGGGATGTCTTTGAGATCAACTACCGTGAACAGGCTGCAAATGTGGCGCAGAACTCGGTTGCGCCGGATCATGACCGGCTGACCTTCGCAGATGGCTTTGTGCTGGATGCACCCTGCCGCAGCAGCTTCGATGCAGCAATGGCTCTCGTCGGAGAGCATGGCGGCGTACAAGCCCACCAGACGCTCCCGAAGGATGCTGAGGCTCTGGCAGAAGTGTTGACCAAACAGAAAAGCCGCCGTGACAGACTGCCGGAGGCAGAAAGGACAGAGGCGCTTTCGCCTCTGCCCGTCGCAGAACTCCGCAAGTACGAAGCGGTCAAAAAGGCGCATCCCGACGCGCTGGTTTGCTTTGCTCAAAACGGCTATTTTGAGCTGTACGGCAAGGATGCTGAAAAAGCCGCGCCGCTTCTCGGCACAAAGCTCCTTGAGAAGAAGGTACGCGGCAAGCCCTCCATGCCGGTGACTGGCTTCCGTGAAGCCGCGTGGGTAGCCGGTTCTCACAAGCTCTGGAAGTCCGGGGCGGATGTCTTTCTCAGCAAGGACGGCGAGACCTTCAAGGAACTCAAAGCCGCAGATTACATTCCTGTCGGCGCGACGCTGAATGTGGACGGCATCAAGTGCAGAATCGAAGCGGTTGATTTTGCCGCCGATGAAGTCCGACTGACCAACATTGAGGACAAGAACCGCCCCATTCGCTTTTCTGAGAGCATCCAGTATGTCCGTTCGTATGTGGAGGATGCCGGAACTGCCATCTACGACACCATCCCGAAGAAGCTCACTGCCCGTGAATCCATCCGCGACAAGCTGAAATCCACGCAGAAAGCACAGCCGCCCCACACACCGAAACCGCAGAAATCGAAAGGAAAGGATATGGAACTCTGATATGAAAAACTTTACCGTGGAAGAATCCAACCTGATGTGCTGCTTCAACACGTCCAGCCGGAAGCGGCTGATCGACGATATGAATGGCGTCACCCTGAACGACATGGACGGCGAGATCGCAGAGCTGATGTATAAGACCATCCGGAAGCTCGAAGCCATGACGGACACGGAGTTTGAGGAACTGTATATCATGCCGGACGGCATGGTGGATGACTGAAAGGAGGATGCCTATGCCCGTATTAGACGGTAATTTTGAAGCCTTTGTCACAAACCTCGGCAAGTACAACGAGGGTATGCTGGTCGGTGAGTGGGTGAAGCTCCCCACCACCGAAGAAGAGATGCAGAAGGTCTTTGAGCGCATCGGGATCGGCAAGCAGGATGAGTTCGGTCAGCCCTACGAAGAGTGGTTTATCACCGACTACGAATGTCCGATCTACGGCGTCCAGAAGATGCTTGGTGAATACGAGAGCCTTGATAAGCTCAACTATCTCGCCGCCTTGATTGACGAGCTTTCCCTGCGCGATCAGGAAAAGCTCGTTGCCGTTATGGAGGCTGGCTGCGATGAGGTCAGCGACATCGACGATCTCATCAACCTGACATTCAATCTGGACTGCTACGACATCATGCCCGGTATCAACGACGAATCCGGCCTCGGCTACTATTACGCCCACGAAGCCGGTATTTACTCCGAAAAGGATCTCGGTCCTCTGGCAAATTACATCGACTATGAACGCTATGGGCGCGACATTGCGATGGATGAGCAGGGACGCTTCACCGATGAGGGCTATGTCCGTGTCGCAAGCGAGAGGTGGGACAGGCAGTTTGACGGTGAGCTTGACGATATTCCCGACGAATACCGGATTACCGGCTCAGGTGAAGCCGCCGAGCATGACAGCACCATCGCGGTTCTTATCGTCGAGCCGGGAAAGGAGCCTTATGTGAAGGAGATTGACTCCGGGCTGGAGTCCTTGCAGCATGAGGTCGGCGGCTACATCGAGGCAATTTATCCCTACGAAGACCCGGTTGCCTTAGTCTGCAACGAGGAAGGCAAGCTGGAAGGTCTGCCCCTGAACCGCGCTCTGCGTGATGAGGACGGTGACATCTACGACGTTGTTGCCGGAACATTCATGGTAGTCGGCTTGACGGATGACAGCTTCGGCTCTCTGACCGTAGAGCAGATGCAAAAGTTCTCTGACCACTTCAAAGTTCCGGAGCAGTTTGTCAAGCTGGGCGATAAGATTGTAGCGATTCCCATAATCTCGAAGGAACAGCAGAAGCAGGAGAGCGTTGAGCAGAAGGACTTTGAGATGAATGCCGACACCTCCGGTCTGACGGTTGCCGGTCACATCGGGACGTGGCACACCATTGACCGGCACGAAGTCGGCGGTCACAGCTTTTACCTTATGGAGCATGACACCTACGGCGATGAGGCGGCTTGCATCATCGTCGATGAGCGCGGCAAGCTCGTCCTTGATGATGTTTACAACGGCTTCGACGATGACACGCTCCGCCTTCTCGACCTTGAGGTCAAGGAAGTGCCGGAAATGCCCGATCCTTCGCTCTCCGTTCAGGATATGAAGGACTACGGCTACGCATGGGCTGGCGTTCTTCCCGCCGGTCAGGAGGCGGCTGAGAAGGCTTTGGAGAAGGGCTGCGAGGTTTACCGTCTTTATTCCGATAACACCGAGGGCTTGTGCGTAGATGCCAAAGAGATTGCCGATCATGCGGCAAAGGGCGGAATGCTCGGTATCAGCAAGGAAAGCTGGATGGCGGCACTTGAGAAGGAAAACTACCTCAAGGCAGCGGAGATGTCGATGGAGGATGACTACGGCATGATTGACGGGATCATCAACAACGGTCCGAAGGAAGACAAGACCGCAGAGGTCAAAGCTCCCGAAACCGGCGAAAAGTCCTCCATCATGGACAGGCTCAAGTCCGCAAAGGCTGAAAAGCAGAAGGAATGCTGCCCTCCCAAAAAGCACAAAGGAGAGATTGAGCTGTGAGCAGAAGTAAGAAATGGCGGCAGGAGTGGTCGTTCTTCATCGGAGACAGCGGACGCCGGAGATATAATCGTTTCTGCGTCCGCTGCGTCCATAGCTGCAAGCAGAGCTTCCGCGTGGATCTCATCGCCTGTCCGCACTTCTCCCGCAAGGCATCGCAATGTAGACAGTTAGGGGTCGAAAAAGCCTGTGATTGCAAGCCTCAGAGCGGCGCAAATTGACCAGCCTAAGTGATTGTATTCCCTGCGCAGTTTCTTCTTTAGCGCGGAAATAAGTGTCGATTTCGGCACTTGTTTGAATGCCCGGAAAACGAACCAAGAGCCTCTGTCGATGCCCGTTTTGGGTGTCGGCAGAGGCTCTTTTTTTTACGACATATTCAAAATAGCGGACAGCAGCTCTTGAACCTGTTGCCGGTATTCCGGCTTTATATCCGAAATACGTCTGGCAAGCGCAAGGGCTTCCGCTTCTGGCTCGTCAGTCCCAAAGATAATTCGGTCCGCACTGATGCCGAGCAAACGGCAAAGGCGCTGCAAGGCTTCAAGAGAGATACCGGAAGCACCACGCTCAATAGCACTCAGGTGATTCGGCGTCATGCCAAGCATTTCTGAGAGCGTGTCCTGCGTATAGCCCGCCTGTTCTCTTGCCACTTGAATATTGCCGCCGATTTCAATATTGATGTCCTTCTTCTCTCGCATAGCCTCACCACCTTTGCATTTAGTGTACCTAACGGCGGTGTCATTATCCACGGTACACCATCGTTGATTTTACTAACGACAATGCGTTGACTGTCCGTGATGAGGGTGATAGAATGGAGTTACCTACCAAAAGAGTGAAAGAAGGGGTGTCATGTCGCGCATTATTGAGTTTAGAAAGTCTGCTCAAAAAGCTGAAAAGCAATCCGTTCAAGGCAGGACTTGTGCGTTTACCGGTCATAGACCGCAGAGTCTTCCGTTCGGCTTTGATGAATCCGATAAGCGTTGTACTTCTTTGAAATCTGTTATGCGGGATCAGATTGTAGCACTCATCGAGAACGAGGGCGTCACGCATTTTATTACCGGCATGGCTCTTGGCGGCGATATGTACGCTGCGGAAATTGTACTCGATTTGAAATCAAAATACCCTCACATTACTCTGGAAAGCGCAATCCCTTGTGAGACACAAGCGATCAAATGGTCTGTGGCTTCACGGGAACGGTATTATAATATCGCGGCAAAGTGTGACAAGGAGACCATGCTGCAACGGGAGTACACGCCGGACTGCATGGACAAAAGAAATCGGTACATGGTCGATCACGCCGATTATATTCTCGCAGTATGGAATGGATGCCCCAGCGGTACCGGGAATACCGTGAGATATGCTCACAAAAAGGGCAAGCCCATCATCGTCATCAATCCGGCTTCCCTTGATGTCACGCGGGAATAAGGCAAAAAAATCCCTTCTGAATCAAGCGTTGTGAAAACCGTGAAGTATTTCCCGATAGTGAATACACATTGCACTACTCGGTGATTATTGGAAACGTGTACGGCGTATGCTGCCCAGTGAACATCTCCACGGAACACATCGAATTTTCACGGCTTCGTAAAACGGAAAGTGTCACCTTATGAACAGTCACTTGCCGAGAGAAAAATAAATCGCTGGAAACGGGAACGCCCCCGGCACTGTGCGTCTGGCACAGTGTCGGGGGCGTTTTTCCGTGTCTTAGTTATGAGCCAGTTCATTTAGGAGCAGCTTTCGATAGTCCACATCCAAGACGCAGCGATGGAAGTCCATCAGACGGTGTTCGTCGAACAGCTTTTCACAGAGCTTGGTCAGCGGATGATTCATCAGCTTTGCAGAAATGCCAGTCTCGTTGAAAAACCTTGCCCATGTGAAGACCTCTTCTAAATCCTCCTGCCCAAGCGTGGCAGGAATGATGGCGTTGCAGAGACGGACAATGGGGCTGTCCGCAAATCGCTCTGCGACTTCCTCCGGTGTGCATTCATAGCGGTCACAGTCAAAGGAAAGCGCATCCTCAATTTTAAGATAATTTTCGGTTTCATCCCGCGTCAAGGTTATGGTGTAGTCTCCCATACCGGACGGCACATCAATATTCTCCATGACATCAAGCTCGTAACGGGAGCCGCCGATGATCGCCTCAAAGGAGAAGGACTGACAGATTACTGCTGGGTTCTTGTCTATCTTGTCCTCATTCAGAAAGGACAGCGGATTGTACTCTGTTAGTTCCCAGTCGATTTTTCCTCTCTCTGTTTGCTCGGCAATCTGCTGGATCAGATGTTGTTCTTCTTCGTGCAGATTTTCATTGTACAACATGATACACCTCCGTTTTCTGATTGTCGTTTTTATGGGGGCTGCTCTATGTTTCCGAAGAGACTGCCGTTTGTATCATCATTCCTTGGCTGAGGGCAGACCTTCGTAAAACTTCCTAAGTTCGCCCAAACTGCTTGTCCGATTTTTGATAGGCAGGGAGTCCCATGTAATGTCATGATAGCGTTCCGGCGGCTCATCCCGCAGTCTTCGGTCGATGATGCAGACAATGCCGGTGTCTGTGAAATTGCGGATCAATCGCCCGATGCCTTGCTTGAGCTTGATAATCATTTCGGGAACACGAACATCCATCAGAGCATCCTTAGCAACGGAACACTTATACTCGATAATCGGATCGGGGACAGGGAACGGAAGCCGGAAAATGATGACATTGGAAAGGCTTTTTCCTTCAATGCTGATACCTTCCCAATATGCACCCGTCCCCAGAAGCACGGAGTTCGTATCTTCCTTAAACTCATTCAGCACCTTGTCCTGCGACGATCCCGGCTGCTGCATCAAGATTTTGTACGGAAGATTTTTCTCACTGAGAATGGAGTAGACCTCTTCCATGTCGGTCTTTGCCGTAAACAGCACGAGTGCCTTTCCGTTGGAAATGCTCAGGATCTCAAGCAGTCGCTCCACACCCTTTTCAATGAAGGCTTCATGTTCTCTGGTCGGGTGCGGGAGATCGTCGCAATAGTAGATCATGGCGTGTTCATCGTATGGATATGGGGAAGGCTTTGGCTCGGATAAGCAGCCGCGGTCACCAGCGGGAAAGCCGGTATTGCTGATAAAGTAAGAATACTGTTCTTCCAGAGACCCGCTCGTGGCGTTCGTCAGCGTGGCAGAGGTCAAGATGGTTCTTTCATCACCATTGAAGTATAGGCGGCTCACAATTTCTTTTGTGTTTTTAGGGCAATAGACGAGTTCCGTGTTGCTGCCGTGCTGCTCAATCCAGATCAGCATATCGTCTATCTGGTCAAGAAGCTCTGAAAGGGACTCGCTGACGGCATCCAGATCATCAGAGACAGCAAAGGAACGGTTGTTTCTGAAATCCATGCTGGAATAAATCTGAATGCTGGACGAAAGGTTGTGTATGGCGGCGTTCATCTCGGTAAGCAGCTCAATCGCACTGCCATTGTTGTCGAAGAAAAAGCGGTCAGCGTAGCGCATATCCTGTTCTGCCTCGTTGATCTGCTTTTGGACTTGTGCTTTCAGGCAGTTATAGAAGGCGATGATTGCGCTCTCTGCCTCTCGCTTTTCACCTGACACACTGCTCTGGTCAAAGGATCGCAGCTCATAGAATGCGCTCTTAATCATTCCAAAGAGCATACCTTGCCCGAAACGCTCCGTTGTGGCACTCCGCACCTTATCATCCAAGTTGTGTGCTTCATCCACGACAAGCAGATCAGCGGCGGCGTTAATCAGCCCTTCCTGACCGCGCCGGAGTTTCATGAGATGCTGGGTTAAAAAATCCTGATTGCACAGTACCACTCCATCCGTAAACTTTAATGCTGCGCGGACTTTGTAATACTTGCACTTCTTTTCACAGGAGCTACAATTCTTCATGCTGAACCGCTGCACGTTTACCTTGTCCCAGACTCCTTGCGGCAAAACCTCCGGGAAATCCTTGCGTTCCTCATACCCTTGCTTGATTCCTTCTTTGAGCGCGTCCGGTGGGTCTGCTTTCGGGTCACACATATACTCATCTGCGCGTTTGTTGCAGAGATAATGGGTCTGTCCTTTTGCGAGGATAACATCTCTGTTCAGCCCAAGAAGGGGCATTACCGCGTGGACATCGCGCCAGAGCTGTTCTTGAAGTGCAATGGTCGAGGTTGCGATGATAACCGGCTTGTTCATGCGTTTGCTGTACAGCAGCACCGGCACAAGATAGCCAAAGGACTTTCCAATGCCCACGCCAGCTTCAATCGCAAAATGCTGATCGTTTATGAGGGCGTCCACAATCTCAAAGGACATATCCTGCTGCCCTTCACGCATTTCCAAGCCATGCTGCGGGGCTTCATCCCAAAAGAAGGTGCTGACTTGCTCACTCATGGAGTACAGCTCTGCTTTTCTGCGCTTTTTCCGTTCCTCCGATGTATTGAATCCAAAATAGAATCTGTT
>NZ_JACRST010000032.1 GCF_014384885.1 Ligaoa zhengdingensis
CGTGAAGGCAAGTGCTTCAAGATGGGCAGAACCATCGGCGCGGTGAGCTTCCTGCAAATCCTCGCGCCGGAACTCAATGACCGTATGCTTGCCGACTTCCTTGAGATGGACAGCAACATTACGGTCAATTTTCATATCCGGACGATTGACCAGGCGAAGGCAATCAAGAGCATCAAATCGAAGATTACCGACCTCGACAAGATGAAGATTGAAGAGCAGAAAAAGGCAGTCCGCTCCGGCTACGATATGGACATTATCCCGTCCGACCTCGCCACCTTTGGCGGTGAGGCAAAGCGTCTGTTGCAGGATCTCCAGACCCGCAACGAGAGACTGTTCCTTGTGACCATCCTCATCATGAACACGGCAACCAACCGCCAGAAGCTTGAAAACGCCGTCTTCCAGACCGCCGCCATCGCCCAGAAGTACAACTGTGCGCTCAAGCGTCTCGACTTCCAGCAGGAGGAAGGGCTGATGTCCTCTCTGCCTATCGGCATCAATCAGGTGGAAATTGAGCGCGGATTGACCACTTCCAGCACGGCGGTTTTCGTGCCGTTTACCACGCAGGAGCTTTTTCAGGGCGGCGAAGCTCTCTACTACGGGCTGAATGCGCTGTCCAACAACATGATCATGGTGGACCGCAAGCAGCTCAAGAACCCCAACGGGCTGATTTTGGGTACGCCCGGTTCCGGTAAGTCCTTCTCCGCCAAGCGTGAAATGACGAACGCCTTCCTCATCACCGAGGATGACATCATCGTCTGCGACCCCGAAGCCGAGTATTTCCCCCTCGTGCAGAAGCTCGGCGGTCAGGTCATCCGCATCTCGCCGGTCAGCACGGATTACATCAATCCGCTGGACATCAACACGAACTACTCCGAAGAGGAAAACCCGCTGACGCTGAAATCCGACTTCATCCTCTCCATGTGTGAACTGATTGTCGGCGGCAAGGACGGCTTGCAGCCGGTTGAGAAGACCATCATTGACCGCAGCGTCCGCATGGTCTATCAGGAGTTCCTTGCAGACCCCAAGCCGGAGAAAATGCCGATCCTCGAAGACCTCTACAACATTCTGAGAAATCAGAAGGAGCCGGAGGCACAGCGCATCGCAACTGCCCTCGAAATCTATGTTCACGGCTCTCTGAACGTCTTCAATCACAGAACGAATGTGGATGTCAACAACCGCTTTGTCTGCTACGACATCAAGGAACTGGGCAAGCAGCTCAAAAAGCTCGGAATGCTCATCGTGCAGGATCAGGTGTGGAACAGAGTGACCATCAACCGCGCCCAGCATAAGGCAACGCGCTACTACATGGACGAGTTCCACCTTTTGCTGAAAGAGGAACAGACCGCCGCGTACAGCGTGGAAATCTGGAAGCGTTTCAGAAAATGGGGCGGCATTCCGACCGGAATCACGCAGAACGTCAAGGATCTGCTTGCGTCCCGTGAAGTGGAGAACATTTTTGAAAACTCGGATTTTGTCTACCTTCTGAATCAGGCATCCGGCGACCGGCAGATTCTCTCGAAGGCGCTGAACATCTCTCCCAGCCAGCAGAACTACATCACCAATTCCAATGCCGGTGAGGGGCTGATCTTCTATGGCTCGACCATCGTTCCCTTCAAGGACGATTTCCCGAAGGACACCCAGCTTTACCGCATCATGACTACCAAACCCGAAGAAACCGTACAGAACTGATAGGAGGATTTTTGAATATGAACAACAAGATGATTACCATTCCCTACGCGGACGCTATCGAATACGGAGAGAACACCTCCGCACTGTTTAAGGCTCTGTGGGAGCTGACCGATCTGATCCGACTGGAAAGCGATCTCAAGAAGCATCACCGCGCCTACCTCCATGTGAGGGAGGACATCGACGAAAAGGTCAAGGAAGCGCGTCAGATTATGACCAAGGTAGCTGTGGATATGATCGGTTTCTATTTCAAGGTTGATGTTCCCGAAAGCAGCAACAGCGACGAGAATACCCCGTTTGCTGACGCGGCGGATGATGAAGCCGTATCTATCCCCAAGGACAAGTATGAGCTGATGATCGACGATCTGCTCACGATGTCCGAAATCATTCAGTGCGTCGCAGATATGCGCACGCAGGATGTGAAGGCAATCCGCGAGTTTGGCAAGTTCGTCCCCGCCTTCGCTGCCTTCGAGAAGAACCGCCTGAGCCTCTATCGTGAGGCAGCGAAGGAAGCAGAGGAAATCTTCGACCGTTGGGCGGACGAGATTGACGATCTCGACGAGGACTTCATGGAAGACGAGGACTACGAGCCGGACGAGTATTACTCCGACTGATATGCGCTCAAATCCGAAGAAAGGAGCTGGTTTTTATAGAGCTTGACATCATTCATACCGGCGATTGCCTTGAAATCCTGAAAGCCCTGCCCGATGACTGCGTTCATTGCTGTGTGACGTCCCCTCCGTATTACGCGCTCCGCGATTACGGCATGGATGCTCAGATCGGCAGAGAGACAACGCCGAAGGAATATATCTCGCGCCTGACGGAAGTGTTTACCGAAGTCAGGCGCGTTTTACGCCCAGACGGTACGCTCTGGCTGAACATCTCGGACACCTACGCTGGAAAGGGCAATCAGGGTGATTTTATTGACCCGAAGAACCCCAACGGCAGAAACGGTCAGGCTGTGGCTCTCAACAACAAGGTTGAGGGCTGCAAGCCGAAGGACATGATCGGTATTCCGTGGATGCTGGCTTTTGCCCTCCGTGATACCGGTTGGTATCTGCGCAACGACATCATCTGGATGAAGGATAACCCCATGCCGGAGAGTGTCAAAGACCGCTGCGCCCGCTGCTATGAGCATATTTTCCTGTTCTCAAAGTCCAAGAAGTATTTCTTTGACTACAAGGCGATCTCCGAACCGATTGCTCCCGCAACGGCGGAACGGCTCAAGCGCGGCATGAAGGGCGGCAACAAATACGGCAAGCCCGTTCCCGGTCAGCCTCAGCCGCAGTCCATCAACCGCCCCCGTGAGCATGGTGAGATCAAGGACGCAGACATCAATCCGCTTCGCAATAAGCGCGATGTCTGGAAGATCAACACCGTTCCCTTCAAGGGCGGTCATTACGCCGCCTACCCTCCGAAGCTGGTTGAAACCTGCCTTCTTGCCGGTTGTCCCGAAGGCGGTATTGTGCTTGATCCCTTCATGGGAA
Organism: Ligaoa zhengdingensis; assembly: GCF_014384885.1. Lineage (GTDB taxonomy): Bacteria > Bacillota > Clostridia > Oscillospirales > Ruminococcaceae > Ligaoa > Ligaoa zhengdingensis. The sequence continues at coordinate 3,174 of NZ_JACRST010000032.1, forward strand.
GCGGCACAACCGGCATGGTTGCCTCACAGATGGGGCGTCATTTCATCGGCATCGAGCTGAATCCGGCGTACACCGAGCTTGCCTACAAGCGGATTGGAGGTGAAATCTGATGTCCAAGGAACCGGAGCTTAAAGCCCGCGACAAGGTTGTTCTGCGGATAACGCGGGAGGGCGCGGTCGAGGAAAACCTGACGGCTGGCACCGGGCAGAGAGTGTCAAAGCGGCTGGAAGATACAGAGCTGGTCAAGCCGGTTGAGACAGCCGCACCTTCCGAAGCCCTTTCTGCGGAGGAACAGAAAAAGGTGCAGATGCGCCGTCAACAGCGTCAGTTTCAGGCGGAACACACCGAGGATAACGACACTAAGCCGCCCTCGGAAACGTCCGTCACAGAAGAGAAAAAGGCAGAAAATCCACCCCAGAATGCACCCGAACCGCTGCCCGTGTCAGAGACTCCGTTCAAGCCCCCTGTTTTGGAGCAGCACGGCGTTTCTTCTCATACCGGCACGGTGATTGCTGAAACGGTTGTCACCCACAAGCTGCGCAAGACCTCGGCGGTTGAAACAGTTGACGCGGATGCCGTTCTCTCCCAAGCGGCGGAGACTTCCTCCGCAAAGCCGGTCTCGGACGATGCCGTCCCGCCCACGAAGCGGATGCAGAAGCTCGAAAGGAAGTCCGAGAAGGCGCATGAGCGTCTGGATGCCGCCCGTGAGAAGCTGCCCACGCACAAGGTTCTCAAGAAAGAGCGCGTCTTTGATGAAGAGACCGGAAAGGGCAAAACCCGCCTTCATTTTGAGGATGAGCTGAAAAAGCCCAAGAGCAAAGGTAAGCTGCAATTCGAGGCAGACAAAACCGTCCGCAAGGTCGGTGACACCCTCGCTTCCGGCATTCACGGCAAAATCCATGAGGTCGAGCAGGAAAACTCGGCGGTCGAGGGGGCGCACAAAACGGAGATTGTCGCGGAGACCGCCGCAAGGCATTTCAGTCATCACAGAGAAAAAAGCGTCAACAAGCCCTACGAGAAGGTCTCCAAGCTGGAACACAAGGCGGATGCTGCTGATGCGAAGCTCCAATATGAGAGAAATCAGCAGGAGCATCCTGAGATGAAGAAGCAGAACATGAACAAGCACTACCAGAAGCAGAACATCAAGAAGGAATATGCCGCTGCACGGAATGCCGGTTCTCAGACTGCCGGGACTGCCACAAAAAGCACCGGCAAGAAGCTCGGCGAAAAGGTGTCCGACAAGCTCAAGGAGTTCTTTGAGAACAACAGGAAGGTCTTTATCTGGATCGGCGTCGGAATTGCCCTTCTCGTGTTGCTCGGTGCCGGAATCAGCTCGTGTTCGATGCTCACCTCTACCGGCTCGTCGGTTATCGCTTCCTCCTATCTCAGCGAGGATGATGCGATGCTGGGCGCGGAGGCGCAGTATTGCCAAATGGAGCAAGAGCTGCAACGCTATCTCGACACCTACGAAAGCACTCACAGCTATGATGAATACCACTTCGATCTGGATGATATTGAGCATGACCCCTATGTGCTGATCTCCATTCTCTCGGCTCTCCATGAGGGCGAGTTCACGCTGGATGAGGTGCAGGGTACGCTCCAAATGCTGTTTGAAAAGCAGTATATCCTCACCGAAGAGGTCATCATCGAAACCAGATACCGCACGGAAACCGACACATGGACGGACGCAGACGGCAACACGCACACGGAAACCTACCGCGTCCCGTATGACTACTACATCTGCAACGTGAAGCTCGAAAACTTCAATCTCTCCCACGTCCCGGTCTACATCATGTCTCAGGAACAGCTTTCCATGTACGCAACGTATATGTCGGTGCTGGGCAACCGCGAGGATCTGTTCGGTGACTCTCCCTATGTGGACAAGTACATCACAAATCCTCCCGCCGACTACGATGTCAACCCGGAATACCTGAACGACGAGAAGTTTGCAACGCTGATTACCGAGGCGGAAAAGTATCTCGGCTATCCGTATGTGTGGGGCGGCTCCAATCCCGACACATCCTTTGACTGCTCCGGCTTTGTCAGCTACGTTCTCACGAACAGCGGGCTTGTGAACACCGGGCGGCTGGGCGCACAGGGACTTTATAACATCAGTACGCCGGTTTCAAAGGCGAATGCACAGCCCGGTGATCTCATCTTCTTTGTCGGGACGTATGACACCCCCGGCGTGTCTCACGTCGGCATTTACGTCGGTGATGGGGTCATGATCCACTGCGGCGATCCCATTCAGTACACATCCATCAACTCTTCCTATTGGCAGCAGCATTTCTACGCCTTCGGAAGACCCGCCTATTAAAAGAAAGGAGTTATTTCATGAATCCCAAGTATCAGAAAGTCCTCTCCGACATTGAGAAGGCTGAAAAGAAGAAATCAGAAATCGAAGGGCAGCTCAAGGAGCTGTACGACAAGAAGACAGAGCTGGAAAACCTTGAAATCATCAATACCGTGCGCTCTATGGTGATGGACAAGGATCAGATCATGGTGTTCCTGTCTTCCATGAAGGGCGGCACCAAGCCCGCTGAAAATACGGAGGTAATCGACAATGCGTAAGAAGTTTCGTTTTCTGACCGTCCTTGCTGTCTGCGTCATGGTTCTGTCCTGCTTCTCGGTCACGGCGTTTGCCTATGCCGATGACACCGAACAGAACCTTCCCGTTACGGAGGCAACCCAGCCGGAACAGCAGCCCGCAGTCACTCCCACGCCGGAAAAGCCGAAGGGTGAGCCGATTGACGATGAGGGCAACGCCCACACCCGCGACTTGCTCTATGACAAGGCAACCAACAAGCAGTTCATCACTGTTCAGACAAAGAACGGCAACACCTTCTTCATTGTCATCGACTACGATGCGCCCATCAACGAGGATGAGGAACAGTATCAGACGTACTTCCTGAACATGGTCGATGAGAGCGACCTGCTTGCGCTGCTGGATGATGACACTGCGGCGGCTCTGACCACCTGTAACTGCAAAGAAAAATGTGCTGCCGGTCAGGTCAACACCGACTGCCCGGTCTGCAAGACCAACATGAGCGAATGCACCGGCACAGCCCCCGTTACACCTGAGCCGGACAAGGATGCGGAAACCGATGCTCCCGCCCCTAAACCCGAAAAGAAATCCAACATCGGCGTGATCCTCGTCATCTTCGTTCTTGCCGGTGCTGCGGGTGCAGCTTATTACTACATCAAGTTCGTCAGGGGCAGAAAGCCCAAGGATGAAGATATGGACTTCTTTGATGATGAAGGCTACGAAGAAGAGCCGTACATCAACGAGGATGATGAGCCGCAGATTGCGGAGGATGCTGAAACGGATGGTGATGAAGATTGATCTTAGTCATTGCTGAAAAGCCCAGCGTTGCCCAGTCCATCGCAAAGGTTCTGGGCGCAACGTCCCGAAAGGACGGCTATATGGAGGGCGGCAATTACATCGTTTCGTGGTGCTTCGGTCATTTGGTGGAGCTGGCAGACGCCAGCTCCTACGATGAGCGGTATGCCAAGTGGCGGTATGACGATCTGCCCATTGTTCCGGAAAACTGGATGTTCGAGGTCACAAAGGACAAAGCACAGCAGTTCAAGGTGCTGTCCACTCTCATGAAGGACAAGCGCGTCACCGAGCTGGTCTGCGCAACCGATGCAGGACGCGAGGGTGAGTTGATCTTCCGGCTGGTCTACAACAAAGCCGGATGCACCAAGCCCTTCAAGCGTCTGTGGATCAGCTCGTTGGAGGACTCCGCCATCCGCGAAGGCTTCAACCATCTCCGGGACGGCAAGGAATATGACCGTCTCTATGAAGCGGCACTCAGCCGCTCGAAGGCAGACTGGATTGTCGGTATCAACGGCACCCGCCTGTTCACCACGCTCTATCACAAGAAGCTGGTGGTCGGGCGCGTCCAGACGCCGACCCTTGCAATGCTGGTGGAGCGTGACGGGAAAATCTCCACGTTCCAGAAGGAGAAGTATTTCAACGTCCACGTCGGCAATGGCGATCTGACCGTCGATCTGGAAAAGGTCAAAACCGAAGAGGAAGCAAAGAGAATTGCGGCGGCTTGCGAGAAAAAGCAAGCCGTCGTTTCTTCTCTCAAGCAGGAAACGAAGACCGTCAATCCTCCGAAGCTCTATGATCTGACCACCTTGCAGCGCGAGGCAAACCGATATTACGGCTTCACTGCCCAGCAGACACTCGATCTCGTTCAGACGCTCTACGAAAAGAAGCTCCTGACCTATCCGCGCACGGACAGTCAGTTCATCACGGATGATATGGAGGACACCGCTCGTCAGGTCATTTCTATCGTATGCCGCCAGCTTCCGCTTTTCTCCGGCGTTTCGATTACGCCGGACATTGCCCGCGTAACCGACAACAGCAAGGTCACGGATCACCACGCCATTCTCCCGACCGTCCAGCTTGAAAAGCAGGATGTTTCCGCTCTCCCTCAGTCGGAACAGAAAATCCTCAATCTTGTCGGGATGCGCCTTCTGTGTGCGACCGGCGAGAAGCACACATACGCAGAAACGCAGATCACGCTTTCCTGCGAGGGCTATGCGTTCAAAACCAAGGGCAAAACCGTCGTGCAAAACGGCTGGAAAGCCGTCGAAGAGCTGTTCAAGGCATCCCTCAAGACAAAGGAAAAGGACGATCCCGTGAAGTCCCTGCCCGAAGTCCACGAGGGCGATGTTCTGGATGGTGTGTCTGCCAGCGTCACCGAACACTTCACGACACCTCCGAAGCAGTACACGGAAGACACGCTCCTGTCTGCAATGGAGACTGCCGGAAACGATCAGTTTGACGATGACACTGAGAAGAAAGGTCTCGGCACTCCCGCGACCCGTGCCGGTATCATTGAAAAGCTGGTGAAATCCGGCTTTGCAGAGCGTAAAGGCAAATCCCTCATTCCCACGAAGGACGGCTGCAACCTCGTCTGCGTCCTGCCGGAACAGATCACTTCTCCCGCAATGACGGCGGAATGGGAAAACACGCTCATGGAGATTGAGCGCGGCAATGCGGATGCAGACGCATTCCTCAGCGGCATTGTCCGGATGACCGGCGATCTTGTAAAAGCCTACCCGTTTCTCTCCGATGCCGAAGCCCAGCGTTTCGGCACGGGCAAGGAGGAAATCGGCAAGTGTCCCCGCTGTGGTTCTCCGGTCTATGTCGGCAAAGGCAACTTCTACTGCTCGAACAAGGCTTGCTCCTTCTGCCTGTGGGAAGACAACAAGTTCTTTTCCAGCAAGAAAAAGAAGCTGACCAAGAGGATTGCAAAGGAGCTGCTGGACAAGGGCTGGTGCCGCGTGACCGGGCTTTACACGCCGAAGAAGCCCCAGCTCTACGATGCAGTGATCCGGCTGGATGACAGCGGCGGCAAATACGTCAGCTTCAAGATGGAGTTTGACCGATGAACCGTCCGAAGTATGTTGCCTCTTGCAGCGGAGGCAAAGACAGCGTAGCGACACTCCTGTTGGCTGCACAGCACAAGGATCCGCTGGACGAGGCAGTTTTCAGCGAAGTCATGTTTGATCAGGACACAAGCGGTGAAGTCCCGGAACACCGGGACTTCATCTATGACCGGCTCAAGCCCTTCTGTGAAAAGGAACTGGGCATCAAGTTCACCATTCTCCATGCAGACAAGACCTACGATGACGTATTCCATCATGTCATCACCCGTGGACCGCATAAGGGCGAGGTTCGCGGCTTCGCATGGGCTGGTATGTGTGCAGTCAATCGGGACTGCAAAATCCCGCCCGTCCGCAAGTACAATGCCGCACTCTCGCCGGACACCGTGAGCTATGTCGGCATCGCGGAGGATGAGCCAAAACGCCTTGCTCGGCTGGATGGAGTAACGAAGGTCAGTCTGCTTGCCAAATACGGCATGACCGAGGCGGACGCCTACAAGCTTTGTCAGGATTACGGGCTGCTTTCCCCGATCTACGGTCACTGCCGGAGAAACGGCTGCTGGTTCTGTCCCAATGCAAGCGATGAAGAGCTGCTGCACATGATTACAAAACACCCGGAGCTGTTTGACAGACTGATTGAATGGGAGAAGGAGGATAACATCTTTCATCGTCGGCTGACACGCAGAGAAACCCCGTCTGAGGTAAAGGCTCGTTTATTGAGCAAATCTCAGATGGGGTTTTCTTCTCCCCGAAGCAAACATGAAATGGAGGTTTGAGATGGCTGAAAACAAAAATGCACAGCAAGTCCGCGAAATTACGGACAAGCTGGAACAGGGCATCAAGGAGCTGTTTGAATCCGAGCGGTTCAAGGAATATCTCCGCACGATGTCCAAGTTCTACAACTATTCCTTCAACAACACGTTGCTCATTGCGATGCAGAAGCCGGAGGCAACCTACGTTGCCGGTTATACCTCGTGGCAGCGCAACTTTGACCGTCAGGTCATGAAGGGCGAAAAGGGCATCAAGATTCTTGCACCCGCGCCGTACAAGGCGCAGGAAGAGCGCGAGAAGATTGACCCTCTGACGCAGAAGCCGGTGATCGGCGCAGACGGAAATGCTGTCACGGAGACGGTCGAGGTTCTGCGTCCCGCCTTCAAGGTGGTAAGCGTCTTTGATGTTTCTCAGACGGACGGCAAGGAGCTTCCGGACATCATCGTCGATGAGCTGAAAGGCACCGTCGAGAACTACGAGGCGTTCTTCGATGCACTCAAGCAGGAATCGCCCGTCCCCATTTCCTTTGAGGACATTCCGGGCGGCGCAAAGGGATTCTTCTCTCCGGTTGAAAGCCGCATTGCCATTCAGGAGGGCATGAGCGAAATCCAGACGGTCAAAACCGCCATTCACGAGATCGCTCACGCAAAGCTTCACACCGTCAAGCCGGATGAGAAAACCGCACCCGAAGACAAGAAGGATCGTCACACCAAGGAGGTTGAGGCGGAGAGTGTAGCCTACACGGTCTGCCAGCGATACGGCATTGAAACCTCGGACTACTCCTTCGGTTATATCGCCGGTTGGTCTTCCGGTAAGGAAACCAAGGAACTGAAAAGCTCTCTGGACACCATCCGCAAGACGGCGGCTGAAATGATCGAGGGCATTGACGCCAAGCTCAAGGTACTGCTGGCAGAGAAAGCGCAGTCCGCAGAGAAAGATACCGAAGCGCCCGCAGAGCCGATGCCGGAAGTACCCATTTACCGCGAGACGGCGAATTACGCCTATGAAGCCGGTGAGCTGGAGTCATACCGTGCCTCTCTCGCCGCGAACGTGGAATGCCGCCGTGCGATTGAGGCGGCGATCAGCTCCAACTACGGAGATAACCGGCTGGATGCGGATGCCGCCGTGAAAAGTGTCCTTGAGCAGTTCTCTCCGGAGCGCGTCCGGTATGTCCTTGCAAACACCATTCAGCAGAAAGACTTCGACGGGCGCATTCCGCAGCCCCTCAAGGAATGGGCGAAGACCGTTGATGTCTGCCCCGAAAACGCCTCCCGCTTCCTTGTGGATAAACCCAATCCCGGACTGACGGCACTTTTCGTCGATGCGTTCCGCCAGCAGACCGGACCTGAGAAGGAAGTCACTTCTGAGAAAACAGAGGAAAGAGACCCGGAGGTCGTTGCATGGGAGAACGATGAGATCACCTCGATTGAGGTAAAAACCGTGGAGGTCAAGTCTCCCTTTGCTCCCTTGCCGGAGGAAGCCGCGCAAGCACCGAAAGCACATCGCCTGACTGCCGAAGAGAAAGAGATCAAAGCCGCAGTCATGGACACGCTCAAGGGGCAGATTGCCTATAACAACGACGGTATGCGGGCGTCCTATCGCGCCTCTAACCATTCCTTCAATCTGCTGGCACGGAACGGCGTCAGGATCGAGGGAAACACGGTCACGCAGAATGGTGAGCCGCTGTTCAAAATCCATCGCCGTCATGCGACGCGGAAAACGCAAGGCTGTTACCGTGAGCTGATGCCGACGCTGGAATACGTCAAGCAGGAGCAGAAACAGGAAAAGCCCTCCATCCGTGATCAGCTCAAAGCTGCCGCGAAAACGCAGCCGGAGAAGAAGTCCCCAGTCAAATCCAAAACGCACGACATGGAGTTGTGAGAAAGGAGACGCATGAAGAAATACACAGACGTTGACATCATTGCGGAGCTGCAGAAGCTCGTGGACAGTCATGTAGACAGCTACAAGGAAGACTTCGACATCGACAAGCGCATCATCCGCCGCGCCGCCGAAAGCCAGAATCCCGAAGACAAGACACTGATGTGGTTCTGCCGTCCGCATGGGACGCACTGCCTCAATGAAAATCAAGTCTTTATTCAGGGAACGCGAGATCACAACACCTTCCGTTTTTACGCGGAACAGACCTACGACGAGTGCATTGCTCGTGTCATTGTCCCGAAAGCCGTTAAGCGCGGCAAGGTCTTCGGAGATGTCTTTGAGATCAACTACCGGGAACAGGCGGCAAATGTGGCGCAGAACTCGGTTGCGCCGGATCACGACCGGCTGACCTTTGCAGACGGCTTTGTGCTGGAAGCCCCCTGCCGCAGCAGCTTCGATGCAGCAATATCTCTGGTCGGTGAGCATGGCGGCGTCAAAACCCACCAGACGCTCCCGAAGGACGCGGATGCTCTGGCGGAAGTGCTGTCCAAGCAGAAAAGCCGCCGTGACAGACTGCCGGAGGCGGAGAGGATGGAGGGGCTTGCCTCTCTGCCCGTTGCAGAACTCCGCAAGTACGAGGCGGTCAAAAAGGCTCATCCCGACGCGCTGGTCTGCTTTGCTCAGAACGGCTATTTTGAGCTGTACGGCAAGGACGCGGAAAAAGCCGCGCCCTTGCTCGGCACGAAGCTCCTTGAGAAGAAGGTGCGCGGCAAGCCCTCCATGCCGGTGACCGGCTTCCGTGAAGCTGCGTGGGTAGCTGCATCAAAGAAGCTCTGGCAGTCCGGCGCGGATGTCTTTCTCAGCAAGGACGGCGAGACCTTCAAGGAACTCAAAGCCGCAGATTACATTCCTGTCGGCGCAACGCTGAATGTGGACAGAATCAAGTGCAGAATTGACGCGGTTGATTTTGCTGCCGATGAAGTCCGACTGACCAACATCGAGGACAAAAACCGCCCCATCCGCTTTTCTGAAAGTATCCAGTATGTTCGCTCCTATGTGGAGGATGCCGGGACTGCCATCTACGACACCATTCCGAAGAAGCCCGCTGCCCGCGAATCCATCCGCGACAAGCTGAAATCCGCGCAGAAAGCCCAGCCGCCCCGCACACCGAAGCCACAGAAATTAAAAGGAAAGGATATGGAACTCTGATATGAAAAACTTTACCGTAGAAGAACTCAACCTCATGTGCTGCTTCAACACGTCCAGCCGGAAGCGGCTGATCGACGATATGAAGAGCGTTACCCTGAACGACATGGACGGCGAAATCGCAGAGCTGATGTATAAGACCGTCCGGAAGCTCGAAGCCATGACCGACGCGGAGTTTGAGGAACTGTATATCATGCCGGACGGCATGGTAGATGACTGAAAGGAGGATGCCTATGCCCGTATTAGACGGTGATTTTGAAGCCTTCGTCACGAACCTTGGCAAATACAACGAGGGTATGCTGGTCGGTGAGTGGGTGAAACTGCCCACCACCGAAGAAGAGATGCAGAAGGTTTTTGAGCGTATCGGGATCGGCAAGCAGGATGAGTTCGGTCAGCCCTATGAAGAGTGGTTTATTACCGACTACGAATGCCCGATCTACGGCGTCCAGAAGATGCTTGGCGAGTACGAGAGCCTTGATAAGCTCAACTACCTCGCCGCCTTGATTGACGAGCTTTCCCTGAGCGATCAGGAAAAGCTCGTTGCCATTATGGAGGCTGGCTGCGATGAGGTCAGCGACATCGACGATCTCATCAACCTGACGTTCAATCTGGACTGCTACGACATCATGCCCGGTATCAACGACGAATATGACCTCGGCTATTACTATGCCAACGAAGCCGGTATCTACTCCGAAAATGATCTCGGTCCTCTGGCAGACTACATCGACTATGAACGCTATGGTCACGACATCGCTTATGATGAACAGGGACGCTTCACCGATGAAGGCTATGTCCGCGTCGCAAGCGAACGCTGGGACAGACAGTTTAACGGTGAGCTGGACGATATTCCCGACGAATACCGGATCACCGGCTCAGGGGAAGACGCCGAGCGTGACAGCACCATCGCCGTTCTCGTCGTTGAGCCGGGAAAGGAGCCTTATGTGAAGGAGATTGACTCGGATCTCAAGTCCTTGCAGCATGAGGTCGGCGGCTGCATCGAGGCAATTTATCCCTACGAAGACCCGGTTGCCTTAGTCTGCAACGAGGAAGGCAAGCTGGAAGGTCTGCCCCTGAACCGCGCTCTGCGTGATGAGGACGGTGACATCTACGATGTTGTTGCCGGAACATTCATGGTGGTCGGCTTGACGGATGACAGCTTCGGCTCTCTGACCGTAGAGCAGATGCAGAAGTTCTCTGACCTCTTCAAAGTGCCGGAGCAGTTTGTCAAGCTGGGCGATAAGATTGTTGCGATCCCCATGATCTCGAAGGAGCAGCAGAAGCAGGAAGCTACCGAGCAGAAGGACTTTGAGATGAATGCCGACACCTCCGGTCTGGCGGTTGCCGGTCACATCGGGACGTGGCACACCATTGAGCAGCATGAGGTCGGCGGTCACAGCTTTTATTTGATGGAGCATGACGCCTACGGCGATGAGGCGGCTTGCATCATCGTCGATGAGCGCGGCAAGCTCGTCCTTGATGATGTCTACAACGGCTTCGACGATGACACGCTCCGCCTTCTCGACCTTGAGGTCAAGGAAGTGCCGGAAATGCCCGATCCCGCGCTCTCCGTTCAGGATATGAAGGACTACGGCCACGCATGGGCTGGTGTTCTTCCCGCCGGTCAGGAGGCGGCTGAGAAGGCTTTGGAGAAGGGTTGCGAGGTTTACCGTCTCTATTCCGATAACACCGAGGGCTTGTGCGTAGATGCCAAAGAGATTGCCGATCATGCGGCAAAGGGCGGAATGCTCGGTATCAGCAAGGAAAGCTGGATGGCAGCTCTTGAGAAGGAAAACTACCTCAAGGCGGCGGAGATGTCGATGGAGGATGACTACGGCATGATTGATGGGATCATCAACAACGGCCCGAAGGAGGACAAGACCGCAGCGGTCAAAGCCCCCGAAACCGGCGAAAAGTCCTCCATCATGGAAAGGCTCAAGTCCGCAAAGGCTGAAAAGCAGAAGGAATGCTGCCCTCCCCAAAAGCACAAAGGAGAGATTGAGCTGTGAGCAGAAGTCAGAAATGGCGGCAGGAGTGGTCGTTCTTCATCGGAGACAGCGGACGCCGGAAGTATAACCGCTTCTGTGTCCGCTGCGTCCATAGCTGCAAGCAGAGCTTCCGTGCGGATCTCATCGCCTGTCCGCACTTCTCCCGGAAGGGGGCGCAGAGTAGACAATTAGGGGTCGAAAAAGCCTGTGATTGCAAGCCTCAGAGCGACGCAAATTGACCAACCTAAGTGATTGTATTCCCTGCGCGGTTTCATCCTTAGCGCGGAAATAAGTGTCGATTTCGGCACTTGTTTGAATGCCCGGAAAACGAACCAAGAGCCTCTGTCGATGCCCGTTTTGGGTGTCGGCAGAGGCTCTTTTTTTATGACATATTCAAAATAGCGGATAGCAGCTCTTGAACCTGTTGCCGGTATTCCGGCTTTATGTCCGAAATACGTCTGGCAAGCGCAAGGGCTTCCGCTTCTGGATCGTCAGTCCCAAAAATAATTCGGTCTGCGCTGACGCCGAGCAAACGGCAAAGACGTTGCAAGGCTTCAAGAGAGATACCGGATGCACCACGCTCAATGGCACTCAGGTGATTCGGCGTCATGCCAAGCATTTCTGAGAGCGTGTCCTGCGTATAGCCCGCCCGTTCTCTTGCCACTTGAATATTGCCGCCGATTTCAATATTGATGTCCTTCTTCTCTCGCATTGCCTCACCACCTTTGCATTTAGTGTACCTAACGGCGGTGTCATTATCCACGGTACGCCGTCGTTGATTTTACTAACGATAATGCGTTGACTGTCCGTGATGAGGGTGATAGAATGGAGTTACCTACCAAAAGAGTGAAAGAAGGGGTGTCATGTCGCGCATTATTGAGTTTAGAAAGTCTGCTCAAAAAGCTGAAAAGCAATCCGTTCAAGGCAAGACTTGTGCGTTTACCGGTCATAGACCGCAGAGTCTTCCGTTCGGCTTTGATGAATCCGATAAGCGTTGTACTTCTTTGAAATCTGTTATGCGGGATCAGATTGTAGCACTCATCGAGAACGAGGGCGTCACGCATTTTATTACCGGCATGGCTCTTGGCGTCGATATGTACGCTGCGGAAATTGTACTCGATTTGAAATCAAAATACCCTCACATTACTCTGGAAAGTGCAATCCCTTGTGAGACACAAGCGATCAAATGGTCTGTGGCTTCACGGGAGCGGTATTATAATATCGCGGCAAAGTGTGACAAGGAGACCATGCTGCAACGGGAGTACACGCCGGACTGCATGGACAAGAGAAATCGGTACATGGTCGATCACGCCGATTATATTCTCGCAGTATGGAATGGATGCCCCAGCGGTACCGGGAATACCGTGAGATATGCCCACAAAATGAGCAAGTCCATCATCGTCATCAATCCGGCTTCCCTTGAAGTCACGCAGGAATAAGGCAAAAATCCCCCTTCTGAATCAAGCGTTGTGAAAACCGTGAAGTATTTCCCGATAGTGAATACACATTGCACTGCTCAGTGATTATTGGAAACGTGTACGGCGTATGCTGCCCAGTGAACATCTCCACGGAACACATCAAATTTTCGCGGCTTCGTAAAACGTGAAGTGTCACCTTATGAACGGTCCCTTGCCGAGAGAAAAATAAATCGCTGGAAACGGGAACGCCCCCGGCACTGTGCGTCTGGCACAGTGTCGGGGGCGTTTTTCCGTGTCTTAGTTATGAGCCAGTTCATTTAGGAGCTGCTTTCGATAGTCCACATCCAAGACGCAGCGATGGAAGTCCATCAGACGGTGTTCGTCGAACAGCTTTTCACAGAGCTTGGTCAGCGGATGATTCATCAGCTTTGCAGAAATCCCGACCTCGTTGAAAAACCTTGCCCATGTGAAGACCTCTTCTAAATCCTCCTGCTCAAGCGTGGTGGGAATGATGGCGTTGCAGAGACGTACAATGGGGCTATCCGCAAATCGTTCTGCCACTTCCTCCGGCGAGCATTCATAGCGGTCACAGTCAAAGGAAAGCGCATCCTCAATTTTAAGATAATTTTCGATTTCATCCCGCGTCAAGGTTATGGTGTAGTCTCCCATACCAGACGGCACATCAATATTCTCCATGACATCAAGTTCGTAACGAGAGCCGCCGATGATTGCCTCAAAGGAGAAAGACTGACCGATTACTGCTGGGTTTTTGTCTATCTTGTCCTCGTTCAGAAATGACAGCGGATTGTACTCTGTCAGTTCCCAGTCGATTTTTCCTCTCTCTGTTTGTTCGGCAATCTGCTGGATCAAATGTCGTTCTTCTTCGTGCAGATTTTCATTGTACATCATGATACACCTCCGTTTTCTGATTCTCGTTTTTTGGGGGCTGCTCTATGTTTCCGAAGAGACTGCCGTTTGTATCATCATTCCTTGGCTGAGGGCAGACTTTCGTAAAACCTTTTTAGCTCATCCAGACTGCTTGTACGATTCTTGATAGGCAGGGAGTCCCATGTGATGTCATGATAGCGTTCTGGCGGCTCGTCCCGCAGTCTTCGGTCGATGATGCAAACAATGCCTGTGTCTGTGAAATTACGGATCAATCGCCCGATACCCTGCTTGAGTTTGATAATCATTTCGGGAACGCGAACATCCATCAGAGCATCCTTAGCAACGGAACACTTATACTCGATAATCGGATCGGGGACAGGAAACGGAAGCCGGAAAATGATAACATTGGAAAGGCTTTTTCCTTCAATGCTGATGCCTTCCCAGTATGCGCCCGTCCCCAGAAGCACGGAGTTCGTATCTTCCTTAAACTCATTCAGCACCTTGTCCTGCGACGATCCCGGTTGCTGCATCAGGATTTTATACGGAAGGTTCTTCTGGCTGAGAATGGAATAGACCTCCTCCATATCGGTTTTCGCCGTAAACAGCACGAGTGCCTTTCCGTTGGAAATGCTCAGGATCTCAAGCAGTCGCTCCACGCCCTTTTCAATGAAGGCTTCATGTTCTCTGGTCGGGTGCGGGAGATCATCGCAATAGTAGATCATGGCGTGTTCATCGTATGGATATGGGGAAGGCTTTGGCTCGGATAAGCAGCCGCGATCACCAGCGGGAAAGCCGGTATTGCTGATAAAGTAAGAATACTGTTCTTCCAGAGACCCGCTCGTGGCGTTCGTCAGCGTGGCAGAGGTCAAGATGGTTCTTTCATCACCATTGAAGTATAGGCGGCTCACAATTTCTTTTGTGTTTTTAGGGCAATAGACGAGTTCCGTGTTGCTGCCGTGCTGCTCGATCCAGATCAGCATATCATCTATCTGGTCAAGAAGCTCTGAAAGGGACTCGCTGACGGCATCCAGATCATCAGAGGCAGCAAAGGAACGGTTGTTTCTGAAATCCATGCTGGAATAAATCTGAATGCTGGACGAAAGGTTGTGTATGGCGGCGTTCATCTCGGTAAGCAGTTCAATCGCACTGCCGCTTTGGTCAAAGAAAAAGCGGTCAGCGTAGCGCATATCCTGATCTGCATCGTCGATCTGCTTTTGAACTTGTGCTTTCAGGCAGTTATAGAAGGCGATGATTGCGCTCTCTGCCTCTCGCTTTTCACCGGACACACTGCTTTGGTCAGAGGGTCGCAGTTCATAGAATGCGCTTTTAATCATTCCAAAGAGCATACCTTGCCCGAAACGCTCCGTTGTGGCACTCCGCACCTTATCATCCAAGTTGTGCGCTTCATCCACGACAAGCAGATCAGCGGCGGCGTTAATCAGTCCGTCCTGCCCGCGTCGTAGTTTCATGAGATGCTGGGTAAGAAAGTCCTGATTGCACAGAACAACACCGTCCGTGTATTTTAACGATGCACGGACCTTGTAATACTTGCATTTCTTTTCGCAGGAGCCGCAATTCTTCATGCTGAACCGCTGCACGTTTACCTTGTCCCAGACGCCTTGCGGCAAAACCTCCGGGAAATCCTTGCGTTCCTCATACCCCTGCTGGATTCCTTCTTTGAGCGCGTCCGGTGGGTCTGCTTTCGGGTCACACATATACTCGTCTGCGCGTTTGTTGCAGAGATAATGGGTCTGTCCTTTCGCGAGGATGACATCTCTGTTCAGCCCAAGAAGGGGCATTACCGCGTGGACATCGCGCCAGAGCTGTTCTTGAAGCGCAATGGTCGAGGTTGCGATGATGACCGGCTTGTTCATGCGTTTGCTGTACAGCAGCACCGGCACAAGATAGCCAAAGGACTTGCCAATGCCCACGCCAGCTTCAATCGCAAAATGCTGATCGTTTATGAGGGCGTCCACAATCTCAAAAGACATATCCTGCTGCCCTTCACGCATTTCCAATCCATGCTGCGGGGCTTCATCCCAAAAGAAGGTGCTGACTTGCTCACTCATGGAGTACAGCTCTGCTTTTCTGCGCTTTTTCCGTTCCTCCGATGTATTGAATCCAAAATAGAATCTGTT
>NZ_JACRST010000033.1 GCF_014384885.1 Ligaoa zhengdingensis
ATTGCACGATGGGGCCGCCGCCCTGTTTGTGTCTGTATCAATTTTAAGCGAGGGCGTTCCCGCCTAGCGCG
The DNA here is from genome assembly GCF_014384885.1 of Ligaoa zhengdingensis. Taxonomy (GTDB): domain Bacteria; phylum Bacillota; class Clostridia; order Oscillospirales; family Ruminococcaceae; genus Ligaoa; species Ligaoa zhengdingensis. The sequence continues at coordinate 72 of NZ_JACRST010000033.1, forward strand.
AGCGGCTGCGGCCGTTCGGCGGGCAGGTTGGAGAGGGCGCGGAAGCTCCCATCGTCCAGCAGGCGCACCCGCAGCGCCCGGCAGCTATCGGGGAGGGGCGCGCCGGTGAGGTAGTCGCGCTCCTCATAGAGGACCGCCAGCACGTCGCCCTCCTGCTGGGAGGCGAGCACCTGATAGGTGGGGGAGAGGCCGCCGCGGCCGCCCTCGTAGAAGATGGTGTCGGCCGCCGGGTCGTAGTCGCCGCGGTGGTCGGCGATGATGTTGGCTGCGGTGACGCCGTCGAAGTAGCGCGAAAGGGTCTCCACCATATCATCCACCAGCCAGTTTTCCCCGAACTCCTGCCAGGGGTCGCGGCCGTTTTCGTTGTGGTAGATGTCCTCGAAAATCCAGATCCAACTGCCCAGCTCGCTGGGGGAGGACCAGGCGCCGTTCAGCGCCGTGAAGTAGAGGGGAGCGAGGTACTCGTCGTAGAGCGCCTGGGTGACGGCGTAGTCGAGTGAGAGCTCGGCCGGGTGGATCACCCGGAGGCCGGAGGCTTCGCTTTCAAACGGCTGGGCGTAGTTGAGAAAGCCGTACTCGTTGAGGGTCAAGGCGGCGAGCTCGGCCTCCTCGCCGTAGGTCGGTTCGGCTTGCCAGCCATCCAGCTCGTTGTCGTTGTAGGCGATGGCGTCCCCGCCGCCCGTGCGGCAAAAGCGCAGGGAGTAGGCGCGCATAAATTCCTCGCCGCCGCTGGTGAAGCGGGTGAAGTTCACCACCTCAAGCTGGTCGGTCTCCCCGTCGAAGAAGGCGCGGGGAAGGCTTCCCGAGGTGGTCGCCATCCCGTTGCAGAGGATGACCGCGCCCTGTTCCACCGCGTAATCGTACAGGGCGGCGCCCTCCATCCCGTCCAGTAGGACGTCGGGGTGCGCGATCGGGTCGGCCGGCGGGGGCGAGGGTTGGGAAGAACTTTCCGGGACGCTCTCCAGGGGGGCCTTGCGGCAGGCCGTCAGGTCGCCAACCACAAACACCGCGAACGCCAGCACTAAACAGAACGCCGCTGCGCCGCATCTTTTGCGTATGTGGGACAGATTGGAAAGATGTTTGATCAAATTTTTTTCCTCCGTGAAAATGAGAGATGAGGATTGAATTAGGGGGCGGTGGTCAGGTTGTTTCGTCCACGGCCGGCCGGGCGGATCTTTCTGAAAATAGATTATATATTACATACATCCCGGGTTTCTGTCAAGCCCGTCCGATGGTTTGCTCTGCACCGCGTCCAGAGGCGCAGGGGGCCGGCGGCGCGGGCGGCTCCGCCTCCTTGCTGGACATATAGTCCAAATAGGCCTGGCGGATGGCCTTGAGGTCGCGTTGGCGGATGAGGACATGGTCGCCTGTGGTCAGCAGGAATTGCTTGTCCACCTGCTGGATATAGTCCATATTCACCAGATAGCTCTGGTGGCAGCGGAGAAAACGGCCGTGGCCGTCCGCAAGCTCCTCCTCGATCTTCGCCAGGCGCTTATAAATGACGTAAGTACAGCCGCCCTTTCGATGCAGAACGCATTTGGAGTTGCTGCTCTCCACATAGAGGATTTCGTTGTAGGGCACCCGGATGACCTTGGACCGCTGCTGGATCTGATAGGTGTTTACGTCGAGATGCTGCGTGATCCGGTCCATCGCCTGGTAGAGCTTTTCCGGGCTGTGGGGCTTGAGCAGATAACCTGCGGCCGCCACGTCGTAGCTGTCCACCGCAAAGTCTGAAGAGGCGGTGAGAAAGATGATCTCGCCGGTAAAATGGTTGGCGCGCAGCTTTCGGGCTACATCGATGCCCAACAGGTTGTGCATGTAGATATCGAGAAAGATGACGTCGAACCAATCGCCTTCTTCGATATCGCAAACCAGGTTGATGCCGTTATCGTACTCAACGAGCTCATAGCGGATCGATTTTTCTGAAAAATAGTGTTGAAGCAGGTTGATAATCAGTTCTCGATCCATAAAACTGTCGTCGCAGACAGCGATGCGCATCCGAAGGACTCCTTTCGGGGAAATGGTAATTTATTGTTTGCACCGAAGTGCGGTCATACAAAATAATATCATCGTGACAAATTCATCAGGAATCGCGGCTTTTTCAGTAACTCCACAGAAAATTTACAAAATATGTTAAAATTCTTAGAGGAAGAACACAATCACTTTTGAATATTGTAAGTTTTTTAGAGGAGGACGGGGAAAACGTTATGGTTACATATCAAATCACGGAGGAACCAATGTGGGATCAGGAGATGGGGCGATATATCGCCTTCGGTGTTTGTGCGTACCTTGAAGACGAAACGGGAAGAAGAGAGGTTGCCCATATCTCCGATGTGTTTTTCTGCGCTGAAACAGCGGCGCGGTTTGTAGACAAGTGCAACAGGTTAGAGCTGGACGTCGACCAATTGTATGACGCCGTCGAAGATATCCTCTTGGACGACGACGAAAGGGAAGTATAGTTCCCCTAAAATTAAGGAATTTTGTAAATAATTTCATTTTATTTATTATAACACAAAAATCATGCAACGTGGACAAATTTGTTGAAAAAAGATGCCGTCGGCCATTATGTAATATAAAATCGAGCGCCCCGCGGCGGTTTTGCAGCAGCAAAGCCGCCGCTTCATTCTGTCTGGATATCGACAGAACGCATCCGTGTTCATAACAAAGCGAGAAAGGGACATTTTAAAGATATGCGCCGAACAACAGACAAAACAAAACGCACCCCATAGGTTGAGGTGCGCAGTTTGTATGCGGCGGCTCGCCGCTGAAAGGGACGGTTAAAACCGATATTGATTCGATAACAGAAAATTGTCGCCCACAGGTCTCTCTTATAAAAGTTAGTAGAAGAGAACCATCTGGGAGGCTCCATTCAGCGGCAGGCCGAATGGCATGTGCCGCTTTCCTCTAAGGGGGTGACAGGAAGATTTTTGAGCGGTCAGCGAGGAAATCTGACGTCAAGAGGGGGATAATCCCCCTATGAAAAAAAGCGAAAGCATATACTTTCGCTTTTTTGGCGTCCCCGGCGCGATTCGAACGCGCGGCCTTTCGCTTAGGAGATGGACCCAGTGCATATATTCCCTATCAACAGGGATAAAGAAAATGCAGTTATATCAAGGCTTTTCTCCATGTTCTCTATAAACCTTGTACAAGCAAAATCAAGCAAAAACAAAGGATTTTAGCCCCCTATTGTTTGCACTCTGTTTGCAAAGGCGCGAAATTTGGCGTTAGCCAAAAGTTCAATTCCCGTCGAGACTTAATTATATTCATGGTATCGTGGACATAGTTTACCATACATAGAGGTTCATTACAAGAGGTATTGAGCCAGTGAAAGTGCCTGTTTTATCTTTCTCAGGAAAGGTAAAGCAGGCACTTTTTTTCATATCTAAACTTAGAAAGAAATGAGGTGAAATCATGAATACACAGATTATTGCCATAGCCAACCAAAAAGGTGGTGTCGGCAAAACAACCACTTGTGCCAATCTTGGAATTGGTCTGGCGCAGTCCGGGAAGAAAGTCCTTCTGATTGACGGAGACCCACAGGGAAGCCTGACCATCAGCTTGGGCAATCCTCAGCCTGATAAGCTGCCCTTTACACTGTCAGACGCTATGGGCCGTATTTTGATGGATGAACCAATTCGTCCCGGCGAGGGTATCCTGCACCACCCTGAGGGCGTAGACCTGATGCCTGCGGACATCCAGCTATCTGGTATGGAGGTATCTCTGGTAAACGCTATGAGCCGAGAAACCATTCTGCGACAATATCTGGACACGCTGAAGGGGCAATACTCCCATATCCTTATTGATTGCCAGCCCTCCCTGGGTATGCTTACGGTCAATGCACTGGCTGCCGCTAATAGGGTTATAATCCCCGTCCAGGCAGAGTATCTTCCAGCTAAAGGTTTGGAGCAGCTTTTGCAAACTATCAATAAGGTTCGCAGACAAATCAATCCCAAGCTGCAAATTGATGGGATTCTGCTGACGATGGTAGACAGCCGAACCAATTTTGCCAAAGAAATCTCCGCTCTTCTGCGCGAAACCTATGGCAGTAAGATCAAGGTGTTTACATCAGAAATTCCTCATTCTGTCAGGGCTAAAGAAATCAGTGCTGAAGGAAAAAGCATTTATGCCCATGATCCTAATGGCAAAGTGGCTGAGGGCTACAAAAATCTGACGAAGGAGGTATTGAAACTTGAAAAGCAGCGCGAAAAAAATAGAGCTGGCCTCAGTAGATGACCTGTTTTCTACAGAAGAAAGTCGGCAAGACGAGCAACTGGAAAAAATTCAGGAAATTCCCCTATCTGAACTGCATCCGTTCAAGGATCACCCCTTCAAGGTCAAGGATGATGATGCAATGATAGAAACCGCAGACAGCATCAAAAAGTATGGTGTGTTGGTTCCTGCGATTGCCAGACCACTGCCTGATGGCGGTTATGAGCTGGTAGCCGGTCACAGACGCCGCAGAGCCAGCGAATTGGCCGGAAAAGAAACCATGCCTGTCATTGTGCGCGACTTGGATGACGATGCTGCCACAATTATTATGGTTGACAGCAATTTGCAGCGAGAAAATCTGCTCCCCAGTGAAAGGGCTTTTGCCTACAAAATGAAGCTGGAAGCCATTAAACATCAAGGAGCAAGAACAGACCTGACTTCTGTTCAAGTTGAACAGAAGTTGAGCGCCAGAGACCAGGTGGCAAAAGAAGCCGGTGAACGAAGCGGTATCCAGGTAATGCGATATGTTCGTTTGACTGAACTGATTCCAGAGCTTTTGGATATGGTGGATGAAAAGAAAATCGCATTTAACCCAGCCTATGAACTCTCTTTTTTGAAACCGGACGAACAGCAAATGCTGGTGGAAACAATGGACTATGAGCAGGCTACCCCTTCTCTCTCTCAGGCTCAGCGAATGAAAAAGTTCAGCCAGGAAGGGAAATTGTCAGAAGATGTGATGCTTGCCATCATGTCAGAGGAAAAAAAGGGTGATCTGGATAAAGTGACCTTGAGCAGCGATACCTTACGAAAGTATTTCCCCAAAAGCTATACACCGGCCAAAATGCAGGAAACCATTATTAAACTGCTGGAACAATGGCAGAAAAAACGCCAACGAGATCAGGAACGATGAAGGGAGAGCCTATGAAAGATATTGCAGCAAGGGAACTGAAAGGCCACAACATTCTTGCAGTGGAGCGATTTTGGGACAGCACTTTCTGGATGATTGAGTTTACTGTCTTGCGCCCTACTGCTTATGGAGAACCTGGTGACGAAATGAGGCTTTTTCTCACAGAGGACGGGTATCAGTCAGCTCTGCAAAGCCAGCAGCGTCGAGAAATCAAAATTAAGAGATATGCCCATGTTATTGAGGGGCATATCCTCGACTTCAAGCCTAAAAAACACCGTCGTTCATAACCGATACAACGAAAGGAAAGGAATGAATATGTGTACTGTAAGAGAAATCCGAGAAGCTATTCAAGAAGATTGCCGCTCACAGCGTGATATGGAATCCACCGAGATTGACCGTGTTTTTCAAACCTTACCATTTTCTCAGGAAAGGGATCTGTTTGATAAACCACCAATGCCAAAACGCCCCTACCGACGCAAGAAAAAAGATACAGACAGACCCTAACCGCTGCCACAATTCTTTTATGAATTGCGGCTTTTTTCATACCTGAGAAATGAAAGGAGTGAAGTAAATGGCTGTTTTTCGTGTAGAACGCACTGGCGATTACACGGTTATGAGCAATTTTCATCTAAAAGACAAACGACTTTCTTTGAAGGCAAAGGGTCTCTTGTCGCAAATGTTATCTCTGCCTGATGACTGGGATTATACGCTGTCAGGACTCAGCTATATCAATCGAGAAAGCAAAGATGCAATCCGCTCTGCTGTCAATGAGCTTGAAACAGCCGGATACATTCGGCGCAGACAGACAACTGATGCTTCTGGTAAATTCGCAGCCAATGAGTATACCATTTTTGAGCGTCCCATCGAGGGAGAACCGATGTTGGATAAGCCGTTGTCGGAAAACCCGATAACGGTAAACCCGTCAGCGGTAAATCCGTTACCGGAAAATCCAACACAATTAAATACTAAGAAATCAAATACCCAAAAACAAAATACTCATGGATCAAATACCGATTCCATTCCCTTCCGGGAAACAGCGGCGGTAATACCGCCGGAACGGAAAGGAAGGGATGCGATGTCTGTCACAGAGATAGAAAATTATCGGGAATTGATTTTGGAGAATATCGAGTATGATTGTCTGAAGCAGCGTTATCCTCTCTACCTGGATGACCTGAATGAGATCGTAGAGCTGTTGGTAGAAACGGTCTGTGCCAAACGAAAGACCACCCGGATCTCTGGTGCGGACTTTCCTCATGAAATTGTACGCTCCCGCTTTTTGAAGCTGGACAGCTCTCACATCGAGTTTGTCATGGACTGTCTGCAAAAGAACACCACCCAGGTACACAACATCAAGCAGTACCTGCTTGCAGTGCTGTTCAACGCTCCTACCACCATGAATAACCACTACACTTCACTGGTAAATCACGATATGCACGCAGGCGGCTGGTAATCAGCCGCTTTTGTATTACACCAAAGGAGGCACAGCATGAATCAGATTGAAATTTTCAATAGTCCAGAGTTCGGAAGCATTCGCACTTTGGAACAGAATGGCAAAGTATTATTTTGCGGTACAGATGTGGCAACAGCGCTGGGATATACCAATCCACGCAAAGCCGTCCGCGACCATACCAGGGGTGGAACGAAATGTTCCATAGGGGTCCAGACTGGGAAAAAGGCAGATGGAAGCCCCGCGGTACAAATGGTCGAAATGCTCTTTATCCCCGAAGGTGATCTATATCGTCTGATCGCCCATAGTAAACTGCCGTCAGCGGAACGGTTTGAACAATGGGTGTTTGATGAAGTTCTACCTGCCATTCGCAAGCACGGAGCCTATCTCACAAAAGAGAAGCAACGGTGTACAAGGGGCTACAAGCAGTATAAAGAAACAAGTGGTTTGATAGAGTGGAAAGAGTGTCAGATTTTCCACTCTATCTTTACATAGTCGCTGGTTGCGCTGATTGAAGAAATCAGGCCGTCAGCGGCTTTTCGTTTGTCCTCAAAGCTGATATTCTCCCAATCGTCCAGATACCCGGACAGCAATTCAATCTGCTGGGAGGACAGCGTTTCAACGGACAAGTCAGCTATCGCCTTGGACAGCGTTTTGCGGCGGTTGTCCAAATCCTCGATTTTCTTGTTGGCGTAGGCCAGCAAGGTGGCGTTGGCCCCGGTCAGCGTATCAAGCAGTTTTTCAATCTCGGCCTCTACCTGTGCAAGCTCCACCTGATAGGCGGTAATCTTCGGGTTTGCCTTTTCCTCGCCGCCCCGCAACAGCTTGAACTCCCGGAACTTTTCTCCCATAGCGGTAAAAATGAACTGCTCAAACTCCGTCTTGCGGAGAGTACCGCACCCCGGACAGCCCTTGTGGTCGGCCCGCTTGGAACAACGGAGGTATTCATAGCCAGAGGGATTGTGGGTCGTTTTAAGTGCGTACCCGCATTTCCCGCACTTGATTTTCCCGGCCAGCCAAGTGTTGCGGGCCTTGCGGCCATTCTGGAAGGTGATGTTTGCCATCAACTTCTTACGACACCTCAGCCAAACATCAGCAGATACAAAGCCTTCATGGGGCGCAATCACAAGGATCTGGTCTTTCAGGCTCTTGTCCTTGTCTTCCTTCACATCCCGGCCTTGATAGAGGTAGCAGCCATTTGTCCCGGCGAAGTCGGCGGCGTCATTGACTACCACCGTACCCTGACTTTTGAAAAACTCGTACATTTCCAAGTCAGCCTGTGCATAGACGGGGTTGCGTAAAAGCTGGGATAAGTAGGAACGGGTCAATGACTTCCCATATACTTTGATACCCCGTTCCTCAAAATACCGGGTAATATCTCCAAAGGAAGTCTCGGGCTCGGCGTACATTTCAAACATCAGGCGTACATGGCTTGCGGCTATGGGGTCGGCTACCATCATCTTTGTGCGGATATTCTCTACCACCGTCGGCTCCAAGTCGAAGCCATAGGGAGCTTGACCGCTCATGTGAAAGCCTTTCAGGCACCGGGAGTAATAAGCGTCTGTGACACGCTTCTGAATTGTTTCCCGTTCAAGCTGGGCGAATACGATACAGATATTCAGCATGGCCCGGCCCATGGGGGTCGAGGTATCGAACTTCTCTGTGGAAGAAACAAACTCCACATCGTATTCCTGAAATAGCTCCATCATATTCGCAAAGTCCAAAATGGAGCGGCTTATTCTGTCCAGTTTGTAGACAACTACCCGGCGAACCTTGCCCTTGCGTATCTCACCAAGGAGCTTTTGAAACTCGGGCCTGTCGGTATTCTTGCCGGAATAACCCTTGTCTTTGAAAACCCGGCAACTGCCGCCTTTCAACTCATACTTGCAGAAATCAATCTGGCTCTCAATGCTGATACTGTCCTTGCGGTCTACGGATTGTCTTGCATAAATTACATCTTCTCTGATATTCATGTTGGGCTCCTTTCCTGTGGAATGGAGCTACCAACCTACAAGTATATTATACCATTGATAGCCCCGAAGGACAATGTTGTCGATGGTCAGGCCGGGGTATCGCTGGCCTTTCTGTACTTGCTGAACACCTCATAAAGACAGCGTTCAATCTCCTTTTTCCGCTTTTCCTTTTCCTTCGGAGAGAGTACCGGCGTAAGACTTTCCAGCACAATGCTTTTCCCCTGAAAATGGACGGTTTTGGTTTCACTCTGATAAGTAACGGATTGTACCATTGAAGCCTCCTTTGCGTAGTTGGTTGACTGCCAGCATTTCCCGCATTGTCCCAGTGGGGAAAAGCGAAAGGACAGCACCCGGCAAAGAGTGCTGTCCTTTCGTTCTTCTCCACGCCTCGGGCCAACTTGGCCCGAGGTCAGTATTGCCAATTTTCGTAGTAGTGCGCCGCCTCCTCAACAGCGCAGAAGTCAAAGACTTCATAAAGCTCAACGAGCACCTGATGAATGTCCTTTGCATGGAACCCACAGTTTTCCATGGCTTTGATAACATAGCCACGGCAGGCGTCGTTGCTCCATTCCTCATTCATAGTCAAGACCTTCTTTCTTATAAAGCTGGGGACGCTGACGCTATATGTTTGGCCTGTCACAAGACAACTGTTTTTTCCGTCAGCGTCCCCGCTGGATTGTGCGGCAAATCGGAGCGAATAAGTTGCCAACTTATTTCTTGCGGCCCGTTGCAGATCGTGGCCGTGGAGATGGCTTGTCCCCACCTGCGGCATGAGTAGTTGTCGCTCGTTTTCCTTATGGAAAAGTCTTGGCGTACCTGTTGCTTGGCTCCCTGCCAGACACTCCGAGTTACCCGCTATTCAATTGTGTGAGGAAGGTTCATCCTCTCATTAACCGTGTCAGTTAGAACGGGAAAAAGAATAGGCTCACAGAACTTTTTCCAAATATTTTTTCATATTCTCCAAGCCACGCTGAATGGCGGCGTTGATGGCCCTTTCCGTCACACCTTCAGCGGCAGCAATCGCTTTGACCGAGTGGTTCAGCAGATAGTGCTCAAACACCCGCTGGCCCTGTGTGTCAGGCAGACTATTCAGCGCATGGCAAATATGCTCGAAGCGTTCCATGCGCTCGATCAGTTCTTGCGGAGAAGGGTTAGAGAAGCAAGCAGAATATTCAATGCCGTCCTCGGCATCCAGCGAGTAGTGCGCCTTATTGCGATAGATACGACGGCGGCTGGCCTTAATGTACCTCTGACCCGCCAGCAGTTCTTCCGCAACTTCTTCCGTGACTTCGACCATAACATCTTCCATATACCACGGGTAAAATTCCCGCAAATTGATTTCCTTCATTGTGTACCTCCGTTTCGGTGTTGGGGATTGACGAGTGACCGAAGCGAAGGGCGGCGGAGAGCGGCACCGGGGCTGGACTTCGGGCCAAGTTGGCCCGAGGCAAAGCAAAAGAAATGCGCCCGCACAGCAAGACGCTATGCAGACGCATGAAATTACATTATCATAATTGTACTGATATATTGTACCTTCATAGCCAGACTGTCCCGGAGGGGGAGCTACGCTTTTTTTAGCTGGTGAAGGTCATGGGAATTGCGAGAAAATAAGATGGACACGGCGACACCCTCCTATGGGCCGCCGTGGGGTTACTGAATATCCAAAGAGAAACGGCGGCTCTGAAAATTGAGCCGCCGTTTCATGGGCGCATAGAAATGTGTCTGCTGTACGACGGCTTTTTTTCTTTTGCCGTCGTGCGGCAGATTTTTACTGATACTTTTCCAAAAGCGCCGTTGCTTCTGCTTGTGTCATTGTTCCTGCTTCAACTTCTGTATCGGTATATTCTTTAAGGGCATTGAACAGTTCTTCCTCCGTATCAAATGGGCCTATACTCTTGTAGGTATTCCCATCAAAGACGAATGTTTGGTACTGCTCAGGTCGTGTGTTACTGGGCATAGAAAAGAACAGTTGATCGTCACTTGAAGAAGCTCTTTTTCCTACCATTTTGCCCTCTAAAATAGATTTAAGGATTTCATCGTAATACTCAAGTGCTTCTGTCGCTTCTGCTTCTGTCCATTCTCCAGCATCGACCAACTTTTGAATATTTTCCGTTTCATTTTCAATCCATGCGGAAAATTCATCATAAGTGAAGTAGCCTGTTTCCTCGATGGGAGAATAGCTTTGCCATGTTTTGCCCTCGTCTGTACTCTGCTGAATATCTGCTCCGTCTTGCCTGAAAAGGACGGAGGATACCGGGGGCTGCGTTTCGATAAGTGTTTGGGTATCTGTTTCGTCATGGCCTTCATTAGCGAAAGCAGAGACACCACCGACGCATAAAGAGAAGCATAGCAGAACAATAATTCCAATTTTTTTCGCCATAGATTTTACCTCCTTCATTTTAGTAGTTGGCGTTTTACCTCCTTTCGCAGACATAGTACATCTTCTATGTTGGATGATTATAAAATCAATGTTGTGCCAATGTTGAACGAAAGAAGTCTCTGCTTTTCCTGCGGAACTCGAAAAGCAGAGACTTCTTTCAAAACTGTATTGTAAAACTCATGCCTCTATCGTTTGGCATGGGAACAAACTGATATTTCAAGCGCAATTTATCCAAGATCGTCTGGACGATGTATAGACCGAGCCCATTTCCCCCGGTTGCTTGGCTATGGGCTAAATCTGGACGATAAAATGGCTCAAATATGTGTTGTAGCTGTTCGGGTGGTAATACGCTACATTCGTTAGAAACTGATAGTTTATTTTTATCAAATACAACCAATATTGATTGTCCAGCCTCCGTATAGTTGACCGCATTTGAAAGGATATTCGATATTGCTTTTTTCAACTGGCCCTCTGGAAGATATACGAAAGCGTCACTTGAAAGCTCTATTTTGAACTTAACTCCCTTGGCTTCTGCAATTAAGCGATACGGTTCACACAGCTCTGTAAGGAGGGCTCTCAATGAATAGTTGCTGCATGGCTCATTATTACCTTGTGTTTGCAAGCGTGAAGCATTAAGTATATCTCTAATCATATCCCCAAGCTGTTCAGTAATTTCTTTGCACTTGGGCAAATAGGTTTCATAATCACGGTATTCCCCAATGCCTAAAATCATATTTTCCAATGTCGCATTTAGCTCTGTGACAGGCGTTTTTAACTCATGGGACGCTGTTCGGAGAAAATCAATTTTCTCTTTTTCCGCAAGACTAACTTTTTCCTTTTCCAACTCCAGATTACGGATAGTCAAAAGCAAGGATTGATATAAATTGTTAATATCAGTAGCTAAAGCGCCAATTTCATCCTTTGACGATACAATCGCTTTTGCGTCTGGCTCCAATTTCAACATTTGATTAGCAGATTTTGAGAGCGATAAAATCGGAGTGGTTATGCCTCTGGAAAAGAAGTATGAAAACAATGCCGATATAGCGGCGCAACAAAGTATAGAAATCGGAAATGTTTTCAACATGGTTTGAGTAATGAGCCGGGGCATATCTACTTCTGACAGAGCACTTACCCCTGTATTTGTTACTACCATATTCGTAACAAGTACATTTTGGGATGGCGCAATTAGGAAAATCAGCAAGTGCGCTATAATTGAAATCAAAAGCATCATTGTAAATGTAAATAAGAATATCTTCGGAAATAACTTCATTTTCTTCATATTTCTTGCCCCATTTCAAATTTGTAACCTATTCCTTTGACCGTAGTAATGCAATCCAAACGGAGCTTTTTGCGGATATTACGGATATAGGCATCTATTGTGCGGTCGATCACATCACAATCGTATCCCCACACATCGTCCAAGATTTGATTGCGAGACAGAACTAAACCTTTATTGTCAATCAGCACTTTCAGGATTTCCAGTTCCTTTGGGGTAATGTCTATTTTACCGTTTTCATCACAGGCTGTATATCCAGAAAAGTCAACGGTAACATCTCCGAGCTTAATCATATTAACAGCAGGTTTACTCTGACTTCTGCGGAGAAGCGCAGTAATCCGTTTACCTAAAATGAGCATGGAAAAGGGCTTTGTTATATAGTCATCTGCCATTTCGTCAAAACTGTTGGATTGTGTATATTCATCATCAAGTGCTGTGAGCATTATAACAGGAATGTTGCTGACTTTCCTAATTTCATGCAAAACAACGATACCCGACATTTCAGGAAGCATAATATCCAGTACAATTATATCGAGTTCTTCTCCACGGAATATTTTTAACGCTTCGCTCCCTGTAAAAGCAGAAAAAAGCGTATGTCCAGCTTCTTTCATATATTCGCATATCGCCTTGTTTGTCCCTTGATTATCTTCAACAATCAAAATTTTCGCCATTAAGAACACCTCCCATATTTGAATAGAATACCAGCACTATGTTGTGCCAATATGAAGTTCCCAAGAAAAATTATATATTCTCCTTCGCACCCCCGCAAGTATGTAAATGGACAATAAAATACTACCAAAACATAAAATTGTGTTTCGTTCTCATAACCAAACCCGAAATGTAGAATAATATATGGGTGATATGAGAATGTACCAAGATGAAAGACGGCTCGACTTCCACGCATTAGGCCGGGAGATCAAGCGCAAGAGAGAGGCAAAAGGTTGGACGCAGGAATATCTTGCACAGCTTGTAGACCGTACCCCACGCTCTATCATGTATTTTGAAAACCGGGGTCAGCATCCAAGTCTGAATACCTTTTACCAAATCGTCACCTTGCTGGACATTTCCGTAGACCAATTCTTTTATCCTGACAGGCAGAATAGCGAAAGCGACTGCCGCCAGCACATTGATAGATTGCTCAACTCAATGGATGAAAAAGAATTGACGGTCATGGAGGCCACAGCAGAGGGACTACAAAAAGCCAGAGAAACGGAGGTCAAGTAAAAAGGGCCTTCGTTTTTCTTGTTTTTGGGGACTTTCCGGGGGTGCCGCTAAATGGCAAGCAATGCCTCTGTGGCCACAAGTGGCACAAAGGCGGCTTGTTGGGGCTCGCCCCAAACCCGTATCTTCGGGCCAACATGGCCCGAAGTGTCAGCGTCGCTTTGCTCCTTGTTTTCATAACCTTAACGCTCCTTTTCCTGCTTTCTTCCCGGTTCGGTGTAGCCCATCAGAGTGTCAATGTTCGCCTTGATTGTGACGATCTCCTGCATATCCCGTCGTGCCTTTTGATATTCTCCATAGAGCTGTTTTTTCTTTGCTGTGAGCTTACGGCCTTCTTCCTTCAGCACATCCATTTTGGGGAGCTTCGCCCCGCCCAGCAGAGAGCGCATTTCCGCTTGTGCAGCCCGGTACAGTTCAAGGTCGGCCTCATGCTCCGCAAGGAATTTCCGGCTGTACTTCGTCGCCTTATACTGCTCAAAGACTGGACGGGTTTTGGCATACTGAACCGTTGCGGCCTTTAGCCCGGCATTGGTTTTCATGGCCTGTTCCGTCTGCTTGATCTGCTCGGAAATGGTATGAAAACGGTCTGCTGCCTCGGTGGCTTTCTGTGCCAACTGCTCATAATCGGTCAGACCATTGTCCTGTATATAAGCAAGAGCGGCGGCCATCTGCTTAATGTTAAATACCTTCGCCCAGCGTTCATATCCCGGCCCCTTACCGGCAGCCAGCTTTGCTTGAATATCCACCGCCAGACTGATTTTCCGCTCCGAGCGCCCGGGGCGTTTTTCTTTGCCCTCAATGGCGGACAGAACATCTTGCAAGTCGTAGCCGTCCCCCAGCGTGGAGGCACGCAGACGGGTGAAGCGTTCCTGTCCCTGCCCGGTCAGCCGGAAGCTGATACCGCCGCCCCGAACCGTCTTGACCTCATACCCGGCCCGCTTCATCAAATTGAGAAATTCGTCCAAATCAGCGGGGCGTTCCGCCAACGCAGTATCAATGGCAAGGCGCAGCCTGTCCTGATAGGAAAGCGGCCCTTTCCGGTCTTTCTGCCACTCTCCATAGTTCCGATACTTGCCCTTGCTCCGGGGCTTCGGGTTCTCCACGATGGATAGCCCGTTTTCAAGGCACAGCCTGTCAGAGAGCCGCCGAAGGGCGAAGCTGGAGCCCCAAAAATTTCGGAATTTCCGGGTGCAGTCAAGGGTGGTGGAGTTGTAATAAATGTGACAATGGATGTGCTGCTTATCGGTGTGCGTGGTAACGATAAAAGCGTGCCGCCCCTTTGTCCAGCGCATAGCCAGCTCATAGCCGATACGGTTCGCCTCCTTCGGGGTGATCTCGCCCGGATAGAAGGATTGTCGTATCTGATAGCACAGCACATTATTTTCTTTCTTCTGTTCCCGGCCCGTCATAGCGGCATAGCTGGCCTTTGCCAAAAGGAACTCGTCCGCCACGGTGGCCGGATCACATTCATAAGCGGAGATATACTTTCCGCTTTCTGTTTTCTCCGGGTCCTTGCCATAGTCCAGACAATCCCGGATAGCCTCAGCAATCGTTTCGCCTTCGCTCGCATGGCGCTGTAACAAAGTTGTGGTAGCCAAAAATCATTCCTCCTTTCCATGAGAAAGGGGCGGCCCATTCAGACCGCCCCGACTTCGGGCCAGTATGGCCCGAGGCTGCTTAACTTGCCAGAAACCGGTACAGAGCGGATTTGCCTCCGTCCAGCGCCCAAAGAAGGGAGCCCGCCGCCGCTTGCAGTCCATACGGCGAAAGAAGGAAGGCAAGAAACAGAAATACAATCCCGCCTATGGGCGTCGGCGTGAAAAAAAGAGCGACACCCAGCACCGCCAGGATCACAGAGGCAATCGTCAGCAGGACGGCACAAATCTCAAACAGAAACACCAGCAGAGCCGCCAGAAGGGACAGCGCCAAAGCAAAGGGAGCAACCAATATTTTCAGCAGTATCTTCATCTTCAAAACCTCCTTTATCTATCCTTTCTACCTCTATTTTATCATGCTTGCCCGGGGACATAAATGTTGCGAAAGATTAGTAAATCCTGTCCCAAACTTTTGGGTCATACTGGCCCGAAGTGGTAAAAAAAGAGCAGGGCGGCAAGCCCCGCAACGGAAGCCTGCCGCCCTCGTCTTACTTTGCCACCAGCTCGGAGAGCTCCCGCAGCACCTTTGACACCTCGCCCCACAGCTTTTCATAGTCCCGCTTCAATCCGTCGATTTCCTCCGGGTACACGCCATAGGTATGTGCGTGTATGGCAACCTGATTGAGATTGTTGGAACAGCGCCGTTGCAGAGAGATCAGCTCTTTTACGGGCGTAAGGTCGATGTGCAGGATATACCCGTTCAGAGCCATTTTCCGTACATAAGCCCCGGCGTTGGAAATGCCCGCCTCGGCCATCCGCTCATGGATGGCTGCCAGCTCGTCCGGCGTTACCATGACGTGCAGATGGACATTCCGCTTGCGGTTCTCCATCAGCGTTCCAGCTCCCGGCCTTTCCGGCGCTCTTTGGGTTCCTTTACCTTATCAAGCGGTTTTGCGTCCAGCTCCGGGGGCGTGGGTGGGATGGGCGTGTTGTTGGGTACGCCGTCGATCATGTTGCAGTTCTGCTCCGTGGAGAGCTCGGCGGTTTTCAGATAGTTGTCTTTTTCGTGCATGGCGTTCCTCCTTTATCGTTCCTCATGGTTTTTATGGCTCCGCTTCTGGCCGGGCTCCTTCGGGGGTTCCTGCCCTCTGGTTCCTTCTTTGAGCCGGGCGGTAATGGATGGGCGCACCCGGTCAGGATTGCCCGGTGCTGGTTTCAGTTCATAATCCTCCATCTGCTTTTCGGTCAGCGGCTTTGCGTAGGTCAGTTCGCCCCATGCCATCAGACTGCCGTCTGCCACAGGACGCCGCCTGTCATCGTCGTAGTTGACGATGGAAAGAGGCTGGTTATCCGGCAGCTTCGGGTAAGTTCCTATGTCCACGGGCCGCTGGGTGGAATAATAGCGGTAAACGCCCTCCGGTCCGAGCTCGGTATGCTTGACCGCCGCATGGTAAAGATGCTGATAGTCGTCCACCCGGCGGTCAAAGTCCCTCTGCGCCCACGCCTGACTGGCTCCATAGCGACCCCAGTAGTAATCCCGATGGCCGTTTTCCCCCTCGGTAAACTGCCAGGTCACAAAGGGGCTCGGCGCTCCCGGATTATGCCCCAGCGCAAAGCCGTGTCCGGTTTCAAAGGTGGCAGCTTTCAAAATCACATATCCTTGTACTGTCTCCAAGAGATCCCTCCTTTCTGTGCCTCGGGCCAACATGACCCGAAGTGCTGGATGTTACGAAATAAGAGGGCAGACCGGGGAGGAATGTAATAAGATATTCCCACCCCGGAAACGCCCTCAAAAAAGCCCGGAATGTCAAGCCTTTGGAGGCGGCAAATCGTAACAGCCGCCCGGCCTTTTCTCCCGCATTTTCCTCATGCGTTCCCGGCTTTTCCGTCGGTTCCCTTCGGCCTTGCAGGCGTCGGAGCAGTAGGCTTGACGCCCCTCGGGCAAAAATGCCTTTCCGCAGACCGCACAGGCCCGCAGCTCCGGGAAAATGCCTTCCGTTGTCAGCAACGCTTGAAGCTCCGGGTTAAGGGGCAGGACAGCCTCACGGAAATAACGGCAGTACGCCCCTGTCCAGCACTTGTGCAGCATATAGCAGGCACAGTCAAGAGGAAGGCACAGGCCGCTTTCCCGGTCATAGTTGGCGCACATCCCCGTGACCAGAGTGCGGATTTTCTTCTTCTCGTCACGGGTCAGCTCCCGGGCGTCCATTTATGACTTCGGGCCACGATGGCCCGAAGGGCGGGGCTCCACGATCAGCGCCCGGAACTTCTTCCGGCACTGTTTTTTCTTTCCTTTGCACTCCTTGTAATAACGGCATCCCTTACAAGGGTCGTCATTGTCCCAGCCGGGGTGCGGTACTTCCTTCATCATCCGTTCAAAAGGGCTGCTTGTAAAATTCATTCTCATTCCTCCGTATCTTCCTCCCACGGCGGGGTATCTTCGTCCTCGGGTTCCTCTGCGATCTCCTCCAGCTCCCCGTCCTCATATTCGCAGTAATCATCTTCCAAATCCGGGGCCTCATGCTTCGGCTTGTAAATCTTGAAATAGTAACCAATCCCACCGCCGGCCAGCACCACCGCGCCGATCAGGAGCAGAGAGAGAAGGGGGCTGTCCTTTTTCTCCGGCTCGGGTTCCGGTACTTCCTCCACAGGTTCGGTGGGCTTTGGCTCTGGCTCAGGGGTCACCTCTTTGGGCGGTTCCTTACCCTGTTCGGCAAGAGGCAGAAGATCGTCTGTGGTAACGGTATTGAGGAAATAGACGTTCTCGCTGGTTTTCTGTTTGTCGATCACCAGATAAAACACGCTCTCGTCTGCTGTGGTGATGGTGTAGAACTCCTTTCCATCCTCGTCGGTGGCGTTGTCCACCACGGTTCCCGTCCCGTCCGGGGTAAAGGGGTTCTGGGTTTCCGGCTCTGCTTCGGTTTCCACCGGGGCGGGCGTTGTCTCCGGCTGCGGCTCGCTGCTCTGGGCGTAGGCCGGGACCGTAAAGATCAGGCAACACAAAAGGCTGGCAGCCATCGCCGCCAGCCTGCGGTATTTAATTTTCTTCATGGGCTGTGTCCTCCTTTTCGGGTGCCTCCGGCTTCGGGTCAGCATGGCCCGAAGCGGTAAGGCTGTTTTTGGGGTCATTCAGAAAAGCCATAAGCTGGGCGGGGGTCAGTTTGAGCGAGCGCACCGCCTGCACGATCTGGCTGTTTTCTTCCTCCTGTTTCTGCTTTTCCAGCTCCCGGATTTTTGCCTGCCATTCGGCAGCCTTCTCCCGGGCTTTTTCCAGTTCCTTATCGAGCTTGTCGATCTTGTTCATGCAAGGACTCCTTTCCTCTGGCTCACAAACGCCCGAAGGCATAGAAATGTGTCTGCCAGTAGCTTGAATTGATGTTTGCGTATTGGATGGGCGAACCACAATGGAGCATCATCCCGTCGCCCACATAAATCCCCACATGGGACACAGGGCCGGGGCTGTCATAGGTTCCCGTGAAAAAGATAATGTCGCCGGGCTTTGCCTCGGAGGGGGAAATAATAGCGCACTGGTTATAAATGCCCTGCGCCGTGGTACGGGGCAGGTTGTGGACGCCGCTGGCCGTGTACACCCAGCAGACAAAGCCCGAACAGTCAAAGGAGGTGGACGGGCTGGAGCCGCCCCACACATAGGG
>NZ_JACRST010000034.1 GCF_014384885.1 Ligaoa zhengdingensis
GCACCCACTATATCCTCCTTCTGCCGGAAGTGTGCAGCAGCACCCTCCGGCTTGCTTGATTATTGTGAAAGTCCTTTGTTTTCGGTCAAAAAAAGAAGGGACTAAGCCAGAATGCCTTGGTTTTCAAGGTCTTTCTGATTTAGTCCTATTATCGCACAATAATCCTTGACGATGAGGGTTTCTACCTCGCCGTTTTCAATCATCCCCATGACCTGCTGCCATCCGGGACGGTTGAAGTTGGTCCCGGAGTAGCCATCGTCGTACAGAAAGAGGGTGTTTGTGAAACCTTTCTCCGCGGCGTACTTCTCCAGCAGAAGTTTTTGATTCTGGATGCTGTTGGAATCATCCGTCTTGTTTGCTTTCTGGGCATCCTCCTGGCTCAGCCGGCCATAGAGGATAGTGTATTTTTCGTTGCTTGCCATGTTACTCCTTTCCGGGCAAGCCGATACGGTATCAACAAACATACCGTATCTTCTGCCCAAAATCTATCCTTAAATCGAACCTTTTTCCAAATCGCTGTCAATGATTTGGAGCATCTGCTCCGTGGGCGTTTTCGCTTTCTCTGCGTTGGAGAAAATAGAGCGGACGAAAAACTTTCGTCCGCCCACAACCATCTCCCGGTGCAGCTCCAAGCCGTTGTCAGTTTCCCAATAGGATGCGTCACGAAAAATTGGTGTAACTGTGTTTTCATCTCCGCGTGCAATAACACGCTCCGGAATATAGCCGCCGATGATACCGGTTTCCTTATAGATTTCGAATTCGCTTTTCATTGAACTCCTTTCTCCCGAAACCAATTCGGGCACAAAAATAGCAGACCTCACATGGTCTGCTGCCAAGTCTGTTCTTCTTCGTGATCGTCCGCAGCGTGTCCCTGGGCGATCTTCTTTTGCTGCTCCTTACGGAGCGTTTTGCTGTCCATGTGGTGATGCCGCGTGGTCGCATCCATCACCGGAGCAGTTGACTGAGTCTGCTCCAGTCGCCGTCCAGCTTCCACCAGAGCAGAAGCAACGCTGCCACCGCCAGCGTCATCATAACTGTGACCACCGTCGGCCAGTCCCACTCTGGAAGTGACGGATGCAGTCTGGGCCTGGGCAGAGAAAAACGCTTCTCTTTCTGCTTCCCAGCCTGTTCTGCCATCTGTTCCAGATGCTTTACAGCTTTCAGCAGTTCGTCCATCTGTGTTTTGGTTGGGAGCTGCGTCAGAAACTCGCTGGCCTTCTCCATTAGTCCAGTCTGCTTCTCCGAGTGGTACTCCAGTGTGTAGAGGTAGTCCATCAGTTCCTCCCATTCCTCTTTCGTGGGATGCACTTCGGGAGAAGGGGTCTGCTCCTGTGCCGGGAGCATCGTAGTTGTCTGCGCCTGCGGTGTTGGTGTCGGCTGATGGAGCCGCTTCAGCTCCTCCATAGATAATTTCTGCCCTGATCCTGAATTCACGTTCCATAGCCTCCTTCAGATATTTCTTATCGAATAGTTTGATGTCCCTGGCCTTCATGCCGTTAGGATGGGTGTAAGTGATGCTGCGCCGGGCGTCCTCCCAACGCACCTGATACCCCAGCTTGTTCATGTTGCGGATGAATTCCTCTTTGCTGCCGCTGCGTTTCATGCAGTCATCTATGGCGCACATGATCTGCATTTTCCAACTCTCACCTCTGGCGGCGGAGCGGTACTCTCTGGCACCCATGCCGTCGGACTTCGTTTGTGTGTCTTTCAGAACAGAGAATCCATGCGCTTCGCAGAGTTCGTCTGAAAGAGTACGGAGCCACTGTAATGTACCCTTCTCCTGACGGAGCATCCGCCCGCTCTGATGGCAGACGGCGTTGACCAGGAAGTGAGAATGGATGTGCGGCTTGTCGATGTGGGTGGTGACCAGTACCTCGCTGTCCGGCCAGGCTTTGGCGGCGAACTCCACTGCCAGTTCGTGGGCCTGCTGGGGTGTGATGTTCTCGTTCGGATGGAAAGCCTGGGTGTAGTGATAAAACCAGACGGGACTTTCTTTGTGGTGCGCTTCCCGCGTAGCAACAAATTCATGGAAGGCCATCTGCGGTGTGCAGTTGAGGCCACTGATGAGACGCTGGCCGTCATCCATCAGCGTTTTCTCGTCCTGCTTCACATAGGCCTCCACATTTTTGAGGACGGTAATGCTCTGAGAACTGTAGCGAACAAAATTGACCGTTGCCATGTCAGCGCCGCTCCTGTTCCGCCAGTTCACACAGACCGATATAGTTTTTCTCCAGTGCGGAGAACACGCTGTCCAGATCGACAACTGAGACACGGCCCTCATGGGCCAGAATGGTCAGTTGATTGAGGCTGCGTCCAATGCCTTTGAACTCGTGGGTCTGTTCCTTGAGTCCCTCCACCACCACGACCTTGTGCCGCAGAGCCGCCGCGCGGACATAAGCGCTGACGCTCATGTGAGCTTGATCTGCTTTGGTTTTGATACGTTCATAGTCCTCCGGGGTGACCCGGAATGTGATGCGAATATCCTTGTTCATTTGATTCCTCCTGCCCGTAAAAATAGGGGGTTGGACTTAGCCCATTGAAACGCGCCGACCGACAATGTCGGACAGGCGCTCTGCTTGCCCTCTCTAAAGAGAGGTTTTCTGCGCCGGAAACTTGCGTTTTGTACTTCGGCCACAAACAGCCCAAAACGGCGCTTCTTTTCCCAGCGGGGAGTTTACTCGCCAAGCCCAGAAACCTCCCGCAAACCACCGCACAGAGCCCCGACAGGGTCAACAGGGTCGACCGCCGGGACACCCTGGGCATCGTCACTTTCGGCACGGCGCAGCTCGATGAGCCGCTTTCCATTGCTGCGGCCACCACTCCGGAAATGCCGATTTTGCATAGTGCGTCAAGGTTTTGCAGAATCAGACGGGACACTTTCTTGGGTGAGATGCGTTCCACACCGGCAGGGACGATCTTCTCGGACAGTTCCGTGGGAGTGCCGATAAATTCCATGCGGCTACGCATCAGTTCAGAGATGAGATAAACGATCCGGTCCCCCAACAACTCCGGCTGCGTCCGGCTGTCCGCCACCAACTCCCACACATTTTCGCTGTTGCGTTCCAGCGTCAGTTCCCGGTACTCGATATCACGACCGATGCAGGACAGCTTCGCCTTGCCGCTGCCGCGCCGGTCCTCCACCAGTGTGAAGCTGGAATCCACCGCACCGCTGATAGCCGTCGTACCGGAGATGCGGCTGAACACATCGTCAGCACTTTCTTTGCGCAGGTGGTGGATCAGCAGGATGGCGATGCCGTGGGTATCCGCGATTCGTTTCAGTGCGGAGAGGTCGCGGTAGTCGTTGGCGTAGGTGTTGTCGTAGTTGGTGCCACGGATCATCTGTAGGTGTCGATGATGACCAGCACTGTATCAGGATGCTCAGACAGGAAGGTGCAGAGTTGTTCCTCCAGACCTTTGCCGAGGATGTCACTTCCGGTAGAGAAGTGAACATTAGCGGGAGCGTCCTCCGTGATCTCGAACAGTCGATTCTGAATACGGAGGGTGGAATCTTCCAGACAGAGGTAAAGGGTAGTGCCCTGTTTGACGGGCATCCCCCAGACTGGTTCCCCCTTGGCTACCATGACGGAGAGCCACAGCGCCAGCCAGGACTTGCCCACCTTGGGCGAGCCTGCAAGGACGTGCAGGCCCTGGGACAGCAGCGTGTCCACCGCGAAGTTCAGCGGCTTGAGCGGAAGGCTCATCAGGCTCTCGCCGTCGATGGTTTGCAGTCGGTTTTCTTTTTGCAATTTTGATACCTCCAGATAAAAAGATAAGGGCAGGAACCACGCCCGCATCGTGGTTCTTGTCCTTTCACTTGATTATTCTCTGGATTTTGATATAATGAGACTGTCGCAAGACAGTATCTAAAAACATATAGGACAGGAGGGCGAAAAAATGCCGCTGGGAATACAGCAGAATAACAGCTTCATCAAGCTTACTATCGACGTCTGGCAGGACAAGGTGTTTTATAATGAGCAGGAATATCCGGCTGGTTATTTCGCTGCGGCTGTTCTGAACATCTCCGGGGATGAGATCATGGAGCTGATGGAAGCGGGCAGCGCCATCCTGGCTCATCACCGAACTGTTGTGTCCGGGAACAAAAGAAAACTCGGTGCGCTGCTCCCCGCACTGAAAGCTGACCTTCTTCGTTTGGCTGAGCTGCTGTGGAAGTACCCACCCTTTTGCTTCAACGACAAAGAGCAGGAGCGGCATCTGATCGAGGTGATGCTTGCACCGGAAACGCTCAATGATATTTCCCGATACGGTTCTCCGGCCAGAGACTTTTTCCTGCGGTATCTGGATGCCATCGTTCGTATCCCAGCGGCCATCTACCACTTCACATACGCGGGCTGCTATTTTGAGGCAGCTTACTTGCGGAGGCTCAAGAAACGCAGCGAGACCTATCTTGCAGTTGCTGCCCATGACTGCTTTAACAGTGAACTATTCTGGAGCGCCATGCATGATTTGCAGGCGCAGGATGTTGAGCCGTTCACCATCACACCGGACTTGAGATCCTCTTATGTCTTTGCCCGGCACCCGAAGCAGGAAAAGGAAATGGTTTTTGTGAACCGGTATTTCTTTGACAGTGCCATCAGCTTCTTCACCTTTGATCTGATGAACGGTCTGCACCATAGCCATGCTCCCAGCCAATGCCGGGGCTGCGGGAAATACTTCCTGACCACTAACGGCCATATGCCGAAATACTGCGACGGCATCGCACCCCAGGATCCCCGCATGACCTGCCGGCAGTACGGTGCCATGATGCAGCAGAAAGAAAAGAACAAACAGCATCCCGTCTACCGCCTGTTTTCCACTCGCACCAATACCATCCGTAAGCATCACCAGAGAGGGAAAATCTCTGATGAGCTGCGCCGGGAGGCGCTCTATGTGGCGGAGTGCTATCGGGACAAGGCGCTGATGGATAATGACTACGCCGCCAACGGCTATGAGCAGGACATGGAGCAGGAACATGTCTATGCGGAAGCCAGAAAACGCTTGAAGTAAGAAAGGGGGCTGCCCCATGTCAATGAATATGTTCGCTGTTGCCGGGGACTGCCCCGGCAACGAAGAACTGGCCCTGCAGATACAGGCCGGAGATAAGAATGCCGCTGAGCTGCTTATCTCACAGAACGAAGGGTACATCACGGAGCTGGCTTTGAAGCACAGCGAGTGGTGTGACCTGGAGGATCTGAAGCAGGAGGGCGCAATGGCGCTCCTGGAAGCAGCGAAGCGGTTTGATCCTTCACGCGGAACAAAGCTGCTGACCTACGCAACGCCAGCCATGGAATCGGCCATGTTGGACTATGGTGCCCATGACTCGCTCACCATCAGCATCCCGCCCAGTCGTTACCATCAGCTTCGTAGGGTGGCTCATGTCTGCGCCGAAGCGCAGGACGAACCCGAGCCTGCGCTCATGGATGCTGTTTGCAAGGAGTTGGCGGTATCTCAAAAAGTAGCGGCAGAGCTGCTGAAAGAATACCGGACGCTGTTCGGCATCCGACTTTTGGGCGATGATGTATTTGCTATCAGCTGCAGCGGTGACCCGGCCAGGGCCTATGACCGCTATATGCGCAGGGTGTTCCTGCACCAATTGATGGAGGAAGTTTTGAACCCCAGAGAGCTGAATCTGGTGCGCTGCTATCTCGGCATCGGCCAGCCGGACGAGGAAGGGATGACCTTTCAGGAGCTGGCGATCCGACTTAATTACAACGGGCCAAGCGGTGCGGAGAAAGCATACAAGACCGCGCTTCGTAAATTGAAGAAGGAACTGTACTCCGGCGCCTATGGACAGTGGCTCGAAATTCAGAAGGCCATCAACAAGGCCAGAGCAGAAGCGGAGGCTGATTCTGGGTATTACACAACACCTCAGACCACATGGCTGGATGATAAGAATCTGGCGGAGCGGTTTATCTGTGAGGTCGTTTCCCTGATTCGGATCCACGAGATATTCAGCGACGCATTAGATGAGGAACAAAAATAGCAGTACGGTGCCGGGGGTAGACCCGATACCGTACTGCTTTTTATTTGTCTCAGGACATAAAGTTGTTGTTACTTTCGCCGACTTAAATCCACTTCCAAACTCTTCTGTTTTGGAAAGTTAATTCATAGTAGTTTTTCGTAATACAGATTATATTTTTCCTATAGTCTATCCGAATTTTTACTATTAAAACCTATCCGCAGTTGCTTTCGATAGCTGTACGAGAGATTTTTGGTAATCTATAACGTATGAGCAATTGCTTTGCAAGAGGTATGATTATCCCAACAAATATTCACATACAGCTGCAATTCCAGCATTTTTTATTGTTCTGGCTCGTACATCTGCTACATACCTTGCCTGTTTTAACTTTTCTTCTGGCGCAGAGATCAAATCGCCAATAGTGTTAATCGAGATTTCATGCATCTTCCGCTTCTGCCAATCAGTTAACTCAAGCAAATCTATTGATTTATCCAACTGTTCCTTAAGCGCATCCGTTTCGCTTCCAACGATCTTACCCTGAACTCCTTGATATACAGGATAATTTGCACCATATTCGCTCATTCTTCTAATATCTGATGCATTGATTATTTTCATACCTGTTGCCGACGGAGTTGCTTCAGATGCCAGTAAACACCCGAGATTTATCATGTATCGTGTTCCAATCTCACTGCGGGTTGCACGTATTCCAGAGGCATCTTCATAAATCAATCCAGAATATTCAAGTATCCTCAATGCCTCTTTAACCTCGTGAGGAGCATTATTATGAATCCAAAAGTATGCCGTTGTTCCCTTACCATTACCATTCTCAATGAAATCATCATTTTTCTTCTTCAACTCTGGAAGAACTGTGGTTTCAAGAAAATCACGCCCCCACGCAATGAAATCCCTATATCCAGGATATCTGTCTGACAGTTTGGTATGTTCTGCCCAGAGTTTTTCTCGATAATAATCTCTAAAAACTTGGTTAACCGACTTTGAATCCATCTTTTCTGCCATGGAAACGCTTGTTAAAAGATATCGGGGATTTCCTGATGACGCATACGCGAGTAAAGTGAAATTTTCCCCATGCCTTGAAAGATTAGTCGCTAAACTACTATCATGAATCTGCTTTAATACCATTTGTTTCATAATGGATACATAGTTTGGGTCATTTACATTTCTAACCAAAGATACTTTGACAGCATCATGTACCGGCTCAAATGTTTCACCATAAACGGTTACTCCTGGATATACCGCTGCATTACATTTGATATAGGGCGATCTCAAATCCCTAAACAATGTAAAGAACTCTCTTTGTTGCTGCGGCAAAAATACATGTGCGGCTTCATCAATAAACAGAACAATACGCGAAATATCCAATTCTCCACATAAATCTTCCACTGTATTAAGAAAGTCATCTAAAGTCGGAATCTTAGTAACATCGATCAGTTCTCCCGGTGATTTCCATGACTCTTCAAAGGCTTTTGCAATATCATCGATTTTGCTTGATTCAATAGACTCTTCGCCGGCCAACAATGACAATCCACTGGATATGGGAGATAGTTTTCCTGTTTTTTTCAACGCTCTAAGAACCTCAGAGCAAATTCGGCTGAGCATCCAGTTTTGAAACTGTTCGGGATTTGATGTTTTAAGTAGGGAAGCTTTTCTAAATGTCAGGAACACTGGTAAGACTTTTTTCTCAGAGAATTCCTGAAGCATTTGAATCTCACTCATCTTAAACAGGAACGATTTTCCAACACCTCTGCTTCCGATTAACAAAACCGGAGAAGGTGCTTTAAGCTTATCTATAATGCTTTGCTCATATTCGGATGCTACATATAGCTCTGCTATTTGGTTGTTAGTTAACTCTTCGGTTCTAAAAATCAATTCACTCATATTAATCTACTCCTCCAAGGGAAAGTAACTGTTGGATTTCCGGCAATGTTCCCAAGTTGTCGGAAATAATTGACTCAAGCGCAGCAGTTGCCTCGGGCTTATTAAATATATGCCTAAATCTGATGAACAAAGCCATACAAATCAGATATTGTATGCTTGAAAAATACTCTATATACCGTTCGACGGCACTTTCGTCAAACAAAAGATTATCCGGTAGTGTGCTTAACTTCTCAAAATTACCATGTACGTACTCCGAACATTCTCTGTATACATTCTTTGCAATTGTGAGAAGTTCCACACTCCTAACCTCATCTAAATCCTCTGCATACACGCGGATAAATTGTGTTCCGAATATACCATTTTGATCGTCTACAATTTGCGTCCATGACATATCATATCGCCCAACTTGCCAGAGCTTATACCTATAATCGTTAGTTGACAACAAGATGGCAAATAACATATGCTCCAAAAATTGCCGCATAGTTGTTATTGCCTCCTTATAAAAGCCTTGAGCACACATATAAATCGAGTTTATGCATTCGGTTTGGGCTTCCTTAACTAAAATATAGCCTTGCAAGTTATCACAATAAGACACCCACTTATGCAGATCATCAGCAAAAGTAATACATTTACTGAGCGTTTCGAGTTTCCCAGAAGAATAAAGCAAATCGATGTTTTCTTTTGTCTTTCCGCATATCTTCTGTAGGGTTTCGTAATTTGTCATTTCAACATCTGCCTTTGTATCAGTTTTATCTTTTGCAATCCTATGTTTTAAACACTATCATTCATGTTTCTTGCCGTCAGAGCATACTGCTCACTACGCTCGTCAAATTCCATCCGGTAGACGGGGATTTTCCAAGAGGCTGCAATTTTTATTAGCCTTTCTGCATGGCGCGGAGCACAATTCATGCCAATGAAAATTTCTTTGGGTCTTGCTTCGATATATGGCATTCCTGCAGCAATAGCCCCTGTCGTACATCTGAACTCTTGTTCATAACTCCACGACGTATGCTTTAGATTACAGAGCAGGCATGCCATGAAAACAATTGTAAGATCGTCAAGGATTATTTCTTTGTTTCCTGATGTTGTCTGGCGATCAATCGTGTCTGCTGTTTTTTGCGCTTGGGTTTTCATCAAACTGGTAACATCCAAGCGAATATCCGTATACTGCACCGGAAAAGTACAACTGCTCAGACCAATATTTGCCTTCATATCATATGAAACACAAAATCCCGCATGGTTATTGCTATAATGGGCCCACATCGGCATGGACTGAATACCATTTGAGGTTAATGACGCAGCTTTAATGTAAGCGTTAAAACTATCAATAAACCTGCCTCCGTGCGGCTTCAGCCGCTCAATATCCGCCAGTTGTGTAGCATCATAGAAAAAGCCCTGGCCATCGAATGGGTCGTTAAAATCTTTTATATCCGACATATATATCTGACCGTCACTCAAAGTCTGAAACTTTTTCATGTTTGAAGTTTCGTTATCTGAAAGTGAATAATACTTATAAAGCACATCAGGAATATGCATTCTGGTGATCCGATATATGGTCTTAAATACCTCTGCTTTAACAGTACTATCATCGGACATATTTAAGATATGCAATGCCTTGAAATAATCCATAGGATGTTCCTTACGCCATTTTTCCAGCTCCCAGTTTCCTTCATCAACGGTTTCTGTCGGCAACTCAAAATGCAAATCTTCAATTTTCATAAGCGTTTCTCTCAAAACTCCTGCGTTAGCGGCACCCAATGCTCATCAGCCATATCCTCGGCAAACTCTGTATTGTTGATATAAAGCTGATTATCCTTATCCCGCACGAAGCCCCAATGCAGGTCGTGCTTGGCAGCATAAACCTTAAACGCATTGAACTTGTTCTCGATCTGACGGTCGATGTTTTTGTCCTGACCCCTGGCTTCGCCGCCCTTGGTTTCGATAATCCAGACGGTGCCATCCTTTTTCATTACAATGTAATCAGCGTAGAAAAGCCACTGTTTCTGGATTCCGTCCACATAGACAATGGAAAAATACTGCTGCCCGGTATCGCCGTTCTTATATACCCATTCAATGTCGTCTCTGCCCTCACAATGCCGCTCAAACAGCATTTCGCTGGTGCTGCGAACAAGGCTGGTTGCAAAGCCGGAGGTGTATTCATGGTAAGCATTGGACAGGTATTCCACTTCGCCCTTGACATTGGGATCGTAACGGAAGAAATCCTGCTCCGGGATACGGAAAGTGCTTTTCTTCGGGTGCATTTGCATGCTCATCTGTACTGTCATCTGCGCCGTAACCTCGCGGAATTCTTCTTTCAGCTTGTGCTGGTTGTTGATGACAAAAGCATAAAACTCCGCTGTTTCCAGGGCAAGCAGCTTTCTTCCGGAAGCGCCGCCCTTTCGGAACAAGCGCTCAAGAATCGTTTTCACCTTGTTCTGTGCCATGCCGATAGAGCTCTTGATGGCATCAACGCTATGCATGAGCTGCATACCATGCTTATGGGTGTCAATGCGCTTATGGGTCGTGATATAGTTGTGGCTGTCTGCCAATGCCGAAGTGCGCACAAATTCCCCCTGCAAAGCCTGTCCGTGAATTTCTGCACCGAAGATGTATCCGGCATCGGCCAGGAGCATTTGATTTTGTTTCTTGTCGCTGCTCAGATGATACTTGGCAACCAATGCTTCGTAAATCTTGATGAGCACCTCGCGCTCACCCAGGCCGTCAAAGTCCATATCCCGGACTTCTTTCTCCAGTGTGAAGGTCTTACACTTATCCTTCAGAAATAGACGGCGGGTTTCATAAGCTTTATCAATGCTGGACAGCAGACCGGCCTTATACTTCTCGTCGAAGGTGTACACATAGCAGAAGTCCAGCAGATCATCTTCATAATGCTTTGCTTCGGGCATACGGCGGATACGGCCGATGGTCTGGATTTCAAAGCCCTCATTCATGCCTTCACGCAGCTTCACCAGAATCTTTGCGCGGGGACAGTCCCAGCCGGTGCTGATGGCCTGCTTCATCAGCAGAAACACCGGGGTGGCATCATTCTCGGTCAGATTGTCAGGTAAGTCACGCTTGTCCTCGCTCATCCAGATACTGACCATGCCGTTGTCATAGGTATAGCCCATGCTTTCCAGCTTGGCTTCCACTGCACGGATGGTTTCCGGCTGACCGTTGGGGAACTGAATCAGCACCAAAGGCCGGATGCTTTTACCCAGTTCCTTGTACCGAGCAGCAATCGCCTTGCGCTTGGCATCGGCCAAGTCCAAAAGGCACTCGTAATCATTGGTGATCTCCATGCCGTCCACCAGTCCCTCATTCACATAGAGGGCCTTGGTGATCAGACCGGCATTGATAACATCCACTTCGTCAATTTCAAAATACTCATACCGCTTGTTCTCCACGGCAGTAGCACTGACACGAATGATGTTCTTAGCGGAGAAAGCATCAATGATGGTCTTTGCTTTTGCGGTGTTGTTGGAGTGTTCCTCGTCAATGATAACGATAAATTCCGTTCCGGCACGGTGTGCTTCCGCAATGCGGTCAAAGAGATTCTTCCGCTCGCTGTCCCGGATGGCGGTATTACCCTTCTTCGTCACCAGCTCCCAGTTAATGAAGGTGGTGCTTTCGGCATCGAAGCCATTCTGGAGGGCATCGAACAGGTTCTGGGTATAGCGGTGGGGTGCGAACTTCCGCATCTTCTGACGGCTCTGTTCTTCCAGATCGCCCTTGCCGGGGCACAACCAGATAAAAGCGGTGCGGCTGTTGACCTTGGTCAGGTATTCTTCGATGAAGTCAATCAGAATGATGGTCTTACCGGAGCCGGTGGGAGATTTCACAATAACAGTCTGCTTAGAGCGGCTGTCGGTTACGATATCCAGCAGCTTGATGACCGCCTTTTCCTGAAAATCAAATAGATTGATGTTGATACCGCTTACCATGTTTCGCCCACCTCCTTCAGTTCAAAGTTAAAGTAATAGTCGGGAATGGTGTGAATTTCCACACCTGTAAAGAGTGCGTTCTGCTCCGTGGTGAACAGAACTTCCTTGGAAGCATAGATGGCCCTTACGCCCTCGTATTCACTCCAATGTGCCTGCAATTCGTCGGCTTCTTCGTCGCTCATAACCATCAGATACTGGCTGCCGTCGATTTTAACACCATGCTCCAACTGAATCATTTCCCGGATGTGTTCCAAAAGAGCATCAGACAAATACTCCTCATCTTTTGCAATAAAATCCGTCTGATAGAACAACAGGTTTGCAGCAATGCCTTCCACGGTGATAGGTTTACTGAGACCATAGAGATACACATGTCCATTTTTGATTTCCGTCGAGAACTTATGGAACTCTCCTTCGTGGTCAGCCTTTTCACTGACTATTTCATCATATATGGTAGGTTTTTTAAGGCCTGACATTGTAATTTTTCTGTCCAACAAGACTGTGCACGCCTGATTATTGTATGCATAAATGCTTCCATCAGGTCTTTTGCCGGAGATAATTGTGCTTACGCGAGGATATGTAACAGAATCACAAATGTTGTTCTCGTTATTGGTGCAGAGAATGAAGCGCCGGGTTCCATTGTCCTCGCGGTTCAATTCAAGCACAGCTTGTGCTGTAGTTCCCGATCCAGCAAAAAAGTCTAAGATAAGACTATCAGATTTAGAGACTCTATGCAAAACTTCCTTTATCAATGCTACTGGCTTCGGGAAAGGAAAATCCACTTTGCGGTCAAATACTTTTTTAATATCTTTAGATCCGGCTGATGTTAGAAATTTGTTATCCGCCCAAATTGTAGGAATACTACTTGCTGCCGTCTTAAAACCAACAACCTCAAGCGTAGGAATCAATTCATTCGGCTGATAGGTTTCCAACTCTCCGTTTTCAATTTGCTCGATAATACCACCGGACAAATACTGAATAGTATATCTATTCTTTCCCTTCTTGTTGGGTACGACTTTGATATAGCCTAAATCCCAATTCTGTTTCAGTTTTTCTGAAATCAACCGCCAAACACAAGCATCACCCTTTTGCGTGATAGGCCAAATCGCAACCGTCCCTTCTGGTGCTTCGCTGTAGTCAAACTGAAAGTCTGCTTTTTCGCCAGTATAGCTACCATCATCTATACGTTCCTGCAAAGACTTGCCACACCCAACAATTCTTCCATCCATATCGACAAAAATAGGATATGCTTGATTGGGTCGCTGCGTCTGATTGAATCCTGAGAGATTCATGCCATGATACGGTGTGCTGTAATCCTTTTTTTCAGAGGCAAGTTCAAATGGCTCAAATTCAGGGGGGGTAATGAACACAATGTATTCCTGAACATAGGTGAAGCCGTTTTGCACAGCGTTGCCGCTTGATGTTTGAATAGTTACACAAACTACATTTTTAGTGGAGAACATTTCTTGACAAAGGGACATTAGATTGTTTACTTCCTGATACCCAATGCTGATTGCCATAACGCCGTCTTTGCTCAGTAGTTCTCCTGCAATCTGTAGGCGCTCAGCCATAAATGAAAGCCATTTGCTATGCTGAAATCCATCGGTAGCATCAATTCGCTTATCATCATAGATGAAATCCTTGTTTTTCGTGTTGTATGGAGGATCGATGTAGATTACATCAATTTTGCCACGATGGGTCTTACTAAGCAAATGAAGTGAATGCAGGTTATCTCCTTCCAAAATGAAGTTATAACCCTGGCCAGGTGCCGCAGTGATTTCCCGCTCCGGCACCTCAGTGAACACGGGAATATTATCCCGCATCATCACATCCACGGCTTCTTCATGCTGCTCCCACACAAGGCCATACTTCTTGGAGGTCAACTCGCTTTCAATCTCACCCAAGGCAATGAGCATATCGTCATCATCCCGGTGCTCGTCCTTTATTTTCTGCAAGAACGCCAGCATGCGCTCTCGTTTCAATTGAGATAGGTTAGGCATTCTTATTCCTCCTGCGCAAGACCGAGCATCTGCTCCACTTCTTTATGGTTTTCATTTACTTTGTCCAGAAACAACGCACGCAAGCTATCTAATGTCAGATCCAGTTTATCAATGTTTCCATCTTGGGCATCACTGTTTACCAGAAGATAGAACTTATCGATTAAAGCTGCAAGTCTGCTCTGCACCTCTGGAGAAGCGGAACGATACACTTCGTTCAGATGCTCCATATCAGAGGAGAACAAGTCAGCAGCGATGATTGCAGTTCCAGCAGTACAGTTTTCTTCTGTATGAATTCCGTACACACTCACACTATCTGTCCTACTAACATTTGTATAGAACGACTCCGTAATTGCCCTAATTCGAGCCACATCGCTAAAGCTAAGATGACTTCCACACTTAGGACACTTATCTACACCATACTCATTGTTGGTAAAGTCTACGCGGAAAGCCTTGCCGCAGGAACGGCATTTCAATTCAATATACATATTAATCTCCACTTCGGCATTCATATTATTCCACAATGCGGTACTTCTGCTGTTTACCGGAGCCTTCCTTAATCAGGAGTCCTTTTTCGACCATATCCCGCAGAATCAAAATAGCGGTCGCCTGAGATACTTTCAACTCAGCTTCCACATCTTTGCGAATGATGTATCCCTGCTTTTCGGCCAAACGGAGCAGTATTTCCTGCCGTTCTGCTTTATCAGCGACCTTCAATAGGGCTGTAGCGGTTACATCTTTTCGAGCACCTGCATAGTTGATGTTAGGTAGTGTAATTTTGAAGGCGTTATCTGTAACCTCAAACTGCGGCTTTACAGCGCAGTCGGCGTAGCTCTCATTAATTTTTAGAATACCAGTGCCGTAAGCTTCAATCAACTTCAGACGATAGAATACATTAGCCAGATTCTGATTTCGGAGCGCAGATATTCCCAACATAATATCATCAAATGTCAGGCCACGAACCAGACCACCAATGGTCACAAACTCAATGCGGTCATCGAAGATGCTGATCAGCGTGGAGCCGCTGAAGCTGTAATCACGATGGGTGATGGCATTGAGCAATGCTTCGCGTAACGCTTCGCTGGGGTAATCTCGCCTGTCAATGCGTTCCAGCCCTTCAAATTCCGCGCGGGTACGGTTGAACTGATCAATGTAGGAATAGGCATCCTCCAACTGCGTGAGCAAAGAGCCGCTCAACTCCTTGCGGTCACGGAACACGCTTTTCTTGCTGCCATCAAATACAGCCAGTTTGATGGTATGAACGCATTGATCAGATAGCAGCATACCAAGGTTGGTGTAGGTACCGTCGGAGCCGATGATGTTCAGCGTGCGCTTCTGCTGATCTCCAAAAGGAAGACTACGCTTTGCAAAATAACTTTCCGCTTTTTCAAAGGTCAACTGCTGATTGATGGAACGAGCATCCTCGTAACGGTCACCACTGGTTTCCTTGATCATGTTCAGAATAGCAGTTTCCGAAGCGGGAACGGAGGAAGCGCTCTGGCGTACATATACGCCCTCTGGGCGGATGCCTTTTCCAGCGAGATAATATGGGCGGGCAGTACCTCTCTGCACCGTCAAAACCACAACGGGCTTTTCTTCGATGGTTTCGATGGCACACTCGGTAAACATGGTAACATCAGGACGAATGGAATCTCGAATCATGTTTGTAATCCGAAGCATGGTTGCATCGGTGTTTTCGACACCATGGACACTTCCGTCATCATTAACGCCAATATAAATCTTTCCGCCATCCGTATTCGCAAAGGCAACTACTGTGTATTTGATATCATCCATGTATTCACGCTTAAACTCTGTGGTCTTATTCTCAATCATAAAACAGCCTCCGTTCTAACAAGCCTTTCTAATAATTATTATAACAATTATCAGAAAGAAATCAAGAGCGAAAAGAAGAAAGTCTTATTATATTCTGTCATCAGGCGGTAGGTGTATGATGGCTACCTTAGGTATGTATATTAATTAGAAGAATATAAAAAATAGCTGCAAGCCATCAAAATGATGACTTGCGGCTATTTCATTTGTTCCGTACCGGTAGTGCCCTTGGGGGTTCAGTTTGTTTCCCTATAAGATGGAGCACTTGGGAATGGCCTTGTTTCAAACCTGAGCAAGCGCTGCAATCTGGTTCAAGCGCCCAGTGAGCTCTGTCACCTGTGCCTGAAGCTGTTCCACTTCTCTTCGGAAGTCCGACAATTGAGCTTGCAGTTGCTTGAGCTGATCGGCACAGGGTTCAAAGGTTTCGTCCTCTAAGTCGTTGAGCCCTGCTCGGCGGATGATTGCGGGATAATCTTGAAACGCGTAATCACGGTCACATGGGCCGGTCACCCCCGGGCAGGTGCCGCCATTTCCAATATATTGCCACATTCCATAAAATTCGTCGTAATTCACTGTTGTACTATAGTCCGCAATCCACAGGTCAAACGGCTTGAGTCTGTCCGCTTCCAGATGCGTCTGGATAAAATACGGATAGGAATACCACATGGCGTAATAACCGAGCTGCTGCACTTCTTCACAAAAAGCGATAACTGTATCGGTCAGCTCCTCACGCCCCAGGTTGATGAGCGCCGCGGTCTGTGTCTCCTCCACGTCAAATACGATGGGATAGGTGATTTTCCCCACAAAGCGGCGTGCGGTCTCAACCGCTTGCTGTGCCGCCTTTTTAGCTGCCTGTTCACTTGTACAATAGCTATAGACATAAAGCCCTACGCCCAATCCAGCGGCGGCGGCGCGGATCACCGAATCCTCCAGACTCTCATCCTCAACAATTTCCCCCTCATATCCCGCCCATCCGATGCGAATCATAATCCCCCGTACACCGGAATTGTACACCCTTTGAAAGTCAATTCTTCCCCTGCGGGTGTTGTGCACCGAAATATCAATCACCGGAATCCTTTCCATTTGCCGCTTCTCTCCCTTCTACATCTCTTGCCACTACAATCACGGCGGTCTTCCCATGCTTTCGCCATTTTAACTTATGCCTTACGCGGCTTGATTGACACAGCATTCCGACTATCTGAATGTCCTACGGGAATACTATCCATGCGGCCAGTGGGGCTCATCCGCCACACGCCGCATAAAGCGATTCCGCCTATGTGGAAAGGAGAGTACCTAGATGAAAAACTATGCAAACGGTCCCGAAATACCGATGGGGCTCGGAATGGCCTTAGCGCAGAATGCGCCCGCGATGAACCACTTTTCTGCTCTGCCTGACGACCAGAAACAGCGCATCATCGAACATACCCATCAAATTCAGTCAAAGGAACAGATGCAGCAGTTTGTTCAAAAGTTGGCCAATAACCAAATCGACTTATTCTAAAGTTTTCCCCCTGTGCACCGGGGGGAATTTTTAATCTTTAAAACTGTGGTTCTGTTCAATTGGGTCTTGACTTTTTCCAGAAAATATAGGATAATAAATATCAGTCTCGCGGGCGTAGTTTAGTGGCAAAACATCAGCTTCCCAAGCTGAGGTTGTGGGTTCGATTCCCATCGCCCGCTCCAACAAAACAGACCGGTATTTTCTTTAACGGGAAATGCCGGTCTGTTTTTATTTTTTAACCATCATTAGGTACCGCTGAGTTAAAGCCTGTTCTTTATAAAAAACATCCCGCACGAATTTTCGTGCGGGATGTTTTTCTTTTGGAGGCGCCGACCGGAATCGGACCGGTGAATCAGAGTTTTGCAGACTCGTGCCTTACCGCTTGGCTACGGCGCCACACCCTATATTATTCAAAAGGGCATCTAGTTTATTCCACTAAATGCCCTCTCTTCTCTCTGGAGC
>NZ_JACRST010000035.1 GCF_014384885.1 Ligaoa zhengdingensis
CCGCCGCCAGAGAAGGCTGAAAAAGTACTATACTTTTGAGGCGGCCGAAGAGATCGCCGAAGAAACTGCACAGCAAGAAACAGAAGAATAGCCCTACAGGCAAAAGGGCCGCCGGTACAACACCGGCGGCCTGTTTTTTGTTGTGTCGCGGCCCGGCTGGGATTGCTTGTGCTTTGTGGCTACGGGCATAGCGCTCCATGCCTTAGCAAGTGCCATCCCCGGCTTTCCTGTCGGCGTTGCCGACCCGACCCGGAGGCAAAAATCAAGCGGTGCGGGATCTGCGCGCCTTGCGGGTGTCGCCCGAGGGCACCCCGTAGGGGCAATGGTTCGTGGGAGCGAAGTGCAACCCTGCTACTTTTCACGAAGCGACTTCAGAACCATTGCCGAGGGTACTTGCCGGGTGTCGGCAACATCAGCGCCGATTTCATCTCCGGGCGCGGGGGTTTCAAAAGGGGGAAACCCTTTTGTGTGCTTTCAAGGTGAATTGGCCCATCGGGCCAAGAGAAGGGCCCCTGGGGGCCTTGGTCCTTCTTTTCACATAAAAGAAGGACATTTAAAATTTAAACATTAAATTAAAATTGCTCCAGCCGTCCCGCGGGGCCGAAACCCCGCCCAGGCAGCGCCGAGGCAGGCGCACGGCGGTGCGCAAAACACTGTGCCCGTAGCTACAAGGCTACAAGCAACCCCGCCCAGGCAGCGCCTGGAGGCAGTGCCGAGGCAGGCGCACGGCAATGCGCAAAACACTCTGCCCGTAGCTACAAGGCTACAAGCAACCCCGCCCAGGCAGCGCCTGGAGGCGGTGCCGAGGCAGGCGCACGGCAGTGCACAAAACACTGTGCCCGTAGCCAGTAAATAGTAGCAAACCCACCGGGCAGCGCCCGGAAGCGATGCCGAAGCAACCGCACTGCTATTTCGCTTTTTCAATCATATCTAGGAACCGCTGCTTGGGCAGAAACCCCACCGAGCGGTCGGCCTCTTCGCCATCCTTAAAAAGAATCACCGTGGGGATGGTCATAACCCCGTAACGCGCGGCGATATCGCTCTGTTCATCCACATTCACCTTGCCGACCAGTACGCTGCCGTCCAGCTCGTCGGCCAGCTCGTCGATGGTGGGGCCCAACATGCGGCACGGACCGCACCACTCCGCCCAAAAATCGACCAGGGCCAGGCCCTTGCCGCCGATCACCTGCTGCTCAAAACTCTCTTGTGTAAAATGTTCCGTTGCCATATGCAATACCTCCTGACGCGGAAAATCCGCGGATTTTTTGGATGCTCTTGCGGTTATAGTATACCGCTTTTGGGTCTATTTTATCAGGTGAGGGTGTATTTTACAAGATAGCGCTGCCGCGAATGCCAAATTTAAGAGATTGTTCAAATGTTTTGCGCCAAAATTCTAAAATTTTTAGGGACAACCATTGACAAAATTGCGAAGAAAAGTTATAATA
The DNA here is from genome assembly GCF_014384885.1 of Ligaoa zhengdingensis. GTDB lineage: Bacteria > Bacillota > Clostridia > Oscillospirales > Ruminococcaceae > Ligaoa > Ligaoa zhengdingensis. The sequence goes on from NZ_JACRST010000035.1 coordinate 1,446, forward strand.
ATAAAGCTGTTTGAGAAATTGGCGGCACACATTGCCCGATTGTGTAAAGGTAGCACGACAGACTCTGACTCTGTTTGTCTGGGTTCGAATCCTAGTCGGGCAACCACAACTGCTTCATCCAACCCGGGCGGAGCAGTTTTATTTTACGGGGTGTAGCGCAGATGGTAGCGCGCTTGGTTCGGGACCAAGAGGCCGTGGGTTCAAATCCCGTCACTCCGACCAAAATCACGTTTCAGTATTTTGCTGGAACGTGATTTTTTTTGTAAAAATCCCCCCTGCTTCGCCGCGAAGCGGATGGACAGCGGCATATAACCACGCGCAGCAAACAAGGGGATCGCCGGCAGCCGGCAATCCCCCTGTTTTTCCAGGGCCGCGCCCCATTAAAATTCTGTTTTCCAAAACCCGTGCAGGTTGCAGTAGGCATAGGCCGCGACCGGCCGGTCGCCCGGCGCTAGCGCAAACACCGCGACTGGTTCCCCATCCGGGGAGAGGTCCACACGTTGGCACCCCTTCTCGGTCTTCAGGTACACCCATTCGATGCTGTGCTCGGCGGACATGGGGTGAAAGACGCTCCCCACCTTGACGGTGACCTGGTTGCCGCTCTGTTCCACCACGGGCAGATGCTTTTCCTGGGCCCCGTCCGAGGTGTTGGCAGTCAGCTCCTTGAGGTCGATCCCGTCGCAGGAGTATTTGGCCCTGCCCCCGTGAATCTCTTCGATGATGATTTGACAGGTTTCACAGGTATAAAACTTGGGTTCCTTGCTGGACATAGGAAATCCCCCCCCTTTCGGCTTGATGAAATTAGTGTTTCCTGCAATCCATACGTCATTCACCGGCGCGGCGCGCAATCGAAAAATGAGCCAGCATCCTCACAGGGAATACTGGCTCATTTTTTATCGATCAGGAGAGATTTTCCTTAATTTTGATGACCGTGTTGGTGATGTAATCGTCGGGGACAGACCGCCGGTCGCTCATAAAGTAATTGAACAACGGTTGGATGGAGCGATACCCCTGCTCCTCCGGCTCCTGCCCGATGGTAAAGTCGATCACCCCTTCGCGGACGAGCTGGCAAGTGACCTCAATTTGGTCGTGCGAGAGGACATGCAGCTTGCGCTCAAGGCCCAGCTCCTGAATTGCACGGCAGATACCTGCAACACCCGCTGCCACGATGTATACACAGTTAATTTCGGGGTGGGCCTGTAAGGCCTCCAGAGTCTTTTGATAAGCGTGATCGTCGTTATCAAGCGACTCAAACACTTCCACCAGCTTATAGGGCACCTTTTTTTCCCGCAATGTGCGAGAAAAACCCCGGATGCGCTCGTTATGGCCCTTCATTTTGAGCGAACCGGTAATAATCAGCAGATTGAGCTGCTCGGTCGTCATCAGCGAGAGCAGGCCAGCCGCAGTGCGGCCGGCTTCCACATAGTCGCAGCCCACATAGCACAGGCGTTTGGTCTTGCTCAGGTCGGTGTTCACGGCCACAACCGGGATACCCGACTGAATCAGGCCGTCCAGATATTCGCGCATCTCAGGGGTATCGATGGTGGAGACGCACAGCGCCTGGCACCCCGACGCCACCAGCTCCTTGATCGCCTTGATATGCACGCGCACGTCGTAGCCCTTGACTTCGCTCAGCTCAATTGTGATGCCGAAATCGGAAAACTCCGCCTCGGCTCGCCGGAAGCCCTTCATCACATCGCTGAAGAACGGGTTGCCGACGCCGGGCAAAAAGCAACCGATCTTCAGCGGCTGCTTTCTGGCAGCGAGAATTTTTCCCGCGCGGTTTGGCTCGTAGCCCAGATCCTGGGAGATTTTACGCACATGCTCCGCAATTTCAGGTTTGACGCCCGGCCGGTTGTGGAGCACGCGATCTACAGTGCCGCGGGAAACCCCTGCGACAACCGCAATTTGCCGGATGGTTACAGCCACCGGTTATCACCTCCCCAAATCAATACAAAAATAGTAACATAATCATGTTAGCGACTGGGCCGCAGCTTGTCAAGCCGCGGCGAATAAATTTTTCGCCGCGGTTCGACACTTTTTGAGGTTCATTCAAACGGATTTTCACGCGGGTAGAGCATCCCCTTGGGCTGATTGAAGGCGATGTCCGGCACCCCCAGGTAATCGAACACGGTGTAAAGCGCCTTGCCCACATGGCCGAACGCCACCGCGCCGTGGTGCGGGTAGCGCTTGGCGATCAGCACATGGCGGTAGAACCGCCCCATCTCGGGGATAGCGAAGATGCCGATACCGCCGAACGACCGGGTGGCCACCGGCAGGATCTCACCCTGCGCGATATACGCCTGCAGCGAACCGTCCGGGTTGCCGTGCAGACGGAAGAAGGTGATGCCGCCCGCGGCCAGATCGCCCTCGAGGGTGCCGCGCGTGAAGTCCGGCTCGCCGCCGTCCTCCAACAGGCGGTTCTGGATGAGCTGGTATTTCACCGCACCCGCCTTGAGGCGGCAGAAGGGGGTGTTGCCGCAGTGGAAGCCCATGAAGGTGTCGCGCAGGCGGTAGGGGAACTGGCCCTTGATATCCGCCGTGTAGAGGTCCGCGGGGACCGAGTTGTTGATGTCGAGCAGGGTGACCGGCTCGCCGGTGATGCAGGTGCCGATGTATTCGCCCACCGCGCCGTAGATATCCACCTCGCAGGCCACGGGGTACCCCTTGGCCGCCATGCGGCTGTTGACATAACAGGGCTCAAAGCCGAACTCCTTGGGGAACGCGGGCCAGCACTTGTCGGCAAACACGACATACTTGCGCGCGCCGCGGTTCTGCTCGGCCCAGTCGAGCAGGGTGAGCTCAAACTGCGCCATGCGGGGCAGCAGGTCCGGGTAGCAGTTGCCGCAGGCGCCCAGCTCGGAGGCCATGTCCTCCACCACAGCGGGGATGCGCGGGTCGCCGCTGTGGGCCTTGTAGGCCACCAGCAGATCCAGCTCGGAGTTCTCCTGGACTTCGATGCCCAGGTCATAGAGGCCCTTGATGGGCGCGTTGCAGGCGAAGAAATCCTGCGGGCGCGGCCCGAAGGTGATTACCTTGAGGGAGGAAAGCCCGATGAGCGCCCGCGCCACCGGGATGAAGTCCTCGAGCATCCCCGCGATATCCTCGGCGGTGCCCACCGGATACTCTGGGATGACCGCCTTGAGGCGGCGCAGCCCCAGGTTGTAGGAGCAGTTGAGCACGCCGCAGTACGCGTCGCCCCTGCCGTTGATGAGGTCGTCGCCGGTCTCCTCCGCGGCCGCAGCGTACATCACCGGGCCGTCGAAGTATTTGGCGAGCAGGGTCTCGGGGGTTTCGGGGCCGAAGTTGCCCAGGTAGACGAACAGCGCGTTACAGCCGGCGCCCTTCACGTCTGCGATCGCCTTGAGCATATCGTTTTCGTTTTCCACCACGGTGGGGCACTCATAGATTTCGCCGCCACGCGCGGTATAAGCCTCCACAACCGCCCGGCGGCGGCGCTCGGACAGGGAGACGATGAAGCAGTCGCGGCTGACCGCGACGATGCCAAGTTTTACTTTGGGAATGTTGTTCATGACATGTTCACTCCTATTCGATTGTGATGTTGGGTCCGACAAGCCCCTGGAACGCGCCTTGGGCCGCCTCGTCCGAATCCGGGTGGGCGACGAGCCACTTGTTGCAGGCCCAGAGCAGGCGGTCCTCGTTGTTGTAGATGTTGGTCGCGGGCTTGGCGGTGTTGGTGTTGCGCGGCAGCACGACCACCACCCGGAAGCTGTCCGCACCCGGCGCGTTGCAGGGCGCATAGTGCAGGGTAGTTTCATAGAGTTGGACCATCGTGCCCGCCGGTACGCGGAACGCTTCCACCTCGGCGGTGTCGATGCGGCCGCCGCGCAGCTTTTGCAGCGGGGCCAACAGCAGGACGATGTCGTCTGCGGCCACGTTGATTTCACTGTCGCGGTGATATTCCAGGCAGTTCAGCCTGCGGTTGCTGCCGTTGCAGTAGCCGATCTGGATGGGCATGCCGCCGTAAAATCCGTTGCGCAGCTCCACAAAGATGGGCAGCGCCTCCAGCAGCGGGCTGCTCGGCTGATAGACGGTGCGGTCCAGGGGGCAGGGGGAGTTTTCCCGCAGCCTTTTCAGCAGCAGCGCGGTGTCGTAGCCCTCGACCACCCGCCCGTAACGGGAAAAGGCGTCGTCAAAAACAGATTGTATCAGCATAGGGGTTTCTCCTTTCACAGTGTCGAGAGGGTGGAAAATTGCTCCTTGAGGGCGGGGTAAAGCGAACAATAGAGCTGATAATAGGGCTCGTACTGCGTCGAGGCCGCCGGGTCGGGCTGCTGCGGCGGATTGAGCTCGATCATCTTCTCGCAGGCCTCGCGCACGCTGGGGTACAGCCCCGCGCCCACGCCGGCCAGGATGGCCGCGCCCAGCGCAGGTCCCTCCTTGGAGACCACCGTGCGCACCGGGCAGCCAAACACGTCGGCGATCATCTGCCGCCACAGCGGGCTGGAACCGCCGCCGCCACAGGCCAGCATCTCCTGTGAGACAACCCCCATCCCGCGCAGGATGTCGAGGCATTGCCGCTGGGAGTAGACAACCCCCTCGAGCACGGCGCGCAGCAGGTCGTATTTGGTGTGGATGGCGGACAGGCCGAAGAACACCCCGCGGCTGCGTTCATCCAGCAGGGGGGAGCGCTCGCCCATCAGGTAGGGCAGGAACAGCAGGCGGTTCGCGCCGATGGGGACCCGCTCTGCCTGCCGGTCCATCAGGTAGTAGGGGTCAACCCCCATCCCCGCGGCGGTGCGCATCTCCTCAGCAAAGAAGTTGTCGCGCAACCATTTGAGCGAAAGTCCGGCGGACAGGGTGCAGCTCATGGTCGCCCAGGTGCCGGGCACGGCCGCACAGAAAGTATGTACACGGCCCTGCGGGTCGATGGCGGGCGCGTCCGAATGGGCGAACACCACGCCCGATGTGCCGATGGTGACGAACGCCTTGCCCTCGGCCACCACGCCGGTGCCCACAGCCGCGGCGGCGTTGTCCCCCGCTCCGGCCACCACCGGCGTCCCAGCCGCCAGCCCGGTGAGAGCGGCGGCCTCCGGGGTCACCCTGCCGGCCACCTCGCACGATTCGTACACATGCCCCAGCAGGCCCTTGTCGATCTCCAACGCGTCCAGGATTTCGTCGGACCAGCAGCGATGGGTCAGGTCGAGCAGGTTGGTGCCCGAGGCGTCGGTGACCTCGGCCGCATATTCGCCGGTGAGGCGGTAGCGGATGTAGTCCTTGGGCAGCAGGATGTGGGCGCAGCGCCGGTAGACCTCCGGTTCGTGCCGGCGCACCCACAGGATTTTGCCCGCGGTGAAGCCCGCGAGGGCCGGGTTGGCGGTGATCTCAATCAGCCGCTGCGCGCCCACAAGCCGGGTGATCTCGGCGCACTCCTCGGTGGTGCGGCCGTCGCACCAAAGGATGCTCGGGCGCAGCGGGCTGCCCGCCTCGTCCAACATCACCAGGCCGTGCATCTGCCCTGAGATGCCGACCCCGGCGATCCCTTCGGGGGAGACGCCGCTCTCTTCAATCACCTGACGCACGGTGGACGCCGCAGCGTCCCACCAGTCGGCCGGGTCCTGCTCCGCCCAGCCGTTTTGCGGCTGGTGCAGCGGGTACTCCGCCAGAGCCGAGGCCACAGCCCGGCCGCATTCGTCAAACAGAACCGTCTTGGTCCCTGAGGTACCCAGATCGATCCCGATCAGATAGCGCATGGAAATCCCTCCTCATTTCATATTGGCCAGGGCGGTTCACGACTTGGACGAGTGCTTTTTCGACACCACGTCGAACACCACCGCCGCCAGCAGCACGATGCCCTTGACCACCTTCTGCCAGTTGGCATCGATGCCCAGGATGGACATACCGTTGTTGAGCACGCCCATGAAGATTGCGCCGATGACCGCACCGCTCACCGTACCGGTGCCGCCATAGGCCGACGCGCCGCCGATGTAGCAGGCGCCGATCGCATCCATCTCATAGTTGGTACCCGCGGACGGCGCTGCCGAGTTAAACCGCGCAATGCACACCAGAGCCGCCACCGCCGACAGGAAGCCCATGTTGGTGTAGGCGAAGAACAGCGTGCGGTTGGTGTTGATACCCGAAAGTTTCGCAGCCTTTTCGTTGCCGCCCATCGCGTAAAGATAACGGCCGGGCACGGTGTTCTGGGTGTAGTAGCTGTAGGCCAAAATGATGACGCCCAGCAGAATGAGCACCACCGGGATACCCTTGTTGCTTCCCAACAGGTAGGAGAGCGCCATCACCACCGCGCAGATCAGCACGATGCGGCCCCAGAGCATCCCCTGGGATTCCACGTCGTAGCCCTTGCGCAGTTTTTTGGCGCGGCCGATCAACTGAACCGCCAGGTATACCGCGCACAGCACCGCGCCCACAATCAGGGTGACGCTCAGGATCAACCCCTTGTTCGAGGCGTCCCCGGGCAGGAAGCTGCTGAAGTATCTGAGATATTCCTGCGGGAACGGCGAGATTGTCAGGCCGTTGAGCACGATCAGCGCCACGCCGCGCCAGAGCATCATGCCCGCCAGGGTGACGATGAACGCCGGGATGCGCACATACGCAATCCAAAAGCCCTGCCACGCGCCGATCAGGGTGCCCAGCACCAGGCAGACCAGGATGGTTAGATAGACATTCATCTTGTTGCTCACGATCATCACGCCCGCGATTGCGCCCACCAGGGCGACAATCGAGCCCACCGACAGGTCGATATTGCCGCCGGTGAGGATGCACATCAGCATACCGACTGCCAGGATGACGACATAACTGTTTTGCAGGATCAGGTTGGTGATGTTCGCAGGCGCAAACAGGGAGCCCTTGCCCGCAATGGAGATGAGCACCTGGAACAGCACCATCACCACCGCCAGGGCGATGAGCATGGTATTCTTTTTGAGGACCTCTTTCGTCTTTGTCATATTCGTTACGCTCCTTTACCGGCCGATTGCAGAATGCAGGACATGATGCTCTCCTGGCTGGACTCCTCGCGGGTCAGTTCGCCCACAATGCGGCCCTCGTTCATCACATAGGTGCGGTCGCACATGCCGAGAATCTCAGGCAGCTCGGAGGAGATCATAATCACGGACTTTCCCTCCGCGACCAGTTGGTTGATAATGCAGTAGATTTCATATTTTGCGCCCACGTCGATGCCGCGGGTGGGTTCATCCAAAATTAAAATATCTGGGTCGGCGAACATCCACTTGGCCAGCAGCACCTTCTGCTGGTTGCCGCCGGACAGGTTGCCCACCAGCTGCTCCACGCTGGAGCATTTGGTACGCAGTTTTTCTTTGTATTCGTTCGCCACCTGGATCTCCAGGTCTTTATCCAAAGTTTTGTGATGGCTGATTTTTTCCATCCGGGAAAGGGTGGTGTTCTCCCGGATGGTGCTGCTCAAGATCAGGCCGTTGCCCTTGCGGTCTTCGGTGACATAGGCGAGCTTGTGGTCGATGGCGTCCTGTACGCTGTGCAGATGGACCTCCCGCCCGTTGATAATCAGGGTGCCTGAGATCCCCCTGCCGTAGCTCCCGCCGAAGATGCTCATGGCGAGCTCGGTGCGCCCCGCGCCCATCAGCCCGCTGACGCCCACCACTTCGCCCCGCCGCACGTTTAGGTTGACGCCGTCGCAGACCTTGCGCCCGTCGTACAGCGGGTGGTAAACCGTCCAGTCGCGCACCTCCATGCTGATTTCCCCAATCTTCGGTTCGCGCTTGGGGAAGCGGTCGGTCAGCTCGCGGCCTACCATGCCGCGGATGATGCGCTCCTCGCTGAGATCGTCCACGCCCTTTACCAGCGTCTCAATCGTCGCGCCGTCGCGGATGACGGTGATTTTGTCCGCCACATACGAAACTTCGCTCAGCTTGTGGGAAATGATGATGCAGGTCATGCCCTGGGCCTTAAACTCCAGCATCAGGTCGAGCAGCTTTTTCGAGTCCGTCTCGTTGAGCGATGCGGTGGGTTCGTCCAGGATGAGCAGCTTTACGTTTTTCGCCAGCGCCTTGGCGATCTCCACAAGCTGCTGCTTGCCCACGCCGATGTCTTTGATGAGGGTATGGGAGGACTCGTGCAGCCCCACCATGCGGAGCAGTTCGTCCGCCTTGTTGAAGGTCTCGTCCCAGTCGATTTTGCCCTTGTTTCCGCGCTCGTTGCCGAGGAACATATTCTCGCCGATGGTGAGATACGGCACCAGCGCCAGTTCCTGATGGATGATGACGATGCCTTTGGCCTCGCTATCCTTGATGGTGTGGAATTTGCAGAGTTCCCCTTTGTAGATGATGTCGCCCTCGTAATCGCCATAGGGATAGATGCCGGACAGCACGTTCATCAACGTGGATTTTCCGGCCCCGTTTTCCCCAACCAGGGCGTGGATTTCGCCCTCGGTAACCTGCAGGTTGACGTCGTCGAGTGCGCGCACACCGGGGAACAGCTTGGTTATGTGCTTCATTTCCAGTATGATGTTAGCCACTTGAACCCCTCCAATATCCGATTGTGCCGATAAAAATTAGAACACGGGCGGACGGATTTTTCCGCCCGCCCGTAAAACTATCGACTGAACCGGGAAGTCTTATGCCAGATCTGCCTCGGTGTAGTAACCGCTGTCGATCAGCAGCTCTTTGTAGTTGTCCACGGTGCAGACCACAGGGTCGCACAGGAAGGACGGGATGATGCCGGTGCCGTTGTCATAGGTCGTGGTGTCGTTGATCTCAGGCTCGCTGCCCTTCATGATCGCATCGACCATCTTAACAACCTGCGCAGCCAGGGTGCGGGTATCCTTGAACACAGACATGCTCTGGGTGCCGGCGATGATGTTCTTCACGTTCGGCTTGTCGCAGTCCTGACCGGTGATAACAGGCATGTTCTCAGCGGTGTAGCCGGCGGCCAGCAGGGCGTTCTGCACACCGTAGGAGGTGGAGTCGTTCGAGCAGAGAACCGCGTCCAGCTTGGTGCCGTTGGGGGCGTAACCGTTGGAGGTGATGAGGTTCTCCATGCGCTTCTGGCTTTCCTCAGTGGACCAGTTGGGAGTTGCGCACTGCGCTTTCTCGGTCTGGCCGGAGGGAACAACCAGCTTGCCGCTCTCGATGTAGGGGTTCAGCACATCCATCGCGCCGCCGAAGAGGAAGTTCACGTTGTTGTCATCGGGCGCGCCGGTGACCAGCTCGATGTTGAAGGGGCCCGCAGCGTTATCCAGATCGAGAGCAGTTTTGATGAACTCGCCCTGGAAGGTGCCTACCTTGTAGTTGTCGAAGGTCGCGTAGTAGGAAACAGCGTCGCTGTTCATGATGAGGCGGTCGTAGGAGATAACGGGGATTCCCTTGTCTTTGGCGCCCTTGAGCACCTCGGTCAGAGCGGAACCGTCGATCGCGGCGATGACGAGAGCCTCGCAGCCGCCGGAGATCATGTTCTCAAGCTGAGAAACCTGGGTGGGGATGTCGTTGTCGCCCGCGTACTGCAGATCGACTTCGTAGCCCGCCGCTTCCAGTTCGGCTTTCATGTTGCTGCCGTCCTGGTTCCAGCGCTGCAAGCTCTGGGTGGGCATCGAGACGCCGATTTTGCCACCCGAAGTGGGAGCCTCGGGAGCGGGCTCCGCAACGGAGGACTGCGGCGCGCTGCTCTCGGGCGCCGGAGCCGCGCTGCTCGACGGCGTGCTGCCGTTGCAAGCGGTTAGGGAAAGGGTCAGGGTAGTCGCCAGGATCATTGCCAGAATCTTTTTCATTTCTTTCACTCCTGTTTCGTCAATGTTATTATTTTGCCGCACAAGGCGGTTCTTCCTGGAGCCGCACCCCTGAGCACAGAAACTGTGCCCGTGCTCAGGGGAAGGTATAAAAGGAGGAAATTAGGCCAATTCGATTCGTGCTCGAGCACGTCATCTGCTTTAACTATAATCGTTCGCTTTTCATTTGTCAACACAAATTCGTTCTTATGACAAAAATTTGGATAGATTGCCAGATTTGGCATCTGTTTATTGTTAATTTATACCACTAAATAGGGTGCAAATTTGCGTGGTTGTCCCAGTTACACGCCGGTGAATGCCGACCGGGCAAAAAAATCTGTTTAGAATGCAGACGAATTCTAAACAGGCTGGGGCAAATTTATGGAGTCCATACAAGAAAAAAAGTCGCCTGATTTTTTATATTGTGCTCGGCCCCCCTTTTTGTTTTTTCCAGTTTTAAAGAGATAACTTTTTGGTAAAACAGGCTGAATTTTATTGTGCACGAGCACAGTATATTTTAAGATAAAATCGACCCCGCAAGAGGGTTACAGCCGCAATTGCGGGGTGGCGACCGCACGCGCTTGTGCAAGATGAAACCGCTCCACGGTGAACTGCCTCGCCAGGTCCAGAACTCGGCAGTAGCAGCCGGCCAGGCCGTCGGCAAACCCGCGGATATTTCCTGCTTGCAGGAGGTCGAGCAGGCTGTGGCTCGCCTGGTTGATCGATGTAGCTTCGATATCGCTGCAAAAGGTCAGATAGTAGCCCCACTGGCTCAGATTGTGGGCTTCGGTCAGGATCGCCCGCAGCGGACCGAGCTCCAACCGGTCCAGCAGGCAGGTGACGACGTCGGTCAGCGGGGTGGCGCCCGGTAGGTCGAACCGGGCCTCCAGGGCCTTGCAATCTGCCCGGCTCAGCCGCGGCGCGGCCAGCAGCGCGGCGGGCCGGATCACCAGAGCCATGAATTGCAGAGAGAAGAGGTACAGCATCAGGTCGCGCGGATCGGTCTCGGCCTGCAATGCGCGAAGTGCCGCGGGCTTCTCCGGGAGCAGGGCGATCGTCCCCTTGGCGTTGAGCGTCTTACTGAAGCCCAGCCGCCCCAACAGGGCCAGCGCGCTGCGCACCGTGGATACCGATACGCCGTACTGCGCGGCCAGCTCGGCCTCATACGGCAGATAGGCCCCCGGCTGATACTGCCTGGAACGGATCTTACGCATCAGGTCCCGGGCGATACGGTTGTAGCAGTGGTTCCGGCCCTGGGCGATATTCCAAAGGAAAACATCCTCGGGCTGCGCGGGACAGCCGGGGAAGGCGATTTCCAGCAGTTTGATGCTCTCGGCCACCCAGGCGGCCAGGTTGCGATACGTGGCGGTGAGCCGCTGAAACTTTTGCAGCGGGTCTCCGCCGCTCAGCACAGCGGTCATCCAGTCCGCTTTGGGGGAAATATTCCGGAAGGACAGGCCGGTAAACGTCTTCTGCTCCTCCACAAAAAAGGCCAGATGGCCGTTGGATTCAAATGTGATGTACAGGCTGCTGAACAGGGGGTTGCCGCTGCGGCGCAGCAGGCCGCGGCAGAGGGACGACGCCGTCCGCCACCCGTCCCCCTCCTCGCGATCCGTCCGCATGGGCTGGCCGAAGTGGGGCAGCTCCTCGAGGGCGCATCCCTGGGCCGCGAACACCAACAGGGACGGCAGCACAACGGCCATCGTCTGATAGAGGGGAATCAGGCTGTCACGCTTGGCCAAGACCGTGAGTGCCGCGGCCGCCGGGTCCGGGCCAGCCCTCCAGCAGCGGACTACCGCCGCCCGGCGGGGGTACAGATCGATGTACCCCTCCGCCTTCAGAGCAGCCAACACGCCGGATACGGTGCGCGCGCCCACCTGATGCACCTGGCAGAGCTGCCGGGTGGAGAGCAGGCGGCTGCCCGGCCGCAGGTACCCGCTGGTAATCTGGGCCTTCAAGTTCTGGTACAAATAAGAAAACTGGGTGTCCTGGTAACCCATGGTGCAAATCTCCTTTTTGCGCCGGTTTTATGGCCCCGCCCCCTTTCGGAGGATATCGGCAGGGCTATCTTTTAATATACAGCACACTCCCACGCTTGTATTTATAATAATCAAGCAATATGATTTAATTTTTTAACATAAGTATTGTTAAAATGGTACAAACTTTTTCCTGAATTAGAGAAATACACTAGCTCTGTAAAATTTTATGCGAAACTGGAAGAAAATTTGGAGGGACCGGATCAAAAAGGAGAAGGGCTTTTCAGCGAGGAAAAACTATCGCCCCTGTCGCTGGCAATCCCGCTTGCGGCGTCCCCAATTTCGGGGTTAACGACAGCAATCGCCGCACCAGCCCTGGCGTTGTATTACGAGTTCAAGGACGGCGCTTTGGGGGATACCGGCGGGAAATTGCGCAGTTTGCTGCGGATGTCGAAAGCAAGGCGCGAAAAAACTGGCGGAACCACCAAAAAGGGGCCCGCCGGTCAAAAAACAAAAAATGGCATGTTGAAAACTCGGGGGAAGATGTGGAAAGTTCTCCGATACAGCCGGTGAACTCCGGGTTCTACCCGCCGCTTTCCACGGAAAAAACCGCATTTTAAAGGGATTTTTCCGATGTAGGCGGGTCGATTTGTGGAAAACTCAGTGGAAAGTGTGGAAAGATATAATTTTTTACGGCAAATTTACGAGATGTAATTGATCGATTTGTCAAGCCAAAAATATAGTTGTGAAAACTCGAAACAGCACAAGATATGGGGAAACAGCGCGATGAAACTTTCCACAGTTTCCACCTGGGCGCGTGGAAAACATCCTTTGCCGCAGCGCTTTAGTCCAGGTTGCCGGTCTCGTACATAATGGCCGAAAGTGCGCACAGCGGCGCAGTTTCGCAGCGCAGGATGCGCCTGCCCAACGTTGCGGTTTTGACCCCGCGCGCAAGCGCCTGCTCCACCTCAGATTCGTCAAAGCCGCCCTCAGCTCCCACCACGATGGCGATGTCGGCTGAGGTGCCCGCCAGCAGGGTGCGCAGCGGCGCGCCGCCCAGCTCATAAAACAGGATGGACAGCGGCTGCCCCGCCAGCTCGTCCAGCGCGGCGGTCCAGTCCAGGGTTGGGCGCACCGCGGGGATGCGCGCGCGCCCGCACTGTTTGGCGGCCTCGGCTGCGATCTTCTGCCAGCGGTCCTGTTTTTTGGCGAGGCTCTTGGCGTCTGGCCGGGAGACGCACCGCCGCGTCAGGATGGGGGTGACGTCGCACACCCCCAGCTCCACCGCCTTTTGGATCACCAGCTCGAGCTTATCCCCCTTGGGCAGCGCCATGTAGAGATGTACCCGCACATCCGGTTCGGCGGCGCTGTTTTGGGCGCGATCCACCGCGAGGGTCACCGCATCGGGCGCGATAGCGGCGATGCGGCAGTAGTATTCGATATCGGTACCGGTGTCGCACACCACCAGCTCATCCCCTACCGCCATGCGCAGCACCCGCCCGATGTGCGCTGCGTCGCCGCCGGTGATGATGATGGTGTCGCCCGACACCCCCTGGGTAAAAAATCTGGGCATAAGGTTCCCTCCCTGTTGATTACGCACGGCCCACGATGACAGCGTCCTCGGCCTTAAAATAGTCGTCCATATTGCTGCTGAGTCCGCTCGCCTTCCACACCTGCTCAAATGTGATGTCGTCTGTGTTGCTGAGGATGACATAAGTGCTGTCCTGGGCGGCATTCCTCAGCCTGCCCGTAATTTCCAGCTTATATTGATAGGTGTGGCTGTCTGTTTTCCAGGTGCCGTCGCTCATTTCATAATAAGCAGTGGTTACGATCACTTTTGAGTTTTCCACAGACTCCTCAACGAGTTCATCGGGGGTTTTCTCAAACGTATTGACGATATACGGTTCTGTTTTTCCCTGGGAGCAGCCGGACAGCCCAAAAAGACATACAACCGCTAAAAACAGAAAAACTAATCTTTTCACGCCAACGCCTCCTTTCAGGCGGCGGGGCGGCACGGGGGCCAGCAGGGTGCCGGGGTTCCAGGTGAGTTTGCTCATAGGTGATGACGCTCCATTCCGCCGCCGGGCGCGGCATAGTTTTAAGACCATTCTACCGCGCGCCCGCGGGACAGGCTATTGACAGATTAGACAAAAAATCCGGGAGGGGGACAGCGGATGATCCACTGCCCCTTCTCCCGGATCGAAAAGGAATAAGAAACTTACCGGTTGTCGCGCTTTCTGCGGATCACAACCAGCGCTGTGCCGCCCAGGATTGCCGTCGCCGCAATCACAATTGCCGCGATGGCCCAAACCGGCATACCGGCTTCCGCCGCCTCGACAGGGGCCTCGGCCCGCGCCGCGGGCGCTTCCGCCTCAGCCGGAGCCGCGGGCTCGATCACCGCGGGAACTTCGGGCGCCACGGGCGCTGCCGGAACAACCGCCTCAGGCGCCACCGCCGCGGGAACCTCGCCGCCCGTCTCCGGGTTGCTGTTCGCTGCGGGGGCATTGCCGCTCGCAGCAGGCGCAGTGCCAGCCATCGCCTTGACCTCATCGGAGGTGTAGTACACTGCCGCCGCGCTGTAGCCCTTCAGCTCGCCCGCGCCGTTCACTGCGTAATCCTTGCCGCCGATCTCGAAGACCACCGTCACTCCCTTGTTCTTCAGGGCGTCGATCACTGTCGC
>NZ_JACRST010000036.1 GCF_014384885.1 Ligaoa zhengdingensis
CATCCGGGAAATCATCTGAACTACATCGTAAACGAAGAGGGTTTGTTTCTTCTCCAATTTGGAGTAAGAAGCAAACCCTCTTTTTTTGTTGCCCAAAAGCCGGAATATCTGCTGGCGATACGGCGAAAGAAAGGAGTTTTTAAGCATGAAACGCATGACAGACGGTGATCTGCAAGCACTGGAATTGCTGATGCAGACCACACCCGGCTTTGAGCATTTTGACAGCGGCGCGGATGGCATTCTCCCTGAGTGCCGAAGCTGCCGCTTTCATCGTCCCTTCTGGAAATATCAGTCCTGCTTGTTTGCAGAGTGTCCCTACTGCTGCAATCCCGTTTCTACCATCAAAAATCAAAGTGGCACATCTGCTGCCAGAAAGGAAGTCAATCATGGATAACAAAATCGAAGTTTTCAAGAATGAACAGTTCGGTGAGGTGAGGACGATCCTCGACGGAGAAACACTTCTGTTCTGCGGCTCAGATGTTGCAAGAGCATTGGGATATGCCAGACCCGGCAAGGCAATTATTGACCATTGCAAGGGTGTCCTAAAACGGGACACCCTTACGAGCGGCGGTACGCAGTCCCTTTCCTACATTACGGAGGGTGATGTTTACAGGCTAATTGTCCATAGCAAACTCCCCTCGGCGGAAAGATTTGAACACTGGCTGTTCGATGAGGTTGTTCCCATGATCCGCAAGACCGGCTGCTACATGACGGAATCCCTGCTGGACCGCATTCAGAAGGAACCGGCGGTCATCATAGAGCTTGCGCAGACCTTGCTCAAGGAAACGAATCGCGCCAATGCCCTTGAAGCGGAGCTGGGCATTGCAAGACCGAAAGCCGATTACTTTGACGCCTTCGTCAATCCAGATGACTGCACCAACATTCGCACCACGGCGAAGGAACTGAAAATCCCGGAGCGCAAGTTCGTCAAATTCCTGCTTAACGAAGGGTATCTGTTCCGCTCTCCCTCCGGTCAGCTTCTTCCCTACAACAAGAAGAGCAACGAAGGACTCTTCATCGTCCGGGATTTCGTGACCTTCCGCTATACCGGCTCTCAGACCTACTTCACCCCGAAGGGCAAGAACATCATCCGCATCCGCTACTTTGGAATCTGCGGCGTTGAAGTATCTACGGAAATGGCAGGGTGATCATGTGTCAGTCTATCGCGTCAATAAAACCCGTGACTTCACGGTCATGGGCAATACCCACCTGAGAGATAAGAACCTCTCCCTCAAAGCAGTCGGTCTTCTCTCAAAGATGCTGTCCTTCAACGACGGCTGGCAGTTCTCCACCCGTGGTCTTGCGGCACTCTGCAAGGAAGGTCCCGACGCCATACTTTCGGCACTCAAGGAGCTTGAGGAAAACGGCTACCTTGTCCGTCACCGTGGCAGAGATGATAAGGGCAGAATGGTCAGCACGGAGTTCGACATCTATGAGATGCCGCAAGCCGGTTTGCCACACAGGGATAATCCACACAGGGAAAATCCCGATGTGGAGAATCCAGACGTGGAGAATCCCCATAGGGAAAATCCCACACAAAGAAATACTATCCAAGTAATTACTCAAGAAAGAAATACTCTCTCAAAGAACTATCAATCCATCAATCTTGATGCGATGGACAGGATGGATGAGCGAAGCGAGTATGAAGAGATTATCAAAGAGAATCTTGACTACAACATTCTCTGTCAGGATCCGAAGTTCGATAAAGACCGCTTCCGGGAGATCATGGACATCATGCTGGATGCCGTCTGCTCTACCGCTCCGACCATCCGTATCAATGGCGAGGATATGCCGCAGCAAGTGGTTAAGTCCCGCTTTCTCAAGCTGAATAGCAGCCACATAGAGTACGTTCTGGAAGCAATGAACAAGAACCCGTCAGACATCCGTAATATCCGGGCGTACCTGTTGACCGCTCTGTATAACGCCTCTCTGACGATAGACAATTATTACTCTGCGCTTGTCAACCATGATTTCTACGGGCAGGACAGGTCGGCAGGGTCAAAGAAGCCGAAGACCTACGATTATAGCCTTTGTGAAGACACTCTTTAATGAATACCATCGTGAGCAATGCTCGGAAAGGAGGACAGTGTAAATGAAAATCATCTATCGCCGGATTGTGCCGCCTTAGCTTCGGCAGCAGTCCCCATAATCATTCCAACGAAAGGAGGTAAACGCCGCAATGCAGGATGAAGTCAACACCAAAGTTGTTGCAATCATGATCAAGGGCGGAAAAATTTCAGCCGAGGTGCTGAAAAAGGCGCTGGACAAGTTCGTTCAGGAGATCGAGAAGGCGCAAAAGCAGATGCAGCAGCCCAAAACCTATCGCGGCAAGCAGTCCATCAAGCATCTGATGAGCCAGAATGCCGCCATCTCCAACATCGAAGTGACGGACGGCAACATCAAGTCCTTTGAGCGTACTGCCAGCAAATACGGTCTGGACTTTGCGCTCAAGAAGGACGTTTCCGTTGAGCCGCCCAGCTATCTTGTCTTCTTCAAGGGACGAGATGTTGATGTCATGACCGCCGCCTTCAAGGAGTTCTCCGCCAAGACGGTCAAGCAGAAGGAACAGCCGTCCATCCGGCACAAGCTGGATCAGGAGAAAGCACAGAGCAAGGCGCAGCACAAGGAGAAGGTCAAGGTCAAAACCAAGGATCGGGGTGTGGAGCTGTGAACAAGCCCGATGTGAAGAAGCTCATTCTTCTGAACCTTCCGTATGTCTTCGCCTTCTACTTTGCGGATAAGATCGCCGCCGTGTTTCGTCTCGCTCCCGGCACGGAGTTCATCGACAAGCTGACAAACGGCTTTGCTGTATTCGGCACTGCCTTTGCAAATCCGCTGCCCAGCTTTCATCCCGTCGATCTGCTCATCGGTCTGATTGCCGGTGCGTTGCTCAAGCTGGCGGTCTACGTCAAAGGCAAGAACCGCAAGAAGTTCCGGCAGGGCGAAGAATACGGATCTGCACGATGGAGTGCATAATTTTAAGTGTAAATGACACATACATGGACGCACAGGAGGTTATGCACATGACTGATTATAGCAAAATTACAGCCCTTTACTCCCGCCTTTCCGTGGGCGACGAGGACAGGGACGGCGGCGAGAGCAACAGCATACAGAACCAAAAAATATTTTTGGAGAACTATGCCAGAGGGCAGCACCTAACCAATATCCGGCACTACATCGACGATGACGAAAGCGGCAGGTTTTTTGACCGTTCCGCCTACTCCCGCATGATGGACGATGTGGAAAACGGGAAAATCGGTGTCTGCATTATGAAAGACCTTACCCGTTGGGGGCGCGACTATCTCCAAGTTGGCAACGCGATGGAGATATTCAGACGGAACAACGTGCGCTTTATCGCGGTCAACAACGGCATAGACAGCGAGAAGCCCGACACGCTGGAGTTTGCGCCCTTTATCAATATCATGTCGGAGTGGTACGCAAAGGACATCAGCAAGAAAGTGAAAACGGGCATTAAGACCAAAGGCATGAGTGGAAAGCCGATTGTCACCGAAGCCCCTTACGGCTATGTCAAAGACCCGGACAACAAGGATTTTTGGATAATCGACGAGGAAGCCGCCGCGGTTGTCCGTTTGATTTTCCGTCTGTTTATCGGCGGGAAGAACCGCAACCAAATCGCCGTGCATCTGAAAAACGAGCAAATCCCTACCCCCACTTTCTATATGAAAGACCGGGGGCGGGGAACCTGTAAAAATAAGACGCTCAACGAGGATAGCCGCTGCAAGTGGAACAAAGCCACCTTGACCAATATCCTCACACGGCAGGAGTATTGCGGCGATGTTGTCAATTTCAAGACCACAAAGCATTTCCGGGACAAGCACAACCACTATGTAGACAGAAGCCAATGGCACATCACAGAAAATGTGCATGAGCCGATTATCAGCCGCAGCGATTTTGAAACCGTACAGCGGATTTTGGAAAACGCGCCTGTCAAACGCCCCAACGGGGACGGGGAAATCCACCCTCTGTCCGGCTTGCTTTTCTGTAAAGACTGCGGTTCAAAAATGCACATTCGCATAGATTACCGAAACGGCGGCAAGCGGCACGTTGCCTATTGCAGCGAGTACCACAAGGGGAAAGCCAAGAACCCCAAATGCCATTCCCCGCACATCATGGACGCGGACTTGCTCATGCAGACCATCGCGGAAGTGCTGAAGAAAATCGAGGACTATTCTATCAGCAACCGGGCGGAGTTTGAAGCCTTAGTGAAAAAGAACCTTGTCATGCAGCAGACCGACCAGACCAAGAAACAGCAGAAGCGTATTCCGCAAATCACGACGCGCCTTGAACAGATTGACAAGGTGCTGAATAAGCTCTATGAGGACAACGCCCTCGGCACGATCCCACAAGACCGTTATGAGCAGATGTCGCAGAAGTATTCGGAAGAATACTATGCGCTGAAAGCGGAGCTTGCCACGCTCCAAGAGCAGCTGTCCGCTTATGAGAACGCGGGAGGACGGGCGCAGAAGTTTTTGAAGCTGACGGAACGCCATGCTGCCTTTACCGAACTTACCCCCGCCATTCTCAACGAGTTTATCAGCCGGATTGAAGTGCATGAGCGCGACCAGAAAAGGGCGAGATACGCAATCCAGCACATCAGCATATATTTCAATTATATCGGCAAGTTTGAGAATGAAGTGACACAGCTTGCGGAACCGACCGAGCAGGAAATCCGGCAAATGCGGGAGGAAATCGAAGAAGCCAAAAAGGAAAAGAGCCGCGCATACCACCGGCAGTATTCAAGGGAGTACCGGGCGCGAAACCTTGAAAAGCAGCGGGAGTATGACCGCATGAAAGCGCGGGAATACCGGGCAAGGAGAAAGGCGCAGGCAGCCGCCGCACAGCCCACACAGTAAAACAGAATAACCGTCAACCAAGAGGGATTTTCCGAGTTATGGGAAATCCCTCTTTTACGCCCAAAGAAAGGAGCCGCCTATGGCAGAACAGACCCCCGACAGTATCATCACGACCCAGAGGAACGGGCAGACCATTGTTGCGGAGTTATTTTTCAATCACAGCAGCACAGAAACATTCCGCGACAAGCTGCTCAAACTGGTGCTTGCCGACAGTTCGCGTTTATCCGCGTCTGACGGTCAAGAGCCGGAAAAAACAGAAATCTTGCGATAACAGCCGCCCCGACGAACCATTCCCTGTCCGGGCGATTTCTATTTGAAAATCCTCATTTTCCCCAAGTCAAGAGCCGGGAAAAACACCCGAAAAATGCCCCTACTGCGTAACAGGGGCGCAGAAAGGAGAGTTTATGAGAACAGGGCTTACGAAGCAGGAAAAGACCACCGATATTTGGTTTGACGAGAAAGACCCGCTAATCCATATCCGCACCCACAACACCGACTTGAAGAAACGGCTTGCCGCCTACGCCAGACAGCACCCCGACCAGTGCCGCCAGACCGACGCAGACCCCGAAACGGGCTGCATGGAGTTTGAAATCCGCAAGGGGCGCTTCTCTTTCCGTCTGACCGCCCCATACAGCGAGGAACGACGGGAAGCAACGCGGCGATATGCCAGAGAAAACAGCACTACAAACTTGTTGAAATAATGTGGATTTGTTCATATTCTTGTGCTATACTTTTCTCAAAGGCACAGAATGGCAGATATAAATTCGTGGGAGAAAAAATATGAAGAAGCATAGAAAATGTAAAAAGATAATAGCTTTTGTAACAGTGTTGTTTATAGCATTTGTTGCAGTAATTGGGCTACACAAAACAGGGATTTATCGTTTTGATTTCTTAAAGGACATCTATAAAAAAATTGATTTTCAACTAAGTACGAACGAGCTTAACATTCCGCAGGACGCTCTTTCATTTTCTGTTTATGATATTGAACAGGAGGAATATTTATTTTACGAGGGCGATAGCCAACTTCCCACAGTAGCAAGTTTGGCAAAACTATTTGCCATTGATTATGCTTTGGGAAAAGTAGATTTGGAAGATATTGTTGAAGTAAATCAAGAGGTATTAGAACTTGTTCCGGCGGGTTCATCTTTAGCAAATCTGTATGCTGGGGAATACACAGTTAAACAAATCATGGAGGCTATGCTTGTTCCTTCCGGAAATGACGCAGCCTATGCGTTGGCATATCATATCGCTAAAAACGAATTAGGCGAAGGTTATACAGCAACGGAATATATAGATTATTTCATGACAGAACTTAGTGAGTATTTAATCGAAGCAGGCTATTCCAAAACAAATTTATATAATGACCCAAGTGGCGCGTCTATGCAAGCTGACTCTCATTTAGATGACATTAACCGCGTAGCGTTGAAGCTCCTTAACTACGATTTTGTTAAAGAATGTATTGGAAAAAGCGAATTTTCAATTCAAACTCCGCAAGGTGAATTTACATGGAAAAATACAAATGAATTTTTAGATGAAAATTCACCGTACTATAATGCAAATGTTAAAGGAATGAAAACAGGAACAATGGCATCTTCCTATAACATTGTTGTTCTGTATGAAAAAGATGGAAAAGCATATTTAATTACCTGTTTAGCGGCACACTCAAATGAGGGGAGATATAAAGCGGTACAGTCTGCTATCAACACGATT
The DNA here is from genome assembly GCF_014384885.1 of Ligaoa zhengdingensis. Classification (GTDB taxonomy): domain Bacteria; phylum Bacillota; class Clostridia; order Oscillospirales; family Ruminococcaceae; genus Ligaoa; species Ligaoa zhengdingensis. Next base: position 6,585 of record NZ_JACRST010000036.1, read on the forward strand.
ATTGAATAATGATGATGAAATATCCCGTTTAAGTAAAGTGTCAAAACAATAAGGGTAAGATAAAACAGCACACAATAAAACTTAATACCCATCCAAAAGGGCAGCCGAGAAATCGACTGTCCTTTTTCTACGCCGACAGGCAGAAAGGAGCGACCAACTATGACAAAACCGAGAGAGAAAACCCGTGAGGAGCTGCAAGCCGAGATTGAGGACGGAAAGAAGAAAATCCGGCAGTTTGAGAACCGGGAAAAGATGTTGCGTCAGAAGCTATCCAAAGAAGAACGCAGAACGCGCAGCCACCGCCTTATCGTCCGGGGCGCAGTCTTTGAAAGCATTGTGCCGGAAGCAAAGAACATGACTGACGAGGAAGCCGCCGCGCTTCTCCGGCTTGCCTTGACGAGTGAACCAGCGCGGGAATATCTGAAAAAACGAGCAGAGGGAGCGACAAGCTGAAAATCCCTTAGGAACTAAGGGCGCACTTATACACCCTTACGGGCGTATGCGCTCTGCCGAGGGCTTGTCTCCGCACAGGGATTTTATCCCGCGCTCCGATATGGCGGCTTTGCCGCAACAAGGGGCTGCACCCCTTGCGCCGCTTCGCGGCTATCCCTGCACACCCACAAAAACAGTACACCCGCCGTTGGCGTCTGTACCATTTTTGCGGGTTTTATTATCCTATCCGGGAGGTGATACCCATAGCCATTTACCATTGGAACATCGGCATTGTGAGCCGAGGAAAAGGCAAATCAGCCGTTGCCGCAGCCGCCTACCGAAGCGGCGAAAAGCTGACAAACGAGTGGGACGGAATGACCCACGACTACACCCGCAAAGGCGGTGTTGTCCATACAGAAATCATGCTGCCGCCCCATGCCCCGCCCTCTTTCTCTGACCGTTCAACCTTGTGGAACAGCGTGGAGCTTTACGAGAAAGCCGGGAACGCCCAGCTTGCCAGAGAGATTGACGCGGCGCTCCCCATAGAATTATCCAGAGAGGAACAGATCCGGCTTGTCCGGGAATACTGTTCCTCTCAATTTGTTTCCAGAGGAATGTGCGTTGATTATGCCATTCACGACACCGACAGCGGCAACCCCCATTGTCATATTATGCTTACCATGCGCCCCCTTGACGAGCGCGGCGCATGGGCAGCGAAATCCAAAAAGGAATATGACATTGACGAGAACGGCGAGCGTATCCGCTTGCCAAGTGGCAGATACAAAACCCACAAAGTTGACCTTACAGGCTGGAACGACAAGGACAACACCCTCTTGTGGCGCAAGGCATGGGCTGACTTTACCAACGACTTTTTGGAGAGGAACGGAAGCCCGGAGCGTATCGACCACCGCAGCAACGCCGAGAGAGGAATTGACGAGCTGCCCACCGTCCACATGGGCGTGGCGGCTTGCCAGATGGAGAAGAAAGGTATCGCCACCGAGAAAGGCGAACTGAACCGAAATATCCAAAAGACAAACCGCCTTATCCAGGAAATCCGGGCGCAGATTGGGAAGCTCAAAGAATGGATTGCCGACCTGTTCAAAGCGCGGGAAACCGCCCCGAAGCAGCCGTCGCAATCTCCCAACCTTGCAAATCTGCTGATGAAGTATTTGAGCGTTCAGAGAGAAAAGAGCCGGAAGTATTCGCAGCGTTGGCAACAACAGCACACAGCCGATGAACTGAAAACCATAGCGGCAGCGGTCAACTATCTTTCCGAGCATGGTATCTCTAATCTTGATGAACTGGACGCTTCCCTTTCCTCTGTCAGCGATAGAGCCTATTCAATCCGGGAGGGAATGAAAACCGCCGAGGAACGCATGAAGAAGCTGCAAAAGCTAATTGAATACGGGAAGAACTATACAGAGTACAAGCCCATTCACGATGAGCTGAAAAAGCTGCAAAACGGCTGGACAAACAAGCGCGACAAGTACGAGGAAGCCCACCGCGCCGAGCTTGCCCTATGGGACGCAGCAAACCGCTATCTCCATGCAAATCTGCCGAAAGGAACAAAGACCTTGCCTATTGCGGAATGGGAACAGGAATATGCTGACCTCAAAACACAGAGGGACAGCGATTATACCAAACTGAAAGATACCCGCACCAATGTTTCAGAGCTTCAAAAAATCCGCAAATGCGTGGATATTGCACTCCGCGCCGACCAACCGGAGCAGACGCAGAGCCGCACCAAGCGGCATGATATAGACCGCTGAAAGGAGTTGAACTTTTATGTATTACACCCAAGAACAGATAGACCGCGCCAACCAAGCCGACATTGTTTCTTTCCTGCAATCACAGGGCGAGCAGCTTACCCACGCCGGACAGGAATACCGCTGGAAACGGCACGACAGCTTGACCGTCCGGGGAAACAAATGGTATCGCCACAGCCAGAGCAAAGGCGGCGGCCCCGTTGATTTTGTCATGGAGTTTTTCGGCAAGAGCTTCACCGAAGCCGTTGAACTTCTCACAGGGGAACAGGGAGCAGCCGCGCCGGACAGACCAAGCCCCGCGCCCCTCTCTGATTTTCGATTGCCGCCCCGCAGCGATACCGCCGGACAAGTGAAAAGCTACCTTACCGAAGCCCGCCGCATTGATGAAGATGTGATGGGCTTTTTCTTTGCCAGCGGCGATATTTACGAGGAAGCCGCCCACCACAACGCCGTATTCGTCGGCAGAGATGAAAGCGGCATACCGAGATACGCCCACCAGCGCGGCACAGCCGGGAACTTCCGGCTTGATGTGAAAGGCAGCGACAAAACCTTTAATTTCTCCTATCGGGGCGCGGGCGAGCGGTTATTTGTCTTTGAAGCCCCGATTGACCTGTTATCTTTCCTCTGCCTGTTCAAAAAGGAATGGCAGAAACAAAGCTACCTTGCACTGGGCGGCGTGGGAGAAAAAGCCCTGCTGCGTTTCCTCTCTGACCGTCCGAACATCAAGACCGTTTTTCTCTGCCTTGATAGCGACGAAGCCGGAAACGACGCTTGCAGCCGCCTTGCAGAGCTTGTGCCGGAGGGGTTGACCGTCCACCGGCTTATCCCTCTTTTCAAGGACTGGAACGAGGTATTGCAGCACCGGGCAGAAATCACAGACGGGAAGTATTTGCGGGAAGCAATCTACGGCTTGAAAGAGCCGCCGCAGGAAGAAACCGTTGAGATTATCCGCATGAGCGAGGTTGACACACAGACCGTTGAATGGCTATGGGAGCCGTATATTCCCTTTGGGAAAGTAACCATTGTGCAGGGCAATCCCGGCGAGGGCAAGACCACTTTTGCCCTACGCCTTGCCGCCGCCTGCACCACCGGGGGAACGCTGCCGGGAATGAAGCCCTTGCCGCCGTTCCAAGTAATTTACCAGACCGCCGAGGACGGGCTGGGCGATACCGTCAAGCCCCGCTTGATGGAAGCAGAAGCCGACCTTGACCGCGTACTTGTGATTGATGAAGCCAAGCGGGAGCTTACCTTCTCCGACGAGCGCATAGAAAAGGCAATCACGCAGAACGGAGCGCGGCTGATTATCCTTGACCCCATACAGGCGTACATGGGCGAAAAAACCGACATGAACCGGGCAAACGAAGTGCGCCCCATGTTCCGCCGCCTTGCCGATGTTGCCGAGCGTACCGGGTGCGCCGTTATCCTTATCGGACATCTCAACAAAGCTGCTGGAGGGCAGAGCGCATACCGGGGCTTAGGTTCTATCGACTTCCGCGCCGCAGCAAGGAGCGTCCTGCTGATCGGGCGCGTGAAGCGAGAACCGAATGTGCGCGTTATCGTCCATGACAAATCTTCCCTTGCGCCGGAGGGCAAGCCCGTTGCCTTTTGCCTTGACCCGGAAACGGGCTTTTCGTGGATAGGCGAATACGACATCACCGCTGACGAGCTGCTGTCCGGCGCGGGCGGGAACACCGCCACCAAGACCGAGCAAGCCGAAAGGCTGATACTTGACCTGCTTGCAGACGGGAAAGAGCTTGCCAGTGAGGACATTGTAAAAGCCGCAGCCGAAGCCGGAATATCCGAAAGGACGGTACAGAATGCCAAGCGCAACATGGGCGGCATTTTAGGCGCAAGGCGTGTCGGCGGTCAATGGTACAACTTCATCAAGAAGAAGCAGCCACCCGAACCCGCAAGCTGAAAGTGCAAAACGCAGACCCTTTGCACTTTGCACTTTCGCACTTTCACGATAATTTGCGTCAATAACTCAAAAAAGCACTTGACAAAACGCTTCATGGGGCAAGCCGGAGGACATCAAGCCGTACACGGACCCGGAGTTCTCGAACAACGTCATCCTAACGCAGACGGAGTTCCTGACCATGAACAGCCGTCCAAAGCAGCCAAAATACGCCCGTAACAAAAATATCCTTGTCATCGGCGGTTCCGGATCAGGTAAAACGCGCTTTTTTGTAAAGCCAAACCTGATGCAGATGCACAGCAGCTATGTTGTGACTGACCCGAAGGGTACGGTGCTGGTGGAGTGCGGTAAAATGCTTGAAAAGGGCGGCTACATTATCAAGTCGCTGAACACCATCAATTTCCGGAAATCCATGCACTACAACCCTTTCAGCTACATCCGCAGTGAGAAGGACATCCTCAAGCTGGTCAATACGATCATCGTCAATACGAAGGGAGACGGCGATAAGTCCGGCGAAGATTTCTGGGTCAAGGCGGAAAAGCTCTACTACACAGCTCTCATCGGCTACATCTGGTACGAGGCACCCGACCACGAGAAAAACTTTACTACTCTGCTCGAAATGATCAATGCCTCGGAAGCCAGAGAGGACGATGAGACCTTCAAGAACCCTGTGGATGTCATGTTCGATGAGCTGGAAGCCCGCGACCCTGACCACTTTGCGGTCAAGCAATACCGCAAATACAAGCTGGCGGCGGGAAAAACTGCGAAGTCGATCCTGATTTCCTGCGGTGCAAGGCTTGCGCCCTTCGACATCGCAGAGCTGCGGGAGCTGATGAGCTACGATGAGATGGAGCTGGACACCATCGGAGACCGGAAGACGGCACTGTTCGTCATCATTTCCGATACCGATGACACCTTCAATTTCGTCGTGGCGATCATGTATTCCCAGCTTTTCAACCTTCTCTGCGACAAAGCAGATGACGTTTACAACGGACGGCTTCCCGTCCATGTGCGCTGTCTGCTGGATGAGTTTGCGAACATCGGTCAAATCCCGAAGTTTGATAAGCTCATCGCCACCATCCGAAGCCGGGAAATCTCGGCGTCAATCATCTTGCAGTCCCAGTCTCAGCTCAAGACCATCTACAAGGACGCGGCGGACACCATCACGGGCAACTGTGACTGCACCCTTTTCCTCGGCGGAAAAGAAAAATCGACCCTCAAGGAAATCAGCGAGGTGCTGGGCAAGGAGACAATCGACCTGTACAACACCTCAGAAACCCGTTCCAACAACAACTCCTATGGCTTGAACTATCAGAAAACCGGCAAAGAACTGATGTCTCAGGATGAGATCGCCGTCATGGACGGAGCCAAGTGTATTTTGCAGCTTCGAGGCGTGAGACCTTTTCTCAGTAACAAATACGACATTACGAAGCATCCAAAGTACCGGCAGCTCTCCGACTATAACAAGCGGAACGCCTTTGACATCGAGAAGTACCGGCAGCACAAGCTGGTAGTCAAGCCCGATGACACGTTCGACCTCTATGATATGGGCGAGGTCGAAGCAGATTAAAGCCCCGTCGCTGCACTGCGCAGTGGGTAAAGCCTGATGGCTCCCAAAGCAGAACAGCGACGGGGCTTCTTTTTTTATGCCCATTTTCAAAAATACACACTCAACTTTCATCGATTCAAGGAGGAAAATCTATGGCTTTCATCAATCAGGCTGTCACGGTTCTTCAGACGCTCGTTATCGCCCTCGGCGCAGGTCTCGCAGTGTGGGGTGTTGTCAACCTCATGGAAGGCTACGGCAACGACAACCCCGGCGCCAATGCTCATGTGCCATAAAGTAACACACAAGAATTTGACAGATAGCAGCCCACTATTCCGTTATTACCTTACACACACACCTTGTAACTTTTTCGTTAAGCCTATTGACTCTGATACCTCGGAAGAGATATAATATAGTTACTACTTAGTAAATCTAAATAGCGAAACTAAAGAGAGGCGACGATATGAATAACAAATATGTCCAGCAATTCAAAAAAGGCTCTCTGGAAATGATACTCTTATGCCTAATCGGACGCAAGGAAACTTATGGATATGAAATTATAACCGAATTGAATAATAGTGCGTCTGTTTTGGGATATGCGAAAGAGGGAACCATTTACCCTATTCTGTATCGTTTACAGGAAGCAGAACTAATCAAATGCCGGTTGGCTCCGGCTGCGGCAAATGGCGGCTCAAAAAAGTATTATTCTTTGACTGATAAAGGCAGGAATATACTTGATGAACTAATCTTATTTTGGTCAAGCTATGAGAACTGCGTAAACGGCTTCATAGAAAGTTATCAACAAGCGAGGGTATCGAAATGAAAGAACAATATATTAAACAAGTTGAAAAGGAACTATCCTTACCACATAAAGCGAAAAAAGAGGTTGTGCGTGATTTGAATGAAGTTTTCGCGTCTGCTTTGGAGCATGGAGAAACGGAACAGCAGGTTATCCAGCGTTTAGGAACACCAAAAGAATTTGCAGACAGCACCGCAGAGCAGTTTGGTATTGATAACGCCTCATCAAAAAAAAGGAAAGGTATCATTTCTGCGCTTGTTGCGCTTATTGTTGCGGTTGTTGCCTTTTCGATATATGCTGTCACACGATTAGGAAAAGCACCAGAGGGCGCAATCGGACAGGCAGACGCAACAACAAATATCCAGATTGAGAGTGCATTGGGCTTTGATGTTTTACAAATCATTTTGGCAGTTGGGTTTGCCGCAGCGGTAATTGCTGTTTTATTGATTATCCGAACTATACACAAAAATAGGAGATAACTTATGAAGAAGTATATTTCTGTATTGGCAATCATATTCATAATTTCTTTGGCCGCGTGTTCTAATCAAAATACATCATCTACACCGACAAGCAATGAGAACAATACGCAATCTAATAGTGTTACAAAATTGGACGAGGGTGTTTGGCCTGCGAATGAGTACACAGAGGGGCTTCCTGTTGCGCCTGGTACGGTTGCATGGGCTACACTTGATACAGAACATGAGAATTGCAATATCAACCTTACCGGCATTAGCGAAAACGACTATAACGAGTATATGGAGCTTTTGAACCAAGAAGGCTTTTCCGTAATTGAAAATGTGTCAGAGGAAGTCGAGGGAGAAAACTATGTTTCTATCGGGACACTTTTATCAAACGACGAAAAGTGGTTAAGTATCAGCTACATACCCGATAGTCTAACTATCTACATTTCCTTTGACAATAACTGAAAGAGATAACGGAATAGCAAAGCCAGCCGAGCCAGTCAACGGTCAAGATGAACGGCGCAAGCGCCGCCGTTGACAGCCCCGCCCGTCTTTGCTGGTAGGCAATCAAGGGGCGACAGCAAGGAGTACTGCCGCCCCGCACTATTATTCAGAGAGGGGGAATTTCCATGACCGAAGATGAAGCCTACAAGGTGCATATCCAGTACACATTCAATGCCTTTTGCAAGGTAGTCATTCGTCACGCAGCCATAGATAAAATCTTGAAGCTGCGCCGGAGGTGGGAACGGGAAGTTTCCCTTGATTATCTGATGAGTGAAAAGTTTGTCCAGCTTGCCGAGCCGGAGTAGCTTGAAGAATATCTTTTTACCGCCTGCGGCCAGACCGCCGTTCTGTATCATGCGGAGCTTGCCGCCGCCCTTGCCCTTTTGCCGGAGCAGACGCAGGAAGAAATTTTTCGTTACTATTTCCTGCGCCAGCCGCAGCGCGTGATCGGCATACATATCGGCCGGACACGCAGCACAGCGGGGCGGCATATCCAGCTTGCTTTGAAACGGTTGCGGCGGCTCATGGAGGGGAAAGACCATGAGTAAACTTCTCCCCTATGAAATAATCGTCAAGGCGCATGAGGGCGACCCGGACGCAATCGACACCGTCCTTTCCCACTACGCCGGATATATCCGCTATTTTTCTAAAATGAACGGCCAAGTAAATGCCGAGGTTGAGGAATATGTGAAGCAACAGCTAATTGCCGCGCTGTTCAAGTTTCGCTTTGACCGATAAGCAAAAAACTGAATACCAGCCGCCACCAGCGGCCAGCGAAAGCAGTAAGTCTGAAAAAGATTTGCTGCTTTTTTTGTTGTCCGTTTGGCATTTTTGAAATTTGTCCGTATTAAGAAGCAAAGAGAAAATTTCCAGAATTTCCGTCATTTTTGCCTTTGCTGGTGTTGTAGGGAGTGAACGGAAAAATTCTCTGCCCCGCCGGTTGCCAAAATCCTGTTTCCCGGATTACTAAGGCAAAAGAAAATTTGAAAAATCCCCGGACAGCGGGTAGCTGGCGGCCTTTCAAATGTATCTTTGGCGAAAGAAAAAAAGACCGCGCACAGCGGGCTGAAAGCCCCGCCCCGTTCGCTCTATGTACGGAAAAGCCCGGACAGGGGCAGTCTGCGGCTTACTAAGAGCAAGATTCTACCACGGTGCCAAAATCCGCATATCTGCGGTTTTGCCCCCTTTGGTAAATCTTGTTGGGGAGTGCCTTCCCCAAACCCTGCTCATGCGCCCTGTCGGGCGAGAAAG
>NZ_JACRST010000037.1 GCF_014384885.1 Ligaoa zhengdingensis
GGTCTCTCTGTTATCCCTCCCTCTCAGAACAAGGGCATGGGCTACAAGGAGTACACCGAAGCCAAACGCGGCACGAGCTGGAAGCAGAAACTCAAGCAGACCATCGACCGGCTTGTCATTACAGCGAAGGACTACGATGACTTTCTGCGGCTCATGCAGGAAGCCGGTTATGAAATCAAGACCGGCAAATACATCTCCTTCCGCGCTAAAGGTCAGGAGCGGTTTACCCGGTCTAAAACCATCGGAGAGAACTACACCGAGGAACGCATCAAGGAACGGATTGCCGGACGGACGCCCCGAAGAAGTCAGAGACAGACCACGCCGAAGGGCATCTCTCTCATTGGAGATATTCAGGAGCGGATCAGGCTCATCGACAGCAAGGGTTACGAATATAAAGCAAAGCTCACTATCCTCAAAGAAGCTGCACGGACACTCAACTATCTCACGGAAAACAACTTGCTCCAATACGCCGATCTTGAGAAAAAGGTCGAGGACGTTCACAGCTCCTATGACCGCACCGGCAAGGAACTGAAAGGCGTTGAAGCACGACTGCGGGAAGTCCAGCCGCTCATCAAAAATATCTCCAACTACCAGCGGCTCAAGCCTGTATATGACGCCTTCCAGAAGGCAAAAGACAAGCCGGGGTTCAAGGCAAAGCATGAGGCAGAGCTTGTGATCTTTGAGGCGGCGCGGAGTACACTTCTTGCTATGCAGGGCGATGAAAAACTGCCGAGCTTGAAGACGCTGCAAGCGGAGCAAGCGCAGCTCTTTGAAGAACAGGAACGGCTATATGCTGAACGGAACAGGTTCAAAAAAGAAGCAAAGCAAATAGAGACGATCAAGTCTAATGTTGATACGTTCCTCTCTCCTTCTGCTGACCATGACCGTGATCATCGGCGCAGCACACAGCGCGAATAGTCCTTTCAAAAGCAGGGCATCTCCTGTTGACCGGAGATGCCCTGCATCCTTGAGAGAAGGTTCGAGAAATTGAAACTTTTTCTTTAATTTCTGCATCAACGAATTGCTTTTGAGAATGAAATCCAGTATAATATTATAAGTGATGTTGAATGCAAGCAAGCGAAAGGATGGTTGCCGTGCGCATAAGCTATAAGAAACTATGGATGCTTCTTCTGGAACGCGACATAAAGAAGGCTTCTCTACGACATGAGGTAGGGTTGTCTGCCGGAACATGGACAAAACTGAATAAGGGGGAAGAAGTGTCCCTCTCTATTTTGCTGCGCATTTGTGATTACTTAAACTGTGACATCGGAGATATATGTGAGGCTGTGCGAACGGACAAGAACTGAGTCCGGTTTTTCGTACAGCTCTTTTTGTAGAATAGTAAGTGTGAAACTATAACTTTGGAGGTTGCTGAAATGGCTGAGAATAACACAAGCAATATCGGCTTTGAAAAACAAATCTGGGACGCGGCTTGCGTCCTGCGCGGAAACATCGACGCATCCGAATACAAGTCCGTCGTCCTCGGATTGATTTTCTTGAAATACATTTCTGATCGCTTCGAGGCAAAGTACAAGGAACTGGTTGAAGAAGGCGATGGATTTGAAGAGGATCAGGACGAATACACTGCCGAAAACATCTTCTTTGTCCCTGAGAATGCACGATGGAGTGCGATTGCTGCTGCCGCTCACACGCCGGAAATTGGCACGGTGATTGATGACGCAATGCGCAGTATCGAGAAAGAAAACAAGCGTCTCAAAGATATTCTTCCTAAGAACTTCGCCCGTCCAGAGCTGGACAAGCGGCGTCTTGGTGAAGTGGTTGATCTCTTCACCAATATTCAGATGATCGAGCATGGAAACAGCAAGGACATTCTTGGTCGCACATACGAATATTGCCTCTCCAAGTTTGCCGAGCAAGAAGGCAAACTTGCCGGTGAGTTCTATACTCCCTCTTGCGTTGTGCGTACCCTTGTTGAAGTGTTGCAGCCGTTTAATGGGCGTGTTTATGACCCGTGCTGCGGCTCTGGCGGTATGTTTGTTCAGTCCGCAAAGTTCATCGAGAATCACGGCGGCAACATCAACAAGATTTCCGTTTTTGGTCAGGACTCCAACCCGACCACATGGAAGATGGCGCAGATGAATCTTGCCATTCGCGGTATTGAAGCCGACCTCGGCAAGTTTAATGCGGACACGTTCTTTAACGATTGCCACCCTCAGCTCAAGGCAGACTTCATTATGGCAAATCCGCCCTTCAATCTCTCCGGCTGGGGTGCGGATAAACTCGTTGATGATGTCCGTTGGCAGTATGGTACGCCTCCTGCTGGCAACGCCAACTTTGCATGGTTGCAGCACATGATCTGGCATCTCGCTCCGAATGGACGTATCGGCATGGTGCTTGCAAATGGTTCGCTTTCCTCACAGTCCGGCGGTGAAGGTGAAATCCGCAAGAACATTATCAATGCCGACCTTGTGGACTGTATCGTCGCAATGCCGACGCAGTTATTCTACACGACGCAGATTCCGGTATCGCTCTGGTTCCTTGCAAAGAACAAGAAGCAGAAAGGCAAGACACTATTCATCGACGCACGGAAACTCGGCACTATGGTTACGCGGAAGCTGCGCGAACTGACGGATGAAGACATCAAGATAATTGCCGACACCTACAACGCATTCGTTGAAGGAACGCTTGAAGATGAAAAGGGCTTCTGTGCTGTTGTTACAACGCAGGATATTGCAAAGCAGGATTACATTCTCACACCGGGACGCTATGTTGGCATTGAGGAACAGGAAGATGACGGTGAGCCGTTTGAAGAGAAAATGGGACGCCTGACTTCTGAACTGTCTGAGCTTTTCACTAAGTCTCATGAGCTTGAAGCTCAGATCAAAGAACGACTGGGGGCGATTGGATATGAGCTATGAGACGTATCGTGTTGCTGACCTAATTGATGAAATTGCGATGGGTCCATTCGGCTCAAATATTAAAGTCTCGTGTTTTGTGGACAGTGGAGTACCTGTTCTAAATGGCAGCAATCTTGAAGGATTTTCTTTATCTGAAAAGGCGTTCCGCTTCGTCACAAAGGAAAAAGCTGATTCTCTTAACAAGGCAAATGCGCATCGAGGCGATATAGTAATAACGCATCGAGGAACGCTTGGGCAAATAGTGTTTATTCCTCAAGATTCAAAATATGACCGGTATGTGATTTCGCAATCTCAGTTTAGGGTGCGATGCAACGACAAGGTTTTGCCCGAATACCTTGTCTATTACTTCCACACTCCAATAGGACAGCATAAACTTCTAAGCAATGCCTCACAGGTTGGCGTCCCTGCATTGGCGAGACCATCTTCGACCTTTCAACAGATTGAGGTCGTATTGCCTGAATTAAGTATTCAGAAATGTGTTGTCGAGATTATTTCCACAATCCAAAAAAAGATTGTGAACAATCAAGAGCTAAACGATAATTTAGCAGCTTAGAGCTGGACAGCAGACACATCGATCTCGCCAGACATCAGTTTGGGCAGCAAATTATCTCTCAATGTCGCAAGCGATTGATTCTGCTCTTCCAAAATACGTTGCTGTGCAAAGATGAGAGCGCAAAAGTCGCTGAATTTGGCAAGAGTTTCAGCGTCAGGAATAACCGCCGGGACATTTTTCATAGTGCTGCCAGATACTTCTTTGAATGTTGACCCGGATGCCATGCCTTCAATGACCGGGAGAGTGTTTTTCAAAAAGAAGTAAACAAATGGTGTTCCAATTTCCGGCTTAGGCACAACCGATTTGAAACCTTGATTTGTTGTTACTTCACCAGCGGCGATAGCAATATAACCTATTGGCGCACGAGATGAGAACAACACTGTTCCTTCTGGCATGATTGCTGCGCTGCTGTTCTTCAAACCAAGTTCAGTTATGTCATTCTCACCATGAGAAACGAACTTCGACTTGTTGATAGATAAATCTTTCGGGGTTATCCATGCTATACCGGACTCCGTGTAATACTCAGGTTTAGCTTTTGAAGGTGTACTGCCTCCAACAACAGTACCAAGATCGCTAATTGTTCCGATAGCCCATTCTGGATCAGCATTATCAACAAATAATTCTTGAAAATAGGATTGAGCTTGCTGCTCTAAATTATCGTTTACCGTCTGAATAACTCTCACCAGTGGCGAGAGTTTTGCAAAAGGGACTGCCACTGAATGTCGTTCTCTTACCTCGAAAGGAGACACGACAATGACAGAACAACTCATCACGGAGATACAGCGAAAAATGCTGCCGTATCTTAACAACGAACAGCTCATGCACCTTCGGGATGCAATGGCTGAGACATTGGAAGGGGCAACGATCACCTATGATAGTGGCTCAATTCCAGCAGACGAAGCAGATGCAGTCGAAGCATTTATCACGGCAAAGCGGATCGAAGGCTGTTCGGAGAAAACCCTGAGCTACTACCGGAAGACGATTGAGGCTCTAATTGCCGGAGTTGGAAAGGCTGTGCGACAGATCACCACAGATGATTTGCGCCGCTATCTGACAAACTATCAAGTTCAGCGTAGGTCGAGCAAAGTGACCATAGACAACATCCGCCGGATACTGTCCAGCTTCTTCTCATGGCTTGAAGATGAGGATTTCATTGTGAAAAGCCCGGTACGCCGGATTCACAAAGTTAAGACTGCAAAGGTGGTCAAGGACACCTACACCGATGAAGCGTTAGAGCTGATGCGTGACAACTGCACAACAGCACGAGACTTGGCGATGATTGATCTTCTGGCTTCCTCTGGAATGCGTGTTGGTGAGCTGGTCACACTAAACCGCGAAGACATCAACTTCAATGAGCGCGAATGCGTTGTTATCGGCAAGGGTAATAAAGAACGATTGGTCTATTTCGACGCAAGGACGAAAATCCACCTTCAAAACTACCTTGAGGGGCGAACGGATGAAAACCCAGCTTTGTTTGTTTCCCTGAAAGCTCCCTTTGACCGATTGATGATTGGCGGAGTGGAGACACGCCTTCGGGAGCTGGGAAAGCGTCTGAATATCCCGAAGGTTCACCCTCACAAGTTCAGGCGTACACTGGCTACAACTGCCATAGACAAAGGAATGCCCATAGAGCAAGTCCAGCAGCTCTTAGGGCATCAGAAAATCGACACCACCATGCACTATGCAATGGTGAAACAGCAGAATGTGAAGCTGGCACATAGAAAATACATCGGTTAGGATGGTGGGTAGTATGAATGGAACAATATATATGCCCGTTGGTGAAGTTTGTTCGTCTATTTCGGACACTTATCGCGAAAAAAAGAATATGGTGACGCTTATCAATACCTCGGACGTTTTAGAGGGTAGACTTCTCAACCACGAACGAGTTCCAAACTCCAATTTGAAAGGGCAGTTCAAGAAGACTTTTCAGCGAGACGATATTTTATATAGCGAGATCCGTCCACAGAACAGGCGGTTTGCCTATGTGGATTTTTCGCCCATAGACTATATCGCTTCAACTAAACTGATGGTAATTCGTGCAAAAAAGGATGTGGTATCTCCTAAGTACCTATACTATTTCTTGAAGAATAGTTCCACAGTTGCAGAACTTCAACTGTTAGCTGAAACGCGATCTGGCACATTCCCTCAGATTACATTTTCCGAAGTTGCCAATTTGACCATACCCGTTCCTTCGCTTGCTGTACAAGAAGTTATCGTACAAACGATGCAATGCCTCGAAGATAAGATCACCTGCAACGAGCAGATAAACGATAATTTACAGCAGCAAGCAGCCGCATTGTTTTCAAGCCTCTATGATCGGTCAAACACCGAGGTTAGATTCACCGATTTGATACAGATACTCGGCGGTGGGACACCGAAAACAGGCGAAAACACTTATTGGAACGGTAATATTGCCTTCTTTACCCCAAAAGATGTTGGCATACCATACACCCTTATCACAGAAAAGACTATCTCAAAAGAAGGTCTTTCACATTGTAACAGCCGACTGTATCCCGTGAACACCGTTTTCGTCACTGCAAGAGGCACTGTTGGTAAAGTTGGTATGTCCGGAGTTCCGATGGCCATGAACCAATCCTGCTACGCGCTTGTCGGTAAAGAGACGCATCAACTTCTTGTATATTTCTACACACTCAAAGCTGTTGATAGGCTCAAGCACAAAGCAAGTGGAGCCGTATTTGATGCGATTACCACCAGAGATTTTGAATCAGAGCAAATCATGAAACTCTCTGATGATGATGCTACGGCGTTTCTCCGTGTTGCAGAACCCATGTTTCAGGAGGTACTTAACAACAACATCGAAAACTTGCGACTTTCAACACTACGGGATTCATTGCTACCTAAGCTCATGTCCGGCGAGATTGATGTCTCCGCCGTCCAACTCTAAGCCGCTAAATTATCGTTTACCTGATTTGGAGGTTGTACCATGTTTGATAAAGTTCAGGAGAGCTTGAAAAAAAGCAAAGACGAGCGCCAGAAAAAGCGTCTTGAAAAGGAACGGGTTCGTCTTGAGAAAGCCGCAGCAGAAGCAGTTCGTGAGAAAGAGCGGCTTCAACAGGAGGCGGAAAAGATACAGGCTGAAAAAGACCGTCTTCTCTCCCTCGATGATAAGGGGCTTATGGTAGAATTGATTCTGGCAGTGCGAGGTCTATACTCACAAATGGAGTACATTCAAAGTCAGCAGGCTTCTTTATCCGAGCGGGTTGACGATATTGAGTCGGACATCTCTTCCATCCGCAGCGATATTTCAGATTTGGAAAGCAGACTGGGCTCGTCCGATCAGTAAAACTCAATGAAGGAGGCGCAGACGTGATTATTTCACCACAATCTCTTGATACAAACCTAAGTCAGCTTTTAGCGGAGGTTAAGTCCGGCTCAATGCAGTTGCCGGAGTTTCAGCGCGACTGGACTTGGGATGATAACCGAATTAGAGGAATTATCGCAAGTTTGTCGCAAGGCTACCCTATGGGTGCCATTATGCGGCTACAATACGGTAATCCGGACATTCAATTCAAATACCGCACAATTACGGGCGTAAAAGGCGTCTCAGTAAAGCCGGAGCATTTGATTCTTGATGGACAGCAGCGACTTACTTCCATCTATCAGGCAACATCCTCTAAAGAGCCGGTCTCGACCAAAACAGAAAAAGGCAAGGCTATTAAGCGTTATTACTATCTCTCAATGGAGAAGTGCCTCGACGATGATGAGGATCGTTTTGATGCAGTCTTGTCTATTCCGGAAGACCGCAAGATTAAAGAGAACTTTGACCGGGATGTGAAGCTCGATCTCTCCACCAGAGAATATGAATACGAGAACAAGCTGTTTCCGGTCAATATCGTATTCGACAGCAACGCAGTTATGGACTGGTTCATGGGCTACATGACGCACTACGGAATGAAGCCGGAAGCAATGGACGAGTTCAAGCGTTTCCAAGCGAATGTGCTGAATACAATTTCCGGGTATAAGCTGCCTGTGATTACACTGGACAAGTCCACGCCGCGAGAGGCAGTGTGCAAGGTGTTTGAGAACGTCAATACTGGCGGTGTTCCTCTCACGGTGTTTGAGCTTGTTACCGCAACTTATGCCACAAGAGACTTTGACCTGAGAAAAGACTGGGTGCAGTGTCGAAATACAATTTGCGGTTTCGGTGACACGCTGAGAACAGACCTGTTCGATGGGATTGATGAGACTACCTTCCTGACAACGGTTTGTCTCTATACAAGCTATTTGAACAAGCAGTCTGGAAAGACAAACACAATCTCCTGCAAAAAGAAAGATGTTCTGGGACTTCCTTATGAATCGTACATAGCGAACCGGGATGCAGTGCTGTCAGGTTTCAAAATCGCAAAGGAGTTTCTTCTTCGGGATCAGTGCGTTTTCCGTCAAAGAGATTTGCCCTATACAACGCAGTTGATTCCACTTGCGGCAATCTGCGCTGTTCTCGGAAAATCCAAATGCAATGAGCCAAACACAATCAAAACGCTTTCTCGTTGGTATTGGTGCGGGATTTTGGGTGAGATGTATGGCGGTGCGAACGAAACCCGCTATGCCTATGACATTGAGGACATGGTTGAAGAGGTCAATGGACGTCCGAATGCAATGCACACGATTAACAGCGCAGTCTTTTCTTCTACGCGGCTGCTGACCCTTCAAACTCGCTTGAGTGCTGCTTATAAGGGGATTATGGCTCTTCTCTATAAGGAGAAATGCCGTGATTTTATGAATAACACGACGATTGACATTGTGAACAGTATGCTTGAGTCTCCGGACATTCACCATATCTTCCCGGAAGCATATTGCGAGAAAATGGGCATCAAGCGCGAACGGTATAATTCCATCATTAACAAGACCCCGATTCTCCCAGCCACCAACCGCTCGATTGGCGGAAATGCGCCGAGTGAGTATCTGGGGGCAATTCTAAAGAAGGTTGATGGACTGAACGAGGATGAACTTCAAGCACGGGTAGAATCGCACTTTATCGACTATTCGGAATTGAAGGCAGATAACTTCAATGGCTACTTCATTGACAGAGCAAAGAGTCTTCTCAATCTGATTGAAAAGGCAATGAATAAGCCTGTCACTGACAGAGATGCAGAAAATACGCTGGATCAGTTTGGGGCGAGTCTGGCGTAAAAGGGAGTGACAAAACTATGGCAGGATATTTTACAGAATCAAATTACGAGAACGCTGTCTTGCAGCTTCTCAATGAAGAACTGGGCTATAACTATATCTATGGACCGGACGTGGAGCGCGATTATCACTCGCCGCTTTATGAGGATGTTCTGCTACCTTCCTTGCAGCGGATCAACAAGAGCCTGCCTATGGACGCTCTGACGGAGGCAATCTATAAGCTCAAGAACTTTGAAACCGGAACGCTTTTGCAGAAGAACATGGTCTTTATGGACTACCTCCAAAACGGAGTCCCGGTAAAATACTATGACAAGGGTGAAGAACGCTCTACCCTTGTTTACCTTGTAGACTTCAAAAATCCTGCCAGTAACGAGTTCACAGTTGCGAATCAATGGACTTTCATTGAGAACTCCGAAAAAAGACCAGATGTGATTCTCTTTGTCAATGGTCTCCCACTCGTCATTGTGGAGTTGAAGTCTCCGTCCCGCGAAGAAACCGATGCTTCCGCAGCATACCGCCAGCTCCGGAACTATATGTATGAGATCCCCTCTATGTTCATTTATAATGCGGTATGTGTCATGAGCGACTTGACCACTTCAAAGGCTGGTACAATCACGTCCGGCGAAGACCGCTTTATGGAGTGGAAAACAACAGACGGCAGCTATGAGAATACGCAACACGCATCATTTGACACATTCTTTGTAGGACTGTTTGAGAAGACCCGCTTCCTTGACATCGTGAAAAACTTCATCTGCTTTAATGTGGATGGACAGAATACTTTCAAGATACTCGCCGGGTATCATCAGTATTTCGCAGTCAAAAAGGCGATTGAGTCTACAAAACACGCAACCGTGACGGACGGTAAGGGTGGCGTCTTCTGGCATACACAGGGCAGCGGAAAATCGTTGTCTATGGTCTTTTATGCTCATTATCTGCAAGAAGCGTTAGAAAGCCCCACTATCGTTGTCATTACCGACCGTAACGATCTGGACGACCAGCTTTACGGACAATTCGCCCGCTGCAAGGACTTCCTCCGGCAAACGCCGCAGCACGCTGAGAGCCGCAAGAATCTGAAAGAACTGCTTGCAAACAGACAGGCAAACGGCATAATCTTCACGACCATGCAGAAGTTTGAAGAAAGCAACGAAGCTCTTTCGGAGCGTCGGAACATTATCGTGATGGCTGATGAAGCGCATCGTGGGCAATATGGTCTCAATGAGAAGGTTGTGGTCAAGCAGAAGGACAACGGCGAAGTCGAGGCGAAAACCGTTATCGGCACTGCCCGCATTATAAGAGACACGCTTCCTAATGCGACCTACATTGGATTCACCGGAACACCGATCTCCACAAAAGACCGCAGTACACGAGAGGTCTTCGGTGATTACATCGACATCTATGATATGACACAGGCAGTTGAAGATGGCGCGACCAGACCCGTCTACTACGAGAGCCGTGTGATTCACCTGAAACTCGACGAGAACACCCTCCATCTGATCGATAATGAGTATGACATTATGGCTGACAACGCCGATCCGTATGTCATTGAAAAGAGCAAAAAAGAACTTGGTCAGATGGAAGCAATCCTCGGTGCCGACCAGACGATCAATTCCTTGGTAAATGACATTCTTGATCATTACGAGAATTACCGTGAGAATATCCTAACCGGCAAGGCGATGATCGTTGCTTATTCGCGTCCCATAGCAATGAAGATTTATAAGCGCATTCTTGAGCTACGCCCAGCGTGGACGGAAAAGATTGCAGTGGTCATGACGCAAGGCAATAACGATCCCGAAGAATGGCGTGAGATTATCGGCAACAAAGCTCATAAGGACGATATGGCGCGGAAATTCAAAGACAACAACTCTCCGCTGAAAATCGCCATCGTCGTGGATATGTGGCTGACCGGCTTTGATGTTCCCTCCCTTGCTACGATGTATGTCTATAAGCCGATGGCTGGACACAACCTGATGCAAGCTATCGCCCGCGTCAATCGTGTCTTCAAAGATAAAGAAGGCGGTTTGGTTGTCGATTACGTCGGTATTGCGGCTGCACTGAAACAGGCAATGAACGACTATACTGCCAGAGACAAGAAGAACTATGGTGATACAGATGTAAGCAAGGCTGCATATCCGAAGTTCCTTGAAAAGCTCTCTATTTGCAGAGATTTGTTCCACGGATTCAGTTATGAGAAATTCATGACCGGAAGCGACCTCGACAGGGCGAAGCTCATCAGCGGCGGAGTGAACTTCATACTCGGCAAGAGTGTTGCAGAGTACGAGCTTCCCGACCATGAGAAGACACAGAATGTGTTTATCAAAGAAGCCCTGCTTCTCAAGCAGGCACTTTCGCTGTGCAGCAGCTTGGTAGACGAGCAAACTCGCATGGAGGCAGCTTTCTTCGAGTCCGTAAGAACAATGACCGTGCGCTTGGTTTCAGGCGGTACCGGAAAGAAGTTTACGCTTCCGGAAGTAAATGAGCGCATTAACGAGCTTTTGAAGCACAGCATCAAGAGCGAAGGTGTTATCAACCTCTTCTCCGATGTCCAGACTGAGTTTTCGTTGTTCGATCCGAAGTTTCTTGAAGAAGTGGCAAACATGAAGGAGAAGAATCTTGCAGTCGAACTCCTGAAAAAACTGATTTCCGAACAGGTCTCTGTTTACCGTCGAACAAATATTGTCAAGTCTGAAAAGTTCTCCGAAATCATTCAGAGCGCAATGAACCGCTATTTGAACGGAATGCTGACCAACGAGGAAGTCATTCAAGAATTACTCAAGCTGGCGAAAGACATTGCCGCTGCTGCCGCCGAGGGTGAAAAACTCGGATTGACAGCGGACGAGCTTGCTTTCTATGATGCCCTCACAAAGCCGCAAGCAATCAAGGACTTTTACGAGCATGACGAGCTTATTGCTATCACGAAAGAACTGACAGATTTGCTTCGCAAAAACCAGACAATAGACTGGCAAAAGAAAGAGAGCGCAAGAGCTGGAATGCGCCGCCTGGTCAAAAGGTTGCTGAAAAAACACAAATATCCGCCAGAGGGTATGGATGATGCTGTCCAGACTGTCATGAGCCAGTGTGAGATGTGGACGGACAATGTAATGACCGCTTAACTCCCCTACGAGAAAGGAGTAGATCATGGGCAATTCAGTCATGTTGAATGGAATCGAATATGCCGGAGAACAGATTGCCTACAAAGACAGCACCTATGAGCTTGTGTCAAAGGTCGCTTACCTGATCGGCGTCCCGCTTCGTATTTTCCAAAATGAACACGAGCCGCCGAAGATAGAGATATACAACCGGCTTGAACAGGATAAAAATGCCCGTATCATTCGTAATCTATGTATCATCCGCACCGCCATTGAGCGCAACTACCGGAAAATAAATGACATCATGCGAATGGAGTATCGAGGGCTGCTTTCAATGCCAGAGATCATCCCGGCTTCCAGTATGCAGCAGCTTTCAAATGACGGAATCAGCTTTATAAAAAAGTCGAGTACAAAGCTCTGCCACCACATTATCGAGATCAACCGGCTGATTTCAGACCGCATTAACAACTGCAAGAGCCTCTTTCCAATCTGGATTAACTGGGCGTACATAAAAGAGCTGTTCATCATGCCAAACGGTTTGACAGAGGACGGAACGAAAGATGCTGCCGATATTTATTACGCCAGTCTCTCCTACTACCCCTATCAAATGTATATCAACTGGGTACCGATGGACGAGGGTAATGTCCTCTATAATGATAAGAAGTTTGCTACCCTGCTTTATCAATGGCATTGCGACGCCTTCACGGAATACAGTAAAGTCTCTGATGCAGGGGCTTTTGTAAAAAACAATATCTACGACTTCATAGATGACAGCGAGAAAACCGTATTGGTGGTGGACTGCGAAAACTCCGACCCGTACAAACTGTGTGCCACGCTCAAAAATCTTGATTATGAGGTCATGCAGAAGATTACGGCGATCATTCTCTTTGATGACGTACATACCGCTACGGCATGGCGGATTCTTGAAAACTACACCCGCATCCCCGTTGAACATATCATGATTGAGCGGATCAAGCAGAACAAATCACTGGTAGACATCAAGCTCACCGCAAGAGCCTG
>NZ_JACRST010000038.1 GCF_014384885.1 Ligaoa zhengdingensis
GGTCTCTCTGTTATCCCTCCCTCTCAGAACAAGGGCATGGGCTACAAGGAGTACACCGAAGCCAAACGCGGCACGAGCTGGAAGCAGAAACTCAAGCAGACCATCGACCGGCTTGTCATCACGGCGAAGGACTACGATGACTTTCTGCGGCTCATGCAGGAAGCCGGTTATGAAATCAAGACTGGCAAATACATCTCCTTCCGCGCTGAAGGTCAGGAGCGGTTTACAAGGTCTAAAACTATCGGTGAAAACTACACCGAGGAACGCATCAAGGAGCGGATTGCCGGACGGACGCCCCGAAGAAGTCAGAGACAGACCACGCCGAAGCGCATCTCTCTCATCGGAGATATTCAGGAGCGGATTAGGCTTATCGACAGCAAGGGTTACGAGCATAAAGCAAAGCTCACTATCCTCAAGGAAGCGGCACGGACACTCAACTATCTCACGGAAAACAATCTGCTTCAATACGCCGATCTTGAGAAGAAGGTTGAGGATGTTCACGGTTCCTATGACCGTACCGGCAAGGAACTGAAAGGCGTTGAAGCACGTCTGCGGGAAGTCCAGCCGCTCATCAAAAATATCTCCAACTACCAGCGGCTCAAGCCTGTATATGATGCCTTCCAGAAGGCAAAAGACAAGCCGGGGTTCAAGGCAAAGCATGAGGCAGAGCTTGTGATCTTTGAGGCGGCGCGGAGTACGCTTCTTGCCATGCAGGGCGATGAAAAACTGCCGAGCTTGAAGACACTGCAAGCGGAACAGCAGCGACTTCTTGAAGAGCAGCAACGGCTCTATGATGAACGTGCGAAGCTCAAAAAAGAAGCGAAGCACATAGAGACGATCAAGTCTAATGTTGATACGTTTCTCGCTCCTTCTGTTGACCATGACCGTGATCATCTGCGCAGCACACAGCGCGAATAATCTCTTCAAAAGCAGGGCATCTTCTGTTGACCGGAGATGCCCTGCATCCTTGAGAGAAGGTTCGAGAAGTTGAAACTTTTTCTTTAATTTTTGCATCATCGGATTGCTTTTGAGAATGAAATCCGGTATAATATTATAAGCGATGTTGAATGCAAGCAAGTGAAAGGATGGTTGCCGTGCGCATAAGCTATAAGAAACTATGGATGCTTCTTCTGGAACGCGACATAAAGAGGGCTTCTCTACGACATGAGGTAGGGCTGTCTGCCGGAACATGGACAAAACTGAATAAGGGGGAAGAAGTGTCCCTCTCTATTTTGCTGCGCATTTGTGATTACCTGAACTGTGACATCGGAGATATATGTGAGGCTGTGCGAACGGACAAGAACTGAGTCCGGTTTTTCGTACAGCTCTTTTTGTAAAATAGGTTAGATAAATACATAGGGAGGATTTTGATATGGCACGAGCCGCATCGGCACCGAAGAAGGAGATTTCTATGGAGGAAGCTCTGTGGAAGTCCGCAGACAAACTTCGTGGTTCTGTTGAACCAGCAGAATACAAGCACGTCGTTCTCAGCCTTTTCTTCTTGAAGTTTGCCAGCGATAAGTTTGAGGCACAAAGGAAAGCTATTTCTGAAAAATACGGTGAGAAGTTTGTTGACAATGTTGCCTTCTATACGAAGGACAACGTGTTCTTCCTGCCTGAGATCAGCCGTTGGTCTTTCATCATGGAGAATGCGAAACAGGATGACATTGCGCTGAAAATCGACACCGCCCTCTATACGATTGAGAAAGCGAATCCCGCACTGAAAGGCGCACTGCCGGACAACTACTACTCACGTCTTCACATCGACACAGCAAAGCTGGCATCACTGCTGGACGAGATTGATAAGATCAACACCGGCGATAAAGAGAATGACATTATCGGACGAGTCTACGAATACTTCCTGAGTAAATTTGCACTTGCAGAAGGCAAAGGTAAGGGCGAGTTCTATACGCCGAAGTGCATTGTCAATTTGATTGCGGAAATGATCGAGCCGTATGACGGTATTCTCTATGACCCTTGCTGCGGTTCTGGCGGTATGTTCGTGCAGTCAATGAAGTTCGTGGAGGCACATCACGGCAACAAGAAGAAGGTCTCTATCTATGGTCAGGAATATACAAACACGACGTACAAGCTGTGCAAAATGAATCTGGCTATTCGCGGCATCTCTGCAAACCTCGGAGAAATGGCAGCGAACACATTCACCAATGACCAGCACAAGGACCTCAAGGCAGATTACATTATGGCAAACCCGCCTTTTAATCAGAAAGAATGGCGTGGTGATAATGAGCTGATTGATGATCCGCGCTGGGACGGCTATGAAGTTCCGCCGACGAGTAACGCAAACTATGGCTGGATTCTGAACATTGTTTCAAAGCTCTCTCAGAACGGTGTTGCCGGTTTCCTGCTTGCAAACGGCGCACTATCTGACGATGGTACAGAGCTGAAAATCCGCCGTCAGCTCATCGAGAACAATCTCGTCGAAGCAATCATCATCCTTCCCCGCAACCTCTTCTACACCACCGACATCAGCGTTACGCTTTGGATTCTGAACAAGAATAAAAAGGCTCGTGTGGTTGAAGAAAACGGAGAGGTAAAACGCTTCCGTAACCGTGAGCGCGAGATCCTTTTCATGGACTTGCGGCAAATGGGAAGCCCTTATGAAAAGAAGTATATTGAGCTGACAGAAGAAGACCGTGCAAAAGTCACGGGCGTCTATCACGCATGGCAGCAGGAAGGCTATGAAGAAACTTATCAGAATGTGCCTGAATTTTGTTACAGCGCATCCTTCGATGAGGTTGCTGAAAAGGGCTTTACCCTTGTTCCGAGCCGTTACATTGAGTTTGTAAACCGCGATGAGAACATCGACTTTGATACAAAAATGAAGACGCTGCAAAGTGAACTGCGTGATCTGCTCATTGCAGAAGAAAAGTCAAAGGCAGACCTGTTGACCGTGTTTAAGGAGCTGGGCTATGAAATCGAATTATGAACCTCTTGGTAAACACATTCGGCTTGTTGATTATCGAAACTCCGAGGAAGTCACCAGCACTGTTCTTGGCATAAGCATCGACAAAGAGTTTATGCCTTCCGTCGCAAATGTAATTGGCACAGATTTGAGTCGGTATAAACTGATCAGCAAGGGGCTATTTGCCTGTAACCCAATGCACGTTGGACGCGATGAACGTCTTCCGATTGCGCTCTATGAGAAAGGCAGCCCTGCAATAGTTTCTCCGGCGTATTTCATGTTTGAGATTATTGACCGCGATGTCTTAAACGAAGAGTATTTGATGATGTGGTTTCGTAGACCGGAGTTTGACCGTGAGTGCTGGTTCATGACGGACGGCAGTGTTCGAGGCGGAATTACATGGGACGATCTTTGCCGTATAAAGCTCCCTGTTCCCTCCTATGCGAGACAATGTGAGATCGTCGAGTCCTACCGTGCAATTACCGACCGCATTGCTTTGAAGAGAGCGGAAAATGATAATTTAGCGGCTTGATAACTGTGTTATTAAAGTATTGCGAGCATCTATTAGCTGCTGTATTTCTGTTTGATTCAATAGGCGAACCCGCTCTATTTGAGATAATGAGTATGTTAAGATATTCATGGATGATTCACACGGCAAATATACCGGCAGCCCGCATTGCTTTGTAATTCCAATGTAAGCTCGTGTACTTCCGCCACCTGCAAAGGCTTCCAGCGTTGACTGGAAATAGCTTGACTCGAAATAGTAACGTAAATAAACGTTGCTCAGTCCTTTATGGACACGATAGTATGTAACTTGCGGGGTCAAGATAATGTATTCGTAACCTTCGGGAACAATAGCAGTTCTACCAAGAGTTGCCTTGTGTGTTAACAGAACATCATCCGGTCGGGCAAATCCTTTCCTAAGAGTTTTTGCTTGCTTTTCTGTAATAAAGGCGCATTGAGACAGATCAACGAACCCATCGGACAGATTGTTTGCCATAACAAAGGGAATACCTGTGGCTACATAGTCGCTTGCCTTGGGATGAAGTTCTCCGTGATTCCCGTCCATAGGCGGATCAATGTACTTTTTATCAATGAGGTCTTGCACGGTATATTTTGTCCACGGATTACCGTTTTGGGCATCTGAACGGTATTGGTCATACATGACGCAAGAACATTGTGCCGCTAAATTATCATTTACCGTCCATTACTCTCACCAGTGGCGAGAGTTTTACCCTAAGAACTGCCACTGAAAAGTCGTTCTCTGAGAATATTCAAAGGAGACACGACAATGAAAGAACAACTAATTCAAGAAGTGCAGCGTCAGATGCTTCCGTTTCTGAACAACGCACAATTAAAACAGCTTCAAAGCGTCCTTGAAGGGGTGCTGAGTGGCGTAGAGCTAAGTCACAGCGCGGACATGGTAGAAAGCGCAAAGGTCGATACGGTTGCCTGTTTCATCAACGCAAAACGCATTGAAGGCTGCTCAGAAAAAACCTTGAGCTATTACCGTCAGACCATTGTGTCAATGCTATCCGGCATTGACAAAGAACCACAAGAGATCGCAACTGAGGACTTGCGAAAGTACCTAACAGAGTATCAGGCAAACCGTAAGTCAAGCAAGGTCACGATAGATAATATCCGCCGCATCCTATCCAGCTACTTTTCGTGGCTTGAAGATGAGGATTACATCGTAAAAAGCCCGGTACGCCGGATCCACAAGGTAAAAACGGCAAAAGTGATCAAGGAAACCTATACCGACGAGGCATTGGAAATCATGCGGGACAACTGCTGCAATGTCCGCGATCTCGCTATGATTGACCTTCTCGCATCCTCCGGAATGCGTGTTGGTGAGATGGTTGCCCTCAACCGCGATGACATCAACTTCAATGAGCGAGAGTGCGTTGTTTTCGGAAAAGGGAGCAAAGAACGGATCGTCTATTTCGATGCAAGGACGAAAATCCATCTGCAAAACTATCTGGAAAGCCGTACAGACGCCT
This sequence comes from Ligaoa zhengdingensis, assembly GCF_014384885.1. Lineage (GTDB taxonomy): Bacteria > Bacillota > Clostridia > Oscillospirales > Ruminococcaceae > Ligaoa > Ligaoa zhengdingensis. The sequence goes on from NZ_JACRST010000038.1 coordinate 4,924, forward strand.
GTTCAGCTTTGTTTGTCTCGCTGACCGCGCCGCATGACCGTTTGCAGATCGGCGGCGTAGAAAGACGGCTTCGAGAACTGGGGAAAAGGCTGAATCTGCCTCGTGTCCATCCACATAAGTTTCGAAGAACACTGGCAACGTCTGCCATAGATAAAGGAATGCCCATAGAGCAAGTCCAGCAGCTCTTAGGGCATCAGAAAATCGACACGACCATGCACTATGCTATGGTCAAACAGCAAAACGTCAAGCTGGCACACAGAAAATACATAGGGTGAGGTGTCACAATGAAAGAAGGATATAGGCTGCTTGGAGACTTCATTCGCCAAGTCGATGTCAGGAACACAGACGGAAAAGAGGAAAACCTTTTAGGTGTTTCCGTCCAAAAGATGTTCATTCCCTCTATTGCAAACACGGTTGGTACCGACTTTACGAAATACAAGGTAGTCAAACGGGGGCAGTTTACCTACATTCCAGATACTTCTCGGCGTGGAGACAAAATTGGTATTGCTCTTCTAACGGATTATGATGAGGGGCTTGTCAGCAATATCTATACCGTTTTTGAAGTGAAAGATGAAAACGAGCTACTGCCCGAATACCTAATGCTCTGGTTCAGCAGACCGGAGTTTGATCGTTATGCACGTTTTAAGTCTCACGGCAGCGTCCGGGAAATTATGGACTGGGATGAAATGTGCAAGGTTGAACTGCCTGTCCCCTCTATCGAGAAGCAACGCAGCATTGTAAAGGCATACAATACGATCACGGATCGGATTGAACTCAAGCGGAAGATAAATGATAATTTAGAAGCAACTGCACAAGCAGTATTCCAAGATCAATTTGCTTCTTACTATGGGTGTGACAAGCTTCCCGAGGGTTATAGCATCGTCAGTTTGGATAGCCTCTGTACAGTCAAAGGCGGCAAACGCCTTCCTGCCGACTGTGAATTACTTGATGATCCAACAGAACACCCTTATATTCGTGTTCGTGATGTTGGCGGAAGTCGCTATGTCTGTCTCACAGACCAATTCCAATATATTGATGAAGAAACGCATCAAGCCATCTCACGATATATAGTAAACACCGGAGATATTGTCATTTCGATTGTTGGTACAATCGGATTGCTCGGCAAGATTCATTCCTCTCTTGATAAAGCAAACCTTACTGAAAACTGCGTTAAACTCGCAGGTATTCATACGGTTACTTCCGACTATCTCTATTATACACTTTGCTATAAAAAGCAAATTAAGGAGATTGACCTTCTGACAGTCGGTGCGGTTCAAGCAAAGTTGCCTATGTACAACATCCAATCTATGAAAATCCTTGTCCCTCCGACCAAGGTGATCAGTGATTTTCAGAAGAAAATGAACGCTTTGGACGAGCAAATTGAAGCAAATACAATGGAAATCCAGAAACTTAATGAGCTTCGATCCGTTCTCCTCGCAAAACTGTCCGATTAAGCCGCTAAATTATCATTTTCCTACGAAGGGAGGGACGAAAATGGACAAGGAAACATTGATCAGAATTGCCGAAGAACTTCACCAGGGAGCTTTCGACGCAAAAGCCTACTACCTGATCATGCAGCAGTATCGGAAGAACCAACATAATTATGCCGAAGAGATGAAGGTTTCGCCAGCATTCTACCATACAGTCTATGATGCCCTGATGAAAGCCTGTTTCATGGAGATTGCCAAACTGTATGATAGCTCGAATGGTGTCGTGTCCATTGGAACCCTCCTTGCTAAATGCGAGGAAAACCAAGACCTTTTCCCAAAGTACAGAGAAACTTTGACGGTGGATCATGACGGAACAACCTTTTCCTACCCGATCCCATATCAGCACCAACTCAAGCCACAAGAGGAATGCTTCTTTAAGAACCGGGTTGAGGCAGATAGAAAACTCTTTGCAGCGTTTGATATTCCTGGTGCGGACAATGTTCCTGTTCGGGTGGATTTAACTTTCCCGGAGTTTTTGGATCTATATCAGAAACGTTTCAACGGACTGAGCAAAAAGAGAGATAACATCCGAATGCAGAGAAACAAACTCTATGCCCACAACGATGAGCAGCGCATCGTGAACAGTGAGAACCTTCCGGATCGTTACCCTATTTCCTATCCGGACGTTCAGGAAATGATAGACTTTGCGCTTGATTGTACGGGCTTGATTCTTGGTATTCTCACAGATGTAAACCGCGCAAAGCAATACTCAAATATAGATGACTGGGAAGGAACACTCATGCTGACACGCTTAGGATTGAAGTATCGGGAATACGACTTCCAGCAAAGCGAAAAAGCATTTGAAGAAGAAATGCGAAGACAGTTAGGGGGAAATGATAATGGCGAACTTCAATGAGCATTCTCTTGAAATGTCCATCATGGAGTTGTTTCAGGATGAAGGTTATATCTATTTGAATGGTGAGCAGATCCACCGCGAACGCTCTGAGGTTCTGCTTATCGACGATCTGCGGAAATACCTCCTGAACAGGTATGCCGCAGAGGGTCTTACCGCAAGCGAGGTTGATAGCATTATCCTTCGCCTGAGGTCTATTTCCGGCACGATCTACGAAGCAAACAAAGCAGTCTGCAAAATGGTTTGTGACGGCTTCATCTTCAACCGCGAAGATCACACAAAGAAAGACCTTTACATTGAGTTGATTGACTTTGATGAGCCAGAGAAAAACGTGTTCAAGATCGTCAACCAATTTGAAATTGAAGGCATCAACAACCAGCTACGCATACCGGACGGGATTGTATTCATCAACGGCATTCCAGTTATTGTGCTTGAGTTCAAGAGTGCAGTCAAAGAAAACACAACGATCATGGACGCCTATACTCAGCTTACCGTGCGTTATCGCCGTGATATTCCTGAACTCTTCAAGTATAACGCCTTCATCGTCATAAGCGATGGTGCAAATAATAAATACGGTTCCTTCTTCTCCCCGTATGACTTCTTCTATGCGTGGAGAAAGATTGAAGCTGACGATAAGGAATTGGACGGCATCAATTCCCTTGTAACTATGGTGAGCGGACTGTTCCGCAAAGAACGGCTTTTGGCAGTCATCAAGGATTTTGTCTATTTCCCTGATAGCTCGGACAAAGACCTCAAAATCGTCTGCCGCTATCCTCAGTATTTTGCTGCGGTCAAGCTGTTTGAGAATATCAAGGTACATCTCAGACCGGAGGGGGACGGCAAGGGCGGCACATACTTCGGCGCGACAGGCTGCGGAAAAAGCTATACTATGCTCTTCCTCACAAGAATGCTTATGAAGAGTACCTTCTTCCATAGCCCTACAATCCTGATTATTACCGACCGAACGGATTTGGATGACCAGCTCTCAAAGCAGTTTGTAGCATCCAAGAAGTACATTGGTGACGAAACCGTTGTGAGCATTGATTCCCGCGAAAAGCTACGTCAGGAACTTCAAGGCAGGACAAGCGGTGGGGTGTACATGACCACCATCCAAAAGTTCACCGAGGACTTGGAGCTTCTGACGGATAGAGCGAATGTGATCTGCATATCCGATGAAGCACACCGTAGTCAGATAAACCTCGATCAGAAAGTCAAGGTCACTGCCGAAGGTGTAGAGCGAAGCTATGGATTCGCAAAGTACCTACACGATTCTCTCCCCAATGCTACCTATGTTGGTTTCACCGGCACGCCCGTAGATGGCACGATTGAAGTCTTCGGTCCGGTTGTCGATGCCTACACAATGACAGAAGCGGTTAAAGACGGTATCACAGTCAACCTTGTCTACGACGGACGCGCTGCACGGGTCACTCTTGATCAGGCAAAGGTTCGGGAAATTGAAGATTATTATGACCGCTGTGCTGTTGAAGGCGCAAATGAGCATCAGATTGAGGAAAGCCAGAAGGCGGTTGCTCATATTGATGCGATCATCGGTGATCCTGACCGACTTCACGCAGTTGCGGAGGACTTCATTAACCACTATGAGACCCGCGTTGCCGAAGGAGCTACCGTTGCAGGAAAAGCAATGTTTGTCTGCTCTAATCGCAAGATTGCATACGCTTTTTATCAGATTATAGTTGGAATGAGACCGGAATGGGCAGAGAAAAAGGTTTGCCCTGACGGGGTTCAACTGACGGAAAAAGAGAAAAAGGAACTCAAACCCATCGAGAAGATTAAGCTCATCATGACGCGAAATAAAGATGATGAGCCTGAGCTTTATGAAATGCTGGGAACGAAAGATGATCGCAAGGAGTTTGACCGTCAGTTTAAGAACGTTAAATCAAACTTCAAAATTGCCATCGTTGTTGATATGTGGCTTACCGGCTTCGACGTACCGGCACTCGACACAATCTACATCGACAAGCCCATCCAGCAGCACAGCCTTATCCAGACGATTTCCCGCGTCAACCGCGTCTATACCGGCAAGGACAAGGGCTTGATCGTGGACTACATCGGCATTAAGAAAAACATGAATCTCGCCCTCAAGAAATACACCAACTTTGAGAGCGATGAGTTTGAAGGCGTCGAGCAGTCTATCACGATTGTTAAAGACCAACTCGATGTCTTGGCTCAGATGTTCCACAACTTCAATAGCACGGCTTACTTCAACGGCTCACCGAAAGAGCAGCTTGCTTGCCTCAATCGGGCTGTTGAGTATGTACAGCTCACGGAAGATTTGGAAACTCGCTTTATGGCGGCAGTCAAGCGCATGAAACAAGCGTTCAACCTATGCAGTTCAAGTGAGGCTATCTCTGATAAAGAAAAGGACTATCTGCACTTCTACTGTGCTGTGCGCTCTATTCTTTTCAAACTCACAAAGGGTGATGCCCCTGACATTTCACAAATGAATGCCCGTGTCCGTGAACTTCTTGAAGGTGCAATTCAATCTGATGGTATAGAGGAACTGTTTGAGACGGGAAAACACATCTCTGTTGATATTTTCAGTGACGAGTATCTGGATAAGATCAATGCAATCCAACTTCCAAACACAAAGATAAAGGTGTTGCAGAGGCTTCTTTCTCAAGCGATTGATGAGTATAAAAAAGTCAACCGCATTATGGGCATGGAGTTCTCAGACCGCCTCAAGCGGGTTGTTGATGAGTACAACAATCGCCGTCGTGATGAGGCTTTTGCTAATGAAGTTCTTGACGATGTGGCGGAGCAGCTTGCGAAGCTCCTTGAAGAACTCAAAAAGGAAAAAGACTCCTTCAAGGGCATGGGAATTGACTACGAGGAAAAAGCCTTTTATGACATTCTCAAGGCGGTTGCCAAGAAGTATGAGTTCGAGTACCCGGACGATAAGATGATTGAATTGTCAAAGCGGATTAAGATTATTGTCGATGACAAAGCTAAATACACCGACTGGTCTACCCGTGATGACATTAAGGCAAATCTGCAAGTTGACCTCATACTGCTACTGGATGAATTTGACTATCCCCCCGTAACCATTGATGATGTCTACAAGGAGGTTCTGGAACAAGCTGAAAACTTCAAAAAGTACGCTCAATAACCCACGTTCCATCGAAAGGAGTAGATCATGGGCAATTCAGTCATGTTGAATGGCGTCGAATATGCCGGAGAACAGATTGCTTATAAAGACAGCACCTATGAGCTTGTGTCAAAGGTCGCTTACCTGATCGGCGTCCCGCTCCGTATTTTTCAAAATGAACACGAGCCGCCGAAGATAGAGATATACAACCGGCTTGAACAGGATAAAAATGCCCGTATCATTCGTAATCTATGTATCATCCGCACCGCCATTGAGCGCAATTACCGGAAAATAAATGACATCATGCGGATGGAATACCGTGGGCTTCTTTCGATGCCGGAGATCCTTCCAACATCCAGTATGCAGCAGCTTTCAAATGACGGAATCAGCTTTATTAAAAAGTCGAGTACAAAGCTCTGCCACCACATTATCGAGATCAACCGGCTGATTTCAGACCGCATTAACAACTGCAAAAGCCTCTTTCCAATCTGGATTAACTGGGCGTACATAAAAGAGCTGTTCATTATGCCAAACGGCTTGACGGAGGACGGAACGAAAGATGCTGCGGACATCTATTACGCAAGTCTCTCCTACTACCCCTATCAAATGTACATCAACTGGGTACCGATGGACGAGGGTAATGTCCTCTATAATGACAAGAAGTTTGCTACCCTGCTTTATCAATGGCATTGCGACGCCTTCACGGAATACAGTAAAGTCTCCGATGCAGGGGCTTTTGTAAAAAACAATATCTACGACTTCATAGATGACAGCGATAAGACCGTATTGGTAGTGGACTGCGAAAACTCCGACCCGTACAAGCTGTGCGCCACGCTCAAAAATCTTGATTATGAGGTCATGCAGAAGATTACGGCGATCATTCTCTTTGATGACGTACACACCGCTACGGCATGGCGGATTCTTGAAAACTACACCCGCATCCCCGTTGAACATATCATGATTGAGCGGATCAAGCAGAACAAATCACTGGTAGACATCAAGCTCACCGCAAGAGCCTG
>NZ_JACRST010000039.1 GCF_014384885.1 Ligaoa zhengdingensis
AAACATCGGTGTACAAGGGGTACAAACGAGATAAAATAGAAATGAGGGTCGATAGAGTGGAAGTATCAGATTTTCCACTCTATCTGAACACGGTCGCTGGTGGCCTTGATCGTAGAGATCAAACCATCGGCAGCTTTTCTTTTGTCGTCAAAATCTATGCTGTCCCAGTTGTCGAGATAATAGGACAACTTCTTTATCTGCTGGGGCGATATGGTTTCAACACTCAATTCGGCGATTGCCTTTGAAATAGTCTGGCGTCGGGTGTCCAGTTCTTCAATTTTTTTGTTAGCGTAGGCAAGTAAGGTCGCATTGGCTCCGGTCAGCGTATCCAGCAGCTTTTCAATTTCTGCCTCCACCTGTGCCAGTTCCACTTGATAGGCTGTCAGTTTCGGATTGACTTTTTCCTCCCTGCCGTGGAGTATCTGAAAGTCTTTGAATTTCTCCTGCATGGCCGAGAAAATGAATTGCTCAAATTCTTCTTTGCGGATTTTCCCGCAGCCCGGACAGCCTTTATTTTCCGTCCGTTTGGTACAGCGGAAATACCCGGTGCTGTTTGGTACATGGGTGGCTTTCAGCGCATACCCACAATGACCGCATTTGATTTTTCCGGCCAGCCAAGTGTTCTTCGGTTTCCGTCCCTGTTGGAAGGTGGTATTTGCCATAAGTTTTTTCCGGCATTTCAGCCATGTGTCAGAGGAAATGAGTGCTTCATGGGGAGCGATAACAAGTATCTGGTCTTTTAAGCACCTGTCCTTGTCCTCCTTCACATCCCGCCCCTGATAGAGATAGCAGCCGTTTGTTCCGGCAAAGTCAGAAGCGTCATTGACAATCGCTGCGCCCTGGCTCTTGAAAAATTCGTACAGCTCCAAATCGGCCTGTGCGTAAACCGGGTTTCTTAAAAGCTGGGAAAGAAATGTACGGAACATGGATTTGCCATAAATTTTTATGTCATGTTCCTCGAAGTATCGGGTAATATCTCCGAAGGAGGTTTCCGGTTCAGCGTACATTTCAAACATCAGCCGAACATGGTCGGCGGCTACGGGGTCGGCAACCATTTTCTTTGTGCGGATACCCTCTACCACAGTAGGCTCTAACTGATAACCGTATGGCGCCTGTCCGCTCATGTGAAAGCCTTTCAGGCACCGTGAATAGTAGGCGTCTGTGACACGCTTCTGAATTGTCTCACGTTCAAGCTGGGCGAATACAATGCAGATATTCAGCATGGCCCGGCCCATCGGTGTCGAAGTATCAAACTTTTCCGTGGAGGATACAAACTCCACATCGTACTCTTGAAACAGCTCCATCATCGTTGCAAAGTCCAGAATAGAGCGGCTTATACGGTCCAGCTTGTACACGATGACCCGCCGAACCTTTCCCTTGCGGATCTCGCCCAGCAGCTTTTGAAACTCCGGCCTGTCCGTGTTCTTACCGGAATAGCCTTTGTCCTTGAATACCCGGCAGCTCCCACCTTTCAATTCATACTTGCAAAAGTCGATTTGACTTTCAATGCTGATACTGTCCTTGCGGTCTACTGACTGTCTTGCGTAAATACAATCTTCTCTGATAAATTCCATATTGGGCTCCTTTCCTTGTTGGAATGGAGCTACCAACCTTACAACTATATTATACCATCAGCAGCCCCGGACAACAATGTTGCGAATGATTAGGGAAATCTGTCTCCATATTTGCTGAACACCTCGTAAAGACAACGCTCAATTTCTTTTTTGCGCTGTGCTTTCTCCTTCGGGGGAAGTACCGGCGTGAGGCTTTCCAGCACAATGATCTTCCCTTGAAATGCGACAGACTTTGTTTCTCGTTCATAAGTGACAGCTTGCGTCATTGAAAACCTCCTTTGCGAAAGTGCGTGTATATGCCAGCCTTTCCCACTTGTCCCGTGGGGAAATGTCAAAAGACGGCACCCGGCAGGTGCCGCCCTTTGAGTTTTCTCCACTTCGGGTCGATGTGGCCCGAGGTCAGTAAGGACTGGAATGGTACTTTTCTTTGGCGTCCTCCACGCTGTTGAGGTCAAATACTTCATAAAGCTGCCCCACAACACGCCGTATATCCTTCTTTGAAAATCCGCAGTTCTCCATTGCCATAATGACATAACCACGGCAAGCGTCATTGCTCCATTCGTCCGGTTCCAAGCCGGGGATCATTCCAAACGCATTTCCCATAAAGTGCTCCTTTTTTGAAAAGATGGGGAGCCGCGCCGGATCGGTTGGCCTATCATCAGACAGCATTGCCGGGGGCTCCCCATAGGTTTTCACTTCATTTCAGACACACCGGACGGACATAGGCTTCATGCCCCATAGTATTTCAACTCTCCCCATTCTGATGGCAAGGCGTTCTCATTGCCTGCGACGGCTCACGGCTTGCAAGGCCGCTTCAACGCTCGGACTGTGACTAAACGCAAGTATCCGGGGCCTGCACCTGTTCCGGTGGAGCCAGCCTTGCCCCACCTATGGCATGGACCTGTTCGCTCGCTCAGTTTTACAAAGACTGTATTCTCTGAAATCCGAGGTCATGGCGGGTCTGTCACACAGCGCGTTCCCCTTCGTATCCGGGTGTCTTTTTATTCAATTTTCAATCTGCATGAGGCTTGTCTGAACCTCGGGCCATTGTGACCCGAAGTGTTTTACCTCTCATAAGCCATTTCATTTTCCGGCCTAAATCGGTACGCCTTACAAAGAAATTTTCAAAATTTTTTCTAAGCGCCGCAGACCTCGCTCGATTGCGACACGAACCACTTTTTCATGGACGCCCTCTGCCCGGGCAATGTCCTGTTTGGTCATGCCGAGAATGAAATGAGCATAAATCCGTTTTGCCTGTTTGTCCGGCAGACTGGCAATCGCTGCGTGAAGTTCCTGCATGGTAACTTTTCGCTCGTACAGCTCATGGGGCGAAAGTGCGACAAAGACAGCCTCATGCTCCAGCCCATCATCCCGATCAAGGGAATAGTAGGCTTTGTGGCGGTATGTACGCAGCCGGTAGGCAGCCTCTTTACGATCAAATTCTTTGAACATTTCTGCAACTTCTTCCGATACTTCCATGAAGCAATCTGATGTATAGAATGGGTAATAGTCCCGCAAATTGATAATAGCCATATTGACCTCCGTTTCGGTTGTTGGTTGACGAGTGACCGAAACGAAGGCGGCGGGGAGCGACACCGGGGAATGACTTCGGGCCAACATGACCCGAAGCAGCCCCATAAGAACACAAAAGCGCCCGGGCGGCATGAAGCCACACGGACGCATGTAATGACATAATAGTTAAGGTTCCAACAAATTTCGCATACATAGCCGGAATAACCCGGAGGTGGGACTATACTTTTTTTAATTGGTGCAGTTTATGGAGACTGTGAAAGAGAAAAATAGACACGGCAGCATCCTCCTATGGCCGCCGTGTTGATTACATGGTGTGCTGGGTCGTCGTTGGTTTTTTGGGGAAAAGAAGCGGCGGCTCTAATCTGAACCGCCACTGAAATAAGTAATTTAAGCGCACCAAATCAACCTGCCCAGCAACGGTTTTTTTCTTTTCCCGTCAGGCGGGCAGGAGTTTTCATAATGTTTTCACTGTTTTTTATCTTTTCTCAATGTTAATAATCCGTTGTGTCCAATCACGGTAAAATGCTTCTTCATGTGATACAAGCAACACCGTACCATTAAAATCCATAAGAGCTGATTTCAGTGCATCCTTTGCCTGAACATCCAGATGATTTGTAGGTTCATCCATAATCAGAAAATTGCAAGGGGTCAGTGTTAGCAAGCACATTTTCACTTTGGCCTGCTCACCTCCACTTAATGTTCCAATAGCTTGCATCGCATGTTTACTGGAAATCCCACACCGAGCTAAATGTTTCCGAACATCCTTTATTACCATATCGGGATGGACATTGGAAACAATTTGAATTGGTGTCTGTTCAGGTTCATCCCATATCAAGTCCTGCTCAAAATATCCAAGGGCAACTTGATCGGAAAATTTGAAATGACCTTGCATGGACGGGATTTGCCCAATTAAAGTCTTGAGCAAAGTGGACTTCCCAATTCCATTAAAGCCGGTGATAACAACTTTTTGACCGCCCTTAATACTAAAATCAATATCCAATAGAACTGGATAGTGATACCCAACTGCCAGGTGTTTGACCTGTAAATGCTCCGTATTTGTCAGCGGTAAAACAGGAAAATGAAAATGGGGGATAATCTCTTTCTGTTCCAAAGCTTCCATTTTGTCCATTCGATCAAGCTGTTTTTGCCGCCCTCTTGCCATTTTCGCTTTTCGTCCAGCGATATTTTTCCTGATAAACTCCTCTGTTCTTTTAATCTCCTTTTGTTGTGCTGAGTATTGACGAATGTAATCTTCACGCAGCAGTGTCTTTTTTTGCAGAAATTCAGAATAAGTGCCGTAATACTTTGTTATTGTGTCATTATCTATATCGCAAATACGATTTGCAATTTTGTCTAAAAACTCAAAATCATGGGAAACAACTAAAAAAGCGTTTTCTAAAGAAGATAGGTATTCTGCCAGCCATGCAACATGGTCTTTATCAAGAAAATTTGTTGGCTCGTCTAATAGCAATACATCTGGTTTTTCAAGCAGTAGTTTTGCCAAAATCACTTTTGCTCGCTGGCCGCCACTCATTTCGATGATAGGGCGGTCAAGACCAATCGCAAGCAGCCCCAGACCATTTGCAACACGCTCGATTGCAGTATCAATGGAATAGAAGTCATGTGTTTCAAGATACTCCTGATAGTAGGCAGCAAGTTCCAGACTTTTCATATCTCCATCGGCAGCCTTTTCATATAGTTGCATGGCTTGTGCTTCTATCTCAAACAGTTTCGCAAAAGCTGATTTTAAGAACTCTTTCATTGTGAGCGTATGGTCGATTTCTGCATACTGATCTAAGTAGCCAATCGTAATATTCGGTTGCCAAATAATGCGGCCGTTATCAGGTATAATCTGTTCTGTGCAAATTTTAATCAGGGTGCTTTTGCCGGTTCCGTTCTGTCCGACAATCCCAATGTGTTCCCCTTTGTTCAGTGTAAATCCTGCATTTTTGTAAAGCAGGTTTTCACCAAAAGAATGTGTTAGTCCTTCAATTTCTAATAAGCTCATTTTTAAAAAACCTTTCTTAATATATTTGAAAAAAGAAAAGGCAGAAAGCAAAGATACGCAACGGTATCTGCCTTCTGCCTTTGGCATGGTAACGCAAAAACAAAAGGCTATGGACAAAACATTGTCCATAGCCTCGCACACATTTTAATCACACGGAAAGCCAACACAATAAAATGGGTAGAATACCCCCTTGGCTTCCCGATGAAATCTAAATGCGCTCTTTATACGCTATACTCTGCACAATGTTTCATCGGAATGGATTGTACAGAGTTGATTTTCTTTTTGCGTTGATCTGTTAAATGAAAATTCATATTTTGCTCTCCTTTGGAGATAAACTTTTTTTAATAATAACACGATTCTCCCTCTTTGTCAATTTTTCGAAATAAGAACTCTTGAAATAAAATACTACTTTACATCAAATTTCATTACATTCTCATAATCTAACCCGAAATGTACAATGATATAGGGTGATATGAGAATGAACCAAACTGAAAGAAAGTTTGACTTTCATGGGCTCGGGCTGGCTCTGAAAAAAGCCAGAGAGGAAAAGGGCTGGACGCAAGCCTATGTTGCGGAATTGGTAGACCGTGACTCCCGTACCATTATGAATATCGAGAACAAAGGACAGTATCCGAGTTTCAACCTTTTTGTAAAGCTCATTACCATGTTTGACATTTCGGTTGACCAGTTTATTCATACGGACGGAGGCGAACAGGAAAGTCTTTGCAGAAAGCATATTGATGTGCTCCTAAACTCCATGAACGAGAAAGAGCTTGTTGTCATGGAGGCCACAGCCGAAGGGCTCAAGAAAGCCAGAGAAACGGAGGTTCCAGAATAAGGGCCTCTGTTTTTTTGCGCCATTTTCGGGGGTGCCGCTAAGTGGCAAGCAATGCCTCTGTGGCCACAAGTGGCACAAAGGCGGCTTGTTGGGGCTCGCCCCAAACCCGTATCTTCGGGCCAACATGGCCCGAAGTGTCAGCGTCGCTTTGCTCCTTGTTTTCATAATCTCAACGCTCCTTTTCATGCTTTCTGCCCGGCTCGGTGTAGCCCAGCAGAGTATCAATGTTCGCCTTGATCGTGACGATCTCCTGCATATCCCGTCGTGCCTTTTGATATTCTCCATAGAGCTGTTTTTTCTTTGCTGTGAGCTTACGGCCTTCTTCCTTCAGCACATCCATTTTGGGGAGCTTTGCCCCGCCCAGCAGAGAGCGCATTTCCGCTTGTGCAGCCCGGTACAGTTCAAGGTCGGCCTCATGCTCCGCAAGGAATTTCCGGCTGTACTTCGTCGCCTTATACCGCTCAAAGACTGGGCGGGTTTTGGCATACTGAACCGTTGCGGCCTTTAGCCCGGCATTGGTTTTCATGGCCTGTTCCGTCTGCTTGACCTGTTCGGAAATAGCATGGAAACGGTCTGCCGCCTCGGTGGCTTTCTGCGCCAACTGCTCATAATCGGTCAGGCCATTGTCTTGTATATAGGCAAGAGCGGCGGCCATCTGCTTAATGTTAAATACCTTCGCCCAGCGTTCATATCCCGGCCCCTTACCGGCAGCCAGCTTTGCTTGAATATCCACCGCCAGACTGATTTTCCGCTCCGAGCGCCCGGGGCGTTTTTCTTTGCCCTCAATGGCGGCCAGAACATCTTGCAAGTCGTAGCCGTCCCCCAGCGTGGAGGCTCGCAGACGGGTAAAGCGTTCCTGTCCCTGCCCGGTCAGCCGGAAACTGATACCGCCGCCCCGAACCGTCTTGACCTCATATCCGGCCCGCTTCATCAGATTGAGAAATTCGTCCAGATCAGCGGGGCGTTCCGCCAGCGCAGTATCAATGGCAAGGCGCAGCCTGTCCTGATAGGAAAGCGGCCCTTTTCGTTCTTTCTGCCATTCTCCATAATTCCGATACTTACCCTTGCTCCGGGGCTTCGGGTTCTCCACAATGGACAGCCCGTTTTCAAGACACAGCCTGTCAGAGAGCCTACGGAGGGCAAAGCTGGAGCCCCAAAAATTTCGGAATTTCCGGGTGCAGTCAAGAGTGGTGGAGTTGTAATAAATGTGACAATGGATGTGCTGCTTGTCGGTATGTGTGGTAACGATAAAAGCGTGCCGCCCCTTCGTCCAGCGCATAGCCAGCTCATAGCCGATACGGTTTGCCTCCTTCGGGGTAATCTCGCCCGGATAGAAGGAGTGTCGTATCTGATAGCACAGCACATCATTTTCTTTCTTCTGTTCCCGGCCCGTCATAGCGGCATAGCTGGCCTTTGCCAACAGGAACTCGTCCGCCACGGTGGCCGGATCACATTCATAAGCGGAGATATACTTTCCGCTTTCTGTTTTCTCCGGGTCCTTGCCATAGTCCAGACAATCCCGGATGGCCTCGGCAATCGTTTCGCCTTCACCCGCATGGCGTTGTAACAAAGTTGTGGTAGCCAGAAATCATCCCTCCTTTCCATGAGAAAAGGGCAACCCATTCAGACCGCCCCGACTTCGGGCCATCATGGCCCGAAGCTGTTTAACTTGCCAGAAACCGATACAGAGCGGATTTGCCTCCGTCCAGCGCCCAAAGAAGGGAGCCAGCCGCCGCTTGCAATCCATACGGCGAAAGAAGGAAAGCAAGAAACAGAAATACAATCCCGCCTATGGGTGTCGGCGTGAAAAAAAGAGCGACACCCAGCACCGCTAGGATCACAGAGGCAATCGTCAGCAGGACGGCACAAATATCAAATAGGAACACCAGCAGAGCCGCCAGAAGGGACAGCGCCAAAGCAAAGGGAGCGACCAATATTTTCAGCAGTATCTTCATCTTCAAAACCTCCTTTATCTTTTCTATTTTCATTTTACCATGCCTGCCTAGGGACATAAATGTTGCGAATAAATAGCGAAACCTGTCCCGGAGGCTCGGGCCATCATGGTTAAAAGCCATTGTTTCATCAGAAAGAATATTGTATAATCAGTGTGCGAGAGAGGGGTGATGGATGTGCGAGAATCACAAAAGCAGTTGATTTTAATGGACTGCAAAATTATGATGAACAAATTAGGTGATATACCATTTGATATTTCCTTTGAAAAGCTTCAAACAGAGTTATGGAACATTGGAAACAAATATGGTATATCAGGACCAGAAGTGTTTAAGATACTTATGGATAATTTTCCAAAAAAGGGGGGATAAGGCTTGAAAAAAAGCAGAAGTTTATTTGAAGCGTTTCGGGCACTAAAAAATTTGGTTCAAGTGCTATTTAAGAAAATGCCTGTCCTTTTTTTGGTGTTAATTTATTTAGTAGATTTAGGTATACGAAGCTACCTGTCAGAAGGATTTTCTACTACATACTTGTTAGGATTACTTATCCTTTTAATTTCGATAGGTATTTATGTCAGCACAAAAAGCTTTTCTGAAACAACACTCAGCTTTGTATTAGGCGTACTAACGATTTACTCAATTGATTGGGAAAAGGCCAATATTACTTTATTTGTCATTTTATATTTAGCATATATTGTAATTGTGTTTTATGTTTCTGTTATAAGATTAGCGGCAAAGCAAGAAGTAATATTAAGCCAAGCTGCTTGTAAATTAGACATCAAAGACCATGATAGAATCTACAAACATCTAAAAGCTATTTCTCACACGACGACAAAATACAATCAGCTATCTATATTGGATAAAAGTGAAGTCATTCGATATTTGGCCTTTCGCCAAGTTATTACCGGCGAATATGAAGAAGCTATCAATGTAATCGAGTTAATCAAAAGCGTTTGTCAAACTGATATTATTTCTTGCTGTGAAATTTACTACGGTTTCTATGCGTACTGCTATAACAAGCAACCAAGAACTCCTAATATCTCCAGCGAGATTGAGAAGATGTTCGATAAAGTAACTACCCTTACCATGTCATACACAGAGTTTTTTAATGTTTTTGCCTCAACAAAAAGAATACTGGTTGAAGGGAAATTAACTTTTGAAAAGTATTTACTCGAAATAAGAGAGCTTTCACTTAAAGGATACAGTAGTGAAGATATAATTGATTTGATGAAAACAAAATACCTATAAAAATAGGAGGGATAAAAGTCGTACGACTTTTATTCCTCCTATTCTACTTTTGTACCAGCTCGGAGAGCTCCCGCAGCACCTTTGACACCTCGCCCCACAGCTTTTCATAGTCCCGTTTCAATCCGTCGATTTCCTCCGGGTACACGCCGTAGGTATGCGCGTGTACGGCGACCTGATTGAGATTGTTGGAACAGCGTCTTTGCAGAGAGATCAATTCTTTTATGGGCTCAAGGTCAACGTGCAGGATATACCCGTTCAGAGCCATCTTCCGCACATAAGCCCCGGCGTTGGAAATGCCCGCTTCGGCCATCCGCTCATGGATGGCCGCCAGCTCGTCAGGCGTCACCATGACGTGCAGATGGACTTTCCGCTTTCGGTTCTCCATCAGCGTTCCAGCTCCCGGCCCTTTCTGCGCTCTTTGGGCTCCTTCACTTTGTCCAGCGGCTTGGCGTCCAGCTCCGGGGGTGCAGGCTGGATGGGCGTGTTATTGGGTACGCCGTTGATCATGTTGCAGTTCTGCTCCGTGGAGAGCTCGGCGGTTTTCAGATAGTTGTCTTTTTCGTGCATGGCAATCCTCCTTTATCGTTCCTCATGGTTTTTATGGTTCCGCTTCTGGCTGGGCTCCTTCGGGGGTTCCTGCCCTCTGGCTCCATCTTTGAGCCGGGCGGTAATGGAGGGGCGCGCCCGGTCAGGATTGCCCGGTGCGGGTTTCAGTTCATAGTCCTCCATCTGTTTTTCGGTCAGTGGCTTCGCATAGGTCAGTTCGCCCCATGCCATCAGCCTGCCATTTGCCACAGGACGCCGCCTGTCGTCATCGTAGTTGACAATGGAAAGGGGCGGGTTATCCGGGGACTTCGGGTAGGTGCCTATGTCCACAGGGCGCTGGGTGGAATAGTAGCGGTAAACGCCCTCCGGGCCCAGCTCCGTATTTTTGACTGCCGCATGATAAAGGTACTGATAATCGTCCACCCGGCGATCAAAGTCTCGCTGCGCCCATTCCAGACTGTTTCCATAGCGGCCCCAGTAGTAATCCCGCTGGCCCTTTTCGCCCTCGGTAAACTGCCAAGTCACAAAGGGGTCTGGCGCTCCCGGATTATGCCCCAGCGCAAAGCCGTGTCCGCTGTCAAAAGTGGTTGTTTTCAAAATGGCATAGCCTTGTACAATCTCCAAGAGATACTTCCTTTCTGTACCTCGGGCCAACATGGCCCGAAGTGTGGTATGTTACGAAATAAGGGAGTAAACGGGGCGGGATGGGTTGCAGTATTCCCGCCCCGGAAACACCCTCAAAAAAGCCCGGAATATCAAGTCTTTGGAGGCGGCAAATCGTAACCGCCGCCCGGCCTTTTCTCCCGCATTTTCCTCATACGTTCCCGGCTTTTCCGGCGGTTTCCTTCGGTCTTACAGGCGTCGGAACAATAGGCTTGACGGCCTTCCGGTAAAAATGCCCGCCCGCAGACCGCACAGGCCCGAAACTCCGGGGAAATACCTTCCACGGTCAGCGCCGCAAGAAGCTCCGGGTCGAGAGGCAAGACGGCCTCCTGGAAATAGCGGCAGTATGCCCCTGTCCAGCATTTGTGCAGCATATAGCAGGCATAGTCCAGCGGCAGGCACAGGCCCGTTTCCCGGTCATAGTTGGCGCACATCCCCGTGACAAGGGAACGGATTTCCTTCTTCTCGTCACGGGTCAGCTCCCGGGCGTCCATTCAGGACTTCGGGCCACGATGGCCCGAAGGGCGAGGCTCCACGATCAGCGCCCGGAACTTCTTCCGGCACTGTTTTTTCTTTCCTTTGCACTCCTTGTAATAACGGCATCCCTTACAAGGGTCGTCATTGTCCCAGCCGGGGTGCGGTACTTC
>NZ_JACRST010000040.1 GCF_014384885.1 Ligaoa zhengdingensis
TCTGCGTCCGCTTTCGCAATCACTGCCTTCGCTTCTTCCAGCGCTTTCTCAAGCTCCGCCCAGCTCTCGGCCGTGTACCCGCTCTCCTCGTACTTCCCGTCGATCGCTTCCACCAGTTCTTTCAATGCAGCTTTGTCGACGTCGCTCGGAATCTCTCCGCTTTCGTTGGGAATAATCAGATCGATATAATCCAGCTCGGCGAAGGTCGCGTTCATGGTATCGTTGTACTTAAAGGTGATGGTGTTATCGCCCTCGTTCAGTGCAACCGTGATCTCGTAGAGCTTCCAGATGTTCCAGCCCTCGGGATCGGGGTAGTTGACGATCTTGGCGTTGTCAACATCGCCGTTCACGTAGTAGATGTGAGACGGATTCGGATAGGACGGGGAACCGTCTGCACAAATGACGACCTTGTAGTCGCCCGCCTTGGGTGCATTCACCGTGAAGGTGACCATGCAGGTCGCATTGTCGATGCCGCCGACCTTTGCGCCGCCGGATGCATCACTGCGCTCCTCGATGCGGATCGGGCTGCCCTCGACCAGGGCGTCCTCCGCCTCGTAGCGGACGGTGCTGAAGCCCTGCAGGCCCGCAATCGCGTCCTCCAGCGCAGACTTCGCACCGTTCACATCGGCCTGGCTTGCAGCCGGGTCGTCCAGCACGGTCTTGGCATCCACCAGAGCCTGCTCGAACGCGTCCCAACCGGACAGGTAATCCGCTTCCTTGCGGTCTTTGTTCTCATTGTAAAGTTCGAGCAGTTCCGCCTTGTCGGGCAGTTCCTCAGCGCCCTTCAGCTTCACCTGGATGGTCACGTCGTAGGCCGGCATGGTGAAGCGGTAGCGGGTCGCGCCCTCCGCCGCAGAGCTGTCGTCATACTCCTCGGGAATGATCGGCTCCGCAGCCGGGTCGCCGGGGACGGTTTCGACCACGCGGATGTAGTCGAGCTCCCCGCCGAACGGAAGCGTCACTTCCACCAGCACATTCGAGCCCTCTTCTGCAACATTGCCGTTGATCAGATAAGCGCTCACGCCCTCGCTGTACTGGAACGCGATGTTGGAGACCGTGCGATCCTCGTCCTTTTCCAACTCGTTCATACCGATCAGCAGGCTGTTCTTCGCCAGGGAGGCGTCGATCAGGTTGCTGTTCGGGTCGGACAGGACTTTATTCGCAAAGTCGATCGCCCAGGTCAGACGATTCCAGGAAGCGCTGGTGTAACCCAAATCTTCCACGTTCATCGCCTCAGCCAGCTGCGCCTCGAGCGCTTCCAGACGGTCGCTGATGTCCAGGCGGTAACCGGATTTCACCGCGATCTCCTCAGAAATCGCCTCTTCCGCCGCGCCGTTGATGGAAATGGCGCGTGCATAATAGGTCACGTCGTTTTCAGGAACCGTAAAGGCCAGCTTTTCAGACCCGTGGCCGCTTGCCGTCAGATCCGCCACCGTGTGGGTATAGACGCCCGGCTCAGTGCCATAGACAATCTTATACCGTCTGGAGGAGGCAAAGTTCGGGATGAACAGCTGCACCGTCTTGTGTGCGCTGATGCCCTCCTTGACCTCAATGGGAGCGTTGATGTCCACGAGATCCTCCTCCGTGACCGCGCGCACAACAACATTGTCCGCCGTGAAGGTCTTGGTGTAGGAGCGCAGGCCGATCTGTCCCTTGGTGAAGCGGTTATCCGAATATCTGTCGACCAGCTCGCCGTCCAGATACAGGGCAAATTTCTCACCGTAGCAGACCACTTTGAGCTGGTGCTCCTCGCCGTCGGCAAATTTTTCGCCGACATTGAAGCGGTTGGTCTGCGACCAGCTGCCGTTGGCATAGCCACGGATGACATATCCGCCGTTGTCGTCGTTGCCGATACCGAAGAAGTAGCCGTTGTAACTGTCAGCACCGCTCGCCGCACCGGTGACGCGGTACATGATGCCCGCGTTCTGGGTGGAGGTTCCGTTCAGCGCGATCGAAACCTCAGCCACATAGTCGGTCCAGCTCTCGTCGCCGGCCGTCGCCTTGACGTTGTTGCTGGAACCGAATACCAGCTTGCCGTCGGCAAAGCTCATCTTGCTGGTATCGCCGATCAGATTCCAGTTGGCCGCGGAAACCGCGGTGTCATCGAAGTTGTCCGAGAAGCTCGGTCCAGTGGGTAGAGGCTCATCCGGGTCGGGCTCGGGGAAGAGCGCCTTCTCCGCCTCGGTCAGGTTGCGCACACGGAAGAAATCCGCCTCAAACGGCTGGTTCCAAGAGCGCAGACCCACCTTACCTGCGGGGAATTTGCCGTCTTCCAGTTCGTAGATGAATTCGCCGTCCACATAGACCTTAAACATGTCGCCGCAGACGAGGATTTTCAGCTCATAGGGGTGTCCGGGCTCGTAGGTAAAGCCCTTGGGTTTCGCGATGTCGTTCCAGCCGCCGTTGGCGTAGCCCACGTTCAGGCCGCCGCCGCCCGCCGGGTTGATGCCGACGTAGTAGCCGTTATAGCCGTCTGCGCCGTCGCCCACGTTGGTGGCGCGGAACATCACGCCGAAGTCGCGATCGGTCACGGCCGGGCCGGTGAGGGTCGCTTCGATGGCGTAGTCGGCCCACTCCTCTTCGCCGACGACCGCCTTGATGTTGGAGCTGGCGCCGAACGTCATGCGGCCCTCTTCAAAGGCCACAATTCCCTCTTCGCCGATGACCTCCCAGTTCGCCGCGCTCGCGGTCGGGTCGCTGAAGTCATCTTTAAACAAGTTGTTTTCGATGCCCAGCTCCGCATACTCTGCGTCGCTGATCTCGCGGACCTGGAACTCCTCGATCTCGAAGCCCTGGTTCCAAGAACGGAAGCCTGCGCCGCCCGCTTTGTAGAGAGGGACGGGGTTGCCGCCGCTCGTCATATTGCTGACCAGTTCATCGTAGATCTTGGCGCCGTCCACATAGGCCACCAAACGCTCGCCCGCCATGATGACCTTGAGCTCATAGAGATGGTCGTCTTCATAAGTGAAACCCTTGGGGGTGGCGATCTGATGCCAGCCGCCGTCGGCGTAGCCGATGTTCAGGCCGCCGCCGCCCGCCGGGTTGATGCCGACGTAGTAGCCGTTGTAGCCGTCCGCGCCGTCCATAATGTTGGAGGAACGGATCATGATGCCGAAATCGCGGGTGGGGTCGCCGACGCC
This sequence comes from Ligaoa zhengdingensis, assembly GCF_014384885.1. Classification (GTDB taxonomy): domain Bacteria; phylum Bacillota; class Clostridia; order Oscillospirales; family Ruminococcaceae; genus Ligaoa; species Ligaoa zhengdingensis. The sequence goes on from NZ_JACRST010000040.1 coordinate 3,141, forward strand.
CTGCATCTTGGTCACGACGGCGAAATCGCCCCAGCCCTGCTCGCCGGTGACAACCTTGATGTTGTTGCTGACGCCGATGGTCATCTTGCCGTCTTCAAACGTCACGACGCCGTTCGGGTCGTACAGGGACCATTTCTCCCTGCTCGCAGCTGAATCGGAGAAATCGTCGTAGAAGTCCGGTTTGGTCTGGCTGCCGCCGACCGATGCCTTGACCTCTTCGGTGGTGACAGGCACGCCGTTGGCCAGCATGGAAACCCGCACATAGTAGGTGTCACTGCCGGAAAGGCCGGAGATGGTTGCCGTATTGCTGTAAAGGTTCTCAACTGTATGGGTGTAATTTCCGCTCTCGGTGCCGTACTCCACGGTGTAGAAGCCGGCCGAACGGTCGATGTTGGTATTCACGGTGAGGGTGCTGCCATCCTGGCTCAGCTTCGCGGATTTGATCTCCGGAGCGGTGAACGGATTGACAGGGACCACCTGGATGCCGGTGATCTCCACATCGCTGTCGCCGATGAAGCGGATGTTGTTGTATTTACCGTAACCAAAGCGGAAGTATGTACTGGAGAACGGCAGCGCTGTGGGTACGATGTTGTTGAGATTTTCGATGACGATGGGTTCGCCATTGAACTCGTAGGTCTCTTCGTATTTGCTGTTGATGTTGATCTTGAGGCTGCCGGTGCCGGTGTAGTTCACCTTCAGCGTGTAATTGTCCGCGCTGCGGACGTTCACGTTGTCGAACTCCACGACCTTTTCGCCATCCTCCACATAGACCTCCGCATCATCGATGGTCTTGGTGGTGGTGAGGTCCGCGGGCGCGTCGCCGATCACCGGGATCTGGGTGATGCGCAGGCGGGTGGCGCCGTAAGGAACCAGCTCGACTTCCTCCTGAAGCGCAGTGTTCGCCGCGATCGGGGAATACGGGGGCTCGGGCACCACGTTGCCCTTGAGCTTCCACTCCGGGATCTTCTGGCCGACCGCCTTGATCGTGATGGGCGCGTTGGCCAGGGTGAAAGGCTGCAACGAAATCTCATCCGCCACTTCGACGGTGAAGGAGGAGGCCGGATCGTCCGGATCGATCACCAGGCCATAGTTCCAGTCGCTGGCCGGATAGACCTCGCGGTTCTCAAACATGCTGGCCGGTTTTCTGCTGTCGTCGCGCGCGCCGAAGTCGGTGATGGTGCGCCAATCCTCCTCGATCTTCAGCGAGAAGGTCAGCGTGCCGTACTGCACCGCGACGGAATCGTTGTACCAGTTGGAGACGCGGACTTCCATCGGGAACTGCACTTCCACCACGTCGCCCGCGGTCCATTCGCGGTCGATGGTGATAAAGCCGTCCACGATGTCGCCGGTGACGGGGGTGCCGTTTACGCTGAAGGACGGGGCGTCGCACCACTCGGGCACGCGCAGCTTCAGCGGGAAGGAGGCGGTGTCGCCCTCATAATTGAGGGTGATGCTGTCCTTGAACGGGTAGTCGGTCACCTGATGGAACTTCGCGGTCTTGCCGTCCGCCACCTTCGCTTCCACGCTGTTGGGTCCGTAGGAGATCACAGCGAGGCCGTTGTCGGTGGTGGCCATGTACATGGTCTGCACGAATTTCGGCCAACCCATGTGCATGTTGGGGAAGCAGCACTCGAAGCCGCCCGGCGCGCCGAAGGCGAGGTCGTCGCCGTGGTCGCAGTCGAACTCATGCCAGCCGTGGGTGGCCATCACCTGGTTCTGCGCCTGATAGTAGACGTGACCGGTGAAATCCGGGGTATAGCAGACCGGCAGGTTGTTGTATGCCAGGCTCTCGATCTCGTCACCGATCCAACCCTCGCCCAGAATCTTGAGTGCGATCTCGTTGGAGAGCAGGCTCTCAACCACCGAGCAGGTCTCAGATCCACGGTAGGGGTAGTTGTCGCGCGCAGCCTCGTCGGAGTTGGCGAGGTTGTCGATGCGCCCGTGGTCGATCCCCATGTTGCGCAGGCCCTCGCGCAGCGCATTGCGGTCTGCGTCGTCGCCGGTGAACTGCCAGATCACCGCTGGGGTCTTCATTGCCTGGGTGGTGTTAACCACGTGCTCGCGGGAAGTTGTGTTGGTGAAGATATCCGTCCAGTGGCGGCTGCTGTTCTGCGAGATGGTTTGGCTCTCGAGCAGCTTAGCCAGGTCGATCAGCCATTCGCTCTCGGACGGATTGGCGGGATCGTACACGCGGTTGTAATACCACAGCACAACCTCGACGTTGTCGCCGCCGCGGGAGGCCGCCCAGCTTGCGAGGTGATGCCGGGGCAGCTGCTCGAGCTGGAAGCGGAAATAGTTTTCAAACAGCGGGAGAACCCGTTCGTCCGGGTTGCCCTCCAGCTCGGTCGCTTCGTAATAGTCGCGAAGCGTCTGGATCACAACCATGTGCGGCCACCAGTCCCATCCGGTGCCGGTGCCGTCGCCATGGGCCTTAGGGCCGAAGTAGCCGGTGCTCTGCTGGCTTTCCAGAATGAAATCCAGCCATTCCATCGCCTGGTCCTTCAGCTCCTGGTCGTCGAGCGTCCAGGCCAGGGAGACCAGGCCGCGCAGGAAATAGGGGCCCTTTTCCCAGTTATCCCCATTGCCGCCCCGCCAACCGTTGTTCGGGCCGTAAATGGAGTAGTTCTCCTGCAGGTTTCCTGTCAAGCCATTCTTTTGGTAGTACATCTGCTGCAACAGCCAGTCTTCGGCCTTGACAGCGCCCATGGGCAACTGGATGAATGCTGTCTCATTCAGTTCCCCCTGGTTGGAGTAGTAGTTTTGGCTTGCCAGCTTTTTTGCACCGGATTCCCCTTGCGCGAATGCAGTCAACGGGCTGCAGATCATCGCCGCACTGAGAACCACACTGAGGGTGCGTTTCAAAATGCTTTTTGACATAGCGCCACCTTCCCATCCTTTTTTTGCAAGCATACGTTGCTAGTCTCATTATCTCATTTCACACGGGACAAGTCTTTACGATTCAATAACAACATTTTACGATTTTTTAACATTTCGTTCCATATTTTTATCAATCCCCCCAATTTATTTTGCGCATCAACCCAAATGCCCGTCAGAACTTTCACCGGAGCGCGCCCTTTCCCTTTGTTTCAGCTTTAAAGCGGTAACTGTTGAGCGACCCCCATGCGGTGGACGGCGAACGGGTGAAGGCCACCCCGTCCTTCAAAAAATGCCGTCTCATTCTCCAAAAGCATTTTGAAAGATGCTAAATTTTTGTAAAAAATCAGTAAAATCCGATAAATAATCGAAAAGATATTTTGACCAAAATATAGTATGATAATAATTAAGGCGAGGTAGGACAATCATCTGTTGCAAAAGATATCTCATCATCTGCGGCGTTGTCCTTCCTCAAATATTAAAGGAAGAAAGGAGTTTGAAAGAGGTTACAAAAAGGCCCTCGCCCAACCGTTCCAGCGCAAAACCACACTCCCTTTATAAACGCCTGGGGCTCTTGCGGCTGTCCCATGCGTTTTTCATTCTGTGTGGATTTTCATTCGCGTTCGGTCAGCGGCGACGGCGGCAGAGGGCTCCTGAGTAAAAAAGAAGGAGAGAGATTATGAGGAAAAAACTCTTGGCATCCACCCTTGCATTTGCCATGCTGCTCAGCACCTTTTCCGGGATGAGCGCATTGGCGGCCCCCTCTTCCCTGCCGGAGCTCACTTCGGTGGACGAACTGGGGAGTATCATCGTGCAAACAGGCACCCCGCTGGACGACGTGGTGGCCCAGCTTCCCACCGAGGTGGGCGTCGCACTCGCCAGCACCGAATCGACCGTCCTGTTTGAGGACGATTTCAGCGACCCGGACCAGAGCCGCGCCAAATGGGCCCTCGCGGATCCCAATGGCGTGGTGACCTTTGAAACCGGCAAGATGAAGCTGGGCGCTACCACCAATATCAAAGCGGTGGCCGGTTTGGCCGACGCCCAGGATTGGGCGGACTATGCTGTGGAGGCGGAGGTTGCCGGTCCGGAATCTCCGGCGAACAACTTCGGCGTGATGTTCCGCTGCTCCAATGTGACGACAAGCGGGCCCGACAGCTACAACGGCTATTACGCGGGCATCGGTTCAACCACATTGGGCCCCGGCTTTGTCGCCGGATGGGCGAACGGCGGCTGGCACCAGCTGGATGCGGATCCTGCCCCGGGCTACACCGGCGGCAAGACCTATGCGCTGAAGGTTCTGGTTGCGGGCAACACCTTCCACGTCTATCTGGACGGCGCGAAGGTGTATGAGTACACCGATACGGACAGCAAGTTCATGACCGGCACCGCCGGCGTGCGCGCCTACAACGTCCCGTTTGAAGTGAGCAGCTTTGTGGTGCGCACCCTGAACGCAGACGAGCGCGCCGAGATGGGCGCGGGCACCGATATCGTCGAGGCGACCGCCTCCATCTCCAGCTGGAGCTGTGCCGACTACAATATGGACAAAGCCGGCGAATACACCTTCAGCGGCGCCCTCTCCGGCGCCTTCACCAACCCCGCGGGCAAAACCGCGTCGGTGAAGGTTACTGTGGAACAGGCGGAGGTCGCCCCGGTGCTGTATTACGACTTTGAATCGGTCGATGGCGACACCGTTGCGGATGTGAGCGGCAATGGCAACGACGGTACGCTGCTGAACGGCCCCGCCGTGCGTGCCGAGTCCTCCGAGAACAACATCCTGGTGCTGAGCAACTCCGGCAAAAACGGCACGAACGCGCAGGCGGTCAGCATGCCGACCGCCCTGCTCGCCAGTTTGGAGGATATCACGCTGGTGGCTGATATCCGCATGACATCCACCAGTACCTGGATGACCCTGGTGGGCGCGAGCGCCGGCGACGGCAGCTACGTCGTGCTGGCAAACCAGGGGTCCCCCTCCGGCGGCGCCTGCGGCATCACCACCGCCATCAAACTGGGCAGCGGCTCGGAGCTGCGCATCAAGGCGCCGGCCGGCACCTCCCTGCCGGTGAGCGAGTGGGCCCGCATGGTCTACACCCACGCCGCGAACGGCGACGCGCAGCTGTTGATCGACGGCACTGTGGTGGCCGAGGGCAACATGGCCGATTCCATGGCCGATGTCTGCTCACTCGCGGATTCCATCGCGACTGTCGGCCGCACTGACCGGTTCAGCGATCCCGGTCTCAACGGCGCGATTGATAATGTCCGCGTGTACGACAAGGTGCTCAGCGCCGACGAACTCGCGGTCATCCCGCCCAAGGCTGAGATACCTCCGGCTGAGGAAGTGGAAACCGAATATGACACCACTACCCCGGTCACTATCATTGCGGACAAAAACGAGGGCGTGGAGCACGACGTCAACCCCTATGTCAAAGGAAATCAGATGTATCTGTTCATGCCCGCCAAAGCGAGCCTCGGCGCGCTGAACGTGACCGCTCTGGACAACATCATGCTGGACGGTGTGGATTACGTGCGCGGCAACACCGTGACCATCGACCTGAGCGAAGGCAAAACCATGACCCTGGTTGCGAGCGGCACTACATACACCCTGTCGGCCATGCAGTCCCAGCTGCCCACCCTCTACCTCAACATCGACGAGAGCCAGGGCACCATCGCAGCCATGAACGGCGACCCGGCGCACGACACCAAGTGCTACGGCGACCTGATTCTGGACGTGCCCGAGGATGTGGCGGCTCTCAAAGGCTGGGAGACACAGTACGCCCTGAAGATGAGCGAGATCAAGGGCCGCGGCAACTCCACCTGGGGCCAGCCGAAAAAACCTTATCAGATCAAACTGGATAAGAAGACCGATCTGCTCGGCATGGGCAAACACAAGACCTGGATCATCCTGGCCAACTACATGGATTCCTCCCTCATCCGCAACCGCCTGGTCTACAATGCCGGCGCGGAAGCGGGCATCGAGTTCTCAATCGACAACGAGTACATCGATGTCTATATGAACGGCAAATATTTGGGCAACTACCAGCTCACCGAGAAGGTTCAGGTCGGCGACAACCGCGTGGAAGTCACCGACATTGACGAAATCGTGGAGGATACCGGCGCACTGCCCGAAAACATCACCGGCGGATACCTGCTGGAGATGGATTTCCGTGCGCGCAACGAGGCTTACCACTTCTCCACCCCGAAATTCTATCACCTTGAGGTGAAGAGCCCCGAGCGGGACGGCGCTACGCTCGACTATATCTCGCAGTATGTCAGCGACTTTGAAAACGCGCTGTACAGCGCCGACGGCTACAACGACAAGGGCGTCTATTACGCCGATTACATCGACCTTGACTCCTTTGTCACCTACTATTTCTTCCAGGAATTCATCAAAAACTGGGACTGCATGTACAGCTACGGCAGCATCTACTTCCACAAGGATGTGGACGGCCCGCTGGTTGCCGGCCCGTATTGGGACTTCGACTGGACGATGGATGCAAAACATGTGCCCGATTATAACGGTCTGTTCCACACCACCGAGGGCTGGCTGGGCCAGATCGTGGATCGCTCGGAGCACACCAGCAACGAGATGTGGTGGCGGCAGTTCTGGAAACATGAGGACTTCGTCATCCGCCTGACCGAGCTCTATGAAGAGAAACTCGGTGACATCGTGGCCGGCTGGCCCGAGGACATCGCAGCCTACAACGAGGAGCTCGGCGTTTCCGCCACGATGAACGACATCATGTGGCCGTATAATCTGAGCCACCAGGACAACGTCCAGAGCATCGTAAACTTCGCCCAGGGCCGCTACGAGTGGATCGACAACGCGGTGACAGAGCTCCCCGTCGTTTCGTTCCAAGGCGGCGAGGATGCGACGGGCGAGGCTCCCGCTTCCCTCTATGCGGAGAAAGACGAAACCTTTAAGCTCCCCGAAAACACCTTTGCCAAAGCGGACTTTACGTTCGCGGGGTGGAGCGACGGCACCAACACCTATGCGGCCGGAGCAGATTACACCAAGGCGACCGACGGCCGGCTGATCTTCACCGCTGTGTGGGAGGAAAGCTCACAGCCTGTGGATAAGAGCAGTTTGACAGCGATCATTGAAGTGTTTGACCAATTTGAAAAGAGCCAATTCACAGCGGAGAGCTGGACCGGCTTTGCTGCGGCGCTTGCGGATGCGAAAGCAGTAGTGGCCAACGCGGACGCCACCCAGGAGGATGTGCAAAATGCGTATCGGGCGTTGATAGAGGCGCGCGACAGCTTGGTTGAGATCACCCCGTCCGACGTCGACAAAGCTGCGCTGAAGGAACTGGTGGAAGCGATCGACGGGAAGTACGAGGAGAGCGGGTACACGGCCGAGAGCTGGGCGGAGCTTGAGAAAGCGCTGGAAGAAGCGAAGGCAGTGATTGCGAAAGCGGACGCGGA
>NZ_JACRST010000041.1 GCF_014384885.1 Ligaoa zhengdingensis
GTCCCACAGCACCCGCACATGATAGGGCAGACGCCCGCCATAGGTGTTGTCAGCCCGTTCACACAGAAGGTTGAACATCTGCGAAAAAGCGAGGGCAACCAAAAAGTTGTAGGTGGTGTCCGTGTCGCTGATAAGAAAGAACAGCGCTGATTTTTCATCCCCCAGCTTATCCAGCTCCAGTTCGTCATAAGACATGATCTCCCGAAGTTGGGGAATATCAAAGGGAGCCAGTCTTGCACCGCAGGAAATCAAAATGCTTTTGGCTGTCTTGCCAGAGACGAAAAGTCAAGGACTTTTTCATCAAATTCACAAAGAAGTCACATTTTGCGGACTTCCTCACGGAGCAGACGCTTGATTTTGTCCTCCATTGTCTCTTTTGCGGTCTGGCTGAAATGCACACGGACGATATAGGTTGTTTTGCCGATCTGCTTTCTGACAGTCGGGCAAGTAGCGGTGTTGGTTGCGGTATTGTTCATTCAAAATCCTCCTGTAAATGAAAAATGCCCGGTGACTGTTCATCATCGGGCGGTGTCGGTATGAGGGAACAAGGCAAGGCGGCAACATTAAGGTATCTATAAAAACCTTGCCGCCTTTGCCACGCTTGCCGTGTTCCTATTGTCAGTCTCGGAGATAGCAGACCCATGCTGTGCCGTCTTTCTCGGTCACAAGTCTGTCCCCGATACGGCTCTTTGCCGTTCTCATGGTGCGTGAGGAAATCCCACGCTCATTGACCGTCTTTTCCAGCTCTGCACTCGGCATACGCTTTCCGTTTGCAAGCAGTTCCAGAATGAGCATTTGCGCCTGTGCGGTCTTGCTCTCGGTCTTTGCGGTGTCTGCCCCGGCAAGAAGCTCGTCAGCGGTAATGTCATAAGCCCCTATCCACTCAAAGCCTTTCTCGTCTCCCAGAGAAAATGCAAGGGACTGTCCGGGCGGTGCAAGGGAGCTTTTCTCATGGATAAGCACCCTCGTTGTGGGGCTGTCCTTCAGCTTGCCGATAAAAAGCAGACTGCGGACTGCCGCCGTAATGTCGATAGACCCCAATCCCCGGTAGGTGCTTTGCGTTCCTGCGGCTTTGTTGAGGTGTCCAATCAGCACGATAGCGCACCCTGTAGCCTGTGCAATGTCTCCCAGACTGCGGAAGATGGGACGGACTTCATTTGCCCGGTTCATATCCACATCTGCGCCCATAAACGCCTGCACCGGGTCAATGATAACCAGCCTTGCGTTGTTCTCACGGATTGCTCTTGCTATGCGCTCATCGGCAAGGGTCAGCGGTGTGTCCCTATCGTCAATGACAAGCACTCTTTCAAGGTCTGCTTCCGCTTCCATCAGTCGGGGCTTGACGGTATCGCCCAGACCGTCCTCTGCGGTCTGGTAGATGATGTTGAAAGGCTCAAGGGTCTCCATACCGGGTAAAGGCTTTCGGTTGGTGCAAGCCGCCGCAAGACGCATGGCAAAGTAGGTCTTGCCCTCGCCGGGGTTGCCCTGTATAATCGTCAGCTTTCCAAAGGGGATATAGGGAAACCATAGCCAATCCACGCTCGTCAGCTCCACATCTGCCATGCGGAGCATGGGAACAGGCTGGGCGGTGGGCAGCTCTCGCAGCGTGATTGTCTCGGCTATGAATTTGCGGCTGGGAATGTCCCCTTGCTGGCGGAGAACATTGTTCCAATCTTTCCTTGCCGGGACAAGGCGAATGACGGCAATCTCACCGGGAATGGACTGTGCCAGTCGTGTGCAGGCTTCATTTCCAGCGGCGTCGCTGTCAAGGCAGAGGAACACTTTTCGGGTGTCCTTGCGTTCAGAAAGAAAACGGTCAAGGGCTTTGCCAGAAACGCCGCCCAGGGCAAGATAGCTCCTTGTCTGCCAATCCTGCGGATAAAGGCAGATAAAGGACAAAAGGTCTATCGGAGCTTCAAAGACAAAGAGCTGGTTGCTGTTGCCCTCATATCGGAACGGATAGGACTTGTCAGACCCGGTAATATCCTGTCTGAATGTGTCTGCCGTTCCTCGCACATGGGCGTATCTCGGTGTGCCGTTTCGGTCTCTGCCGACAAACACAACATTGTGCCGCTTTGCGTCCTCGTAAATATCCCCGGAAAGAAGAAAAGCCTCAACAAGCGTTTTGTTGAGACCTCGGCTTTCGCAAAGATATTGAATTGCTCTGTCGGCTGTTCTGTTGTGCAAGGGCAAGTGGAACGCTGTGGGCGGTGCTGTGGTGGCTTCGGTCTGCCCCTCGCCGCTTTCGCCGGTCAGGAGCTGGACGGCTTCGGGAAAGGATTTTCCGTAAAACTCCATGACAAAATCAATGGGATAGCCGCCCTTGCTCTGGCTGTGGCGAAACCATTTGTTTCCACGAATGGTCAGGCTGTCATGTTCTTTCCAGCGGTATTCTCGTCCGCTTTTGATAAGTGTCTCTCCCTGTGTGCGGAGAAAATCTTCCAGACTGACGGCGTTTGCCCGGTCAATCTGTGCTTTGGTATAATTCATCGGGATAGTTCCTCCTTTTTGTGTCGTGTTTGGGGTCGATTTTGGAGCATTTGTTCCTCTGTGCGCTCGTTAAATCGGGCGGCAGTATCTACACATGACTTGACCTTCCAAAGACGGTGTAAATCGTCTCTGACGGTCTTAAACTCGCCATAGGTGGTGTTGTGCGCCTGTTCCAGCTCGTCATACTCTTCGGTCAGCTTTTTCATATCCACCTTGCCGTCCGGGAACTCCCCGGTCAGCTTGCGTCTGGCGGCGTAGAACTGTTTCAGTTCCGCTTCATGCTCTGCCTTGTACTTGGCTCTGGGCTTCTCAAACTTGATTTTCTGCAAGCCGTCATAGACAGGCTTCAAGCTCTGGAAAGCAGCAGAGCTGTCATAGATCTGCTTAATTGCTTTCATTCGGGCGGTCTGTTCGTCCAGCGTTTTCTTCAAGCTCTCTGTGGCAGCACTGTGTTCGCTGACACGGCTTTCCAAATCTTCAAGAGTGTAAATGCCGTTTGCCCGGAGATAATTGAAAGTATCGTTCATCTCCTTTAGGTTGCTGATTTTGCCTTTCTGGGAATATGCCCCGGCTTTGCGCTGAGTGTAATAGGCGTTCAGCAGAGAAACAAGGTCGGGTGCCTGTGGCTTGGCAAGCTCGGCTTTCATATCCGCTATCCAGCCCATAAGCGAAGTGATTTTCTTCTTGATGTCTCGAATAACGGCATTGGTGGCTTTGATCCAGCGGTTGAACTCGCCCTTTTCGGTGCGTATGCCTTTCTTCTCCATCGCCCGGACGGTTGCGCCCTCATGGACGGTGGGAAGAAGCTCCACGCCCTGACGCTCATAGCTTCGGTGGTCGATGCGAACATCAAGCCCTTTCTCTGCAAACTTGGCGTTGCATAGTTCCGCCCATGCTTCACGCCAATGTTCCAGCGTTTCGGGACTGCCCCAGTCGGTAGTGGGAACGGCATTGAAAACATACTCGCCGTTCTGGTCTCTGATACGATTTCCGTCCTCGTCCAGCTCGTACACTCGTCGTTGCTTTAGCCCCCATTTACCGTCCTGCTCGATGGGGCGGATGGGACAAAGCACATGGAAGTGTGGGTTTGGTATGCCGCCGTCCTCCCGGTCTGGCTGGTGTACGGCGAAGTCAACCACCATGCCACGGCTCACAAAGTTCTCCAATAAAAATCGCCTTGCAAGAGCGATGTTTTCCTCAAGGGAAAATTCATTCTGCAAGGCAATGTCAAAGCTGTATGCAAGCTGGGCGTTCTTTCCACGCTCGGCTTTTTCCACGGCGTTCCATAGGGTCTGGCGGTCTGCGTATTCTGGCGGTGCATGGGACGGCAAGAGAATGTCAGAGCAGATCACGCCGCCCTTGCGGGTGTAGTCGCTGTATTCGCCGTAATACTCGCTATACAATCGCTCCCCGGCTCGGTAGGCAGCAGAAGCGATAGCGGACTGTCCTGCGCTTCGCTTAGTCTGCGTGACACTCAGATGAAATAGTGCCATCGACTTTCAACTCCTTTCCTCCGTTCGCTTTGTTGATGTGGGTAATCGCCATGTGACGGACGGCTCGCTGGACTTCGGGCAGAGAAAAGATGTACTCCATCAGCTCCGTCATTTCGGTGCGTGTGAGATCTTTGAACTCCGGGGCAAGGCTCTCAATCGTGCCGCCCAGATTGCAAAGACGGTGGGTGCGCTTTTGTCTCTCGCCTTTCTCCAGATACTTCTTTCTGTTCTCCAGACGCTCCAGCTTGTGCTGTTCCTGTGCAAGCTGTGTCTCGACCTGTTCCTTTTCGGCTCGGAGCTGTTCAAGGTTTTTCGGCTTTGCCATTTTTCGTGACCTCCTTTTTTGAAAATGGGGATAAAAAAAGACCGTCAACTTTTCGCAGATTGCGACCAGTCAACGGTCAGTTTTTCGGTATTCAGTTGTTGTGTTCAGTTCGGTAAATTGAAGTTGGTCAAAGTTGTTGGCGAAGATATTCCACAACATTTCCATTCGTATCATAGAAACAGATGTTTCCTACATTGAGGGGCAGGACAATGGCGAAAGGCTTGCCACTATCAATATCAATCACCTGAATGCCGTTGCCATCATCTACTTCAAGTCGAACAATATTTTGGGTATTCATTGAGATAAATGCCCTTTCGTTATTTCCCTCAACAACAAACTCTGCAATGTAATCATCAACCTCAACTATATCTCCACCACCACGGAAGAAATATCCAAAAGACAAGCCGGGGCGATTTACATAGACAGAAAAAGTGTGGTCTGTCTTGTCCTGTGGGTAAGAAATAAATGCAGCCATTGTGTCGGAAATGCTTCCATCAACAATCCAATCATCCAAAATTTTTTGAGATTGGCGAATGTCTGCTTCTAAACTGTTTGCGGTTTTACCAATGTCATTGTTTGCATAAAGGAAACCGAAAACCAACACACAAGCCAAAATAACACCCAAGAGGATTATGGGTAATTTCTTTTTCATAGAATCACACTCCTTTATCAAATTAAGATTCTTGATTTTCAAACTTGCTGGCGGCGAACGGTTTGTCAAAACCGTTTGCGGACGGCAAGTCCACAGGGGATAGCCGCTTTAGCGGCGCAAGGGGGTGTAGCCACCTTGACGGAACGAAGTGACGCAACATTCTCGGTCATGCAGTTTTCTTCTGCTGACGGAGAATGAAGCTCCGCAGGACGCACTACTCTCGACAGAGAGTATAGAAGTGCGCCCTTTAGTTCCTAAAGGGCTTTTATCAGTGCGACAAACTGGAAGTTATTTTACTTGCGTTCCATAAATCCTATGATTGAAAAAATCAATCCTACAATCCCAATTCCGATAACGAGCAGCCCCATTCCTGATGAGCAAAGAGAAATTATAATGGCAAAGAGTAGTATTGCAATACCTAATCCAATTTTCTTCATTGTAAATCCTCCTTTACAAATGTCGATTTGTTGCTTAATTTTTGTATTCAAATTATACCATAAAACTTGTGAACAATTCTACCTCAACTTTTGTGAGATATGAGAAAAGTCCGAACAGTTTTCTGCCCGGACTTCCTCGCTCAATTATAAATCAACTCTGCTTTCACAACTTCCTCTGCCTGCGCCTTGCAAGCGTTCATCTGCCGCACCCATTCCATTTGGTTTTCAGCTTTCAGTTGCTCTGTCACGCCGTACTGCTTTGCCAGCTCTGGCACGATCAGTTCCATGCGGCTTCGTGCCGCTTCGTCAATCTCGGCGCAATGCTCAAAGAGCTTGTCGGATAGCGCCAGCTCATTGAACAGTATCGGGCGGTGCATTTCCAAATACGCTTTGCGAAGTCTGCCGTAGTGTCCGAGGGGCTTTGTCTTGCGGATAACGATGTTCGGGATAAGATAATCTCCGTTCTGTGTGTAAGTGATATTCATGCTGATTGCACTCCTTTCATCGGCTCTCTCTGCGGTAAACTGCTGACAGGGACGAACACTCCCTTTGCAATGTCCTCCGCACGAATGGCGGCTTTCTTGGCTTCGATTTCTGCCTTTTTTCTCCCCTTGATTTTGTCCTCGTATCGCTTCTGCGCTCCGCTGGCTTTCCGCTTCAAGTAGTTCTGATGAAGCCTGTCCTTGCGTTCCTCACGTTTGCGGATTTCCTCTAATTCCTCCGGGGTAAGCTCTACTTCTCCAAACGCCGGGGGAACGAAACGCCCAACAAAATTGAAGTAAATCTCGACCTCCTGTGTGGTCTGTATACTGCCTTTGCGGTCACGCTCATGCACAAGGATTTTCTCGATAAACTCGTTGAGCATGGCAATGGTCAGCTTGTCGAAGTTCTCATACTTATCAATCAGAGCGATAAAACGGTCAGCGTCCTTTTCGTGCTTCTCATAGCTCTTGACAGCCTTTTCCAGAACAGAGATTTCAGCGGTAAGCTCGGTCTGCTCCTTTTCATATTGAGCGTCCAGAGTGGCGTATCTGCTGTCGGACAGCTTTCCTAAAATGTTGTCCTCATAGATTTTACAGAGCAGGACTTCCAGTTCGGACACTCTCTGCTTTGCGGTGGCAAGGCGTATCCGCTGTTTCTTAACCTCTGCTGTCTGCTGGCTGGACTGCGCTTCCTGTACCACTCGGACAAACTCGGCTCGGTCATGCTTCGCATACTCGGCAATGGCTTTGAGCATTTCGGAAACAAGGGACAGTACCACATCTTCATTGATACGGTGCTGGGTCTTGCAGAGCTTTCCAACTGGGACTTTGCTGTATTGGGAACAGGTATATTGAGAAATACGCTTGCCGTTGTTGGTACGGTGGACATACATCTTGCCGCCGCAATCGGCACAATAAAGCAAGCCTGTGAGGGGAGCTGCTTCGCCCCAGCCGTCCGGGTAGCGTCTGACATTCCCACGGATTTTCTGCACAAGGTCAAAGGTCTGCTGGTCAATGATAGGCTCATGGGTATTCTCGAAAATTGTCCATTCGTCCTCCGGGACATAATGGCTTTTCTTGTCCTTGAAGTGCTTTCGGGTCTTGAAATTGATGGTGTGTCCCAGATATTCACGCTTTTCAAGAATGTTGCAGATGGTGGAAGAACCCCAGCCGTACACATCTTTGAAAGTCTTGTTTTTGTTCACGCCCTCGCTGTGCTGGGCAAGGTAAGCGGACGGAATGAGGACTTTTTCTTCTTTCAGCTTGCTGGCGATCTGATACGGACCGTAGCCCTCAATCGTCATGGCAAAGATGCGCTTGACCACATCAGCGGCTTCGGGGTCAACCAACCATTGGTCTCTGGCTTCGTTCCAGAGATAGCCGTAAATGACCGTGCCTGTGAGGTGCTTGCCGGACTTGCCTTTGGACTGGAAAGTAGAACGGATTTTACGGCTGGTGTCTCTGGCGTAATACTCGTTCATGATGTTGCGGAAAGGGGTAAAATCATCGTCTCCTCTGGCGCTGTCCACGCCGTCATTGATGGCGATAAGGCGAACGCCACGCTGACGCAGGATTTCCATAATCTGACCGACTTTCAGATAGTCACGACCCATGCGGCTCATGTCCTTGATACACAGGTACTCCACATTCCCAGCTTCCACTTCTTTCATCATTGCCAAAAATCCGGGACGGTCAAAGCAAGTACCGCTAATGCCATCGTCCGTGAAATGGACAATGTTTGTAAAGCCCTGCCGTGCGGCGAACTCCTCCAACATAGCCTTTTGATTGGAAATGGAATTGCTCTCACGCTGTTGGTCATCATCTTTGCCAAAGTCATCACGGCTCAATCGTTCATACAGAGCAGTGATTTTCTCGTTTTTTCTCATAACTTGCGCTCCTTTCTTCGGTTTTAGGTTGTGTGTTCTAAGAGACTTCCCAACCGCTTGATTAAGAAGTCTTTTAGAGCATACAACACCGCTGGCGAGCTTGTATTTCTTATACTGCCTCACGGCGAAGTGCTGGGGGCTGCGGTGTTCCAGCCCGTCAAACATATAGTCCACCGCATTTTTGAAGGTTTCGTCATCCTCCCGGACTTCCATGCTGTTTATCATTTCCACCAGCGTATTCATGTTGCGTTCTTCTTCCGGCCCCTCAAAGACGATGTAGGCCACAAGGGCACAGTACAAGAGGGTTTCTGCTTTTGTCCAGAACTCGTCGCCCTCCTTGCCGTCGCCTTTGGTGTTGGCAATCAGGGCGGTAACAAATTTCAAAACATCGCTTTCCGTCTTGATATAGGCCAGCGGATTGTAGTGCATGGATTTTGAAAAGTCGATACTGTTGAACACCCGCACCCTGTATTTCTCCCGTTGCAGAAACCGCCCGCACTGGTCGAGAGTGCCGCCCTTCGGGTCTACCACCACATACGAGGAATGGGCTTGAAGGAGCTGCGGGGTCAACCAGAACCTTGTCTTTCCCGAGCCGGACGATCCGATGACACAGGCGTTTAGGTTCCGGGCATTGGCGGGTATCTTCGGACGGGTGTTCATGGTAAGGAACTCCGTCCCGGTCAGAATGACATTGTTCTGAAATTTAGGGTCTACAAACGGCTTTATATCCTCCTTTGTTCCAAAGCGGGCAGTGCCGTACTCTGCATCCCGCCGGAATTTTTTCGCCTGCCTGATCTTTGACTGTATCAGCAGATACACCCCAGCCGCACCGGCAAGGCCCACCAGCAGGTCAATACCTCCCAGCCCCGGCCAGTAGGTTTCAAAGGCTTTGGGGAAGGTATCGAGCATCCCCATGAGCTTTGTCCCGAAGTCTGTGCCGGGGGCGATCCGGTATGCCGTCCCGATTTTGGAGAAGAACCAGAACACAAAGAGGTACGGCAGGTTTGGGAGCACATATTTTCTAATCTTGTCACTCAACGTCCGTCCTTCACCGCCTCTCTGGTTCGCTGCTTTTCCTTTGCCTGCGTCCTGATCTGCTCCGTGAATTTCCGAAGCTGGCCGAGGATGGAAGCCTTGTCCTGCTCTTTGTTCAGCACCTTTGCGCTGTACTTCTGGAAGGCCGCCGTGATAGCGTCCGCCTGATTGGCTTTGAAGAACAGCAGGTAATGACCGGGGCTCACTTTATGGAAAGCGTAGTCCACATGGAACTCCTTTGCGATCCGGTCAAAATCCTTTGGGGCTCCCACATAGGGCATGGCGCTTTTGCCGCCATAGTGGTTCATCAGCTTTTTTACACTCTGGCGTCCCTGCGGGGTCAGCGCCTTCCGGTGGTGCTTTTGCAGCGCCCGCGCTACCTTCCCAAGAGCGGCAGCCAGCACTTTTCCCGTGAGCTTCGTTGTCCTGATTGAAAGGGCAACCGTTTTTTGGTTTACTTCTTCCTGCATAAAACCTCCTTTCCGTCGGGGTTCCCGCTATCCGGGAGGCCCCCGTACAATCTCGGGGAACAGAAAACCTCGGGCCAATGTGGCCCGAGGCTTACCGCTCGGCATCTCTGCCGGACGGAGCTTTCTTTTCCGGCTCCGTCTGGACTTTTTCGCCCTGTTCCCGCATGGTCTGCAAGATAGAGGGCTTCTTTTGAAGCCGGGAGGGCTTTTCGCCGGACAGCGGCTTGATACATTCCAGACGGTCAGCCGCCCGGATGGCGTTGTCTGTGAGCTGCCTCTGCCATGCGCCCACGCTGGGAGCCCAACGAAAGCCGCTGCTTTTCAGCTCGGCCCGGGTGTCCGCGTCAGGCTTTCCGTCAAAGAACACCTGCAAGCGGTTGTCCTCCCGGTTCATTTCCACACGACCCCCATCGAACTCCCAGCCGGAAAATTCCTGCTGTGCCTGTTTGGAAAGCTGTTCGATACGGGCCTTTACCCGGCGGATCTCCGCATTGTTGTTGGTTAGCTGGTAGCTTTCAAAGGGCCTCGGGTCGCTTCGCCAACTTGACGCCATGCTTGCTTTCAGCTTTTCAATCTGGTCCAGCGACAGCAGCGCACAGCCGTCCAGCTTGCCATGCTTGCGGTAATAGGCGTTGACCTCCTTCATAATGAGCTGGGAGCGTTCCAGCCCGTCCAGCTTCTTCTGGAGCTTTTCAATCGCTGCCGGGTCATCGGCGCTGAT
>NZ_JACRST010000042.1 GCF_014384885.1 Ligaoa zhengdingensis
CGGAGGCGCGGTGCGGCAGGTTGCTGCACCGCGCTTTCGCCGTCAGTGGGCAGCACGAAAACTGATCCGCAGCGGGAAAAAGAAGAGCGCCCGGCGTTCCCTCAGGGGGGAGCGCCGGGTAATTTTTGCTTTTATTAAGGAAAAATGGAATAACATGTAATTTTTCATGAAAAACATCATGTCATTTCATGAATTATCATGAAATCTAAAATAGATGCTAAAAAATCGTAAATAAATTATGGGATTAATATGGTATTATAAGGGAGCGATATAATTTAGAATTCCCAATTAAGAAGTTTGGGCGAAAGGGCGGATCAGAAAACAATAGCTTTATCGTGAGAAACTTATGTTAAAAAATCACAAAAAGAGGAGTGGAAAACGCAAAGACGAAACAGCAAAAAAGTAGGATAATGAGGGGTACAGAGGTTAGAAAAATTTTACCACCGATAGGAGCGAAGCAAAATAAGGGAGCAAAGCAGAATATGCCGGAAGGGAGGAAACAGGAGAAAAGAGCATCTGCGGTGGGTGATAAATTTTTAACAGTGAAAGGACAATAGGAGGGAACAAGAATTGATGAAAAAACACAGGAAAGCATTGCAGCGCTGGATCAGCTTTGGGTTGAGCGCGGCCATGTTGTGCAGCCCCCTGACTGCGCTGGCGGATGGCGGTTCACCCCTACCGGAAGCGCTGGCGGTCAAAGAGCTGGCAACGGCGCGCGTCTCTTACGGCAGCTCGTTGGAGGACGCGCTGGCAGTATTGCCCCAAACGGTGGATGTCGTTGTGGAGCATAATGAACCGGATCTGCCTTCCGAAATTCTTTTCCAGGACGATTTTGCAAACGAAGCAACAAGCGAAGCGAACTGGTCGAGCGAATATGACCCGCAGAATGTGGTCAGCTTCACCGACGGCAAGGTTTCCTTCGGCAAGAGCACCAATCTGAAGTTGGTGACCGGCGACGAGGAATGGACCGATTTTGTCGTGGAGGCGGATATCTCCGGCGAGTCGGCGGAACCGACCAACAACTTCGGCATCATGTTCCGCTGCACCGGTATCACACCCGAAAAGGCCGATTCCTACAACGGCTACTACGCGGGCATCGGTTACAGCACTACAACCAAAGGCAACGCCTTGGTCGTCGGTTATGCGAACGGTTCCTGGAACCACATCACATCGCTGCCGATCACCTACCAGGCCAAGCAGAAATATAACCTGAAGGTCGTCGCCTATCAGGATATCATCACGGTTTTCCTGGATGGGGTCAAGCTGTATCAATTCCAGGATAGGCTGTTCCAGAACGGCGTGGCGGGTCTGCGCTCGTACAACGAGCCGTTCGAGGCCACCAGCTTCCAAGTGAGAACAGTCACCAAGGCCGACCGCGATGAATGCGGCATCGTGGAGGAGAAAATCGTATCGGCACAGGTGGCAGAATGGACCTGCGACGGCTACGACGGCAAAACGCCGGGCAGCTATTCCTGCACCGGCACGTTGGCTGCCTCCAAGGAGTTTTCCAATCCGCGCGGATTGAAAGCTGTCTGTTCAGTGACGGTCAAGGACCTGCCGCCTCTGATCGACAGCGACACCGCCCACGCGTTGGATTTCACCCAGGTGAACATCGACGACGCCTTCTGGGGCGCTCGTCAGAAACAGTTCATCTGCCAGGTGATTCCGGCCGGCATCTCCAATGTGGAAAAGGGCGGTGGCGGCATTCCCAACATCAAGAATGCGGCGCTCAAGCATCGCGGTGAAGCCTATGGCGGGTTCAGCGGCGCGTTCTATGTGGACTCCGATGTCCATAAAGTGCTCGAGTCGATGTGCTACGCCCTCCAGATCGACCCGAAGGGCGACCAGGAGATCATGAAAGGCCAACAGTACATCAGGGATAAACTGGAGGAGTGGATCCCCTACTATGTGGACGCCCAGGAGGAGGACGGCTACTTCGATACATACTTCACTCTGACCACGAATCCCAAATGGACCGACTTCAACCTGCACGAGCTGTACTGTGCGGGCCACTTCTACGAGGCGGCTGTGGCGCACTACCGCGCGACCGGCGACACCCGCCTGCTCGATGTCGCAGTGAAGAATGCCGACTATGTCGATAGCCTGTTCGGTCCGGGCAAATGGAAACAGGTTCCCGGCCACCAGGAGATCGAGCTGGCGCTCATCAAGCTGGCCAACCTCTGCACTGAGATCAGCGAGCTGAACGGCGTCAACTACGGCGAGAAGGCGGACAAGTACATCGCTCTCTCCAAATTCTTCCTGGATACCCGCGGCGACTATGAGGGCCGCCACGGCACCAACCACAACAGCGCGCAGGTGCAGGATCACAAGCCGGTGGCGGAACAGACCGAAGCGGTCGGCCACGCGGTGCGCGCGCAGTATATGTACACCGGCATGGCCGATGTGGCTCTGCTCGAGGGTACCGATGTCTACGACACAGCGCTGCTGTCGTTGTGGGAGGATGTCACCCACCGCAAGCAGTATGTCACCGGCGGCGTGGGCTCCAATCCACCCGCTTACCCCGAGGGCTTCGACGATAAGCCCTATGTGTTGCCCAACGACACGGCCTACTGTGAGACCTGCGCAAACATCGCCAACACGATGTGGAACCAGCGCATGAACCTGCTGTACGGCGACAGCAAATACGCGGACATCATGGAGCGCGATCTCTACAACAGCATCATCTCCTGTGTCAACTTCGATGGCGACCGCTTCTTCTATGGCAACCCGATGGCGAGCAACGGCGGCAAGCAGCGCTCCGCCTGGTTTGGCACCGCCTGCTGCCCGCCCAACCTGATGCGCACCGTCGAGGCGTTGGGGAGCTATGTCTACACCCAGAAGGGCGACGAAATCACCCTGAACCTCTATGTCGGCAGCGAAACCGATCTCAACGTCGGCGGCAACCTGGTCAAGTTGAACCTGGACACCGAGATGCCCTGGTACGGCAAGTCCACCATGACGGTCAAGGTCGGTGAACCGCAGGCGTTCTCCATCCGGTTCCGCGTGCCCGATTGGGCGACCGGTGAGAACACCGTGCTGGTGAACGGCGGGGCTGTTTCGGCTGTCCCTGACGCAGCCGGCTACGTTGTGATCGACCGCACCTGGGAGGACGGCGATACTGTCGAGCTCGATTTCCCGATGGAGGTCAAACGCCTCCATTCGGACGAGCGGGTGGTGACCAACCTCGGCAAGACGGCGATCCAGCGCGGCCCGATCATCTATGCTGCCGAGGCCGCAGACAACGACTTTAACTTTCATTCGGCTACCCTGCCGCCCGAGTCGGAATTCACCACCGAGTGGGTGGAGAACCTCGACGGCGAGGAGGACCCCTATCGGATCAAGTCGGTGATGAAGCTCCATGCGCCGGGCAAATATTTCGATGAAGAAATCACCTGGACGCTGATCCCGTACTACTCGTGGTGCAACCGCGGGGCGGGCAGCATGGCGGTGTATTTCAACGAAGAGGGCGTGGAGGATCGGCCGCTGGAACAGATGGCGACCCCGTCAGCGTCCTACACCAACCCGTCTGAAACGGTTCTGTCGCTCAACGACGGCACCGATGCGCGCTGGACCACCTGGACCCAGCCCACGCCCAACCCCTGGGTGCAGTATGACTTCGACATGAATGTCACCCTGTGGGGCTGCAATGTCAAATGGTATGACGACGGCGGCGGTGTTCAGATTCCGGACGGATTGACCATTGAATATTGGAACGGGTCGGAATTTGTACCGGTCGACCAGATCGGCGCTTATGATACCTTCAAGAAAAACACAGAGAACGAATATCTCTTTAAGCCGGTGATCACCAGCAAAATCCGCATGAATATCAAAAACGACGTCAAAAACGTCGCTTCGGGCATCATGGAATGGAAATTGCTGGGATCCCTGAAGGAGATCGACTATACCGACATTGGCCTGTCGGCGGTGCGCTACGGCGACCGCGCCTACGCGGGCGAGTACAACACCCTCAATGTCGCCACCTTTGCGCCGGCGACCTCCAACCGATTCCGCGCCCTGATGGATTGTGGCAAGCCGGTCGGCATGAAGGAGTTTAGGCTGCGCACTGCGGACGGCAGTTACATCGAGCAGCAGGGCGTTCCGACCGCGTCGTATACCCTGCCGAATTCCAACCTCGGCGCTGTGAACGACGGCAAGGGGATGGATCAATCTTCCGCATCTTTGGATGCGGAGACCTGGTCGACCTATCCGCAGTCGGGCGAGCAGTGGGTGGAATACACCTTCGAGCAGCCGTACACGGTGGATCAGGCGGAAATCTGCTGGTACCGCGCGTGGGATGACGGCGTGGTTTCCCCCAACGCGTGGAAGATTCAATATTTCGCGGATGGCGAGTGGAAAGACGCTGAGCAGTCGATTTCCGAGCTCGCGGGCTTTGACTCCAAGACCTACGAGTACGAGGTCGCGCTGCCCAAGGGCGCTCCGGTCCCCGCTGTCGCCGCGGATTACGACAAAGGGCTCGCCAAAATCGCAGTCGAGCAGGCTGACGCACTGCCCGGCACGGCGGTGATCACGGTCACTTCGGCCTTTGACGACGCCATTTCCCGCACCTACACCATCCGTTTCACCGAGCGGGAGGACAACCTGCCGGGCCTGCTCTCGGTCGGTTCGGTACCGGATATCACCGTGGCGCACGGCAGCTCGCTGGAGGACGCGGCCGCCCTGCTGCCCAAAACGGTGGATGCAACGATCGAAAACAGCCTGCCAGAAACGTCCGAGACATTGTTTGAGGACAACTTTACCAACGCTCAGGCGAGCGCGGCCAAGTGGACCGCTTACGACCCGCAGGGCGCGGTCAGCTTCACCGACGGCAAGGTTTCCTTCGGCAAGAGCACCAACCTCAAGCTGGTCACAGGCGACCAGAGCTGGAGCGATTACGTGGTGGAGGCCACCCTCTCCGGCTCCGCCAACCCGACCAACAACTTCGGCATCATGTTCCGCTGCACCGGCGTCACCGGGGATACGGCCGACTCGTATCAGGGCTACTACGCGGGCATCGGCTTGAGCGGCGAGTTCGGCGGCACCGCCCTGTGCGTGGGCTATGCCGACGGCAGTTGGCACTATATCGACGGGGTTGCCCACAATTATGAGGGCGGCCGCGATTACAAGCTGAAGGTCGTCGCCTATCAGGATACCATCACGGTGTTCCTGGACGGCGTCAAGATGTATCAGTTTAAGGATTCGAGATTTGCAAACGGCCAGGCGGGCCTACGTTCCTGGAACATGGACTTCCAGTCCACCGACTTCCAGGTGCGGACGGTCACTGCGGGCGACCTCGCGGATTGCGGCATCGCACCCGAAAAGGTGGTTCCGGCCGAGGTGGCGCAGTGGACCTGTGACGGTTTCGACGGCCAGACGCCCGGCACCTATACCTTCACCGGTCGTCTCGCGGCGTCCGATGTGTTTTCCAATCCACAGGGGTTGACGGCGAGTGCGAACGTCCGTGTGAAGCAGCAGGCGACCCCGGCCACAGACAAACCGCATTCGGTCGATTTTACCCAGGTGAACATTACCGATGAGTTCTGGGCGGCCCGCCAGAAGCAGTTCATCTGCGAGGTCATTCCGGTGGGCATCCAGCGTTTGGAGGAAACCGGCGCGATTGACAACTTCATCAACGCGACCAAGAAGAACAACGGCGAACCACACGGCAGTGCGTCCGTCGGTGCCGCATCTGATTCCGATGTGTTCAAGGTTGTGGAGGGGATGTGCTACGCGCTGCAGCTCGACGCGCAGGGAGACGCGGAGATTCTCGCCGGCCAGCAGGCCATCCGCGACAAGCTGGAGGATTGGATCCCCTACTTTGTCGGATCGATGGATCAGGACGGCTACCTCAACACCTGGTTCATCCTCAATCCCGGCCGTTGGACCAACTACCACGCACACGAGCTGTATGTCTGCGGCCATTTCTACGAGGCGGCCGTGGCACACTACCGCGCGACCGGCGACTCCCGTCTGTTCGACATGGCGGTTAAGAGCGCCGACTACATCGACTCCAAATTCGGCCCGGGCAAATGGAAGCAGGTCCCCGGCCATCAGGAGATCGAGCTCGCGCTCGTCAAGCTCGCCAACCTCTGCAACGAGATCGGCGTGAAGGACGGCGTGGACTACACTGAAAATGCAGTTCGCTATATCAACCTCGCCAAGTTTTTCCTGGATACCCGCGGCGACTGGGAAGGCCGGCTGTGGGAGGTCTGGAGCCCGGCGTGGGAGGCCAACAAGGGCGAATACAACCAGGATCACATGCCGCTCAAGGATCAGCGTGAGGCGGTTGGCCACGCGGTGCGCGCGCTGTACACCTACATCGCAATGGCGGATGTGGACCTGCAAATGGGCGACAGCGCATACAACGACGCGCTGCTTGCCCTGTGGGAGGATGTCACCCACCGCAAGAGCTATATCACCGGCGGCGTGGGCATCGCCGTGGGCAACGAGGGCTTCGGCGACCCGTACCAGCTGCCCAACGATGGCGCCTACTGCGAGACCTGTGCGCAGGTTGCCGATATGATGTGGAACCAGCGCATGAATCTGCTGTACGGCGATAGCAAGTACGGCGATCAGATGGAGCTGCTGCTCTACAACAGCATCATTTCTGGCGTCAACATGGACGGCAACCGGTTCTTCTATCAGAACCCGATGAGCAGCGGCGGCGGCCTGGAGCGCTCCGAGTGGTTCTACGGCGTGCCCTGTTGTCCGACCAACCTGATGCGTTCGGTGATGAGCCTGGGCGGCTACATCTACAACCAGGAAAAGGATACCGTCACCATGAACCTGTATATCGGCAACGAGGCCGACCTCACCGTGGACGGAAAAGCGGTGCGGTTGACCACCGAAACCAACATGCCGTGGGCGGGCTCCTCCACCATCACCGTGGATGCCAACGAACCCACCGCGATGACCCTCAAGCTGCGCATCCCCAATTGGGCCACTGCAGACAGCAGCGCAAAACTCAACGGCGAACCCATTTCGCTCACCGCTGATGAAGAGGGCTATCTGGTTCTCTCCCGCACCTGGAACGCGGGCGATAAGATTGAGCTCGACTTCGGTATGGAAGCGCAAGTGGTCGAGAATGACCCCAATGTCGCAACAAACGAGGGGCTCAACGCGATCAAACGCGGCCCAATCGTCTATGCTGCGGAACAGGCGGACAACGAAGGCAGCTTGAAGATGTATTTCTACGACCGCGATGACATCACCATGAGCACCGAATGGGTGGAGAACCTCGTGGGCGACGCCGATCCCTACGGAACAAAGGGCGTCCTGAAGATCAAGGTGGACGGCGCGAAGTACACCACCGCGGGCGGCGACCGGGATGCAACCCTCACCCTGATTCCTTACTATGCGTGGGCCAACCGTGGGCCGGGCCAGATGCTGGTGTATCTGCCCAGTAAGTCGGTGGGCGGTGGCCACGCTCTGGAATTCTATGCGCAGCCCACGGCATCGTTTACCAACAGCAACGGGATCGATCGCGTCGATCACCTCAACGACGGCGACCCCAGCGCGGAGAGCCGCTGGACCTCCTACAACGGGGATAATGTGTTGATCAACCCGTGGGTGCAGTACGACTTCGGCACGGATGTGACCATCTGGGGCTGCAACGTGCAGTGGTATGACGACGGCGGCGGCGTACAGACCCCGGACGGCGCGCAGGTGCTCTACTGGGACGAAACGGCCGGCGAGTTCCTGCCGGTGGAACTGGTGGAGGGCAGCTTGACCAGCTACCTGTTCCAGCCGGTTCAGACCAGCAAGCTGCGCTTGCAGATACAGAACGATGTCAAACGTGTGGCGCCCGGTATCACCGATTGGAGTCTGCTCGGTTCGATGGACCCGGTCGACTTCGACGACATCAGCTTAAACGGCATCCAGTACAGCACCGGCCGTGAAGCGATCGATTATGGCACCGAGTATCACACCTTTAATGTGGCTACATTCACCCCTGTGACCTCCATCCAGTTCCGTCTGCTGATGAACAGCGAGCACCCGATGGGCTTGCGTGAGTTCCGGCTCATGAGCCGGCTTCAGGCCGCGGCGGGCGAATATGTCGAGGGACAGGCGACCTTGGCGGCGTCCTACACGGGGGCTGGCTCCACCGCTGCAATCAACAATGGATTCTTTGAAGGCGGTTCGGATGAGAACGCAGCGACCGATCAGTGGTCCACCTGGCCGCAGAGCGGCGAGCATTGGGTGACCTTCACCTTTGCGCAGCCGCAGACCATCTGCCAGGCGGAGGCATTCTGGTATTGGGCGAGCTGGGACGACGGCGTCGTCAAGCCCGATTCGTGGAAACTCCAGTATTTTGCGGATGGGCAGTGGAAGGATGTCGGAATGCAGTATGCTTCGGTGGAGGACTTCGCCGAAGATACAATGGATTACGAGGTCGTTCTGCCCGAGGGTGCGGAGGTGCCCGAAGTGATCGCGGCGTCGGATGACGCATATGCGAAGGTGAAGGTGGAGCAGGCGGAGGCAGTGCCCGGCACAGCGACGATCACGCTGACCTCGCTCATCGGCTCGGATGTGGAGAAGGTTTACACCGTACACTTTACCTACGGCGGCGAACAGCCGTCCGACGTGGATAAGAGCTACCTGGAAGCGCTGATCGCAGTGACCGACGGTAAGTACGAGGAAGAGCGCTTCACAGCGGATAGCTGGGCGGCGTTCGACGAAGCGCTGACTGCTGCGAAAGACGTGGTTGAGAACGACGCGGCGACCCAGGAGGATGTATTGAGCGCATACCTCGATCTGGTCATGGCGCGCGACGGCCTGACCTATGCGCCGGACAA
>NZ_JACRST010000043.1 GCF_014384885.1 Ligaoa zhengdingensis
CAGCGCACTCTTGTCCGGTGCATACTCCAGGCCGTCGCGCGCCATGACCAGATCGAGGTATGCACTCAATACATCCTCCTGGGTCGCCGCGTCGCTCTCAATCACGTCTTTCGCAGCAGCCAGCGCTTCGTCGAACGCCGCCCAGCTCTCCGCTGTGAAGCGCTCTTCCTCGTACTTGCCGTCAGTCGCCGCGATCAGCGCTTCCAGGTAGCTCTTATCCACGTCGGACGGGACATCGCCTGTATCCTTCAGGGTAACCGTCACGGTGACCGCCTCGGCGGGCATCACGAAGGTGTACTCTGCACCTGCGGTCACTTCGGTCACTTCCACAGTGCCCTCAGCGGTCGCCACTTCGATGCTCTCGAACTCTTTGCCTTCCTCAATGTCTGCGATGGTCACGGTGACAGTCTCGCCTTCCGCCGCTTCCGCCTTGTCGGCAGTTACGGTCGCGCCGGTCACTTCCGCCACGTTCACGGCATAGGCGTCAGCCTCGCCGCCGTCGATCACGAGTTCAACCTTGACAGCCTGATCGGGCATCACGAAGGTGTAACGGTAGGTCACGCCCAGAGGCAGGCCCTCAGTCACCTGGGTGACCTCAATCGCACTCTCGTCCGCTCCAGTGACTTTCAGGCCGGTCACGGTGACGTCCGCCGCCACGTTGCTGACATCCACAGTCACCACATCGCCGGCCGCAGCCTTCTTCATGTCGGCCGCAATCTTGGCATTCTCGTTCGCAACAACCGTAACCTTGTTGCCCTCAGTAACCACTTCATCGCCCGGGATGATCATCAGGTTCTGTACCTGGAGGCCCGAGTTGAACACGCGGATACCGAACATGCCATAGGTATAAGCGTCGTCCAGCTTGGTGTAATACTTCGTGCCGTCAACCGTTACGCTGATCGCGTTGCCGATCGCGCTGACCTCAAAGTCGTACCACTGGCTCGGATCGAATGTGAACACATCGCCCTGGGTATTTGCAATGGCTCTCCAGCCGTAGTGGATGTCGCCGAATTCGATGCCGGACTTCTCCAGCGGATTCGTACTGCTCTCAGAGGAGTTGAGGCCCATGACGAAGCCGCGCAGGTTATCCGTACCAGTGGTGAGGTCGCTCGCGCGGAAGACATAGCCCGCGTTCGACTTGCTGTTCGGGTTGACATCCAGTTTGACTCTTGCCTTGATGGTGTAGTCGCTCCAGGTGGCATAGCCGTCCCACAGCTTGTCGCCGTTGGACTTGCGCTCGATCTTCAGGGTGTTGTCCGCCACGGACATCGTACCGCTGACGATGTTCCAGCCGTCCAGCGCGCCGTCCGCAAATTCATCTTCAAAGATGAACTTATCCTTGACAACCACGTTGTCGAAGCTGCCTGCGCCCTTTATCACCGCAACGCCGGCCTTGCCGTTGAAGTAGCTGTTGTCGATGACCTTCAAAACCGGATCTTCGTCGCCGTCCACATAGACGCGGATACCGTTGTTGACCGCGCGCACCTTCAGTTCATAGGTTGCGCCGCTGTCGACTACCAGATCAGCCTCATCCAGGACTTCGGGAACGCCCGCCGTGACCTTGATCACCTGAATCCGATCGGCCTCAGCATCGAGCGCCACATAGTAGCCATTCATATGGTTCTGTTTGAGATCGCCTCTCAGCGCCAGGCCCACGACCGCGTTATCAGCCGCCGGGGTCACGTCCGCGACGTACTCGTAGTCGGTCCAGCCGAGGTTTCCGACCAGCGCAACCGCAGCAGTCGATGCTGTCAGCTCGCCGTTCTCGATCGACCAGCCCGTTGTCTTGGTCCATTCAGAGGTGTTCTCGTTCTCAAAGTCCGCCTCATAACGCGGCGCAGTGGAAACGACGATATTGTCGATAACGCCCTTGACGTTGAAGCCGCGGATCGCCACGGAGCCCTCGGTGTAGGTGCTGTCGTAGACATCCACGCGAGGCTCGGTCTCGTCGTCCAGGTAGACGCGGATTCTCGGGCCGACCGCAACCACTTTCAGGCGGTGGGTCTCGCCGTAACTCATCGCGCCCAATTTTACATTTGCGAGCTCGTTCCAAACGCCGGCATCCATCCGTCCCACCTGGATGAAGCCGTTGCCATCTTGAATGCCGATACCCGCATAGTAGCCGTTCGCGCCGTCACAGGTCGGGGTATAGTTGCTGCCGCGAACGATGAAGCCCATGTTGGGGATACTCATGTTGTTACGGAGCGCTGTAATAGTAAAGTCGCCCTCCGCAATGACATCCGAACTCACTGTGCCATTGATGACCGCCTTGTTGCCCCAATCAAGTTCAACAGCCAGTTCATCTCCGCTCTCAACATCCCACACGCCTTCGGAATCGCTGCCGCTCGTGCCGCTCGTGCCGCCGTTGAGCAGGGTATAGCGGGTCTCAAAGGTGGTGTTCTTGCCGCCGCTGCCGTCGCGGTTGAAGTGGTCCACATACTGGACGTCCGCCTGTGCAACCGAGGCGTCCTCGCCCGCGATGTAGGTCTCGGGGGCGACTACCAGGCCGGAACCGCCCGCTACCGCAACCGCGTTATCGGTGTATTCGCTGTAATCATAGATGTCGATCACCGGGACAGGGTCGTTGTCCGCATAGACCTGGATGTGGTCGTCGAACAGTTTCACCGCGACCAGGTGCTCGCCCTCGCCGACAACCGCCTGCTCGCCGTTCAGGCTCAGCACGCCGCCGGAAAGCGCTACACGGTACAGGCCGCCGCGCACCGAGATCGAACCGCCGTCCTCCAAGGTCGCCTCAGCGGTGTAGTTGCCGGACTCGGGCGTAACCGCCGCGTCCGCCGCCACATCGGTCGGGTTGAGGATAATCATTGGATCGACCGCATAGCGGCCGGTGGTGTCGGTGTACATCCGGACGCCGTTCTTATGCACCGCGTCGTCCTTCACCGCGTAGGAGACGACGATCTCGCCGCCGTTTGCCGCGATGGCTTCCTTCACCGCATTCAGCTTGTCGTCGGGAACGCGGACGTTCACGAGATAGCCGAAGTTATCCGCACTCGAACCGCCGTTGCGGGCGTAAAGGAGCGTCAGGGTGCCGCGGATATCTCTCGGATTATCCGGCAGGTAAACGGTGTCGATCTCCACGCCGTTGACCAGGATGGTCAGGTCGGAGGGACGCTCGCTGCCCTCCGTGGTCTGAGAGCCGTCCGAGTTGTTGATGCCGTAGTTGGTGGTGGCCTCTTTGTAGGAGGAAACCTCGGCGATGATCCGCAGGCTGTCCAGCGTGTCGAGATCAAACGAAGCCGCCGCCGGATAGCGGTAATCCACCGAGCCGGTCCCGCTGACAAAGCTCGCGCCGTCCACGGTACCGCGCATCACCGCGTTGTTCTCCCCGATATAATCGACGCTCGGGCTGGCTTTGCCGTTGGTGACGATCACATTGACGAAGTTCTTCGCGATGCTGACGCCGTCCACTTCGAGCCACACGGTGAGGGTGCCGACGCACTTCTCGTTGGGCAGGTCGAAGGTGACTTTGACTTCTTCTCTGGTGTAAGGCTTATAATCGACCGGGGACTCGCCCGAAATGCCGGTGGTGATGTAGTTGCCATAGACATCGGTCGCATCGAAGCGCCATTTCACCACTGCGCTGTCGGTCTGCATACCCGACCAGTTCATCACAACGATGGGGGCCGAATAGGTCTCGCCCTGGTTCTTCTTGAGGGCGGGGTTGACGTCCACGCCGATGTAATCCGGCTGGTTCAAGTCCGCCATGGTCATGTCGCCGCCGTAGGCGATTTCACCGTATGCAAAAATCTTATCGCGGCGGTCGTAGGAGAGGATGCCGTTGCGCTCCCACTCGATGTCATAGGGCTCGGTGTAGACATAGCCGTTGAGCTTCTGATACTGGCGCTGGATATCGGTCTGATGCTTGAAGCACCAGGAGACATCCAGGTCGCCCGCGCCCGCGCCGACGCCGCCGTACTCACTGTTGAGCCACGGTGCGCCGTCCTGCACATAGCCGCTGCGGAAGTTGTTGCTGGAACCGATATAGGTCGCATTATTGCGCCCATTGACCGTATTCTTGGAATTCTGGTAGCCGCCCGTGTAGAAATGGTAGGTGTTGAGGTCGGTCGGCTGGATATGGTCATTGTTGCAGGGGCTCATATCCTCGACCAGCAGATTCGGGTTGAGCTCCTTGGTCTTTCCATACAGATAAATCTGCCACTGCTCGGTGGTCATGCCGTCCGACGCTTTCAGACCGGGTTTGCTGATACCCCAGGTCTCGTTGAACAGCATCACCGCGATGACGCTCGGATGGTTGTAATCGCGCTTAATCATGCTCTCGAGCGCGTATTCATACACCACGCGTCCGGGGGTCTCGCCGCCCGTCGTCTTCGCGTTCATGTAGGTCGCGTGCGGCATATCCTGCCAGACAAAGAAGCCCAGCTTGTCGCACCAATAGTATTGCAGCGGATCCTCGATCTTCAGATGTTTGCGGATCATGTTGAAGCCGAGGTCCTTCATCTTTTTGATGTCGTATTTCAGCGCTTCCTCGCTCGGAGCGGTGTAGACTCCCTCCGGCCAGAAGCCCTGATCCAGCAGGCCGGACAGGAAGGTCGGCTCGCCGTTGATCATCAGATACTTGTACTCATTGCCCTCGTGGTAGAAGTCAGCGGTGACTTCGCGCTGGCCAAAATAGGTGTCCACGCTGTCCAACAGGGTCTCCCCGTCGTACAGCTCGAACGTGCCGTAATAGAGGTTCGCGTCGTCAAAATCCCACAGCTTCTGATCGGCGATTGCGGTGGGGTCGAGCGAAATCTTGGTTACGCCGGCATCCACTTTGACCGCCTGTTCGCCGCTGAAGCTGGAGCCATTCAAGATATCCACGCCCTGCTCCTCGTCCCACTTCTTGCCGACGAAGCCGAACTTCACCGTCAGGTCTTTCGCTGTGTCGCTGATGACGCCGATATCGAACTGCACGCTGCTGTTCGCGATATCGGGATTCGCATGTGCAAAATCCAAGTAGGTTTTGGTTCTTCCTTCCAGAATCACATCCTGCCAAATTCCGCTGGTGTGCGTGTAGCCGCAGGGCGCTTCCAGGCCCTGTTTGCCCACCAGCGCGGGGTATTCGTCGTGGTTGTAGATCGCCCGGTCCTCCACCCACAGGGTGAGACGGTGGGTCTTGCCGGGGGTGACATACTGGGTGATATCATATTCAAACGGCGTGTAGCCGCCCTCATGGTCGCCGACCTTGACGCCGTCGATGTAGAGGGTGCTCTTCCAATCCACCGCGCCGAAGCGGATGAAGACCTCCTGGCCTTCCCAGCTTTCGTCCAGGGTGAGTTCGCGTTCATACCACGCCTCACCGCGGTACATGTTGGCGCCGACGCCGCTCATCGGGGATTCCCAGGGGAAGGGGACGTTGATCTTGAGGTCATAAACATCCTTGTCGCCCTTGAACCACTCCTCGGTCTTGCCGACGCCCTCCTCGTCGAGGGTAAAGTTCCACCACCCGTTCAAACTTTCCCATTTGCTCCGGTACCAATCCGGCCGGGGATGTTCGGGGCGATCCGATTCACCCGGAGCGGCAACGACCGCAAAATAGCCGTCACTCGCAGTGATGATGCCGTTCGCGGTGACCTTCACCTTGTACACGCCCGCCCTGGTATCGGTGGGCAGCTCAAAGCGCAGTTCCGTGTCGCTGACCGCCTCGAAGTCCAGATAAACCGGCTTCGCCATCGTCGTACCGCTGTAGCTGATCAGTTCAAGGGCGGTTGCCGCACCTAGGTTGCTGCCGGTTAGGGCGATTGTTCCGCCAAAATTTTCCTCACCCCGGTCGAGCTGCGCGCCGGAGGTGTCCATTTCGGCGACCAGCGCGCCCTCAAAGTCGACCGGCCGGTAGAAGGCTGCCGCCGGGATCGCCTGCTTCGAGAAGATCGAGTTGTCGTTCTTCCAATACAGGGTGACATGCGAGCCGCCGCTGTACTCAAACCATTCGAGCTGGATATCATGCGGCTCGCCCGCTTTCAGGGCCAGCTGCTTGACGCCGAACTGCTCGACATCCCACTGGTTGACCCACCAGTCGATCAGCAACTCGCCGTCCACCCAAAGGCGCACGCCGTTGTCGCTGTAGATCGAGAAGGTGTAATTGCCATCCTCTGGCGCCACGAAACGTCCAGTCCAACGCGCGGCAACATAGTCGGAGGCGCCGGTGCGCTGCTGAATAATCCCTTCCGCATCGCTGAAGGCGATATTCTCGTCGAAGTAGGTACCTTTGTACTCACCGAACGAAAGATCGCCCTTATTCATCAGATAGAAATCTCCGCGCAGCCCGTGATCGCCGAGCTCCGGAAATTCCGGGAAGGGGACTTCCTCCGCCGGATCGGGCTCCAGCGGGCCTTCCTCGTATTCGCCCTTTTCGAGCGCTGGGATAGCCTTGAGCTGATCCTCGGTCAGCGCCTGGTCATAGATGCGCAGGTTATCGAACCTGCCATCCACGCCGGGATCAGGCCACATCAGGCCGCCGCCGACGCGAATCTCCGCACCCGCCAACTGCGCCAGGGTGGGGATTGTGGTCGACAGCGTGCCGCTGGCGACCTGTTCGTCGTTGATAAACAGCTTGGCCTGGCCGTCGGCCGTATGGGTGAAAGCCAGGCGGGTCCACTCATTGAGCTTCGCCTTTACGCCGGCCCCAGCGGAAATCCGCTGTTCTACACCGCCGTTCAGTTTGGTCGCATTGGTGAAGCAACGGCCGTTTGTACCATCCGCTGCCATCACCATATAGTTGGAGGTATTGGTACCTGCCCCGAGCAGGGTGCACCACATCTTGTCAAAAGATTTCGCCTTGACATCGATGACAAGAGTCAAATCCTCCATCGACTTAAAGACGCGAGTCGGCAGGCTGATCGCCTGCGTATTCGACCCGGTTTTGCTGATGGGATTGTCCAAGATCATGACAGGGCCTGCCTCTGCGTCGTTGTACAGGCCCGCCCCATTCAGCAGATAGCCGTCGTTGCCGTTTCCGCTCGCATCTTTGACGACTGTTCCCTTCACATTGTCAAAGGTATAATACAATACCGGAGATGGATCGGTCTCCCCCTCTACTGCATGTGCAACAGTCAGACCGGTGAGATTCCCCGCTAACATAGCTACGCTGAGCAGCCATGCTAGGATCTTTTTTCTCATTGCCATTCCTCCTTTTACTTGCATCTCTCATGATTCTTAAGGTCCCGTTAAAATACTCAACTTTTAGAACAAAAAGCCCAATTTCTCTTCTTGTCCCCCCTTCCTTTCTATCTTTGAGCGCAGCTAATTTGCGGACCCTTATCCTAGTAAAAAGATTTTACCATATTTTTCTTAAATTGTATTTTCAATTTATTAACATGACATGTACGAAATTTTAGCATCTTATATTAAATCATCAATTTTCGTCAATTATTTTTGTCCTATTTGTATTTTTATAAGCGATTATTCCCAAAGTACAAAAAAAACGCTCTCACAAAAAAGTGTGAGAGCGCTATTCTATTGCGACATCTGTCGCTGGTGGGCCATCGGGGACTCGAACCCAGGACCGACCGGTTATGAGCCGGTTGCTCTAACCAACTGAGCTAATGGCCCAGATAAGGGAACGTCTGCTGCATAGGGAACTACACAGCAGACGTATTGGCTCCCCCTGTTGGACTCGAACCAACGACCCTGCGGTTAACAGCCGCATGCTCTACCAACTGAGCTAAGGAGGAATATAAAGCACGAAAGTCTGGATCTCAGAAAAGAGAAACAGAC
>NZ_JACRST010000044.1 GCF_014384885.1 Ligaoa zhengdingensis
GCGAGAAAACGGGCGCGGGCTTCTTTCAGAAGCCCGCGCCCGTTTGGTTCATCCCGGTCACAGCCCGCGGAGGACTTCGAGGTTTTCACAATGCATGTAGGTATCGGTGGAAAATGCGAACAGCACCTGGTCGTAATAGAGCAGATCCACATCCTCGATCTGCTCGGGGGTGGCGGTGGTCGCATCCACAATCTTGATCTCGCTGTACTGCGGGGCCAAAAACGGCACATAGCTGCGCGCCGTGTCGTCCCCGATGATGAGCAGGCGGACCTGGTTGGGCAGCGGCTTGCCCGCCTCGTTGCGCACCTGGATGTCGATGACCTGCGCCATCCCGCCGAAGTAGACGTCCAGCGGGCGGGGGCCGGTCAGGCGGTCGCGCGCATACAGGTCGCCGAGCTTCTCATTCTCCCCATCCTGGGTGCGGGTCACCTCGTAGGTGCGGTAGAACTTATCCAACCGGTAGTGGAACAGGGTGATCACATCGCTTTCCGCAGGCGCATAGGGGAATTTCTGCTGGAGCGCCCCCTTGTAGCCGTGCAAGGCGTATTCGATGGTGAACCGGTCGAGCGAATAGGCAGTCATCCCCAGCTTGTCGGCCAGCACCGAATAGATGTAGTAGCCGCCCAGCGAGGTGAGCGCGTCCTCGGTGTTGTAATAGAGCTCCTTGTCGCGGTTGGCGAACAGGGTGGGGTAGACGTCCACCGTGACCATCTGCCCGCCGAACTTCTGATAGACCTGCTCGATAAACGCCTTTTGGTTGTAGGGGGTGGCAAAATCGGGCAGGAGCTGCTGCTTGACCGCGGATGCGGTGGGGGTGAGCAGCAGGTAGGACGGCAGGCGGGCCCGCTCAGCGAACGCCAGCAGGATCTCGTTGTTGCGCTCCACCAGTTGGCTGGAGGGCGAACCCACATTTTTGATGATGCTCGAACCGGTGACGTAGTAGCCGTCGATCTCCTTGGCCCCGGTGCGGTAGCGCAGGTTCCACGCGAAGTTGGAGAGCTCCTCGCGGGCGGGGAACCGCTCCTGGAAGGTCTGCTCCACCCGCGCGGCAAAGGCGCCCGACCGCAGCTCGCCCCATTTTGGCGCGGTCAGGCCCGCAAAGCCCCCCTGCGCCCACATGGCGAGGGGGAAACTTACAATAATCAGCAAAAACAACAGCGCACTCACGCGCTTTCCGGCCACAGCCGTCACCTCCCATCGGTAAAATTAAGCGGCGCTCACACCAGCAGAAACGCGGTGGAGATCACCAGGAGCGCCACGTTCACAATCATCCCCAGAATCTCGCTGAACACCGGCACCTTTTTGCGCAGCCAACGCAGGCCCATGTCGCACAGGCTGGTGCACAGCACAAAGGCGATGATCAGCAGCACATAATTGGAGGAAGCGATGTACATCGCGCGGTCGGTGTACAGCTTCGGGCCTCCGATGCCCAGCATGGTGGTAAAATAGCGCATACTCTGGTCCACGTTGTTGCCCGCAAAGATGACAAACGAAAGCAACACCACCGCGAAGGTGTAGATGCGGCTGAACAGCGCGGGCAGCTTTTTGAGGAACGAGCCCACCCCGAGCAGCTCCAATAGCTGGAACAGCACGAAGTAGAGCGCCCAGATGATGTAGTTGACCCGGAAGCCGAACCACACGCCCCAAAACAGGGTCACCACGGCCACGGAGAACACCGTCTCCGCGCCCGAGCGCTGGCTGCTGCGCCACTTTTCGGGCAGGTAGGCGGAGAAGAAGCTGCTCACCGTGCTGTTGAAGCGGCCGACAAATTCGGTGACGCTGCGGGACTGGTAGGGGTAGTAGAAGTTGCGCGGCAGCTCGATCGAAAACATCTTGCCCAGGCCGCGCGCCATATCGCACAGGGACGACAGGTTGAAGTAGACCGCCAGCGCCAGGGCGGCGGTCATCAGCCAGGCCGACACCACCGAGAGCTGCGAGCGCGGCAGGGCCGCAAGCTGGTCATAGATGGCGGTCATCTGGTTGCCGAGCAGCACCTTTTTTGCCAGGCCCTGGATATAGAGGATCGCACCCTCGCTGATGAGCGACAGGGATGGCCGGCGGCTCCCCATCTGCGCCTTCATCTCGTTCCAGCGCACCAGCGGGCCGGCGGGCAGCTTGGTGAACAGCACGCAGAACAGGGAAAAGTCGATCAGGTTGTGCTCGCAGGGGGTCTCATAGCGGTAGACGTCCAGCGCATAACCCAGGCTGGTCACTGCGAAGATCAGCACCCCCAGCGGCCGCCACAGCTCGCGGTTCTGTGTGAAGTGCGAGAGCAGCACCACCAACCCCGCGTTTTTCACCAGCACCAGCAGCATCAGCGCGGTGCGGGCGCTGGGCGCAGTGAGCCCCAAAAAGCGGCGGCGCGCCCCGCCCGGGTCGCCGTCCTCCACGCCCGCGATGCCGTCCAGCCACTCCATGCCGCGGCAGGCGGCGTAATCGAGCAGCACCGAGCCCACCATCAGCGACAGGTAGCGGGGCTCTGCCAACGCGTAGAAGCACAGCGAAATCAGCACCAATATGGCGTTTTTCGCCCTGGCAGGGGTGAGATAGTACACAAACACCGACAGGGGCAAAAACAGATAGATGAAGGAGAGGCTGTACAGATTCACGTGTTCCCTCCGTCCTCCGGCGGTTCCGCGCTGTCCGAGACGCGGGCCGCGAGACGTTTGTATTCCTCGTAGCTAAACATGGTATTGAGCACGTCCAGCATCGAATTGGCCGAGAGGTAGTGCGGCAGGCCGAGCTCGCGCAGCAGGCGGGTGCGGCGCTCGTGGCTGCCCTCCCCGCCCGAAAGCCCGTCCTCCATGAGGTCGGCCTTGGTGACGAGGCGTTCGCGCGCCTCGCCCGTATCGGCCGTCACCCCCGCGCGGCGCAGCGCCTGGAGGATCACCTCGGCGGGCACCCCCTCCACCCCGAGCGTCCCCTCCTTGGAGGGGCGGTCCTTGCGCTTTTCCTTGCCCAGGATTTCGGGGATGTAGGCGTGGTAGACCTCGCCCTCGCGCACACAGTTTTTGATGTGGTTGCGGATGACAAACCCCGCGCTGTCCGAATCGGTGAGCACCACCAGGCCCACCCGCCTGGCAAGCTCTCGCAGCAGCGCGACCTTGTCCTTATCCTTAAAGATGCGAAAGCCGTCGGTCTGGATGATGGTGGCGTCCAGCAGCGAGGAGAGCTTGATCTTATCGTAGCGCCCCTCCACCACAACGGCCTGTCTGAGTTTAATCAAGAGGAACCCCCCAAAGGCCAGCGCGGGCCGTGTTGTTGCGCGCGGGGCGTTAGCCGCGCCCCAGCGCGAAGATGCGGGTGATCGTCTCCTGCAGGATCACCACATTGTCCACCCGGCTGCTTTTGAGCCGGTAATCAGCCCTGGCGAGCAGCTCGAGGATGGCGGCGAGCTGGCCGCGCGAATAGCGATCGCAGTCCTTCATGGCGGCGCGCACCCGCCAATCCCGCCCCTTGTAGGCCGAAAACAGCTTCACAAGGTCGGCGGCGGTTTTGCCGTTTTGGCGCGCCACCCGCGCGCGGTAGAGGTCGATGAAGTTGGACGACAGCGCCCCCAGGATCATCACCGGCTCCTCGCGCAGGGCGATGAGGTCGGCGAGGTTGCGCATCGCGCCCTGGTAGTCCCCGCGGTGGATCAGGCGCGAGAGGTCGAACACGCTCGCGTCGAGCTGCGGCACCACGCACCGGTCGATCTCCTCCCGGGTGATCTCCCCTTTTCCGCGGTAGGCGCACAGCTTGGCCATCTCGTTGCCCAGCGCCTGCATGTCGCTGCCGCACCGCCGCACCAGATAGGCGCAGCTATCGCTCGAGATGCTGCATCCGCCCCGTTCGGCCATCGCCTTGAGGAAGCGGTTGGTGTCCCCCTGGGCGCGCGTGCCCAGCTCCACCGCGTCCCCCACCGCGTCCACCAGCTTGAGGAACGCCTTCCACTTTGCGTTCTTTTTGAGGTCCACCGGGGCGTCGCCCGATACAAACACCAGCACCGCTGTCTCGGGCGGGTCGGCCAGCAGCTCCTTGAGCTTGGCCGTCTCGGCCGCCGAGAGCTTGCCCACATCCAGGCCGGTAACCACCACGCATTTGCGCTCGGCCATCACCGGCAGAGCCTCCACCGCGTCGGAAATCTCGTCCAACCCGGCGGAGGAGCCGTCGAAGCGGCTGAGGTTGAAGTCGGCCAGCGGCCCGTCCACCGCCTTTTCGACGATCCGCTTGAGGTAGAGCTTCTTTAAATAGGTCTGCTCGCCGTAGAGGAAGTACACCCGGCGCGGGGGATAATTCTTCAGCTTCGCCGCAAAATCCGATTCCCTTTCATAGATCACCAGAGCCCTCCCCCTTCCTCGCGCACGGCCATGCGTCCCGCGCGGCAGAGCAATTCCACACGCGGCCGCGCATCGTCCAGCCGGATCACCGCGCCCGCCGGCATGCCGCCTAGCGGGTCGCCCCGCGTCACCAGCAGGTCGCATTGCAGACCGGAAAGCTCCGCACCGGAGGCGGCCACCGCGACCGCACAGCCGCCCATGCGCTTGTTAACCTTTAGTATATCACAATCCCCGTCCAGAATAAAACTTTTTATGCCGCTAAAGTCTGAACAAATTGTGTTGCCGTCGATCGAGACGCGGTCCCCGCCCCAAAGCTGCGCGTCGAGGTCCGCCCAAAGCACCGCCGCACCCGCCCGGTCCAGCGCCGCGAGCATCCGCTCATCCTCCGCGTCCTCCGCGCTCACCACCGCCAGATCGACCGGATAGAGGGACAATAGATCGCTCACCGCACCGTTGCGGTTGCCCGAGGCCGGGGACAGCGCAAACAGGTCGATCTGATCCACCATCCGGCGGGAGAGCGCCTGCTCCACCTCGTAGACGTCGCTCTTGCTGTTGATCGCGCCCAGCACCGCGGCGTGCCCATCCTTGACCGCCACCACAGCGGCCGTGCTGCGCCCGGTGGCGATCACCGTCAAACTGGTCGCCCCGCGCATCGCCAACTGGTAGGAGAGGATGCCAGTCATCAGCGTGATGGCGCACAGCGCCGCGCAGGCCGCGGACTTTTTGCGGCTGGGGCGCACACAGGCCATCGCAACCATCAGCGCGGCCCCAGCCATCCACAGGGACACGAACCCCGCGCCGGCCGGGAGCTCGGCAAACGGCAGCGAGGCGACCGCCGCGGCCACCGAATCGATCAGCCCGACCGACAAGCCGGCGGCCAGGGCGAAGGGGGACGCGATCACACCCACCGCGGGCAGCATCCCCAGCAGGATCGCGACGAGGCCGCAGACCAGCGCCAGCGGCACCAACGGCGAGACCATCAGGTTGGTGAGCGGCGCGTAGAGCGCCGCCCGGCCGAAGCGGGCCACCACCACCGGCAGGGTGAACAGGGTGGCGCTGACCGTCACCGCAAGCGCGTTGGCCGCAGCGCCCCAAAGCCGTGGGAAGCGCCGCTGCCTCACCCATCCCGCGGCCAACCCCGCCAACCGGTTCGCGCCCAGAAGAATCCCGAGCGTGGCGAGGAACGAAAGCTGGAAGCTCACGTCCGAGGCGACCAGCGGGCTGCCCGCGCACAGAATCAACCCCGCTGCGGCGAGGGAGGTGATCGGGTCCGCCCTGCGGGACAGGCTCTGTGCCAACAGGGCCAGCAGGACCATGCCGCCCGCGCGGCAGACCGATACCGGAAACCCGACCAGGCCCATGTAGCCGAACACCGCGACCGCCGTCAGCAGGGCGGACAGCCGGGTGGGAATCCGCAGCGCATGGCAGGCGCGCCCGAAAAAGGCGGCCAACACCGCGAGATGCAGCCCCGAGATCGCGAGCAGGTGCGAGATGCCCGCGGCAGAAAAGTCGTCGCGGGATTCCTGCGGCACCAGCTGCTTGCGGCCGAGCAGCATGGCGGACAGCAGGTCTCCGCTTTCGTTCGGCAGCAGCCGGTGCAGCGTTGCATCCATCCGGCGGTTGAGGTCTCCCATCATCCCGCGCAGGCTGCCCGGCTCGCACGGGACGGCGGTGTAATCGCCAGCCACGAACGCGCGCAGCGGGGTGAGCACCGCCTTGCTGCGCGCATAGCCGGTGGACGCGCCCTCGTCGTAGCGCGAGAGGGAGGCGACGGCCGAGAACCGGTCGCCCAGCTCCACGTCCAGGGTCTCGCGGGAGCTCACTGCGATGGTGAGCCCGCCCTCCAGCTCGATTTCGATCGAACGCCCGCCGCTGATGGCGCAGACCCTGCCCTCGATGCGGGCGGTCTGTCCGGCCAGGTCGCGCAGCGGCTGCACCCGGAAGCGCAGCTCCGCGCCGGTTGCCAGCAGCGCCAGCGCCGCGGTGACAAGCACCGCAAAGGCCGCGCGCCTCTGCGGGTGGCGTGCGGCGAGCGAAAGAAGCCCCGCGAGCAGGAGGACCGCCCCTGCCCCGAACAGCACCGGCGCGGAAAAACAAGCAGCGGCCGCCGCTGTAATCAGGTAGGTGATTCCGATTACAGCAAGCGGCCGCTTCATGGCAGTTCCCTCGTTTCGTTCTTCTCTTCCTCCAAGTTTTCCAACGCGACCCGAACCGCCTCGATGACAAAGGCGCTGAACGTGCAGTCCCTCCCGCGGATGGCCGTCTCAACAGCCTCGATCATGTCGTTGGGAAAACGGATGGATTTGTTTGTGGTAGGCGGAATGCTGGGTATTTTAAACTTTTTCATCATCCGCTCCATCCCTTTTGCGGCGGATGACCTCCTCCACCTCGCAATCGAGGAGGTCGCACAGCCGGTCGATCGTTTTCATCGTCGTGTTCCGGTTGTGCTTGATCCGGTCAATTGTCTTATTATCGACGCCCTGCTTGGCAAGCTCGTACCAACTGACGCCGCGCTTGCGCATCGTTTCACGCAACGGCTCGAAATCAATCGCCATTCTGAACACACCCCAGCCCGATAATTCGCAATTTATAAAATTGCGTCTTTCTTGGAGGGCAGGTATTGTGCAACCCCCTGAATTTTGCACTCCAAAATTAGGTGATTACACTTCTTCCCCATCACTCGTCTTCAAAAATTAAAAATTTGTAGGCAGGAATTTCCAACGCCTGAGCAATCAAAAACAGCGTATCCAGCGAAATGGCCTTGCTGACGTTGGGCGCTTCCACATGTCCGAGAAATACAAGGCTCAAGCCCGTGCGCTCCGCAAGCTGTTCCTGCGTCAAGTTGCGGTAACGCCGGTAATAAGCAATTTTCAACCCGATCTGGCGGTGTTGTTCTTCAAACTGCGCTTTCATTTTATCACCCAATATTATTGTACCAATTGGATCGATGATATATAATGTTCTATAAAAGCATTTTTTATATCTATTAAGACGTTAATCATTTTTAATACGACTTCAAATTTAAATGTCCTTCTTTTATGTGAAAAGAAGGACCAAAGTCCCCAGGGGCCCTTCTCTTGGCCCGATGGGCCAATTCACCTTGAAAGCACACAAAAAGGGGGGCCCTTTGGCCCCCTAGGGGCGCCGGCCAACGGCCGGAGGAAAGCCGGGCAGGCTCGTTTGTTAAGTAAAGTGCAGCTTCCGCGCGGAGGACGCACCCGGTATGGCGCAAGCGCCAACCCGGATTGCCTGCCGGCGCTGCCGGCCCGGGCGCACAACGGGGGTTTTCAAAGGGGTGCCCCCTTTGACACGTTTTTCCTGCCTTTTGACGTGTATCAAAAGGCAGTCGTCGT
>NZ_JACRST010000045.1 GCF_014384885.1 Ligaoa zhengdingensis
TCCGCGTCCGCTTTCGCAATCACTGCCTTCGCTTCTTCCAGCGCTTTCTCAAGCTCCGCCCAGCTCTCGGCCGTGTACCCGCTCTCCTCGTACTTCCCGTCGATCGCTTCCACCAGTTCTTTCAATGCAGCTTTGTCGACGTCCGAGGGAATTTCGGAAGAACTCCTCAACACCACAGAAACCTCCGCCTTGGCAGGAACCGCAAACTCCACATCGGTTTCCCCGTTTAGGGTAATGGCATCGATCTTTTCGCCCTCGATCAAGAGATCGTAGGCGCCGTCAAGTCCCTCGACAGAAAGCCGGGTCGTATGCATATCCCCGGTGATGTTATTGATGATGAAAGAAATTTTACTGCGATCGTCCTTTACCGTAACACTGCTAAAATTATCCCGGTTCAGTATCATATGTAACTTCTGGACGGTCAGCAGATGGTATCTCTGATTGATGCCGTCCATCGGCTGTACGGTGGTAACCTCATTGGCAGCATCGCGTTGCATCGTGCCGCCGTAGGTGAACAGGCCGAAGATAGGGTCATCCACCACAACGGTGGCAGCGGAACGCATGCCTCCCGCGATACCGCTGTCGTTTTCTCCGTCGAATCTCCAGGGGCCACGGTTCTCATTGAATCCCAGCCAGGTAGTGGCATTT
The DNA here is from genome assembly GCF_014384885.1 of Ligaoa zhengdingensis. Classification (GTDB taxonomy): domain Bacteria; phylum Bacillota; class Clostridia; order Oscillospirales; family Ruminococcaceae; genus Ligaoa; species Ligaoa zhengdingensis. Next base: position 649 of record NZ_JACRST010000045.1, read on the forward strand.
TTCAGCGGCTGGAACGCCCAGGCGAGCGCTCCCTCGTTAGCCTCGCTCCCATACCACGGATAGTCCTCGCCGGTATTGAACAGCGCATAGGGGGCCAGATAGGACGCATATGCGATGCGCATATCCTCGGCGGGAGTTTCGGAGTAGTACTGTGCGTAGTCCATCAGGCCCCACCCGCCGAGCTGTGTCATATAGCTGAGGGAATAGGGTGTTCCCCTCATGTCGCTGCCCAGCAGATAGTATGCCGGCTCTACCATCGCGCGACTGCCCTGATTGGCCTGAATCTCTCGCTTCATAAAGTGATATACGTCGTCCTTGTCCACATCGGTGTGGGATCGGTATCCTCCCTGCCCCGGACCGTTTAGGTTTTTATCATAGAAATCGTTTTCTCCACCGGAGATGTCGTGCTCCATGCCGTACTTCGCAATCGCGTGAGTCGATTCAAAGGCCGTCGTGTCGTATGCCATCTCGGACCCAAAGGGATAAGGATCGTCGTACACCATAAATTTGACCTTGGTTTCCCAGTTGGAGCGTAGATCGTCGGCCCATTCAGTCTTGCCCTCCCGCTCCAGCGCGTCGATCAGGAAGGTGATGTTGACCTCGTGGAAGTTTCCTTGCTTGAACGCCCAGTCACACCACCCGTTGAAATTCCACCCTTTCATATAGATGTTGTACGGGATGCTGTAGAACGCCATCGCCGTATGATAGGCGCGTTCCAGATAGCCGTCCGCATCCAGATAATTGACCATCTCCGGGTAGTTCTCCGCGATGGTATACATATTGTAGTAGAGCTGAATCATGTGTGTGTAGTCGAAGCTGCGCCACATACGGCCCGCTCCATGTCCGCCGTTGCCATCTGGCCCCAGATCGGGCACACCGCTGTCGGCTGGGCGGTTGAGCCACCACGCATCCGAACCGTACATTCCGTAGGCCCACTCGCTTTGCGGATCATCCGGTGTGCGCTGGAGCCCGCCCCACACAAAGTTCTCCAGATAATATTCGATGTTTGCAATCTGCTCTGCGTCGGGGTAGACCATATTGAGCTGCGCCATGGTGGGCGCTTTGCACAGAGTGGGGTCATCCGAACCGGAAACCGCGTACATATGCAGCCCCATGGTGTTCTCCGGGGTCGTCATCTGTTCCCGCTCCATGCTCCACTGAGAGAACAGGCCGTCATACACCTTGCTCTCATCCTTCACCTGCTGGTTCCGGCTGATAAAATCGGTTCGGCTTTTGAGCAGCTGTTCGATCGGCTTGGTATAGAAAAACTCGAGATGGATCTGTTTGCCGTCGCCAAAATTGACGGTGATTTTGTTTTCGCCTACCTTGCCGAACTCGAGCTCATAGATGGAATATTCGCCGCTCGGGTCGAGCTCATCGATTACAGTCTCGTCGGGATATTCCGCCTCGACCGAATCGATACCCAACATAGAACGCACGGCGATTTTCGCCTTGAGGCCCTCGGGGATGGTCATACCGGGGACCACCTGCACGTCGATGCTGTTTTCATACAGCACCTCGCGCATTTCTTCCAGATCCTCGGCCCAGAAGAACTCAAAGCTATAGCTCTTGTCACCGCCCGCGGGCACCACGCCGGAGGTGTGTTCCTGCCGCCAGGTGCCGGGGGTATTGGGCCCAGTATAACCCGAATGGACATATGCCTTTAAAAAGTCGCTCAGATAGCCGGTGCCATCTATCGGCGCAAGATATTCCAATTTGGTGTTCTCACCCGGCAGCATCAACAAATAGGGACCGGTGCCGTCCGGATGGGATGCATAGATGAACGAACCCTCCTGCGAGACAAAATAGTGCGGGAACACCCGTTGGGTCTGGGTGACTTCCTGATTCCCCTCCACCCATGCGTTGTTGAGCGGCAGCGGCAACGCCAGGTCTCCCAACGTGATATCCACCGCGGAGGAGTTCTCCAGCCGCACGGTCAGTTCCAGGGCATCCCGGCCGTTTACTTGGCGGGTCTCATACTGCTGCGTGACGTTCAGGCCGCAGGGCAGGTTACTGTAGGCAACCTCCTTGCCGCTTGCCAGGTCGGACACGACCGGGGTCAAATCCTGTGTTTTTACTACAGCCCAATCCTCGCGGGAAAGCTGGGTCCAGGAACCGAATTCTCCCGGGATCCAGTTCAAGTCCTGTTTAAAATTGTCGGAGAACCTGTCGTTCAGCTCAAACTGGCTGAAAATTGCGCTGCCGTTGTAGGCCATATAACCCGCGTAGCCCTCCTCGATGGGTTGCGGATCGGTGTAATCGATGACCAGCTCATCATTTACATACACCTTGATATTGCTGCCCATAGTCTCGACCTTCACCTGATAGTCCCTATCCCGCACGATCGCCCCCGCCTGGGGTGTGACCGGCTCGACCAGCCAGGGATAATCCCGGCCCTGGGGTTTCATCAGGTAGACCTTGCCGGTGGACGCATTGATGGATGCAAAGTAACATGTAAAGGTGGAGGCTGTCACATCAGTACCCGAAGCCTTCACGGCCAGGCCCGCCTCCTGCCCGGAGGTGATGCGGATACTAGAGGTAACGGAGGTGTCTTGGAATCCCGCGCTCTGGTCGATCGGCAGGGTCTTGTAGCTCCAATCTCCGCCGAAGGTCTTGCCGTGTTCCTCAAGATTTGACTCTTCAAACACCACGTTGCCCTGCGCATCGGAGATCTTCACGTTGGAGAAGCAGCCGGAACCGTTGTAGGTGCGGAATCCAAAGCTGCCCGCATCGGTGTAAACCGGCACGCCGTCCGGGGTCTCGGCGTCGGTCACATCGATCACCTTGACGCCGTCCAGATAAATCTTGATGTTGGCGCCAACCGCTTCCACCTTGAGGCGGTAGGGTCTGTTATACTCCCGGTTAAAACTGTAAGCCGCGCTGTTGCCCATCACGTAGGGGAAATCAATCCCCTGCGTTTTCAGCAGTTGCAGCTTATTGCCAAAAATTCCAATGTAATATCCCACCAGGCCCTGTGGCGACTGGCCGAATTCGCCTGCGCGAAACACCAGCCCCGCTTCCGAACCGGACAGCGGTGTAATGGTAGCTTCGTATGTAAAATCCGCCAGCTGGACATCCTGAATCTCGAAAGCGCCGCCTCCGTTGGAACTGCCGACCGCGCCGAAGTCGCGCCCCGCGTTGTACAGAGCAATCGCGTTTTGCGTTCCCACTTCGATCTGATAGCCGCTCAGTTCACTCGCATTGTTGTAGGCGAGTTCCAGATTTCCGAGGCGGTAACCCCGGTCGTTGCGAACAAAATTGGTCTGTGTGGGGTCGCCCACGCGCTGAAGGGTACTCAGACCGCCGTTGGTGATTTCAAACTGGAAATCACTGTCGACAGAGACGGCAAAGGATACGGTTGTCGGAAAGGTCGCCAGCATCACGGCGGACGCCAGCAATGCAACTGCTTTTTTCAAATGAGATGTCATCTTTTTCCTCCTTGTCTTTGAATCCCTTTTTTGCTCCTTTTGTAACTGCGGTTTCTTTTTCACCTCGATTTATAATTTAATTATATCCAGTTTAACATGTTTAACGGGGAAAATATTTATATTTATTTAACATCAATATATAATTATTTAACATTTTTGTCAAACAATTTCATTCGTTGAGTCAATTTCACTATCTGTCGGCAAATGCACCAAAAGACATTTCGATAGACGACATCGCATCAATTTCTATCCGCCCATACCCTCTTCTTTCTCTGAATATGTCATCTGAATCGCCTGTGGATGCCGCGGTTGGAAGAACTTACTTTTGCATTCTAGGGATAAAACCAGTTACAATGGAATGGCCCTTTGCCGGGCGAATACTGAACGAAGGGAGCTAATTAAGATGAAAAAATTAGCAGCAACTTCTTTGGCGGTGCTTATGCTGGCTGCAACCGCAATCCCCGCCTTTGGTCTTTCTCATACAGTTGTGAAAGGCGATACCATGTGGAAACTCGCCGTCAAATATCAGGTCGGCACCAGTGAGATCATCAGCGCCAACCCGCAGATTTCAAATCCCGATCTCATCTATCCCGGTCAGTCCTTGACCATTCCTCAGGTCGATTTCTCCGTTTCCTCGTTTGAGAGCGAAGTGATCCGGCTGGTAAACGAGATTCGCACACAAAATGGGCTGAAAGCGCTGACCGCGAATTGGGAGCTCTCTCGCGTGGCCCGCTACAAATCGCAGGATATGGTGGACAACCGTTACTTCTCTCACACCAGCCCGACCTATGGTAGTCCCTTCCAAATGATTAAAGCGTTCGGCCTCTCTTACCGCACCGCCGGCGAAAACATCGCCTATGGCCAGTCGACCCCGCGTGCTGTTGTCAACGCCTGGATGAATTCCAGCGGCCACCGCGCCAACATTCTCAATGCCTCCTATACTCAAATCGGTGTGGGGTATGTCGCCAAAGGGCACTACTGGACACAGATGTTCATCGGCTGAATCTGATCCTATATCCAAACGCAACCGAAGTGCAAAAACCTCATGAACGGGCTATGTCCTGCCTGTTCATGAGGGTTTTTATTGTGAAAAACATAAACAATTGAGAACCAAGCTGCCAATCGCTGCGAGGACACTGATAGCCAACCAGATGAGTGAAGCGCAACCTTTGGCGCAAAATGACGAAGTTTGCCGGAAATTTTGACTGCAATATAGTTCCATACTGCGATTATATGGATATCTCTTTCCTAATCTTTTCCAGAGTAAAAAACTGGAGTTCCAAACACCCTGAAAATTTATTAGAATCATATCAAAAAGAACTATCATTCCTGTACGAAGGGGGAGAGTTTCGATACGATTGAAATTGTATCGGAGGGAACGATAGTGCTGAAAGAACGGTTCGGTAAAAATTTAAAACATCAAAGAGAACAACGTAAATTAACGCAAGAAATGGCGGCAGAACTGTGCGACTTGAGTTCCAGATATTGGGGAAAGATTGAACGGGGGGATGCCGCAGCATCTATTGATACGATAGAAAAAGTTTCTATCGGGATGAACATAAGCGTTGAGGAGTTGTTAAAAGAAGATGTTCTGGATGAAAGCGACAAATCGGTTCAATAAGGGAAGTTTATCTTTCCTTTCTGGCTGATCGGAATGGCAATCCAACCAAAAAATGTAACAAAATCCCACAAATCGCTAATATATCGGCTGGTGTGATAGGTAAATTATCCCTTATAATTTTAAAGGAGGGATAATTTATGACCGAAAGTGAAAGAGTGGGATCCCGAATCAAGGCGATGCGTAAGCAGTGCGGCTATACGCAGGAAAAGGTGGCAAATGATTTATTCATAAGCCAGTCTTACCTGAGGCTCATTGAGCATGGTAAAGCCAATCCGAGCATCAACATGGTGGAAAAGATCACCTCTTATCTGGAGGCTGCGCTCAATGGCTCAGCAGGAGAGGAGGTGTTTAGTTTAGATGAATAATATCTGGAATTATCAAGCGGTCTGGGAAACTCAATATAGGCCAGAGTTGGGGCAATATCGTACATGCGGGATTCAAGCAAGCAGAAAGATGATGCGTGGATGGGAACCAATTGAGTTGCTTCACGATGTAACAGTTTCAAACCGGTTTGCAGAGAAAATAGCAAAACGATTCAGCCTCTACCAGCTTTCGCCCCTCCATCTCAAAGATGCAGTAGAAGATATGCTTCCCTGAGCACTAGTCCCCCTTGGGCTGTGGTACTTTTTTAAAGTGCCACGGCCCTTTTTAATGTTTAATTGGGAGGATCAGGCGGTAACTTTAGACTTTGGACCTATTTTCCTCCCTTCGCCATCCCGCGTGCATCGCCGTCTCCATCTATCTTCGCCCCACAAGCCCAGATGGGTTTTGTATTTCCATCCCCTGGATCACCTGATCGCATAATTCCGCCGCTGGTCGGTGTATTGCCGCCTGATATGGCTTTTCATTTTGTCTCCCCCTCATCTTTTATATTTTTTATAAACCTTTGTCTAAATTAACTCCAAGTATTTAGATGTCGATCTATCCTAGTTGACGCGAATTTCGTACAGGATTGGCACATGATTTTAGATGCTTATCCAGGCACGTCCATACATGCAAAAAGCCGCATGAACAAGCTATTTTCAGCTTGTTCATGCGGTTTTCTGATGGAAGGGACGGTTAAAACCGATATATTTCGGTAACGGAAAAAGCCGCCGGCAGGGCGGCGCTCGCAAAAGGTTGGTAGCGCCGCGGAGGCGTCGTGAGGGCGCCCATAAGCGAACAGCCACAACAAGCGTGACTTTGAAGGAGCAGCGAAATGAGCGCGCTCTGACTTATAAAAATAGGTCGGAGCAAACGATATGCAGCTTGCTCCGACGTGTAATAGCAAAACACTATGGATGCCGCCTTCTGGCGGCCGCGCAGGGCCGCGCGTCAATTCGGAGCGCAGCGAAGAATTGTCATAGGCGGAATTCACTTCCGCCGTTAAATGATGAAATGATGCGGGGCCCGCTCCACCGGGCCAAAGAGCAAAAGAAAAGGCAACTGCATACGCAGTTGCCTTTTCTTTTGGCGGAGATGGAGAGACTCGAACTCTATTAAATCGCTTTATCTATCAATATAATTAAGATTACTGTGACTTTTTTGTGCCATGCACACGCCACGTGCTACCTCCGGGGATGATTTATACAATAATCGCGCTATATCCCTTATTTTTTAGTTCCTCTGTCAATCGTTCGGCGTTAGACTTGACACCAAACGCCCCCACCTGCACCCGGTAGAGCTTATCCGGCTGGGGCGGGTCTACCAGCGCCTTGACCCTCTCGCGGAAGGTAAGCCACGCCTCCGGGTGCTCCACATACCACAGCGGGCATTTCTTTCCCGTCACATCGTAGTGCCGAATCACATCTTTGCCCGGGTCAAACCCTCTCCGCTTGCAGATGTCTGCCACCAGCTCCGCCAATGCCTCCTCCGTCACGGCGCTGAACTTCCCAGTCTT
>NZ_JACRST010000046.1 GCF_014384885.1 Ligaoa zhengdingensis
GGTCTCCTTAACTGATTTTTCTCCGGTGGGTACTCACCGGATTTGCTTGCTAATCTCCCAAAATCGTATTCCCCGAAGATTCCTCCGTGAAATGTCCCTTCACTTTACAACGGACACAAAAAGGGCGTTTGTTGAGTACCGGATTTCAAAAAAGTCAAAAAATCATTGGATTTCCCATGTGAAAGCCACTGTGTCTGTCACATCAATATCAACCGGCTCAATCTCAGGTGCGGCGCACTTGCTCATCGCCATGAGAGGCTGAATGCAGTCTTCAACATCGTAGCTTGTTCTGGAAAAAACATTGAGTTCGCCCCAGTTGTAGTCGATGTTGAGCAACTGCCCAAGCGTACTGCCTGATGCTTTGCAAAGAATCTCCGCCTTTGCCCTGGCGTTCTCCGTCGCATTGATCAGCAGCTCTTCGCTGACTCTTGCCGGGTTTTTCACGGTGAACGCAATGCTGAGTTCTGGTTGCGCCCCACAATCCGCAATCGCAGAAATGACCTTTGCAAGCTGTTTGCTGTCAAAGTCAAATGCAAGTTTCAAGCGATAGCTGCAAGCATATCCGACAAACTCTCGCTTGTAATTTCCTTGCCGATCCTTGACGTTCTCGTATCTTGTCTGGACATCAAAGCTCGTGGTTTTCAAGTCTTCTTTGCGATACCCAACGCAGACTGCGGCACCTTGCAGTCTTTCGATTCTCTCGGCAGCTTCCGACATTGCACGGTCATAGGTTTTAGATAAGGTTTCAATGTTCAAGGAGAGGATGATGTAATCCGGTCTTGCGGAGACATTTCCTGTCCCTTTTACGGTGATCGTTCTCATTGCTTTCTCCCGTCCTTTCTGGAATTGAAGTCCTCATCAATACGCTTTTTCCAATTCGTGCCCAGTGGTACGCTGCATCGGACAGCAGAAACCGCTTCGCTCAGAACTTCATAGTTGAGCTGCGTTCCCTCATGGTCAGAGTGGTAGTTGACCGCTCGGTCTGCACCAATTCCGAAATGCCTTGCCGTCTCAACCGCGTCGATGTTTGCGCCGAGGAACAAAAACTCCCAGCCATACTTTTCCTTCTGACGCTCAATCATTTTCTTGACCTTCTCGCTGTCATAACGGCGGCTTGCATTCTCCATGCCGTCCGTTGTGATGACGAACAGAGTATGTTCAGGGACATCTTCATTTCTTGCGTACTTATGGACATTTCCAATGTGATGAATCGCTCCGCCGATAGCATCCAGAAGCGCGGTGCAGCCGCGAACGGAATAGTCCCTGTCGGTCATCGGCTCGACCTTTTGAACCGGTACACGGTCATGAATAACCTCGCTCACGTTGTCAAAGAGGACGGTAGAGATCAATGCCTCGCCATTCTCCCTTTTCTGCTTTTCAATCATGGAGTTGAAGCCTCCGATGGTGTCTGCTTCCAGCCCGCTCATAGAACCGCTGCGATCAAGGATGAATACGATCTCCGTCAAGTTCTTTCTCATGTTCAGTACCTCCGCATATAAAAAATATGACTGCTTGGCGTCTCACCTTACAGTCATATTGTACTTCGGTATTCACTTCATTTGGTCGCATGGCAAGCGACATTATTCCAGCGATGAGAACAGCTCTCCGTCAATGCTTAGAACGTCATCTATCGGAATCTTCGTGCCGTCCTGCATGGTGATCCGCCGCTCAAAATCATCGACCTTTTTGACCGCGCCGGTTGCTGTTATGTATTTGCCGCCAGCCTTCCGCTCATCGGGCTGGAAGTAGGTGATGGTGACTTTCGGTGCTTCATTAAGGGCATCCATAAGAAGCTGATACTTCATGTCCAATGCAGTCAGAGCTTCCTCGTCAAGCTCAATCCTTTCGTCGGTCAGACGCCCGGTTTCCTTGATAGCGGAGTCGTAGCCCGTGAGGGCGGCGAAGGGAGCAAACTGCGCTGCTCGATCTGACATTGGCATCTGCGGTCGCGTCTTTGAAACGTGGTGAGGGAGATTGATAATCTCGTCGTACCTATTGTTCATGTGTATTGTGCATCTCCCTTCCATGTAACCGGGGATTTATAACTGTCTTTGCAAATATATCATGTCAACAAGTTGAACACCACACTCAAATATCGGATGGTCATAATGGTCAGTAAAGAAATTAGGGATGCAATGAGAGCGTGTAAAACCGCATTTCTCATAAAACGGAACAGTCAACGCACTATCTCCTGTCCCTACTTGCATAATAGAGTATTTCCCTGTATATCGGTGAATTAAGAAGTTAATTAGGGCTTTTCCGTAACCGCAGCCCTGATATTCTGGCTTTACAGCAATATTCTTGATTTCAAGAATCGCGTTTCCCTCATCGGTAACGATACACTCTGCTTTCACGCCATTATCATCAAGTACATACATGGTTCCCTTTTCAAGATAGCGGTGAATCATATCTTCCTGCTCATCTGCCAGCAACAATAAGTCCATATAAAGCATCTTATCATCAACAATTTCTTTGAACACCATATTTGACCTCCGCAAATTCCGATTAGTTTGATCCTTTATGCCTTATGCCCGCCGATCTGTGCATTCCGATCCTTTGCCGTTGCACCTTCTTCAAGATTCATTGCCTTGAGGATGGCGTTCTTTCCATACTTCTTCTTGATGGCAAGCGTGGCGGCTTGTATCTTCCGCTCACGCTCCAAAGCGGCATCTTCGGCTTTCTGTTTTTCCTCTTCGGCGGCATAGTCGGTAAAGAGGTCGAGCTGGACTGCACCGTCGTTTTTCTTCGGTACATCAGCTTCCGGCAGCACATGATTTGCCACAACATACATACGGCGGACAAGCAGATTCTTATCCACGATCCGGTCGAAGAGTTCTGACACAGCACACATTATTTTGCGAGTAGATGATGTGTGACCGTCGAGATTGATAGAGCCGTGCGCCTGTTTCGGAATCTGCCTCCCATAATGATCTGTCTCAACCGCGCCGTGATACCTTGCCCGCCGCGCCGGATCGGTCAGGTTCTCAATGTCATAGCCAACGGTAAGAACCATCTGATCGGTGACAAGCCCCTTGTCCACCAAGTCCAGCACAAGCAAGTCCGTCATTTCCCGGACAACCAGCTTCGCCTTCTGCGGCTCATAGGGGCAGTGCAATACCTGACCGGAGCTGAGGCTGTTGGAGCTGGGACGGTATGCCTTGATTGCTTCAATGGTAGTTGGCTCCCAGCCCCACGCATGGTCGATGAGCAATTCCGCATTCTTGCCGAAGAGCTTGTAAAGCAAGTCCTCGTTCCGCTCGGAACAGAGGGCAACATCGCCCATGGTGAACATTCCATTCTGTTCAAGTTTCTTGGCAATGCCTCGACCTACGCGCCAGAAGTCCGTGAGGGGCTGATGCGTCCAAAGCTCACGCCGGAACTTCATCTCATCCAGCTCCGCAATGCGGACGCCGTTCTTGTCGGCGGGGATGTGCTTCGCCACAATGTCCATTGCCACTTTGCAGAGGAAAAGATTCGTACCGATCCCGGCGGTTGCTGTGATGCCGGTTGTCTCAAGTACGTCGAGGATGATCTTCATGGCGAGGTCATGTGCCGAGAGCTTGTAGGTATTCAGGTAGTCCGTCACGTCCATGAACACCTCGTCGATGGAGTAGACTACGATGTCCTCCGGCGCAATGTACTTGAGATAGACCTGATAGATGCGGGTGCTGTACTCCATGTAGTACGCCATCCGAGGCGGCGCGATGATGAAGTCAATCGCCAGAGACGGGTTTGCTTGCAGCTCCGAGAAGAAGTGCGATGTGCCGTCCAGTCTGTGTCCCGGTGCGTCGTGCTGCCGTCCGGCATTCGCTTCCTTCACCCGCTGCTTGACTTCAAACAGCCGCCCGCGTCCGGAGATGCCGTAGCTCTTGAGGGAGGGCGTGACGGCAAGGCAGATGGTCTTGTCCGTCCGGCTTTCGTCCGCGACAACAAGGTTTGTGTCCAGAGGATCTAAGCCGCGCTCCCTGCACTCCACGGAGGCATAGAAGGATTTCAGGTCGATTGCGATGTAAGTGCGTTGCTTCATCTTCTTTGCCTCCGCTTTCTTCTTAGATTAGCTCTAATGACATTTCATTAGAGTTTTTAATGTTGAATACGACACGCCATTCAATATCACCCTCCACCGGCTCAAAGTGTAGAGAGGAACAAGCCGCATGGAGTTTTTCTTTTGAGCTGCCTCCACACACGATTGCGATTGGACCGTCCGCTCCGCCGATAATGCCGATACAAGCAATATCGTTTTGTGCCTCTGGTGCATAGCGGTCAGAGCATGAGGCAATTTCTAAAGGCTTGTCTCCCTCAGCGCAATCACAGATCGAAATATCATTGTCCGGTTCAGGAGAAAGCGTATAGCTCATAGCAGTAAAATGCGTGGGATAGAACCACCGGTCGGAACCAACGAACTTTTCAGAAATTGTTTGCTGCTCCATTTCCTGAACGGTCAATGTATATTTTGTTCCGCTGACCGGATGGGAAAAAGAAAACGAATCGCCGGGAGCGTGTGTCTTGAAATGCGGTCCCGGGACACGGCGTGACTGCTGTTCCATTGTAAGGGAGAGGGCTTTTATTTCAGGACGGCGTTTGCTTGTCCATGGAAAAGCTGCCCGAAAAATCATCCATCCATAGGATGTATCCAAACCATAGTGTTCTAATGCCCACTTTGCTTCCGCTTCATTGATCATCCTGTCCGGCAAACATGGATTAAAGACCACCGAACAGCCGTGGGAGGTCAGCATTGTTTTCCCGTTCAATTCCAAACGAGGAATAAAGTCAAGGCAAAGTGGATTGTCTAAATCTATCTGCATTTGCTGCTCCTGTGTGAAGTATTCGCAGGAGTCGTTTTCGGGGTGTAAATCCCATTTAGTCATGAACTTACGAATGTCTTCATCTGGGGTGCGCATACAAAAGTCCATGACGAGTCCCTTACTGCAAGAATACGCCGCAGGAATAACCCAATGATGCCCAGCCCAGTCAAATTGCTTATTCAACCGGATTTCCGTTCCGGCACGGCCTTTTCCCGAATGTCCCCAGAAGTTTCCCTCAAAGTAGACCTTCCACTCAGGCATGGTCAGTTCTGCTTCCGGGTTCATATCAACATCATAATAGTCCTCGGTGTACTTGATCTTGCTGTAATCAAAAGATGCTTGCAGTTTTTTGATGTATGCCCACGGCTGTTCCATAGGCGTCAATTTCATTTTCTCGGCAAGCTCTAATAGCGTTCTTTGCTGATCCTGCGTTGGAGGGTTATCCCGCAAAAAGGCTTCAAATTGGGACTTATCCAACATCCACGCCTGTTCCAACGCTGCCGAATCACTGCAAGCAAGGAGCAGCCTCAAAAAGTCTTCAAAATTGTTTGCCAACGGATGAACATAATCAGGAGCCGAGTTCATGGGACTAACGGAAAAAACCACGCCGCCAAAGCCTCGAACAAAGCAGAAGTGGATGCCATCCACACCCGCCCAGCCAAAAATAGATGCACCTTTGGGCGTGCAAAAGTAGGGGTTATTATCTTCACGACGCTCCACCCCTACGGGCGAAAGGTCAATACCACTCCGCAAAAATTTCTGAAATACTTTATCCATAAGCCTTATGCTCCTATCAAGCTCTGGTCAAAGGCAAACAGAGCCTCGTTGATCTCAAAGACGTTATAGTTCCCATGCTCCACGAAATACTCCACGATGATGTCAAACTTGTTGGAGTGGGAGAGTGCAAAACCAGCCTTCATGAGCATATCCTTCATTTCCGCAAGGGGCAGCTCAAGGGCAATGGAAAACGCAATGACTGTGGGCTTGGAAGGCTTGTAGGACTTGTCCGAGCGGATCTTCGAGAAGAGTTTCCGGTCAATGTTCGCCTTCTTGTAGCACTGTGCGTCCGTCATGCCGCGTTCGTCAATCTTCCGCAGAAGCATCTCCGAAAAGCTCTCATCGATCTGTCCCAGTGCATCGTCAAGAGTTGCTGCCTTTTCAGAACTGACTGCCATAGGAGCTGCGAGCTTTTCAATAGCTTCATCACAAACGGATGACTCGCAAGGTATGGGTTCTTCCATCCGGAAGGCACTCATTCTGCGCAGACGCTCAGAACGACTATCGGTATGCTCGTCCACATAGCGGTCATCTATGTACGCTGCAATATCAGCAAATAGCTTCCCGCTGATCTGATAGGCTTTGCGGTCGAAGATGACGATGTACACCGTCATTTCGTTTTCAAGAAGGAAACTGCTGATGGTGTCAATCGCAACCTTGAGAGCTTGATCCTTCGGATAGCCAAAAATGCCGGAGGAACTCAGAGGGAACGCAACCGACTCGCATCCGTATTCCTTCGCCAGCATGAGCGATGTCCGATAGCAGGATGTCAGTAGTTCGCGCTCACCATGCCGTCCGTCATGCCAGCGCGGACCTACTGCATGAATGACATATTTGCAGGGTAGCTTATAGCCCTTCGTGATTTTTGCGCTCCCGGTTTCGCAGCCGTGGAGCGTTTCACATTCTGCCAGCAACTCCGGACCTGCGGCACGGTGAATACAACCGTCCACACCGCCGCCACCCAGCAGTGACTCGTTGGCAGCGTTGACGATGGCGTCCACCTTCATTTTTGTGATGTCATTTCTGACGATTTGAAGCGGCATTATTCAGTCCTCCGTCCGGTTACTTCGCGCCGGTCAGCAGCTTGT
>NZ_JACRST010000047.1 GCF_014384885.1 Ligaoa zhengdingensis
CGCCGCATAGTTGAACTCGCTCTGCAATGCGTTGATTGCGGCTGTCAGCTTGCTGCACGCCTCTGCGATCATCGCCTCGGTCGCGTTGCCGTTTGCTTCCACTGCCTTCGCCTCGGTCAACACCGCTTGCAGATTCGCCCAGCTGCTCGGGCGGTAGTTGCCTTCTTCCAATGCGTCCGCCGCTGCGATCAGCTGTCTCAGCAGGGTCTTATCCGCCTTCACCAGCTCGGTGATCCTGGTCATCACCGCCGCGTACTCGGCGTTGATCTCCGCCTGCGTCGCGTCCGCGTTGTCCAGCACCGCTTTCGCGCTGTTCACTGCCGCTTGCAGCGCTTCCTTCGTGGCCGCAGTCAGGCTCTCGTCCTTCAGCAGGTCTTCCGCGATCTCGACTGCCAGCGTAAGCAGGCTCTTGTCGGGCGCGTAGCTCAGGCCGTCGCGCGCCGCTACCAGCGCGAGGTAGGCATCGAACACCTGGCTTTCGGTTGCAGCCGCGTCAGCAACGACCGCCTTCGCTGCATTCAGCGCATCGGTCAGTGCCTTCCAGCTCGCCGCGGTGTAGCGGTTTTCGTCGTATTTTCCTTCGACCGCCGCGATCAGCGCCTTCAGCGCTGTCTTATCTACGTCGGAAGGGGTCTCGTCTATCAACGCCGAATGATCGACGACCACAAACGCATCCACGCTGAGGTAGGCGCTGCCCACATTTTCTATGGTGATGGTGTGTTCGCCCGGATTCAAATCCAGTTTCTCAAATAGAATCTGCGTATTGTAGGATACCTCTCCAGATGTCGACTGATCCACGGTAGCCAACTCCACACCGTCCACGCTCACCTTGCTCTGCCCGTGGTTGGATTCCCGATGCCCCATCCAGCGGATACCGGTACCGGTAAAGGTAAAGCTCACCTTACCCTGTTTCACATAGGAAAGTGTGCTTTCATGCACGTTCTCGTCCGACAGGTAACCCTCAGTATCGTGGATCACCGCGCCGTCCGTCTCCGAGGTATAAACGATCCGGCCGGTGTCAGCATCGTCCACAATCTCCGCGCCAACGGCGATACTGCCGCTCTGCACAGAAACGCCGGTCTGTTCCTCGTTGCCAGGAGTCACCTCGCAGATTATTTCCATGCCTGCCAGCTCTGCTGACAGCGGCAGGGTATCCGAAACAGCCCCCGGGATTGCCACAAAGATTCCGACCAAATCGCCCGCCTTTTTCTGCAACCAGCGGTAGGAGCTCTTCGCCTCGGTGCCGTTTTCGATCGTGTAGTCAACCGTAAGAGCATTGCCCTGTTTGCTGATTTGCACGTTCTTCGCCACCGGCGGCGGACCCTCTACAACCTCCTGATAATCGTCTGTATCGGTGAGGCGCAGGGTGACTGTCCCAGTATACCCATTGGACAGACGCAGGGTGGGTTTGGTGTAGTTTTTCCAATCCAACGCCGGATAGTTCCACTCATTATTCACATACAGGGTGGCCTCGAGTTGAGAGCTTTCGCCCCGAAGCACCTGGAACGCGTCGATCAATACAAAGCCGCTGTCACCTTCACCGCCCACCACTTCGATCTCGATGGTGTGCTTGCCGGGGGCAAGGCCCTCGGCCTGATAGGCCACATACTGCTTCTGTGCGGTTCCGATGCCATTGTAAAGGTCGATCTCGGTGGGATCGCCGCCGTCGATGCGCACCTTTGCCTTGCCGGTATTCTTCTGATAAGAACTGATAAATTTCACACCGGTGCCCTCAAAGGTGAAGGTACAGGCGTCACCCGCCTGCTGGCTGTAGCTCTGGGTCTCATTGTAGAAACCGCTGCCCGGGCTGTGGCCCCAACCGGAGCCGGTATAAGTGATTTGATCCAAGTCGGCGTTATCTACAGTGTGGGGTTTGCTGTAGCCCATCGCGATTCGCGCGGCGTCCTTCGCCTGCGATTCCACCTGGACTTTGGCCTGGGTTCCCTCAAAGTTCGCGTTATAATACCAGAAATATTCGCGCATGGTGCGGAAATCGTTGGTGGAGATGCCGTCCTCTTCGCTGTCCTTGGTGTAGAGGAAGAAGTTGCGCATATCCTGTTCCCAGCCCCAATTGGGCTTCACACCATATTGATCGGGGGTTTCATCCGAGCCCGGGCGAACGCGCAGCGCCTCGCCCCGGTTCCGGCCGATGTGATCCTCCGGGTAGGCGGACCACAGGCCGTCGCGCAGCCAGTCCACGCTCTTCACGTCGCTTCTCAGGTCGTATCCCACACCGATCTCCGAAAAGCCGCTGGTTTTGGAGGGCGCAGTGGTGAGGGTGTACTGCGTTTCGATTCTGCCGTTGCCGCTGATGGTGATGACAAAGCGGACGCCCTGCACGCCGAAGCTGCCGTTCAGGGTGACGACCGCCTGATTGCCCACGATCTGGGCGGAGCAGGCCGACTCCTCGGCGGGGTTCCACTCGCCCAGCGGCAGGCCGACCACATTCAGATGCGGGCCGCCGGTGAGCAGCACTTCGTCCTTAAACTTCGCCTGGGTGAGGCGGGCGGTCTTCTGGTCGAACTCCACGGTGAAGTTCTCGCCCTCGACTGCCACCGCGCCATCCTCTTCGGTCAGGGTGGGGGCGGCATCGCCGTCCTCGGCGAATTTGACAACCGGGTTGCCGAGGGTCACGTTGTATTCATCCACCATAATGCCGTCTGCGGTGTAGAATTTCAGGTTGATGGTATCCCCGAGCGCCCAGTCGCGCTCCGGAAGAACCAGCTCACCGATGGCGTGAGGTTCAAGCGGCGCCAGCTGCTCCACGGTCTGCTCTTCGTCGCCGTTGACGGTGTACACCAAGCGGACTTCGTCGAGGTTGGTGTGGTCGAACCAGTTCTTGATCTCCAGCGAAAGGGAGCCGTTCCCCGGAACGCCCACGTTTTCGTCGTCCAGGCGGATGGGGGAGTAGGCCTTTTTCACCAGATATGCCTCGGGTTTGAGGCGCATGTAAGCATCGAGTACGCTGCCCCACTCGCCGTAGCCGGTGGCGCTGCCGTCGGAGTGGCTCTGGTGCCGCTCGGTCGTGCCCTCGGGGATATAGAACACATCGTCGATGCCGCCCCACAGTGCGCCGCCCAGCTCGCCGTCGTTGACAAACAGGCGCTCCCAGAAGCGCTTGATGCTCTCGCCCCAGAAGTTGCGCACGTTCACATCGCGGGTGAGCTCGTCGCGGTTGTAGCAGGCGACATGCGCGTATTCATCGTGCAACAGCGGGCGGTCGAGATCGCGCGGAATTCCGCCGTAGGGGGCCCACCCCTGGTAGTCGCCGTTCCAGGGGGCGTAGTGGGTGCTGTAGATATCGGTGTAGGGCGCGCCCGAGGTCCAGGGATAGCTGAACATGGTCGGGCGGGTGGTATCCACATCCGCGATGTAGCGGGCCTCGGTCTGGAACGCCGGGGTCCAGTTGCCGAAGGACTCGTTGCCCAGCGACCAGATGAGGATCGACGGATGGTTGCGGTCTCGCTCGATCATCTCGGTGAACTGGTCCAGATAGTCCGCCTCGGTGGTTTTGGGCGGTTTGCCGTCGGGCCCCTGGAAGCAGACCGCGGTCTCCTCCAACAGATACACGCCCAGCTCGTCGCAGGCCTCAATGAGCGCCTTGTTCGGGGGATAATGCGAGGTACGGATGAAGTTGATGTTCATCTCTTTAAAGGTCGCCACCTCGTACCAGCTCTGTTTCGGGGTGGTGGAACGGCCCAGGTCGTAGGAGACGTCGTGCCGGCAGGTGCCGCGCAGCTTGACCTGCTTGCCGTTGACATACACCATGTTTTTGTTGGTGCCGTCGGCCCCACCGAAGGTAATCTCACGGAAGCCGATCTTCTGGCTGTTGGTCTGGATCTCCTGCCCGTCCACCTCGAGGGTCGCGGTGAGGGTGTAGAGGTTGGGGTGTTCCGCATCCCAGAGCTTGGGCGCAGCGACCGGAATGGTGATCTTTTCAATCGCCTTGTCGCCCGCGACGTCCATCCGCTCCTCCAGAACGACATCGTCGCCGTCGGAGAGGACAAATTTCAGCGCTGCCTCGGTTCCAGCGGGCTTTTTCACCTCGGTGGTGAGCATGAGCTCCGCGTCCACAAACGCGTCGTCCAGCTCGGTCTCCACATAGAGGCGTTTGATATACTGCTGGTCAAATGCGAGCAGCTGCACCTCCCGGTTGATGCCGCCCATATTGTGGTGGGCGTAGTTACTGCCGATGGAAGGATTGTTCAGTTTGTCGGTTATCCCGACCGTCACGGTGACCGTTTCGCCCGCTGTGACCTTGTCGGTGATGTCGCAGTCCCAGGTGGTAAAGCCGCCGCTGTGGTCGCGCAGGTAGGCCCCGTCCACCCAGACGCGCGCGTAGCTGTAGACGCCGTTAAAGCGCAGCAGCACGCGTTTGCCCGCGTAATCTTCGGGAATCGTCACCTGCGTCTGATAGTAATACTCCACCTCGTTGAGGATGTCGTGCCCCTGCATCACCAGGCCGCCGGGCACTTTAATGTTCTGCCAATTTTCGCTGCCCCATGCGGTAAAATCGAAATCGGCTTTTTCACCCGGACGCTCGTCCGGCACGTCGAAGAGGAATTTCCAGGTGCCGTCCCCGGTGGTTTCATCCAGAGAAATTACCGGTTCGGCCACCCCTGCGACATGATCGGCCTCAGGGGGGATTTCCGGGGTCGCCCAGTCGTCCGACCACTCGTGTTTCGGCAGCGGCTGTTCCGGGTCGGGTTCTTCGGGGCTGGCCGCGACGATCACATTGAAGTTGGAAATCGCGGGCCAGAACTTGTCCGCGTCCCCGCCCGAATAGGGCGCGATCTCCTTTGCGACAATGCGCAGGTAGCGCACTTCGGCCGTCTCGCTGAGATCGGCGCGCACCGGGGTGTCGGTGTCCTGCGGCTCAAAGGCGCCGTCCAAAATGGCCTCGGTGTATTCCTCTGCGCCATCCGCCTTTACCAGCAGATCATACTTGGTAATCATCCCGCCGGTTGTCCCATTCGTGCGGCCGGATAGCTCAAAGGCCTTCACAGGGCGGTTCTCGCCGAGGTCGACCTCGAACCACTGCGGACTGGAGATTGAGGGGTCGTTCCAGTCAACGCACCACACCGTTTTCACCGCCGGGTTTGAAGGGGGCACTGCGTCGCCGTCGATCGCCTTCTCTGGGTCTTCGCCTTCCGCCCAAGAGGATGCGGAGGCTTTCATTTCAGACTGTGGGAGATAGACTTCGGCCTGTTCTTCCGACAGCAAAATACTATCGGTGGAAGCCTCGCCTTGCAGCAGATATGGTTGCGCCGATTCTGCGGGCGTTTCCTCCCCATCGCCCTGGGTCAGGGCGACCTCTGTCTGCAATGATTCGCCGCCCACCGCTGAAGGCGGAGTGGTCTCACCAAAAGCGGCGATTCCGCTGCTTAAAGTGAGCTGTGCCGCCAATAGAATGGCCAGCACCGTCTTGAATGTTCGTTTTTTCATTTTCATCCTCCTAATTTCCCTTTTTGAGGCTTTTGCCGAAAAAGCCCCCCTCCCGGCAGCATAAATATGCAACCGGTCAAGTTATTTTTCATTGTACCTTCTTTTCAATCATGTGGGAATGCACAAATCGGAATAATATATAGAAATCGGAAAAATCGAAGTACAAAATCAAGTCAGTTTTTTGTATAGTATAGCTAGCTATCCACCACAACTTTATTAAAAAGTTATATAGCGTGGGCCCCAGCACGGGGGCCAATGACAAAAAAGAAGTGCCGTAAACACGGGCACTCAGCCGGTTTACAGCACTTCTTATCACTGATTAAAATGAATGTCTCAACTGTCTCTGTGTTTTCTGTATCTGCAATAGATTGCGCCGCCCACAGCAGCAGCCGCAATCACAATCGCCACGATCGCCCATGCCGGCAGGATGCTCTCAGCCTCGGGATCCACCTGCGCCACAGGCGCTTCCGCCTCAGCCGGGGCCACAGGCTCGATCACCGCAGGAGCCTCGGGTACGACCGGCTCCACAGGAACCGTCGCCTCGGGCGCTGCGGGCGCCACCGCCGCGGGTACCTCGCCGCCCGTCTCCGGGTTGCTGTTCGCAGCAGGCGTTGTCGGTGCAACCGCCGCAGGCGCGCCGCTGGCTATAGCCTTGATCTCCTCGGAGGTGTAGTACACAGCCGCCGCATTGTAGCCTTTCAGCTCGCCTGCGCCGTTCACTGCGTAATCTTTGCCGCCGATCTCGAAGACCACCGTCACGCCCTTGTTCTTCAGAGCGTCGATCACCGTCGCGGGCACCATCGCGCCCTCGTCCAGTTTCGCGTTCACTTTGCCGCCCTTTTCAGTCGCGTTGATCTTCTCGATCACTTCCGCCCAGTAGTCGCTGTCCGCTACCTGGCTCGTGCTGCCCTTGTTGGGTTTGCTCGGCTTCGGAGGATCAACCGGCTTGTCGTCGTCCACCAGTTTCAGCGCATCTACCGCCTTATCCAGCTTCTGTGCAGTCGT
>NZ_JACRST010000048.1 GCF_014384885.1 Ligaoa zhengdingensis
CGATGCCGTACATGGATCCGCCCATTCCAAGCAGCTACCTGGGGCAATGGTCTAGTGGCCTTGGTGGCGGTTCCTGTCCCGCTGCGAAGGTCATCACTGTTGGCGTTGGACCTGTCTCCACGACCGTCAGTTTTGAATTCAAACCGCTCTGCGATTTCGCGCTGATGATCCAGGGCTTGGTCATCGCCTGCGCCGGGATCGCAGCTGCATATATCGTTGCAGGAGTGCGCAAATAATGCCGTGGTTAGCAGCCTTCCTCGTCCAGCTTCTGGGCAACTCTCTCGCCCGCGTCCTCACTGGCGCTGGCCTCGGTCTCGTAACAGGTGCAGCCCTGTTGCCGCTTGTGAAGGGTGCATTGAATCTCATCACCCAGAAGTGGTCAGGCATCGCAGCCGATCTCGCCAATGTGATGCTTATGGCCGGGGCAGGGGAGGCCATCACCATGATCGGCTCTGCCATCGTGACCAAGGTGGTCATCGATGCAGGCAAGGTCGCCGTACAGAAGGCAGCTTCCAAATGATGTATCTAATCTCCGGGCAACCCGGCAACGGCAAGACCTTGCGCGCAATGTCGATGGCGCTTGAGTTCTACGAGCAGAACCAGCAGCAGGTAAAGGAAGGCAAGGCGCAGCCGCGCCGATTCTTCACCAACATCGCGGGCGCCACAGTAGAGGAGGGCGCAGGCGCTTTCCCGTGGATGGAAAAGTTGCCCGATCACAACGACTGGACACAGCTTCCGGACGGCTCTTTTGTGATCTATGACGAAGCGCATTCCGATGGCAACACACAGGGGCTGGAGCGTTACGGCAAGCTGTTCCCGTCCACCGGAAAGCCGGGTGAATCCGATGATCCTCGCATCCGTGCCATGTCCACGCATCGGCATCGCGGTTTCGATCTTGTGTTCGTCACGCAATGGCCGAACAAGATTCACCACCAGGTGCGCACGCTCATTGGCTCGCACACGCACATGAATCGTTCGTTCGGCATGCAGCGGGCAGGCGTCCTCACTTGGTCGCGCGTCCAAAGTGATCCGTACGATGAGAAGGTGCGCGACAAGGCCGAAGAAGAAATCTGGGCTTACCCCAAGGCGTTGTATACCCGTTACCGCAGTGCGACGCTGCACACGGCGAGCCACAAGTTCAAGGTACCTAAGAAGGTTTGGCAGGCGCTTTCCGTCACTATCGCGCTAGTCCTTGGTGTCTGGCTGATCTATGCCTTCATCATCAAGCCGCCGTCGGCACCAAAGAAGGTGGATCAGGGGGCCGGTGCTTTGCCGGCGGCTGGAGCCCTGGCGCCCTTGGGCGCGGGCGGGCCGGCGGCACGGCCCCTCAACCGTGAGGAGTACATCGAACGTCACAAGCCGCGGATTGAGTTTCAGCCGTGGTCGGCACCCGCCTTCGATGATCGCAGCGTTCAATCGCAGCCTGAGCTCTATTGCATGGCATCCGGCACAACCGAGCAGGACACTACATGTACGTGCGTAACGGAGCAGGGCACCAAAGCCAAGATCTCGATCCCGGTGTGTGTAGCGATCGCGCGCGATGGCCCGGCCTATAACCCCTATCGGGCGCCCCGGCAGGAGGCTGATCCTCGTCGGGATGATCCGCACCGGGGCGTCGCTCAGTCTGAACCATCCAGCACGCGCGAACCGTCTCCGCACGCGCTCGTTGAGGTTGGTAAGCGCCCTATGGGCACGTTCCCCGAATCGCCGCCTTATCCGGCCAGCTTCTGACAATGCGTCTCCGGCCGGCCTATACTCTTCGTATGAACTGGCGTCTAGACATTCACTACTGGGTTGCCCGATGGATGGATCGGGCGTTCGCGCGTCAGCAGGCGCGCCAGAAGAACTAAGCCGTCACGGACAGGTCTCGCCGGGGACGTTTTCCCAGCCTCCAGGTATCCGGCGGAACAGAACGCCTCCAATGCAGCGGATTTCGCCGCGCTGTTGCTGCTCGCGGCGCTCCGCCTGTTCGCGGTACATGCGAATCTGGGCAATCTTCGCTTCCTTGGCAGGGTTTGGCTCTGTCTTCGGCGCTGGGATCGCGGCCGTCGTCTCTGGTTGCGCTGGCGGCGCGTTGAAGCGTGCATTCCATGCATTCCCGGTTTTCAGGTGCAGCCAGATCCCGGCACCGGCCATTCCGAGCAGTAGTACCGCCCACAAGCCCATCCATGGGAATTCCCAGCGCGGCTTCGGCAGTTCGGGTAGGTAATCCGGTCGTTCGCGTTCCATACGGCCCCCAAGGCGTCCTGCGCTCATTCTATCCGGGGTGTAGGGGCAGCGCCCCTACGGATGCGCCTCACACGCGCTGGCGGCGTGTCGGCCCCGGTACCGGCAGGACTGCCACAGGTGGCTCGGCGTCGGGACCAGCCATCACCCCGGATAACCGCTTTTCGGTGCGTCGCCGGATAGCATCTCGGAGATCTACAATTTCGGCAGCCTTGTACGCCAAGGGTTTCCGGCGATCTCGAGCTCGAATCTTCGAGCTCGAAGCATCCTCCATCAACCTTCGCCATTCCTGCGCCTGCGCAGCAGTGAGCGACAGCCAGGCCAGATCTTCGGGCAGCAACTCGCGGCCTTCGGGTGTGACCAGTCGGCCAGCCTTAAACGAAAAACCGGCCCAAGGGCCGGTTAGGTTCCGATCACGCACAATCAGGCTCCATGCCGCAACAGGGTCAGGGGGCGAGGCAAGAGCCGTGCCAGCCAGCCTCGCAGCAGCTTGAACATAATATACAGAATGGGTCAGTAGACCCGCGCTAACCGCCTGATTTTGGGCGGTTTTTGCGTTTCCGATGCTCGGCAACGACAGCGCCACCAGCGCGACGACCGCAGCCGCCGCGCTGATCCGGTCCAGCATCAAACGCCAGATCTTCCGCTCGACTGCGGACGTGGCGCGTTCCGCGTCGATGAGTGCCATCCATAGGGGGCCATCCAGCTTCGCCATGTCGCAAAGCTGCGCAATTCGCTCATCCGGGACGGGGTAGTTGCCGTTCCGCCAGCCGCTGATAACGGCCCGCGTGATGCCCAACCGTTGGCTCAAAACGTTGTCGGACGGGATGTTCGCGCCTTCCCGCACTCGGTCCAGCAGATCAGACGTCGCTGACATGTCTAGAAATCCCTTGACAGTTGTGTATGGCCGTCACTATACATGTGTCCGTGTATCGGGATGCCTATACACCCCGCCACCGGCACCCCAAGGCCGCTGGCGGGTTCTCTTGGGGCTTGGGGTAGGGGACACACCATGGATTACTTGCTCGGCGCTATGGCTGTTGTGGCCGTCATCTACGCAGTCGTCCGACTGATCTTCGCGGACCTTTCGTATCGGAAGGGCGGCAAAAAGTGATCGACCCGTTCATTGCCTTCGTCCTGATCGGCGCCACTGTCGCCATCGCATACGGCGTTGCTACCTTCCCGCGCAAGGCCCGCGAACTGTTCGCGGCAACCGCGCCGAAGCCTGACGCAGAAGCCCAGGTCATCACGCTCGCCAAGCTGGAAATCGCTGCTACCAAGCGCGGCGATCTGCTGGCCGCTGCCAACTGCGCCGAGCAACAGGAGGCCGCCCATGGTCGCTGAGTTCATGCGGGACCCGCTTGTTGTTGTCGTGCTGGGCGGGGTGCTGCTTACCGGCCTCTATTGGTCTCTTGTGTTCGTCCTGCGTTGCAAGGGTGGTCGCGATGGTCGGTGATCGCGCGGTGCTGGCCGGGTCGGGACTCCCCTCGTCTAACAGGGGAGTCAGTGAATTCAGGAACCCCGAGGGAACCCTGACGGTCGGCATTGACTGGTTCTCCGCTTCCATCGATCTGCGCGCAGCGCTGGACGAGGTTGCGTTCCGTGATGGCGACAGTTTCGAAGAGGTCCGCCAGTGGATCGAGTTCTCCCCGGACAATGCCCGCATTGCGGCCTTGCAGGTGTTCTGCTGGTTCTTCGCCGGTCTGGGTCTTGAACTGGATGAAACGGCCGGCGGCGGCCGCTTCTACACGTGGCGAATCAAGATCATCGACGCGGCCAAGAAGTTCGTCGGGATGATCGAACTGGGTGGCGAAAAGTGCCGCCGCGCAGATGGTACGTATACCGCCCGCATCGAGCTAACCGGTGATGGATGCAAGGCGATTAGCGCAGCGCGCTGCGGCCATGCGCAGCGGTGGCTGGAGCTTCGAGCGAAGCTCGAAAGCTGCGCCGGGAGGATCACCCGTGTCGATGTGTGCGCCGATGACCTGGTGGGCGATTACCCGTTGCGCATGGCACAGAAGTGGTACGCCAATGGCGACTTCGACAACCGTGGTCAGCGCCCCAAGGCGCAGCTGGTGGACGACTACGACAGCGGCGACGGCAAGACGTTCTATGTGGGCGGCAAGAAGTCGGAGAAGCAACTGCGCGTCTACGAGAAGGGCAGGGAACAAGGCGACAAGAGTTCGCCGTGGGTGCGCTATGAGGCGCAGTTCCGCAACTCCAATCGCAAGGAACTGCCGCTCGACATTCTTCGTGATCCGGCCTCCTACCTGCTCGGGGCTTATCCGGTCCTGTCCTTTCTGCGCTGTGTTGCTACGCGCATCGAAATCACGAAAGCCGCCGTTGAGGCGACGTGGAAGAGCGTCCGTCGCCACATCCGCCGCCAGTACGGCGCGGCCCTCAATTTCATCGCCAAGAACTGCCCAGACGATCAGGCATTGCGGGCGGTAATCGAATCCTGCACTTCGCCATCGCTGCCGAAGTGGGTCACAGGTGACACAGCAGCGCACTGGCCCGAAATCGCGGCCGTACAGCCAACCTCAAAGGGGTAACAACACATGAGCATCAAGGTCACCGTCCTCAAGAACGAAATTGACGAACGCGGCGGCAGCTTCAAGAACGACGCTGGCGAGAACGTGGAATACACCACCCGCAAGCAGAAGGCCAAGCTGGAAACCGGTGGTTTTGCCTACCCGTTCGACGTGCGCCTGGACAAGGGTCAGCCGGGCTACCCCGAGGGCGAGTACGAGCTCGATGTTGAATCCATGTTGCAGGTCAACAAGGGCGTTGCCTCGCTGAGCAAGTTCACCGTGCTGCGCCCGCTGCAGAAGGCTGCGCCACGCCCGGCAGCGCAGGCCTGAGTCATGGCGCGGTACGTCTACGAATGCCTGCAATTCAACCAGCAGACCGGCACCTGTGAGCAGGCTGCATTCGTGCCGCGCACCGATATTCCCGCGCTTACCACTGCCGAAGTGTCGGGGATTCTGTCCATGGTTGCGGTGTGTTTCGCCGTGGCATGGGCATACAAGCAAATAGGCAGAACCATCCGTAACTAGTGAAAGGGGAAACATCATGGAACTCGACGCAAGCGCCGCATTGACCGTTCTGGCCTCACTGGCCGTTGTCCTGGGCACCATCGGCGCCGCCAAGCTGGCACCGGCCGCAATTTCGGTCGGCTTCAAGTGGATCAAGGGCGCGATCTTCGGTTGATCGCAGTAGCACCGGGGCCGGGCAATCCGGCCCCTTTCTATGGGGGATTGGTGATGCTCGGTCTATTCGTTCTCTGCGTCGGCAGTGCGGCGCTCTACATTGCGTTCGGGGATTGATGCATGCGTCTGTTGCTCATCGCTGTGCTGATCCTTGGCGGATTGTGGCTTCCCGCTGAGGTCCGCGCCGCAGCGGATTGCCCCATTAATGGCACTTGCGATCAGGGCAAGGCGTACGCCATGTGTGCTGCAGCAGTTCAGCGGACGATGGACTACTTCAACTCTCGTACGAGCCAGTGGGGAAAGCCGGTCGTTCAACAAAACTGCCCAAGCGTTAACGGTTCTTTTGGTGAGAAGTACTTCAGTTGCGCCGTGCAGGAAGGTCGCAACGGCGGCGTCGTACGCTGCATGAATGCAGCTGGCGACGCGAATACTCAGCAGTTCTATTGGAAGGATGCTTGTTCCGCACGGCCGGAAGAGCTTGGTTGGGAGGGTGGCTCGACGGCGGCTTCGGTGAATGCGTGCCACAACGGTTGCATGTATTCCAGTTCTCTCGATCCGGCTGGTGTCGCTGGTTTTAGCTACCTGCCTACGGGCGGCACCTGCACGGAATCTGACGCTCCAGCGCCCACGCCTGCCGGTGACGGCGGTGGTGACGATGGTGGAGGCGGTGGGAGTGAAACCGGCGGCGGTGATGGTGACGGGGACGGGGGCGGGGGCGACGGTGGTGGTGAAGGCGATGGGGGAGGGGATGGCGGTTCCGGTGGTGGTGATGGCGATGGCGATGGTGATGGAGATGGCGACGGGGATGGCGATGGCGATGGCGGTGAGAACCCTAGCCTTCCCGAAAATCCCACATATCCCGGCGACGTTTCGATGCCGTACATGGATCCGCCCATTCCAAGCAGCTACCTGGGGCAATGGTCTAGTGGCCTTGGTGGCGGTTCCTGTCCCGCTGCGAAGGTCATCACTGTTGGCGTTGGACCTGTCTCC
>NZ_JACRST010000049.1 GCF_014384885.1 Ligaoa zhengdingensis
CGCCGCATAGTTGAACTCGCTCTGCAATGCGTTGATTGCGGCTGTCAGCTTGCTGCACGCCTCTGCGATCATCGCCTCGGTCGCGTTGCCGTTTGCTTCCACTGCCTTCGCCTCGGTCAGCACCGCTTGCAGATTCGCCCAGCTGCTCGGGCGGTAGTTACCTTCTTCCAATGCATCCGCCGCTGCGATCAGCTGTCTCAGCAGGGTCTTATCCGCCTTCACCAGCTCGGTGATCCTGGTCATCACCGCTTCGTACTCGGCGTTGATCTCAGCCTGCGTCGCGTCCGCGTTATCCAGCACCGCTTTCGCGCTGTTCACTGCCACCTGTAGCGCTTCCTTCGTGGCCGCGGTCAGGCTTTCGTCCTTCAACAGGTCTTCCGCGATCTCGACCGCCAGCGTAAGCAGGCTCTTATCGGGCGCGTAGGTCAAGCCGTCGCGCGCCGCTACCAGCGCGAGGTAGGCATCAAACACCTGGCTTTCGGTTGCAGCCACGTCAGCAACGACCGCCTTCGCTGCATTCAGCGCATCGGTCAGAGCCTTCCAGCTCGCCGCGGTATAGCGGGTCTCGTCGTATTTCCCATCGACCGCCGCGATCAGCGCCTTCAGCGAAGTCTTGTCCACGTCGGAGGGCTGCTCTTCCACATTGCCCGTCAGGCGGATGGTAACGGAACCGGTCGAGCCTTCATTCAGCTTGCCGCTGACGCCGCTGTAGTTGCCCCAGCCGAGCTCAGGGTAGTACCACTGGTTGTTGATGACCAGCTTGGTGGTTTCTTTGATCTCAGGCGCTGTTTTGGTCAGCACCTCAAACGCATCCACCACGATGCAATTGTATTTGCCGCCGGAGGTCTCCACCTTGATGGTGTGTGTTCCCTCGGGCAGATTGTCGATGCTGTAAATCGGCGATTGCTTGAGCTGATTGCCGAGGTCGCTGTAGGTATCGATCTCTTCCTTGAACTCGCCGTCGATGTAAATCTTTAATTTGCCCACGTTGTTCTGCTTCGAACCGATGAACCGCACGCCGACACCCTCAAAGGTGAACTCGGCAGTCGCGCCCAGCTTGGTGCTGAACGTCTCGGTACCAGCGTAGTCGCTGCCGCTGTTGTAGGTATCCCAGCCGTCGCTGTAGACAATGCGCGAATCCCGGTCGTCCACAAAGTTTTCGTTGCCGCCCTTGTCAATGGTAATCCGCGCCGCAACGCTCGCGTCTGCGGACTCCACACGGATGCCCGGCTGGTTCTCGCCGTAGTTCACGTCGTAGTTCCAGACGTTTTCGCGCATGGTTTTGAAATCGTTGGTCATGATGCCGTCCTTCTCGCTGTCCTTCGGATACAGGAAGAAGTTGCGCATATCGTCCTTCCAGGGCCAGTTGGGCATCTCCCCGTATACATCCGGGGTTTCATCGGAACCCGGGCGCACGCGCAGCGCGGTGCCCTCGTTTCGGCCGATATGATCCTCCGGATACGCCGACCACAGGCCGTCGCGCAGCCAGCTCACGCTCTCCACGCCCTGGGCGATCTCGTAAACCACGCCCACCTCGGTATGTCCATTCGTTTTGGAGGGTGCGGTCAGCAGCGTATAGTCAGTGGTGATGATGCCGTTGCCGCTGATTTTCAGGTCGAACCGCACTTGGGTGTCGCCATAGCTTCCCAGCAGGCTGACGACCGCCAGGTTGCCCTCGGTCTTGTAGGTCAGAGGCGCTTCCGTGTCGGGGGTCCACATGCCGCCCAGCGCGTTCAGCTTCGGGCCGCCGGTCAACAGGGTCTCCCCATTGAAGCTGCCCTCGGTGATCTGGGCCGCCTCTTTGCTGAACTTCACCGTGAAGTTTTCGCCGGATACGGTCACGAGATCGCCGTCTTCGGTGATCGCCGGAGCGGTTTCGCTCGCGGGCTCGAACTCGACCTGCACGCCGCCGAGCACCAGGTTGTACTCGTCGATCATCAGCTCGTCTTCGCCCTCATAGCCGGTGTAGAATTTCAGGTTGACCTTGTCGCCGTTTTTCCAATTGTTTGCGGGGACTTCAATCGTACCCGCCGTGTGCGGGGCGACGGAGGAAAGGGCCGCCACCTGTGCTTCGCCATCGTTGATCTGGTAGACCATCGTCACCTCGTCAAAGTTGGTGTGGTCAAACCAGTTTTTGGCGTTCAGCACCAGGGGCGCGCCCGCCTCGGGAATTTCATAGTTATCCTCGTCGAGACGGACCGGGGAATAAGCCTTCTTGGTGAGCCACGCCTCGGGCTTCAGCCGGAAGAAGACATCCAACACGCTGCCCCATTCGCCGTAGCCGGCCACGTCGCCGTCAGAATCAAAACGGTACCGCTCGGTGGTTCCTTCGGGGATATAGAACACATCGTCGATGCCGCCCCACAGCGCGCCGCCCAGGGAACCGTCACTTTCCAGAATATTATTCCAGAAGCGCATCAGGCTTTCGCCCCAGAAGTTGCGCACGTTCACGTCGCGCTGCAGCTCGCTGATATTGTAGCAGGGGATGTGCGCGTACTCGTCGTGGATGACCGGGAAATTGTCGTAATCCGGGTTGCCGTAGCCGGCGCCGCCGCCGGTCAAATCCCAGTTGACATAGTGCGCGCTGTAGATGTCGTAGGGAACCGAACCGTCCCGAACAGAAGCGGGCCACGAGAAGATGGCCGGGCGGGTGGTATCGGTCGCCTTGACATAATCCCATTTTTTGTGGTAGACTTCAGGATTTCCATAATGATAGGACTCGTTGCCCAACGACCACATGAGAATCGAGACATGGTTACGACTCAATTCGATCATCTCGGTGTACTGGTTGAGGAACGACGCCGTGCCCAGACTGTTATAGTTATACTGGAAGCATACGGCTGTTTCGCACTCGACATAAAGGCCCAGCTCGTCGCAGATTTCCAGGAACTTCTTGCTCGGCGGATAGTGGGAGGTGCGCAGGAAGTTGATATTCATCTCCTTGTACGCCTCCAGCTCCCGCCGCTGCTGCTCGTCGGTCAGCGAACGGCCCAGGTCGTAGGAGACGTCGTGCCGGCAGGTGCCGCGCAGCTTGACCTGTTTGCCGTTGACATACACCTTATTTCTGTCGTAGGTTTCGTCCTCCACCTGATAGGTGATCTCGCGGAAGCCGATCTTCTGGGTGTTCACCTGCATCACCTCGCCGTCCACCTTCAGGGTGGTCTTGAGCTCGTACAGGTTCGGGTGCTCCGCATCCCACTTGAGCGGGTCGCTCACCGGGATGGACACCTGCGCTCTGGACGCTTCCTTGCCGATTTCCACCGAGCCGGGCTCCAGCGCCACAACGTCGCCGTCCTTATCGGTCAGCTCGAACTCGACCGTCGCGTTCTCCGAAACCATGCCCAGCTTCACATCCAGCTTCAGTTCAGCATCGGTGAAGGTCTCGTCCAGGTCGGTCTCCACATGGATGCTCTTGATGTAATCGTTGGGCAGCGCCAGCAACTCTACATCGCGCAGGATACCGCCCATGTTGTGGTGCGCATAGGTGGAGCCGTAGGAGGGGTTCGCGTGAACGTCGGTCACGCCGACCACCAGCTCAACCTGTTTGTCCTCGCCGGTAAAGTCGCCCACCACATCGGTGATGTCGCAATCCCAGGCGGTGAAGCCGCCGACGTGGTTTCTCACAAACTTGCCGTCCACCCAGACGCGCGCGTCACTGTACACGCCGTGGAAGCGCACCAGGATGCGGTTGCCAGCGTAATCTGCCGGGATGGTAACGGTTGTTTTGTAGTAGTATTCCTTATCCGCCAGGATATCCCAGCCCTGCATCAAAATTTCGCCGGGAACGATGATGTTTTCCCAATTCTCGCCGTCCCATGCGGAGAAATCGAATTCACCGGACGGGGGCTTGGCGCCGGGCAGGTCGAACAGGAACTTCCAGGTTCCGCTGCCCTGGCGGTCGTTGAGCAGGATCACCGGGTTCTCCACGCCCGCAACCTCAGCCGCTTCGGGCGCGATTTCCGGGGTGGGCCAGATTGCGTCGGGATCGGTCGGCTCCGGGGGCTCCGGCTCCTCCGTTTCCTCCCCAACCACAATCACATCGAGGTTGGAGATGGCGGGCCAGAAGTTACCCGGAGCCTTGGCGTATTCCGTGCAGTCTTTGGCCGTCAGGCGGATGGCCTTAATCCTGGTGATTTTGGGCAGGTCGGTCCTGACCGCCGCGCCGTTGCTGGTGGGAACCTCGAAGGCTCCATCCTCGATCACCTTCTCGAAGGTCTCGCCGTCCTTGCTGATCTCGAGGTCATACAAGGTGATGAAGCCTTCCGTGGAGTTGCTCCGACCGGTCATCTTCAGCGCTTTCACCGCATACGCACGGTCAAAATCCAGCTGGATCCACTGGGGATCTTTTGCGGTGTCGTCCTCGCGCCCCCAGGAGGCCCATACAGTTTTACCGTTCTGGGCAGTCATTGCGTCGCCGTCGATTGCGCATTCCGGCTCGTCCCCCTTGCCGGACTGAGACGCGCTTGCCGTCATCTTATCCTGCGGGATATTCGATTCCGGACCGTCGGGGATTTCGGCTTCGCCGGCTGCCACGACCTCCAGATTGGAGATGGCGGGCCAGAACATGCCCTGATTCTTCTCGCTATCCATGCAGTCCTTCGCGGTCAGACGGATGGCCTTGATGTTCATGGTCTCCGGCAGGTCGGCCCTGACCGCCACGCCATTGGCGGGAACCTCGAAGGTTCCGTCCTCGATCACCTTCTCAAAGGTCTCGCCGTCCTCGCTGACCTCGAGGTCGTACAGGGTGATGAAGCCCTCGCTTGTATTGTTCCGGCCGGTCATTTCAATCGCTTTGACGTCATATGCACCGTCGAAATCCAACTGAATCCACTGGGGGTCCTTTACGGTGTCGTCCCCGCGGCCCCAAGAAGCCCATACCGACTTGCCGTTGCCGTCCGCCGCGTCAGTATCTCCGTCAATCGCCTGGGAGGCGGGGTCACTCGAACCGGACTGGGACGCACTTGCCGTCATCTTATCCTGCGGAATGTAAAACTCGGCCTGTTCTTCCGACAGCAAAATGCTATCGGTGGAAGCCTCGCCTTCCTCGTTTTGGGCTAAGGTGACCTCTGTCTGTAATGGTTCACCGCCCACTGCTGAAGGCAGAGTGGTCTCACCAAAAGCAGCGATTCCACTGCTTAAAGTGAGCTGTGCCGCCAATAGAATGGCCAGCACCGTTTTGAATGCTCGTTTTTTCATCTTCATCCTCCTATCTCCTTTTTGGCTCTTACCGGACAAGCCCTCTTCCAGCAGCATAAATATGCAACCGGTCAAGTTATTTTTATTGTACCTTCTTTTCAATCATGTGGGAATGCACAAATCGGAATGATATATAGAAATCGGAAAAATTGAAATACAAAATCAAATCAGTTTTTTGTGCAGTATCGCTAGTTATATGGCTATATTTTATAAAAATTATATAGTAGTTTAGTCGGAAATGGTGCGGGCACTCACGGCAGCAAAAAAAGAAGTGCCGCAAACACGGGCACTCAGCCGGTTTACAGCACTTCTTATCACGGATTAAAATTGATGCCTCAACTGTTTCTGCGTTTTCTGTGGCTGCAATAGATTGCGCCGCCGATGGCCGCAACCGCTGCAATCGCAACTGCCACGATCACCCAGAGAGAAACGCTGTTCATCTCGGTCTCAGCCGCCTCGGCGGGCGCTTCCGGAGCGATCACTGCGGGAGCCTCGGGCGCGGGAACTGCCGCGCTGCCGATGGTGGGCGCCACTGTCGTACCGGCTTCGCCGCCCGTCTCCGGGTTGGCGTTGCCGCTGCCAGCCGCATCGCCCGCAGCTGGAGCTTTGCCGTCTGCCATCGCAATCAGTTCCGCCGCGCTGTAGTACACCGCGGATGCGTCGATCGCGTAATTGCTCAGCAGGTATGCCTTCCCGCCGATCTCGATGTTCAGCGCGACGCCCTTCGCCGCCGCTGCATCGATCACCGCCGCCAGCGTCATCGCTCCGCTCTCCAGCGTCGCGTTTACTATGCCGCCCTTTTCGGTTCCGTTGATCTTCTCGATGATCCCGTTCCAGTAATCGTTGTCGTTTACTTTAGAAACGGAGCCGCTCGAGCCGCTCTTCGTCTTCAGGCCCTTCACTGCGTTCGCCAGCTTGGTCGCTGCTCCGGTCAGCTCTTCTTCCGTCGCGTTTTCGTTCGCCAGCAGCGCCTTCGCTTCCGCCTGCGCTGCCTGCACCGCATTCCAGCTTGCCGCCGTGTAACGCGACGCGTTCAGCCCGTTCACTTCGGCCACCGCCTGCATGAGGCGCACCTTCGCGATCGCTCTGGTCAGCTCCGCTGCCATATCGTC
>NZ_JACRST010000050.1 GCF_014384885.1 Ligaoa zhengdingensis
CGGGAGATTTTCCCTGAGGGATCGTTTGAGCGCAGAGGTCACTTTGAGGATGCCAAGGGAAATGGTATCGCTCTGGTGGTACCACCGAAAAACGGTGTTGCGCTGGAGATCCAGGGAGACGGCAAAGCCCACCGTCATGTGATCACAGATGAACTGAAAGAGCTGGAGGACATCAAGGACACGGAGTTTACGATCATGTCCCCGATTTCGTATTTCGGTCGGAAGCGAAATGGGAAAAACGCACGGTATCTCTATGCGATGGTGTTCGATCTGGACGGCGTGGGTATGCCGCAGCTCCGTGACACGCTGCATCAGATGAACAAGGACATTATTCCCAAGGCTACCTTCGTGGTAAACAGCGGGACGGGGCTGCATCTGTATTATGTGCTGACCGAGCCGATCCCTATGTACCCGCACAATCAGAAGATTTTGAAAGAGCTGAAATACGCTCTCACCCGGCAGATCTGGAACAGGTTTACCTCGTCCATCCGTGAGCCGCAGATGCAGGGTATTTTGCAGGGCTTCCGTGTGGTGGGAACCGGCACAAAGCTGGGAAAGGAATATCCCGTGGTGGCCTATCGGTATGGCGGTGCGGTGGAGCTGGAGAAGCTGTTTGACTATATCCCAGACAGCAACGGTGAGCAGCAGCGCATACAGGCGCTCATGCGAAAGAGCCGCCTGTCACTGGCCGAGGCAAAAGAGAAGTACCCAGACTGGTATGAGCGCCGGGTGGTGAAGAAGGAACGTCGGGGGCGCTGGACGGTGAAGCGGGATCTCTATGACTGGTGGCTGCATCGGATCGCCGACGAGATCCGTGTGGGCCATCGGTTCTACGGGATTATGACGCTTGCCATCTATGCCAAAAAGTGCGGCATAGACGAAGAAGAGCTGCGCCATGACGCTTTCGCGCTGATTAAGCCATACGACGATATGAGCGTGGAGGACATCAACCGCTTTACGAAGGACGATGTGGTGTGTGCTCTGGAGATGTTCAATGAGGACTATGTGACTTTTCCGAGGGATGATATTGCAAAGATATCTGGTCTGACTATGCCGGTCAATAAGCGGAATTGGCGCAAGCAAAAAGACCATTTGGAGATTGCAAGGGCCATTAGGGATATTGGGGTTCGGCAAAAGGGAAAAAAGGATTGGAGAGATGGAAACGGCAGGCATAATGCGGAATGGGAGGTCTATAGGTGGCGGCAGCAGCACCCGGAAGGGCGCAAGGCGGACTGTATCCGAGATACTGGTCTGAGCAAGCCAACGGTCTACAAATGGTGGGACAGTGAGCCGCCTGCGGTGTGGCAGGAGGATGGTCACATGGTCGCCAGAGTCCGGCCGTCCCAGGCACTGAGCGATTTGCTGGTGGAGGCTTTGAAAAAGGACGGAGATTAGGGGCTATTTGGGGGCCTTTATCCCCGCAGGACGGCGTTTGCGGTGCGCTGAGGGTAGAGATGCTGACCCGCTCTGAAAAGCGGCCCAGAGGGGCGACAAAGAGGCTTTTTCTCCTTCTATGCGTCCGCAATACGGCGAGGGCAGCATTGCAGGTGGGAACCGAGGAATGATATTGACAATGTAAATAAAATCGAATACAATAGAAATACTAAAGGAAGAAAGGGGCTGAAATTATGGCAAGCACGAATATCAATATCCGCATGGATACTGACTTGAAGATGCAGTTTGAGGCTTTTTGCGCTGATATGGGAATGACGATGACAACCGCTTTCAATGTTTTTGCAAAAAAGGCGGTGCGTGAGTATCGTATTCCCTTTGAGATCAGCGGCGAAGTGCCGAATGCTGTCACGAGAAAAGCAATCGAGGACGTAGAGAATGGGATTGGAATGAGCAGGGCTTTTTCCTCCGTAAAAGAGCTGATGGAGGATCTGAATGCTGACGATTAAGTATCAGACGGCCTTTAAGAAGGACTATAAGAGAATTGTCCGGAGAGGCTATGACGTGCGGCTGCTGGAGGAAGTAATTAGTATTTTGGCGGAACAAAAGCCGCTGCCGGAGATATATCGGGATCATAACTTGTCCGGAGATTATATCGGGTGCAGGGAATGCCATATAACTCCGGACTGGCTTTTGATCTATGAAATCAAGAATGATGAGCTTGTTCTCTGCTTGACCAGAACGGGAACGCATAGTGACTTGTTCTGAAAAATGAGAGGGAGAGCGTGGTGATACGGTGGCAAAAACGATCCGGCAGATAGCCGACGAGATAGGGGTATCAAAGACAGCGGTAAGTAAGCAAATCGCAAACCTTGGTTTGCGATCAGGTTTGCGAAAAAACGGAAACCAGTTTGCGATTGATGAACAACAAGAAGCGTTGATAAAACAGGCTTTTTTTGAAAAAACGAAAACTGAAATCGAAAACCAATCGCAAACTAAAACGCAAACCGAAAACCACGAAGTTGGCGATTTAGTTTGCGTTTTACGGGCCACCATCGACACGCTACAAGGGCAGCTTGAAGTGAAAGACCGGCAGATCGAGCAGCAGGCTAAGACCATTACCCGGCTCACTGACGCGCTGACCGCCGCACAGCAGACGGTGCAGGCAGCGCAGGCACTTCATGCCGGAACGATGCACCAGCAGCGTCTTTCTAGTGAGGTTGGATGTGCTGTTGCTTCGGTAGAGCTGGAACGACCTAAGAGTTTTTGGAGTAAGATTTTTAGAAAATAGAAATGAAGGTGTAACAATGGAATTTATTGCGGCTATTATAACATTTATTGCAGGCTATTTGGGCGCAACAATGGGAGCGGTTATGAATTGGCCGGATGCGGGAGCTATTGTTGCAATAACGGTTATGGGTTTTTTCATTCTAAAAAGAATGAAAAAAGACGAGTAAAAAAGCTGCAGAGAAGCCTCTGCAGCTTTTTTGTTAGGTCACGCTTTTATTTTAGTAGGTAACGGTGACAGCTCTTGCAACGTAAGGGACTACGGTAGCTACGCTGGCGGAGAAACTTGGTGTGCCGTTTACATCAATTCCAACGCTAATATCGCCGAAACCAATGGTCTTGTGTGCGTATCCAGCTTGGATATTTACGCTTTCATCGGCAATCATGCCGTAGCGAATGTATGCACTGAAGTAATAGTCCCTTGCACCACCGGTGCAATAATCACATCTTGGAGAAATTGGAACAAAGTGCATTACAGGAATAAATCGTTCATAGTCAAAGCTTAAATCTTCATCGATGGTGTTGGAACTTGATACACTTCGATTTTTGTATGTTTTTTGTGTGCAGCCGCTGGTACAGGTGAAAGTTTGAGAAACAGAACCATATTCACTATAACTGTCATCGAAAGTTCCAGAAGTGCCCAAAACAAAGGCGTCTTGCAATGCAATAGCAGGATATTCTTGCCATGTTCCCCTTGCCCATACGGAATAGTATTTCTCACGGCCAACAGTTTTGATGTAACTGTAATTTGTAGTGATTTTCATATATCCATCATCTGATGTCCAATCGGCTAAAGGAATAGCGTCAAAATTGGAAACGATGGTGTTTCCTTCATCATCAACTCGTACATAAGAAGATGAAGTGCTGATGTTATCATAGGTGAGGAAAGAAAGAATTTCTTCTTCGGGTAAATCTTGGTACTCTTGACCGGTGTAGTCCAAAATATAAGTTGCAATTTCGTAATCAGAAATGGCAGGATTTGCAGTGTGCACAGCATTCACAAAGTCGTCCAAATTATTAAAGGTGTTCGTAATTGCTCCACTTTCACTGGTTGTTTGCGTAACTTGAATTGTTGCGTCTGCGATAGCAGATAAGTCAGTTGAACTGTCGGCTGCAAAAGCGGTAGCAGACATAGTGCAGACCATAGCGAGAGAAAGAATAATCGATAAGGATTTTTTCATGTAAAGACCTCCTTTTACTTTGGTGGGCAGGTATGCTTAAACTGAGTATATCGGCCCATGGGAATCACCTCTTTCTGTGGATGGGATTTAAACAAATTATACTAAAAATCGATGATAATGGCAAGATAATTTTGCTAAAATGACTCGGGCCTGATAATGAGTGTCCCTTGCTGGAGGCAGAGGCAGCGCATGACCGGCAGCACAAGCGACCGATAGACGCAGCCAGCTCCAGCAGTCCACGCGGAAGCGCGCAAAAGCACTTTCATACTGCCAGCCCATAAAGGGCGGCGGTGTGAAAGTGCTTTTGCGTTACTTTCTCACCAGAAAGTAACAAAGAGGTTGCCTTATCGGTAGCTGTATGGTAAAATGGGAGCAAGATAAAATACGGGAAAACGGTGCAGAAGAAAGGACGGGTGAGCGGTATCGGCACAACCATTTCTGGCATGATGGGACAGGGTAGTATCCGGCATAACAACCGGGAGTTTACAGCGGCCAATGTAGACCGCGACCGGTCGGGGCAGAACATCGTCTTTGTCAACGAGGATCTGAAGCAGGTCTATCACGAGCTGTTTGACGCGGCGCTGGAGATCTACAACGCCGGGAAGAAAAAGACCAGAGATAAGATCCCGGACTATTACGAGCATATCCGGCAGAGTAAGCAAGAGAAGCTGTTCCATGAGGCCATCTTCCAGATCGGAAATCTCAGCGACTGCGGCTGCGGCTCGGAGGGTGGCCGGCGGGCAGCCGAGGCGCTGACGGAGTTCGCAAAAACCTTTCAGGAGCGCAACCCCCATCTCCGGGTGTTCAACATGGTGCTGCATATGGACGAGGCCACGCCGCACCTTCATGTAGACTATATCCCGGTGGCAACGGAGCAGACGCGGGGCCTGTCTACGAGGGTGTCCATGAAGCAGGCGCTCAAGCAGCAGGGATTTACCGGGCTTGGCCGGAAACAGACCGAATGGAAGGCTTGGATGGATCGGGAGAAGGACATGCTGACAGAGATCGCCCAGCAGCACGAATTTGAAATCATTTCTCTTGGCAGCAACCGGCGGCACATGGACTTGCCGGAGTACCGGGCGGCGATACAGGAGGCCGAGGCCGTGCAAGAGCAGACGGTGGCATCCACGCAGGAGCTGACAGACCTGCAGGAGCAGAGGACGGAGCTGAAGCGGGAAATCAAGTCGCTCTCCGGCGCTTCTGCGGCGCTGAAGGCCGCAGAACGGGTGCGGGTGGACTTTGATGCTATCCGACCGGAAAAAACGCTCACAGGAGCTGTCAAGGGCGTTACGGTGGAGCAGATCAGGGAACTCAAGGCTGCGGCCATGAGCGGCGCAGCGTCGAAGCAGGAAAATGTGGAGCTGAAAAAGGAAAATGCTGCGCTGAGAAAAGACAAGGCCGAGCTGCAAAAAAAGGTTCCGTCTATCATGGATCGGATGGAAGCTGCGGCAAAACAGAACCAGCTTGAACGACTCCGGTATGAGAACATGGAACTGAAAGAGGCGCTGGAGGAAGAACGGAGCTTTTCCGACCGGCTGCTGGAGGGCATCGACCGGGTGCTGGATATGCTGGAGCGGCACCTGCCGAAGCAGCTTCTTGACCTCGTCGATAAGGCGCGGGATCTGCTGCCGGAGCATCAGTCCTACCGGCAGGAACAGCAGCGAGAGAAAGGCCATTCCTGGGGTGACATGAGCCTGTGAAAATAGCCTGTCCGAAGGCCCTTGCAAACGCCTTTCGGACAGGCTATAATGACAGGTGAAAAGGTAAAAAAAATATATTGATAATATATGCCCCCCTAAGAGCCTCTGGCTCAAAAAGACGAAAGAAAATTTTCTCTCTGGATCGGGAGAAAGTCGGAGGGGAAATGGGGGTGTGCTGAGGGGTGTGGGAATGATGGTAAACCCAACGGGTTTTCCATCATTCCCATGCCCCTCAGCGAGGGGGAAAGGGGGAGGTGACTTTCTCTTTAAGGCCCCGCAGGGGAAGCTCTTTGGCTCCCCCTTCCCCCCTTCCCGCCCGCAGGCGGGTCCCGCCGCAGCGGACTTTTCTTTTTGCTTCTTTTTCTTTTCTGGACTGGAGGTATTTTATGACGATGAATCAGCAGGCTGCGCTGGAGCGGCAGCGGGCGCTTTACCGGGAGAAGAACGCCCATCTCGGAAAGTATCTGGAGCCGGTGGAGCCGTTTGAGTTTTACCGGGAGATTTTCCCTGAGGGATCGTTTGAGCGCAGAGGTCACTTTGAGGATGCCAAGGGAAATGGTATCGCTCTGGTGGTACCACCGAAAAACGGTGTTGCGCTGGAGATCCAGGGAGA
>NZ_JACRST010000051.1 GCF_014384885.1 Ligaoa zhengdingensis
GGTCTCCTTAACTGATTTTTCTCCGGTGGGTACTCACCGGATTTGCTTGCTAATCTCCCAAAATCGTATTCCCCGAAGATTCCTCCGTGAAATGTCCCTTCACTTTACAACGGACACAATAAGAGCGTTTGTTGAGTACCGGATTTCAAAAAAGTCAAAAAATTATTGGATTTCCCATGTAAAAGCCACTGTGTCTGTCACATCAATATCATCTGGCTCAATCTCAGGTGCGGCGCACTTGCTCATTGCCATAAGCGGCTGAATACAGTCTTCGACCTCATAACTCGTTCTGGAATACACATTGAGTTCGCCCCAGTTGTAGTCGATATTGAGTAGCTGCCCAAGCGTACTGCTTGATGCTTTGCAAAGAATCTCCGCCTTCGCTCTGGCATTCTCCGTCGCGCTGATCAGCAGCTTTTCGCTGACCGCTGATGGGTTTCTTACAGTGAATGCAATACTGAGTTCCGGCTTTGCACCGCAATCCGCAATCGCAGAAATGACCTTTGCAAGCTGTTTGCTGTCAAAGTCAAAGGCAAATTTCAGACGATAGCTGCAAGCATACCCGGCAAACTCTCGCTTGTAATTTCCTTGCCGATCCTTGACGTTCTCGTACCTTGTCTGGACATCAAAGCTCGTGGTTTTCAAGTCTTCCTTGTGATACCCAACGCGGACTGCGGCACCTTGCATTTTTTCGATCCTCTCGGCAGCTTCCGACATTGCACGGTCATAGGATTCAGATAAGGCTTCAATGTTCAAGGTGAGGATGATGTAATCCGGTCTTGCGGAGACATTGCCTGTCCCTTTTA
The DNA here is from genome assembly GCF_014384885.1 of Ligaoa zhengdingensis. GTDB lineage: Bacteria > Bacillota > Clostridia > Oscillospirales > Ruminococcaceae > Ligaoa > Ligaoa zhengdingensis. The sequence continues at coordinate 807 of NZ_JACRST010000051.1, forward strand.
CGGTGATCGTACTCATTGCTTTCTCCCGTCCTTTCTGGAATTAAAGTCCTCATCAATACGCTTTTTCCAATTCGTCCCCAGAGGTACGCTGCAACGGACAGCAGAAACCGCTTCGCTCAGAACCTCATAGTTGAGCTGCGTTCCCTTATGGTCAGAGTGATAATTGACCGCTCGGTCTGCTCCAATACCGAAGTGCTTTGCCGTTTCAACTGCGTCAATATTTGCGCCGAGGAATAGAAACTCCCAGCCGTACTTTTCCTTCTGCCGCTCGATCATTTTCTTAACTGTCTCGCTGTCATAACGGCGGCTTGCATTCTCCATGCCGTCCGTTGTGATGACGAACAGCGTATGTTCAAGGACATCCTCATTTCTTGCGTACTTGTGGACATTCCCAATGTGATGAATTGCTCCGCCGATAGCATCCAGAAGGGCAGTACATCCGCGAACGGAATAGTCCCTGTCGGTCATCGGCTCCACCTTCTGAACCGGCACACGGTCATGGATAACCTCGCTCACGTTGTCAAAGAGAACGGTAGAGATCAATGCCTCGCCATTCTCTTTTTTCTGCTTTTCAATCATGGAGTTGAATCCTCCGATGGTGTCTGTTTCCAGTCCGCTCATAGAGCCGCTGCGATCAAGGATGAATACAATCTCCGTCAAGTTCTTTCTCATGTTCAGTACCTCCGTATATAAAAAATATGACTGCTTGGTGTTTCACCTTACAGTCATATTGTACTTCGGTATTCACTTCATTTGGTCGCATGGCAAGCGACATTATTCTAAGGACAAGAACAGCTCTCCGTCAATGCTTAGGATGTCATCCATCGGAATCTTCGTGCCGTCCTGCATGGTAATCAGGCGCTCAAAGTCATCAACCTTTATGACTGCGCCGGTTGCAGTTACATACGCACCGCCAGCTTTGCGCTCATCAGGTTTGAAGTAGGTTATTTCAACCTCCGGCTCTTCATCAAGGGCATCCATGAGAAGCTGATACCTCATGTTCAAAGCGGTCAAGGCTCCCTCATCAAGCTCAATCCTTTCGTCGGTCAGACGCCCGGTTTCCTTGATTGCAGAATCATAGCCGGTGAGGGCGGCAAAGGGCGCAAACTGCGCTGCACGATCTGACATCGGCATTTGTGGTCGCGTTTTGGAAACGTGGTGAGGAAGTCCCATGATCTCGTCGTATTTTCCGTTCACGCCTTATGCCCTCCAATCTGCGCATTGCGGTCTTTAGCGGTTGCACCTTCTTCAAGATTCATCGCCTTGAGGATGGCGTTCTTCCCGTATTTCTTCTTGATCGCAAGCGTGGCGGCTTGTATCTTCCGCTCACGCTCCAAGGCGGCATTCTCAGCTTTCTGTTTTTCCTCTTCGGCGGCATAGTCGGTGAAGAGGTCGAGCTGGACAGCGCCGTCGTTTTTCTTCGGGGCATCCGCTTCCGGGAGGACATGATTTGCCACAACATACATACGGCGGACGAGCAGATTCTTGTCCACGATCCGGTCAAAGAGTTCTGACACGGCACACATTATTTTTCGGGTAGAGGATGTGTGACCGTCGAGGTTAATAGAGCCGTGCGCCTGTTTCGGAATCTGCCTCCCATAATGATCTGTCTCAACCGCGCCGTGATACTTTGCCCGTCGTGCCGGATCGGTCAGGTTCTCAATGTCATAGCCGATGGTGAGAACCATCTGATCGGTGACAAGCCCCTTGTCCACCAAGTCCAGCACAAGCAAGTCCGTCATTTCCCGCACAACCAGCTTCGCCTTCTGCGGCTCATAGGGACAGTGCAATACCTGACCGGAGCTGAGGCTGTTGGAGCTGGGACGGTACGCCTTGATTGCCTCAATGGTCGTAGGCTCCCAGCCCCACGCATGGTCGATGAGCAACTCCGCATTCTTGCCGAACAGCTTGTAAAGCAAGTCCTCGTTCCGCTCTGAACAGAGGGCAACATCGCCCATCGTAAACATCCCATTTTGCTCAAGTTTCTTGGCAATGCCCCGACCCACGCGCCAGAAGTCCGTGAGAGGCTGATGAGACCAAAGCTCACGTCGGAACTTCATCTCATCCAGCTCTGCAATGCGGACGCCGTTCTTATCGGCGGGGATGTGCTTTGCCACAATGTCCATTGCCACTTTGCAGAGGAAAAGATTCGTGCCGATTCCTGCGGTTGCTGTGATGCCGGTTGTTTCAAGCACATCGAGGATGATCTTCATGGCGAGATCATGGGCGGAGAGCTTGTAGGTGTTCAGGTAGTCCGTCACGTCTATGAACACCTCGTCGATGGAGTAGACTACGATGTCCTCCGGCGCGATGTACTTGAGGTAGACCTGATAGATGCGGGTGCTGTACTCCATGTAGTACGCCATTCGAGGCGGCGCGATGATGAAGTCAATCGCCAGAGACGGGTTTGCTTGCAGCTCCGAGAAGAAGTGTGATGTGCCGTCCAGCCTGTGTCCCGGCGCGTCGTGCTGCCGTCCGGCATTTGATTCCTTCACACGCTGCTTGACTTCAAACAGCCGTCCGCGTCCGGAGATGCCGTAGCTTTTGAGGGAGGGAGTAACGGCAAGGCAGATGGTCTTGTCCGTCCGGCTCTCATCTGCGACAACGAGGTTTGTGTCCAGAGGATCTAAGCCACGCTCACGGCATTCCACGGAGGCATAGAAAGATTTCAGGTCGATTGCAATGTATATGCGCTGCTTCATCTTCTGCGCCTCCGATTTCTTCTCAGATTAGCTCTAATGACATTTCATTGGAGTTTTTGATGTTGAATACGATACGCCATTCAATATCACCCTCCACCGGCTCAAAGTGTAGAGCGGAACAAGCTGCATGGAGTTTTTCCTTCGAGCTGCCTCCACATACGATTGCGGTTGGTCCGTCCGCGCCGCCGATAATGCCGATACAAGCCATATCGTTTCGTACCTCCGGTGCATAGCGGTCAGAGCATGGCGCAATTTCCAAAGGCTTGTCCCCCTCAGCACAATCACAGATCGAAATATCGCTGTCCGGTTCAGGAGAAAGCGTATAGCTCATGGCGGTAAAATACGTCGGATAAAACCAGCGGTCAGAGCCGAAACGCTTTTCGGAAATTGTCTGCCGCTCCAATTCCTGTACGGTTAATGTGTATTTTGTGCCGCTGACCGGATGGGTGAAAGAAAACGAATCGCCGGGAGCGTGTGTCTTGAAATGTGGTCCTGGGACACGGCATGACCGCTGCTCCATCGTAAAGGAGAGGGATTTTATTTCAGTACGGCGTTTGCTTGCCCACGGAAAAGCTGCCCGAAAAATCATCCATCCATAGGATATATCCAAGTCATAGTGTTCCAACGCCCACTTTGCCTCCAATTCATTGATCATCCCATCCGGCAAACACGGATTATAAACCACCGAGCAGCCGTGGGAGGTTCGCATTGTTTTCCCGTTCAATTCCAAACGAGGAATAAAGTCAAGGCAAAGCGGATTGTCTAAATCAATTTGCATTTGCTGCTCCTGCGTGAAGTATTCGCAGGAGTCGTTTTCGGGGTGCAAATCCCATTTCGTCATGAACTTGCGGATGTCATCCTCTGGGGTGCGCATACAAAAGTCCATGACGAGTCCCTTGCTGCAAGAATACGCCGCAGGAATAACCCAATGATGTCCTGCCCAGTCAAATTGCTTATTCAACCGGAGTTCCGTTCCGGAACGGTCTTTTCCTGAATGTCCCCAGAAGTCTCCATCAAAGTAGACCTTCCATTCAGGTATGGTCGGTTCTGCTTCCGGGTTCATATCAACATCATAATAGTCCTCGGTGTACTTGATCTTGCTATAATCAAAGGATGCTTGCAGCTTTTTGATGTATGCCCACGGTTGTTCCATAGGCGTCAATTTCATTTTCTCGGCAAGCTCTGATAGCGCTTTTTTCTGTTCATGCGTCGGAGGGTTGTCCCGCAAAAAGGCTTCAAATTGGGCTTTTTCCCACATCCACGCCTGTTCCAACGCTGCCGAATCACCGCAAGCAAGGAGCAGCCTCAGAAAGTCTGCAAAATTGTTTGCCAGCGGATGAACGAAATCCGGAGCCGAGTTCATGGGGCTGACGGAAAATACCATACTGCCGAAGCCTCGAACAAAGCAGAAGTGAATGCCATCCACGCCAGCCCAGCCAAAAATAGATGCACCTTTGGGCGTGCAAAAGTAAGGGTTGTTATCTTCACGACACTCCACTCCTACGACAGAGAGTTCAATACCACTTCGCAAAAATTTCTGAAATACTTTATCCATAGACCTTATGCTCCTATTAAACTCTGGTCAAATGCAAACAGAGCCTCGTTGATCTCAAAGACGTTATAGTTCCCGCGCTCCACGAAATACTCCACGATGATGTCAAACTTATTGGAATGGGAGAGCGCAAAGCCAGCCTTCATGAGCATATCCTTCATTTCCACAAGTGGCAACTCAAGGGCGATGGCAAATGCAATGACGGTGGGCTTGGAAGGTTTGTAGGACTTGTCCGAGCGGATCTTCGAGAAGAGCTTCCGGTCAATATTCGCCTTCTTGTAGCACTGCGCGTCCGTCATGCCGCGTTCATCAATCTTCCGCAGAAGCATCTCGGAAAAGCTCTCATCAATCTGTCCCAGTGCATCGTCAAGAGTTGCTGCCTTTTCGGAGCTGACTGCCATAGGAGCTGTGAGCTTTTCAATAGCTTCATCGCAAACGGATGACTCGCAGGGCATCGGCTCTTCCATACGGAAGGCACTCATTCTGCGCAGTCGCTCGGAACGACTATCGGTATGTTCGTCCACATAGCGGTCATCTATGTATGAAGCAATGTCGGCAAACAGCTTGCCGCTGATCTGATAGGCTTTGCGGTCGAAAATGACGATGTACACCGTCATTTCGTTTTCAAGAAGGAAGCTGCTGATAGTGTCAATCGCAACCTTGAGGGCCTGATCCTTTGGATAGCCGAAAATGCCGGAAGAAATCAGCGGGAACGCAACCGATTCACATCCGTATTCCTTCGCTATCATTAGCGAAGTCTGATAGCATGAGATCAGCAGTTCGCGCTCACCATGCCGCCCGTCATACCAGCGCGGACCGACTGCGTGAATGACATATTTGCAGGGTAGCTTATAGCCCTTCGTGATTTTTGCGCTCCCAGTTTCGCAGCCGTGGAGCGTTTCACATTCCGCCAGCAGCTCCGGTCCTGCAGCACGATGAATGCAGCCATCCACACCGCCGCCACCCAGCAGCGACTCGTTGGCAGCGTTGACGATGGCGTCCACCTTCATTTTTGTGATGTCATTTCTGACGATTTGAAGCGGCATTATTCAGTCCTCCGTCCGGTTACTTCGCGCCGGTCAGCAGCTTGT
>NZ_JACRST010000052.1:2500-5648 GCF_014384885.1 Ligaoa zhengdingensis
ATTCGAGCATAATTGGTCAAGCTATAAAGGGCGCAGGGCGAATGCCTTGGCACCAGGAACCGAAGAAGGACGCGATAAGCTGCGAAAAGCCACGGGGAGATGCAAGTAATCTGTGATCCGTGGATGTCCGAATGGAGCAATCCGGCAGGAGTAATATCCTGTCACCGTATGATGAATCCATAGTCATACGGGGGGAACCCCCTGAACTGAAACATCTAAGTAGGGGGAGGAAGAGAAATCAACCGAGATTCCGCAAGTAGTGGCGAGCGAACGCGGAAGAGGCCAAACCGGAGGTAGCAATACCTTCGGGGTTGCGGACTGCATTTAGCATTGACAAGACCTAGAAGAAGTGTATGGGAAGGCACACCGAAGAGCGTGAGAGTCGCGTATTTGAAAGGTTGAGTCAGCGAGCAGGATCCAGAGTACCGCGGGACACGTGAAACCCCGTGGGAAGCTGGGGGGACCACCCTCCAAGCCTAAATATTCCCTGGTGACCGATAGCGTATAGTACTGTGAAGGAAAGGTGAAAAGGACCCCGGGAGGGGAGTGAAAGAGAACCTGAAACCCTGTGCCTACAAGCACCGAGAGCACGTCAAAGTGTGATCGGGTACTTTTTGTAGAACGGTCCGGCGAGTGTATTTAGCAAGCAAGGTTAAGCACTTCAGGTGTGGAGCCGCAGCGAGAGCGAGTCTGAATAGGGCGAGTGAGTTTGTTGGATACGACCCGAAACCGGGTGACCTAGCCATGTCCAGGCTGAAGTGGAGGTAAAACTCCATGGAGGGCCGAACCGACCTCCGTTGAAAAGGCGGCGGATGAGGTGTGGCTAGCGGAGAAATTCCAATCGAACCCGGATATAGCTGGTTCTCCCCGAAATAGCTTTAGGGCTAGCGTTGTTTTAGATTACCGGAGGTAAAGCACTGAATGGTCTAGGGGCCGAGAGGTTACCAAAACCTATCAAACTCTGAATGCCGGCTAATTGATGAACAGCAGTCAGACTACGTGAGATAAGTCTCGTGGTCAAAAGGGAAAAAGCCCAGACCCACAGCTAAGGTCCCGAAATACCATTAAGTGGAGAAGGATGTGGGGTTGCGAAAACAACCAGGATGTTGGCTTAGAAGCAGCCACTCATTAAAAGAGTGCGTAATAGCTCACTGGTCGAGTGACCCTGCGCCGAAAATGTAACGGGGCTAAATGGTATACCGAAGCTTGGGATTGCGTCTGCTGAACAATGCAGATTAACATTTGCGCCGCGAAGAGCGGTGGGAAGCGAGAAGGAAAAGAGGCAAAGCGAAAAGCGGCGCTAAATACTTCGAGCGAAATGGTAGTAGGTGTTGTTCAGCAGATGCAGTGGTAGGGGAGCGTCGTATAAGGGGTGAAGTCGTAGCGGAAGCGGCGGTGGACTTTATACGAGTGAGAATGCCGGAATGAGTAGCGAGAATTATGTGAGAATCATAATGGCCGAAAGCCTAAGGTTTTTGGAGGAAGGTTCGTCCGCTCCAAGTAAGCCGGGAGCTAAGGTGAGGCCGAAAGGCGTAGCCGATGCACATACGGTAGAAATTCCGTAGCCACCGAAAATTTAAGCAGGGGGACACCCAGAAAGCGCATGACCCGGGCGTTGGTTGACTCGGGCGTAAGGGACCGAAAAATAGTAGGGAAGCATGTGTAGACTGGGGCGAGAAAAGCCCTGTGAATATCCAAGGTGCCCGTACCGCAAACCGACACAGGTAGGTAGGAAGAGAATTCTAAGGCCAACGGGAGAAGGGTTGTTAAGGAACTCGGCAAGTTGACCCCGTAACTTAGGGAGAAGGGGTGCTCATGCAAGTGAGCCGCAGAGAATAGGTCCAGGCGACTGTTTAGCAAAAACACAGCTCTATGCTAAATCGAAAGATGACGTATATGGGGTGACACCTGCCCGGTGCTGGAAGGTTAAGAGGAGATGTGAGAGCATTGAATTGAAGCCCCAGTAAACGGCGGCCGTAACTATAACGGTCCTAAGGTAGCGAAATTCCTTGTCAGGTAAGTTCTGACCCGCACGAATGGTGTAACGATCTGGACACTGTCTCAACAGCCCGCCCGGCGAAATTGTAGTACCGGTGAAGATGCCGGTTACCCGCGACAAGACGGAAAGACCCCATGGAGCTTTACTGTAGCTTAATATTGGATTTTGGTATTTCATGTATAGGATAGGTGGGAGACTGGGAAGCGAGTACGCCAGTATTCGTGGAGTCGATGTTGGAATACCACTCTTGAGATGCTGAAATTCTAACCTGCGCCTGTGAATCCAGGCGGGGGACATTGTTAGGTGGGCAGTTTGACTGGGGCGGTCGCCTCCAAAAAGGTAACGGAGGCGCTCAAAGGTTGGCTCAGCACGGACGGAAACCGTGCATTAGAGTGTAAACGCAAAAGCCAGCCTAACTGCGAGACCGACGGGTCGAGCAGTAACGAAAGTTGGAGTTAGTGATCCGGTGGTATGTGAGTGGAAATGCCATCGCTCAACGGATAAAAGCTACCCTGGGGATAACAGGCTGATCTCCCCCAAGAGTCCACATCGTCGGGGAGGTTTGGCACCTCGATGTCGGCTCATCGCATCCTGGGGCTGTATTCGGTCCCAAGGGTTTGGCTGTTCGCCAATTAAAGCGGTACGCGAGCTGGGTTCAGAACGTCGTGAGACAGTTCGGTCCCTATCTGTCGTGGGCGCAGGATATTTGAGAGGAGCTGTCCCTAGTACGAGAGGACCGGGATGGACGCACCTCTGGTGCACCAGTTGTCACGCCAGTGGCACAGCTGGGCAGCTAAGTGCGGAACGGATAAACGCTGAAGGCATCTAAGCGTGAAGCCGACCTCAAGATAAGATATCCCACTGAGATAATCAGGTAAGACCCCTTGAAGACTACAAGGTTGATAGGCCTCAGGTGTAAGCATGGCGACATGTTCAGCCAGGAGGTACTAATCGGTCGAGGGCTTGACCTAGAGCGAGAATCTTCGGAGCAGGGGTTCACATTGTTCGATTTTGAGAGTACAGGCAGACGAGGTAAAGTACTTTCAGGAAAGCCAAAGGCGTAATTAAAGTATGCGCCATTAGCTCAGTTGGTAGAGCAGCTGACTCTTAATCAGCGGGCCCCGGGTTCGAGTCCCTGATGGCGCACCA
>NZ_JACRST010000053.1 GCF_014384885.1 Ligaoa zhengdingensis
CATCCGGGAAATCATCTGAACTACATCGTAAACGAAGAGGGTTTGTTTCTTCTCCAATTTGGAGTAAGAAGCAAACCCTCTTTTTTTGTTGCCCAAAAGCCGGAATATCTGCTGGCGATGCGGCGAAGGAAAGGAGTTTTTAAGCATGAAACGCATGACAGCCGGTGATCTGCAAGCACTGGAATTACTGATGCAGACCACACCCGGCTTTGATCATTTTGACAGCGGCGTGGATGGCATTCTTCCTGAGTGCCGTACTTGCCGCTTTCATCGCCCCTTCTGGAAATATCAGTCCTGCGTGTTTGCAGAGTGTCCCTACTGCTGCAATCCCGTTTCTACCCTCAAAAATCAAAGTGGCACATCTGCTGCCGGAAAGGAAGTCAATCATGGATAACAAAATCGAAGTCTTCAAGAATGAACAGTTTGGAGAAATCCGAACAGCCCTGATCGAAAACGAGCCGTGGTTTGTGGCGGTAGACGTGTGCAGGGCTTTGGAGATCGGCAATTCGTCACAAGCCATTTCACGGCTGGATGCGGACGAGAAGATGATTACCCTCATTTCAAATGAGGGTAATAAACGAGGCAATCCCAACATGACGGTGGTGAACGAACCCGGACTTTACACGCTTATTCTGAGCAGCCGTAAGCCCGAAGCCAAAGCCTTCAAACGCTGGATCACACATGAGGTCATTCCCACCATCCGCAAAACCGGTGGCTACATGACAGACTCCCTTCTGGAACGCATTCAGAAGGAACCGGCGGTCATCATGGAGTTCGCTCAGGCGTTGATTCTGGAAAAGAATCGCGTGAAGGCTCTTGAGTGTGAGCTGAACACGGCAAAGCCAAAAGCCGATTATTACGACGCCTTCATCAACCCGGATGACTGCACCAATATCCGAACGACGGCGAAGGAACTGAAAATCCCGGAGCGCAAGTTCGTCCAGTTCCTTCTCAGGGAGAAGTATCTGTTCCGATCTCCCTCCGGTCAGCTTCTTCCCTACAACAAGGACAGCAACGCCGGACTGTTCATCGTCCGCGATTTTGTGACGTACTGCTACACCGGTTCTCAGACCTACTTCACGCCGAAGGGCAAGGATGTCATTCGGATGAAATTCCAGAAAAAGTGCGGCGAAGAACTGCTTCCCAAGATGGCAAGGTGATTTTCGTGGCAGTCTATCGCGTAAACAAGAATCGTGGCTATACGGTCATGGCGAACTTCCACCTTCGAGACAAGAGCCTGTCACTCAAGGCAGTCGGTCTTCTCTCAAAGATGCTCTCGTTCAATGATGGCTGGAAGTTCTCAACCAAGGGGCTTTCCGCAATCTGCAAGGAAGGTCCGGATGCCATTCTTTCCGCGCTCCGTGAGCTTGAGACACACGGCTACCTCGTCAGGCACCGGCAGAGAGACGGTAAAGGCAGGATGAGCAGCACAATCTTTGAGATATACGAAGAGCCGCAGGAGTCCACGCCAGAACGGGAAATGCCACACACGGAAAATCCATGTGTGGAGAAGCCAGATGTGGATAATCCACACGGGGACAAGTCCGCACAAATAAATACTGATCAAGTAATTACTCAAGAAAAAAATACTCTCTCAAAGAACTATCAATCCATCAATCTTGATGGGATGGACAGGATGGATGAGCGAAGCGAGTATGAAGAGATTATCAAAGAAAATCTTGACTACGACATTCTCTGTCAGGATCCGAAGTTCGATAAAGACCGCTTCCGGGAGATCATGGACATCATGCTGGATGCCGTCTGCTCTACCGCTCCGACCATCCGTATCAATGGCGAGGATATGCCGCAGCAAGTGGTCAAGTCCCGCTTTCTCAAGCTGAATAGCAGCCACATAGAGTACGTTCTGGAAGCAATGAACAAGAACCCGTCAGACATCCGTAATATCCGGGCATACCTTTTAACCGCTCTGTATAACGCATCTTTGACGATAGACAATTACTACTCCGCCCTCGTCAACCATGATTTCTACGGGCAGGACAGAACGGCAGGGTCAAAGAAGCCGAAAGCCTACGATTATAGCCTTTGTGAAGACACTCTTTAATGAATACCATCGTGAGCATTGCTCGGAAAGGAGGACAGTGCAAATGAAAATCATCTATCGCCGGATTGTGCCGCCTTAGCGTCGGCAGCAGTCCCCATAATCATACCAAGGAAAGGAGGTAAACACAGCAATGCAGGATGAAGTCAACACCAAAGTTGTTGCAATCATGATCAAGGGCGGCAAGATCTCAGCCGAGGTGCTGAAAAAGGCACTGGACAAGTTCGTGCAGGAGATCGAGAAGGCGCAGAAGCAGATGCAGCAGCCCAAAACCTATCGCGGCAAGCAGTCCATCAAGCATCTGATGAGCCAGAACGCCGCTATCTCCAACATCGAAGTGACGGATGGCAACATCAAGTCCTTTGAGCGGACTGCCAGCAAATACGGTCTGGACTTTGCGCTCAAGAAAGACGTTTCCGTTGAGCCGCCCAGCTATCTTGTCTTCTTCAAGGGGCGGGACGTTGATGTGATGACCGCCGCCTTCAAGGAGTTCTCCGCAAAAACCGTCATGCAGAAGGAACAGCCGTCCATCCGGCACAAGCTGGATCAGGAGAAAGCTCAGAGCAAGGCGCAGCACAAGGAGAAGGTCAAGGTCAAAACCAAGGATCGGGGTGTGGAGCTGTGAACAAACCCGATGTGAAGAAGCTCGTTCTTCTGAACCTTCCGTATGTCTTCGCCTTCTACTTTGCAGATAAGATCGCCGCCGTGTTCCGTCTCGCACCCGGCACAGAGTTCATCGACAAGCTGACAAACGGTTTTGCCGTGTTCGGCACAGCCTTTGCAAATCCGCTGCCCAGCTTTCATCCCGTCGATCTGCTTATCGGGCTGATTGCCGGTGCGCTGCTCAAGCTGGCGGTCTACGTCAAGGGCAAGAATCGCAAGAAGTTACGGCAGGGCGAAGAATACGGATCTGCCCGCTGGGGCAAGCCGGAGGACATCAAGCCGTACATGGACCCGGAGTTCTCCAACAACGTCATCTTGACGCAGACAGAGTTCTTGACCATGAACAGCCGTCCAAAGCAGCCAAAATACGCCCGCAACAAGAACATCCTCGTCATCGGCGGTTCCGGCTCAGGCAAGACGCGCTTTTTCGTCAAACCTAACCTGATGCAGATGCACAGTAGCTACGTTGTGACTGACCCGAAGGGTACGGTGCTGGTGGAGTGCGGCAAAATGCTTGAAAAGGGCGGCTACGTCATCAAGTCGCTGAACACCATCAATTTCCGGAAATCCATGCACTACAACCCGTTCAGCTACATCCGCAGCGAGAAGGACATCCTCAAGCTGGTCAATACGATCATCGTCAACACGAAGGGAGACGGCGATAAGTCCGGCGAAGATTTCTGGGTCAAGGCGGAAAAGCTCTACTACACAGCTCTCATCGGCTACATCTGGTATGAGGCACCCGATCACGAGAAAAACTTTACTACCCTGCTCGAAATGATCAATGCCTCGGAAGCCAGAGAGGACGATGAGACATTCAAGAACCCCGTGGATGTCATGTTCGATGAGCTGGAAGCCCGCGACCCTGACCACTTTGCGGTCAAGCAATACCGTAAATACAAGCTGGCGGCGGGCAAAACCGCAAAGTCGATTTTGATTTCCTGCGGTGCAAGGCTTGCGCCCTTCGACATCGCAGAGCTGCGGGAGCTGATGAGCTACGATGAGATGGAGCTGGACACAATCGGAGACCGGAAGACGGCGCTGTTCGTCATCATTTCCGATACCGATGACACCTTCAATTTCGTCGTGGCAATCATGTATTCCCAGCTCTTCAACCTTTTGTGCGATAAAGCAGATGACGTTTACAACGGACGGCTTCCCGTTCATGTGCGCTGTCTGCTCGATGAGTTTGCGAATATCGGTCAAATCCCGAAGTTTGATAAGCTCATCGCCACCATCCGAAGCCGGGAAATCTCGGCGTCAATCATCTTGCAGTCCCAGTCTCAGCTCAAGACCATCTACAAGGATGCGGCTGACACCATCACGGGCAACTGTGACTGCACACTTTTTCTTGGCGGCAAGGAGAAATCCACCCTCAAGGAAATCAGCGAGGTGCTGGGCAAGGAGACAATCGACCTTTACAACACCTCAGAAACCCGTTCCAACAACAACTCCTACGGCTTGAATTATCAGAAGACCGGCAAGGAATTGATGTCTCAGGATGAGATCGCCGTCATGGACGGAGCCAAGTGTATTTTGCAGCTTCGCGGCGTGAGACCTTTTCTCAGTAACAAATACGACATCACGAAGCATCCCAAATACCGGCAGCTCTCCGACTACGACAAGCGGAACGCCTTTGACATCGAGAAGTACCGGCAGCACAAGCTGGTAGTCAAGCCCGATGACACATTCGACCTCTATGATATGGGCGAGGTCGAAGCGGATTAAAGCCCCGTCGCTGCACTGCGCAGTGGGTAAAGCCTGATGGCTCATCCCAAAGCAGAACAGCGACGGGGCTTCTTTTTTTATGCCCATTTTCAAAAATACACAACCAATCTTTTTCAAATCAAGGAGGAAAATCTATGGCTTTCATCAATCAGGCTGTCACGGTTCTTCAGACGCTCGTTATCGCCCTCGGTGCCGGTCTCGCGGTGTGGGGTGTTATCAACCTCATGGAAGGCTACGGCAACGACAATCCGGCGGCTAAATCTCAGGGCATTAAGCAGCTCATGGCTGGCGGTGGTGTGGTGCTGATCGGCACGACCCTCATCCCTCTGCTCTCCGGTCTGTTCGGTTAATCCGGCAGCCGCGCAGAAGTAACCATCGGGGCGGGTGCTGGAAAAGGCACTCGCCCTTCACAATTCACCAACGATTTAAGGAGGAAATTCAAGTATGGCATTTATCAATCAGGCAGTTACGGTTCTCCAGACGCTTGTTATCGCGCTCGGTGCGGGTCTTGCGGTGTGGGGTGTTGTCAACCTCATGGAAGGCTACGGCAACGACAACCCCGGCGCTAAGTCTCAGGGCATCAAGCAGCTCATGGCTGGCGGCGGTGTGGTGCTGATCGGCACGACCCTCATCCCCCTGCTCTCCGGTTTGTTCGGCTAATCCACGGCAAGCCCAGCTTAACCGAA
>NZ_JACRST010000054.1 GCF_014384885.1 Ligaoa zhengdingensis
GTTCGCCTGATCGATCAGGGACTTCAGGAACTCTTTGTCCACCTCATTCTCCATGACCGACACAATCGCGTACATCACATCTTCATACGCCGCATCGATATCCTCCTGGGTCGCTTCGGCGTCTTCAATCACGAGGTTTGCAGCTGCAATCGCCTCTTCCAGGGCTGCCTTCGACTCGTCGGTGAGATCCAGAGTCTCGTCGCCCAGCAGCGCATTCGCCAGATCAACGGCCAGTTTCAGCGCACTCTTGTCCGGCGCATAGGTCAGGCCGTCGCGCGCCATGACCAGATCGAGGTATGCACTCAATACATCCTCCTGGGTCGCCGCGTCGTTCTCAACCACGTCTTTCGCAGCAGTCAGCGCTTCCTCGAACGCCGCCCAGCTCTCCGCTGTGAAGCGCTCTTCCTCGAACCCTTTCACCGCCCCGATCAGCTCTTCCAGGTAGCTCTTGTCCACGTCGGAGGCAGACTCGCCCACGGTGACCTTGACTGAAAGAGCAAAGCCCTCGGGATACATGCTCTCATCCACGCCGGTCATCCTGCCGGTGACGATGTATTCGCCCTCGGCCGAGCCGTCGAATTCGGAATCGTCCCATTCGATTGCAGCCTGGTCGGTATAAACCTCATTCCAAACGATTTCCGCACGCTGCGGGAAAGTGATATCGCTCAGATCACCGCCCACCGGCAGGGTGATATCAACTGGCAATTCTGCATCCAGCGTGATCCCGCTAATAGAGGAGTCCTGATACAACATAGACGGGTACAGGGTATCGAAGGTGACTTTCTCTCCGTTCACCTCCAGGTATTCAAAGATCGCCGGTGCGTCGCCGGAATTTGCATAAGCAATGACGGCAATTTTAGGGATACTGGTGAGTGCAGTGGCACGGTTTTCGTAGACTGGCGTCCACTCGGCGCCGTCCGCGCTGTAATAACCGCTGTAGCTGCCGCCCTCTTTGGTCAGCTTGAGGTAGATTTCAGTGGACTCCACGGGATCCATCACGCGGATTTCCGACGGACTTTCCCACGGGCTGCCGCCCACCTCGCTGACAAAGCTGAAAATCTGACCGCCATAGCCGGAGTGCTTTTTGCGGGATAACAGAATATAATTGTCCAAATCGCTGTACATCATGATTCCGCCGTCCGCGTAGTCCGTCTGCGGCTTATAATTCATTTTGCCGATCAGCTCAAAGTCCTCCTGATCCACCGGCAGGGTGAGCACGTTCTTCACCGTGTTGGTGGTGTCGGACCAAATGGCTCCTTTTTCCGGGGTGATGGACAGGAATCCCTCCCCGGTAAGCGTCCAATTATCCTTGTTTTCATTGACCCAGGCCCAAGCGCTGGAAGCACCGTCCTCTGCGGTCACGGTGAGCATCATCTCGTCGGATACGGACGGGTCGTTTATCGAATGCGCCGTCACCAGCAACCGGGCCGCGCCCGAGGGCAAAATCACGCCGTCTTCGCTGATCGAAGCCTTCGCACCCGAGAGGGATTCGACCTCAAAGGCCACGTCGCTCAGCGCCTCAGTAGGCTCGACCTGCACGGCCACTTTGCCGGACGCATCCGGCGTATCGAGCACAATTGATTCAGCAGACTGATAGACATCGTCCGAAACGGTGATCACCACCGAATCGCTGAGGGTCTTGCCGTAAGCGGTGACAGTGACGCGGATGGTCGCCTTGCCGCTCGCCTTTGCGGTGATGGTGCCGTCCTCGGCTACCTCAGCCACCTCAGGGTTAAGGCTCTCATAGGTGATGACAGCCTCGCTCAAATCGGCAGCCGCGCCGGTGATGCCGGTGGCCTTCAGGTTGAGCTTAAACCTCTTGTTGATGGCAACTGTGTCGCCCTGTTTTTCGACGTTCTGGAAATTGATCTCGGCGACCGACGCAACAACGCGGCCGGAGGTATCCTTCACCACATCGGTGGCCACCAATTTGACCGCGACAGCGGTGACCGCGTCTTCGAGATCGATGTACTTTTCTTCAGCGGTCGCGGGCCAAGTACCCTCGGCGACCTTTTCAAACTCACTGTTCGCGTCTTTTTTCACATACAGCTCATAGCCAGTGATCATCGCGGTGGTCTCGCCGTTCTGCCGCGGAAGCACCGCCACGCGGTTGAAGGTTTTTTCGCCGTTCAGGTTCACCGTAAGTGAGACCTCGCCTGTCGGCGGGTTCTCCCAATCGGTGTGCCAGATGCTGGAGTTGTTGCCGTCCAGCGCGTTGCCCGCGCCGTATCCGCCGCGCTCGTTGTTAGCGGTTGCGGTCATACCGGTGCGATCGACCACCTCCATGTTGACCTCATGGTCGATGGCAAACCCGGCGAGGCTGCGGTCGCCCACGCTATTGCTGGCGGAAACCGAGCCGCCGAGCCCCTCGTTGTCGTCGGTGATGGTGAAGCCATTGCAGGCGCTGAGCACCACGTTGCCGCCGTTTTCAAACTTGTTACCTCGAATAACCAAATTCTTGGTGCTTCTCGCGTTGATTTGGGAATTGCCCTTGAAAGTATTGCCCTCGATGGTGATGTTGGAGTGGACGGTCTGCATCGGGTCGCTCACATTGGTCTGCGGGTTGGAATAGATCACCGGACCGCCACAGTTGTCAAACACGTTGTTGCGGATGGTCATATCCTGGATGAGCCCCGATTCAAACCAGCCGCGCGCGTCATCCTCCAACAGGATGCCGCTCATGCCGGTCTTATAGAAGTAGTTGTCCTCGATGAGCACCTTGCCGCGGGTGGTGCAGAGTACGCCGCGGGTGGTGATCGCGTCCGCCCGGTTGCCCTTGATCAGGACATCCGGCGTCCAGGTGATATTTTCCACCGCGTCGCTGACCACACGAATGCCCGTGGGAAGCGGGTCTTCAAGCTCAAGCTCGATGTCGTAATCGTTCAGGCGGGTGAAATTTTTCACCTTATTTTTTCCGTAGGGGATCATCGAATTGGAATTGATGAATTCGATCTCGTCGCCCACCTCGTACGCCTGGAAGCCCCAGGATCGGGTTTCCTTGAAACGAACGACAATTTTGTTCGCCGCTTCGTCCTTGGACTGGATGATCAGGTGAGTGCCGTGAATGTTAAAGATGTCGTCGTGAGCGCCATAGAATTTGCTGTTGGTGACGCTTACCAGACCCTTGCACCCCGAAATCTGCATAAAGTCCGCCGAACTCGCACAGGTGCGGCCGGTCTCCGGGCGGGGGGTACAGTCCATGTTGTTGAACGAGATATTCTCGGTGTACTGCCCTACAATTCCCAAGCCGTGCATGTAGTGGAAGCCCATGTTTTCAAAGTGGACGTCCTTGCTGCGGTGGATGAAGCTGCCCACCTGATCGCGGGAGCCGCTGCGAAACTGGTAGGTCTGCCCGACCGTTAACCCAGGGCGGCTGCCGTAATTCAACTTCAGAACATTGTCACCCTCGTCGGTGATCGAACTGGGATAGGGGAAGCTGCTGCGCCAAGCTCTGCCTTGCACCGGATCGTGCTGCACCACCAGGCCGCCGGTCAGCGTCCAGTAGTAGCCGCCATCCGGTTTTTCCTCACTCAGCCAGCGGATGGTGTTGCCGTTTTCAATGCGGTAGGTTGAGTCGGGGTTGACCTCCACCTTCGCGTAGGTATCCCCCACTTCTTTGATGGTAAATTCCGACATGGTGGGCCGGTACCAGTCCACATGCAGGTTCTGGAAGGTGATGTTTTCGCTGCGATCCACCAGCAGCGGGGTCATCACGCCGTGCACCATCAGCATGGCGTTGTTGCCTTCAATCGTGACATCCTTCATATCTTTGAGGAAGATCGCGCTCCAACGCTCTCCGTTGGCATTTTCACCCTTTGTGGCCGCGTTGGAGATGTAGTATCCCGTCTCGTGGTAGGCGGTTTCCGGAAATACATCGTACTGTTGATCCTTTTCAAACGCGATTGTAACGGGGCCGTCAACCGTTTTTGCCTGCTCAATCGCCGCCTGTATCGCGGGCGATGCGTCCTGCCCCGCGCCCGGTGAGGGAACTGTGATCACCGTTCCCCCTGCCGGTTCCGCCGCAAAGGCCACATTTGCGCCCATCTGGAACGACATACAAGCCGCCAACAGGACGCTCATCGTCTTTGCCAACATTCCTTTCTTCATTTTCCTATTCCTCCTTTTTATTCATGCCGCCAGGCAATCATGAGAATACGTCAGCGATCATCACAATAATAGCATCTTTAATAGATATCTTTTTTATATTACTGACATTTTTATTTTATCGCACCTATCCAGTAAAGTCATTCCAAAATCCAATCGAATAGTTTCAAAATCCGATCATTATCTCAAAACAGACACACCGGAGTGCAAAAAACGGCCTGTAAAACTAATAAAAAAAGGTCGTATTCAAACCAAATACGATTTGAATACGACCTTTATGCCTTGTGCTGGCATCGACCTATCTTCCCAGGCAGCTTCCCACCAAGTATTTTGGGCACCGCTGAGCTTAACTGCCGTGTTCGGTATGGGAACGGGTGGATCCTCAGCGTCATAGACACCAGCTAAAAGAGAAGAGGTTGTCGCTTCTTTAGAAACAACAAACCCCTCAGATGTCGGCATCGACCTATCTTCCCAGGCAGCTTCCCGCCAAGTATTTTGGGCACCGCTGAGCTTAACTGCCGTGTTCGGTATGGGAACGGGTGGATCCTCAGCGTCATAAACACCGACTAAATTGAAAAAAGAACAAAAAAGAATGGTGACCCGTGCGGGAATCGAACCCGCGTTACCGGCGTGAGAGGCCGGTGTCTTAACCGCTTGACCAACGGGCCATGGTGCGCCATCAGGGACTCGAACCCGGGGCCCGCTGATTAAGAGTCAGCTGCTCTACCAACTGAGCTAATGGCGCATACTTTAATTACGCCTTTGGCTTTCCTGAAAGTACTTTACCT
>NZ_JACRST010000055.1 GCF_014384885.1 Ligaoa zhengdingensis
TCTGCGTCCGCTTTCGCAATCACTGCCTTCGCTTCTTCCAGCGCTTTCTCAAGCTCCGCCCAGCTCTCGGCCGTGTACCCGCTCTCCTCGTACTTCCCGTCGATCGCTTCCACCAGTTCTTTCAATGCAGCTTTGTCGACGTCGCTCGGAATCTCTCCGCTTTCTCCGTAGATGTTAAACTCCCACAGGCCGGTCTTCATATGTGCGTCTTCGGCATCGTCGTAGTAGCGCTGCATGTCGGTGATGGTGATCTTGACAAAGCGCGCCTGAACCGGCTTGCCTTCGTCGAACATGATGCCGACCTCTTCGTTGTCGGTGCGGTCTGCGTACATCTCCCATGTTTCGCCGTCCAGCGAGTATTCAATCTGATATTTGTGCAGGCGATGAGGCAGCCAGAAATCGGACTTAAAGCCGGTGACCGTCTTGACTGCGCCCAGGTCAACCTGCAGATACTCCGCGCTATCCGGATCGGACGCCTTTGGCGCGCCGGCTGCCTGCCACATGGTGGCGTAGTTGTCATCCAGCGCGTATTTGGGCTCGCGGAACGGGTAAGATGCGTTGTTTGATACGCTGGATGCGGTGACCACCGTATCCGCATCGGTGAGGCGAGCTCTCCTCTCCACACCGCGGATGGCGTCCACGCCGTCCGCGTTATGAGTCGGACGCACCTCTTTGATAAAGCCGTCCTCGGTGTAGTAGATGCGGTCGATGCAGACCTGGCGGTGCACACGGCCGGTTCCCGACTCGGAGGCCAGCTTGTGATACACCAGGTAGTCCTGCAATTCGCCGTCGATCTCCATCTGGAGCACCGAGTGGTGGCCGGGGCCCTTCGCCATGAAGTAACCGTCGGTGGTCTTGTTGGGCGAGGTGCGAATGATCATATTGCTCGGGGTATCCGAAAAGTATTCGGTGGGATCGGGCAGATAATGATACGGGCCCATGATCCCGTCGTCGCTGTAGGCATAGCGCAGCTTATAGCTCGCATCTGAATAGTTTTCGCAGGAGTAGGTCATATAATAGCGGGTAAAGGTGCCGCCGTTTCCGTCGTCCAGTTCCCTGGTATAGACGAACGGGCCCTCTGCAAAATTCTGGTGGCCACCGCCCACCGTGACATCCTTGCCCGGCGCGTAGCCGCCGTTGCCGCCAAGCGAACCGTACAGCAGCGCTTTGCGGGTACCCGGCACCACCTGGGTCAGGTCGTCGGAGTTGAGTTCCTCGATAAACAGCTTCTCATAGATGCCGCCGTAGAGCAGATAGACCTTATCCGTCTGCGGATCGTAGAACACGTGCGGATCGTGGGTGCTGTTCTCCGGGCTGGCCGAACCCGGTTCGCCGTATGTGATGCACTTCTTAATGGTGAACGGCCCTACAGGATTGTCAGACACCGCAACGATGTTGTTCTCCCGCTCATCGTCGGCCAGACCGGGACGGTTGTCGTACACCGTGTAGTAGAGGTAATAGATGCCCTTCCACTCGATGATCGTGGGCGCCCACTGCATCCGGTGGGTATATTCTCCGCCGTAGCTCTCCTCGTCCACCAGGAGCTTGAGTGCATGGCCCTCCCAGTTGACCAGATCTTTGGACCAGAACACCATCGGGGTATCGCACCAGTCGCGGTCGGTGGTGTTCGCGTAGATGTAATAGGTATCCCCAAACTTCTGTATCGTCGGGTCGGCTCCATAGCCGGGCAGGAGCGGGTTCAGGTGATGCGGCGCGGAAACCGGGTCGTCTTCCGCCAGATAGCTGACCGCCGCTGCAAGCTCACTCTTTGCCTCGTTCACCTGCGCCTGGGTGGCATCCGGGTTCTCCAACACCAGGCGAGCCGCTTCCAGCGCATCGTTGAAGCGCTCCCAGCGATCCTCCGGGTAGATGCTGATGTCCAGGTCCTTGTTGTCGTCGTAAAGCTTTTGCAGCAGATTCTTGTAGACCGTCGTATCCACATAATCGGGATCGTTGGACACCACAAAATTGTCGTAGGCCGCCAATGCGTAGTGCGCGCGGAAGCCGACCGAGCCGCTGCTGAACTTGCTGTCGTTGACATCCAACATCAGCTCGCCGTCGAGGTAAATTTTGATGTTGTTGCCGCGGCAGACGATCTTCATACGGTAGACGTCGCCGACCTTGACGTTGGCCGCGACTTCCTTTTTAAAGGCGCTGTCCCAGGCGTTGTCGCACCGGCCCAGGCCGACCGCGCCGTTTGCAAGATACGCATAGTAACCGCGGTAGCCGTCGCCCCGATCCGTAACATCAGCCGCGCGGAAGATGACGCCCGCATCAACTCCGCCGCCGCCCAGATACGCGATATCGGTTTCCAGCATGAAGTCGCTGACCGTCAGTCCGCCGATCAACTCCAACTTCTGCCCAGGCGCCGAGCTGGACGCGGTTTTGCACATGCCGTCCTCCAGCAGCCAACCGCTGCTGCCTCCGCCGTACTGCGCCCAGTTGTTCTGGAACAGCGCAGCGTCCGAGAAGTCGTCGTGGTAGGGGAAGGACAAACCTTCGACCACACGCACGTTGAAGCTGGTCTCCTTGCCCTCATACGACACAACGACCGGAATCTCGTCCCCAGCTGTGGAGGAATCGAACGAAATCTCCAGCGCGCTGGCGGGGATCGCGCGGGTGCTTCCGTCTATGTAGGTGGCCGTCACCTGCAAGCCCGAGGTGTTGATCAGATCGCCGACGAAGTAAAGCGTCTTGTTTGGCAGGGAGGTAACTTCGATCTTGCTGACCTCCTTGGACGCATAAGCCGCGATCTTGACATTGTCGTAGGAGGCGGAGGTGCAGTGGGAGCGCAGCCCAAAGCCGCCGCTCGGATACTTGTCATCCTCCAGCGAGATCACTTCTTCCCCGTTCAAAAATACCTTAATCAGGGTGCCCACTGCCGAAACCTTCAGCTTGTAGGTCTCGCCCTGCGCAATCCCCTTGGGGACCGAAGCGAGGTTGCCCAGCCACGCCTGGTTGGCATGGCCCAGCGCCACATCGCCATTGGACTTGATATAGGCATAGTAGCCGGTGAAGCCGTCGCCCTTATCAACAATCCCGGTGGTGCGGAACAGAATGCCCGCATCGCCCGCGCTGTTGAGCTTGATGTCGGTTTCCATCTCGCAGTTCTGGGCGTTAAAATCCTTGAGTGCGAGTTTCTGCCCCACGCCGCCAGGATAACCGGCGGTCAGCGAGGTGCACACGCCGTCCGCGATCGCCCAGTCGCTTTGGTTCATGCCGAACTTTTCCCAATTCACCCCGATGGTGTCCTCGGAAAAGTCGTCGGAAAACTCCCGCTTATCGGTGTAAGCGGTGATTTTAATGTTGTCGTACGAAGCGGAGGCACAGTGGGAACGCAACCCAAAGCCGCCGCTCTGGTACTTGTCGTCCTCCAGCGAGATCACCTCTTCGCCGTCCAGGTAAATCTGGATGGAATTTCCCATCGCCGACACCTTCAAGCGGTAGGACTTGCCCTGTACGATCCCCTTGGGTACCGACGCGAGGTTACCGCCCCATGCCTGATCGGCATGGCCCAACGCAACGCTGCCGTTGGGCGAGATGTAAGCGTAATAGCCGGTGAAACCGTCCCCCTTGTCCGCAATGTCGCTTGCGCGGAACAGGATGCCCGCGTCGCTGCCGTTGTTGAGTGTGATATCGGCTTCAAATTCACAGTTTTGGGCTGTCAGCCCGTTGAGCGCAAGTTTCTGACCCACACCAGCCGGATAACTGTCGGCCAGCGAGGTGCATACGCCGTCTGCAACCGCCCAGTCGCTCTGGTTCATGCCAAATTTTTCCCAGTTTACACCGATGGTGTCATCGGAAAAATCGTCGGTGAACACCGTCTTGTCCAGTTCAGCGGTTGTTTGTGCTGCCGCATAGGCCGGCACTGTCCACATGCCCATCGCCATTGTAAATGCCAAAAGGGCCGAAAGCACTCTGCTTCCTTTTGTTTTCTTCATTTTTCCACTCCCTTTGTTAAATTCTGTTTGCTGCCGCTAAAATCTTCAACTCCTTTCAATGCGGCGAATCTATCGGTAAAAATAAAACAACTGCTTCATCTTCTACTTTTACTTTACCTCTTTTTTCTGGAATAGTCTTTACAAAATCAATATATTTTTTTAAGATATTTTAACATTTTATCACATTATTAACATTCCATTTTAATATATTCTTGTAATTTAACCCTTTATTACTTAATTTTTCTTATTTTGTCTCCTGTTTTTTTCTCTACTTCCTTATTTTTCCCTATTATATCATAAACCGCCTCCAATTTATTTACGATTTTTTAGCATCTATTTTAGATTTCATGATAATTCATGAAATGACATGATGTTTTTCATGAAAAATTACATGTTATTCCATTTTTTCTTAATAAAAACAAAAATCGCCCGGCGAATTCCCCAAATAAGGGGCTCGCCGGGCGATTTGCCTTTGATTTTATCGTTTACTTCTCATGTTTTTTGTGAGCCACAGCCAGCGCTGTGCCGCCCAGGATTGCCGCCGCCGCAATCACAATTGCCGTGATGGCCCAAACCGGCATACCGGCTTCCGCCGCCTCGACAGGGGCCTCGGCCTGCGCCGCGGGCGCTTCCGCCTCAGCCGGGACCGCGGGCTCGATCACCGCGGGAACTTCGGGCGCCA
>NZ_JACRST010000056.1 GCF_014384885.1 Ligaoa zhengdingensis
CATGAAGTTGACACATGGATGTTTTTTAAGTGGGTGTTCAAAACCTTTGTGGCTGTGATGATCCTGACGAATACCTTCAATATCGTGCTGGCGGTCTTTGATGTGAGCCAGCATGTGATACAGCAGTCAGCGGGCATTATCCAGAACGGGACAGAGATCACGCCGGATGTGCTGGACAGTCTGCGGACAGAACTTGAGGCGATGGAGTTAGGCCCTCTGTTCGGGCTATGGCTCCAGTCCTTCCTGATCCAGCTTACCATGATTGCCTTAAACATCGTGATCTTCGTCATCGTATATGGCCGTATGATTGAAATTTATTTACTCACAAGTTTAGCGCCTATCCCGTTTGCCACAGTCCCCAACAGGGAAACCGGACACATGGGGCAGAACTATTTCCGCTCCCTCTTTGCAGTGGGCTTTCAAGGTCTGTTGATCTTAGTCTGTGTCGCCATCTATGCGGTGCTGATCCAGAGTATCGCCACCGACGGCGACCCCATCGGGGCGATCTGGGGCTGCGTGGGATATACGGTGCTGCTGTGTTTTACCTTATTCAAAACAGGCAGTCTTGCAAAATCCATCTTTGGCTGCCATTAAGAGACTTCGGGCCATGCTGACCCGAAGCAGAAAGGAGGATCATGCCGAAAGAAAAATTTTCAATAATCTATGCAGATCCACCGTGGCGGTATGAACAGAAAAACAGGCAGGGATCAGCAGAGCTTCATTATCCCACTATGAGTATTGAAGAAATCTGTTCCCTTCCGGTAGCCGACTTGGCTGCAAAAGACAGCGTTCTGTTTCTGTGGGCAACATTCCCGCAACTGCCGGAAGCCTTAAAGGTCATTAAAGCATGGGGCTTTTCTTATCGCTCTGTGGCTTTTGTATGGATAAAGAGGAACCGGCGCTCCTACTCATGGTTTTACGGTCTGGGGTACTGGACCAGAGGTAATGCAGAAATTTGTCTTTTAGCCGTAAAAGGACATCCGAAGCGTAAGTCTGCCGGTGTCCATCAGCTTATTGTTTCCCCGATAGAGCGCCACAGCAAAAAGCCGGACGAGGCCAGGCGGAAAATTGTAGAACTGATGGGCGATATACCACGAGTGGAATTGTTCGCCAGAGAAAAAAAGCCCGGATGGGACGTGTGGGGAAACGAAGTTGAAAGCACTGTAAACTTGTAACAGCTTCGGGCCATGATGACCCGAAGCGGAAAGGAGAAATCCATGCAGGAAAAAACTGCGGGCGGAACACCAGCCGCCCCTATAATGCTGGATGTAAGCGTGCGGGTCATCGAACCTGTGAAAAATCTCATGGGCTTTGCCAGCGTGAAATTCAATGACTGCTTTGTGGTGGAAAATCTGAAAATCGTACAGGGCAGCAAGGGGCTCTTTCTTGGGATGCCCAGCCAGCCAGACGGCAAAGGCGGCTACCGGGATATGGCCTACCCTGTCACAAAGGAGTTCCGGGAACAGCTCAATACCGCTGTTCTGCAAGCCTATGAGGCAAAGCTGGAACAGATGGCGGAGCGCGGCTCTGTGGGGCGTGCGTCCATCAGCGACCAGCTCAAAGCCGGGAAAGCGGCTGCCGAGCAGGCAAAGGCAGAACGGCCCCCGAAGGAAAAGCCCAGCCGTGGGGCGGAGCGTTGACCTCGGGCCATAATGGCCCGAAGCAGAAAGGAGGCGGGAACCATGCCACGCAAACGGGCGGGCTATGACGCGGCCTGCTATTACGACGGAAAACTGCTGGGGCGCTGTACCAAAGCGGACAGCGACGCCTATACCCTGTTGATGAACGCCTGCGGCGGGGAGGCCGCCCGTGTCCTTCGGGAATATGCCTATTTTTCCCCGGAACTGAAAGCCATCTTAGAAAAGGCAGCGCTCATGCAGGCGGATCGGAGCCGGACGGGCGGAATGTTCCATGCGCCGAAAAACTCCCCGTGGGGCGAGGTGCAGAGCTGTGAAACCCTCTGTCCGGGGGTGTTTCTGGTATCTACCGCCAGCTACGGCGGAACGATGGTGGCAAATGAGGTAGCCGCCGTCCTCGCCCCAGCAGCGAAAAAGTGCGGCTTCAAGGACAAGGGCTATATCTGCTATGAGGAGGACGCACAGGAAAGTGTGGTGCTCCGGGAGTTGCTGGACAAAAAACTGTGGAACATCCCTGACCGCATTAAGGACAAAGAACAGTTTGAAGAAAAACTCAATCAGTCCATCCGGCAGTATAACCCCGAATACTGGCGGGCAAGGCAGAGCGGACGCAAGGCCGCCGAAGCTGCCCGCAGTACAACCCCGGCCAAAGAAGCCGCAAGATAACCTCGAGCCATGATGGCCCGAAGCAGTAAAGGAGGTGTACCCAAATGGCCTATGTGCCAGTACCAAAAGACCTTTCCAAAATCAAGACAAAGCTGGCCTTCAATCTGACGAAGCGCCAGCTTGTTTGTTTTTCCGGCGCAGCGGCGGTGGGGCTCCCGGCCTACCTGCTTTCCCGTGACAGTATCGGGAACAGCGCCGCCATGTTCCTGATGATCGGCCTCATGCTCCCGTTCTTCTTTCTGGCTATGTATGAGCGGGACGGCCTGCCGTTGGAAAAAGTGCTGAAAAACATCATCCGCACCCGGTTCCTCTATCCCCGTGTGCGGCCTTACAAAACCGAAAACTTCTATGCGCTGCTTAGCGCCAGAAAGGAGGCGCAGCCAATTGCGAAACAGCAGAAGGGCCGGAAAGCCCGCAGGCAGAAAGCCTGAAAAGCAGGGCCTTACCGGCCTGTTCACGAAAGGAAAAAATATTCCCACCACCGCCCAGCAGACCCTCCCTTACCGGGAAATGTACCGGGATGGGGTGTGCCGGGTAGCGGACCGCTATTACACCAAAACCATTGAATACGAGGACATCAACTACCAGCTCGCACAGTCCGAAGATCAGGCAGCCATCTTTGACGGGTGGAGCGCCTGCCTTAACTACTTTGACAGCAGCCTTCCGTTCCAGCTTTCCTTCCTCAACCACCGGAGCCGCCCGGGCAGCCGGTACAGCGTGAACATCCCCATGCAGGATGACGATTACAACAGCGTCCGGTGTGAGTATGTGGAAATGCTGGAAAACCAGATCGCCAAAAGCAACAACGGCATTGTCCGCACAAAGCTCCTGACCTTCGGCGTGAACGTGGACGACCTTCCCACCGCCAGGGCAAGGCTGGAACGTGTAGAGGCGGACATTTGCGGGAACTTCAAAAAGCTGGGCGTCAAGTGCCGCTCCCTTTCGGGGCTGGAACGGCTGGAGCTTCTTCACGGGCAGCTCCACCCCGGCAGCGGCTCCCCCTTCCGGTTTTCATGGGATATGATTCCAAAAACCGGGCTTTCCACCAAAGACTTTATCGCCCCGGACAGCTTCGACTTCCGTTTCAGCCGTCTGTTCCGGGTGGGGACGACTTGGGGCGCTGCCTCTTACTTGCAGATTTTAGCCTCGGAGCTCTCGGACAAGCTGCTGGCGGAGCTTTTGGAAATGGATGCGGAAATGACCATCACTCTCCATATCCAAACCGTCGATCAGGCCGCCGCCGTAAAATCCATCAAGGCCAAAGTCTCCGACATTGACAAGATGAAGGTGGAGGAACAAAAGAAGGCTGCCCGGTCCGGGTACGACATGGACATACTTCCACCCGACCTCGTAACATACAGCAACGACGCAAAGACCCTCTTGGAAGATTTACAGAGCCGGAATGAAAGAATGTTCCTGCTGACCTTCCTTGTGGTAAACATGGCCCCGACCCGCCGGGAGCTGGACAATGACCTGTTCACGGTGTCCGGTATCGTCCAGAAATACAACTGCACCTTGAAGCGGCTGGACTTCCAGCAGGAGGACGGTTTTCTTTCCAGCCTTCCGCTGGGCCATAACGGCATTGAGATCAAGCGCGGCATGACGACCAGCTCCACGGCCATTTTCGTTCCCTTTATGACGCAGGAGCTCCGCATGGATGGCGAAGCCGTCTATTACGGGCTCAACGC
>NZ_JACRST010000057.1 GCF_014384885.1 Ligaoa zhengdingensis
CTTTCTCGCCCGACAGGGCGCATGAGCAGGGTTTGGGGAAGGCACTCCCCAACAAGATTTACCAAAGGGGGCAAAACCGCAGATATGCGGATTTTGGCACCGTGGTAGAATCTTGCTCTAAAAAACTACCGCTTTCCTCGGCGGCTCTGGTTTGCGGATATACTGGCTTGCTCCACCAATATAGCGATTGCGGCGGCGTGTTCTGCCCGCTGTTCACCACTACAACGGTGAAAAGGGGGCGTTTTGGCAAACGCAGCGGAAATTTTTTTGTTTTCCCTGTCTGCTCCCTACAACAATCCGGCGGTGTGGTTTGCCAAAGATTTTTGAAAATGGGCGCAAAAAAAGCAGTAAACCTTTTCAAGATTTACTGCTTATCTGCCGCTGTGATGGGCGGCGGTATTAAATTGTCAGCCGTTTTTCAAATGGAACTTATCTGCAATCGCTTTCTTTCTGCTTTCCAATTCCTTTTCTGTAATCTTCCATAATCCTAATGCAATGATCTGCTATCTTTTGCATTCCGAGTTCTTCAAAAAAGGCAATTTGTATTTTCATCAGTTCTTCACAAACAGTCAACTTCTGCTCATCCATATTGCTAATAGCAAGCCATGGGAACGCTTTATATTTCTTAGTGTCCCCAATGAGAAAATTGTACCCTATCAACTCATTTTCACGGAAAACGAAATAGAATTGTGGGCCTGAACCTGGAACTGACTTTTCCATAATTTGCTGCATTGTTTTCACGCCGCCGTATGCCGGAAAAAAACCTATTCGCTCAAGAGCATTTAATATGTCAATCCTTTTATCTGTGGGTATGTCTCTATAATTGATAATCTGTTCCATTTGCTCTACTCTCATTGAAGTTTAATTTGTCAGGCTCTAATTATACAACTTTTCTGTTTAGCGGTCAAAGCGGAACTTCAACAGGCTTTCTATCAGTTGCCTGACGATATGCTCCTGCATATCCGTGTTAATCTGTCCGTCCATTTTCGCACAAGAGCGGATATATCCTGCATAATGGGATAGGACGGCGGCAACAGCTTCCGGGTCGCCCTCGCTTGCCTTAACGATTGTCTCATAGGGAAGTAGCTGGTTCATAGGACAAGCCCTCCAACTCTGCCCGTAGCCGCCGTAAAATCATCTGAATACGCCGCCCGGTTGTGTTGCCAGCCCGTCCATATCTCCGTCCAATCTCCCTATGCGTCAATCGTTGGAAGTAGTACAAGAAAATGATTTCCTGTTCCATCTGTGATAGTGCGGACAGGGCTGCGGCAAGCTCTGGACTTTCCAAAAGCACCATCTGACCACAGACGAAAAGCGGATAGCTGGTCATGCCGGATTGCTCCGCAAAGTATTTATCTGTGGTACTGAATGGATAGTGTTTTTCTTCTATCAGATATTCAAGCGAGATTTCCCGCTTGCGGTGGCTCCGTATGCTCCGGGCTGCGTCTATGGCAGCGTGGCGAATAACAGTCTTGCAAAAGGCATCGTGTGTATGCCGGATATGTTCTTGATACTTTTCGTGTTCGGTCATGGAAAATCCCCCTTTCTGAATAATGGCAGAGGGCGGCAGCATCTTGTGCTGTCGCCCTCTTGATTACCGAACAGCAAAGACGGGCGGGGCTGTCAACGGCGGCGCATTTGCGCCGTTCATCTTGACCGTTGACAGGCTCGGCTGGGTTTGCTATCTGCTCACGGCAATTCACTCTCATTGATAGGAATTGCTTCAAGTTCCGTATTCAAATTGTTCCAATAAGAGCCAATATCCGCACTTGTGAAATACTTAAAACCGCCTGCTTCTGACTTCAATTCGCCGTTTTTAACTCCATAGCAGGCGTAAATCAAATCGTAGCTTGTTCCATCTGAGAGGTTAAATCTAAAGCTGGTCACATCTGCTCCGGCAGTTTCCTCAGTTGTTTTGTCTTTTAAGGATAAGCCCTTGAACTTATCATACAGGGTCTTTATATCATTTTCAGCAACAACTACTTTCTTTTCTGCTGATGCAGGCACTCCGTCATAGTGGTACATTTCAACGCTTTCGACATCTTCAACCTCAAATGGGAAGTCGATTTTGACAGGCTCATAAGCAATGTTTATAGGTAACAGAAAGAGAGCTGCAAAAATTGCAATGATACAAAGAGCGATGGAAACGAGAACAGCAATCGTTATCTTTTTTCTGCCTCTCTGCTTTTCTTTTGCCTCATGGCGCATAATAACGCTTTCGCTTTCTTCGTGAAGAACATCTTCGTTCGTGTGAGAAAGCAATTTCTGATAAATTGCGTTACAGTCAGCACAGGCGTTCAAATGCTCTTTTACCATCTCTGCGCTTGCTTCGCTGCAAGCACCGTCAACATACAGCGGAAGAATATCTCGAACAATATCGCATTGTTTACTCATGCTTTTCATCCATCC
Organism: Ligaoa zhengdingensis; assembly: GCF_014384885.1. GTDB lineage: Bacteria > Bacillota > Clostridia > Oscillospirales > Ruminococcaceae > Ligaoa > Ligaoa zhengdingensis. The sequence continues at coordinate 2,410 of NZ_JACRST010000057.1, forward strand.
TTTCTTGAATTTTTAGCTTTGCACGATGATAAGTAACTCTCGCCCATGATTCTGTTTTTCCAAAAATTGCAGCGATTTGTGAAAAAGATAGTTCCCCGAATACGCGAAGCTGAAAGACTTCTTTGTATGGTTCTTCCAAACGGTGAAGAACGAGGTGTATGCGGAACGCCATGTCAGAATCTGCAACTGAGTTCTCAACATTTTCATTTGATGGCAAGTCATTGATTTCACTCACATCAGCTACTCGCTGACGGCTTCGCATTTCATCATGGTAAAGGTTTTTTGCTATGGAGCAGAGCCATGTCAATTCATCTGACTTACCTTTGAATTGTGATGTTGTAGAAACAGCCTTATAGAATGTGTTCTGCGTGATTTCCTCTGCTATCTCACGATTTTTGGCAAGAGAAATAGTATACGAGTATACCTGTAAATAGTAGGCTTTATAGAGCTTTTCATAGTCCATACTTGTCATCACCTCCTTCAGCTTCATAGGTTAGACGGAGAAATCGGAATTTCGTTACAAAGAAGTTTGAAATTTTTATACCTTTACGCTACTCTTGCTTTCTGCGGACTATTGGTAGACGCGCATTAACGGCAAGTAAAGAGATTGCTGTGTCAGCTTGATATGTTCAAATGCTAATTAAGTATAGCATACAGCTATGAATTTTTCTATTGCGTTCCCCTGACTTCGGAATAGTGGCAGGGCTGGCTATCCTTGTTTTGCTTTGTGCTTCTCTACCGTACATGAGCATTTGCCGCAGGGTTATCCGACCCGTAACCTTCCAGAAGGTTGATGACGCCCCATACCGCCAGACCGGCGCCAAGAGCCATGACCAGAATTTTGAGAATGTCGATTGCCTGATTGAAAAATTCCATATACGTTCCTCCATTTTGTTTGTTTGATGGTTTTGGGTACAAAAAAAGCCGCCCACATCGGCGGCGCTTCGGGTCATCATGGCCCGAAGTTACACAAACTCGTCGCTGTCCAGATCATCGAAGTTCAACAGGTCAGCTTCTTCGTCCGTGTCGGAGCCGTCCACTTCGTACACCGTGTATTCGTCCTCCGGCTTTAGTCTCAATGGCCGGTGGCGAAACAGGCTTTCCAAGCGGAAGGCGTTTTTCTTTTTATCAAATTCGGCTGTGTACTTGTAATTCGGGTGCTTTTTCAAGTCATACTTCGGGGACAGGAAGGGCGGGAGCCCCCGAAGCTGCAAGATACATTTATCCCCGGGCATGGTGGTGATCTCGCTGGTGGTCATCAGCTCCCGGCCAAGCCGCTGCATATTCTGGCTGTAACTTTCAGACTGTCCACGGCTTCGGCCCTCGGTCTGCATAGAGATGGTGGCCTTGCCCAGCCAGTTTTCCGAAATATCCTTTAGGGTGGAAGCCTCCCGGCCTCCGAGGAATACGATACTGTCCATGTTGCCCATGATGGTTTCGGAATGGTCTTTGTA
>NZ_JACRST010000058.1 GCF_014384885.1 Ligaoa zhengdingensis
CCATTGCGTTACCCCTTTATGATTTTCTCAAGCTGCATTTCGGTCGCGTTAGGCAGACGTGATTGCAGATGTTTTAGAATGCGCTCTTTGGATTCCTGCGGGTCTCGCTGATAGGCGGATGTGATAAAGTCGTACCCGAAAAGCTCTTCCGGCGTCGCATATTCTGCTACACCCCAGCCATAAGGTCTTCCGTACCTGTCCTGCATATAGACGAAATCCGCAATGCAGACATAGCTCTGCATTTGCAGTCTTGTGATACACGTCTCAAAGCCGGTGTTGCCGCCCTTGTGGTAGTTCAGAGCCTCTTTCAGCCGTTTGGAAAGCATCCTGCCTTCACCGGCTATGGCTTCGTAAATCTCCTTGTCCTTGTAGGACGCCAAGCCGTCATCCCAACGGGCGTCAAAGTCATAGCCGTCACGCCGGAAGTTTGCGAAGTCCGGTATCCACTCTCGGCTCACAAAGCCAGCCTTCTTGTTGAAAAGCTTGCCGTAGAGACATTTGCCGCTCCGCGCAGCCGGTCCTTTCCATTCCCACGGACCATCTACATCATCCGCAAACCATAACTCAGGTGGGCAAAGTTCCTTGATGGAGAAGCCGTGAATCTCGTTCCGAAAGAAGGGCAGAAAGCCGTATTGCTCGACGGCGGCAATCAGATCATCACTGCTCCGCAGCAATGTCTTTTTCTCGTTCTCTTTCATTCAGTGTACTCCAAGCCTTCCTCTGCGCACCAGCGGATCGCAAGCTCCCGGTACGCCTCCGCTAAATAGTCATACCAGTGCTGTTCCAGCCCGTGATAGCGCACAGACTGTTTGAATCGGCGGAACGCGCCTTTTCCCCGGATAGCATAGGCAAGTTCCTCCTGCGCCTTTCCGGGAGAGATCTGATCAATGAAATCCTCCATGATGCGGTATTGATGAATCTCATACTTGGTCGGAAAGCGAAGAAACCTCTCCGGCGTATTTTCCATTTCAGCAGCAAGAGCTTTGTCTTCCTCCGTCAAATCAGTCATCACTGGATCGGCAAGATAAACGGTCTTCCCGATCTTTGCGTCCCAGAAGCTCGTGAAGACTTCATTTGCTTCCTCGATTGCCTGAATGACCTGTTTTAATGGGATCGTCATTTTCCGCAGCACCTCTTGTATTTCTTCCCGCTGCCGCACGGACAGGGATCGTTGCGCCCGACCTTCTTCTGCTTCTCCGGCTGGGGAGCGGAGGGCTTGATGTCTGCAAGCTGTTTCAGAAGGTCAAAGCGCATTGCCTCGCTGGGCAGCTCCATTGTGAGGATCTGCTTGCGGAAGTCCTCAATGTCCATTTCGCCGGTTTGGAGGGATTTTCGGATGTTCGGACCAAGAGAGAGCGACTTGAAGCGTTCCTCCGGTGGCGTCATCTGCATCATTTCATCCGGTGTGTAGCCACGGTTGCAGGGCATCCGCGTCGTATTGCTGAATTTGCTGTAAAGTTCAACAAACCGATTCATGTCCCGATCAGACCGGAAGCGGATGTTCCTTTTATCGAAGTGACTTAGAACGCCCTCCACACTGCTCGAAACAGACCGGACGCCGTAGAGAAGATCGTCAAAGGCGTCTTCCAGTTTGTCACCGCTCAGACCAACCCGTTCTTCCATGAAACGGCGGAGCGCAGCCTTTTCCGGAGTGTCCTCGCAGTAGAAGGGATCATCGTATTCCAGCAGGTGCTTCTTGTCAGGCACATAGTAAGGCTTTTTCTGTTGGCTGCGCTTCGTCTCCATGAAAAGGTCAATGGACTCCTCAATCAGTGTGACATCAATGATCTCACGGTCAAGGGGCTTTGTATGCTTGACATCTGTGTAAAGCTCATCTCCGCCCAGAATGTAGTAGCCCTCGCACTCATGACGGGCGATCTCTGCAAAGGCAAGAAATTCATCTTCCGTTACCAGCTTCGGGCTGAGGGAGAAGACAATCTCCTTTGCCTTGTGCAGCGGGATGATACCGTAGAGATTTGCCATTGCATTGAAATATTTGCGCAGAAGGCGCGAGGTCGTGTCCTTCAGCGGGATTTCCCGATACCGGGCGTTCAGCTCCCGGCGTGTGTATTCCTCCGGAAACTCAATGTACTGTTCCTTGCTCACGACTCTTCTTCCTCAATAATTCCGTAGTCAATCAGGACGTTCTCTTCGGCGTACTTCGGGTAGACAATACCCATCATCTCATACCGGTAACGCCTCACCCGGCGAAACGACTTGATCGGCTCCGGTGCATAGGCGGCAGTCTCGCAGTGCGCATACTCCGGCATTTCCGCGAGATCGTCTCGAACGGCACGGATAAGCGCGTCCGCCACATCATCAATGCTCTTGCCGGTTTCCACGGCAACCAGTTCGTGCTTCCGGACTGCCTTGTCCAGATCACCGGGGGAGCGAAAAAGCTTGTATTTCATATCATTGCCCGTCCTTTCTCTCTATCGGTTTGCCTATTCTTCCTGAAATCTGTTCTTTAGGGACGCAATCATCGCTTGCGCGGCAATGCTTAGATACAACACTCCAATTTCATAAATAAAGTCGCGGTCAATCTCGATAAAGCATTCCCTAACGTGTGTAAAAACCAAGCCCAGCAAGTCCATGTACAACGGATCATCAAAGGGCTTGAACCGTGCAAACTTGCTTTTGGCAGCGTCCCATGTCATGGACGCTTCGCCCTCAGCACTGGTCATTGCCTCGCAGAGAATCATGCTGACACCCATTTTTCCGTTGCCGGTCAGGAGTTCTCCTTCGTAATAGCTGAGAAGGTCTTTCTTGCGTCGGAGCGGAATCATATCACAGTTGTCATCCATCTCAAATGCAATTAGCTCCGCAGCGAGTTCTCGCCAGATCGCATATCCGGCGTTAATGATTCCGTCCTCTTCGTGGCTGATGGTATCGTCCATGCAGTATCGCTCATAGAAATTATCTCCGTCAAGCTCGTTGCGGGTGCAGAAAATATGCGCCAGCTCATGCAGAAGAATGTGCTTCAACACTGCCGGATGACGCGCAATGTCTGTCCGCAGCAGGATTCCGTCAACGCCGTCTCCCTTGCCGACGAAGGCGGAGGCGTGAAAGTCGAAATAGCCATCCTCTTTGTATCGGTCTGTCAGGCGATCCGGGAAATACTGCTGGCAGAACTGCTCAAACGATTCGTGCTGATTTTCCGTTTGAAAGCAGCGCAGCACAAGATTGTCCTCGCTGAACTCCGTTCCCATGCGCTCGTTAAAGATTGAAGCGGCATAGAAAAGGACTTCTTTGTAGTCGTTGTTGTTCATCTAATTACGATCCTTCATCCTCATTCATCCCTCCGGTCTGACATTTTTCAGGAAGTCAGAGTGCGGTACATACGGCAAGTTGAGCTGCCAGCCCATGCGGTTCAGCTCGTTGAGCTTGATCAGCATCAGGTTGATGTTTGTCCCCATTGCAGCAGACAGCTGAACCACATCGTAGTCCTGCTTCATCAGGTCAATCAGCTCATCATCGTCAATGATCAGGTGTGAGGCAAACGCATTCGCCTCATATTCGTGTTTTGTGCGCATATCGAACAGCACGAACTC
>NZ_JACRST010000059.1 GCF_014384885.1 Ligaoa zhengdingensis
CATGAAGTTGACACATGGATGTTTTTTAAGTGGGTGTTCAAAACCTTTGTGGCTGTGATGATCCTGACGAATACCTTCAATATCGTGCTGGCGGTCTTTGATGTGAGCCAGCATGTGATCCAGCAGTCAGCGGGCATTATCCAGAACGGGACAGAAATCACGCCGGATGTGCTGGACAGTCTGCGGACAGAGCTTGAGGCGATGGAGTTAGGCCCTCTGTTCGGACTCTGGCTCCAGTCCTTCCTGATCCAGCTTACCATGATCGCCTTAAACATCGTGATTTTCGTCATCGTATATGGCCGTATGATTGAAATTTATTTACTCACAAGTTTAGCGCCGATCCCGTTTGCCACCGTCCCCAACAGGGAAACCGGACACATGGGGCAGAACTATTTCCGCTCCCTCTTTGCGGTGGGCTTTCAAGGTCTATTGATCTTAGTCTGTGTCGCCATCTATGCGGTGCTGATCCAGAGTATCGCCACCGACGGCGACCCCATCGGGGCGATCTGGGGATGCGTGGGATATACGGTGTTGCTGTGTTTTACCTTATTCAAAACAGGCAGTCTTGCAAAATCCATCTTCGGCTGCCATTAAGAGACTTCGGGCCATGTTGACCCGAAGCGGAAAGGAGAAATCCATGCAGGAAAAAACTGCGGGCGGAACACTAGCCGCCCCTTTGAAACTGGATGTAAGCGTGCGGGTCATCGAACCTGTGAAAAACCTCATGGGCTTTGCCAGCGTGAAATTCAATGACTGTTTTGTGGTGGAAAATCTGAAAATCGTACAGGGCAGCAAGGGCCTCTTTCTTGGGATGCCCAGCCAGCCGGACGGAAAAGGCGGCTACCGGGATATGGCCTACCCTGTCACAAAGGAGTTCCGGGAACAGCTCAATACCGCTGTTCTGCAAGCCTATGAGGCAAAGCTGGAACAGATGGCGGAGCGCGGCTCTGTGGGGCGTGCGTCTATCAGCGACCAGCTCAAAGCCGGGAAAGCGGCTGCCGAACAGGCAAAGGCAGAACGGCCTCCGAAGGAAAAACCCAGCCGCAGCGCAGAGCGTTGATCTCGGGCCATGCTGGCCCGAAGCAGAAAGGAGGCGGGAACCATGCCACGCAAACGGACGGGCTATGACGCGGCCTGCTACTATGACGGAAAACTGCTGGGCCGCTGTACCAAAGCGGACAGCGACGCCTATACCCTGTTGATGAACGCCTGCGGCGGGGAGGCCGCCCGGGTCCTGCGGGAATATGCCTATTTTTCCCCGGAACTGAAAGCCATCTTAGAAAAGGCGGCGCTCATGCAGGCGGACCGGAGCCGGACGGGCGGAATGTTCCATGCGCCGAAAAGTTCCCCGTGGGGCGAGGTGCAGAGCTGTGAAACCCTCTGTCCGGGGGTGTTTCTGGTATCTACCGCCAGCCACGGCGGAACGATGGTGGCAAATGAGGTAGCCGCCGTCCTCTCTCCAGCGGCGAAAAAGTGCGGCTTCAAGGATAAGGGCTATATTTGCTATGAGGAGGACGCACAGGAAAGCGTAGTGCTCCGGGAGCTGCTGGACAAAAAGCTGTGGAAAATCCCTGACCGCATTAAGGACAAAGGACAGTTTGAAGAAAAACTCAATCAGTCCATCCGGCAGTATCACCCCGAATACTGGCGGGCAAGGCAGAGCGGACGAGAGGCCGCCGAGGCTGCCCGCAGCACAGCCCCGGCCAAAGAGGCCGCAAGATAACCTCGGGCCATGCTGGCCCGAAGCAATAAAGGAGGTGTACCAAAATGGCCTATGTGCCAGTACCAAAAGACCTTTCCAAAATCAAGACAAAGCTGGCCTTCAACCTAACGAAGCGCCAGCTTGTTTGTTTTTCCAGCGCGGCGGCGGTGGGCCTCCCGGCTTACCTGTTTTCCCGTGGCAGTATCGGGAACAGTGCCGCCATGTTCCTGATGATCGGCCTCATGCTCCCGTTCTTCTTTCTGGCTATGTATGAACGAGACAGTCTGCCGCTGGAAAAAGTGCTGAAAAACATCATCCGCACCCGGTTCCTCTATCCCCGTGTGCGGCCTTACAAAACCGAAAACTTCTATGCGCTGCTTAGCGCCAGAAAGGAGGCGCAGCCGATTGCGAAACAGCAGAAGGGCCGGAAAGCCCGCAGGCAAAAAGCCTGAAAAGCAGGGCCTTCTCGGCCTGTTCACAAAGGGAAAGAACATTCCCACCACCGCCCAGCAGACCCTCCCTTACCGGGAAATGTACCGGGATGGGGTGTGCCGGGTAGCGGACCGCTATTACACCAAAACCATTGAATACGAGGACATCAACTATCAGCTCGCACAGTCCGAAGATCAGGCGGCCATCTTTGACGGGTGGAGCGCCTGCCTCAACTACTTTGACAGCAGCCTTCCGTTCCAGCTTTCCTTCCTCAACCACCGGAGCCGCCCGGGCAGCCGGTACAGCGTGAACATCCCCATGCAGGACGATGATTACAACAGCGTCCGGTGTGAGTATGTGGAAATGCTGGAAAACCAGATCGCCAAAAGCAACAACGGCATTGTCCGCACAAAGCTCCTGACCTTCGGCGTGAATGTGGACGACCTTTCCACCGCCAGGGCAAGGCTGGAACGTGTAGAGGCGGACATTTGCGGGAACTTCAAAAAGCTGGGCGTCAAGTGCCGATCCCTTTCGGGGTTGGAACGGCTGGAGCTTCTTCACGGGCAGCTCCACCCCGGCAGCGGCTCCCCCTTCCGGTTTTCATGGGATATGATCCCCAAAACCGGGCTTTCCACCAAAGACTTTATCGCCCCGGACAGTTTCGATTTCCGTTTCAGCCGACTGTTCCGGGTGGGGACGACCTGGGGCGCTGCCTCCTACTTGCAGATTTTGGCCTCGGAGCTCTCGGACAAGCTGCTGGCGGAGCTTTTGGAAATGGATGCGGAAATGACCATCACCCTCCATATCCAGACCGTCGATCAGGCCGCTGCCGTAAAATCCATCAAGGCCAAAGTCTCCGACATTGACAAGATGAAGGTGGAGGAACAGAAGAAAGCCGCCCGGGCCGGGTATGACATGGACATACTCCCGCCCGACCTTGTGACGTACAGCAACGACGCAAAGACTCTCTTGGAAGATTTGCAGAGCCGGAACGAGCGAATGTTCCTGCTGACCTTCCTTGTAGTGAACATGGCCCCGACCCGCCGGGAGCTGGACAACGACCTGTTCACGGTATCTGGTATCGTCCAAAAATACAACTGCACCTTGAAGCGGCTGGACTTCCAGCAGGAGGATGGTTTTCTTTCCAGCCTTCCGCTTGGCCATAACGGCATTGAGATCAAGCGCGGCATGACGACCAGCTCCACGGCCATTTTCGTTCCCTTTATGACGCAGGAGCTCCGCATGGATGGCGAAGCCGTCTATTACGGGCTCAACGC
>NZ_JACRST010000060.1 GCF_014384885.1 Ligaoa zhengdingensis
CAGCGGCGGAGCGGTGGAATCGGTGAACGGCAAGACCGGCGCGGTGACGCTGACCGCGGCCGACGTGAGTGCGTTGAGCAAAACAGCGCAAGCAGTGACCAACTGGGACACCGCTACCAACACAGGGCTTTACACCAGTGATCTGACAGCACAAAATCTACCCGATATGGAGGCGGATTCCAGTGGTGGGGTATGCAACGGCCTGACAATCAACGATGCACAGTTTATCATGTGCAGCGACTATTCCATGATGAACATATGGGCGGGCTACCGGCACTATATGGGTTCTGGTTACTTCACTGAGTGGACACAATTCCTGTCTTCTTCATCTGGTTTCAGCGCAATAACTGTAACAGATTGGAACAATGCAACTCAGACCGGATTTTATACGAGTAATGCAGATGCGGACAATGCGCCGTATCCGTATACTTACGATACATGTTTTGGATTCGTCATCGCAAATACATCTGCTGCGCAACAGTTTGTATTCCGCGAATCTAAGGCGTCAAATGGCATAGTAGACAATGCTTTGTATACCCGTTCCGTTCGCTTAAACAGCCGCCCGGTGTATTACGGAGAGTGGCAGCTTGTCAACAAGCAGGCCGCCGCAGACGTACCGATCACGGCGATATCGGGCATGACGGCAACCACGGTGCAGGAGGCGCTGGAGGAAAATTTTCAGTCTGTCGTTGATGGAAAATCGAGTTTGGAGACCGCCATCACCGACAAGGGCGGGACGGTCTCCAAGGCGGGCGATGTGGCGACATTTGCAGAGCTTACGGCGGGCGTGAATTCTATCTCGGGAGGCGGTGACGATCCGTTCACCCCGGTTCAAGATGGAAAGACCAGAATCTATATTAGCCTGCAAGAAGGTAGAACGTCTCCTATGTTGGGTGTATGCCCGAACGGTACTGTTATAGTAGATTGGGGAGACGGTACAGCTACGGACACACTTACTGGGACAAGTACAAGCACATATGCATGGACGCCGAAACATAATTATGCCGCTCCAGGCAATTATGTTATTACATTATCTGTAGACGGGATAATGGGATTAATTGGTGGAAGTAGTTCTGGTGCCGGCACCCCAATTCTGAGAAATTCATCAGATACAGATTCAGCCAATCGAGCTTATAGTGGGTCAATATACTCGGTAGAAATTGGGGAAAATGCTGTCATAGGGGCTGCTGCTTTTAATAGGTGCGATCGCATGAAAAATATCTTTATCCCAGATAGTGTAACAAGTATTGGGATTAATGCTTTCCAATATTGCTACAATTTATCAAGCGTATCTATTCCGAATGGTATAACCAAAATTGATAATTATACTTTTCAATACTGTTACAGTTTATCGAGCGTATCTATTCCTAGTAGTGTAACCAGTATCGGAACTAATGCTTTTTCCGCTTGTTACAGTTTATCAAATATTTCTATTCCCGATGGTGTAACTATAATTAATACCAATAGCTTCAATAGCTGTTATCATTTATCGGCTGTATATTTCCCTGGTAGCGTAAAAACAATTAACAGCAACGCTTTTTCCTCATGCTCAGGGGTGGCATATTTTGATTTTACGAAACATACTAGTGTCCCTGCTCTTTCGGCCACGAGCGCCTTTAGCAATATCGCCGCCGATGCACAAATTAGGGTGCCAATGGAACTTGTAGATGAATGGAAAGCGGCGACAAACTGGGCTACATATGCAAGTCAAATAGTGGGGGTGTAAGTATGATGAAATCAGAACTGATGGAAAACGGAACGCTAATCCGCACCTATTCGGACGCAGGAATGAAAATACGCCAGGTTGAGACCGGAAACGTATACGATGAAGCAGTTGATGTGCCGCCGCTGCGTTATGCATACGAAGAGACGGATGAACCTGTCGATCAAGGCGAAGAATCTGAGCTTGATGAACTGCGGGAATACTATGACCGCACGCAGGCGGTTTTACCGGGGTAAGGGGGAAAACCGATTATCATATGCAAATATTACATATGCACAGGGGGTGTTGTGATTGGAAATACGCAATTTGTACCGGCAGGGCAATCGGTTCACCCTGCAAGAACCGGAGGGGGACTATGTGCTCTGGTACCGGCTTATAGCCGCTGAGGGCATGGCGGTCACAGACGGCGACACGGTGGCCCCGGCCATCGATGTGGAATCGCCGGAGGGATGGAGCGAAATTCCCGCGCCGCAGGAACCAGTGGAAGAATTGGAAGAGCTGCGGGAATATTACACCCGCACGCAGGCAGTACTACCAGGATAAGGGGGGCAAAGAATGATTATCATAGGCGACAAAACATTGGAAGGGGTCGGCGTTGGTGCACAATGCGACCTGCGTGGATGCAGACGGCCCGCATTGGAGCTGCGCATCACAGGCAGCAGCTATGCGGAGTTGGCGGAGCTGTTTGTGGATAATGCGGCGTTCTCGCTGCGGCATGACGGCGAAGATTACGACCAGAGCGAGTATTGCTTCGCGGGGCCGATCACCGACCACCGCGACGGGACGTTCAGTGTTGTAATGGGGAAAAAGACCGAGTTAGAGGAACTGCGGGAGTATTACGCCCGCACGCAGGCAGTATTGCCGGGAGGGAACACATGAACTACAGAAACGATGCAGAGACGGTTGTAAAGTATGTGGACAACCTGAAAACAGCGGGCGCGGCGTTGGCGCAGTCCGATCCGGACAGCCCGCCGCCCGAGGACATGGGGATTTTTGCGGAAAGCCTCCCCGCGTGGGAAGCTGGCAAGACCTACGCGAGAGGCGCGATCTTTGAGTACCAGGGCAACGCGGGGTATGTGAAGCAGGATGGCGTGCTCGCCCAAGAGCACCAACCTCCATTCAGTACTGGCACGGAGTCGATCTACGGCGCGCGGCCCGCGCCAGACCGGGATGGGATATATCCCTACGTCTACAATATGTCGGCAAAGGCCGGGATGCGGGTGCGGAACCAAGGCGTTGTCTACCGCTGCACCTCGGATTGCCCGGACATGCTGTGGCCGCCGTCTGAGCTGGCGGCGCATTTTGAGGCGGAGGGATGAGCTTGATCGAGTTTATCACGCACTACTGGCTGGAGGTGCTGTTCGGCGCGGCGTTATCCCTGTTGGGCCTCGCCTACCGCACCCTGTCCAGCCGGTTCAAACAGTACATGAAGGAGCAGGACGCGGTGAAGCTGGGGATTCAGGCC
>NZ_JACRST010000061.1 GCF_014384885.1 Ligaoa zhengdingensis
GCTTCAATGTCCGCAAGCATGGCTTGAAAACCGGGTCTTTGAAAGTTCGCACCAGAATAACCGTCGTCCGTGTACCAGCGCAGATTGGAAAAGCCGTTCTGCTTTGCATAGGTTTCAAGAATACGCTTCTGGTTGGAAATGGAATTGCTCTCGCCTTGCAGCTCGTCCTCATGGGAAAGTCTTGGGTAAAGGGCGGTAATTGGTTGTTGGTTGGTCTGTCTTAACATAAAATCCTCCGTTTCCGACAGCCAGCCCCACTATTCCGTACCTTGATTGTACCACATGGGGCGACTGTCTGTATAGCGGTTTCTGCTTCTTTACCGCCTGTCAAAATGACGATTTTTTACTGTGCGGCTTCTCGCTGCAAAAAAGATAGAAAAGTTCATAACTCTGTGATATACTTTACCGTAAATACACATCAGACATTGCAGGAGAGAAAATGAAAACTATATTACTTCATGGATTAGGGCAAACATCATCAAGCTGGAAAAATACGATTAACACTATGGGGAAAAGTGCGGACATTTTATGCCCGAACCTTTTTGATTGGTTTGAAGATAAAGAGGTCTGCTATCAAGTTTTATATCTTGCTTTCTCCGAATACTGTAAGCAATTTTCAGAACCGGTCAATATCTGTGGGCTATCTTTAGGTGGTATTCTCGCATTGCAATATGGGATTGAAAATCCAGATAAAATAAACTCTTTGGCGTTGGTTGCGACACAATATACAATGCCGAAAAAACTCTTGCAATTTCAAAATATGCTCTTTCGGTTTATGCCTAAAAGAACATTTGAAAGCATGGGACTTGGTAAAACGGATTTTATCAATCTGTCAAAATCCATGATAAACTTGGATTTCCAAAAAGAATTGAAGTGTATCAATAGCCCTGTAATGGTTATCTGCGGGGAGAAAGATGCAGCAAATAAACAGGCTTCTTTACAGCTTCAATCGCAGTTACCACAAGCCGAATTATTAGTGATTAAAAATTCTGGACATGAAGTAAACATAGACGCTCCCGAAGATTTGGGGAAAGCACTCTCCGCATTTTTCAACCTATAATTTCTCCGCCAGCGGTCACGCCAAAAGCGTGACCGCTTTTCAGTATCATGTTAAATCACCTTTTTTTGTGTAGCGGTTTCCGCTTCAAGCACTTTCATCATCTTGTCGGCTGCGGTGGCTGTGGTATCTTTCTTGAAAAAGCCGGACACAACAAGCACGGTGTTACCCATGCGGATCTCCGTCACGCAGTCCGGACGGCGGTCGGTGCGGTCATTGTTATTCTGTTTGTTTTCTGTCATAGGCAACTCCTTTCACTTCAACAGTTCTTTTAGTCCATTGAGCTTGGCTTGTGCCGTTTCCTTTCGGAAGTTCTCGCCTGTAAAGAGGATAGGCAGACACATTTCAAGCATTCGGTCATAGATACGGGCGTGGGCGGTGTCCTGTGGATTTTGCAGTTCCGTAAGGCTTAGATTGGTGGTGACAATCAGCGGCTTTCGGCTGCGGTATCGGCTGTCAATTACATTGTAGACCTGTTCCAAACCGTACTCTGTGCCACGCTCCATACCAAAATCATCAAGTATCAGCAGAGGGAAACGGCAAAGACGCTCGATATATTCGTTTCGCCCCTCAAAGCTGGCAGTTAAATCATTCAGTATCGCAGAAAAGTTTGTCATGCGGACGGAGATTTCCTGTTCCATAAGGGCATTGGCAATGCACCCGGCAAAATAGCTTTTTCCTGTGCCTACCTTGCCCCACAAGAGCAGACCATAGTTGTTTTCTCTCATCTGCTCCCAATGCTCCACATATAAATGTGCCTTGCTCATCTGTGGGCATTTGCCGTTGTCATGTGCAAAAGTCCATTCCTGCATGGTGAGGTCGGTAAAGCCCCGGCGTTTCAGTTCCATAACGGTATCAAGGTGTCGCCTGCGTTCCTCGGCGGATTCACATTCCAAACGCTTCTCCCGTTGGCAGTCACATTCTGTCGGGTGCTTGTCATGCCCCAACCATGCGGCGGTTTCTTTGGGAAAGTAGGCTTCTTTCGCCGTGCGGCACTTGCCGCAGTAAAGCAGACCGTCCTCGCCCGTGTAGTCCTCCGGCTCTGCGGTAGTAGTCATCATATTCAAAACGGTATCGGTAAAAAGTTCAGTCATAAACTCTCGCCCTCCTTAAAGGTGTAATCGGGTATGCCTTTTTTCGGCGGTTTCTTGGCTTCGTCCTCCTGCGCCCACTTGTATATCGTGGCTGCATGGCTACGGTATTTCGTTCCTTTGGACGCTATATGAGTAGATAAGCGGTCAATATAATACTCCCATTTGTCGGGCAGTTCCGCTTTCAGCTCGTCCAGTTCCGTATCGGAAAGAAAAACATTGTTGTATCTGCCATAGCTGCGGGCGGGGGCTTGTCCCGTTTCTAACTCTCTCTCTTTTTCTATCTCTATATCTATCTCTTTCTTTATCTCTATCTCTGGTGGACGAATGTCGGACAAATGTCCGCCATTTGTCCGCGGCGGCAAAAGTGCCTTATTTTCAAGCCTTGCGGCGCGTTTCCGTTCCGCTTCGGTAGAGGATTGACCGATCATCAGCTCGATGTCGGTCATATAAAGCAGCCCGCAGTCAAGCTGCTCCACAAGCCCTAACTGCTGGAAGATGGCTAATGCCCGTTCCACCGTCCCGATTTGGTGACGGGTCAGCGTGGCTATCATCTGGGCGGTATAGGGGATATGCT
>NZ_JACRST010000062.1 GCF_014384885.1 Ligaoa zhengdingensis
GGGACGCTCTGCAATGTAGGACTTGCAAATCTCAATCTGATTTGCGATGACATCCACCTTTTCGGACTTGCCGCTGTTTTCAACGGAAAGACGGGCATAGATGGCTGTTGAGAAGACCTTGGAAGAGACAGATTCGATAACCGGCTCTTCGACTGCAATTTGCTTTCTGCTTTTTCTTGCCATTTGCTCATCCCTCCTTTATACGGCAATATCCAGTTCGTCGGCATAACCGAGAACATATTCAAGCGTCTGCTGGTATTCGTCCTTGTACTTGAAGACGATTTCGATTGCATGATTTTCGTGAATCAGAATGCGGTCAACCAGCGACATCAGCACACGGCGGTTCAGCTCTTCGACGTTTTCATACTGCTTGAAAAGCGTTACCCAGTTCCGTTCAGTCGTGCCGGTTGTCACCGTCTGCTTCATTTCTTTTTTGACACGCAGAAGCGCGTCCTGCTTGTCCTCAATGATTTTGGTGTAGCTGTTGCGGAACTCGAAGTATTCCGATTTATCAATGACGCCGCCGATGAAGTTCTCGTAAAGCCCCAGCTTGAGCTTTTGGTACCGCTCAATCTCTTCCTCGATTTTTGCGATCTGGGCTTCGTAATTGAAAGCCTTACGGCTCTGAGACGGAAGCCGTTCGATCATCGCAAGCGCGTGTTCCAGATTGATGACAAGCTCGATCTGGTCATGAATAGCACGGAAGACCTTCTCTTCAACCTCTTTTGCGGCGATGCTGTGCGGGCTGCACGTCCGGCTGTGCTTATTGGTGGAGCAGACGTAGTAGATATATTTTTTCGTCCTCGACGGGACAGTCTTGCGGATCATTGGCTGCTGACAGTCTCCGCAGAACAGGAAGCCGGAAAACAGATGTGCCTCGTCCTGATCGGGGGAGCAGCGCATATCCCTTTGCATCATGACCTTGACTGCCATGAAGTCCTCGTAGGACACAAGAGCTTCATGCGCATTTTCAACCTTGACCCACTCGGATTCATCCTTGCTTTTCACGACGCGGACTTTGTAGTTGGGAGTGCCTCGCTTGCCCTGAGCCAGAACGCCGATATAAACCTCGTTGGTGAGAATACGCTGGACGGCTTTATATGTCCATTTTGCGGTATCGCCGGTTTTGAAGACGGTATCAAACTTCACACCGGCGGATTGCTTGTATTCCATTGGGGACAGGACGCCCATCTGGTTCAAACGCTTTGCAATACGTCCGATGGAGAAGCCGTCCTTGTACATGGAAAAGATCATCTGCACATATTCGCTGACCGCTTCATCCACGATGAGCTGGTTCTTGTTCTCCGGCGATTTCATGTAGCCGTATGGGGCGAACGAGCCGACGAACTCACCGCTCTTCTGCTTGACTTCCAGACTGCTTCGGATTTTCATGGAGATGTCCTTGCAGTAGGAATCGTTAATCAGGTTTTTGAACGGGATGACAAAGGAGTCGGACTGCGGATCACCGGTCAGACTGTCATACGCATCATTGATTGCGATGAAGCGTATGCCGAGCTGCGGGAAAATCTTCTCAATGTAGCGCCCGCCGTCGATGTAATTTCTTGAGAAGCGGCTGAGATCCTTGACTACAATGCAGTCAAGCGCACCCTTGCGGATTGCCTCTTCCAGCTTTTTGAATTGAGGACGATTGAAGGAAACGCCGCTGTAACCGTCATCCACAAATGGCTCACAGACAAGCTCCAAATCCTCATGCCTTGCGATGTAGTCCTCGCAGATGGCTCTCTGGCTGGCGATGGAGTTGCTTTCTACTTTGTCTCCATCCTCACGGGACAGACGGCAGTAGATCGCCGTGCGGTAAACCTTATCTGGCATAAAAATAACCTCCGTTTTTCTGTTTGGTGTGGTACATCAAATCAGAAAGACGAAGGCTTGCTTCAACTCTTATGAAGAGAAACACGAAAACGCCACATGACCATCAAGGCAAGCGGCTTAATCCGTATTCTTCTTTTTTTGACCGATTTCATTATACCACAGGCTCAATCGCTTGTCCATAGAACCGGGTGAAAAGATTCAGACTGTTCATAAATCAAAGACCTCTCAGATAGTGTTCCAGACAATCTTCCATTGTCGTGTCCGTCTCGGCGAAGCTGATCTTCACCACTGTCTTCCCGTCCAGATAACAATAAGGATTTCTGATCTGCTTGATGAACTCCCTCAGCCTGTCCTCTCGCGGTGCCGCAGGATCAAGCCGGACGCTGCTTCTCTGAACGAGTGTGCTTCGGTCAACCGTTTTCGGGCTGACGTTTTTCATTGTTTCAATGCCCATCATATTCTAAGCACCTCCTGTTTCGTGGAACTATTCAGGACAAAAGGATATGGCAGAGCATCTTGTGAAGACACTCTGCCACATAGTTTTCATCCTGAAACTATATAGTAAGTTTCTTTTGGGTTTGTTTCATTGTCCGGCATATTTGCAGCTCGCGCCCCTGCCAGAAGAACTTTGCAGTTCCGGGAATGCTGCGGACTACCAATGGTCAATCGGTATCATGGGACTCTCACCCCTCCGAGGATCGCTCCGAGCCGCCCATTCAAAGAAAAGACGGAAGTATCATTATACCCG
>NZ_JACRST010000063.1 GCF_014384885.1 Ligaoa zhengdingensis
GGGACGCTCTGCAATGTAGGACTTGCAAATCTCAATCTGATTTGCGATGACATCCACCTTTTCGGACTTGCCGCTGTTTTCAACGGAAAGACGGGCATAGATGGCTGTTGAGAAGACCTCGGAAGAGACAGATTCGATAACCGGCTCTTCGACTGCAATTTGCTTTCTGCTTTTTCTTGCCATTTGCTCATCCCTCCTTTATACGGCAATATCCAGTTCATCGGCATAGCCGAGAACGTATTCAATCGTCTGCTGGTATTCGTCCCTGTATTTGAAGACGATTTCGATTGCATGGTTTTCGTGAATCAGAATGCGATCAACAAGGGACATCAGCACACGGCGGTTCAGTTCTTCGACGTTTTCATACTGCTTGAAAAGCGTTACCCAGTTCCGTTCGGTCGTGCCAGTTGTCACCGTCTGCTTCATTTCTTTTTTGACCCGCAGAAGTGCCTCCTGTTTGTCCTCAATGATTTTAGTGTAGCTGCTGCGGAACTCGAAGTATTCCGATTTATCAATGACGCCGCCGATGAAGTTCTCGTAAAGCCCCAGCTTGAGCTTTTGGTACCGCTCAATCTCTTCCTCGATTTTAGCGATCTGAGCTTCGTAATTGAAAGCCTTACGGCTCTGAGACGGAAGCCGTTCTATCATCGCAAGCGCGTGTTCCAGATTGATGACAAGCTCGATCTGGTCATGAATGGCACGGAAGACCTTCTCTTCAACCTCTTTTGCGGCGATGCTGTGCGGGCTGCACGTCCGGCTGTGCTTATTGGTGGAGCAGACGTAGTAAATATACTTTTTCGTCTTCGACGGGACGGTCTTGCGGATCATTGGCTGCTGACAGTCTCCGCAGAACAGGAAGCCGGAAAACAGATGCGCTTCGTCCTGATCGGGCGAACAGCGCATATCCCGCTGCATCATGACCTTGACTGCCATGAAGTCCTCGTAGGACACAAGAGCTACATGCGCATTTTCTACCTTGACCCACTCGGATTCATCCTTGCTTTTCACAACGCGGACTTTGTAGTTGGGAGTGCCGCGCTTGCCTTGCGCCAGAACGCCGATATAAACCTCGTTGGTGAGAATACGCTGGACGGCTTTGTATGTCCATTTTGCGGTATCGCCGGTTTTGAAGACGGTATCAAACTTCACACCGGCGGAATGCTTGTATTCCATTGGGGACAGAACGCCCATCTGGTTCAGACGCTTTGCAATGCGCCCAATGGAGAAGCCGTCCTTGTACATGGAAAAGATCATCTGCACATATTCGCTGACCGCTTCATCCACGATGAGCTGGTTTTTGTTCTCCGGCGATTTCATGTAGCCGTAAGGGGCGAACGAACCGACGAACTCACCGCTCTTCTGCTTGACTTCCAGACTGCTTCGGATTTTCATGGAGATGTCCTTGCAGTAAGAATCGTTAATCAAGTTTTTGAACGGGATAACAAAGGAGTCGGACTGCGGATCACCGGTCAGACTGTCATACGCATCATTGATTGCGATGAAGCGTATGCCAAGCTGCGGGAATATCTTCTCAATGTAACGTCCGCCGTCGATGTAGTTTCTTGAGAAGCGGCTGAGATCCTTGACCACAATGCAGTCAAGCGCACCCTTGCGGATTGCCTCTTCCAGCTTTTTGAACTGAGGACGATTGAAGGAAACGCCGCTGTAACCGTCATCCACAAACGGCTCACAGACAAGCTCCAAATCCTCATGTCTTGCGATATAGTCCTCGCAGATGGCTCTCTGGCTGGCGATGGAGTTGCTTTCTACTTTGTCTCCATCCTCACGGGACAGACGGCAGTAGATCGCCGTGCGGTAAACCTTGTCTGGCATAAAAATAACCTCCGTTTTTCTATTTGGTGTGGTACATCAAATCAGAAAGACGAAGGCTTGCTTCAACTCTTATGAAGAGGAACACGAAAACGCCACATGACCATCAGGGCAAGCGGCTTAATCCGTATTCTTCTTTTTTTGACCGATTTCATTATACCACAGGCTCAATCGCTTGTCCATAGAACCGGGTGAAAAGATTCAGACTGT
Source organism: Ligaoa zhengdingensis (assembly GCF_014384885.1). GTDB lineage: Bacteria > Bacillota > Clostridia > Oscillospirales > Ruminococcaceae > Ligaoa > Ligaoa zhengdingensis. Next base: position 2,041 of record NZ_JACRST010000063.1, read on the forward strand.
TCATAAATCAAAGACCTCTCAGATAGTGTTCCAGACAATCTTCCATTGTCGTGTCCGTCGCGGCGAAGGTGATTTTCACCACAGTTTTCCCGTCCAGATAACAGTAGGGATTTCTGATCTGCTTGATGAACTCCCTCAGCCTGACCTCTTGCGGTGCCGCAGGATCAAGCCGGATGCTGCTTCTTTGAACGAGTGTGTTACGGTCAACCGTTTTCGGGCTGACATTTTTCATTGTTTCTATGCCCATCATATTCTAAGCACCTCCTGTTTCGTGAAAATGTTCAGGACAAAAGGATATGGCAGAGCATCTTGTGAAGATACCCTGCCACATAGTTTTCATCCTGAAACTATATAGTAAGTTTCTTTTGGGTTTGTTTCATTGTCCGGCATACTTGCAGCTCGCGCCCCTGCCAGAAGAACTATGCAGTTCCGGGAATGCTGCGGACTACCAATGGTCAATCGGTATCATGGGACTCTCACCCCTCCGAGGATCGCTCCGAGCCGCCCATTCAAAGAAAAGACGGAAGTATCATTATACCCG
>NZ_JACRST010000064.1 GCF_014384885.1 Ligaoa zhengdingensis
TCTGACGAGGAAAAGGAACTCGCTCTGAAAATGAAGGGCATACTTGACCGCATTGATGAGGAAACAAGGATTGACCGTACCACGGCTTTTCGAGCCGTACTTGATAAGATGGCAAAAGAACCGAATGAAAACTGGTCGCTTCACTATATGGCAACATTGCTGGAAGCACTGCTATACTTCATGCTGAATGAAGGAAATGAAAAGATTGATGAGGAAGAACACAATGAGTAATAAACTTGTAGCATATTTTTCTGCGTCCGGCGTGACCGCGAAGGTTGCCGAGACGCTCGCAGAGGCAATCGGCGCGGACATCTTTGAGATTGAGCCGAAGGTGCCTTACACGGAAGCCGATCTGAACTGGATGGACAAGAAAGCCCGCAGCACGATTGAGATGAACGATCCTGCTTCCCGTCCTGAGATTGCCGTAAAGCGGGACAACATGAAGGACTACGATACAATCTTTGTGGGCTTCCCGATCTGGTGGTACGTTGCGCCGACGATTATCAATACATTTCTTGAGAGCTATGACCTGACCGGCAAGACGGTCATCCCGTTTGCGACCTCCGGAGGAAGCGGCATTGGCAAGACGAACGAACGCCTTACGCCGAGCTGCAAAGGCGCAAAGCTGATGGACGGCAAGGTCTTCAAGAGCAGCGTCGGGCATCAGGAGCTTGCGGCGTGGGTTGAAGGACTGAAACTTTGAGAGTCGTACAAATCGGGAATTGTGGAGAGAGCAGATGAAATACTTATACTTGCATGGATTGGGACAAAATGCAGGCAGTTGGAACAAGGTGATAGAAGCAACAGAAGTGTTGGATCATAGCGTATGCTTGGATTTGTCGGAAATGGTCAAAGGCAAAGCGGTAACATATTCCACCCTCTACTCTGCTTTTGTGGAATTGTGTGCTGCAGAAAATGAGGAAATCATTTTGTGTGGTCTTTCCTTGGGTGGAGTGTTGGCACTTAACTATGCGATAGACTATCCCCAAAAAGTAAAGGCGTTAGTTTTGATTGCAGCGCAGTATAAAATGCCAAAGAGATTATTAAAACTGCAAAATGCACTATTTCGTTTTATGCCACAGTCGATGTTTCAACAAACCGGCTTTGGAAAACTCGATTTTATAAGTCTGTGTGACAGCATGGTGGAACTTGATTTTAGTGGTTCATTGAACCAAGTCTCCTGCCCTGTATTGGTCGTTTGTGGAGAAAAAGATAAAGCCAACAAAAGAGCCTCTATCGAACTTGCAGATATTATGAAGCATTCCCAATTCAAAGAAATTCCGAGAACCGGTCACGAAGTGAATTTGGAATCTCCGGAAGAACTAGCCTCCTTATTGCGAAAGTTTTATAAGAGCATCTGACAACTTCCAGTTTAACGAACAGGAGATGATGAACGCATGAAAATCCTATATGAACTATCTTGGCTATGGGAAACGCTGGGCATTGCACTTGTGGCTGCGGCTGTCTGCGTGGCTTGCGCCGCGCTGATCTGCAAAGCAGCAAAGAAGAAACTCAGCAAAAAGTTGTTGGCGGTCATAGGGGCTGCGGCATTTGTGGGTGCGATTCTGGCGGTCATTCTGATTGCCCGGACACCGATGCCGCTTTGATAAGACAGGAGGCTTTTGCTATGGATAAGGGAAGATATTCGATCATATTCAGCAGCTTGACCGGTAACACGAAAATACTTGCCGAGACAATTCGCGCAGTGCTTCCGGCAGAAAACTGTGATTATTACGGTGTGCCTGAAACGCAAGAACTGCACTCTGAAATACTCTATATCGGATTCTGGACGGATAAAGGCAACGCGGATAATGCTACCTTAGAACTGCTGTCAAAGCTGAGAGGCAAAAAGGTTTTCCTTTTCGGAACGGCGGGCTTCGGTGGCAGTGTGGCATATTTCCAGAAGATCCTCGATCACGTTAAGCAGTCTGTTGACCCAAGCAATACTGTGGTCGGAGAATATATGTGTCAGGGTAAAATGCCGCAGTCTGTACGGGATCGCTATATGAAAATGAAGGCACAGCCGGAGCATCCGGCAAATATTGATGCGTTGATTGAAAACTTTGACCGTGCGCTTTCCCATCCGGATGAGGACGATTTAGAAAGACTTAGAAAAATCATTTTGGGATGACGGCTTTGACAGGAGAAATAGAAAAATGGTTGTACTTACCGAGCAGATAGAGATTCCGGCTTCCTATGAAAAAATGGAGGCATGGACCGCTAACTTTGAGGAAGAGTTTGTGAAATGGAGTCCCTACCACATCGAATGCAATCTCTATAACGGGAACTATCATGCGGGAAGCAAGGTTCGCTTCCGCGAGATTGTTATGGGGCTGGACTACGATGTGACTGGCACAATTACGGAATGCGAACAGGATGAGAACCACTTCCACATTGTATTCCGGAGCGACAAGAAGACGGCGTTCATCACCTTTGAAGGGAAAAGAACTGAAACAGGATGCCATTTCTCTCACACCGAGGCTTTCGGCATGACAACGCCGGTAATTGGGG
>NZ_JACRST010000065.1 GCF_014384885.1 Ligaoa zhengdingensis
GTCCCACAGCACCCGCACATGGTAGGGCAGACGCCCGCCATAGGTGTTGTCAGCCCGTTCACACAGAAGGTTGAACATCTGCGAAAAAGCGAGGGCAACCAAAAAGTTGTAGGTGGTGTTCGTGTCGCTGATAAGAAAGAACAGCGCCGATTTTTCATCCCCCAGCTTATCAAGCTCCAGCTCGTCATAAGACATGATCTCCCGGAGTTGGGGAATATCATAGGGAGCCAGCCTCGCACCGCAGGAAATCAAGATGCTTTTGGCTGTCTTGCCGCTGGCGAGCTTGTATTTCTTATACTGCCTCACGGCGAAGTGCTGGGGGCTGCGGCGTTCCAGCCCGTCAAACATATAGTCCACCGCATTTTTGAAGGTTTCGTCATCCTCCCGGACTTCCATGCTGTTTATCATTTCCACCAGCGTATTCATGTTGCGTTCTTCCTCCGGCCCCTCAAAGACGATGTAGGCCACAAGGGCGCAGTACAAGAGGGTTTCGGCTTTGGTCCAGAACTCGTCGCCCTCCTTACCGTCGCCTTTGGTGTTGGCGATCAGGGCGGTAACAAATTTCAAAACATCGCTTTCTGTCTTGATATAGGCCAGCGGATTGTAGTGCATGGATTTTGAAAAGTCGATACTGTTGAACACCCGCACCCTGTATTTCTCCCGTTGCAGAAACCGCCCGCACTGGTCGAGGGTGCCGCCCTTCGGGTCTACCACCACATACGAGGAATGGGCTTGAAGGAGCTGCGGAGTCAGCCAGAACCTTGTCTTGCCCGAACCGGACGAGCCGATGACACAGGCGTTTAGGTTCCGGGCATTGGCGGGTATCTTCGGACGGGTGTTCATGGTAAGGAACTCCGTCCCGGTCAAAATGACATTGTTCTGAAATTTAGGGTCAACAAACGGCTTTATATCCTCCTTTGTTCCAAAGCGGGCGGTGCCGTACTCCGCATCCCGCCGGAATTTTTTCGCCTGCCTGATCTTTGACTGTATCAGCAGATACACCCCAGCCGCACCGGCAAGGCCCACCAGCAGGTCAATACCTCCCAGCCCCGGCCAGTAGGTTTCAAAGGCTTTGGGGAAGGTATCGAGCATCCCCATGAGCTTTGTCCCGAAGTCTGTGCCGGGGGCGATCCGGTAGGCCGTCCCGATTTTGGAGAAGAACCAGAACACAAAGAGGTACGGCAGGTTTGGGAGCACATATTTTCTGATCTTGTCACTCAACGTCCGTCCTTCACCGCCTCTCTGGTTCGCTGCTTTTCCTTTGCCTGTGTCCTGATCTGCTCCGTGAATTTCCGAAGCTGGCCGAGGATGGAAGCCGTGTCCTGCTCTTTGTTCAGCACCTTTGCGCTGTACTTCTGGAAGGCTGCCGTGATAGCGTCCGCCTGATTGGCTTTGAAAAACAGCAGGTAATGACCGGGGCTCACTTTATGGAAAGCGTAGTCCACATGGAACTCCTTCGCAATCCGGTCAAAATCCTTTGGGGCTCCCACATAGGGCATGGCGCTTTTGGCGCCATAGTGGTTCATCAGCTTTTTCACGCTCTGGCGTCCCTGCGGGGTCAGCGCCTTCCGGTGGTGCTTTTGCAGCGCCCGCGCTACCTTCCCAAGAGCGGCAGCCAGCACTTTTCCCGTGAGCTTCGTTGTCCTGATCGAAAGGGCAACCGTTTTTTGGTTTACTTCTTCCTGCATAAAACCTCCTTTCCGTCGGGGTTCCCGCTATCCGGGAGGCCCCCGTACAATCTCGGGGAACAGAAAACCTCGGGCCAATGTGGCCCGAGGCTTACCGCTCGGCATCCCTGCCGGACGGAGCTTTCTTTTCCGGCTCCGTCTGGACTTTTTCGCCCTGTTCCCGCATGGTCTGCAAGATAGAGGGCTTCTTTTGAAGCTGGGAAGGCTTTTCGGCGGACAGCGGTTTGATACATTCCAAGCGGTCAGCCGCCCGGATGGCGTTGTCCGTGAGCTGCCTCTGCCATGCACCCACGCTGGGAGCCCAGCGAAAGCCACTGCTTTTCAACTCGGCCCGGGTGTCCGCGTCAGGCTTTCCGTCAAAGAATACCTGCAAGCGGTTGTCCTCCCGGTTCATTTCCACACGGCCCCCATCGAACTCCCAGCCGGAAAATTCCTGCTGTGCCTGTTTGGAAAGCTGTTCGATACGGGTCTTTACCCGGCGGATCTCCGCATTGTTGTTGGTAAGCTGGTAGCTTTCAAAGGGCCTCGGGTCACTCCGCCAGCTTGACGCCATGCTTGCTTTCAGCTTTTCAATCTGGTCCGGCGACAACAGCGCACAGCCATCCAGCTTGCCATGCTTGCGGTAATAGGCGTTGACCTCCTTCATAATGAGCTGGGAGCGTTCCAGCCCGTCCAGCTTCTTCTGGAGCTTTTCAATCGCTGCCGGGTCATCGGCGCTGAT
>NZ_JACRST010000066.1 GCF_014384885.1 Ligaoa zhengdingensis
GTCAACGAGAAGGTAGGAACGATTGCCGCCGAAGTTGGGCAAACACCGTCCGGCTGGAACGGCGGCGTGTACCAGATGATCCGGGGACTATCCGAAAACGTGATAGTCCCCATCGCTGGCATCATCATCACCTTCGTTTTGTGCTACGAGCTGATTTCCATGATCACCGAGAAAAACAACCTTCACGACATGGACACTTGGATGTTCTTCAAGTGGTTTTTCAAGGCGGCTGTGGCGATCTACCTCGTGACGCACACGTTTGACATCGTGATGGCAGTATTCGACATCGGGCAGAACGTAGTTTCCGGTGCAGCAGGAGTCATCCACGGCAACACCAGCATTGACATTGACGCGACGATTGCGCAGATGCGTACCGGCATGGAGAACATGGGCGTCGGTGAACTGCTCGGACTGTCGATAGAAACGCTCCTGATCAGCCTGTGCCTCAAAATCATGGCAATCCTCATTACGGTCATCCTCTACGGGCGCATGATTGAGATTTACTGCACCGTGAGCATTGCGCCTATTCCCATCGCAACCATGAGCAACCGCGAATGGGGCAGCATCGGCACGAACTATCTAAAGGGTCTGTTCGCTCTGGCATTTCAGGGCTTCCTCATCATGGTCTGTGTCGGCATCTATGCGGTGCTGATCAACAGCATGATCATCGCAGACAACATTCATTCAGCTCTGTTCTCTGTGGCAGCGTACACGGTCATTCTGTGCTTCTCGCTGTTCAAGACCGGAAGCCTCGCAAAATCCATTTTCCATGCGCACTAAGGAGGTCGGCAGCATGAAGAAGTACAGCATCATCTACGCCGATCCCCCTTGGGCGTATCGGACTTACTCCAAGAAAGGACAGGGGCGGTCGGCAGAAAGCCACTACCCGACGATGTGCATTGAAGACATCAAGGCACTTCCGGTTGGCGAACTGGCTGCTAAGGACTGCGCTCTGTTTCTCTGGATCACGTTTCCGTGCCTCTGTGAAGCACTCGAAGTGTTGACGGCATGGGGCTTTTCTTATAAGACCGTGGCTTTTGTATGGGTGAAGCAAAACCGCAAGAACGATGACCTCTTCACCGGCATGGGGTATTGGACAAGGGCAAACGCGGAAATCTGCATCCTTGGCACGAAGGGACACCCGAAGCGAGTTGACGCCGGTGTGCGTCAGGTCATCCTCAGCCACATCGAAGAGCATTCCAAAAAGCCGGATGAAGCGAGGGAACGCATTGTTCGGCTCATGGGAGACCTTCCCCGCGTAGAGCTTTTTGCCCGTCAGTCTCCCGAAGGCTGGGACGTTTGGGGCAACGAAGTCGAATGCAGCATTACTCTTGGAAAGGAGGAAACAGTCAATGGCATTTGTTCCGGTCCCGAAGGATCTTAACCGCGTCAAAACGAAGGTCATGTTCAACCTGACCAAGCGGCAGCTTATTTGTTTTTCCATCGCTGCGGCAGTCGGCGTCCCGATCTTCTTTCTGGCGAAGGCGCATCTCGACTTGTCTACGGCGGCAATGCTGATGGTGGTGATCATGCTCCCGTTCATCTTCTTCGCGCTTTACGAGAAGGACGGACAGCCCGCCGAAAAGTATCTGTACCACATCGTACAGTCCATGTTTATCCGGGACAAGGTGCGTCCATATCGCACAAACAATCTCTACGCTGAGATTCAGAAGAAAATCAAAGAACAGGAGGAATTGCAGCTTGAACAACAGCACAGCAAAGGCAAAGCCTAAGATGACCGTCAAAAACGGCGTCGTTTACGGCGACGCCCTTTCCGCTCAGGAAAAGAAGCGAATCGTCGTGCAGAAGAAAAAGGACAGGAAGGCAAAGAAAGTCCGCAAGTCCGCCCAGCAGACCATCCCCTATGTGGAGATGTGCCGTGACGGTATTTGCAAGGTGAACAGCCGCCTCTACACGAAGTCCATCGCCTTTGAGGACATCAACTACCAGCTTGCGCAGAACGAGGACAAAACTGCCATCTTTGAGAACTGGTGCGACTTTCTGAACTACTTCGACAGCTCGATCTTCGTCCAGCTCTCCTTCATCAATCAGAAGGCAAGCCTCAATGAGTTCCGCAAGCGCATCAACATTCCGGCACAGGAGGACGCCTTCAACGACATCCGCTCCGAGTATTCCGGTATGCTGCAAAGCCAGCTCACCAAGGG
>NZ_JACRST010000067.1 GCF_014384885.1 Ligaoa zhengdingensis
GTCAACGAGAAGGTAGGAACGATTGCCGCCGAAGTTGGGCAAACACCGTCCGGCTGGAACGGCGGCGTGTACCAGATGATCCGGGGACTATCCGAAAACGTGATAGTCCCCATCGCTGGTATCATCATCACTTTCGTTTTGTGCTACGAGCTGATTTCCATGATCACCGAGAAAAACAACCTTCATGACATGGACACTTGGATGTTCTTCAAGTGGTTTTTCAAGGCGGCTGTGGCGATCTATCTCGTGACACACACGTTTGACATCGTGATGGCAGTATTCGACATCGGGCAGAACGTGGTTTCCGGTGCAGCCGGAGTCATCCACGGCAACACCAGCATTGACATTGACGCGACGATTGCGCAGATGCGTACCGGCATGGAGAACATGGGCGTCGGAGAACTGCTCGGACTGTCAATAGAAACGCTTCTGATCAGCCTGTGCCTCAAAATCATGGCGATCCTCATTACGGTCATTCTCCACGGGCGCATGATTGAGATTTACTGCACCGTGAGCATTGCGCCTATTCCCATCGCAACCATGAGCAACCGCGAATGGGGCAGCATCGGCACGAACTATCTCAAGGGTCTGTTCGCTCTGGCATTTCAGGGCTTTCTCATCATGGTCTGCGTCGGCATCTATGCAGTGTTGATCAACGGCATGATCATCGCAGACAACATTCATTCGGCTCTGTTCTCTGTGGCAGCGTACACGGTCATTCTGTGCTTCTCGCTGTTCAAGACCGGAAGCCTTGCAAAATCCATTTTCCATGCGCACTAAGGAGGTCGGCAGCATGAAGAAGTACAGCATCATCTACGCCGATCCCCCTTGGGCGTATCGGACTTACTCCAAGAAGGGACAGGGACGGTCGGCAGAAAGCCACTACCCGACAATGTGTATTGAAGACATCAAGGCACTTCCGGTCGGTGAGCTTGCCGCCAAGGACTGCGCTCTGTTCCTCTGGATCACGTTCCCGTGCCTCTGTGAAGCACTCGAAGTGCTGACGGCATGGGGCTTTTCTTATAAGACTGTGGCTTTTGTATGGGTGAAGCAAAACCGCAAGAACGATGACCTCTTCACCGGCATGGGGTATTGGACAAGGGCAAACGCGGAAATCTGCATCCTTGCCACAAAGGGGCACCCGAAGCGAGTTGACGCCGGTGTGCGTCAGGTCATCCTCAGCCACATCGAAGAGCATTCCAAAAAGCCGGATGAGGCGCGGGAGCGCATTGTTCGGCTCATGGGAGACCTCCCCCGCGTGGAGCTTTTTGCCCGTCAGTCCCCCGAAGGCTGGGACGTTTGGGGCAACGAGGTCGAATGCAGCATTACTCTCGGAAAGGAGGAAACAGACAATGGCATTTGTTCCGGTCCCGAAGGATCTTAACCGCGTCAAAACGAAGGTCATGTTCAACCTGACCAAGCGGCAGCTCATTTGTTTTTCCATCGCTGCGGCAGTCGGCGTTCCGATCTTCTTTCTGGCGAAGGCGCATCTCGACTTGTCTACGGCGGCAATGCTGATGGTGGTTATCATGCTCCCGTTCATCTTCTTCGCGCTTTACGAGAAGGACGGACAGCCCGCCGAAAGGTATCTGTACCACATCGTACAGTCCATGTTCATCCGGGACAAGGTGCGTCCCTACCGCACGAACAATCTCTACGCTGAGATTCAGCAGAAAATCAAAGAACAGGAGGAATTGCAGCTTGAACAACAGCACAGCAAAGGCAAAGCCTAAGATGACGGTCAAGAACGGCGTCGTTTACGGCGACGCCCTTTCCGCTCAGGAAAAAAAGCGAATCGTCATGCAAAAGAAAAAGGACAGGAAGGCAAAGAAAGTCCGCAAGTCCGCCCAGCAGACCATTCCCTATGTGGAGATGTGCCGCGACGGTATCTGCAAGGTAAACAGCCGCCTCTACACGAAGTCCATCGCCTTTGAGGACATCAACTACCAGCTTGCGCAGAACGAGGACAAAACCGCCATCTTTGAGAACTGGTGCGACTTTCTGAACTACTTCGACAGCTCGATCTTCGTCCAGCTCTCCTTCATTAATCAGAAGGCAAGCCTCAATGAGTTCCGCAAGCGCATCAACATTCCGGCACAGGAGGACGCCTTCAACGACATCCGCTCCGAGTATTCCGGTATGCTGCAAAGCCAGCTCACCAAGGG
>NZ_JACRST010000068.1 GCF_014384885.1 Ligaoa zhengdingensis
CCATTGCGTTACCCCTTTATGATTTTCTCAAGCTGCATTTCGGTCGCGTTAGGCAGACGTGATTGCAGATGTTTTAGAATGCGCTCTTTGGATTCCTGCGGGTCTCGCTGATAGGCGGAGGTAATAAAGTCGTACCCGAAAAGCTCTTCCGGCGTCGCATACTCCGCGACACCCCAGCCATATGGTCTTCCGTACTTGTCCTGCATATAGACGAAATCCGCAATGCAGACATAGCTCTGCATTTGCAGTCTCGTGATACACGTCTCAAAGCCGGTGTTGCCGCCCTTGCGGTAGTTCAGAGCCTCTTTCAGCCGTTTGGAAAGCATCCTGCCTTCACCGGCTATGGCTTCATAAAGCTCCTTGTCCTTGTAGGACGCCAAGCCGTCATCCCAACGGGCGTCAAAGTCATAGCCGTCACGCCGGAAGTTTGCGAAGTCCGGTATCCACTCCCGGCTCACAAAGCCAGCCTTCTTGTTGAAAAGTTTGCCGTAGAGACATTTGCCGCTCCGCGCAGCCGGACCCTTCCATTCCCACGGACCGTCCACATCATCCGCAAACCAAAACTCAGGTGGGCAAAGTTCCTCGATGGAGAAGCCGTGAAGCTCATTCCGAAAGAAGGGCAGAAAGCCGTATTGCTCAACAGCGGCAATCAAGTCATCGGCACTATGCAGTTGTCCGACATCTCGCTCTGACATTACTCTGCCTCTTCAATCACGCCATAATCAATCAGGATATTTTTCTCCGCATACTGCGGGTAAACAATACCCATCATTTCATACTGATAACGTCTCACGCGGCGATGCTCCTGAACCGGCTCCGGTGCATACGCAGCGGTTTCACAGTGCGCATATTCCGGCATTTCTGCAAGATCATCCCGAACGGCACGGATAAGCGCGTCTGCCACATCATCAATGTTCTTGCCGGTCTCCACGGCAACCAGTTCGTGCTTCCGAACTGCCTTGTCCAGATCACCGGGGGAGCGAAACAGCTTGTATTTCATATCGTTGCCCGTCCTTTCTCTCTTTCGGTCTGCCTATTCTTCCTGAAATCTGTTCTTTAGGGACGCAATCATCGCTTGTGCGGCAATGCTCAGATACAAAACTCCAATTTCATAGATAAAGTCGCGGTCAATCACGATAAAGTATTCTCTAACGTGTGTAAAAACCAGTTCCAGCAAGTCCCTGTACAGTGGATCATCAAAGGGCTTGAACCGCGTAAACTTGCTTTTGGCAGCGTCCCATGTCATAGACGCTTCGCCCTCAGCACTGGTCATTGCCTCACAGAGAATCATGCTGACGCCCATTTTTCCGTTGCCGGTCAGGAGTTCTCCTTCGTAATAGCTGAGTAGGTCTTTCTTGCGTCGAAGCGGAACTACATCGCAGTTGTCATCCAGCTCAAATGCAATCAGCTCCGCAATCAGTTCCCGCCAGACCGCATAACCGGCGTTAATGCTTCCGTCCTCTTCGCGGCTGATGGTATCGTCCATGCAGTATCGCTCAAAGAAATTATCTCCGTCAATCTCGTTGCGGGTGCAGAAGATATGCGCCAGCTCATGCAGAAGAATGTGCTTCAACTCTGCCGGATGACGCGCTATGTCTGTGCGCAGAAGGATTCCGTCCGCGCCGTCTCCTGTGCCGACGAATGCAGAGGCGTGAAAGTCAAAATAGCCGTCCTCTGTATATCGGTCTTCCAGCCGGTCAGGGAAATACTGCTTGCAGAACTGCTCAAAGACTTCCTGCTTGTTTTCCGTCTGAAAGCAGCGCAGTACAAGGTTTTCCTCACTGAACTCTGCCCCCAAGCGTTCGTTAAAGATGGAAGCGGCATAGAAAAGGGCTTCTTTATAGTCGTCGTTGTTCATCTAATTACTATCCTTCATCCTCATTCACCCCTCCGGTCTGACATTTTTCAGGAAGTCAGAGTGCGGTACATAAGGCAAGTTGAGCTGCCAGCCCATGCGGTTCAGTTCGTTGAGCTTGATCAGCATCAGGTTGATGTTTGTTCCCATTGCAGCCGAGAGCTGCACCACATCGTAGTCCTGCTTCATCAGGTCAATCAGCTCATCATCGTCAATGATCAGGTGTGAGGCAAACGCATTCGCCTCATATTCGTGTTTTGTGCGCATATCGAACAGCACGAACTC
>NZ_JACRST010000069.1 GCF_014384885.1 Ligaoa zhengdingensis
TCTGACGAGGAAAAAGAACTTGCTCTGAAAATGAAGGGCATACTTGACCGCATTGATGAGGAAACAAGGATTGACCGTACCACGGCTTTTCGAGCCGTACTTGATAAGATGGCAAAAGAGCCGGAAGAAAACTGGTCGCTTCACTATATGGCAACATTGCTGGAAGCACTGCTATACTTCATGCTGAATGAAGGAAATGAAAAGATTGATGAGGAAGAACACAATGAGCAATAAACTTGTAGCATATTTTTCTGCGTCCGGCGTGACCGCGAAAGTAGCTGAGACGCTGGCAGAGGCAATCGGCGCGGACATCTTTGAGATTGAGCCGAAGGTGCCTTATACGGAAGCTGATCTGAACTGGATGGACAAGAACGCCCGCAGCACGATTGAGATGAACGATCCTGCTTCCCGTCCTGAGATTGCCGTGAAGCGGGACAACATGAAGGACTACGATACCATCTTTGTGGGCTTCCCGATCTGGTGGTATGTCGCGCCGACGATTATCAATACGTTCCTTGAGAGCTATGATCTGACCGGCAAGACAATTATCCCGTTTGCAACCTCCGGTGGAAGCGACATTGGCAAGACGAACGAGCGCCTTGCGCCGAGCTGCAAAGGTGCAAAGCTGATGGACGGCAAGGTCTTCAAGGGTAGCGTCGAGCATCAGGAGCTTGCGGCGTGGGTTGAAGGACTTGGACTTTGAAAAGAGTACAAATCGAATTTATTAAGGAGGATATGGATGAAACTGTTTTTATGTTCGCACTTTTCAAGTGTAGGAAGTTTGATAAAAGAAGAAATTGATAACAAGAAAGTCGCATTTATTCCCACAGCTTCGCTGCGTGAAGGCTATACCGGTTATGTCGGCTCGGCTCGAAAGCTATTCAATAAACTGGGAGCAGCCGTAACTGAAATTGATATTTCAACGGAGGCTTATTTAACGATACAGTCTGTTTTTGAAGATGTGGATGTGATATATTTTACTGGTGGAAATTCTTTCTTCCTTATGGACCAGCTCCGTAAAACGGGAACGGATGAGCTATTGAAGAAGGAATTGGAAAAGGGAAAACTGATGATCGGTGAATCGGCAGGTGCGATTATATGCGCTCCAACTATCCAATATATTGAACAAATGGATGAAAAGCCGGAGGACTACTCACAAGAAGATGATGCAGGGCTTGATTTGATTGATTTCTATGTTCTTCCGCATTATCTTACAGCACCATTTAAGAAAGTTACCGAGAAAATAATGACTGATTTTTCGGATTTGAATCTATGCCCAATTAACAACCGTCAGGGAATTGTAATTGATGGTGAAGATTCAAAGGTTATTTGCAAAGACTAATTTGAAAATTCCAGTTTAACGAACAGGAGATGATGATCGCATGAAAATCCTACATGAACTTTCTTGGCTATGGGAAACGCTGGGCATTGCGCTTGTTGCTGCGGCTGTCTGCATGGCTTGCGCCGCGCTGATTGGCAAGGCAGCGAAGAAGAAACTCGGCAAAAAGGTGTTGGCAGTCATAGGGGCTGCTGCATTTGTGGGCGCGATTCTGGCGGTCATTCTGATCGCCCGGACACCGATGCCGCTTTGACAGAATAGGAGAAACTGACAATGATTGTTCTTACAGAGCAGATAGAGATTCCGGCTTCCTATGAAAAATTAAAGGCATGGACTGCTAACTTTGAGGAAGAGTTTGTGAAATGGAGTCCCTACCACATCGAATGCAATCTCTATAACGGGAACTATCATGCTGGAAGCAAGGTCCGCTTCCGCGAGATCGTCATGGGGCTGGACTACGATGTGACAGGCACGATTACGGAATGCGAACAGGATGAGAACCACTTCCGCATTGTATTCCGGAGCGACAAGAAGACGGCGTTCATCACCTTTGAAGGGAAAAGAACTGAAACAGGATGCCATTTCTCTCACACCGAGGCTTTCGGCATGACAACGCCGGTAATTGGGG
>NZ_JACRST010000070.1 GCF_014384885.1 Ligaoa zhengdingensis
GCTTCAATGTCCGCAAGCATGGCTTGAAAACCGGGTCTTTGAAAGTTCGCACCAGAATAACCGTCGTCCGTGTACCAGCGCAGATTGGAAAAGCCGTTCTGCTTTGCATAGGTTTCAAGGATACGCTTCTGATTGGAAATGGAATTGCTTTCGCCTTGCAGCTCGTCCTCATGGGATAGTCTTGGGTAAAGGGCGGTAATTGGTTGTTGGTTGGTCTGTCTTAACATAAAATCCTCCGTTTCCGACAGCCAGCCCCACTATTCCGTACCTTGATTGTACCACATGGGGCGGCTGTCTGTATAGCGGCAAAAGCGTCAAATCTGCTTCTTTATGGTCGGTCAAATCGCCGTTTTTTGTGTAGCAGCTTCCGCTTCCAGCACTTTCATCATCTTGTCGGCTGCGGTGTCGGTTGCGCCCTGCTTGAAGAAGCCGGAAACGGTAAGGACGGAGTTGCCCATGCGGATTTCCGTCACACAGTCCGGGCGGCGGTCTGTTTTGGTGGTGCTTGTCTGTTTCGTTTCTGTCATAGGCTCTCCTTTCGCTGCTTCATCAGTTGCTTTAAGCGTTCCAGCTTTTCCTGTGCGGTTTCCTTTCGGAAGTTGCTGCCCGTGAAGCGGACGGGGGCGCACATGGAAGTCAGCCTGTCATAGATACGGGCGTGGGGCGTGTCCTGCGGGTGCTGCAATTCCTCCAGCGTGAGGTTGGTCGTGGCGATCAGCGGCTTGCCGCTTCGGTAACGGCTGTCAATCACGCTGTAAACCTGTTCCAGCCCGTATTCTGTTCCTCGCTCCATACCGAAATCATCAAGTATCAGCAGAGGGTAGCTGCAAAGGCGGGAAATATATTCGTTCCTGCCCTCAAAGCTGGCGGCAAGGTCACCCAGTATCGTTGCAAAGTTTGTCATGCAGACGGCAACCTCTTTTTCCATAAGGGCGTTGGCGATACAGGCGGCAAGGTAGCTTTTTCCCGTCCCCACGCCGCCCCAAAACAGGTAGCCGATATTTTCAGCCTGCATGGTTTCCCAGCTCTCCACATAAAAGCGGGCGGTTTCGGTCTGCGGGTTTCTGCCGTTGTCATGCTCAAATGTCCAGTTCCGCATAGCAGGGTCGGTAAAGCCCCGGCGTTTCAAGTCCTCCACTTTTTCAAGGTGCTTCTGTCGGCTTTCGGCGGCTTGCTGCTTTTCACGGGCTGCCCGCTGGCAGTCGCACTCTGCCGGGTGGCGGTCACGCCCGAAACAAGTCTTTCCCTCTGCAAAATAGGCTTCTTTGGGCGTATGGCACTTACCGCAGTATAAAAGCCCGTCCTCGCCTGTGTAGTCCTCCGCTTCGGCGGTAGTGGCTGTAATGTCCGTAATCATAGCTTCAATTCCGTTTTTCATAAGCTCTCGCCCTCCTTGCATGAATAATCGGGTATGCCCTGTTTCGGGGCAGCCTTGCCTTTGGCAGCGTCCTCCTGCGCCCACTTGTAAATGGTGGCTGCATGGCTGTGGTACTGTTTCCCGGTGGAAGCGATATGGCAGGAAAGCCGGTCAATATAATACTCCCACTTGTCGGGCAACTCTGTTTTTAGCCCGGAAAGCTCTGTATCGGTCAGTATCACATTGTTGTATCTGCCATAAGCGGCGGGGGCGGGGTGTCCCGTTTCTCCCTCTCTCTCTTTTTCTATCTCTATCTCTTTCTCTAACTCTATCTCTATCTCTGGTGGACGAATGTCGGACAAATGTCCGCCTTTTGTCCGGGGCGGTAAAAGTGCCTTGTTTTCCAGTCTTGCAGCCCGTTTCCGCTCGGCTTCGGTAGAGGACTGTCCTATCATCAGCTCGATGTCGGTCATATAAAGCAACCCGCAGTCAAGCTGCTCCACAAGCCCTAACTGCTGGAAGATGGCTAATGCCCGTTCCACCGTCCCGATTTGGTGACGGGTCAGCGTGGCTATCATCTGGGCGGTATAGGGGATATGCT
>NZ_JACRST010000071.1 GCF_014384885.1 Ligaoa zhengdingensis
TATGAAGGAAAAGAAGGTCGAGGAACGGGCGGCAGCTCCCAGCGGGGAAAAGCCTGCCCCGGCAAAAACGGAAAAACCGGAAAAGCAGCCGGAGGCTCCGAAGAAAGCGGAGGAAAAACTCAAAGAGCCGGAACAGCCGAAGCGCCGGGGCCGTCCCCCGAAAGCAGATAAGGACAAGGCCGCAGCCCCGAAGCCCAAAGCTCCTGCACAGAAACCGGAAAATGCGGTCAAAAAGGAACCGGAGAAAAAAACGGCTCCAACGGTACATGCCGCTCCCGCTCCGAAGGAACCCGAAAAACCGAATGATGCACCACGCCGGGGCAAGGAGCAGATCGTCTATATCAAGCTGAACGAGCTCCACGCCTTCAAGAACCATCCCTTTGAAGTCCGGGACGATGAAGAAATGCGGGCTATGGTGTCCAGCGTCAAGGACAAGGGCGTGACCCAGCCCGCTATCGTCCGTCCCCGTGAGGATGGCGGCTATGAGATCGTGTCCGGCCACCGCCGCCAGAAAGCCAGCGAGCTTGCCGGGTATGCGGATATGCCCTGTATCGTCCGAAACCTGACAGACGATGAAGCCATCACGCAGATGGTCGAGGACAATCTCAACCAGCGCGAAGAAATCCTCCCCAGTGAGCGGGCCAAAGCTCTGAAAATGCAGCTTGAGGCCATCAAGCACCAGGGCTCCCGCACTTCGGGCCAGATTGACCCGAAGGACGCAGGAAAACGCTCCAACGAGATCGTGGCCGAGCGCAATAAGATGGCGGTCAAGCAGGTGCAGCGGTATATCCGTCTCAATGAGCTGGTTCCCGACCTGATGAAGCTGATGGATGAAAAAAAGCTGGGCTTTACTACGGCGGTGGAACTTTCCTATATCGGCAAGAAGAACCAGAGCTATATCGCCGTCGCCATTGACAGCCAGCAGTCCTCGCCTTCACAGGCGCAGGCAAAGCGTATGCGGGAACTGGACGAAAAGAAGCTGCTCAACGGGGATGTGATCGACGGCATTATGATGGAGGACAAAAAGGAGGTAGACAAAGTGATTTTGACAGGTGCGGAACTGAGCAAGTATTTCGGCAAGGAAACTACGCCGAGGGAAATGAAGGACCAGATCATCAAGCTGCTGGACGATTGGAAGGGTCAGCAGAAGGAACACGAAAAGCCGGAGAAGAAAAACGAACAGGAAAAGTAAGCCAAAACTTCGGGTCAGCATGACCCGAGGATTGCGGGGCTCTGCCCCGCGCCCCGAAGCTCTGGAGATATAAATGATTCCCCGTCGCCAGTTATTCCGTAGCATAGCCGGGAAAATCAGTCAAGGGCAGCGCCGCCGCAGGCGGTGCCAGAGGCACCCTTGACGGATTTCTCCCGGTTATGCTTTTTTCCGGTCAAGCGACGGGGATATAAATTCTCCAGAGCCGTTCCCCTTCCCGGGGGAAGGGGCGGAGGGGTTGGGCGATACCTTGCTTTTCCTTAAACCAAAACAGAAATGGAGGCTCAACCAATGAAACGACCTTTAGCGTACCTGACCGCCGCATGGAGCGGCGAGCCGGATGTTGATATGGAGCTGGCGGCCCACTACTGCCGCCTTGCTTATGAGGCGGGCTTTTCCCCTATCTGCCCGCTCTTGTACCTGCCGCTGTTTTTGAATGACAGCGTTCCCGAGGAACACAAAGCCGGGATTGATATGCGCCGGGATATGCTGCGGCGTTCCCATACCCTGATCGTCTGCGGCAGCGTTGTGGACGAGGATGTGAAAAACGATATTGCGGTTGCCGGGCGGCTGGGCATTGCGGCGACCACACTGGAAGGGGTGCTTGCCGTGAAGGGACACGGCACCCCGGGCCATGCCGGACATTAAGCTGGGAAGCCTTTTCGACGGGATCGGCGTGTTCCCTCTGGCTGCTTCCCGGTGCGGTATCCGTCCGGTCTGGGCCAGTGAGATTGAAAAAGCGC
>NZ_JACRST010000072.1 GCF_014384885.1 Ligaoa zhengdingensis
TATGAAGGAAAAGAAGGTCGAGGAACGGGCGGCAGCTCCCAGCGGGGAAAAGCCTGCCCCGGCAAAAACGGAAAAACCGGAAAAGCAGCCGGAGGCTCCGAAGAAAGCGGAGGAAAAACCCAAAGAGCCGGAACAGCCGAAGCGCCGGGGCCGTCCCCCGAAAGCAGATAAGGACAAGGCCGCAACCCCAAAGCCCGAAGCTCCCGCACAGAAACCGGAAAATGCGGTCAAAAAGGAACCGGAGAAAAAAACGGCGCCAACGGTACAGGCCGCTCCCGCTCCGAAGGAACCCGAAAAACCGAAGGATGCACCACGCCGGGGCAAGGAACAGATCGTCTATATCAAGCTGAACGAGCTTCACGCCTTCAAGAACCATCCCTTTGAGGTTCGGGATGATGAAGAAATGCGGGCTATGGTGTCCAGCGTCAAGGACAAGGGCGTGACCCAGCCCGCTATCGTCCGTCCCCGTGAGGATGGCGGCTATGAGATCGTGTCCGGCCACCGCCGCCAGAAGGCCAGCGAGCTTGCCGGATATGCGGATATGCCCTGTATTGTTCGCAATCTGACGGACGATGAAGCCATCACGCAGATGGTCGAGGACAATCTCAACCAGCGTGAAGAAATCCTCCCCAGTGAGCGGGCCAAAGCCTTGAAAATGCAGCTTGAGGCCATCAAGCACCAGGGCTCCCGCACTTCGGGCCAGATTGACCCGAAGGACGCAGGAAAACGCTCCAACGAAATTGTAGCCGAGCGCAATAAGATGGCGGTCAAGCAGGTGCAGCGGTATATCCGGCTCAATGAGCTGGTTCCCGACCTGATGAAGCTGATGGATGAAAAAAAGCTGGGCTTTACTACGGCGGTGGAGCTTTCCTATATCGGCAAGAAGAACCAGAACTATATCGCCGTCGCCATTGACAGCCAGCAGTCCTCGCCTTCACAGGCGCAGGCAAAGCGTATGCGTGAGCTGGACGAAAAGAAGCTGCTCAACGGGGATGTGATTGACGGCATTATGATGGAGGACAAAAAGGAGGTAGACAAAGTGATTTTGACAGGTGCGGAACTGAGCAAGTATTTCGGCAAGGAAACTACGCCGAGGGAAATGAAGGACCAGATCATCAAGCTGCTGGACGACTGGAAGGGTCAGCAGAAGGAACATGAAAAGCCGGAGAAGAAAACCGAACAGGAAAAGTAAGCCCAAACTTCGGGTCAGCATGGCCCGAGGATTGCGGGGCTCTGCCCCGCGCCCCGAAGCTCTGGAGATATAAATTATTCCCCGTCGCCAGTTATTCCGTAGCATAGCCGGGAAAATCAGTCAAGGGCAGCGCCGCCGCAGGCGGTGCCAGAGGCACCCTTGACGGATTTCTCCCGGTTATGCTTTTTCCCGATCAAGCGACGGGGATATAAATTCTCCAGAGCCGTTCCCCTTCCCGGGGGAAGGGGCGGAGGGGTTGGGCGAACTCTTGCTTTTCCCTAAACCAAAACAGAAATGGAGGCTCAACCAATGAAACGACCTTTAGCATACCTGACCGCCGCATGGAGCGGCGAGCCGGATGTTGATATGGAGCTGGCGGCCCACTACTGCCGTCTTGCTTATGAGGCGGGCTTTTCCCCGATCTGCCCGCTCTTGTATCTGCCGCTGTTTTTGAATGACAGCGTTCCCGAGGAACACAAGGCTGGGATTGATATGCGCCGGGATATGCTGCGGCGCTCCCACACCCTGATTGTCTGCGGCAGCGCTGTGGACGAGGATGTAAAAAATGATATTGCGGTTGCCGGGCGGCTGGGCATTGCGGCGACCACACTGGAAGGGGTGCTTGCCGTGAAGGGACATGGTACCCCGGGCCATGCCGGACATTAAGCTGGGAAGCCTTTTCGACGGGATCGGCGTGTTCCCTCTGGCTGCTTCCCGGTGCGGTATCCGTCCGGTATGGGCCAGTGAGATTGAAAAAGCGC
>NZ_JACRST010000073.1 GCF_014384885.1 Ligaoa zhengdingensis
AAGTCCACCCTAACCACCAAAACCCTGTCCAAGACAGGCTGGACAGGCAGTGAGCCCCCCTTTACCTACAGCCTGTCGGTGTCCGGCGTGACAAGCAGCAGCGTGCAGGAGATATTACCCACCACCGATGCAACCGAGGAACAGATTGTTGCGTTGCAGGCGGCGAATATGCAGGACAGCGGGCAGTCCGCGGGGAAGATCACCGTCAAAGCGTGGGGAGATAAGCCTGAAATCGATCTGCCGGTGCGGATCATCATAAGGGGGGATTTGTAATGCCGACGATTATCAGAGTGGGCGGATACCGCAAGCCCACGCCGTCGCTGTTCGGTGACGGGAGCGACGGGGATTTCTACCTGGCGGCGAACGAAACTCATATTGAGCCGGTGACTGTGCCGCACCAGTCAGTGGTCGAGAAGAACTACAAGAGCCTGACCATCGAGGCCGGGGCGTTGTATCAGTGTTCGGACTGCAACGCGGGCCTCGTAATCCGTGTCAAAGGTGACTGCACCATCCACGGGACAATCGACCAGAGCGGCAAAGCACCCAAGACCAACCCTAACAACAACTACCCGTACCCGGAGGATTTGGTGTGCGGGGATGGCGGTGATGGAGGCGGTGGCGGACCCTATAATAGCGATTATAGGACGCAAGGCCCGGGTGGGTCTGCCATGCCCGCCCGCGCATATGGGGGCGGTTACGGAGCTGGAGGCGGCGGTGGTGCCGGAAGCGGAAGCAGCCAATATGGGGGAAAAGGAGGGGATTCCAACACCATCACAATAGACATACCAACGGAAAATTTGTTTGTCCAAAAGTCTGGGCAATACGGCGGTGGTGGAAAACCAAACGATAGCAGCGGCGGAGCAGGCGGGAATGGAAATTATGGTGGAGGTATCGTACTTATCTACGTGGGCGGATCGTTAGCTTTGGACGGAGCGATCAAATGCAACGGGATGGACGGGGAAAATGGACTAAACAGTACTGATAAATACACCAACTGCGGCGGCGGTGGCGGTGGCGGTGGCGGTGGCGGCGCAGTATATGTAGTCCACAACGAAAGTTTGCCGAGCATCACCGGATTATTAAATGTATCTGGCGGCGCTGGAGGGACAGGAGGAAGCGGTACTGGCTCTGGTGGCGGGGATGGAAGCACCGGCCAGGCAGGCACCAACGGCACCGTCACCGTCAAGCAGTACGTCAAAGGCATGACCGCGTAAAGGAGGCGACAAAATGCAGATCATCGGCACAGATATCCAAATGATCCGCGGGGACACAGAAAGCCTTTCGGTGCGAATGGTGGAGGACGGGGCGCAGGTGTCGTTCGAGGCGGGCGACACGCTCTATTTCACCGTCAAATACAACCCGGACGATACCGAAAAGCTGCTGCAAAAGGTAATCACCGAGTTCCCAGGCAGCGAGGCGGTAATCCACATCGCACCGGAGGACACCAAGCCGCTGCTGTTTGGCGACTACTATTACGACCTCCAGCTCACCCGCGCGGACGGCACCGTGACCACCATCATCCCGCCCAGCACATTTGGCGTATTGCCGGAGGTGACATATGAGTAATATCACCGTCGAACTCACAAGCGGCCCGCAGGTCACAGTAGAGATCACCGGCAAGGGCCCGCCAGGCATGTCGGCATATCAGGCCGCGGTGATCGGTGGGTATACGGGCACAGAGCAGGAATTTTACCAGACGTTGGGGACAGTGGGCGCGACCGGCGTTGCACCGTATGGCTCATATCTGGAATTCCCAGTGGTCGGAAACATCTACGTCATGTACATCGACACCGGAACGAACAAAACCTACCGCTGGGACGCGGATGCGCTGAAATACTATGTAGTCGGATCGGACTACAACGACATCAAAATCATAAATGGAGGTGG
>NZ_JACRST010000074.1 GCF_014384885.1 Ligaoa zhengdingensis
ACAAAGGCGTCAAACCCCAGGTGGCTGAGCTGCTGTGCGAGGCGGTGAGCGTTGGATTTGTCGGCGAAAGCGCCGGCCTGCACGAGGTAAATCGGCCTGTCCCGCTGGGGCTGGCCCGCCAGCGCCCTGACCCTCTCGCGGAAGGTAAGCCACGCCTCCGGGTGCTCCACATACCACAGCGGGCATTTCTTCCCCGTCACATCGTAGTGCCGAATCACATCTTTGCCCGGGTCAAACCCTCTCCGCTTGCAGATGTCCGCTGCCAGCTCCGCCAGTGCCTCCTCCGTCGCCGCCGTGAATCTGCCGGTCTCGTCCGGGTGGCACACCTCGATGTTGATGCCGTATTTGTTCCCCTCGCTCGCACCGTAGGAGATTTCCTCCTCCGGGATGCACCGGATGACCTCCCCATGAAGCCCCACCACATAGTGCGCCGAAACGTAGGTCGCATGGGTTGTGGCAAGGTTGTCGAAATAGTCCCGGTTGTTCTGCGCCGTGCTGCCAGGGTTGCCCACATAGTGCACGATCACCTTCGTGGGCTCGATCTTCGTCCCCGGCCGGCTGTAGGGGTTCACACGGATGAGCTGTTCCCTGATCTCCATGGCCTCACTCGTCCTTCCCCGACTGCTTCACAAGCTGGTTTGCATATACGCTGCACCCCGCCGCGAGAATCCCCTGCGTCAGCGCTACGAAAACAGCCTGTAACACATCTTTGTAGCCTGTCATGTCCGTGGTCGCCAGCACCCAGACGACGGCCAGCAGCACGCCGGCAGCGCCCAGCGCCAGCGGGATATATTTGTCCGCGAACGCCCGGGCCTTTTTTAGCCCCGCGCCCAGCAGGTATAGCACCGGGATCAAAACCAGCAGCTCGGGCCTTATGTAGCTCATGATTTTGTTCATCTATTTGTCCTCCTTTGGCTCGGTGGGCAGCTCGCGCAGGGCCTCGAGCAGCTTGGTGATGGCGCCGTTGCCGCCCAGCGCGTGATACTGCAAATACATCGATTCGGCGTTTTCCAACCCGTAGATGGGGCAATGGCCCTTCGCGGAATAGTGGTTGTAGGTCTGGATGATGCGGTCGCGCAGCAGGGCCTGAATCCCCAGCTTCACCGCGTCCTGCTCCTTCATGTACTGTTTGAACCGGCTGGACAGGGTGCGGTAGGCAAGGCCCAACAGGGACAACGCCGCGCCGAACAGCACCTCCAGCCAGTAACGGGCGATAAACTCGATCAATTGGCATCCCCCTGCAGCGCCGCATCGACCTCTGCGCGGTAGGCCGGGGCCACGCGGTCGATCGCGAGGACCCCGCGCCGGATCAGATAGACCAGCATTTCCACTGTGCTCATACAATCGCCCCCCTTTCCGTCAGCAGCTCGAGCATGAGCTGCTCCTTGGCTTCGCGTTCCAGCTCAAAGGGCGTCTTTTTTCCCACGATGACGCTGAACGTCCCGTCGCGGTGGTCGGTGATCGGCCCCGCGAAGCAGTACTCGCTCTGGTCGTAATCCTCGCCGCCATGCCGCAGCGAGAACGCCGCGTTATCCACAAACAGTTCCGCCAGTTCCGCATAGCTGCTGCCCGTGATGTGCAGCTCCAGCGCAGGACGCGCCGCGCCGCGCAGCTCGCGCCGCACAAGCG
>NZ_JACRST010000075.1 GCF_014384885.1 Ligaoa zhengdingensis
TGCAGTTCCGGGAATGCTGCGGACTACCAATGGTCAATCGGTATCATGGGACTCTCACCCCTCCGAGGATCGCTCCGAGCCGCCCATTCAAAGAAAAGACGGAAGTATCATTATACCCGGCATCTGCATCGTCGCAAGCAGCCGCACCACACGACTGTTATAGCTCTCCGGAGGTCGCTCACTCCCTTTCGGGAGGTCTTGGCGTCGGAAGCTGTGTTGCTTCGCAGAAGCGGAAAGATCCGCAGCACTGAACTATTCAGTTTTCAAGGAGCAGTGAAGTGGTCTGATTGACCCTTTCACTTTACAACGGACATCTTTTTGCCGTTTGTTGAGTACCGCTCAAAAAATTCTTTGAAATTTTTTCTGCACCGCTGCTTTGAGGTCAAATGCAGCTCTGATGCCGATGCCTTTCCTTCGGGCAAACTCTCGAAGAGTCAGTCCTTCACGGGTCATCGCAAGATACAATTCGCGCTGCTTCTCGGTCAGAATGGAAAGAAGCTCCTTCTCTTTGAGGGCGGTGATCAGTTCCTCCATGCAGTCGCGGGAGTCTGCCAGCCATGCAGCGGACTTCACATCGTCCTCCGGTATAGCGTCAAGGGACAGCACGGTATCAGAAATTTTCTCTGCGCCGTCCTCATCCTCAGAGGTGTTGTCAGAGCCATACGAGCGTCTGATCCGCTTTTCCTCTGCGCGAAGGATTCTCATAACCTTGCGGTCAACCTCGGAAATTTCGCCGGTTCGTTTCACGCGCACCATGCACTTGCCGTCCTCCGTAGTCCATAGGTCGTAATCGAACGCGATAGGGGTCTTAGGGATTTTCATTGTTCATCCTTTCCGCTGCGCGGGAGCAGCGGGAAGGGTGAAGACAGAAAAAGAGCCGCATGACGGTGAGGTTTGAATCCCATGCCGATAAAACAGAGCAATTAAACTCTGTCTCATGCGGCATTAGGATGACTTCACCTATCAGGCGGCTCCACAGCTCAGCTATGACATATATTTTATTTTAGAACAGAGGCTTGTCCTCTGGTTCTTACTTGGTACGCGGGCGCAGTCTTCTCATGTTCAGCACATCAAAGACGGTGATCCGCCCGCATTTCTTGCACTTGGATTCTACATGACCTCTCGTGTCCTCGTAGACAGCAATGGCATTATGCTGACAATACGGACATTTCAGGTATCGGGGCTTCTGCTGGGAAATGGCAACTCTTGCCCTGCGGATTTTTTCGATCAGCTCCGGCGTCGGTTCCTGAACCCGAATGGATGCTCTCTTCATTACCACACCTCCAATGGGTCAACATACTCACTGAATGGACGATCTACCATGTAGCCGAGCTGACGAAGGCGGATAGACGCCGTTGTCTTGGAGACACCGAACAACCGGCAGAAAAGGCGCAGCGTTAAGTGATCACCATACGAATACCTCCCCTCGTAATTGATCAGCGGCGTTTCTGCAAACCGACGCATTGCCAGGTCAACCTCTTTCTGAGGAAGCAGGATTGCCGCGCCCAAGACATTTGCTTGCCATTCGTTCCAGTCCTCGCGGGTTTTCAGCTCTCGCGGCGTATAAGCTGTCCGTGCGGAATATCTCATTTCGCAGGATGCCTTTACCTCTTCCGATTCCAG
>NZ_JACRST010000076.1 GCF_014384885.1 Ligaoa zhengdingensis
CGCTTCATCGCTATCAATGACGGAGTGGACAGCGCACAGGGCGACAATGACTTTGCCCCGCTGCGGAATATCTTTAACGAATGGCTGGTGAGAGATACGAGCAAGAAAATCAAAGCAGTAAAACGCTCAAAAGGCATGAATGGCAAGCCCATCACAAGCAAGCCTGTGTATGGCTACCTCATGGACGAGGATGAAAATTTCATTATTGACGAGGAAGCTGCACCCGTAGTCAAGCAGATATACAACCTCTGTCTTGCCGGGAATGGTCCGACCAAGATAGCCCGTATGCTCACAGAGCAGCAAATCCCCACGCCGGGAACGCTTGAATACCGCAGGACGGGCAGCACCCGCCGCTACCACCCCGGCTATGAGTGCAAGTGGGCGACCAATACCGTAGTGCATATCCTTGAAAACCGGGAATACACAGGCTGTCTGGTAAATTTCAAGACAGAAAAACTTTCTTACAAAGTCAAGCACAGTGTAGAAAATCCCCCGGAAAAGCAAGTGATTTTCGAGAACCACCACGAGCCTATCATAGACACCCAAACATGGGAACGGGTGCAGGAGCTTCGCAAACAGCGCAAACGCCCAAACCGCTATGATGAAGTGGGTTTGTTCTCCGGCATACTGTTCTGTGCGGACTGCGGCAGCGTGATGTATCAGCAGCGATACCAGACGGACAAGCGCAAGCAGGACTGTTATATCTGCGGCAACTACAAGAAACGCACCCATGACTGTACGGCGCACTTTATCCGCACCGACCTCTTGACCGCTGGTGTACTCTCCAATCTGCGGAAAGTGACCAGCTATGCGGCAAAGCATGAAGCCCGGTTTATGAAACTCTTGATTGAGCAGAACGAGGACGGGGGCAAACGCAGGAACGCCGCCAAGAAAAAGGAACTGGAAGCCTCCGAGAAACGCATAGCCGAGTTATCCGCTATCTTCAAGCGGCTGTATGAGGACAGCGTGACCGGGCGCATATCAGACGAGCGTTTCACAGAGCTGTCGGCAGACTATGAAGCAGAGCAACGGGAGCTGAAAGAAAGAGCCGCTGCTATTCAAGCGGAGCTTTCCAAAGCACAGGAAGCCACCGTGAACGCAGAAAAGTTTATGAATGTTGTCCGGCGGCATACCAGCTTTGAAGAACTTACCCCTACTCTGCTGCGGGAGTTTGTAGAGAAAATCGTTGTGCATGAGTGCAGCTATGACGAGAACAAGACCCGCAGACAGGACATTGAGATTTATTATTCTTTTGTTGGCAAGGTGGACTTGCCCGAATAACCGCCCGACCTATCCGACACAATGCGCAAGTGCCGGATAGGAACGGCAAAATTTTTTACACTTCTATTACTTCTTTATCGCACATCAGTAAAAAGCCAGGGCATTAAGCAGCTTATGGCCGGCGGCGGTGTTGTTCTGATCGGCCTTCAGCTTATCCCTCTGCTGTCCGGCCTGTTCAGCTAAGTGTCACCCGTTGTCCCTTTTCCAGAAAAGGAGCTGATGTATGGACTTTATCATCGACGCAATCGTTGAATGGCTGAAAGGTCTGCTCGTCGATGGTATCATGGGAAATCTGGACGGCCTTTTCGATAACGTCAAT
>NZ_JACRST010000077.1 GCF_014384885.1 Ligaoa zhengdingensis
AAAAGCACCGGAGGCGAGGGACTCCGGTGCTTTTTAATGATTGGCAGAAAAGAAGGGGAAGGGAAGGATTATTTACGTTTGCGGGAGAGGAGGATGCCAGCGGAAGCGATGATGGCCATGGCAGCGGCGATGGCGACAAAGTCGTTCGCGCCGGTGTCAGGGTTCTGCTCGGAACCGCCGTTGGAGGATTCGCCGTTGGAGCCGAAGTTCGGGTCAACCACGGAATCGGTGATCTCTTTGTTGGTCAGCACAAAGCGGCCCAGCTGTTTGGTCTTGATCTTGACCAGCTCCTCTTCGGAATCCAGGGTGAAGTCCACCTCGGTGAGCTTGCCGTTCAGGTAGCGGTAGACGAAGAATTTGCCGTCAAAGTCGTCCATCTCGGAGGAGACGTCGATGGACAGGGTGCCGGTGGTGCGGAACTCGGGGCCAGCGGGGAAGGAGACGAATTTGAAGTCCTGATCCTGGTATTTCTCGATGATCGCGTCGATATCGTCGCTGTTGGAAACCATGTTGGTGTCCTTCATGCCGTTGACGCGCACGGAGAACTCCCAGTCGCCGTGGGCGAAGGTGACTTCTTTGCCGTCAGCGAGGTCGTTGAGGGTGTCGAAGCTGTCCTCGGTGAGAACGGGGGCCTCGGGGTTCACCACAACGTAGTCGGGGTTTTTCAGGGAGCTGTCGTCGATGGTCTTGTAACCGGTCTGGAAGGCCAGAGCAGCAACATCGATCTCGTTTTTGCTGTCTTTGGAGTCAACAACGGAGACGGTGTAGGAGACGTCGGACAGCTTGGTGGGCCAGCCGGCTTTCACAGTGATGGCCAGGCTGTAGACGGATTTGTGTTTCTCAACCTTGATGGAAGAGATCTCGCGCTTGCCCTCTTCGTTGGCGAAGTGGAACTTGAAGTTGTTGAACTGGGTGGAGGTGAGGGCCTGGGCGTCCGCGAGGGTCTTGCCGGCCTCGATGAACTTCACGGGGAAGTAGTAGGTCTCGCCGGGGGTGAGGACGGTATCGGCGTTGAGCTCGAGGCCGTCGGCGTCTTTGTCAAAGAAGACGGTGTCGTTGGTAACGGGATTGGAGCTGTCGTTATCTTTGGTCTGAGCGAACGCGGTAACCGCGAGGCTGGCAGCAGTTGTCAGAGCAAGGATCATGGAAATGATCTTTTTCATAAAGGGTTCCTCCAGAAAAGAAATTTTCCAAACAGGGAGGGGGCTCCGGTGGGTACCGTTTCTCCAGCCCGCCGTCCATGTGCTTGGCTTGGTTCCCATTATAGGGGTGGAAGAGGAGAAAAACAAGAGGATGTTGTTACCAAAATGTAATATAATTGATGAATAAGATGACAAAATGTAACGAATGGAAGAAGAAGCGGAAGGGAGCGGAAGAGGAGCAAGGGAGTGGAAGAGAAAGAGCAGAAAAGTGGAAGAGGAGGGGAAAGAAAGCAAAGGGGGCGGAGAGATTTCCGATGGCGGGATGGAGGACGAAGGGCGGAAGCGCCTCTCCAAACGCGCTGAGGCGGGTCACCCCTTAGGGGT
>NZ_JACRST010000078.1 GCF_014384885.1 Ligaoa zhengdingensis
CCCGCAGTCAAGCTGCTCCACAAGCCCTAACTGCTGGAAGATGGCTAATGCCCGTTCCACCGTCCCGATTTGGTGACGGGTCAGCGTGGCTATCATCTGGGCGGTATAGGGGATATGCTCGTCAAGCTGCAATCTGCCGCCATTTTTCAGCGATTTTAAGTACAGCTTCAAGAGGATATTGGAATACAAAATCCCGTCTTTCATGTCCTCCAACAGCACAATGGAATCGCTGTCGAAGAAGTTTTCTTTCAGTTTGAGGTAGTAATATTTGCGGTTATCTGCCATTGGCGGTGTCCTCCCTGTGTTTCCATCTCTTAGAGAAATACCGGGGGCAGAGGACGATAATCGCCCGGAAGCTCTGCTTGCAGCCGCGTGTGCAGCTCCAGCAAAGGTCATTGTAGGTAATACGGTTTCGGTGGTTGAGGAAAAAGCTCCATTCCAACCGCCGCTTTTTGCTCATGCGTGGCATTTCTCGCTCCTTTCTGCCGTTTCCGCTGGTATAAGCGGATAGGTCGGTAAAAATGTGGTTTCTCGGTGTCATTTTCGGGGATTTCCTGCGCTGTGCGCCCCGTTTCAAAGGTGGGCAGTATTGCGGATAGGGTGCAGGGCATATCCCCGTTTTGGTATCGTTTCGGGGCGGTTTTTAACGCTCATGTTCGTGCTTTTTCTCTCTGTCTTTCTCGCCTTGCAGGATTTGAGAAAGATTGCTTTTCACGGTATGCAGCTCCTTGACACGGGCTTTTTTCTCCCGGTATTCGTTGTAATGGGCGTTCTTTTCGGCGGTAAGCTGCTCGATTTCCGCTTGCAGGGCTTTATGGCTTGGCAGCTTGGAAACGCCATGCGCCCGAAAATAACGGGTGGCTGCGTCCGCTATGATAAAATCGCTTTCGTGCCGTTCCCGGTAGGCGCTGCGGGCTTTTTCCGTTTTCTGCGCTTTCAGACCGTCACGGGCAGGCTTGGTCTTGGCATAGGCAAGCGCCTGTGTCTGAAGTTCCTTTTTCTCCCGGATAGCAGCGTCCAGGGCTTTCAGCTTGGCGGTGCTGTCCTGTAAATCCGCATTGGCGGATACAAGGGCTGCGTCCAGCTCCTCCGGCGAATAGCCGTACTGCCCGTAGGCGGCAACGGTAGCCGCCATTTGTTTCAGATTGTGGACTGCCGCCCAGCGGTCATAGCCCGCGCCCTTTCCCTCCGCTCGCTTCGCTGCCCGGTCAACCATGCGCTGAATACCGTCCTTTTCCGGGGTGGTTTGGACAGCTTTTTTGCCCTGCAAACGCTCCCTTATGTTGCGGGGGTATTCGGGTACGGTTGCGGTCTGCTCGGCGGCTCTGTGGGCGTTCTGTTCCAAAAGGGCAAGAACGGCAGCGCGGTCAAAATCATCTCCCAGCTTGCGGGCGGTAATGGGCTTTGTCCTGTCCGGCGTGAGGTAGGATAGCCGCCCTCGGCTCTCCTTGACAGTCACGCCCTGTTGCAAGAGAACGGCGG
>NZ_JACRST010000079.1 GCF_014384885.1 Ligaoa zhengdingensis
TAAATGCCCTGCGCCGTGGTACGGGGCAGGTTGTGGACGCCGCTGGCCGTGTACACCCAGCAGACAAAGCCCGAACAGTCAAAGGAGGTGGACGGGCTGGAGCCGCCCCACACATAGGGCCAGCCGATGTACTTTGTGGCTTCTTCCATGAGCGCCGCAAAAGCCGGGTCATCCAGCGCCTCGCCGGGTATCTCATAGCTGGGGCCGGTATCTTCGCCGCCGTTGTAAATCCCTTCCCACAGATAGGGTTTGTTGCCTTTGAGCTGCTGCATAACGGTGTAGATTTCCCGCTGCTGTTCGTTAAGCCTCGGCAGGATCACGGCGGGCAGCGTCTTGTTTGTGAGGGTCACATTTAAGATGTAATACTCATAGGGGACTTCCTCGGTGGTGGTTTCCCCGGTCTCCGGGTCGGTGCTGGTTTCGGTGCGGTAGCGTATCTCGACTTCCTCCGTCAAGGTCAGCTCATACTGTGCCTCGAAGATCTCCCGCAGTTCGTCCTGCACCTGTTCCCGGAAATACACATGGTACTTTGCCGAGAGATAGGATGCCAGCTCATAGGGGTTATGGCCGATCTCGTCCACGGAATAGCGGTACTCGTCATAGCCGGGATGGGTGCTTTCGATGTTCGCTACCGTCTGCGCCAGCTCGTTTTCCAGTGCCGTGTAGTCCTCGTCCACGTCCAGCAGGTCCGTATCCTCCGAGGCGTAGGAGGTGCCGGATAACGCATTGGCAAGGCCGCTGCCAAGCGTGGGAAAGATAGAGCTTACCGCCGACACAAGAAAACAGAGCAGCAACAGCAGGAGCAGGACCAGCACCGCCACGGGATGACGGGTCACAAACTGCGCCGCCCGACGGGTCGCAGTTCCCGAAGCGGCAGCGGTTTTCTTTGCGGCCTTTGCGCCCTGTTTTGCAGCCGCCTTTGCTTCTTTGGAATACCGGCGTTTCAGTTTCCATTTCTGCTGCACACGGGAAAGCGGATTGCTGGCAAGTTCCGGGTGCTCGGAGGCCATCTTTTGAAAATCCACATTGGCCCGGGCTTTTATGTCCTTCCGTTCCCACTTTGCCACCTTCCGGGCTGGGTGTTCCCGCCAGCGGCGTTTGGCATAGCGGGTCAGTTTCCGGGCTCCGGCCTCTGCGGCCAGCTCGGATTTATGGGCTCCTTCCACACCCACATTTTCATGCTCAACTTCGTGGATTTTGTTGTGGAGATAAAACCATGCTTCGGTGCGGGCTCCCCGGACTGCCTTTTTTGCAAGCCCCGGCGGCTTCTTCGCTGCCCGTTTTGCCTCGGTCTTGTCCAGTTTCTCCCGGGCCTTTCCCAGCTTTTCCCCGGCGTGTTCCGCTTTTGCCTGTGCTTTCTGGTACTTGTCCTTTTTGCTCCCGGCCTTCTCGGCGGAGCCCTCCGGCTCCTGTGCCTTGCCGGTATCCTGCGGCCCGCCCGCTTCATC
>NZ_JACRST010000080.1 GCF_014384885.1 Ligaoa zhengdingensis
CATTCTCATTCCTCCGTATCTTCCTCCCACGGCGGGGTATCTTCGTCCTCGGGTTCCTCTGCGATCTCCTCCAGCTCCCCGTCCTCATATTCGCAGTAATCATCTTCCAAATCCGGGGCTTCATGCTTCGGCTTGTAAATCTTGAAATAGTAACCAATTCCACCGCCGGCCAGCACCACCGCGCCGATCAGGAGCATAGAGAGAAGGGGGCTGTCCTTTTTCTCCGGCTTGGGTTCCGGTACTTCCTCCACAGGTTCGGTGGGCTTTGGCTCTGGCTCCGGGGTCACTTCTTTGGGCGGTTCCTTACCCTGTTCGGCAAGAGGCAGAAGGTCGTCTGTGGTAACGGTATTGAGGAAATAGACATTCTCGCTGGTTTTCTGTTTGTCGATCACCAGATAAAACACGCTCTCGTCTGCTGTGGTAATGGTGTAAAACTCTTTACCGTCCTCGTCGGTGGCGTTGTCCACCACGGTTCCCGTCCCGTCCGGGGTAAAGGGGTTCTGGGTTTCCGTCTCCGCTTCGGTTTCCAC
This sequence comes from Ligaoa zhengdingensis, assembly GCF_014384885.1. GTDB lineage: Bacteria > Bacillota > Clostridia > Oscillospirales > Ruminococcaceae > Ligaoa > Ligaoa zhengdingensis. Next base: position 531 of record NZ_JACRST010000080.1, read on the forward strand.
CGGAGCGGGAGTGGCCTCGGGCTGCGGCTCATTGCTCTGGGCGTAAGCCGGGACCGTAAAGATCAGGCAACACAAAAGGCTGGCAGTTATCGCCGCCAGCCTGCGGTATTTAGTTTTCTTCATGGGCTGTGTCCTCCTTTTCGGGCGCCTCCGGCTTCGGGTCAGTATGGCCCGAAGCGGTAAGGCTGTTTTTGGGGTCATTTAGAAAAGCCATAAGCTGGGCGGGTGTCAGTTTGAGGGAGCGCACCGCCTGTACGATCTGGCTGTTTTCTTCCTCCTGTTTCTGCTTTTCCAGCTCCCGGATTTTGGCCTGCCACTCGGCAGCCTTCTCCCGGGCTTTTTCCAGTTCCTTATCGAGCTTGTCGATCTTGTTCATGCAAGGACTCCTTTCCTCTGGCTCACAGACGCCCGAAGGCATAGAAATGTGTCTGCCAGTAGCTTGAATTGATATTTGCGTATTGGATGGGGGACCCACAATGGAGCATCATCCCGTCGCCCACATAAATCCCCACATGGGACACAGGGCCGGGGCTGTCATAGGTTCCCGTGAAAAAGATAATATCGCCCGGCTTTGCCTCGGAGGGAGAAATGATAGCACACTGGTTGTAAATGCCCTGCGCCGTGGTACGGGGCAGGTTGTGGACGCCGCTGGCCGTGTACACCCAGCAGACAAAGCCCGAACAGTCAAAGGAGGTGGACGGGCTGGAGCCGCCCCACACATAGGG
>NZ_JACRST010000081.1 GCF_014384885.1 Ligaoa zhengdingensis
GTTGTGGCAAGGTTGTCGAAGTAGTCCCGGTTGTTCTGCGCCGTGCTGCCAGGGTTGCCCACATAGTGCACGATCACCTTCGTGGGCCTGATCTTCGTCCCCGGCCGGCTGTAGGGGTTCACACGGATGAGCTGTTCTTTGATGTTCATGCGTCTATCTCCTTTCTATTATCCCGCCAATAGCTGCGTCGGGCTGTATCTTTCAGTCACAAACGCTTTGATCTCGTCATATCCCATTCCGACATTAATGAGTCCACTGACCAGCATTTCAAGGCTTTCTACTTCCTTGAGCTGCTCTGCGGTCAGATATTCGCGGATGCTCTCTTTCGGCTTTACGCCCATCTCAGCTTGCAATTCTTTGAGCGGCTTTCCGAAGATCGCCCTGTAAATCATCTTGGTGTAATTCGGATAGGCGAATTTCTTATTGGGGCTGTCCGCAATTTTCATTTTAATGGTGTCGGTGAGGATGTGGCGGATCATCACGCCTTTGGCGCGTTCAATCTCCCACTTCCGGCGTTCGGCGTAGATGCGGCGCAGCTCTTGCTCCATCTCATTGAAAGCTGTAATATACTTGAGCTTCCATTCGAGCGCTTTTGATCCGGTGAATCCCATCACAAGCAAAGAGAATCCATCGCGCGTCATTTCATATTGCGGATATTGCTTGCCGCGGACTTCATAAGCCGTCTCAATGAACATGGATTTGACGGCGGAATTTTCCGCCGTGAGATTTCGGATTCCTTCAAGGACGTCCTTGTGCTGTTTCTCGAAATGTTCCGCTATATCCCGGCTGTTGGCGGTTAAAATCTCGTTGTTTTCTTTTCCGGTGATTTTTACTAACATAAATGCATTCTCCTTTATGTATTTATTTTGGGCAAAAGAAAACCGGGCGGTAAATCACCGTCCGGTTCTGCTATTTACTTTTCATTGTTTCTTTGCCTGCTTGGCGATCTGGTTCACATACACGCTGCACCCCGCCGCGAGAATCCCCTGCGTCAGCGCCACAAAAACGGCCTGTAACGCATCTTTGTAACCTGTCATGTCCGTGGTCGCCAGCACCCAGACGACGGCCAGCAGCACGCCGGCAGCGCCCAACGCCAGCGGAATATACTTGTCCGCAAATGCCTGGGCCTTTTTTAGCCCCGCGCCCAGCAGGTACAACACCGGCGCCAGAATCAGCAGTTCGGGCTTTATGTAATTCAT
>NZ_JACRST010000082.1 GCF_014384885.1 Ligaoa zhengdingensis
TACACTGCCGCCGCGCTGTAGCCCTTCAGCTCGCCCGCGCCGTTCACTGCGTAATCCTTGCCGCCGATCTCGAAGACCACCGTCACTCCCTTGTTCTTCAGGGCGTCGATCACTGTCGCGGGAACATTCGCTCCCTCATCCAGCTTCGCGTTCACTCTGCCGCCCTTCTCCGTTCCGTTGATCTTCTCGACCACTTCCGCCCAGTAGTCGCTGTCGCTCACCTGGCTCGTGCTGCCGCCCTTCGACGGTTTCACAGGCTTCGGTGCGTCGGCCTCTACCAGCGCGTTCATCGCCGCTCTCAGCAGAACTGCCTGTTCCTCGTACTCCGCTTTCTCCGCGTCGCCGTTCTCCAGAACCTCTTCCGCTGCTTTCAAAGCGGACTCTACTGCGCTCCAGCTCGCCTCGGTGTACGCTTCCGCCTTCAGCGCCTTCGCTTCCGCCACTGCCTGCGCCAGACGAACCTTCGCCATCGCTATGGTCAGCTTCTCGCCCATCGCGTCCACTTCCGCCTGCTCCGCCTCCGGGTCTTCCAGCAGCTCCGCCGCCTCTTCCATCAGGCCCTTCAGCTCCGCCAGCGTCGCTTCCTCGTACTTCTCATCCGCTGTCAGCTCCTCCGCCAGCTTGTACGCCGCCTTCAGGCTGTCCTTCTGCGCCATGAACTTCAGATCGATGATCGCCTGCATCAGCGCTTTCTGCGCCGCTTTCACCTCAGCTTCCTCCGCGGTCTCGTCCGCAGATACCGCTCTCGCCGCTTCCAGCGCCTCGTCCAGCGCCGCCAGCGTGCTGGGCGTGTAGTTCCCGCGGTTCAGCGCTTCCGCCTGCGCAATCAGCTCGTTCAGCATCGCCTTGTCCGCGCTCTCCGCTTCCACGATTCCCGCAAGCGTTTTGATCACCTTTTCAAACATCTCGTTGATGTCCGTCTGCGTCGCCTTCGGGTTCTCCAGAAGCGCCTTCGCCTCGTCGATCACCGCTTGCAGCTCCGCTTCCGATTCCTCCGTCAGGTTGAAATCGGTCAGCGTCTTTTCCGCCAGCTCGATCGACATCTCCAGCAGCTCGGTGTTCAGCTCATACCGCAGCCCGTCTATCGCCGCTTGCAGCTCGTCGCTCGCCGTCTGCACTTCCTCTGCGGTCGCGTCTTTGTCCTCCATCACGCGGTTCGCTTCCTCCAGCGC
>NZ_JACRST010000083.1 GCF_014384885.1 Ligaoa zhengdingensis
TGGTAGCGGTGTCCCAGTTGGTCACTGCTTGCGCTGTTTTGCTCAACGCACTCACGTCGGCCGCGGTCAGCGTCACCGCGCCGGTCTTGCCGTTCACCGATTCCACCGCTCCGCCGCTGACCGTGCCATCCGCCTGATAGGCTAGCGCGCTCCAAGCGCTCGCGCCGTCGCCGATCTTCCACTTTCTTGTGTCTCTTTCAAATCCGATTTCGCCGCAGAGCAGCACCGGGTTTGCCGCCGTCCAGTTTGCCGCCGTATCACTGCGCTGCTGCTGCCTCGCCTGAATGGTATACTCCGCCATCAAGCACCGCCCCCATCTAAGATCAGCGTATCAGTCGTGTGGATTAAGGTATCACCGCCCTGAAGATCGGACACCGATTTTGCAGCAAAGTTTTCTTCAAAGTTCGCTGTCGTCCGCGCCTCTGTATAGTAGAGGTTTGTCCCCTCTGCAATATCAGATGTGGTCAGGACGACGGTTCCGGTCTTGCCATTGACCGACAGCACCGCGTCTTCGGGCACGAGCAGTTCCAGCCAGTTGCCCACTACCGCAGGGTCATCTGCGCTAAGGACATAGCTCTTATTTACATCGCTGCGAATGGCGATATCGCCGGTCTGCGCGGTCAGGGCCAGCATCTCCGCTTGGCTCGATACCGCGTATACTTCCGATATCGCAATTGCCGGTAGCACATCAACCGCCAGTTTGCCGCCAGTGCCAAGCACCGGGATATTCCCTTCCGCTGTACCAACGTCTTTTTTGGCGGCTGTCCCCGCGCCGATCACATCTTCGATGTTGACCGTTGTACCTTCTCCGCTGCCCGCGATGTAAGCCAGGGCGCTCCATGCTTTTACACCGTCGCCAAACTTAATTTTCCCGGTATCAACCTCTAGCCCCAGCTCGCCTTTGAGCAGGATCGGATTTGCGGTTGTCCATTGTGCCGCCGTCGCATTGCGGGTTACAATACGGCTGTTTAGCGTGACATTAGCCATCTGCTCCACCTCCATTTATGATTTTGATGTCGTTGTAGTCCGATCCGACTACATAGTATTTCAGCGCATCCGCGTCCCAGCGGTAGGTTTTGTTCGTTCCGGTGTCGATGTACATGACGTAGAT
>NZ_JACRST010000084.1 GCF_014384885.1 Ligaoa zhengdingensis
ATGACAAGCCGGTCGATGGTCTGCTTGAGTTTCTGCTTCCAGCTCGTGCCGCGTTTGGCTTCGGTGTACTCCTTGTAGCCCATGCCCTTGTTCTGAGAGGGAGGGATAACAGAGAGACCGTTTTCCTTACAGAGCCGGTCGCTGACCTCACGCATATCATAGTAAATCCGCTTATAGCTCTTGTATGCGTGGTAGTTCACAAAGTCAACCGCATTGAAAATCAGATGGTTATGAACATGGTCTTTGTCAATGTGAGTGGTCAGCACATACTCATATTTTCCTCCGAGGATTTCATCTGCAAACTGCTTGCCAATCTCGTGGGCAAGCTCCGGTGTGACCTCTCCAATTTCAAAGGACTGGATCACATGACGGGCTATGATCCTGACCGGATTCATCCCTTTTTGCTCGGCTATTTTCCGCGTCCATTCAAATTCCCGCGCTGCGGTCTCGCTGGCACAGCCGTAGGACGAGACCAGTAGCTTCTCGTCGGTCTTTTCGGGATTCAGAATGTACGCGATTGCCTTGCTCAAAGTTCCTCGGATTGCTTTGATTTTAGTAACTGCCATACCGCATCCATCTTTTCTTTCAGCTCGTCAATATCGTCCTGATAGAATCGTCCCGTCGAGTTGATTCTGCGGCAGACGGTATTGATGTTCACGCCGATCTTGTTGATTTCGGCGGCGAGCTTTTTCTGCTCTGTGTAGTCTACGACAATGATGTAACCGTCGATCAGCATCTTCCTTGCATACGCACCGAAGTTCTCCGTGCCGATCATTTCCATCTTCTTTGCAATCGTTCGTTCTTCCTGTGGTGTCAGCCAAATCTTCTTCTGAATGTCTCGCGTTCTTCGTACCATGCTGCGCCCTCCGTCGTAAAGATTAGAAGGGTTTGGGACTATCCCAACAAGCAAAAATCTGATGTTAAGGGCAGGGTCTCCTTAACTGATTTTTCTCCGGTGGGTACTCACCGGATTTGCTTGCTAATCTCCCAAAATCGTATTCCCCGAAGATTCCTCCGTGAAATGTCCCTTCACTTTACAACGGACACAA
>NZ_JACRST010000085.1 GCF_014384885.1 Ligaoa zhengdingensis
CGCTTCATCGCTATCAATGACGGAGTGGACAGCGCACAGGGCGACAATGACTTTGCCCCGCTGCGGAATATCTTTAACGAATGGCTGGTGAGAGATACGAGCAAGAAAATCAAAGCAGTGAAACGCTCAAAAGGCATGAGTGGCAAGCCCATCACAAGCAAACCTGTGTATGGCTACCTCATGGACGAGGACGAAAATTTCATCATTGACGAGGAAGCCGCACCCGTAGTCAAGCAGATATACAACCTCTGCCTTGCCGGGAACGGTCCGACCAAGATAGCCCGTATGCTCACAGAGCAGCAGATCCCCACGCCGGGGACGCTGGAATACCGCAGGACGGGCAGCACCCGCCGCTACCACCTCGGCTATGAGTGCAAGTGGGCGACCAATACCGTTGTGCATATCCTTGAAAACCGGGAATACACGGGCTGTCTGGTAAACTTCAAGACGGAAAAACTCTCTTACAAAGTCAAGCACAGCGTAGAAAACCCGGAGGAAAAGCAAGCGATATTCGAGAACCACCACGAGCCTATCATAGACACCCAGACATGGGAACGGGTGCAGGAACTTCGCAAGCAGCGCAAACGCCCCAACCGCTATGATGAAGTGGGCTTGTTCTCCGGCATACTGTTCTGTGCAGACTGCGGCAGTGTGATGTATCAGCAGCGATACCAGACGGACAAGCGCAAGCAGGACTGTTATATCTGCGGCAACTACAAGAAACGCACCCATGACTGTACGGCGCACTTTATCCGCACCGACCTTTTGACTGCTGGTGTACTCTCCAATCTGCGGAAAGTGACAAGCTATGCGGCAAAGCATGAAGCCCGGTTTATGAAGCTCTTGATTGAGCAGAACGAGGACGGGGGCAAGCGCAGGAACGCCGCCAAGAAAAAGGAACTGGAAGCCGCCGAGAAACGCATAGCCGAGTTATCCGCTATCTTCAAGCGGCTGTATGAGGACAGCGTGACCGGGCGCATATCAGACGAGCGTTTCACAGAGCTGTCGGCAGACTATGAAGCAGAGCAA
>NZ_JACRST010000086.1 GCF_014384885.1 Ligaoa zhengdingensis
CCCAAGACATTTGCTTGCCACTCGTTCCAGTCCTCGCGGGTTTTCAGCTCTCGCGGTGTATAAGCAGTCCGTGCGGAATATCTCATTTCGCAGGATGCCTTTACCTCTTCCGATTCCAGTTGGAAGAGAATCTGATGGGCGCACTCGTGGGCAAGGGTAAATCTGCGCTTGGCGCAGAGCCGCTGCACGTTGCCGGATAGAATGAAGCTCTCGTCCAAGATGACCTGATTACGCTTCAAAGCCAGTGTGCGCGTAATACCAAGTTCCGTGATCTTGTACTCAGTGTCGGCATAGGCAGTGACACCGCAGATGCTTCCGTCCGGCGAGAGACGGGCGAATGATACGCGAAGACCGAGATAGTTCTTTGCAAACTGATCAATGGGTGTTGGCAAAGCTGATCGGTCGGGCTTGTCCGCCTCATCCCCGAAAAAGAACCGGTTGAAGTCCTTCGTTGTTGATGCTGCAATTTCTTCAAGTTGGCGCTGGGATAAAATCATGAGCAGTTGTCCTCCTTTGCTTCGACGAACCACTTGTCTCCTTCGTGGAAAAGAAATGACTCCTTTCCGCGAATCTGAACTGTGTAACGGATGCCTCCGCCCCCAACCTTTTTGGATGTGGCGCGGCATTTGTATAGAATCTGGTCGATTTGAAAGATTACACCGTTGTCCCACCAGATAAGGCGAGGGAGGATTGCCCCCTCCTTGTCCACATCCAGCGTAACCGGGACGTATGCTTTTCTGTACTGTGTAGCCATTTCTGTTTTTCTCACTCCTGTTCCCTCATACCGGTGTATGCCGGTACGGATGATCTTCGGCAGCATAAATGCCTGTCCATTTGAACTGCTCAAAAGATGTAACTTTTTCGTGTACAACTACTCATGCCCCTTGACAGGATGAGCAATTCAGGATATACTATGAGTAGTTGGATTGCTCAGTCA
>NZ_JACRST010000087.1 GCF_014384885.1 Ligaoa zhengdingensis
CCCAAGACATTTGCTTGCCATTCGTTCCAGTCCTCGCGGGTTTTCAGCTCTCGCGGCGTATAAGCTGTCCGTGCGGAATATCTCATTTCGCAGGATGCCTTTACCTCTTCCGATTCCAGCTGGAAGAGAATCTGATGGGCGCACTCGTGGGCAAGGGTAAATCTTCGCTTGGCACAGAGCCGCTGCACGTTTCCGGAGCGAATGAAGCTCTCGTCCAAGATAACCTGATTGCGCTTCAAAGCCAGTGTGCGCGTAATGCCTAACTCCGTGATTTTGTACTCGGTGTCGGCATATGCAGTGACACCGCAGATGCTTCCGTCCGGCGAGAGACGGGCGAATGATACGCGAAGACCGAGATAATTCTTTGCAAACTGATCAATGGGCGTTGGCAAAGGCGGTCGGTCGGGCTTTTCCGCCTCATCCCCGAAAAAGAACCGGTTGAAGTCCTTTGTTGTTGAGGCTGCAATTTCTTCAAGTTGTCGCTGGGATAAAATCATGAGCAGTTGTCCTCCTTTGCTTCGACAAACCACTTGTCTCCTTCGTGGAAAAGAAACGATTCCTTTCCGCGAATCTGAACTGTGTAACGGATGCCTCCGCCCCCAACCTTTTTGGATGTGGCGCGGCATTTGTAAAGAATCTGGTCGATTTGAAAGATTACACCGTTGTCCCACCAGATAAGGCGAGGGAGGATTGCCCCTTCCTTGTCCACATCCAGCGTAACCGGAACGTATGCCTTTCTGTATTGTGTAGCCATTTGCGTTTCTCACTCCTGTTCCCTCATACCGGTGTATGCCGGTACGGATGATCTTCGGCAGGATAAATGCCTGTCCATTTGAACTGCTCAAAAGATGTAACTTTTTCGTGTACAACTACTCATGCCCCTTGACAGGATGAGCAATTCAGGATATACTATGAGTAGTTGGATTGCTCAGTCA
>NZ_JACRST010000088.1 GCF_014384885.1 Ligaoa zhengdingensis
TACAAAGACCATTCCGAAACCATCATGGGCAACATGGACAGTATCGTATTCCTCGGAGGCCGGGAGGCTTCCACCCTAAAGGATATTTCGGAAAACTGGCTGGGCAAGGCCACCATCTCCATGCAGACCGAGGGCCGAAGCCGTGGACAGTCTGAAAGTTACAGCCAGAATATGCAGCGGCTTGGCCGGGAGCTGATGACCACCAGCGAGATCACCACCATGCCCGGAGATAAATGTATCTTGCAGCTTAGGGGGCTCCCGCCTTTCCTGTCCCCGAAGTATGACTTGAAAAAGCACCCGAATTACAAGTACACAGCCGAATTTGATAAAAAGAAAAACGCCTTCCGCTTGGAAAGCCTGTTCCGCCACCGGCCATTGAGACTAAAGCCGGAGGACGAATACACGGTGTACGAAGTGGACGGCTCCGACACAGACGAAGAAGCTGACCTGTTGAACTTCGATGATCTGGAAAGCGACGAGTTCGTGTAACTTCGGGCCATGATGACCCGAAGCGCCGCCGATGTGGGCGGCTTTTTTTGTACCCAAAACCATCAAACAAACAAAATGGAGGAACATATATGGAATTTTTCAATCAGGCAATCGACATTCTCAAAATTCTGGTCATGGCTCTTGGCGCCGGTCTGGCGGTATGGGGCGTCATCAACCTTCTGGAAGGTTACGGGTCGGACAACCCTGCGGCAAAATCACAGGGCATTAAGCAGCTCATGGCTGGCGGCGGTGTCGTTCTGATCGGCCTTCAGCTTATCCCTCTGCTGTCCGGCCTGTTCAGCTAAGTGTCACCCGTTGTCCCTTTTTCCAGAAAAGGAGCTGATGTATGGACTTTATCATCGACGCAATCGTTGAATGGCTGAAAGGTCTGCTCGTCGATGGTATCATGGGAAATCTGGACGGCCTTTTCGATAACGTCAAT
>NZ_JACRST010000089.1 GCF_014384885.1 Ligaoa zhengdingensis
AGAGCAAGATTCTACCACGGTGCCAAAATCCGCATATCTGCGGTTTTGCCCCCTTTGGTAAATCTTGTTGGGGAGTGCCTTCCCCAAACCCTGCTCATGCGCCCTGTCGGGCGAGAAAGGAGGTCAACGCTTGAAGAAAAAATATAACACACCCCACCGCTGCCATGTGGTCAAAACCCGCATGACCGAGGAAGAATACGCCGACTTTACCGAGCGGCTGAAACACTATGACATGAGCCAATCCGAATTTATCCGGCAAGCCATTACACGGGCGACCATTCGCCCCATCGTTACCGTTTCCCCGGTCAATGATGAACTGTTGTCCGCCGTTGGCAGGCTGACCGCCGAATACGGAAAAATCGGTGGCAACCTCAATCAGATTGCCCGCGCCCTCAACGAGTACGGCACACCATACAACGCCCTGTCCGTTGAAGTCCGCGCCGCCATTTCTGACCTTGCTGCCTTGAAGTTTGAAGTCCTGCGAAAGGTAGGTGACGCTGTTGGCAACATTCAAACATATCAGCTCTAAAAATGCGGATTATGGCGCAGCCGAGCAGTACCTCACCTTTGAACATGACGAGTTTACCATGAAGCCCACCCTTGATGAAAACGGGCGGCTCATGCTCAGGGAGGACTATCGAATAGCCACGCTGAACTGCGGCGACGAGGATTTTGCCGTTGCCTGTATGCGCTCCAATCTCCGCTATGGGAAGAACCAGAAGCGGGAAGATGTAAAAAGCCACCACTACATTATCAGCTTTGACCCACGGGACGCGGTGGACAACGGTTTGACCGTAGACCGGGCGCAGGCGTTGGGCGAGGAATTTTGCCGGAAGCAGTTTCCCGGACACCAAGCCATTGTCTGCACCCACCCGGACGGACACAACCACAGCGGCAATATCCATGTGCATATCGTTATCAA
>NZ_JACRST010000090.1 GCF_014384885.1 Ligaoa zhengdingensis
GGTGGAGGGCGAGATTCCCTCCGATGTGGATAAGAGCATGCTGGAATCGCTGATCAAAGCGATCGACGGAGTGTTCGAGGAAGCGCGTTACACCGAGGAGAGCTGGGCGGCGTTCGATGCAGCGCTGACCGAAGCGAAAGCGGTTGTGGAGGACAAGAACGCGACCCAGGCGCAGGTTTACGAGACCTATCTGGCGCTGGTGAAGGCGCGCGACGGTCTGGAGTATGCGTCGGACGACAGCCTGCTGCAGCTGGCGATCAGCCTGGCGAACGACCTGCTGGCGGATGAAGAGCTCGACCTGACCGAAGAGTCGAGAGAGGCCATCCAGAATGCGCTGGATAAGGCGGAGGCGCTGGCAGACGACGCGACCCAGGAGGAAATCAACGCTGCATATGACGAGCTGATGTTTGCGATCGTAAGCGCAGAAGAGATCGTCGTGGATAAGTCGAAGCTGGAAGCGCTGATTGCCGACATCAAAGAAAATGTGAATGGCAGCTACAAGCCCAGCACCTACGAGCCGTTCGTAGAGGCGTTGGAAGCGGCCAAGAAGGTCGTAGCCGACGAGGAAGCGACCCAGGAAGAGGTTGACGCAGCTTATGATGAGCTGGCGGAGAAGCTGGCGAAGCTGGTTCTGAAGGCAGACTTCAGCCAGTTGGAAATGGCGTACAACCTGGCGCTTGAGATGATCGAGAGCGGCAAGTACGACGAAGCGACCCTGACGGAGCTGAAATCCCTGATGGAGGATGCAAAGACCATGCTGGACGAGCAGGAAGCGGATGCACCTGAGATCAAGGAGAAGGCGAGTGCGCTCACAGTGGCGATGTCGAAGGTGCGCCTGGCGAAGGTGATCGAGACGCGCGAGGCGGAGATCGACGCGACGAAGTACACAGCGGCGAGCATCGAGGAACTGGAAGC
>NZ_JACRST010000091.1 GCF_014384885.1 Ligaoa zhengdingensis
GGAAAACCATTCACTCGAACAGAACCTACGCCCTCGCCCTCCGGGGCGCGCACGCTAACCCTAATGTCAAGGTGTCTTGCAAGGACCACCTCGTCAAGGGCCCCCTCGGAATCCCCGAAGAGCTCCTCCTGGATCCAAAGGGGGTGCCAACAGTACAGCGGCACCCCCTCCTCAACCCACACCTGCATCCAACCAAAGATGATCACGGCAACTTCAGTAGGATCCTCGAGTTGAAATGAAACTGCATCGTCGCGATCCCCACTTCCGTCACCTGGAAGACCACGAACACTGCCATATTCTCCGGCAGTTTCCGCATGGCCTTGCTGTCCACCTCGAACCGCACAGCCGCGCTCACACCAGTCACACCATCAGTGTCCTTCGCCGCACCACCATTCATCACCGACGGGCTCACCAGCGAGAAGAACCGATGGTACAACCATCCGTCCCACTGATCATCACTGATCGGAGTCGGAACAGCGGTGATCCCCACGGCAATCGCTTCCGCTGTCGTGATCCCCACTCCTAGCGCACCATCGAACCCATCGAGGGCCGCAGTCGCCAACCCCAAGAAAATACTGCACTCTCCTCGGAGACGGACCATGGTAAGTCCGTCCTGCACAGCCAACGACGTGGAACCATGAAAAGAACTGCCTGTGCTGCTCCGGGACGTCGCACCAATACCTCCCGGCCCTACCGCCCAACTCGTCTGCCGACGGCTACTTATCGGGGTCAGACGGCCCCGGCTTAACCCTCTCAATCGGGCCACTCATTTACCCTCCCCCTTGAAGGAAAACCATTCACTCGAACAGAACCTACGCCCTCGCCCTCCGGGGCGCGCACGCTAACCCTAATGTCAAGGTGTCTTGCAAGGACCACCTCGTCAAGGGCCCCCTCGGAATCCCCGAA
>NZ_JACRST010000092.1 GCF_014384885.1 Ligaoa zhengdingensis
GGTGCCGGGCTTCGGACGATTGCCATGCTCATTATGCAGGACTTGGTAAACTCGCAGGTGTCCATGAATTTCCTGCGCGGTATCGCTACATGGTGCTACTTCGACGAATTTCATGTGCTGCTCCGTGACCGTCTGACGGCAAGCTATTGTGTGGCGATCTGGAAAATGCTACGAAAAAAAGGGTGCGTTCCCAGTGCTTTAACGCAGAACGTGAAGGATTTTCTGGCAAGCCCGGAGATTGAGAACATCTTTGAAAACTCGGACTTCCTTGTGCTTCTCTCGCAGGCACAGGGGGACCGGCAGATTTTAGCCAAACAGCTTGGGATCAGCCCCCATCAGCTTTCCTATGTGACCCATACCAATTCCGGCGAAGGGCTGCTGTTCTTCGGAAACACCACCATCCCGTTTGTTGACCGCTTCCCGCAGAATACCGAGCTGTACGCCATTATGACCACCCGCCCGGAGGACAAAAAACAGGAAATGAACCGGGCATAACACACTTCGGGCCATGCTGGCCCGAGGTTTGGAAAGGAGGGATACATCATCGGAAAGAAACCGGACAAACGGAATTTTCAAAGGCCGGGGCCGACGGAGGATACCGGGGGCAATCGCCCCGGACCGGCTGAACGGGAAGGCCCTTCCCCCGCACCATCCCGACGTCTGCGGTTTGAGGACGAGGATACCGGACAGGACAGCCCTTCGGGCCATGATGGCCCGAAGTCCAAAAGCGGCAAGTTTCAAGAGGACAGCCGGAAAAGCCGTCCCTCTGACCGCATGAGGCAGGAAGATGAAGCGGGCGGGCCGCAGGATACCGGCAAGGCACAGGAGCCGGAGGGCTCCGCCGAGAAGGCCGGGAGCAAAAAGGACAAGTACCAGAAAGCACAGGCAAAAGCGGAACACGCCGG
>NZ_JACRST010000093.1 GCF_014384885.1 Ligaoa zhengdingensis
GGGGCCGGACTTCGGACGATTGCCATGCTCATTATGCAGGACTTGGTAAACTCGCAGGTGTCCATGAATTTCCTGCGCGGTATCGCTACATGGTGCTACTTCGACGAATTTCATGTGCTACTCCGTGACCGTCTGACGGCAAGTTATTGTGTGGCGATCTGGAAAATGCTGCGAAAAAAAGGGTGCGTTCCCAGTGCTTTAACGCAGAACGTAAAGGATTTTCTGGCAAGCCCGGAGATTGAAAACATCTTTGAAAACTCGGACTTCCTTGTGCTGCTCTCGCAGGCACAGGGGGACCGGCAGATTTTAGCCAAACAGCTTGGGATCAGCCCCCACCAGCTTTCCTATGTGACCCATACCAATTCCGGCGAAGGGCTGCTGTTCTTCGGGAATACCACCATCCCGTTTGTTGACCGCTTCCCGCAGAATACCGAGCTGTACGCCATTATGACCACCCGCCCGGAGGACAAAAAACAGGAAATGAACCGGGCATAACGCACTTCGGGCCATGATGGCCCGAGGTTTGGAAAGGAGGGATACATCATCGGAAAGAAACCGGATAAACGGAATTTTCAAAGGCCGGGGCCGACGGAGGATACCGGGAGCAATCGCCCCGGACCGGCTGAACGGGAAGGGCCTTCCCCCGCACCATCCCGACGCCTGCGGTTTAAGGACGAGGATACCGGACAGGACATCCCTTCGGGCCACAATGGCCCGAAGTCCAAAAGCGGCAAGTTTCAAGAGGACAGCCGGAAAAGCCGTCCCTCTGACCGCATGAGGCAGGAGGATGAAGCGGGCGGGCCGCAGGATACCGGCAAGGCACAGGAGCCGGAGGGCTCCGCCGAGAAGGCCGGGAGCAAAAAGGACAAGTACCAGAAAGCACAGGCAAAAGCGGAACACGCCGG
>NZ_JACRST010000094.1 GCF_014384885.1 Ligaoa zhengdingensis
GGCCATAACGGCATTGAGATCAAGCGCGGCATGACGACCAGCTCCACGGCCATTTTCGTTCCCTTTATGACGCAGGAGCTCCGCATGGATGGCGAAGCCGTCTATTACGGGCTCAACGCACTTTCCCATAATGTCATCATGGCAAACCGGAAAAAGCTCAAAAACCCCAACGGCCTGTTCCTCGGCGTACCGGGCTCCGGCAAATCCTTTGCCGCAAAGCGAGAGCTTGTGAACGTGTTCCTTGCCACCCGTGACCGGATCATTGTGGTGGACCCGATGGGCGAATACTCGCCCCTTATCAAGCGGCTGGGCGGACAGGTCATCGAGATCGCCCCGGACAGCCCCCACCACATCAACCCGATGGACATTGACCTGAGCTTTGACGAGGAAAACCCGATGGCGCTGAAAGCCGACTTTATCCTGTCGCTGATGGAGCTGATCGTCGGCGGCAAGGATGGCTTGCAGCCGGTGGAGCGGACCGTCATTGATCGCTGTGTACGCCAGATGTACCGGGAACACTTGCAGAACCCGGAAACAAGCAAAATGCCGACCCTCCAAACCCTGTATGACCTGCTCTGTTCCCAGCCGGAGGGCGAGGCGGTACGGCTGGCAACTGCCCTTGAAATCTATGTGTCGGGTTCCCTTAACGTGTTCAACCATGAAACCAATGTGGACCTGAACCGCCGTCTGGTATGCCTTGACTTAAAAAAGCTGGGTGCCGGGCTTCGGACGATTGCCATGCTCATTATGCAGGACTTGGTAAACTCGCAGGTGTCCATGAATTTCCTGCGCGGTATCGCTACATGGTGCTACTTCGACGAATTTCATGTGCT
>NZ_JACRST010000095.1 GCF_014384885.1 Ligaoa zhengdingensis
TCCGCTACCTGGCTCGTGCTGCCCTTGTTGGGTTTGCTCGGCTTCGGAGGATCAACCGGCTTGTCGTCGTCCACCAGTTTCAGCGCATCTACCGCCTTATCCAGCTTCTGTGCAGTCGCTTCCACGAGCTCTATCGCTTCCACATCCTGCTCTTCCACGATCTGCTGTAACGCTTCCGCTTCCGCCAGCGCCAGTTTCACTGCCGCTACGCTCGCTTCCGTGTACTTCTCTTCCTCCGCCAGTTTCTCGTTCGCCGCTGCAATCGAGGCGTTCAGACGAATCTTCGACAATTCAATTGTCAGCGTTCTGGCCAACTCTTTCGCTGCATCCTGCTCTGAAATCGGGGTGTCAGCTGCATTCGCCAAAATCTCTTTCGCCTGATTCATCAGCCCTTCCACAGAGCTCAAATCGCATTTGCCTTCCAGGCTTTCTGCAAAGTTGTATGCTGCCTCAAGATTGCTGAGGTCTGCTCTTGCCACCAGGGTGTTGTTCGCATCCGTAATGGCCTTGCAGGCACCCAAGACAGCTTCCAGATCCGCTTCAGGATCGTCATAGACTATCTGACCCGCCTTTGCCGCTTCTTTCAGCGCTTCAATCGAGGATGCTGTGTACTGACCGGCGTGATTCTCTATTGTATTGTTCGCCTGATCGATCAGGGACTTCAGGAACTCTTTGTCCACCTCATTCTCCATGACCGACACAATCGCGTACATCACATCTTCATACGCCGCATCGATATCCTCCTGGGTCGCTTCGG
>NZ_JACRST010000096.1 GCF_014384885.1 Ligaoa zhengdingensis
GAACTGGTGGAAGCGATCGACGGGAAGTACGAGGAGAGCGGGTACACGGCCGAGAGCTGGGCGGAGCTTGAGAAAGCGCTGGAAGAAGCGAAGGCAGTGATTGCGAAAGCGGACGCGGAGCAGACGGAAGTGTACGACGCGTACCTGGCGCTCGTGAAAGCGAGAGACGGCTTGAAGTTCGCAGCGGATAAGAGTCTTCTGGAGCTGGCGGTAGAGCTGGCGGAAGAGGCGCTGGAGAACGAGAAGCTGACGGAAGGCACGCGCGCAGAGCTGGAAAGCGCGGTGACAGAGGCGAGAGCACTGCTGGAGAAAGGCGACGCGACGCAGGACGAGCTGAACGCGATGTACAAGCGCGTGATGGCAGCGATCGTTGATCAGGCGGAGCAGGCGGATAAGAGCGCGCTGAAGGAAGCGATCGAGGAAGCGGAAGCGCTGGATGAGAGCGCGTACACGGAAGAGACGTGGGCAGAGCTGGAAGAAGCGCTGGAAGCGGCGAAGGAAGTGTACGGTGACAGCGAAGCGACGCAGAGCGCAGTGGACAAAGCGACAAGCGAGCTGGCGGAAGCGATCAGCGGACTGAAACGAGCAGTGAACACGAGCCTGCTGGAGATGGCAGTGGAACTGGCGAAGAAGACGATCGAGGACTATGACCTGACGCAGGAATCGATCGATATGCTGGAGGAAGTGATCGCGGAAGCGGAAGGCGTGCTGGCGGATGAGCAAGCGACGCAGGAAGAGAT
>NZ_JACRST010000097.1 GCF_014384885.1 Ligaoa zhengdingensis
TCCGCCTATCAGCGAGACCCGCAGGAATCCAAAGAGCGCATTCTAAAACATCTGCAATCACGTCTGCCTAACGCGACCGAAATGCAGCTTGAGAAAATCATAAAGGGGTAACGCAATGGACGATATTATCTTTGAGAAGGATTACCGGGAAACCGAGTCTGTCGAATACGATAAATGGTGCGATGAGGTGTTTGACCGCGCGGTCAATGGGGGTATGCTGAAAGCGTACTCCGAAGCAATGGACAAGATACCAAAGATCATTGTACCGGAGGACAAGAAGAACTACGAGTATCTTCTGGAACGCTGTGATGCGTTTGTCAAGCAACACCGCGGGTATATCAAGGGAATCGTGGACTATCATCGTTGGCACGCGGAAATCAATATGTTTCTTCCGTTTGCGGAGTTCGATGACTCAGAAGACCTTGCATTTTTGAAAGAAATTGCAGAAAAATCGCAAACCGTCTGCTTCTCCCCGGACGAAGAAGGTGGCATTCGCGTTCATATTTTTATCAACTACTTTGAAGAATTGATGTCAGCCGAACACAAGTCATACATCGAATGCGATGCTATTATGCAGGACAAGAAACTATCTGCGCTACTTAGCATACCGGAGCTTTCTGACGAGGAAAAAGAACTTGCTCTGAAAATGAAGGGCATACTTGACCGCATTGATGAGGAAACAAGGATTGACCGTACCACGGCTTTTCGAGCCGTACTTGATAAGATGGCAAAAGA
>NZ_JACRST010000098.1 GCF_014384885.1 Ligaoa zhengdingensis
CCATGCTGCGGGGCTTCATCCCAAAAGAAGGTGCTGACTTGCTCACTCATGGAGTACAGCTCTGCTTTTCTGCGCTTTTTCCGTTCCTCCGATGTATTGAATCCAAAATAGAATCTGTTGTCCATCCACATTCCTCCCGGAATAGAAACCAAGGCTATCCGCGTTTCAATTCAATGCTGACGTTTCCGTTCTCGTCGATGGTCAGCGTCATGTGCCTGATGTGCTTCTCATAGAACTGCCGCCGCTCTGCGGGAGACATTTCGATCCTCGTGTTTCGCAGAGCTGCATCAAACATATCGTTGACATTCAGGTGAACGGAGTTGTCAATCCAGCGGTACATCTCCTTGAACAGTGCGTTTTTCTTGATGTCCTCGCTGTTGCCGGAGTAGAAGTCATCCAGATAGCAGTAGAATATCCCGGATTCTGCAAGTGCTGCCTTCATATCCGGTCCGCATTTTTCCCTCTCAATCATGACAAGGAATCTGGCGTCCGGTAAGGAAGAAATCAGCCCCCAGTAGTCGGAATCGCTTGAGACGATGACGAAGGAATCCACTTGCTTCTGGTAGTGTTCCTGACAGGCTCTTGCGGTGAGCTTGATGTCTACCAGTGATTTGTTCTGCTTGATCCGCTCAATCATGATATGTTCAACGGGGATGCGGGTGTAGTTTTCAAGAATCCGCCATGCCGTAGCGGT
>NZ_JACRST010000099.1 GCF_014384885.1 Ligaoa zhengdingensis
GTAGCATTGCCTGTGCGGACGCCGACCTGATACTTCTGAAACTCCGGATTGGGCGCGTTCATTGCATCAAGCCGGTCTGCAATCGCAGGAAGGGACAGCCCTTCAATCTTCCATTGGAAAATCTTCCGGACAATCGGTGCGGTTTCCTCATCGAAGACCATATTGCTGTGTTCTTCATCCCAGCGATAACCATACGGGAGATTGCGCTTCTTGAACTCTCCGCTTTCCATCTGTGCCTTGAGCGCGGTAGAAACCTTGCGGGAGATGTCCTTCGAGTAGAGGGTGTTGATCATGTTTTGTAGAGGGATGATGAGACTTTCGCCGGAGCCGTCCGCATCAAAGTTATCGTAGTTTTCCTTGATGGCGATAAACCGAAGCCCGATCTGCGGAAAGACCCGTTCCAGATAGGTTCCTGCCTCGATGTAGTCACGCCCGAACCGGCTGAGATCACGAACCACAAGGCACTTGATCCTGCCGGTGCGGATGTCGTTCATCAGACGGTTGAACTCCGGTCTGTCAAAAACCGTACCCGTTCGTCCGTTATCCACATAGGTATCTATCAGATTCAGGTAGGGACGCTCTGCAATGTAGGACTTGCAAATCTCAATCTGATTTGCGATGACATCCACCTTTTCGGACTTGCCGCTGTTTTCAACGGAAAGACGGGCATAGATGGCTGTTGAGAAGACCT
>NZ_JACRST010000100.1 GCF_014384885.1 Ligaoa zhengdingensis
TGTACCGGCGGCCCTTTTGCCTGTAGGGCTATTCTTCTGTTTCTTGCTGTGCAGTTTCTTCGGCGATCTCTTCGGCCGCCTCAAAAGTATAGTACTTTTTCAGCCTTCTCTGGCGGCGGATCAGCGCCATCTGGATGCGCATGACGCACCTGCTGCAAATCATGCAGTTCTGCTCCTCAACTTCGACCTCCACCAGGTTTTCGTCCGAACGGCACAGCCAGCAGGTGGGCATACTCTTTTCGATCCGGACGGACCCGCCCTCGCAGGTGATGTCCACCAGATCGCCCGGCTTCACATTGATTCCGTTCAGCATCTGCTGCGGGATCACCACCCGGCGCAGGTCGTCAATCTTTCGTCTATAGATACGTATCATTTCTATGTCTCCGCCTTTCCCAAAGGCCCGGTGGGGCCTTGTTTTACAGCCCTGACGGTTGGCGGCGCGGAGCGGGGAGAAAAGCCATAGCAAAAATTGTCAGAGGTTGGAGAACCCGCCCCGCGGCCTACCGCGAGGACATAAAAAGAGCCGCTGTACGGGATTACTCCCATACAGCGGCCCCTGGAAAGGTCCAGAGTACGCACGCAGGCCAGCCTGACATACATCGATTTTTTCGCCGCAACTTGGAGTTGCCGACTTTACTTCGATACAAAAATCGAGTATAATCAGAAAGCAAGGTGCGG
>NZ_JACRST010000101.1 GCF_014384885.1 Ligaoa zhengdingensis
ACCCCGGGCCATGCCGGACATTAAGCTGGGAAGCCTTTTCGACGGGATCGGCGTGTTCCCTCTGGCTGCTTCCCGGTGCGGTATCCGTCCGGTCTGGGCCAGTGAGATTGAAAAAGCGCCCATCTCCATAACCAAAAGGCACTTTCCCGACATGGTGCATTTGGGGGATATTACGAAGGTGGACGGCGGGAAAATCCCACCTGTCCATATAATTACCTTCGGTTCCCCCTGTCAGAACCTTTCTCTGATCGGCAACCGCTCCGGCCTTGCCGGGGCAAAATCAAGCCTGTTCTATCAGGCGTTTCGTATCATACAGGAAATGAGGGATGCTACTGATAACCTATATCCAGCTATCGCTGTTTGGGAAAACGTCATGGGAGCGTTTTCTACAAATGACCGGATGGACTTTAGAGCCGTCCTATCCGCCTTCTCGGACACCGAAGTTCCAATGCCTCCTTCGGGAAGATGGGGAAACGCCGGAATGGTGCGAGGGGGAACGCCTGATGTGTGCTGGCGGCTCATGGACGCCCAGTATTGGGCAGGCTCCCGAAGGCTGGCACGAAGGCAGCGGATTTTCGTCGTGGCGGATTTTGGAGGCAGACGTGCCGCAGACATACTATTTAAGCCCCGTCCAATGCTCCCACTTCCTCCGCCTTGCGGAGAGGGCGGG
>NZ_JACRST010000102.1 GCF_014384885.1 Ligaoa zhengdingensis
CACACAAGGAGCGTGAAGGATTTGATAAACCTGACGCAGAACCTTGACCTTTACCGCTTTTACCCGGATATTTCCGATGATGAAGGGCTGGGCCGTCTTTACGCCGACGAGCTTGGGACCATCGACATACCGGAGCACATTCAGAACTACTTCGATTATGAGGCATACGGGCGGGATGTGCGTATCAACGAGGGCGGCGTATTCGCTCCCGGTGGGTATGTCTCGGCAGTCCCGGAGGGCTTCAAGGAGTATTACCACGGGCCGCAGGACATTCCGCCGGAACACCGGATATTTGCCTATCCTGAAAAGGCCGAGCCTGTCCACTCCATTCTCGCTGCACTCAAACGGTTTCAAGAAGCCCCGCCCGCTCCGAAAAAGGACAAGGCGGGGCCTTCCCATGAAGAACGGTAGGACTTCGGGCCAGCATGGCCCGAAGCATGAAGGAGGTGCATACCATCAACTATTACCCTATCAATGAAGGAGCCGCCCGCCGGGCAAAGGAAATGAACAGCTTTTCCGACTACAAGGAAGGGAGCGCAACGGCGGAATACCGGGCAATGGTGGACAAGGCCGCCGCCATAGCGGAACAGCAGAAATCCCGGGTGGACCCCATGTACCA
>NZ_JACRST010000103.1 GCF_014384885.1 Ligaoa zhengdingensis
CACACAAGGAGCGTGAAGGATTTGATAAACCTGACGCAGAACCTTGACCTTTACCGCTTTTACCCGGATATTTCCGATGATGAAGGGCTGGGCCGTCTTTACGCCGACGAGCTTGGGACTATCGACATACCGGAGCACATTCAGAACTACTTCGATTATGAGGCATACGGGCGGGATGTGCGTATCAACGAGGGCGGCGTATTCGCTCCCGGTGGGTATGTGTCGGCAGTCCCGGAGGGCTTCAAGGAGTATTACCACGGGCCGCAGGACATTCCGCCGGAACACCGGATATTTGCCTATCCTGAAAAGGCCGAGCCTGTCCACTCCATTCTCGCTACACTCAAACGGTTTCAAGAAGCCCCACCCGCTCCGAAAAAGGACAAGGCGGAGACTTCCCATGAAGAACGGTAAGACTTCGGGCCAGCATGGCCCGAAGCATGAAGGAGGTGCATACCATCAACTATTACCCTATCAATGAAGGGGCCGCCCGCCGGGCAAAAGAAATGAACAGCTTTTCCGACTACAAGGAAGGGAGCGCAACGGCGGAATACCGGGCAATGGTGGACAAGGCCGCCGCCATAGCGGAACAGCAGAAATCCCGGGTGGACCCCATGTACCA
>NZ_JACRST010000104.1 GCF_014384885.1 Ligaoa zhengdingensis
GCGCAGGCGTTGGGCGAGGAATTTTGCCGGAAGCAGTTTCCCGGACACCAAGCCATTGTCTGCACCCACCCGGACGGACACAACCACAGCGGCAATATCCATGTGCATATCGTTATCAACTCCCTGCGGATTTACGAAGTCCCGCTTCTGCCCTACATGGACAGATCAGCCGACACACGGGAGGGCTGCAAGCACCGCTGCACCAACGCCGCTATGGAATATTTCAAGAGCGAAGTCATGGAGATGTGCCACCGGGAGGGGCTTTACCAAATCGACCTCTTGAACGGCAGCAAGGAACGGATAACGGAACGGGAATACTGGGCGGCAAAGAAAGGGCAGCTTGCCCTTGATAAAGAGAACGCCGCCAGAGAAGCCGCCGGACAGCCAGCCAAGCCCACGAAGTTTGAAACAGACAAGGAAAAATTGCGGCAGGCCATACGCACCGCGCTGTCCTCTGCCACAAGCTATGGCGAGTTCGCCGCCGTTCTCTTGCAACAGGGCGTGACTGTCAAGGAGAGCCGAGGGCGGCTATCCTACCTCACGCCGGACAGGACAAAGCCCATTACCGCCCGCAAGCTGGGAGATGATTTTGACCGC
>NZ_JACRST010000105.1 GCF_014384885.1 Ligaoa zhengdingensis
GCGCAGGCGTTGGGCGAGGAATTTTGCCGGAAGCAGTTTCCCGGACACCAAGCCATTGTCTGCACCCACCCGGACGGACACAACCACAGCGGCAATATCCATGTGCATATCGTTATCAATTCTCTGCGGATAGAGGAAGTTCCGTTCCTGCCTTACATGGACAGACCGGCAGACACCCGCGCCGGGTGCAAACACCGCTGCACAGACGCGACGATGGAATACTTCAAAGCCGAAGTCATGGAGCTGTGCCACCGGGAAAATCTCTATCAAATCGACCTTTTGCATGGCAGCAAAAACCGCATTACCGAGCGTGAGTATTGGGCGCAGCGGAAAGGGCAGGCAAAGCTGGACAAGGAAGCTGCCGCCTTGCCAGCCGAGGAGCAGCCAGCCAAGCCCACGAAGTTTGAAACAGACAAGGAAAAATTGCGGCAGGCCATACGCACCGCGCTGTCCTCTGCCGCAAGCTATGGCGAGTTCACCGCCGTTCTCTTGCAACAGGGCGTGACTGTCAAGGAGAGCCGAGGGCGGCTATCCTACCTCACGCCGGACAGGACAAAGCCCATTACCGCCCGCAAGCTGGGAGATGATTTTGACCGC
>NZ_JACRST010000106.1 GCF_014384885.1 Ligaoa zhengdingensis
AGCAGTTCCAGCCAGTTGCCCACTACCGCAGGGTCATCTGCGCTAAGGACATAGCTCTTATTTACATCGCTGCGAATGGCGATATCGCCGGTCTGCGCGGTCAGGGCCAGCATCTCCGCCTGGCTCGATACAGCATATGTTTCTGATATTGCAATCGCCGGTAGCACATCAACCGCCAGTTTGCCGCCAGTGCCAAGCACCGGGATATTGCCCGCCACTGTGCCAACGTCTTTTTGGGCGGCTGTCCCCGCGCCGATCACATCTTCGATATTGACCGTTGTTCCTTCTCCGCTGCCCGCGATATAGGCCAAGGCGCTCCAGGCTTTTACGCCGTCGCCAAACTTAATTTTCCCGGTATCAACCTCCAGCCCCAGCTCGCCTTTAAGCAGGATTGGGTTTGCCGCTTCCCATTGTACCGCCGTCGCATTGCGGGTTACAATGCGGCTGTTAAGCGTGATATTAGCCATCCGCACCACCTCCATTTATGATTTTGATGTCGTTGTAGTCCGATCCGACTACATAGTATTTCAGCGCATCCGCGTCCCAGCGGTAGGTTTTGTTCGTTCCGGTGTCGATGTACATGACGTAGAT
>NZ_JACRST010000107.1 GCF_014384885.1 Ligaoa zhengdingensis
ATAGGGCTGTATTGGTTATATAGGCTTCAAACATGGGCTCATTCCTCCTTTCCGGCCCGGTCAGCCAGCACCTCATAAATCCCGGCCATAATGTAATCGGCGCAAGGGAGGGCAATCGCGTTTCCCAGTGCCTTGTAGCGTTGCAGAGGCCGGATCTCCACGCCGTCCGCCCCGTACTTTGTCCAGCCCTCTGGCAGCCCCATCAGCCGTTCGCTTTCCGTTTCCGTCAGAAAACGGATACAGCCGCCCTTCGGGTCGCCCTCATACCAGAAGGCAAAGGGCGTTACATCACTGGCTAAAAGAGTGGGAAAAGGGTCAGTTGGTAATCCGAAGCTGTTTCGGAAGGCCGTTTCTTCCTGCCTTTTTGCCGCTCCCCGCATACGGAAGCACTGAAAGGGGTGGATGACTGGTATCTGCCGCCCTGTTTCAAAAGAAGCTGTTCGATCTCCTTCGGCGGCGACCCACCCGCCCTCTCCGCAAGGCGGAGGAAGTGGGAGCATTGGACGGGGCTTAAATAGTATGTCTGCGGCACGTCTGCCTCCAAAATCCGCCACGACGAAAATCCGCTGCCTTCGTGCCAGCC
>NZ_JACRST010000108.1 GCF_014384885.1 Ligaoa zhengdingensis
ATAGGGCTGTATTGGTTATATAGGCTTCAAACATGGGCTCATTCCTCCTTTCCGGCCCGGTCAGCCAGCACCTCATAAATCCCGGCCATAATGTAATCGGCGCAAGGGAGGGCAATCGCATTTCCCAGCGCCTTGTAGCGTTGCAGAGGCCGGATCTCCACGCCGTCCGCCCCGTACTTTGTCCAGCCCTCCGGCAGCCCCATCAGCCGTTCGCTTTCCGTTTCCGTCAGAAAACGGATACAGCCGCCCTCCGGGTCGCCCTCATACCAGAAGGCAAAGGGCGTTACATCACTGGCTAAAAGAGTGGGAAAAGGGTCAGTTGGTAATCCGAAGCTGTTTCGGAAGGACGTTTCTTCCTGCCTTTTTGCCGCTCCCCGCATACGGAAGCACTGAAAGGGGTGGATGACTGGTATCTGCCGCCCTGTTTCAAAAGAAGCTGTTCGATCTCCTTCGGCGGCGGCCCGCCCGCCCTCTCCGCAAGGCGGAGGAAGTGGGAGCATTGGACGGGGCTTAAATAGTATGTCTGCGGCACGTCTGCCTCCAAAATCCGCCACGACGAAAATCCGCTGCCTTCGTGCCAGCC
>NZ_JACRST010000109.1 GCF_014384885.1 Ligaoa zhengdingensis
AGAAGAATATGCCGCTCTTTATGGCGGTAGGTGTACATTCCGAGCAGATCGTTCAGATTGTCAAGAAAATGGAGATGAATGCCCAGCTCACGGGCAATCTTCAAGGTATCTCTTGTTCCGCAGCTTTTGACAATGCTGTTCGCCTTTTTGTATATTTCCTCGGAGCGAATTATCACGGGACCTTCACCCCTTTCATGTTGAAGACAGTCAAAGTAAATCCGTCGGGAAGCCGAGATGCAGACAGTTATTCCTCTGCGTCCGTCTCGGTCTTCTTGTATTTCTTCGGCGTGTATTTCTCAACATTCCGGGCTTTGGATTCCCAATATATATCCTGCAACGCCTTCATCACCGCATCCTTATCCTGCTCGGACAGCGTACCGCCCGCAAACAAGCCGGACATTCCTTCAATCAGATCCTTTGCCTGTTTCATGCCACGGGAGCCGTACTGCTCGGATGCCTGAACCACAAACTCTTCGTCCTCGGTCAGCAGATAGTTCACATCCACCTTGAAGTATTCCGCGATTTTTCTGTA
>NZ_JACRST010000110.1 GCF_014384885.1 Ligaoa zhengdingensis
AGAAGAATATGCCGCTCTTTATGGCGGTAGGTGTACATTCCGAGCAGATCGTTCAGATTGTCAAGAAAATGGAGATGAATGCCCAGCTCACGGGCAATCTTCAAGGTATCTCTTGTTCCACAGCTTTTGACAATGCTGTTCGCCTTTTTGTATATTTCCTCGGAGCGAATTATCACGGGACCTTCACCCCTTTCATGTTGAAAACAGTCAAAGTAAATCCGTCAAGAAACCGAGACGTAGACAGTTATTCCTCTGCGTCCGTACCGGTCTTCTTGTATTTCTTCGGCGTGTATTTCTCAACATTCCGGGCTTTGGATTCCCAATATATATCCTGCAACGCCTTCATCACCGCATCCTTGTCCTGCTCGGACAGCGTACCGCCCGCAAACAAGCCGGACATCCCTTCAATCAGGTCCTTTGCCTGTTTCATGCCACGGGAGCCGTACTGCTCGGATGCCTGAACCACAAACTCTTCGTCCTCGGTCAGCAGATAGTTCACATCCACCTTGAAGTATTCCGCGATTTTTCTGTA
>NZ_JACRST010000111.1 GCF_014384885.1 Ligaoa zhengdingensis
CAAGGCATTCTGGCTTAGTCCCTTCTTTTTTTGACCGAAAACAAAGGACTTTCACAATAATCAAGCAAGCCGGAGGGTGCTGCTGCACACTTCCGGCAGAAGGAGGATATAGTGGGTGCTATCAAAGTCTTCTTGAAGGAGGTTGTGCTTCCGATCACGCTTGCGTTCTGCCTTGCGTCATTTCTCAAGCCGATCTATATGCCTGACGGCGTATGCGACTACTTCCTTATGTGGATCTGCGTTGGATTACCGTTCGGCATCCGGAGGATGTGCCTCTGGCTCGTTCCCAGCGGTTACGGTATCTCCGGCTCAGTCGGCATCTTCGCATTGAACTTAATCATAGGCGGTCTCATCGGAGGACTCGCCTTCTTCATCGGGCTGCTGCTCGGTGTCATTCATACCATCCGGGAAATCATCTGAACTACATCGTAAACGAAGAGGGTTTGTTTCTTCTCCAATTTGGAGTAAGAAGCAAACCCTCTTTTTTTGTTGCCCAAAAGCCGGAATATCTGCTGGCGAT
>NZ_JACRST010000112.1 GCF_014384885.1 Ligaoa zhengdingensis
ATGTTGCTGTCCATCTCAAGGAAGTCGGCAAGCATACGGTCATTGAGTTCCGGCGCGAGGATTTGCAGGAAGCTCACCGCGCCGATGGTTCTGCCCATCTTGAAGCACTTGCCTTCACGGAAGTCAAAGGAAGTGGGCGCGATGAAGTCCTTCGTGCTGAGTCCCGTCCGGGCTACCATGTCAAAGGAAAAGCGGAACGGCTCATTGGTGTCCATGTTGAACACATCATGAAGCACTTTCAGCCGTTCGTAGCCGGACAGCGGCTCGGTTCTCACACCGAGGGTTTTGAAGTTGTTGAGAATATCGGTTTCAATGCGTTCGAGCTTCGGCTTTGCCGTGCGGAGGGAGTCCGCCTCAATGCCGAAGGTGATGTACTTCCTCTTGACCAATCCGTTGTTGCCCTTGGTGAGCTGGCTTTGCAGCATACCGGAATACTCGGAGCGGATGTCGTTGAAGGCGTCCTCCTGTGCCGGAATGTTGATGCGCTTGCGGAACTCATTGAGGCTTGCCTTCTGATT
>NZ_JACRST010000113.1 GCF_014384885.1 Ligaoa zhengdingensis
GCGATTGCCCTCCCTTGCGCCGATTACATTATGGCCGGGATTTATGAGGTGCTGGCTGACCGGGCCGGAAAGGAGGAATGAGCCCATGTTTGAAGCCTATATAACCAATACAGCCCTATACCCCTTAATGGGGATTGAGGTAGGGACAACGGTACATTTCCCCATGACGACACAGGAGTTGCAGGCCGCCCTTGCCAAAATCGGGATAGACGGGAAACGGTACAGCGAAGTGTTCTTTACCAGCTTTGACAGTGATGTGCTGGGGCTCTACGATCATCTCTACGAATGTGAGAACATCGACGAGCTGAACGAGCTGGGCCACGCCCTGCTGGAAGTACGGGATAAGGGCGGACTGGAAACCTTTGAAGCCGCTCTTGTCTTGGGAAACCACACAAGGAGCGTGAAGGATTTGATAAACCTGACGCAGAACCTTGACCTTTACCGCTTTTACCCGGATATTTCCGATGATGAAGGGCTGGGCCGTCTTTACGCCGACGAGCTTGGGAC